>NZ_JANLGI010000009.1 GCF_024655635.1 Allobosea sp. 47.2.35 | reverse complement strand
AACCTTCAAAGCGATAACCGCCCCCAACGGGGCCAACATTGCAGGCGATCTCACACTAAGATGCTCGGCAACAACAAATCTCTCATCTGGTTGCCCTCTCGACACGTTTAAGCTCGTCGCCGGCCAAGTAGCGATACGTAGCAGATGCTTGAGGCGCCGAATCGTGTTGAGATCAATCTACCGCGCTAAGACGCTACCGTAAGCTAGCTTCGAGCCGACCCCCATTCAATCAATGAGGCTCGCGCTGCCGTGGGATCATCAACGATCCGGTAGACGGCTTGGCGGCTCAATCCGGTAACTTTCGCGATAGAGCTAACGCCCGCCTTCTGATCGGCGAGGTTCATCACCTGGTCCAGCTGGCTTTCAGTGTAACTCGGCTTTCTACCCTTGTACCGCTTTCCGTCCGGCAGGCTCTTCGCATGAGCGATCCCGGCAATCTGCGCAGCCTTCGTCACTTCGGCATGAGATTGGGCGGCAGCAGCCATGAATCCGATGAGAGCGTCACGCACAGCCTTCTGCATCGGATCGCTCGTCGATCCATCGAAGGTCATGTTGTTGATGATCGTGCGGATCACCACTCCCCGGCGCATAAACTCCTCAATGGCCTGTCGCACGTCGTCATAGTTTCGACCAAGGCGATCAACCCACCGAACCACCAGGATGTCCCCTGACCGGAGAATGTCGAACAGGCGCTTTCCCTCGGGACGCTCGTGCAGGCACGTCTTCACTCCGGAAACACCGTGATCCGAAAGCACTCGGTCGAATTTGAAACCAGCCGCCTCCGCCTGCTTCTGCTGATGCTCAATTGTCTGATCGACGGTGGAGACTCGGGCGTAAAGGACGGTCTGCATGTGCTCCGGAAATGTCCGCCGTGATACCGTCCGCTGATAGCGCTGTCGGTTGATGAGAGTCAACCCTAGCAGACAGCCTTTCAGGCCGGTTTCCGGGATCCGTTGAGATATAACCTATCGAACATTATCGAACCAAAATTGGTGAACTGCACGAATCGGGCTCATTCCGCGGCGGACCAATATACCGGCGTGCGCGAAGCTACGCGCCAATAGGAATTTCCGCAGTCTTCCACTTCCCCTTGGCGTTATCGAGAGGAATATGCGGACGAATTTGCTCAACCGTGCGCACATGCAAAACCGCGGGATTCTTCTCCATATCCCAGACGTGAAAGATGTATGCTTCACCGACCTGATCAGCATTCTCCCACTCGTTCCGCGTGATATAGAAGCGCAACGGCGAGGCAATCGTCGACTTGACCTCGATCAGAAGGTTACTTTCCCCTGTCGGGGTCGGGCGATATGAGAGAACATCATAGCCGACCGTGTTATCGTCAATCGCCATCCACACAGGGAGCCTTTCGATGCCCAGCCTCACAAGCTCGGCTCGTTCTGATGCCAGGGAAAGCGCTTCTGCCTGCCGCGCACGCGCAAGGCGTTCCTGGTCGAAATTTAGCCGAACCCTTCCCTGAATGGTATCCCACCAGGAAATATCATCGCTTGATGGCGGGTCCTCCAATAACTTTGCTTCGCGAAACACGCTCCTAATATCCCGGTAGTCGTCGCCCTTAATCCGCTTGATAAATCTGCCGCGGCCAAGGGTCATCAACTTAGCGAACGCAGGCATCTTCAATAGAAGTACAGCCAAAATGCACTCGCGGTAAAATAAGACATTCTGGTGCGTTGCATCCGAGGCAACAAGCGAATGGAGCACCATCGCTGCGCCAAGATCATAATTCGTCGCCTGCGGCGAGTGGGCAATCAGCGCGTCAGGGCACGCGTCGATTGTAACGCCAGGGACAGTTGAAATCACAATCCGAAGAAGGCGCAGCCCTTCAAACGCAGAGATCGTGAAGAGGCGATCAAACTCCACGATTAAACCTCTTCTTGAGGTTCGATGGGCTGCCGCCCTTCAAGCTCCTCAACGAGGTCAACCAAATCCTGCATATCAACGTCATAATCGACAGGATCATCGGCATTGTCTTCATCCAAAGCGAGCTGACGAAGGTCAAGATCGTCTAGAAGATGTTCAAGTCCATGGATTTTGTGAGCCAATCTGCGGCTTACAGACAAATCAACACTACCTAAGCCTGCGGGCGCCTTTGTTCTATAAATATGGATATTAGTATCGACGCCCGGCTCAAGTCCAAGGCGATGAATGCGGTCTATTGATTGAAGGTAATGTGTGGAAACGTAACTTCGGTCGAGATAAATGGCATCGTGGCAGACTGTATGAAGACTGATACCTTCTCCTGCTGCGGCCGGGTTCGCGATGAGTACCTTGCAGTTCGGATCGGTGTGGAACTTCGTCAATCGACCCTCGCGCGATAAAAGGTCGCTTGTTTCACCACTCGGAATGGCGCCATAAAGTGAAACCGGATTCAAATCTGCTAGAATACGTTCAAGATCAAGGATCGACTGGGTGAAGATCGTCCAGATAACCGATTTCTTGCCCTCTTTGGCTAAGGCACGCGCGTGGGCGCAAACCTCACGCATCTTTAGGGATGCGCCCTCCTCGACAACTTGATCAGCGATCCCGGACGAGATGTCGCTCATGTCGCGAGTCATTGCCTGGAGAGCGAGCGTTGGATTCGTCGATAGTTGCAGTAGCCGCATCACCGATTTGCGGGCTGACAGAAAATCCGGTGTAGAATTAGACATCGCCCTCGTGATCTGACGAAGTATTTCGTTCTTCACGACCCCATAGAGTGCCAGCTGACCGTCAGCCATCGATACATCGTAAAAATGCCGGATCGCTGGGGTTAGTCCCAGCTCATCTTTGGTTGTCCGAACGTATAATTGGCCTAAAACCTGCCGAGGTGAAACGCCCCGCTGGATTTGCAGATCATAACCTTGCCCCGGCCATAGGAAGCCGAGCTGTGACGCAATATCGCTGGCATCCTGCGGCATTGGCGTGCCCGAGAGGATGTCGCGACGAGAAGGCGATGAGGCAACGTTAATCAAAAATGCGCCCCGCTGGGACGCCAACCCTGCCTTCATACGATGCGATTCGTCCAAGACCAGGTGAACCGACTGGCGTGAGAAGTAAGCAGCGATAAGTGCTTGCTGCCGGACGAGGAGGTCATAGGACATAAGAAATCGCCGCGCCCCGCTGCGCAGAGCGATATCATTTTGATACTCGGTGCCCGCCAGCACCGTGAAATTTTCTCGGACCCACGCAGGTGCTTCACCTTCAACGCACTCCGCGACGACTCCGCGCCAAGCCGGAAAAGCGGCCTTCGGCGCCACTACGAACAGATGATCATCTGGGCGAGCAGCGAGTAGGCTCAAAGCGAGCGTGACGGATGTCTTCCCTGCGCCGGGAACAGAGAAGTTCGCACCGTGAGGCAGAGAAAGCAGCCGCGACAGATCTCGAAGCTGGAATGGCTTCAACTTGCGGGTATATCCAAGCGCATCTAAACGAGGCTGGATTGCGTCTTCGTCAATCTCTAGAACTAGCGCATCCTTCGACTGCCTTGCTTTCTTGGTTTCGGAAACGAATGTCGCTACCTTCGCCCGCGCGCGGTCAGACGGCGCAAACCTGAAGCCCAACCCCTTCTGAGTCGAAGCGCTGCCAAACTCGCGGATAACACCAAGTACTTCTGGCCAAGGGAGATCAACGGTATCGTGGAGGAGAATCACGTCACCATAGGAAGCAAACCGAGCCTTGATCCGTTCCCATATAGGCGAGCTCTCACTGTCTCCCGATCTTGAGAGTATGCCGCGGACCCGTGTAGGGTCGTAGTCAATGCCGATTTCGACCGTCATTGATATCGCGCCCTACGGCTTCTGCTTCGCGATTTTTTTCTCCAAAGCATCAACTAGCAACTTGATTGCATCCAGCTGCTTGGTGATTTTGGGGAGAGTGGATTTGTCTGCTTTCGAAATATCGACCGAGGCTAACTTAGCATGGGCCTGCTGAACGCTCTTAAGAGCTGCTTTCCCAGACCTCTGGCCTTTGTCAATCTGTATCTCCGCTTGAGCGGCTTCGATCAAGGCCTCTACGGCGGCCTCGTTGTCCGACCCCTTTAGCGCGGCTAACACGCCCGCAAAGCTAGTGACCTGCGGCTCGTCACCAATGTCGATGGCGAACTCATCCGACGCTTCATCTGAGTTGCCGTCCATAGGCGTCTCCGTCGCAATACCCAGCTCATCCGCTATGCGGTCAAGCACGGCATCGGCGAGGTTGCCAATCGCGGCGTTGTAATCGTAAAGGCGACCGTCAAGGCGCGCCTTATTCTGATAAAGTGTCCACGCGATAACGCGGCTAGCTTCCTTCATTTGTTCAGATTTACCCTCAAGCAACTTTGGTAAATCACCGAAGAGCTGCTCGGCATCTTCGCGAATCTCGCTGTAATTACCTTCCGTGCCGGGCGCTTCTTTCAAGTACAGATCGGCTTCAGCCAGCGTTTGAATGGCGTATTTAATATCTTTTTCTTTTCTGCGAAGCTGGTCTCCAACTTCCTTAGGTGTTCGACCAAGATTAACCAGTCGATTGATTAATTGAGCCTCGCCAATCCAATCATAATCTAGTTTAGTTTCCGGAACAGCCTGAAGATTAGCTTCAATGTCCACTATCTCTTCGGCTGTTGCATCAGCCGGCAGTACCAGAACATCGATGTGGCTAAAATGCGAGAATTTGCTGCCCTGCCCATAGAGCTCACGCAATGCAGCAAGTCGACGGTTACCATTAACGACCACGCCACTAGCTGTAACTAGTAGCGGCTGTCGTTGTCCTTCTACCTCAAGGACGTCTGACACCGGTACAATTGAGTCAGATTTTCCTTTCAGCGCCAAGCGATGTAGCAACTGATGCTGCGCTTGTTGAACCTCTTCAGATTCTTGTCCTGAAGCAAAATAGTCAGAGGCCTTGCTCTCAGCAGCAATATAGTCACGCTGGTCCGTGAACGTCCGGTAGTTCTCCATCCTATAAACGGGAAGCCCGATTGGGACCTGAATCAGATGGAGCTCATGCCGCCGATTACGAAATCCAAAAAACTCTCGCTTTTCGGTTGTTGCTACGACCTTACTAGCGATGATTGCGGCGCGGTTTACAGGCGCAACGATTTGTATCTTGTAAGTCATCCAGCCGTTCCGTCACTCAAAAGCGATCAGTAAGATTGGCACGTGGATGACTTGTGCGAAGACGGACAATTCCTTCGCCACGCGCTCGAAATTGGCAATATTGCTACCGATCTTTGACGCAGCGAATTTTGTCGGAAGCGCAAACGCAGCGGCCTTAATCTTCCTCGACTGGCTGAGATACTCGAGCTTAAGCAGATCGTAAGGTGCCCGGCTCATGTTTCCAGTCTGCACTTGGAAAGCCAAATCATCCTTGATTGCGGTGACGGTGTTTCGCAGCTCCTGGTCGATCTTGACGTTAAGCGCCCAACCTTCCGCCGTGAACTCGTTGGATATGTGGTCGCGGATGGCATTCGTGCAGCCGGGCTGAAGTTTTATGCTGGGAGCCTCAAATACATCCGTCACCCATTCATATAAGCCGCGTTGTTCCCACGCAGCTTGGCCATGATGATGATCGTAGATAAACTGAAGCTTCATCAGCTATCCTCATTAGGATCATAAACTGGCTTGTTCATGGGCCTCGTTTTCAGCGTGCCAGCGTAGAAACTCTCGATGCGCTTGAGTGCAATCTCAATATATTCTTCAGTGATATCACAGCCATGCGCAACGCGCCCATGCTTCAGGGCTGCGAGGGCCGAAGACCCAACCCCCAAATAGGGGTCCAGCACATTCTGTCCGGGATGCGTAAGCGCCAGCACAAGCCGCTCCACCAGAGCAACGGGAAACTGACAAGGGTGGCTCGTTTTTTCGACGTGGTTTGCCTTAACGTTCGGGATATCCCAGACGTCCTCTGGGTTCTTTCCCAGCGGATTACCAGAAAGTTCGCCCCGGTTCGGTCCCTTAAAGTGCTTTTTGTTGGGATATTTGGAAGGAACTCTCACTGGGTCTAGATTGAATACGTAATCGTCAGATTTAGTAAACCAAAGTATCGTCTCATGGCGACCGGAGAAACGACGTTGGCAATGCAAACCATGACCGAACGTCCAAATGATCCGATTACGTAACTTTAAGCCATGCTGCTTAAACAGACCGTAGAGAATGACATCGAGCGGAAAAATCTCACCGTCATCGACGTGATTCCCAACCTGCCAGCATAAGGATCCGTTCGGATGTAAAAGGCGAACCGCTTCAGCGATAGTAGCCGCTTGCTGTTCTACGTACACATCGAGTGACGTTTTTCGTTCATACTCTTTGCCGATATTATACGGCGGCGAGGTAACGATGAGATTAATGCTCTCCTTTTTCAAGGATCGCATGAAGTCGATGTTATCCGCGCACTGGATATCGTACTGCGGATACGACCGGAGGGGTATGATGTTATGAGCGCGTTTCACTCACCGGTGTTCGCATTATATTCACGGCCGCGCAAGAAGTCAGGCGCGGCGCGTCCTCAGCAGCATGAACCCATGACACGGGAGTTGGGGGCTCGGGCAATCTCCGATGGAGAACGCCGCTCGCCGAAGGCGCGTTAGAGAAAGCGAGTGCCTCCGGCACTGCCGCGGACCAGCCAGCTGGACGGCGTGAAGCCCTCCCCTAGTCGGGCTTCACTTCAGCCCGTTCTTCGCCAAAATTAAGAGCTCCGTGATGAGCTTCCACGAGTGCTACATGGGCCCAGAGGACAAACCATCAAGCGCTGCTGGAATGGCCCGGGAAGACCTGTATGAGCGCGTCTGGACCACGCCGATCAGCCATCTGGCCGAAGAGCTCGGCGTGAACCACTATCTCCTCGCGCGTGTCTGTCAGGCCCTAAATGTGCCCAGACCACCGGCTGGATACTGGCAAAAAAAGGCCGTGGGGAAGGAAGAGCCCCGGCCTGACCTGCCCGCTGCATTGCCCGGAGACCAAGTTCGTTGGGCTAGAGGCGCACCCCTCCCAGTTCCTCCGCCGAAGCGCGTGTACCGTCGTATGGAGCGGAAAGCGACCGACCGCCCTCACAGGCCTACGCGCCATCCCTTGCTGATAGGCGTCGACGAGTCCTACCGGAAGTCGCGGACCGACGAGAAGAACGAGTTTCTACGGCCATACAAATATCTGCTCCCCGATATCGTGGCTTCGGCCGACCACCTTTCTGCCGCGCTCGACATCGCAAATCAGATTTACAACGCACTCGACCAAAGGGGCCATCGCGTCATGTTTGCTCCTGTCGACCAGGAGATGCGACGCAGACACGTGGATGAGCAGGAAGTCCCGCGCAAAGACCGCAAGTATGGGCGTTATCAGACTGGCAGCATCTGGTCACCGCGCCGTCCCACTGTCACCTACGTTGGCTCCATCCCAGTCGGCTTGGCGCTGACCGAGATGACCGAGCGCGTGACGATGCGGTATCTCGACGGCGCTTACGTGCGTGAAGATAGCAAGTTGGTTCGGTCCGCTCGGCCTTGGCAGCTCACTAACTCCTGGACGACGGAGCAAGACCTGCCCTGCGGCCGGTTTCGGTTCGTCGCATACTGTCCGCTCGCCAACATCGAATGGTCAGCAAGCTGGCAGGATACGCAATCGGCTGACCTCAAATCGCTTGTGGACTCGATGGTCTCACGGTTGGAGAACTCCGAGACGGAACTCCAAGCTCTCATTATCGCAGAAGAAAAGGCTGCAGCCCAGCGGCGGAAGGAGTGGGCCGAGGCGCATGAGCGATACCTCCGCCAAGAGGACCGCAGGTCCGTCGAGCGAGCGTTGGCGGAGAGCAAAGAGCAGCTCGCTGAAATTATGCAAAAGTGGGCGGCCGCAACGGCCGTCGAGCGCTTTTTTCAGGAGGCTGAGAAGCGGATGGAGCAGGTCGACGATGAACGCCGGGCCCATATTCAGACACGCTTGGCTTTGGCGAGAGCGATGCTAGGGGAGCAAGACCCTCTTGCATTTCTGTCGGATTGGCTCGCTCCCGACGAGAGGTATCAACCGAAGTATCCTCAGGCGTGAGAATTCTGGATCAACAAGCTCGATGGCATCTGCGCGGGTGCCCCAAATGCTCCGGAGATTGGCGCGGAATCCAAATCGATCCAGATCAAACCACGGCTTATGTTGGGGTAATTTTTGGGGTATTTCCACCAAGGCCTCGCAAAGCGTGACTAAAATCAACCACTTAGCGAAAAGCCTTGGTGGAGCTGAGGGGATTCGAACCCCTGACCTCTGCAGTGCGATTGCAGCGCTCTCCCATCTGAGCTACAGCCCCAAGGCGCTGGCCTTCTAGGCTGTGCGTCGCGTGGATGTCAATCACTTCCGCCATCTGTTTTTGGCAAGTGCGAGGGATATTCCGCGTCACCTTTCCGGACAGGCGCAAAAGGAAGATCGATGCGTGCCGTTCTCGACGTGGTTCTGCTCGCGCTGCAGATCTATGTATGGATTTTGATTGCCTCGGCAGTGCTGAGCTGGCTGATCGCCTTCAACGTCATCAACACGCGCAACCAGTTCGTCTCCACCGTCTGGGATGCGCTCTATCGCGTCACCGAGCCCGTGCTGCGGCCGATTCGCGAGCGCCTGCCCAATCTCGGCGGCCTCGATATCTCGCCGATCATCCTGCTGCTGATCATCTATTTCATCCAGAGCGTGATCGTTCGCTACATTTACCCGAACGTGTTCTAGGCACCCCGCGCCCTGCACGGGGCGCGGCCCGCGCACCGCCACGACGCATTCGACGCCGTGGCGGACGGCATGCAGTATGGCCGCCTCGCCAACGCCTAGAGGTTTCCGCATGGCCGCTGCCGCCCTTCCCTATCGCAGCCAGAACTGGGCTCTGACCAAACCTGCCGCGCGCGGGAAGCACGGTATCGTCGTCTCGCAGAGCCGTGAGGCGGCGGAAGCCGGCACCGCGATCCTCGAACAGGGCGGCAATGCCGCCGACGCCGCCGTCGCCGCCTGCTTCGCGCTGGCCGCGGTCGAGCCCTGGAACAGCGGGCTCGGCGGCATTGGCTTTGCAGTGGTGCTCAAGGCCGGAGAAAGCCGGGCGCAGGTCGTCGATTTCGGGCCCGTCGCGCCGCGACGCGCCGACCCGGCCGACTATCCCCTGACCGGCGAGATGAAGAAGGACCTCTTCACCTGGCCCGAGGTGGTGGACGACCGCAACATCCACGGCCCACTCTCCTTCGTCACGCCCTCATCGGTCGCAGGCTACAAGAAGCTCAAGGAAGCCTTCGGCTCGAGGCTGCCGCTCGCCGACATCCTCGCGCCGGCCATCGCGCTCGCGAAGCGCGGCCTCCCGGCCGACTGGTACACGACGCTGAAGATCGCCTCCTCGGCCTCGGTCCTGCGCCTCTATGCGGAAAGCGCGCGCATCTACCTGCCCGGCGGCCTGCCGCCGGTGCCGCCCTATCAGGGCATCCCGGGCTTCATGAAGCTCGGCAACCTCGGCGACACGATCGAGCGGCTGGCGCAGGCCGGGCTCGACGATTTCTATCGCGGCGACGTCGCGAACCGGCTCGTGGCGGATATCGCGGCGGCTGGCGGCGTGGTCGATGCCCAGGACCTCGCCAACTGCAATGCCGAACTCCGCGACGCTCCGACCATCGACTGGCGCGGCAGCCACCTTATCCACACCGCCGGCGGTCTCACCGCCGCGCCGACGCTGGAACGCGTCGTCGCCGGCATGGCCGATGCCCCGCTCGACGGCGCAGGCCCCTCGGCCGCGTGGTTCGCGCAGCTCTCGCGCGTAATGCGCGAAGCCTACAAGGAGAGGCTCGACGGCCTTGGCGCCGCCGTCACGGCGAAGGAGCCGGGCGACACCTGCACCACCCATCTCACCGTGGTCGATGGCGAGGGCAATCTCGTCACCGTCACCACGACGCTGCTCTCCTCGATGGGCAGCCGCGTCGTGCTGCCCTCGACCGGCGTGCTGATGAACAACGGCATGATGTGGTTCGATCCGCGTCCCGGCAGCGCCAATGCGATCGCGCCCGGCGCCCGCCCGCTCTGCAACATGTGCCCGGTCGTGGTCACGCCGAAGGATGGCGGCTGGCCGCGCCAGGCGATGGGATCCTCCGGCGGGCGCCGCATCCTCGCCAGCATCTACCAGACCCTGGCCTGGCAGCTCGATTTCGGCATGGACACCGAAGCGACGGCGCATCAGCCGCGCATCGACGTCTCCGGCCCGGATTCGGCCAGCGCCGACCTGCGCCTGCCGGCCAAGACGCTGGCAGCACTGGAAGCGGCGGGACCGACAGCGATCGTCGAGCACAGCGTGCTGCCGATCAACTTCGCCTGCCCGAACTTCGTCCGCGTCGACAGGAACGGCGCGGAGGGGTCGAGCGACGCCGCGTCGCCCTGGTCGGCAGCCGTGGCCGCGACGCGTTGAAACAAAAAAGGGCGGCCAATGCGGCCGCCCTTTTCCGTATCGTTCTGCGCTCAACCGCGCTTGAGGCCCCACGGATAGGGCGCCGAGCCGGCGAGCATCCCGGTCAGGTCCTTGCGATAGGCGGTGCGGCTGACGAACTGGCCGAGCGGGATGGTCGCGACCTCTTCAAGCGCCAGCCGGGCCAGCGCCTTGGCGCTCTTGCGCTGGGCGGCCTCGTCGGGGGCGTAGAGCCATTCCTCGGCCAGGGCCTCGGCCGCGTCGCTCTTCCACCAGCCGAACCAACCCTTGTCGCCCTGCCCGCGCACCAACGTCGACATGGCCGGATTGCCCCAGCTCGTCGCCGATCCCGTGGTGTGGAAGATGCTCCAGCCGCCCTTCTCGGTCGATTCACGGCTGCCGCGGCGCTGCACGACGGTGCCCCAGTCGCTCGCCGCCATCTCGACATTCATGCCGAGCTGCTTGAGCAGCTCGAAGGTCACCTCGCCGAGCGGGCCGATATCCGGAAAGTCGGTTGGGTTGATGATGACGACCTTCTCGCCATTGTAGCCGGATGCCTTGAGGGCCGCCTTCGCCTTCTCCAGGCTCTGCGGCATCAGGTCTTCCTGCTCGCCATCGTAATAGGGCGTGCCGCGCCACCACAGGCTGCGGCAGGTCTGCCAGAGCGTGGTGTCGTCGCCCTGAGCGGCGCGCATATAGTCTTCCTGCTTCACCGCCATGCGCACGGCCGCACGCACCTTCGGGTTGTTGAAGGGTGCCTGCAGGTGATTGAGACGGATGATCGCGCCGCGCCCGGCCTTGTCGATGACCTCCTGCTTGATGTCCTTGTTGCTGGCCAGCATCGGTTGCAGGTCGGTGAGTGGACGCTCCCACCAGTCGACCTCGCCGCGCGTCAGCGCTGCCGCTGCCGTCGCCGGATCGGGCAGGACGTTCCACTCGATTCGCTGGAAATGCGCGACCTTGCCGCCGGCATTGCGGCTGGGCGGTTCGGCGCGCGGCTTGTAGCCCTCGAATTTCTCGTAGACGACCTTGCTGCCGGAGACATAGCCCGACGCCACGAACTTGTAGGGGCCCGAGCCGACCATCTCGGTGACCTGCGTATTCGCGTCGGTCTTGGCCAGGCGCTCCGGCATGATGACCGGCGGCTGGTCGGATTTCGCCAGGCAGTCCAGCATCATCGGGAAGGGACGCTTGAGCTTGATCTCGACCGTGCGATCGTCCGGCGCACCCCATTCCTCGACCGCCCGCCCGAGCAGCTGGCCGTAAGGGTCGCGCTGTGTCCAGCGCTTGAGGCTCGCGGCGCAATCGATCGCCATGACCGGCGTGCCGTCATGGAAGCTCAGGCCCTCGCGCAGCTTGATGCGCCAGGTCTTGCCGTCGGCCGAGACCTCGTGCCCCTCCGCCATCTGCGGCTGCGGCTTCAGGTTTTCGTCTGCCCCGTAGAGCATGTCGAAGACATAGTAGCCGTGGTTGTTGGTCACGGTCGCGGTGGTCCAGACCGGGTCCAGCGAGGACAGGTTGGCCTGCGGCACGAACTTCATCAGCGTCGGGCTGGCTTGCGCCGAAGCCAGCCGCAGCAAAGTCGGGCCGGCCAGGCCAAGCGCGGCCGTCCCCATCAGAAAATCACGGCGCTTCATGCTTAGTCTCCCCATTATCATTGATTTGAAACGCGAATTCGGGCTCAGGCGAAGCCCATGAAGTTCGGGCTCTCGCTGAGCGGCCGGGCCTTGGCGAGTTTGGCGAGGTCCGGCACCGGGCGCGCCGTCAGCGGATCGCCCGCGAGCGCCGCTTCCAGCGCCGCCGCCACGGCGAGCACCTTGGCGTCGCCGCCACGCGGCCCGACGATCTGCAGGCCGAAGGGCATGCCGTTACGGTCGAGCCCGACGGGCAGCGAAATCGCGGGATGGCCGACAATGGTGACGGCATAGGCGGCCGCCAGCCAGTGGAAATAGGTCCGGGTCGGCTTGCCGTCGATCTCGGAGGGGAAGAGCTCGGTCCAGGGCCGCGGGCTCAGCGTCACCGCCGGCGACAGGATGACGTCGTAATCCCCGAAGAAGCGCTGCCAGTTCTGGTAGATCACCGTCTGCTGCTTCATCGCGCGGGTGACGTCGAGCGCGGAATAGCCCAGCCCCTCCTCGACATTGGCACGCACGTTCGGCCCGACCATGTCCGGCGTGTCGCGGACCTTGTCGAGATGCGCGGCGAGGAAGTTGCTCGCGCGCAGGATTTCGAAGACCTCGTCCGTGCCTTCGCAATCCGGCGTCGTCTCCTCGGCCGCGTGGAAGAGATGGCTGAAGGCCTTGGTCTTGTCGAAGAACGTATCGCGGATCAGGCGCTCGGTCGGCGCGAAGCCGAAATCAGGCGTCAGCGCCACCTTGAGCGAGGCGAGATCGATCGCGTCGGGACGGGCGAAATCCTCCGGCCGCCGCACGGTCCTGCCATGGACCGTCGTCGCGAGCGGGTCCGAGCCGGCATCGGAGACCATGGTCGAGAGCAGCAGGCAGAGGTCCGGCAGGTTGCGCGCCATCGGTCCGAGCACCGGCAGCGGAGACCAGCCGAGCTGGCGCTTCTCGCTCGGCACGAGGCCGGGCGTCGGACGGAAGCCGACGATGCCGTTGAAGGCGGCCGGGTTGCGCAGCGAGCCGCCAGTGTCGGAGCCGGTCGCGAGCGGCACCATGTTCGTCGCCAGCACGACGCCCGAGCCGCCCGACGATCCGGCCGCGCTCTTCGAAGGGTCGAACGGGTTTCCGGTCGCGCCATAGACGGCGTTGCGGGTATTGGCGCCCGCGCCCCATTCAGGCGTGTTGGTCTTGCCGGCGATGATCGCCCCGGCCTTGCGCACGGAGGAGACGATCAGCTGGTCCTCCTTCGGCACGAAATCGCGATAGAGCGCGCTGCCATAGGTGGTGCGCAGGCCGGCCGTATTCTCAAGATCCTTGATGCCGATCGGCAGGCCGTGCAGCGCGCCCAGCGCATCGCCGCGCGCGGTCGCCTCGTCGGCCGCCAGCGCATCCTTTCGCGCCTTGTCGTCGTCGCGCGCGACCATCGCGTTCACGGCTGGGTCGATCGCATCCATGCGGCGGATGCAGCTGTCGAGCAGTTCGCGGGCGGAGAGCTTCTTGGCGCCGATGAGGGCACGCGCGGCAACGGCGCTGAGGTCGCAGGGTTCGGTCAAGGCAGGTCACTCCGGTGCGCTCGGCCCCACGCAAGCGCCATGCCGCGCGGGGCAATCCTCGCAGACTAGGCGAGGAGTCCGAGATGTCCATGACCCAACGACGCATGCGGCCCCTTCCCCCTGCGCGGGTGCGCGACCGCTTTTCCCGCCCTTCAAAAGGCGCCCGGGCGAAGGCCGGCAGACAGGCTGCGCGATACCGCACCGCAACATCGACTTGACGAAGCCGCCGGTTTCCTGTTCCAGAGAGGCCATGGACAAGCCTGCTGAGCCATTCCCGCAGCGCCTGACGGAAGGCTACCGCGCCTTCCTCGACGATCGTTTCATCCGAGAGCAGAGCCGTTACGAAGAGCTCGGCGAGCACGGCCAGACGCCGCAGATCATGCTGATCGGCTGCTGCGACTCGCGCGTTTCACCTGAGGTCATCTTCGACGCGAAGCCCGGCGAGATGTTCGTCGCGCGCAACATTGCCAATCTCGTGCCGCCCTTCCAGCCGGACGACCAGCTTCACGGCACCTCGGCGGCGCTCGAATACGCCATTCAGGCGCTCAAGGTGCAGCATATCGTTGTGCTCGGCCATGGCCGCTGCGGCGGCATCCGTGCCTTCGCCGACGACAGCCAGCAGGCACTCTCGCCCGGCGACTTCATCGGCAAATGGATCACGCTGATCGGCCCGGCCGCCGAGCGCACCGGCGGACGGGGCCGCAACGAAAACTTCGAGGACTATCTCCAGCGGCTGGAGTTGGCCTCGATCCAGCAGTCGCTCGCCAACCTGCGCACCTTCCCCTGCGTGCAGATTCTCGAGAGCAAGGGCCGCCTGCACCTGCACGGCGCCTATTTCGCCGTCGCCACCGGCGTGCTGATGATCCTCGACAACGCGACCGGCCAGTTCATCCCCGCCGTCGGCGAAATGCCCAAGCGTGTCCAGCAGATTCGCTGCTCGGAGGCCTAATTTCAGCGCGTCATCCCGTGCGCGCTGCAGCGTGGAACGCTGCTACGCAGACACGGGACCGCGTGACGACAGGGAGCCTCTTTCTGCGGACGATCCCGCATCTGCGCAGGAGCACTACGTGCCGCAGCGCGTGCGGGATGACATTCCCCTCACTCGCCATCCGACAACGGGTGGAGATCACGCACCATGCTCTTCAGGCGCTCGTCGAGGACATGCGTGTAAATCTGCGTCGTCGCGATATCGGAATGGCCCAGAAGCTCCTGCACGACCCGGAGATCGGCACCGTTCTGCAGCAGATGGCTGGCGAAGGCATGGCGGAGCACATGCGGGCTTAAACTCGCAGCCGAGAGTCCTGCCGCTCCGGCCAGTGACTTGAGATCCCTGGCGAAGACCTGCCGGGTCAGATGCCCGCTCTTGCCCTCCGACGGAAACAGCCAGCGGCCATCCGCCGCCCCGGCTTCCTTCAACGCCTCCAGCCAGTCGCGCGCCGCCTGCCTTGCGGCATCGTTCAGCGGCACGAGGCGCTCCTTGTCGCCCTTGCCGCGCACGATCAGGAAGCGCTCGCGCGTCGTCGCAGCGGACAAAGGCAGCGCGATCAGCTCGGACACACGCAGGCCTGTGGCGTAGAGCATCTCGACGAGGCAGCGCATACGCATGGCCTTGAGCCGGACAGACTTCGATATCCCCTCCTGCTCGCAAGCTGCCCGCGCCGTCTCCAGAAGCCGGTCGACATCCCCGACCGTCACCACCTTCGGGAGAGGCCGGCCGAGCCTTGGCCCTGAGATCGCGGCAGAGGGGTCGGTACCCGCCAGCCCCTCCGTGTAAAGAAAGCGGTGGAACTGGCGCACGGCCGAAAGCCTTCGCGCCGCCGAGGAAGCCTTGAGCCCGCGCCCCGCGAGATCGGCGAGCCAGCCACGGATATCCTCCGCCGTCGCATCGCCCGGCGCCTTGCCGGCGAGGAATTCGAGATAATCCGCGATGTCGCGCTCGTAGGCGTCGAGCGTGTTGCGCGCCGCGCCGCGCTCGGCTGCCAGCATGTCGAGGAAGGCGTTGAGCCGCTGGCGCCCCAGCCGGCTCATTTCGGCTGCAATTTTGAAGGGGGAACGATCTCGATCATCTCGCGCTGGACCGGCTGGACGAAGGTGACGAGCGCGATCATGCCCCCGAAGATCAGCCCGGCGATGATCCCTATGAAAGCCAGGAAACGGAACAGCGTCGGCACGTCGGGCGGACTCTCGCAATCGCTTGAGGTGCGCGCGATCCCGGCACCGAGCTTGACTATCCCCGATCGCAGCCCGCCCGCGCAAGGGCGGGTCGGCCACAGCCCCGTGCAAAGCGCGCGCCGAGGCATGACAAGGGCATGACGCGGCTGTCAGCCGGTGCTACAGCCGTGCCGAGGATCGAAAATCACCATGACCGCCGCCGCTTCCGTTGCCACGCCCGATATGACCGATCTCCGCGCCGCCCTGGGCCAACGCGCGATCGTGCTTGTCGGCATGATGGGCTCCGGCAAGAGCTCGGTCGGCCGCCGGCTGGCCGGGCGCCTCGGCCTGCCCTTCGTCGATGCCGACACCGAGATCGAGACAGCCGCGCATATGACAATCCCCGAGATCTTCGCGCAGCGCGGCGAGGCCGAGTTCCGCGAGGGCGAGCGCCGCGTCATCGCCCGCGTCCTGACGACCCGCGCCCCGCTGGTGCTGGCGACCGGTGGCGGCGCCTTCATGAACCCCGAGACGCGCGAGCGCGTGAAGGAACTCGGCATCGCGGTTTGGCTCAAGGCCGAACCCGACGTCCTGATGCGCCGTGTCCGCAAGCGCTCGAACCGGCCGCTGCTGCAGACCGCCGATCCCGAGGCGACCTTGCGCCGGATGCTGGCCGAGCGCGAGCCGGTCTATGCGCTGGCCGACATAACCATCCTGTCGAGCGACGAGCCTCACGAAGTCGTGGTCGGCGAAACCATCGCCGCATTGAGCGATTATCTGCGGCTGGCAGCCGGAGCGACAGCATCATGAACGCCACCACGCCCGAAAAGACCGGCGCCCGTATCGTCGTCCCCGTCGCGCTCGAGGGCCGCGGCTACGACATCCATATCGGCCGCCACCAGCTTTGCGAGGCCGCGGCTCTGATCGCCGCCTTCGCGCCGGGCGCCAAGGCGGCGCTCGTCACCGACGAGAGCGTGGCCGCCCTGCATGGCGCCGCTTTCGAGACCTGCCTGCAGCAGGAAGGCATTTCGGTCACCCGCATCACCATCCCGCCGGGCGAGGCCTCGAAATCCTATGCCCAGTTCGTCGCCCTCTGCGATGCGCTGCTGGCGGCCAAGATCGAGCGCAACGACCTCGTCATTGCCTTCGGGGGCGGCGTCGTCGGCGACCTCACCGGTTTCGCGGCGGCAGTGCTCCGGCGCGGCGTGCGCTTCGTGCAGGTGCCGACGACCTTGCTGGCCCAGGTCGATTCCTCGGTCGGCGGCAAGACCGGCATCAACTCGCCGCACGGCAAGAACCTGATCGGCGCCTTCCACCAGCCCGCGCTGGTCATCGCCGACACAGCGCTGCTGGACACGCTGAGCGAGCGCGAGTTCAAGGCCGGCTATGCTGAAGTCGTGAAATATGGGCTGATCGACGATCCCGATTTCTTCGACTGGTGCGAGGCGAACTGGAGCCGTGTCATCGCCGGCGGGCCCGAGCGCGACCATGCCGTCGCCGTCTCCTGTCGCGCCAAGGCCGCGTTCGTCGCCCGCGACGAACGCGAGGAGGGTGATCGTGCGCTCCTCAATCTCGGCCATACCTTCGCCCATGCGCTGGAGAGGCTGACGAGTTACGATTCCGCCCGCCTCGTCCATGGCGAGGCCGTCGCGATCGGCCTCGCGCTGGCCTTCCGCTTCTCGCAGCGCCTTGGCCTGTGCTCGGGGCAGGACGCCATCCGCGTATCGCGCCATCTCGACCATGTCGGCCTGCCCAGCCGCTTGCGGCAGGTGCCGGGTGGCGCCGGCAGCGCCGAGGAGATCGTCAACGCCATGGCGCAGGACAAGAAGGTCAAGCGCGGCGTGCTGACCTTCATCCTCGCTCGCGGCATCGGCAAGAGCTTCATCGCGCCGGGCGTCGCGGCCGACGAAGTCCGCGCCTTCATCGAGGCGGAACTCGCCTCGAAGGATTGATCCGGTCAGGCCAGTCCGGCCTTCGCCAGGAAATCGGTCGCGCGGTAGCCCGGCTCCACGCCGTGGACCAGCATTGCCGTGCCCCGCGAATTTTCGGTCCTGAGCGGCAGGATCGCACGGTACTCCGGTGAATCGTACCAGGCGCGGGCCCGCTCCATGTCCGGAAAGGCGATGAGCACGAGATCGCCCGGCCACGGTCCCTCGACGATCTCCGGCGTCTTCCCATGGATCAGGAAGCGGCCGCCATGAGGTTCAAGCGTCGCGTCGATGCGGGCGATGTAGTCGACGATTTCCGGGCCGAGCCGGACATCCTGCAGATGGGCGATGGCATAGGCGGTCATGGTTCTCTCCTGCAAATCGCGGCCGGAAGGCCGTTCGTGCGGAGGACCATGACGTGTGAAGCGAATGGGGTCGATTACCACAGGGGTAATCGCGCTGCGATTACGGGCTGAAGACCAGCACGAGGAAGACGAAGAACACGGCGAGATGCACCGCACCCTCCAGCATCGTCGTGCGCGTGCCGGTGAAGGTCAGGGTCGAGAGCAGCAGCGTCATCGCGGCAATGACCATGTTGGTCGCCGACAGGCCGAGCACGACCGGCTGGCCGGTGAAGACGCCGATCAGCAGTACCGCCGGCACCGTCATGCCCAGCGTCGAGGCCGCCGCGCCCAGGCAGAGATTGACGGCGCGCTGGAGCTGGTTCGACGTGATCGCCCGCAGCGCCGCGATGCATTCCGGTGTGAAGACGACCATTGCGATCAGGATGCCGCCGAGCGCGGCCGGCGCGCCGAGCTTGGCGATGCCGAAATCCAGCACGGCCGCAAGGCCCTTCGACAGAATGACGATCGGCAGGATATTGGCGAGCAGCAGCCCCACATGCGGCAGCACCTCCCGCACCGACGAAGGCGAAACCGGCTCGCCATCCGCATCCACGGCAACGACCGGCTTGCCGTCTTCATCCGGCTCGCGGAAGAACATGCTGTGCCGGCCGGTCTGCAGCGCGAGGAAAGCCCCGTAGAGCGCCACCGTGAAGATCGAGAAGGCGACCGCCTGGAAAGGGGTCAGCGTGCCGTCCGGCGTCGATGTCGTGAAATTCGGCAGGAAGAGCGGGATCACCGTCAGCGGGATGATCACGGCGAGATAGGACGACGCACCCTTGAGGTTGTAGCGCTGCTGGAAATGTCTCAGGCCCCCGATCAGCAGGCCGATGCCGACGACGCCGTTCAGCACGATCATCAGCACGGCGAACATCGTGTCACGGCCGAGCGTCGGCGCCCCCTTGGCGCCGAGCATGACGGCACCGACCAGCGCCACCTCGATGATGACGATCGAGAGCGTCAGGATCAGCGTGCCATAGGGCTCCCCCAGCCTCTCGGCCAGGTCCTCAGCCTCATGCACCACGCCGAAGGACGACCAGATGATGACACCGAGCAGCCAGAGGAAGACGAGGAGCGACGGCAATGGCGCGCCGAGCTGGCCGAGCAAGGTGTCGCCAAACAGCAGGAAGGCGGCAACCGAGGCCCAGGCACAGGCAAGGCGGAGGATCATCATCGTTCGTCGTCACTCGGGATCGCGGGCGGGGAAGGCTCCTGCCCAATAAGCGGGAAAGGCGACAGCGGCGCAACGCCTGATCGCGCCTCCAATCCCGGAAACGGCCCGAAAACGTCGTTCCTCAGCCCGGAACGATCTTCTGCGCGAGCGGGCTCGGCGTGTCGTCGGCCGGCGTCGCCGGCTTGTCGCTGACGAGGTACTGCGCCCGCGCCAGCGCCGCGAAGCGCCCGCCCTTGGCGACGAGCTCGTCGAAGGTGCCCATTTCCTCGACCTGCCCCTGCTCGAAGACGAGGATGCGGTCGGCATTGCGGATCGTCGCGAGCCGGTGCGCGATGACGAAGGTGGTGCGGCCCTTCATCACCTCTTCCAGCGCCTTCTGCAGCTTGACCTCGGTCGCGGCGTCGAGCGCGGAGGTCGCCTCGTCGAGGATCAGGACCGGCGGGTTCTTGAGCAGCGCGCGGGCAATGGAGAAGCGCTGGCGCTCGCCGCCGGAGAGCGTGCGGCCGCGCTCGCCGACCAGCGTGTCGAGCCCGTCGGCCTGCCGCGCCATCACCTCGGCGGCCTGCGCGCGTTCCAGCGCCTGCATCATCTCGGCATCGGTCGCGTCCGGCTTGCCGACCAGCAGGTTCTCGCGGATCGAGCGGGCGAACAGCATCGGCTCCTGGAAGACCACGCCGATATTGCGCCGGAGCGAGAGCAGCGAGATCTCGCGGATATCCATGCCATCGACGGTGATCCGGCCCGATTGCGGATCGAAGGCACGATGCAGCAGGCCGAGCGTCGTCGACTTGCCCGAGCCGGTCGAGCCAACGACGGCGATGGTCTCGCCGGGCTTCACCGTGAAGGAGACGTCGCGCACGGCGGCGCGCTTGCCGTCATAGGAGAAGGAGACGTCCTCGAAGGCGACCGCGCCTTCCAGCCGGCCGGGGTCCTTGGCGTTTGGCAGGTCGCGCACGCTCGGCAGCGTGTCGAGCACCTCGAAGAACTCCCGCATCTTCGGCGCCTGCATGAAAATGAAGTTCACGAAGCCGACGATCTGCTCGAGACGCCCGACCAGCATCGTGGCGAAGCCCATGAAGGTGACGATCTCGCCGACCGTGGTCTGGCCGTGCATCAGGAGCCAGGTGCCGACGATGAAGATCAACAGCACGGTCAGGGTCGCCGAGGCCCGCGTCGCGACATTGGCGACAGCCCACCAGGACAGCACAGGCAATTGCGCCGCCAGCACATTGGCGATGGTCGTGCGCAGGCCGCGCACCTCGGCCTCGATGCGGGTGAAGCTCTGGATCACCGGCACGTTGCCGAGCGCGTCCGAGGCCCGCTCGGCGAGATTGGAGTGATAGGTCTCGACATTGCTCTGCAGGCGGTCGGTCTTGCGCAGCACATAGGCTGTCAGCGATCCGAACAGCACCACCAGCGCAACCAGCAGCAGCCCGAGCTGCCAGTTCTTCCAGATCGTGAAGGGCAGGAGCACGAACAGCGCGACGGCCGAGGCGCAATGCTCGCGGAAGAAGGACAGCCACAGGCCCCACATCGCGTTGGTGCCGTCGAGCATGATCTTGAGCACGCGGCCGGAATGGGTCTGGCTGTGATAGGCGAGCGGCAGCGACAGCGCATGCTCGAAATAGCGGGCCATCACCATCAGGCGCGCACGATGGGCGAGCCGGTCGGCATGCAGCGCGACGAAGACGCCCAGCGCGATATTGGTCAGGCCGAAGCCGACCCAGGCGACGATCAGCAGGTTGATGCTGGCCCAGGTCAGTGCTCCGCCCGAGGCCTGAATCGTGGTCAACCGGTCGATCAGCGCGCCGAACAGCATCGGCTCGGCGAAGGCGACCGCCGCCAGCACGATATTGGCCAGCGCCAGGATGACGCCCAGCCGCCTTTCCGGGCCAAGTTCGCCGAGGACGCGGGCATAGAGCGAGAGCAGAGACATCGCGTGGAGCTTTAGCGAAACCGGCGCTGGCGGCAAGCGGTCATCCAGCTCATTGATCGGGAGGACAGCGCCATGCTCCCTTAGCTCGGTCCTGCCGAACGGCTTCAGGCCCTAAGACCGCAGGGCTTCGGCAAGCGCTTCCGCTGACACCTCGGCCATCGCCATCTGCAATTTGTAGGCGCGGGTCTTCTCGCCCGGCTTCATCACTAGAATCACCGTCTCGTTGCCCGGACAGGCGGGATCGGCACAGATGATCTCGTTGACGGCGATCGCGGCCGACTCGGGTAGGCCGAGCAATTCCCGGACCTGCGCCTTAAGCCGTTCGGCCGTGGCCTTGGCTTCGGCCTTCGCATCGCCGCCCTTGCGGGCCTCAGGCTTGCCGAAGAGGCCGAAGCGCATGGCGCTCAGCCCGGCAGCGCGAGCACGCCGGCCGCACCGTCTTCGGCGCCGAAGGCGAGCCGCTTGCCGGCCTTGTCCCAGGCGAAGGCGCTGATGCCGCTACCGCGCAGGGCCGGCCGCACCAGCAGTTCGGAGCCGTCAGTCAGCCGGACCATCAGGATGCAGCCGTCATCGTAGCCGATCGCCAGCACCAGCGCGCCCGGATGGAAGGCGACGCGGGTGACGCGGGCATGGCGCACGCCGCATTCGCGCGGCGCCTTGCCCTGTGGGCCGTCGCCCTGGAACGGCCAGACGATCGCGCCGTCGGCACCGCTGGAGGCGAGCCATAAGCCATCATGCGACCAGGACAGCGAGCGGGGCTTGGCGGGATAGCCGGTCATCCGCATATGGCCGGGCTTGTCGCCGAGCTTCCAGCCATGCAGCGCGTTCTCCTGCATCGAGGAGACGACAAAGCGGCCGTCCGGCGACCAGGCGACGTCGATATGCGAGCCCTTCCACTCCAGGAATTCCGGCTTCGCCTCGGTGTTCGGATACCAGAGCGAGACGCCGTTCATCTGGGCAATGGCGAGGCGATAGCCCTTCGGCGCGAAGACGAGGCCCTGCGGCGTGCTCGCCGCTTCCAGCGTGCGGATGCGGCCCTTCTCGTCGCGGGCCTGCACGGACTTGCCGGTGTTCCAGGCGAGATTGCCTGATGGAGACAGCGTGATCGCGTCGATCCAGCGGCGCTTCTGGTCCTTCGCGAGCTCTTCAGGCTCTCCGTCGAACCGCGTCGCGACGACCCGTCCGTCATCGCCGCCGGTGATCAGGCGCTCGCCATCGCCGGTCGCGCAGAGAATGCCGCCGGCATGCGCCTCAACGCTGTCCACGACAGCACCGTCGCGCCAGCGCAGCACGCGCCCGTCGGCCAGCGCGAGCGCGAGCCCCTGCTTCAGCCAATGGACCGCGACGACATGCGTCTCCGCAGCGATCGGGGTGACATGCTCGCGCAGCGAGACGGGTGGGGTCATCGTCGTCATGACGCGGCTTTAACTCAGGCCGCGCAGGCTTCAAACCCCTTGCGCAATTCGTTCTCGTTGAGATCGCGCCCGATGAAGACGAGGCGGCTCTCGCGCGTCTCGCCATCCTTCCAGTCGCGCTGCAGGTCGCCGTCGAGGATCATGTGCACGCCCTGGAAGACGAAGCGGCGCGGCTCGTTCTTGAAGGCCAGAATGCCCTTGGAGCGCAGGATGTTCGGCCCCTGGATCTGGGTGAGGTCGTTGATCCACGGCATGAACTTCTCGGGGTCGACATCGCCCGGCACGGTCAGCGAGATCGAGCGCACGTCCTCGGCATGGTGATGATGGTGCCCGGCCTCGAGGAAATCCGGCTCGATATCGAGGATGCGATCGAGATCGAAGGCGTTGCGGTCGAGCAGGGCCGCGATATCGACATTGGCGCGCTCGGCCTTGTGCAGCTTGGCATAGGGGTTGATCGCGCGGATCGCGGCCTCGACATCGGCGAGCTCCTCCACGGTCACGAGATCGGTCTTGTTGAGCACGATGACATCGGCGAAGGCGATCTGGTTCTTGGCTTCCGGCGCATCCTTCAGCCGGTCCTTCAGCCACTTGGCGTCGGTCACGGTCACGACCGCGTCGAGACGGGTGGCATCGCCGACATCCTGGTCGACGAAGAAGGTCTGGGCGACCGGCGCGGGGTCGGCGAGGCCGGTGGTCTCGACGATGATCGCATCGAACTTGCCCTTGCGCTTCATCAAGCCGTCGAGAATGCGGATCAGGTCGCCGCGCACGGTGCAGCAGATGCAGCCGTTGTTCATCTCGAAGATTTCCTCGTCGGCCCCGACGATGAGGTCGCCATCGATGCCAGCCTCGCCGAACTCGTTGACGATCACGGCGAATTTCTTGCCGTGGTCCTCGGTCAGGATGCGGTTGAGGAGCGTGGTCTTGCCGGCGCCCAGATAGCCGGTGAGCACCGTGACGGGGATTTTCTCGGACATGGCTTGACCTGAATGACTGCGACGCGAGGAGGACACCGCCCGGTCAGGCCGGGCCGGCGGTCAGCGCCTTTTCGATCTCGCTTATATTGTGCTTCATCATCCGGATGTAAGTCCCCGCCGGGCCAGTCTCGGCCGAGAGCGCATCCGAATAGAGCCGGCCGCCGACCTTGGCGCCGCTCTCGCGCGCGATCTGCTCGACAAGGCGGGGATTGGTGACGTTTTCGAGGAAGACGGCCGGAATCTTCTGCGCTTTCACCTGCCGGATGATGCGAGCGACGTCCCTGGCGGAAGCCTCGGCCTCGGTCGAGACGCCCTGTGGCGCCACGAAATCGATGCCATAGGCCTTCACGAAATAGCCGAAGGCGTCATGGGTGGTGATTGCCTTGCGCCGCTGCGCCGGAATGCGTGCGACCGCCGCCTTCACCTCGCCTTCGAGCTTGTCGAGTTCGGCCAGATAGGCCGCGGCATTGGCCTCGTAGCTTGCCTTGCCCGCCGGATCGGTCGCGCTCAGCGCATCCCTGATATTCGCAACATAGATCTTCGCATTGGCGACGCTTTGCCAGGCATGCGGATCGTCATGACCATGGGCATGCGTGTGGCCGCCCTTGCCCTTGTCGTCATGGTCGTCATCGGCTTCCAGGGCCGTGATGCCCTTTGTTGCCGTGGCCATGGTGGCCTTGGTGCCCGAGGATTTCACGAGACGCGGTAGCCAGCCCTCGAAGTGCAGCCCGTTGACGAGCACGAGCTTGGCCGCGGCCATCGCCTTCGCATCGGCCGGCGTCGGGGAATAGACATGCGCGTCGCCGTCAGGGCCGACCAGCGTGGTCACGCTGATGCGGTCCCCGCCGATCTGCCGGGCGAAATCGCCAAGGATCGAGAAGCTCGCCACCACCGGCAGCTTCTCCTGAGCGAAGGCACCGAGCGGCGCGGCAGCCATGGCGAGCCCGAAAGCAAGGCCGGCGACGAGGGCGCGACGATTGGGCATGAACGACTCCAAGAAATGAAACGATATAACGTTTCTATCGTTGGAGATGGGCGCGAGGCAAGAGGCGACGCGCAAGCCCGTCCTGCGAGCCGAACAGGAGCGAGCCGATATAGATCGCTCCCGCAGCAAGGATAATCGACGGACCCGCCGGCAGGCTCGACCCCGCCGCATAGGACAGGACGAGCCCGGTATAGCCCGAGACCATGCCGAAACCGGCCGCGAGCAGAAGGAGCCGCGTGATATCCGCCGTCCAGAAACGCGCGGCGGCAGCCGGCAGCATCATCATGCCCACAGCCAGCAAGGTCCCCAGCGCATGGAACCCGGCCACGAGGTTGAGCACGACGAGCGCCAGGAAAGTCAGGTGAACGAACCCACCGGAGCGGCTGACCGAGCGCAGGAAGCCGGGATCGACGCATTCCAGCACCAATGGCCGATAAAGCGCCGCCAGCGATAGCAACGATACCGTCGCGACGCCCGCGAGCAGGATCAGGACCTGATCGTCGAGCGCCAGAACATTACCGAAGAGCACATGCAGCAGGTCGATCGCCGAGCCCCTGAGCGAGACGATGGTGACCCCAAGCGCCAGCGAGATCAGGTAGAAGGCAGCAAGCGAAGCATCCTCCTTCAGCACCGTCGCGCGCGCCACGGCACCAGCCGCCAGCGCCACGGCGAAGCCGGCCGCTAGCCCGCCGATCGTCATCGCCGGCAGGGAGAAGCCAGCGACGAGATAACCCAGCGCCGCGCCGGGCAGGATCGCATGCGCCATGGCGTCGCCGGTCAGGCTCATGCGCCTGAGCATCAGGAAGACGCCGATCGGCGCACCTGAGACAGACAACGCCACCACGCCGACGAGGGCGCGGCGCATGAAGTCGAATTCGGCGAAGGGGCCGATGAGAAGGTCGTAGAGCATCGGCTTGGCCTGGCTGGGCGGATCAGGCGGCGTCGCGCTGGCAGGGAGCGGCGTGGCTGTCGAAGGCCTCGACCATGCGCCGCGCCTTCAGCAGGTTCTCGGGCGTCAGCACGGTCGCGGTCTCGCCCCAGGCCACGGCTTCGCGCGCCAGCAGCAATGTCTGCGGGAAGGCCTGCCGCACCGTCTCGATATCGTGCAGTACCGCGACGACGGTCCGGCTCTCGCCATGCCAGCGCCGGACGAGTTCGAGCAGGTCGGCCGTCGTGCGCGCATCGATTGCGGTGAAAGGCTCGTCGAGCAGGATCACGTCGGCATCTTGCAGCAGGAGTCGTGCGAACAAGGCCCGCTGCATCTGCCCGCCGGAGAGCGTACCGATCGGCCGGCGCTCGAAACCGGTTAGCCCAACGGCCGCGATGGCGTGCTCGATCTTGTGGGCGGCGCCCGCGCCGATCCGACCGAAGATGCCGGCCCGATTCCACAAGCCCATGGCGACGAGATCGTAGACATGGATCGGGAACGAGCGGTCAAGATCAGCCGATTGCGGGAGATAAGCGAGCCGCTTGCCCTTGGCGAGCGCAACGCCACCGGAGAGCGGGGCGAGCGCGCCGGCAATGCCCTTGAGCAGGGTCGACTTGCCGGCGCCGTTCGGCCCGACGATGGCGGTCAGGCTCCCCGCCGCGATTTCGCCGGAGAGGTGATGCACCGCCGGATGGCGGTCATAGCCCAGCGTCAGGTCGGTCAGGCGGATGGCGGACATCAACGCAACCTCACAGGATCACGGCCAAAGTCGCCAGCCAGAGCAGCGCGACGACGGCAGCGGCCAATCCCACGCGCGTGCCCGCAGACAGACGCAACAGCGACCACCCCGGAGCTTCCGAGGCGGCGCGATGCGTATGATGGGCGTGCGCGTGAGCCATGAGAAACGATATAATGTTACGCTCGTGCCGGAGCAAGACGATTCCGCTAGCCGTCCCCGCTCAGAATGGCAGGTACTGATAAAGCCAGGTCTCGGTCAGCACGGTATCGCCCGCCTTGAGGTAGCAGCGCATCTCGACCGGCTCGACGCCGCCCACGGTGAGGTCGAACTGGGCGCGCCAATGGCCGGGTACATCGTCCGGCACCGCTTCCGTCAAGACATAGGAGAAGCTGCCGCGCGAGGTCGACAGCACCACCTCGGGCTTCACGCCGAAGGGGATCGCTTCCAGAGCCGGTCCCAGAAACTCGACCATGAACTTCCGCACGCCCCGCGGCCGCGTCGTTCCCGGCTGGCCGCCATTGCCCAGTCGCGTGGCGACGACCCGGCCGAGTTGCGTCGGGAAAGGTTCATCGGCAAGCCAGTGCAGCTTGTAGCGGAAATTATAGGCGTTTCCGGCCTTCGCGGGACCTTCGGGCACCCACATCGCGACGATGTTGTCGTGGATCTCGTCGTCGGTGGGGATCTCGACAAGCTGGACGGAGCCCTTGCCCCACTGCCCATCGGTCTCGACCCAGAGGCTCGGGCGGCGCTCGTAATGCACCCCGTCAAGGTAATGCCCGGCCTCGCGGTCGCGCTGCATCAATCCGAAGCCGCGCGGATCATTGTCGACGAAGGCCGAGGCCATGGTGTGCGGCGGATTGTTGAGGGGGCGCCAGGCGCGCTCGCCCGGTCCGGTCCAGAGCGCGAGCCCGTCGGAATCATGCACCTCGGGGCGCCAGTCGATCGCCGTCTGCTTGGCGGTCTCGGAATACCAGAACATCGAGGTCAGCGGCGTGATGCCGAGCCGCGAGACGTCCTTGCGCAGATGCAGCGCGGTCTCGATCTCCATGGTCACGCCCTTGCCACGATGCATGCGGAAGCGATAGGCGCCAGCCACGCTCGGCCCCGAGAGCAGCGCGTAGACCACGACATGCTCGGCGCCTGCCTGCGGCGTCTCCAGCCAGATATGGGTGAAGTCCGGGAACTCCTCCAGCTTGCCGGAGACAGCCGGATCGATCGCGACACCGCGCGCCGACAGGCCATACTGGTAGAGTTCGCCGATGGCGCGAAAATAGGAGGCGCCGAGGAAGGCGACCCAGTCATTGGTCTTCCAGTCGAGCGCCCCGCCATCGCGGCCGGGATGGCCGCTGCGGCTCTCCTGCAGGCGGAAGCCGGCGAAACCCGCTCCGGCCGGCAGGTCGCGTGCCGGAGAATTGGCGGGCATCTCAAAATAGCTGGGATCGTAGACGATCTCGCGCGCCTTGCCGGCCTCGACGACATGCATCCTGACCGGCTTCTGGAAGAAGCGACCGAGGTGGAAGAAGGTCACTGGCCAGGGCGAAGGCCCATCCGCCCAGAGCGCGGCTTCCGGCTTGAACCGGATCTTGCCGTGGGCATCGTAGTCGATCCGCTGCATGACCTCGGGCCGTGGGCTCGGCGGCGCCGAGTAGGGCTTGGCCGCCATCTCCTTCGCCTTCGCCTTCAGCGCCTCGAAGGTGAAATCCCCGCTGTCGCCGAGCTTGAGCCCTTGCTGCGCCAACGCGTCCGGCGCGAAGCCGAGCGCGGCGAGCGTCGCCGTCGCACCCGCACCTGCGAGAAGAGTTCGTCGGTCGAGGCGGAGCCCCTGGCTGCTACCCTGCTCGGCACGGTCGTGCATGTCGTTCCTGATCGCTCGTTGCTCGGATGCCCGGTCTGCCGGCCTGTGGCGGCTATCGTGCGAAACCGGAGATATGCAGCCAATCATGGCGAAACCAGTCCGTTCTTTCGGCTAAAGGCGAAGGGCCCCCTTTCGTCGAATGCTTTCCCTTTCGGGTTCAGCGTGCTCTAAAAAACCCGATCAACCGGCCGCATGAGCCGGAGCGACCCTCAGGGAGACGTCATGAAAGCACTGTTCCGCAGCCGCCGCCTCGCCGGCCTTGCCGCCGCCGCCCTCATCGCCGTAGCACCTGCGGCCGCCCGCGCCGAGGAATTCGTCAACGTTCTGACCGGTGGCACCTCCGGCGTGTATTATCCGATGGGCGTTGCCCTTTCGAAAATCTACGGCGAGAAGATTCCGGGCACCCGGCCGACTGTTCAGGCGACGAAGGCATCGGTCGAAAATCTCGTCCTGCTGCAGCAGGGCAAGGGCGAGATCGCTTTCACCCTCGGCGATTCGCTCGCCGCCGCCTGGAAGGGCGAAGAGGAAGCCGGCTTCAAGGCACCGCTGAAGAAGCTGCGCGGCGTCACCGCGATCTATCCGAACTATGTCCAGATCGTCGCCTCGAAGGATAGCGGCATCAAGACGCTGGCCGATCTCAAGGGCAAGCGCCTCTCGGTCGGCGCGCCGAAATCCGGCACCGAGCTGAACGCCCGCGCGATCCTCGCCGCCGCCGGGATGTCCTACAAGGATCTCGGCAAGATCGAGTACCTGCCCTTCGCCGAATCGGTCGAATTGATGAAGAACCGCCAGCTCGACGCGACCCTGCAATCGGCCGGTCTCGGCGTCGCCTCGCTGCGCGACCTCGCGACCTCCGTCGAGATCACCGTCGTCGAGGTGCCGGCCGCGACCGTCGACAAGGCCGGCTCCCCCTTCGTCAAGGCGACGATCCCGGCCAATACCTATACCGGCCAGAGCGCGCCCGTTCACACCGCCGCCGTGGTGAACTACCTCGTCACCCACGAGGGCGTGAAGGAAGACCTCGTCTACCAGATGACCAAGGCGATGTACGAGAATCTCGGCGACCTCGCCGCCGCCCATGCAGCCGGCAAGGCGATCAAGCTGGAAAGCGCGCTGGAAGGCATGCCCATCCCGCTGCATCCCGGCGCCGCCAAGTACTTCAAGGAAAAGGGCCTCAAGGTCGGTTCCTGAACCGTCCGGAGAGCCGTGATCACGGGCGAGGCCTCGGGGCCTCGCCTTTTTGTCTGGCGGGTGGACCCAGCGCATGAGCGAAGACAAGCATAAGCCCCTGGCCGTACCGGATACCGGCGGCGTGCCCGTCGAGACGCAGCAGCCGATCGTCGATCCCGAGCATGGGCTGCCGCCCGGCTTCGGCCCGGGCTGGCCCGGGCGCCTGCTGTTCTGGATCGCGGTGGCCTTCTCGCTCTTCCAGATCGCCACCGCCTTCAACATCCCGCTCGATCACCGCTTCGCCGGCATCGACATCATCGACCTGCTGCGCGCCACGATCGCGCTCTGGCTGGTCGCGATCGTCGTCCAGGCCGCGCGCGGCAAGCCCTGGGCGGAGATGCTGCTCGCCTGGATCCCGATGGCGGTCGTGGTCGAATTGCTGGCGCGGTTCGGCGGATCGGTGCCCAACCAGATCCTGCGCACCCTCCATGTCGGCCTGCTCTGCCTCGTCGCGGGCGGGCTCCTGGCCCAGCACAAGAGCCAATCGCGCGCCAGTGCGGCCCTCGCCTGGACGCTCGCCATCGCCGGCTTCGCCATCGGCCTCTATCACTGGTTCTTCTACGAGGACCTGGTCGCGCGCGCCGGCGAGGTCACGCAGGCCGATCTCGTCGTCGGCATCGCGGCGATCGCCATCCTCTTCCTGATCTGCTGGCGCTTCATGGGCCCTGCGCTGCCGATCGTCGCCGGCCTGTTCCTGGCCTATTGCCTCTTCGGCAACTACCTGCCCTCGCCGATGAACCATCGCGGCTATTCGCTGGAGCAGGTGATCGAGCACATGTCCTTCGGCACCGAGGGCATCTATGCGACGCCGACCGGCGTCTCGGCCACCTTCATCTTCCTGTTCATCCTGTTCGGCTCCTTCCTGGAGCGGGCCGGCATGATCCAGCTCTTCACCGATGTCGCGATGGGCCTGTTCGGCAGCGCCCGCGGCGGCCCGGCCAAGGTCGCGGTCTTCTCCTCGGCGCTGATGGGCACGATCTCGGGCTCCGGCGTCGCCAATGTCGTCTCGACCGGCCAGTTCACGATTCCGCTGATGAAGCGCTTCGGCTATCGCGCCGCCTTCGCCGGCGGCGTCGAGGCGACGGCCTCGATGGGCGGCCAGATCATGCCGCCGGTGATGGGCGCCGTCGCCTTCATCATGGCGGAGACCATCGACGTGCCCTATGCCGCCGTCGTCCAGGCGGCGATCGTGCCGGCCGTGCTCTACTACACCGCCGCCTTCCTGGCCGTGCATCTCGAGGCCGGCAAGCGCGGGCTCGTCGGCATGCCGCGCTCGGCCCTGCCGAGCGCCGGCAAGGCGCTTTCCGAGAAATGGTTCCTGATCCTGCCACTGGCGGTGCTGGTCTACCTGCTCTTCGCGGGCTACACACCGCTCTTCTCGGGTTCGGTCGGCCTCGCGCTCACCGTGGTCCTGATCCTCGGCGGCTCCTTCGCGCTCGGCATCGGCCCGATCGCGGTGCGCGTCCTGTTCTGGGTCGGGCTCGGCCTGCTCTGCGGGCTCTTCTTCTGGTACGGCATCCTCGTCATCGTCGCGATGGTGGCGGCGCTGATCCTCGTGAACCTGTTCAGCAAGGGCGGCGCCGAGACCGTCGCAGCCTGCCGGGAAGCCCTCGCGGACGGCGCGCGCCAGGCGATCCCGGTCGGCGTCGCCTGTGCCGTGGTCGGCATCGTCATCGGCACGATGACGCTTACCGGCGTCGGCACGATCTTCGGCAATGCCGTGGTCGCCGTCGGGCGGGATTCGCTGTTCCTCGCGCTGATCCTCACGATGATCGTCAGCCTCATCCTCGGCATGGGCATCCCGACCATCCCGAACTACATCATCACCTCCTCGCTGGCGGCGCCGATCCTGCTGAAGCTCGGCGTGCCGCTGATCGTCAGCCACATGTTCGTCTTCTATTTCGGCATCATGGCGGACCTGACGCCGCCAGTGGCTCTGGCCGCCTTCGCGGCTGCGCCGATCGCCAAGGAATCCGGCTTCAAGATCGGCTTCCAGGCCTTGAAGATCGCGATGGCCGGTTTCGTGATCCCCTTCATGGCGGTCTACGACCCCGCCCTGATGCTGCAGCCGGTCCAGGGCCTGAGCGGCTTCGCCTATACCAGCGCGGCTGCCTACATCATCGTCAAGGCACTGCTGGCGATCTTCCTCTGGGGCACGGCCACGATCGGTTTCATGAAGCGCGACATGGCGGTCTGGGAGCGCGCGCTGGCGGCGGCAGCCGCCGGCTCGCTCGTCATGGCCCTGCCTGTCACCGACGAGATCGGCTTTGCCCTGGCCGCACTGGTCATCGGCCAGCATCTGTGGCGCGCGCGCGGCGCCGCGGCGCCGGCATGAGCCTGTGCCTGGCGGCCGGCGCGCTCGTGGTGGCGCTCGGCCAGGGCGAGATCACGCTGGGTTGGCGCCATTCGGTGCAGAAGACACTGTGGGAAGAGGTCTGGCGCGAAACGCCCGCCGGGCTCGAAATCGTCGAGGCGCGGATCGAAGGCTCCGGCGCCGGCATGGACCCGCCCGACGGCGCGAAGCTCGTCGACGGCTTCTGGCGCTGGCATCCGGCCCTGCCGCCGCTCAAGGAAGTGGTGATGCGCCGCTCCGGCGCGACGGCCGATTGGCGCATCTGCACGATGTCGGGCTGCCGCACGATGGGAGATTATCTCCCGGCGGATGCCGACCCGGTCACGTTGAAGATCTGCGACTGAAGGGAGAGGCCGAAGGCCTCAATCGACCTCGGTCAGATGCTCGATCTTGAGCATGCGGCGCATCAGGTTGATCAGCCCGTAGCCGGCGAAGACCGAGAACACCGCCATCAGGATGTATTCGAAGATGGTGCCGAGCTCGAACAGGCCGGCCAGTGCCCAGCCGGCCGCCAGCGCCACGCCGAAAAGCTCGACGGCGATCAGGATCCCGAACGAGGAGACCATGATCAGGTTGCGCCAGTTCATATGCCGTCCGGCCATGCTGTCCTTCCTTCACGCGCGGGCCGCCTTGCGCGGCCATGCGCCCCACGCACCTAGCGGAGCTTGCCGCCCCATGCAACAAATTCGCGCCCATCGTGCAGATGGGCATGATCTCCGCGCTTGAAAAGTCCTGATGCTCGATACACCCGTCTTCGCCTCCGCCGCCGTCGCGGCCCCTCACCGCCTCGCCTCCGAGGCGGGCCGCGCCATCCTTGCCGAAGGCGGCAATGCCATCGAGGCCATGGTCGCGATGGCCGCGACGATCGCCGTGGTCTACCCCCACATGAACGGCATCGGCGGCGACGGCTTCTGGCTGGTGCATGAGCCCGGCGGGAAGATGCACGGCATCGAGGCCTGCGGCCCGGCCGGGTCGCTCGCGACGATCGAGCGCTATCGCAGCAAGGGCTATGACGTCCTGCCTTCGCGTGGGCCGGAAGCGGCCCTGACCGTTGCCGGTGCCGTCGGTGGCTGGCAGTTGGCCCTCGATATCTCGCGCTCGCTCGGCGGGCGCATGCCGCTCGGCGAATTGCTGCTCGACGCGATCGGCCATTGCCGCGAAGGCTATGCGGTCTCGGATTCCGAGCTCGGCAACAAGCCGAACGAGCTGGAGGCGCTGAAGGCCGCGCCCGGCTTCGTCTCCAGCTTCTGGATCGACGGCGCTCCGCCCAGGCCCGGCGCCCGCCGCAAGCCGGAGGCGCTTAGTGCTGCCCTGCAGCAGCTCGCCGATGCCGGGCTCGACGATTTCTACCGCGGCGATGTCGGCCGCGAGATCGCCGCCGATCTCGAACGCATCGGCGCACCGGTCACACGCACGGACCTCGAACGCTACCACGCGCGATCCGTCGCGCCGCTCACTCTGAAGCTCCCCGGCCTGACCGTCGCCAACCTGCCGCCGCCGACGCAGGGGCTGGCCTCGCTGCTGATCCTCGGCATCTTCGAACGGCTGGGCGAGGCCAGGCTCGACTCGTTCGAGCACCATCACGGGCTGATCGAGGCAACGAAGCGCGCCTTCGCCATCCGCGACCGCTATGTCACCGATCCGGCCGAACTCGACCACCCGCCCGCCGATTTCCTGACCGACGCCGCCCTGATCCGCGAGGCGGCGGCCGTGGACATGAAGCGGGCGGCGAAGCTGCCGCTGCGCACTGGCGACGGCGACACGATCTGGATGGGCGCCATCGACGGCAAGGGTCTCGCCGTCTCCTATATTCAGTCGATCTATTGGGAATACGGCTCGGGCTGCGCGCTCCCCGCCACCGGTATCCACTGGCAGAACCGCGGCGTCTCCTTCTCGCTCGACAAGAATGCGGCCAATCCGCTGAGGCCCGGCCGCAAGCCTTTCCACACGCTGAATCCGGCCCTTGCCCGTTTCGACGACGGGCGCGTCCTGCCCTATGGCTCGATGGGCGGCGACGGCCAGCCGCAGTTCCAGGCGCAGATCCTGACGCGCTACCGCGCCGGCCAGAACCTCGCGACGGCGGTCGATGCGCCGCGCTGGCTGTTCGGCAAGACCTGGGGGGCGGGCTCGACCAGCCTCAAGTTCGAGAGCCGCTTCGACCCCTCGCTGCTGGAGCGGCTCGATGCCGCCGGCCATCCGGTCGAGGAAAGCGGCCTCGCCTATTCCGAGGGCTTCGGCCATGCCGGCATGCTGGTGAAACACGCGAAGGGCCATGTCGAGGCGGTGCATGACCCGCGTTCCGACGGCGATTCCAGGGGGCTCTGACGCCAGATGACTTTCGACGATCCGTTCCGCTGCTTCGTCCCCTACCCCGACGCGCCGGTGAAGCACGCCGTCGCCGGCCCGCTTGCCGGTTTGACGCTGGCGGTGAAGGACCTCTTCGACATCAAGGGCTATCCGACCGGGGCCGGTTCGCCGCTGATCTTGGCGCAATCCGGCATCAAGACCAAGACCGCACCGATCGTGAAGGAGCTGCTTCAGGCCGGCGCGCGCTTCGTCGGCAAGACCCATACCGACGAGCTCGCCTTCTCGCTCAACGGCCAGAACGCGCATTTCGGCTCGCCGATCAATCCGGCCGCGCCCGAGCGCATCACCGGCGGCTCCTCCTGCGGCTCGATGGCCGCGGTGGCCGGTCGCCTCGCCGATATCGCACTGGGCTCGGACACCGGCGGCTCGGTGCGCGCACCGGCAAGCTATGGCGGCCTCTTCGGCATCCGGCCGAGCCATGGCCGGCTCTCGCTGAAGCGCGCCTGGCCGCTGGCGGAAAGCCTCGACACGCCCGGCTGGTTCGCTCGCGACGGCGACATCTTCGCCCGCGTCGCCAATGTCCTGTTCGGCCCGGACAAGACCGAACTGCCCGAGGCGCCGCGCCTCCTGATGACCGACGACATGTTCGCCCAGGCCGTGCCCGAGGCGGAGACGATCCTGCGCAATGTCGTACAGCGCACGGTTACGACCCTCGGCCAGCCCGAGGGGGTCAAGCTCGTCCGCGATCTCGATGCGCTTTACTGGGCCTTCCGCTGGATCCAGGGCCGCGAAGCCTGGCTGTCGGACGGCCCGATGATCGAGCGCTTCGCCCCGCCGCTCGGCCCGGGTGTGAAGGAGCGTTTCGCCTTCTCGAAGGCGGTGACCGACGCCGAATACGCCAAGGGCGAGGCCACCCGGAAAACCTTCCGCACCCGGCTCGCCCGCCTGCTCGGCCAGGACGGCGTGCTGATCCTGCCGACCATGCCGGACGTCGCCCCGCTGATCGCCGCGAAGGAAGCCGAGCTCGAGGATTTCCGCAACCGGGCGCTGCGCCTGCTCTGCCTCGCAGGGCTCTCAGGCTTCCCGCAGGTCACGATCCCCGTGGCGCAGCGCGAGGGCGCCCCGCTTGGCCTGTCGCTGATTGGACCGAAGGGCTCCGACCGTTCGCTCGTCGCCTTCGCTGTGCGCTACGAGCGCGCCGCACGCATCCGGATCGCCTGAGAGGAGGCCGCCATGAGCGGACATCACCACCACGATCACGACCACACCCATGACAACCACTTCACCGCGATCGAGGCGCGGGTGAAGGCGCTGGAAACGCTGATGGTCCAGAAGGGCTATGTCGACCCGGCCGCGCTGGACGCGATCATCGACACCTATGAGACCAAGATCGGCCCGCGCGACGGCGCCCGCATCGTCGCGAAAGCCTGGACCGATCCGGCCTTCGCCGAACGCCTGAAGGCTGACGGCACGGCCGCCGCGGCCGAACTCGGCTATGGCGGGCGCGGCGGCGAGCATATCGTCGCCTGCTTCAACACGCCCGAGCAGCACAACCTGATCGTCTGCACGCTCTGCTCCTGTTACCCTTGGCCAGTGCTCGGGCTGCCGCCGGTCTGGTACAAATCCCCGCCCTACCGCGCCAAGGCGGTGATCGATCCGCGCGGCACGATCGCCGATTTCGGCGTGACGCTGCCGGAGAACCAGCGCGTCCGCGTCTGGGATTCCACCGCCGAGACCCGCTTCATCGTCATCCCGATGCGGCCCGCCGGCACCGAAGGCTGGAGCGAGGAAAAGCTCGCCAGCATCGTCTCCCGCGACTCGATGATCGGCACCGGCCTTCCTCGCGTGGAGGACGCGGCATGAACAGCGCCCATGATCTCGGCGGTCAGATGGCCTTCGGCCCGGTCGTCCCCGAGCCGAACGAACCGGTCTTCCACGGCGACTGGGAGAAGCGCGTGCTCGCGATCAATGTCGCGGCCGGCGCCATGGGTGCCTGGACCATCGACGAGATCCGCCATGCCCGCGAGAGCTTGCCGCCAGCCCAGTACCTCTCCTCGACCTATTACGAGATCTGGCTCGCCGCGCTCGACAAGGTGCTGGTCAAGCACGGTTTCCTGAGCGCGGACGAACTCGTCAGCGGCAAGCCGGCCACCGAACGCCGCGAGCCGAAGCGCGTGCTCAAGGGCGAGGAGGTCGCGGGCGTCCTGCGGCGCGGCTTCCCCTATGAGCGCGAGGCCAAGGCCCCGGCCCGCTTCACGGTGGGCGACAAGGTCCGCACCATCGTGATGCACCCGCAGCACCACACCCGCCTGCCGCGCTATGCGCGCGGCAAGACCGGCGTGGTCGAGCGCATCACCGGCTGCCATGTCTTCCCGGATACGGGCGCGCAGGGAAAGCCCGAGACGGCGCAATGGCTTTACACGGTGGTCTTCGACGGTCGCGAGCTCTGGGGCCGCGACGCCGACCCGACCTCCACCGTCAGCATCGAGGCCTGGGAGAGCTATCTTGAGCCGGCCTGAGACCGATCTGGCGGCAGCGCTCGCCGCCGATACGCCGATCCCGCGCGACGCCGAGGGCCCGATCTTCGCCGAGCCCTGGCAGGCGCAGGCCTTCGCGCTGGTCGTCGAACTCCAGAACAAGGGCGTCTTCACCGCCGAGGAATGGGCGCAGGCGCTCGGCGCCGAAATCCGCGAGGCGCTCGCGGCCGGCGGCTGCAAGGACGGCTCGGATTATTACGAGCGCTGGTGCGAGGCGCTGGAGCATCTCCTGATCGAAAAGGGGCTGGCCTCGCATGACGGCGTCGACGCGCTCGCCGCCTCATGGGCGCGCGCGGCCGAGGCGACACCGCATGGCAAGCCGATCCTGCTGGAGAATGATCCGCTGCGGGCCGAGCCCTAACTCCCAGTCCCGCCGATCCAAAGGCCGGTGAACAGCGCCGCGCCGAGCACGGCGACGAAAGCGGCGGCGAGCAGTTCGAGCCCGGCGATGAGCCGGGCTGAGCGCAGGCTGCCCCCGCCGGCCAATTTCAGCGCCGCGAACTTGAAGAACACGGCGAAGGCGGCGAGCGCCCCAGTGGTGAGCGCCGTGCCCAGCGCCATGGCGAAGGTTGCGGCGATCCCCGCCCAGAACAGCCCCTGCGCATTGGCGAAGACGAGGATGATCAGCGCGCCCGCGCAGGGCCGTGCACCGGCCGCAACGACGACGCCCGCCATGTCGCGCCAGCCGGCGAGCCGCGAGACCTGCTCGGCATCGGGCATATGGACATGATCGCAAGCCGCCGGGTCATGCGCCCCGCCGGCTTCCAGCCGGACCAGCGCGCCCGCCTTACGCCAGAGCATCAGCAGCCCGACCAGCGCGACCAGCAGAAAGCTGCCCTGCTCGATCACGGTCGTCGCGGCATTCATCTGCATCGCGGTGACCCGCAGCAGCAAGGTCGCCGCCGTCACGATCGCGATCGCAACCAGCGCCTGCAGGAGCGCGGCCGCAAAGCTTAAGGCCAGGCCGCGCTTCAGGCTGCGGTTGTCCGCGACGATATAGCCGGAGATCACCGCCTTGCCATGGCCGGGACCGGCGGCATGGAAGACGCCGTAGCCGAAGGAGAGCCCAAGCAAACCCCAGAGCGCGCCGGGCGCCGTCGCGATCGCCTTCAGCGTCGCGGTCAATTCGCGGTAGAAGCTTGACTGCCAGGCTAGCAGCACCGCCCCGAAACCAGTCGTTGACGGCAAGGCCTCGCGCGGCAGCGCGGCGCCGAAGGGGTTGCGCGGTGGGGGCGGAGGCGGCGGACTGACGCTCGCGATCAGGAAAGCGATCAGGGCAACCACGCCCCCGACCAGCAACAGCGCCAGCGCGCAGGCGATCAGGCGTCGCGACAGCCTCGCACCGGCTGGGCGCGCTGTCTCGGCGGATGTCACGGACATGCCACCAGCGCCCGCGTCACGATCTCGAGTCCGCTGACATCGGGGGTCGCGGTGATATCGGCCTCGGCGAGGCGCTTCTGCGTGGCGTCGTCGAGCTTGGGCGGGCGATTGACCCGCACGACGCAGCCCTGCGGCGCGCCCTTGGTTACGACGGCATCAGGCTCATCGACGATGGAGAACGCGACGAAATAGGTGGGGTCGCCGATCTCGATGCCGAATGAGCGCGCCTTGGCCGGGGTCTTCAACGGCAGCGTGAAAACCAGCGTCAGCACCTTGTTATCGAAGGTCATGACCTCTTCGCCCGGCGTGCCGAATTCCTGCTTGCGGCCGTTGAGCTTGGCCGCGGTGAAGAATTCGACATCGGGCAGCGATTCGACATTGATCTTGGCGAGCTCAGCGAGCTCGTCCGAGGTCAGCTTGCCGTCCCGGTTCTTGTCGAGACCTTGCGTGATATAGGCCGAATAGGCCTCGTCGAAGCTCCAGCGGTTCCGGATCGCCTGCACCGAGCCGTCGGCCGCGAAGACGATCTCGGCCTTGGCGGTGACGAAGACATGCGGATGCGCAGCCACCGGCCCGGCCGCAAAAGCGGCCATAAGGAGCCCCGACAGGGCCGTGAAATGCGCGCGTCGCGTCAAAGGCGAACCCTCCGTGATCCCGCTTGCGTGGATCATGGTGAAGCGATCGTCAACGGGCGCTTCGTCACGCCTGATCGCTGCGACAGCCATCCCCGGCAAACAGGGCCAAATCGCGGCGCCTCCCGCAGGACGCGCACCGGCCGTTCCCGCAAATCTCTGGACCCGGCCCCGAAAACTGGAATGATACCAGATCAATTGACCGCCTCCGGTCGATATGTCAGCCTTACTGACATATTCGCCGCGGAGATGGCGAAGCATGAGGCCGGGATCACCGGCCCGTCGGCGGGAACGATGATCCGGGAGGCCGAACATGGCCGAAGCACCACGGAAATCCGGCACCGAGGCGGGGGCGCTGCGCCAGACCGGGCTGCGCGAGGTCGCGCTCGACGACAAATATGATCTCGGGAAGCGCGAGGTTTTCCTCACCGGCACGCAGGCCGTCGCCCGCATGCTGCTGATGCAACGCGAGCGCGACCGGCAGGCCGGGCTCGACACCGCCGGCTTCGTCTCCGGCTATCGCGGCTCCCCGCTCGGCGGGCTCGACCAGCAATTGATGCGGGCGTCCAAGCCCCTGAAGGCCGCGAACATCGTCTTCCAGCCGGGCTTGAACGAGGACCTCGCCGCGACCGCGATCTGGGGCACGCAGCAGGCGGGCCTGAGTGGCGAAGGCAAGCACGACGGCGTCTTCGCTCTCTGGTACGGCAAGGGCCCGGGTGTCGACCGTTCCGGCGATGTCTTCCGCCACGGCAACATGGCCGGCACCGATCCCAAGGGCGGCGTCATCTGCCTGATGGGCGACGACCACACGGCGGAATCCTCGACCAACGCCCATCAGACCGAGTTCGTGCTGGTCGACCGGATGATGCCGATCCTGAACCCGGCCGGCGTGCAGGAGATCATCGATTACGGCCTGCACGGCATCGCGCTCTCGCGCTTCGCCTCGGTCTGGGTCGGCATCAAATGCGTCAAGGACAACATCGAATCGACCGCCTCGGTCGACGGCTCGCTCGACCGCGTCACGATCGTCACGCCGACCGATTACACCCCGCCGCCCGGCGGCCTCGCCATCCGCCGCGAGCTCGATTTCGTCGAGCAGGAGCGCCGGATGCATCTCTACAAGCGCGACGCGATGCTGGCCTATCTGCGCGCCAACAAGCTGAACCGCATCGTCAGCCATGGCGGCAAGAAGCCGCGCATCGGCATCGCCACCGTCGGCAAATCCTATCTCGACGTGCAGCAGGCGCTCGCCGATCTCGGCATCGACGAGGTCCGCGCCAATGACCTCGGCATCCGCCTGTTCAAGCTCGCCTGCCCCTGGCCGATCGACCCGGCCGAGCTGAAGGCCTTTGCCAAGGGACTCGACCTGATCATGGTGGTCGAGGAAAAACGCTCGCTGATTGAGGTTCAGGTTCGCGAGGAGCTTTACGGCGCCAAGCACCAGCCGATGGTGATCGGCAAGAAGGACGAGAACGGCGACTGGCTCTTCCCTGTCCACGGCGCGCTCGACCCCAACGACATCGCCATCGCACTGGGCGGACGCCTGCTGCAATACCGCGATGACCCCGCCTTACGCGCCCGGCTGGAGGAGATCGCGGCGGCGCAGGGCCGCCTCGCCGAGGCGCAGGAGATCGCGCGGCGCACGCCCTATTTCTGCTCGGGCTGCCCGCATAATTCCTCGACCGTCGTGCCCGAGGGCTCGCGCGCCTATGCCGGCATCGGCTGCCATTACATGGTTCAGTGGATGGACCGCGACACGGCGGGCTTCACCCAGATGGGCGGCGAGGGCGCGAACTGGGTCGGCGAAGCGCCGTTCTCGAAGCGCGGCCATGTCTTCCAGAATCTCGGCGACGGCACCTATACCCATTCCGGCTCGCTCGCGATCCGCTGGGCCGTCGCGTCGGGCGTCACGATCACCTACAAGCTGCTCTATAACGACGCGGTCGCGATGACCGGCGGCCAGCAGGCCGAAGGCCATCTCTCGCCCGACCAGATGGCGCGGCAGGTCGCGGCCGAAGGCGTCGCCCGTATCGCCGTCGTCAGCGACGACCCCGGCAAATATCCGCCGGGCACGCAATGGCCGGCCGGCACGACGCTGCACCATCGCGACGAGCTCGACGCCGTCCAGCGCGAGCTCGCCGGAACCTCCGGCGTCTCGCTCCTGCTCTACGATCAGACCTGCGCCACCGAGAAGCGCCGCCGACGCAAGCGCGGCGCTTATCCCGATCCCGACAAGCGCATCATCGTCAACGAACTGGTCTGCGAAGGCTGCGGCGATTGCGGCGTGCAGTCGAACTGCGTCTCCGTCCAGCCGCTCGAAACCGAATTCGGCCGGAAGCGCCAGATCGACCAGTCGAACTGCAACAAGGACTTCTCCTGCGTGAAGGGTTTTTGCCCTTCCTTCGTCACCGTGCACGGCGCGAAGCCCAGGAAGGCCGATCCGCTCCGGCTCGATGCCGCGGCACTCGGCGAAACTGAACTGCCCGAACCGCTAGTGCCGGCGCTCGATCGCAGCTTCGCGGTGATCGTCACCGGCGTCGGCGGCACGGGCGTCGTCACCATCGGCGCGATTCTCGGCATGGCCGCGCATCTCGAAGGCAAGGGCTGCGGCATGATCGACATGGCCGGCCTCGCCCAGAAGGGCGGCGCGGTCTTCAGCCATGTCAAGCTCGCGCCGCATCCGGACGATATCCATGCCATCCGCGTCACCGCGGGACAGGCCGATCTCGTGCTGGGCTGCGACTTGACCGTCACCGGCTCGAAGAAGGTGCTCGGCGCGATCAGGCCCGAACGCGGCACAGTCATCGTCAACACGGCAGAGAGCCTGCCGGGCGACTTCACCCGCAATGCCGATTTCTCGCTGCCGACCGAGCGCCTGAAGCGCGCGATCCTCGGAGCCGCCGGCCGCGAGCAGACGCATTTCATCGATGCGACCGCCGCAGCGGTCGCCTTTCTCGGCAATGCCATCGCCGCCAATATGTTCATGCTCGGCCATGCCTGGCAGCTCGGGGCTGTGCCGCTCTCTCGCGAGGCGCTGCTCAAGGCGGTCGAGCTCAATGGCGAAGCCGTCGCCATGAACAAGCAGGCCTTCGAGCTCGGCCGCCGCGCCGCGCATGACCCGCAAGCGCTCGCCGGGCTCCTCTCGCAGAGCAAGGCGGCGACGCCCGCCCGCCAGCTCTCCCAGACGCTGGAAGAGACCATCGAGCGCCGCATCGCCTTCCTCACCGCCTATCAGAACGCGGCCTATGCGGCGCGCTATCGCCATCTCGTCGCTCGCGCGCAGACGCGCGAGGCGGCGGTGATGTCCGGCCAGACGGCGCTGAGCGACGCCGTCGCCCGCAATCTATTCAAGCTGATGGCCTATAAAGACGAATACGAGGTCGCGCGGCTTTACAGCGACGGCGCCTTCCGCAAGCAGGTCACTGCCACCTTCGAGGCAGAAGCCGGCGACGGCACGCCGCTACGCTACGAGTTCCACCTTGCCCCGCCGCTGCTGGCACGACGCGACCCCAATACCGGCCTGCCGCGCAAGATGAGCTTCGGTCCGTGGATGATGGGTGCCTTCTCGATGCTGGCAAAGCTCAAGGGCCTGCGCGGCACCGCCTTCGACCTCTTCGGCCGTACCGAGGAGCGCCGCACCGAGCGCCGGCTGATCGAGGATTACGAGGCCCTGTTGAACGAGTTGCTGACCCGTCTCGCGGCCGAGAACCACGCGCTCTGCGTGGCGCTGGCCGCGATACCCGCGAAGATCCGCGGCTTTGGCCATGTCAAGGAACGGCATCTCAAGGCCGCGAAGGCAGAGGAAGCGGTGTTACTCAAGCAGTTGCGAGACGGCTCTCCTTCCGCGGCCCTGCCCCAGGCGGCCGAATAGGGCGGGGGAACCCCTCTCCCATAGAGAAAGGGGCCGGGGTGAGGCGTAGGCCGTTGGACCAGTGAGGCACCAACTTCACCGCTGCGCAGCGACTACCTCACGGCAAGGACGGTGAGCGGCCTACCCCTCACCCTGCCCTCTCCCTACGGGAGAGGGTTCCCTGCGCCTCTTTGGTTCAGCTTGAGTCCGGCTGCCCTCGCAGCCCATACTGCTGCCAACCGCCCATTGCCCGGATAACCCCATCTTGATCACCCCCGAGGAACTGCGTGCCATCGCCTCCTGGTCCCATGATCTGGCGGAGGCAGAGTTCGAGGAGGCGCGACGCGGCATCTCCTTCAAGAGTTACGGCAAGGGTGCCTCGATCTGCCATGTCGGCGACCGGCTGGAGGCATGGACCGGTGTCGCCGAGGGGCTGGTCAAGATGGCGACGACCTCGAAGACCGGAAAATCGGCGACCCTCGCCGGTCTGCGCACGGGAGCCTGGTTCGGAGAGGGCACCGTGATCAAGGCCGAGGCACGCCGCTACGAGCTGGTGGCGCTGCGCGAGTCGCGGATTGCGCTGATGCGGCGCTCAACCTTCCTCTGGCTGTTCGAGCATTCGGCCGCGTTCAATCGCTTCCTCGTCCACCAGTTCAACGAGCGCCTCGCCCAGTTCATCTCGCTGGCCGAAACCGAGCGCACGCTTGATTCCACCGGTCGCCTCGCCCGCAACCTCGCCTGGCTGTTCAACCCGATCCTCTATCCCGATCTCGGCCGCACATTGGCGATATCGCAGGAGGAACTGGGCATGCTCGCCGGCATCTCCCGGCAAATGGCCAATCAGGGCCTGGCGAAGCTCGCCGATCTCGGCCTGATCGAGCTCGGACACGGCAGCATCACCATCCGCGACCTCGACAAGCTCGCCCGCTACGAAGGTTGAACATTGCTGCAGGGCACCAAATCGCGTTTCGCGCGTTCCTTCTCCTGAACAGCTAGGGCTGAGAAAGGAACCGCCGCCATGTTTGGCCTCCTCGACCTCATGACGAAACGGGTCAACGACCAGATCGTCGAATACGCTGCCGCGCAGTCCGAGATCGCCCGTCGTCTCTGGGGCAATTGGCTCGATCCCTTCCACACCTGCAAGCCGGTGAAGATCAATATGGATCGGCATGTGTTGGGTGGTGCGACTGCACGCAACACGAAGCCTCGGCGCTGATCTCAAGGGCAGCGCGCCACGCCCCCGGTAGCTTGTCGCCCATGAGGGGCTCTCTATTGAGCCATAGCAGTCGCCCGACACCTATGGCTAAGTGGCACATGGAGGGGTGTTGTCAGTCTCCACTCCAGTCGCGGATTACATCGACCAGGTCTTCGTCGTTCTCGCTGATCTCTATTGCTGAGTAGCCGAAGTCTTCCGCGAAAAGTTTCTCAGCGAAGGGTTTGATGACGCGCCAGTCAGGATCGACCACCATTCCGTTGGGTGGCCCGACTTTCACTAGAGCGGTAGCTTCGACCAATGAGCCGTCACCGAGCGTGATCTTGCAAGGTGCAACGACCTCAAATCCCATGCGCTTACCAGCCGCAAGCCAAAGCCGTCCTTGATCTGATATCGAAGTCATTCCGGCACAGTGGCACGACTCTTTTCTAGCCGGCAACGGGGCGCGAGCCGATGCGCTGGTCACTTCATGGTTAGGGCCGACAAGTGGTGGACTACCGTTGTTTTTGCGAAGCGGCCCTCGATCGCTTTTAAGATGCTGATGGCGTCGGCGTTCGTTGAAAGCCGCTAAACCGGCGCGTTGAACACCGCCTCGATCGCATAGCCGTCAGGATCGACCACGAAGGCAGCGTAGTAATGCGGCCCGTAATGCGTGCGCAGGCCAGGCGCGCCATTGTCGCGTCCGCCCTGCCGAAGCGCTTCCTCATGGAACCGGTCGACCGCCCCGCGATCAGGCGCGGCGAAGGCCAAATGGAAGCCCGGCCCCGGCGGCCGCTGCCCTTCCGGCCGGTGCTTCAGCGCGAGCTTGTCGCCACCCCCGGGCACACCGTAGCCGACCGCCTGTCCTGTCTCACCCGGGCGCAGGTCCTGCCAGACCCTGACATAACCAAGCGGCGCCAGCACCGCGTCGTAAAAGGCGCAGGCGCGCTCGATATCGAAAACGCCGAAAGACAGATGATGAAGCATGAGTCGGTCCGCCGCCACCGCGGGCGCGGTTCCGCCCGCCGATTCAATCTGTCGAATTCGTGAGGAAAATCAGAGCCGAAGCAAAAGCGCACGCAACAAATCTGCGTGAGGAGCAGACTTCGGCGGGACAATAGTCACCAAAAGGCGAATTGTCTGTCAAGCGGGTCCTTGCAAGGATGATGGCCGCCTGCAAGTCTTGCATGAGAACGAGGCCGGAAACCGGCCCGCGGAAGTCGCCACGACGCATGGCGGCTCGACAGGGAGAACGCAATCGTGGCAAGCGGCACCGCCGGCCAGGCGGATACCTTTCCGAAATTGCTGTTGCGCAACGCGAAGGAACGCGCCTCGCGCGTCGCCTTCCGCCACAAGGATCTCGGCATCTGGCAGTCCTGGAACTGGGCGGAGGTAGCCGAGCACGTCCGCAATTTCGCCAAGGGTCTTCAGGACCTCGGCCTGAAGCGCGGCGAGAAGGTCGCGATCATCGGCCAGAACCGGCCACGGCTCTACTGGTCGATGTGCGCGGCACAATGGATCGGCGCGATTCCCGTCCCGGTCTATGCCGACGGCGTCGCCGAGGAGATGGCCTATGTCCTCGACCATGCCGAGGCGGTCTTTGCCGTGGTGCAGGACCAGGAGCAGGTCGACAAGCTGCTCTCGATCGCCGATCGCCTGCCGCATCTCCGGCACATGCTCTATGACGAGCCCCGCGGCTTGCGCGACTACGACCATAGCAAGCTCCACGCCATCGAGACGGTGATCGCTGACGGCGGCCGGGCATTGAAGGACCCGCAAGCGGGGGCGGCACTTGCCCGCGAGATGGAGCAGGGCCAGGGTTCCGATCTCGGCATCATCCTCTACACCTCCGGCACCACCGGGCGGCCCAAGGGCGTGATGCTCAGCCACTACAACGTGCTGATCGCCGCCGAGATCGGCTGCGGCTTCGACGGGCTCAACGAGACCGACGAGGTCATCGCCTATCTGCCGATTGCCTGGGTGGGCGACCACGTCTTCTCCTATGCGCAGGCGATGCTGGCCGGCTTCTGCGTCAACTGCCCGGAAAGCCCGGACACGGTGATCGACGACCGCCGCGAGGTCGGCACGACCTATGCCTTCGCCCCGCCCCGCGTCTTCGAGAACATGCTGACCGTGACCATGGTGCGCATGGAGGATGCCGGCGCGCTCAAGCGGAAGATGTTCCACTATTTCCTCGACGTCGCGAAGCGCTATGGCGAGCAGATCCTGAACGGTGAGAGCGTGCCGCTGAAAGGCCGCCTGCTCTACAAGCTCGGCGACTGGCTGGTCTACGGCCCGCTGCGCAACCGCTTCGGCCTGACCAATATCAAGGTCGGCTACACTGCGGGCGAGGCGATCGGCCCCGAGCTTTTCCGCTTCTATCGCTCCATCGGCATCAATCTGAAGCAGCTCTACGGCCAGACCGAGGCCGGGGTCTACATCACCATGCAGCCGAACGGCGAGATCAAGGCCGATACGGTCGGAAAGCCCGCGCCGATGGTCGATATCCGCATCGACGACAATGGCGAGGTGCTCTACCGCTCACCCTCGATCTTCGGCGGCTACTACAAGGACCCGGACAAGACCGCAGAGACCATGACCGAAGACGGCTATGTCCGCTCCGGCGATGCCGGCTTCTTCGACGACGGCGGCCATCTCAAGATCATCGACCGCGCCAAGGATGTCGGCAAGCTCGCCAATGGCGAGCTGTTCCCGCCGAAATACATCGAGAACAAGCTGAAATTCTATCCGAACATCAAGGAGGCCGTCGCCTTCGGCCAGGGCCGCGACCACGCGACCGTGGCGCTGAACATCGACCTCATCGCCGTCGGCAACTGGGCCGAGCGCAACAACGTCGTCTATGCCTCCTATCAGGAGCTCGCCGGCCACGATCTCGTCTATGACATGATCGCCAAGCATGTCGACGAGGTGAACCGCTCGCTCGCCTCCGAGCCGATGATGGGCGGCGCGCAGATCAAGCGCTTCCTGATCTTGCACAAGGAGCTGGACGCCGACGACGGCGAATTGACCCGCACCCAGAAGGTCCGCCGCGGCTTCATCGCCGAGCGCTACGCCCCGCTGGTCACGGCGCTCTATGACGGCTCGGAGGCCGCCGATATCTCGACAGAAGTCACCTTCGAGGACGGCCGCAAGGGCGCGATCTCGGCACGCGTCAAGGTGCGTGACGCCAAGATCTACCCCGTCGCCGGGCAGGAGGCGCCGTCATCGGCGAAGGCGGCATGAACGCGGAACCGATCAACGTGACCGGCACACCCATTCGCGCCAAGGGCGAAGTCCTGCTCTCTGTCGAGAACATCTCGCTGCGCTTCGGCGGCGTGAAGGCGATCACCGATGTCTCCTTCGACATCCGCAAGGGCGAGATCCGCGCCATCATCGGGCCGAACGGCGCCGGCAAGACCTCGATGCTCAACTGCATCAACGGCTTCTACCAGCCTCAGGAAGGCCAGATCGTCTTCAAGGGCGAGCGCCGCGCCAAGATGCGCCCGCACCGCGCCGCAGCCGGCGGCATCGCTCGCACCTTCCAGAACGTCGCGCTGTTCAAGGGCATGTCGACGCTCGACAACATCATGACCGGCCGCACGCTCAAGATGAAGAAGGGCTTCTTCTGGCAGGCTTTGCGCCATGGCCCGGCAATGCAGGAGGAGATCGCGCATCGCCGCGTCGTCGAGGACATTATCGACTTCCTGCAGATCGAGCACATCCGCAAACTGCCGGTCGGCAAGCTGCCCTACGGCCTGCAGAAGCGCGTCGAGCTTGGCCGCGCGCTCGCGATGGAGCCGGAGCTGCTGCTGCTCGATGAGCCGATGGCCGGCATGAATCTCGAGGAGAAGGAGGACATGTGCCGCTTCATCCTCGACGTGAACAACCAGTTCGGCACCACGATCGCTTTGATCGAGCACGATATGGGGGTCGTCATGGACCTGTCCGACCGCGTCGTCGTGCTCGAATACGGCCGCAAGATCGCCGACGGCACGCCCGAAGAGGTCAAGGCCGACCAGCGCGTCATCGATGCCTATCTCGGCGTGGCGCATTGAGGAGCGTGGAGACATGAGCGACATCGCCACCCGCCCCGCCCCGAACCTCCTCGCCAACCCGCTGGTCAAGGCCGGCCTGATCGTCGTCGTCGTCATCGCGGCGCTCGCGATCGGCGTGCGGCTCGATTCCACCAACACGCTCTATGCGATCTTCGTCGATCCGTTCCAGCAGATGGTCCAGGCGCCGGACCTGCTGGTGCAGACGGTCTGGGAAGGGCTCGTCTCCGGCGTGCTCTATGCCCTGATCGCACTCGGCTTCGTGCTGATCTTCAAGGCCTCGGGCGTGTTCAACTTCGCGCAGGGCATCATGGTGGTGTTCGCGGCGCTGACCCTGGTCGGCCTCTACGAGAAGGGCGTGCCGGCCTTCCTTGCGGTCATCCTGACGCTCGGCGTGATGTTCGCGCTCGCGGTCACCATCGAGCGCGTGGTGCTGCGCCCGCTGGTCAACCAGCCCGACATCATCCTGTTCATGGCGACCTTCGGCATCACCTATTTCCTGATCGGCTTCGGTGAATCCCTCTTCGGCGGCAACCCCAAGCAGATGATCGCCGAGCAGCTCTACCTGCCCAAGGGCGCGATCGACCTGCAGATCCTCGGCGGGCTGGTCTCGCTGCAGAAGATCGACATCGCCGCAGCCCTCATCGCCTCGCTGATGATCGCAGCGCTTGCCGCCTTCTTCCAGTATACCCGCATCGGCCGCGCGCTCAGAGCCGTGGCCGACAGCCACAAGGCGGCGCTCTCGGTCGGCATCTCGCTCAACCAGATCTGGGTGATCGTCTGGTTCACCGCCGGCATCGTCGCCCTGATCACCGGCATCATGTGGGGCGCCCGCTCGGACGTGTCCTTCGCGCTGGAGATCGTCGCGCTGAAGGCGCTGCCCGTGCTGATCCTCGGCGGCTTCACCTCGATCCCCGGCGCCATCGTCGGCGGCCTGATCATCGGCATCGGCGAGAAGCTCGGCGAGTTCTATTGGGGCCCGCTGATCGGCGGCGGCATCGAGAGCTGGCTCGCCTATTTCATCGCCCTGGGCTTCCTGCTGTTCCGGCCGCAGGGCCTGTTCGGCGACAAGATCATCGAACGTATCTGAGGAGCCGGACGACATGCTCTACCGCGAGGCCGGCCAATACAAATCCAGCTATGCCAGCGACATGGCGGTCTTCCCCCTCAAGGAAGACCGGATCGGCATCGCCGTCATCCTGGCGATCGCGCTCGTCGCCATCCCCTTCCTGGGCAGCGACTTCTTCATCGCCTCGGTGATGATCCCCTTCCTCGTCTTCTCGCTGGCGGCGATCGGGCTCAACATCCTCACCGGCTATACCGGGCTGATCTCGCTTGGCACCGCCGCCTTCATGGGGGTGGGCGCCTATAGCTGCTACAAGCTCACCACCTTCTTCCCCGGCGTGAACATCATCGTCCTGATCCTCGTCTCGGGGCTGTTCTCGGCCGGCATCGGCGTGCTCTTCGGCCTGCCGTCGCTGCGCATCAAGGGCTTCTACCTCGCCGTCGCGACGCTCGCCGCGCAGTTCTTCCTGCAATGGGCCTTCGTCCGCGTGCCCTGGCTGTTCAACTACAACGCCTCGGGCGCGATCGAGGTGCCGCAGCGCACGCTCTTCGACATCCCGCTGACCGGTGCGGCCGCGACACCTGAAACACGCTATTTCGTCTGCCTCGGCCTCGTCGTGGTGCTGACCTGGTTCGCCTCCAACATCGTCCACGGCAAGCTCGGCCGCTCCTGGATGGCCGTGCGCGACATGGACATCGCCGCCGAGCTGATGGGCATCAAGCTGCTCAACGCCAAGCTCGCCGCCTTCGCCGTCTCCTCCTATTTCTGCGGCGTCGCCGGCGCGATGATGATCTTCCTCTGGTACGGCGGCGGCGAGGCGGCGGACGTGTTCTCGATCCGCCTCTCCTTCAACATCCTGTTCATGGTCATCATCGGCGGCCTCGGCTCCCTGATCGGTTCCTTCTTCGGCGCGGCCTTCCTCTCGATCCTGCCGACGGCGCTGAAATTCGGCCTGCCGGCGCTCGGCATCCCGATCGCGGGCGCCGCCGCCGAGCACGTCACCTTCATGCTGGTCGGCGCGCTGATCATCATCTTCCTGATCGTCGAGCCGCACGGCCTCGCCAGGCTCTGGCAGATCGGGAAGCAGAAATTGCGGACGTGGCCCTTCCCCTATTGAGGCCGGAGCATGGCGCGAAAAGTGGAAACCGGTTTTCGCACCAAGTCATGCTCCCAAACCTCAAACGGGAGAGACCCAAGAAACGACCGGCGACAGTGAAGCGCCGGCGGATAAAGACCGATCCGACAGCAGTCTGGTCGGGAGGAAACGAACGGAGGAAGTCCATGAAGACCAGCAATCTGTTGAAGGGTGCAGCGCTCGGAGCCCTGTTCGCCGCCGGCGCGCTTGCCCCGGCCATGGCGCAGGACAGCATCTACTTCGCCAACAATGCCTATCGCACCGGCCCGTTCTCGGGCTCGGGCATCCCGATCGGCGACGGCATGCGCGACTACATCGCGATGATCAACGAGCGTGACGGTGGCGTGAACGGCGTCAAGATCGTCTACGAGGAATGCGAGACCGGCTACGACACCAAGAAGTCGATCGAGTGCTACGAGCAGGCCAAGTCGAAGAACACCGTTGTCTACTCGCCCTGGTCGACCGGCGCGACGCTCGCCGCGATCCCGCGCGCCCATGTCGACAAGATCCCGATCCTGTCCATGGCCTACGGCCTGTCCTCGTCGGCTGACGGCACGAACTTCCCCTGGGTCTTCATCCCGCCGCTGACCTATTGGGACGGCGCCTCGCTGATGGTGAAGCACATGGCGGCCGAGCTCGGCGGCATGGACAAGCTCAAGGGCAAGAAGCTCGGCCTGATCCATCTCGACGCCCCCTTCGGCAAGGAGCCGATCCCGGTCCTCGAGAACCTCGCCAAGAAATACGGCTTCGAGCTCAAGCTCTATCCGGTGGCCGCGGCCGACATGCAGAACCAGGGCTCGCTCTGGCTCTCGATCCGCCGCGACCGGCCGGACTTCCTCTACAACCAGGGCTGGGGCGCGATGAACCCGACCGCAGTGAAGGAAGCGATCAAGAACAACTTCCCGATCGGCAAGCTGGTCGGCGTCTGGTGGGCCGGCGGCGACGACGATGCCCGCGCGGGCGGGCCTGAGGCCAAGGGCTACAAGTCGTTGAACTTCAACGCCGCAGGTCAGAACTTCCCGGTGATCCAGGACATCCTCAAGCACGTCGTCGACAAGGGCAAGAGCACGACGCCGAAGGACAAGGTCGGCGAGAACCTCTATAATCGCGGCGTCTACAACTCGATGCTGGTCGTCGAGGCGATCCGCACGGCGCAGAAGCTGACCGGCAAGAAGGTCATAACCTCCGAAGACATGCGCCGCGGCCTCGAGAGCCTCAATGTCGACGAGGCCAGGCTCAAGGAGATCGGCATGGCGGGCTTCGCTTCGCCTGTGAAGATCAGCTGCGCCGACCATTCCGGGCACCACAAGGCCTATGTCGCCGAGTGGGACGGCAGCAAGTGGACCCAGAAGGGCGACTGGATCGAGCCTCTGAAGGACGAAGTCCGGCCGCTGATCGAGTCCAACGCCAAGGACTATGTCGAGAAGGCCGGCAATTGGCCGAAGCGCACCGAAGCCTGCGAGAAGTCGTCCTGATCTGACGGCAGCCGGCGGCGGCTCCCCGCCGCCGGCCCCCTTCGATACCGATTGTCCGGGAGAGGCCGATGTCGACCGCCACCCTCGAAAAGCCAGCCACAACGACCGCGGGCGACACGATCCTGTCGCTCAACAATATCGAGGTCATCTACGACCATGTCGTGCTGGTGCTGAAGGGCGTCTCGCTCACCGTGCCACGCGCGGGCATTGTCGCGATCCTCGGCGCCAACGGCGCCGGAAAGACCACCACACTGAAGGCGATCTCCAACCTGCTCAAGGCCGAGCGCGGCGAGGTCACCAAGGGCTCGATCGTCTTCGACGGCGAGCGCGTCGACAAGATGTCCCCGAACGAACTGGTCCGGCGCGGCTGCATCCAGGTCATGGAGGGCCGGCACTGCTTCGGCCATCTCTCGATCGAGGAGAACCTGCTGACCGGCGCCTTCACCCGCCGCGACGGCAATGCCGCGATCAAGCGCGACCTCGAGAAGATCTACACCCTGTTCCCGCGCCTGAAGCAGCGCCGCTCGTCGCAGGCCGGCTACACCTCCGGCGGCGAGCAGCAGATGTGCGCCATCGGCAGGGCGATGATGTCGAACCCGAAGATGATCCTGCTCGACGAGCCCTCGATGGGCCTCGCCCCGCAAATCGTCGAGGAGATCTTCGAGATCGTCCGTCAGCTCAATGCCGACGAAGGTGTCTCCTTCCTCGTCGCCGAGCAGAACACCAACATGGCGCTGCGCTACGCCACCTACGGCTACATCATGGAGACCGGCCGCGTCGTCATGGATGGCGAGGCGAAGATGCTGCGCGAGAACGAGGACGTGAAGGAATTCTATCTCGGCGTCGCCGAGGGCAACAAGAAGTCCTTCCGCGAGGTGAAGAGCTACAAGCGCCGCAAGCGCTGGCTGTCGTGACCCCAAGCGATCCGGCACCGCACCCCGACAGACGAGACCACTCCATGACAGAGCACCACGACGCGCTCGAAACCCGCTCGCCTGCCGTGCGCGAGGCCGATCTCTTCGCTCGCCTACCGGCGATTCTGGCAGCGGCCACGAAGGCCCCGGCCTATGCCGAGCGGCTCGCCGGCATCGACCCCGCCGCGATCACCGACCGCAAGGCACTGGCCAGCCTGCCGATCCTGCGCAAGGCGGAACTGCCCGCGCTTCAGAAAGCCGCCCTGCCCTTCGGTGGCTTCGTCGCGGAAACGCCCGGCTCCTTCGGTCGGCTCTTCACCTCGCCCGGCCCGATTTTCGAGCCGGAAGGCACTGCTGTCGATGCCTGGGGTGCTGGGCGCGGCCTCTACGCCGCAGGTTTCCGGCCGGGCGATATCGTCCTGAACACGCTGAGCTACCACCTGACGCCGGGCGGCTTCATCATGGACTCGGCCGCCCGCGCGCTCGGCTGTGCCGTGATCCCGGCCGGTCCCGGCAATACCGAGCAGCAGATGGAGGTGATCTCGGCCTATCGCCCAAGCGCCTATGCCGGAACGCCCGATTTCCTGAAGATTCTGATCGAGGCGGCCGAAACGCGCGGCGTCGACATCTCTTCGATCAAGCGCGCCGTCGTTTCCGGCGCCGCCTTCCCGCCCTCGCTCCAAGCCTGGGTCCGGGAGCGCGGCATCGACGCCTACCAGCTTTATGCCACTGCCGATGTCGGCGTCATCGCCTATGAGACCTCGGCCCGCGAAGGCATGGTGCTGAACGAGAACCTGATCGTCGAGATCGTCCGGCCGGGCACGGGCGATCCCGTTCCCGAGGGTGAGGTCGGCGAGGTCGTGATCACCAATCTCGACCCGCATCATCCCCAGATCAGGCTCGCCGTTGGCGACCTCACCTCCGTGCTGCCGGGCCAAAGCGCCTGCGGGCGCAGCAATACCCGGATCAAGGGCTGGATGGGCCGCGCCGACCAGACCGCCAAGATCAAGGGCATGTTCGTGCGGCCCGAGCAGGTCGCCGAGATCGCCAAGCGCCATGCCGAGATCGCGAAACTCCGCCTCGTCGTCGGCCGCGCCAACGAGACCGATACGATGACGCTGAAGGCCGAGATCTATGCCGAGCCGGCCGGCTTCGTCGATGCAGTCTCCTCGACCTTGCAGCAGGTGACCAAGCTGAAAGGCGCCGTGGAGATCCTGCCGCTCGGCGCGCTGCCGAACGACGGCAAGGTCATCGCCGACGAACGCCCGGTCGGGTGACCCCGCGCGTCACCACGCGATCAACGTCTGCCCCTGCCCTTCCAACCAGGCATTAGCCCGGCTGAACGGCTTCGAGCCGAAGAAGCCCCGCCGTGCCGAAAGCGGCGATGGATGGGCGCTGGCGATGACCAGATGCCGGCTCTCGTCGATCAGCGGCCGCTTCATCTGCGCCGGTGCGCCCCAGAGCAGGAAGGCGACATGTGGCCGCTGGCGCGAGACCGCCGCGATGACGGCATCCGTCACCGCCCCCCAGCCGAGCGAAAGATGGGAGCCTGCCTTGCTCGCCCCTTCCCGCACCGTCAGCGCCGTGTTGAGCAGCAGCACGCCCTGCGAGGCCCAGCGGGTCAGGTCGCCATCGGCCGGAGCGGCTTCGCCGAGATCGGCAGCCCGCTCCTTGTAGATATTGCCGAGCGAGCGCGGCAGCGGCGGCGGCCCGGCATAGGAGAAGGCGAGCCCGTTGGCATGGCCCGGCGTCGGATAGGGGTCCTGGCCAAGGATAACCGCCGTGACCGTGTCGAGCGGCGTCAGCGCCAGCGCGGCGAAGACGCGATCGGGAGCCGGCGCCACCACCTGCCCGGCCGCCCGCTCGGCATCGACGGCAGCACAGGCGCGCGCGGCAGCCCCATTGGCAGCGAAGACCGGCAAGTCCCGCCAGCCCTCCGAAGCCGCGCTCGCCAGGAAGGCCGCGAGCGCGTCGCTGCAATTCACTTCAGGACCGCCCGGCCCTCGACTTTGGCATCGACCGTGCCGAGCTTGCGGACATAGACCATCACCTCGTTCGCCATCAGCTTGCCGTCGGTCAGGCCGAGCAGTGTCTTGCCGCGGCCGAGCGCCGTATAGCCGTCACCGCCTTCCAGCATGAAGTTGTTGGACGCGACGGTGTACTTGGCCGCGGGATCGATCGGCTTGCCATCGACCGTGACCGAGGTGACGCGCGAACCCTGCGGCTGCTTGAGATCGGCCTCGAACTTGAGCCCGGAGACGACGGGGAAGCGGCCTGCGCCCTGCGGTGCATCGCGCAACCCGTTCTCGATCGCGTCCTTCACGTCCTTGCCGGTGATCTCGACCATCACGGTCGCATTGCCGAAGGGCAGTTCGCTCAGCACGTCGCGGCGGGTCAGCTTCTGCCCGGCGGCATATTGCTTGTTGGCGCGGATGCCGCCGGCATTGGTGATGGCAAGCTGTGCGCCGGTCGCGGAGCGGATCGCATCGGCGATCAGGTTGCCGATCGCGGTTTCCTGCGTGCGGATCACGCCGGTGCGGGAATCGAGCGGCGCAGCGAGCGTCGCGATATCGATGTCGAGCTCCTTCGAGAGCTCCGCCTCATAGCCCTTCACGATGGCGGCGACATCCGGGTCCGGCGTCGCCGAGCGGGAATCGTTGACGCGGAAGGTCGGCGTCCATGAAACCTGCCGGGCCGCGCCCTCGCCCCGGACGCTGACGGCGATGTCGATGGCGGTGACGTAGTTGCCCTCTTCGTTCGACTCGACCATCACCACCTTGCCGTCATAGGCGATGGCGAGATCGTGGTCGTGGCCGGTGAGCAGGATATCGACCACGCGCGAGCGCACGATCTCGTAGTCCATCGCACGGTCGGCATGGACGACCGCGACGAGGATGTCGGCGCCCTGCCCCTTCAGGGCCTTGGCCTCGCGGCGCAGCGCCTCCATCGTCGAGGAGAATTTCAGATCGCCGGGATTGGAAAGCTGCGGCGTCGGATCATAGGTCGTGCCGATGACGCCGACCTTGATGCCCCCAAGCTCGAAGATCTGCGAATCCTTGTGTTGCGGCAGCGTATTGCCGGCGGCGTCGCGCAGGTTCGCCGCGAAGGTCGGGTAGTTTTGCGCTGCCGTCAGCTTGAGATAGTTGTCCTTGCCGAAATCGAACTCGTGATTGCCGGGCACGAAGACGTCGATGCCCATCTTGTTCTGCATCGCGACGATATGCGCGCCCTGGTCGAAGCCCGACATCAGCGAAGGCGAGTAGCAGTCGCCGGCATGGCAGAACAGCACCGGTACGCCCTTGGCCCGCTCGGCCTTGGCGATGCCGGAAGCGCGCGCGAAGCCGCCACGGCCCTTGTCGTCGCTCATCTTGTAGATGTCGTTGAGCAGCAGCAGCGTGAAGCTCGGCGCCGGCTGCTGCGCCATCGCCACGGGGGCGGTCGCGGCAAGCGTGGCAGGCGCCGCCAGGACGCCGAGAGCCTTGCGGCGGGTGAGCTTCGTCATCGGGGCGCCCTTATGTCTTGAGAACGGCTCCAGACTAGCAAGACTGTGGCCAAGCTGGCCAGAGGCAGCTGCGCCGGAAGACGCTGGAGGCGGCAGTGTCGCACCTCGACTTTCGGAGGGTTTCGAGGCTGGACGAAAGCGCGAACTCGTCTAAATCACGAGGGCAGAGCATCGGACCGAAAAGTGGATTGCACTTTCCGGAGAAATCCGATGCTCACGAAAGAGAGATCGCCACCTCGCGCCCGACAGGACGCGCGGCGATCTAAGGAGAGCACGCGCTCATGACTGCTGACATCGCCGCCGCGCCAAGCCGCGAAGCCGCTTCCCTGCCACCGGACCATCCCCAGGTGCGCTATGGACGCATCGGCGTGCTCTTGATGAATCTCGGCACGCCCGAGGGCACCGGCTACTGGCCGATGCGCGCCTATCTCAAGGAGTTCCTCTCCGACCGCCGCGTTATCGAGGAGCCTCGCTGGAAATGGTGGCCGATCCTCAACCTGATCATCCTGTCGACCAGGCCCGGCCGAAAAGGCAAGGACTACGCCTCGATCTGGAACAACGAGCGCGACGAGGGCCCGCTCAAGACCATCACCCGCTCGCAGACCGAGCAGCTCACGGAGCGCCTGAAGCCGCTGGCCGGCGAGCGCGTCGTCTTCGACTGGGCGATGCGCTACGGCTTTCCCGATGTGAAGAGCCGCTTGAAGGCGCTGCTCGACCAGGGTTGCGACCGCATCCTGCTGGTGCCGCTCTATCCGCAATATGCCGCGCCGACCTCGGCCACCGCCTGCGACCAGGCCTTCCGCGCGCTGATGCAGATGCGCTGGCAGCCTGCGGTGCGCGTCGCCCCGCCTTATCGCGACGACCCCGTCTATATCGGCGCGCTCGCCCGCTCGATGCGCGCCTCGCTGGCGAAGCTCGATTTCGCGCCCGAGGTCATCCTCTGCTCATTCCACGGCATGCCGAAGGAGTATCTGCTGAAGGGCGACCCCTATTATTGCCAATGCGTGAAGACCTGGCGCCTGCTGCGCGCCGAGCTCGGCCTTTCCGAGGAACAGTTCCCGCTGACCTTCCAGTCGCGTTTCGGGCCGGACGAGTGGCTCCAGCCCTATACCGACGAGACGGTGAAGGCGCTGGCCCAGGCCGGGAAGAAGTCGATGGCGATCGTCGCGCCGGGCTTCTCAGCCGATTGCCTGGAAACGCTGGAAGAGCTCGACGGCGAGAACCGCGAGATCTTCCTTCACAATGGCGGCGAGAAATTCGCCTATCTGCCCTGCCTCAACGATTCCCGCGAAGGCATCGACGTCATCGCCGAGGTCGTCCAGCGCGAACTGATGGGCTGGCTCTGAGCTAGAGCATTTTCGAGCGAAGTGGACACCGGTTCGCGTGAAGAAAATGCGCTAAAGCAAAGACCTAGAGCAGTTCCGCGGTTCGGAGAATTGCGGAACTGCTCTAGCTCGCTCCGATCACGAAGCGGGCCACGCTCTCGGCCACCGGCCGCGCCTTCAGAATGCGGCGATGTCCGAGACCCTCCGTCGCCTGCAGCTGGACGAGCGGGCCGCTCTCGGCCAGCGCTTCAGCGTGCTGGAAGCCGAGTTCGCGATCCTGCCGGTCATGGATCACCAGCGTCGGCAAGCCGATCGCCTTGAGCTGAAGCGGCCCTTCGAAAGCCTCGACCGGATTGCCGGCAACAATATGGATGCGCTGCTCCAGCGCCGCCTGCCCGCGCCTGCCAAGCCCGATCGCATGGCCGAACTGCCGGGTGATCCCGGTGATCGAGGAGGGCGCCGAGATCAGCACGAGCCGGTCGGCGCTCACCACCGGCTGTCCCCTGACCGAGCCGGCCAGCGCCGCCAGCGTGATCGCGCCGCCGAAGGAATGCGTGACGATCGCGTGGAACGGCCCGAACACCCGCGCCACCGCGGCAAGGCTCGCGACCCCCAGCGGAATATTGAGCTCGCGCCCGGTCGAGGCGCCATGGCCGGGGAGGTCGAAGGCAACGACCCGGAAGCCCGCCGCCAGCAGCGGCTCGACGAAGCCGGTCATCGAAGCCGCATCCCCGGTCCAGCCATGGACCAGCAGCACCGTCCGGGTCGGCGCCTGCTCCTCAGGCTCGAAGACATAGGCCTGCACGCTCCCGCACGGGAAGGGAATCGCGCGCGGGCTCGATTGCCGCAACCGCGTCGGCATTACCTGTTCCCCCGCGGTGCCGTTTCCGTTTCGCTTTGCCGGCCTCGGCGGGGTACAGAAGAGGCGGAAGGCCAGCCGGCCGGCCGTGCGTGGAGCGACAAAGCTCGCGGCCCGGACCAGCGGGCGCATGTAACGGAGGGCGGAAGCGCTCATGACGGATATCCGATTTTGTTCAACGCTGAACTATTATGTTCAGCCATGAACAAAAAGCAAGAGCCTTCCGACACGCAGATCCTGCCCTGGGACCTGCCGCGCTTCCGCAACTGGGTCTCCATCGCCCGCGCCCATAACATGTGGGAGAAGGTGCTCACCGAGTCGCTGGCCCCGCTCGGAATCCAGCTCGCGCATTACGACGTGCTCGCCAATATCTTCCATGTTCCGGGCCTCTCGCAGCAGGCCCTGGCCGAGAAGCTCCTGGTCGGCCGCAGCGCCATGAGCATGCTCTTGCCGGTGCTGGAGAAGCGCGGCCTGATCGAGCGCCGCAACGACGAGGCTGACCGGCGCCTGCGCCGCCTCTGGCTGACGCCCGCCGGCGAGGCGATCACCCGCAAGGCCATGGCGATCCATGTCGCCGAGATCGAGGCGATGATGCAGGTCCTCACCGACGAGGAATGCAATGCCGCGGGCGAAGCGATGCGCCGGGTCGGCAAGGCGCTGGAGGCGCGTAGCAGCGCAGCGGCGAAGGGCACGAGTTGAAGGGCGCTACTTGAAGGGCGTCATCCCGTGTCTGCGCAGCGGCATGGAATGCCGCAGCGCGCACGGGAAGACACTCTATGACGTGAGGAAACGCATAGCTTGCAGGTCGCAAGCTATGCCTCAGGCCGGCTTCTTTTCCTCGCCGAAGGCGGAGATGCCGCCATGCTTCGCCGACCAGGTCGCCGGGTCGTTCAGGAAGCTCTCGACCTCGGCCAGGATCTTCGGCTCGAAATGGCCGCTCTCCTTGGCGACAGCCAGCACGTCCCACCAGGTGGTGAGGTAGTGCAGGTTGATGCCGATCTCGGTCATCAGCTCGCGGCTCTTCGGGAAGATGTCGTAATAGAACAGCACAAAGCAGTGCTGCACGTCAGCGCCAGCCGTGCGCAGCGCCTCGGCGAAATTGACCTTGCTGCGCCCGTCGGTGGCGAGATCCTCGACCAGCAGCGTGCGCGCGCCCTCGACGACCGAGCCCTCGATCTGGGCGTTGCGGCCGAAACCCTTGGGCTTCTTGCGGACATACTGCATCGGCAGCGAGAGGCGATCCGATATCCAGGCGGCGAAGGGAATGCCCGCCGTCTCGCCGCCGGCGATGATGTCGAGCGACTCGTAGCCGATGTCGCGCACGATGGTCGTCGCCGCGAAATCGATCAGGGTCGAGCGCAGGCGCGGATAGGAGATGATCTTGCGGCAGTCGATATAGACCGGGCTCGCCCAGCCCGAGGTGAAGAAGAAGGGCTTGTCGCTGTAGAAATGCACGGCCTTGATTTCGAGCAGCATCTTGGCCGCTTCGCGCGCGATCTCGGCCCTGTCGGTGGGAGTGAACAGGTTGGACATGGCGCGGTCTCTCCGGGCTGAGCGACGCCGCTCGCCGGGGACGGCAAGGGCGTTGGGGCTGGTCGAATTGGCAAACGGCCTCTTCTGATCGCGCTTGCCCGGCAGGTCAATCCCTCCGCGTAGCGATTTTCGCCACGATCTGTGGGTCGGTTCCGCCACATGCTGTCCGCCTCGCGCCATCCGGACGGCAACAGGGCGCCCGCGTTGCCCAAAAACGACCATGGCAGCGTTTCCCACGGCATCCACAACCTGCCCGGCGCGCGATCGTTGCGCCGGCTCAGATCGCGTGAGATGGCAAAATCATCCGAATTTGGGCGGTGCCGGGCCGGTATCGTCGCTCCGCAGGGCTTGGCCGGAGCAGCAGCAAGGGCTTGAATCATGAGTGAACTGGGAATGGCGGCCGCGCCATCGGCACCGACCGAGGTGGACAGCAAGGCGCGCAAGGCTCTGTGGGGCGCCGCGATCGGCTATGCCATGGACGGGTTCGACCTCTTGATCCTCGGCTTCATGCTGCGTGCGATCTCGGCCGATCTCCAGCTCAGCCAGGCGCAGGCCGCGTCGCTTGTCACCGCGACGCTGGTCGGCGCCGTGCTCGGCGGCATCGGCTTCGGCATGCTCTCGGACCGCCTCGGCCGCGTCCGCGTTCTGACCTGGACCATCGTCCTCTTCGCCGTCTTCACCGGTATGTGCGCGCTCGCCCAGGGATACTGGGACCTGCTGGTCTACCGCACCATCGCCGGGCTCGGCCTCGGCGGTGAGTTCGGCATCGGCATGGCGCTGGTCGCCGAAGCCTGGCCGGCCTCGAAGCGGGCGCGCGCCTCCTCCTATGTCGGGCTCGGCTGGCAGGTCGGCGTGCTAGCCGCGGCGCTCGCCACCCCGCTGCTGCTGCCCTCGATCGGCTGGCGCGGCATGTTCGCCATCGGCATCCTGCCGGCGGTCGCCGCCTATTTCATCCGCCACTCCCTGCACGAGCCCGACGTCTTCGTCGCCCGCTCCAAGGATAGGCCGAAGGAATCGGCGCTGCACCTGCTGGTCAAGGACCGCGAGACCACCAAGCTCAGCCTCGGCATGGTCATCCTCTGCTCGGTCCAGAACTTCGGCTATTACGGCGTGATGATCTGGCTGCCGAACTACCTCGCCACGCGGTTCGGCTTCCAGCTCACCCAGTCGGCCTTGTGGACGGCGGTGACCATCGCCGGCATGGCGCTCGGCATCTTCGCCTTCGGCCATATCGCCGACCGGATCGGGCGGCGCCCGGCCTTCTTCGGATACATGATCGGCGCCGCCGTGATGGTGATGGTCTATTCGCGCCTGACCGACCCGATGCAATTGCTGGTTGGCGGCGCGGTGATGGGTTTCTTCGTCAACGGCATGCTCGGCGGCTACGGCGCGCTGATCAGCGAGCTCTTCCCCACGGCGGCGCGCGCCACCGCGCAGAACGTGCTGTTCAATATCGGCCGTGGCGTCGGCGGCTTCGGCCCGGTCGTCGTCGGCGCGATCGCCGCGACACATGGCTTCCAGACCGCCATCGCGCTGCTCGCTGCCCTCTACGTCCTCGACTTGATCGCCATGTGGCTCCTCATCCCCGAGAAGCGCGGCGCGGAATTGACCTGAGGCGGACAAAAAGTTCGAGTACAGCCGCTGAGGGCGCCGATCGGCGCCCTCATGCGTTTGAAGGCTGATCGCTGTCAGGACATTCCAGCATAGGCCCAAAAAGCAAAAAGCGCCGGAAGATCCGACGCTTGCATGCTTCTCAAGCCTTGAGATTGTCTGGAGCGGGCGAAGGGATTCGAACCCTCGACCCCAACCTTGGCAAGGTTGTGCTCTACCCCTGAGCTACACCCGCATCCGAGACAGTCGCGCCGTGTTGGCGGCGCGGTCGGGTTATTGCCCCAAAGCACCGCGAAGCGCAAGCACCCCGGTGAAAGTTTTTTGCCGCCTTCCACAAAAGCCCGGATTCACCGGTCCGATCTTGCTGCCGGCGCCGCGCAAGGCTAGGCATCTTCCGGCCTGTTCCTGCCGTTCCGGCAGGGCGTTTCCAATATTGCCTCGAAGCCCGCTCTCCCCTGCCGATCGCCTCGCCATGACCGCGCCCGTCACGCCCGACCAGCTCTGCGCCTATCTCTCCGAGAAGGGCATCGCCTTCCATCGCACCGACCATCCGGCGGTGTTCACCGTCGCCGAGACGGCGCCGCATCGCGACGAGATGGTCGGCCATCACACCAAGAATCTGTTCCTGAAGGATAAGAAGGGGCGGATTTTCCTCGTCTCGGCCGAGGCTCACGCGCGAATCGACCTGAAGCGCCTGCACGAGCACATCGGCGCCAGCGGTAGGCTCTCCTTCGGCTCGGCCGAATTGTTGCTGGAGAAGCTCGGCGTGACGCCGGGCTCCGTCACCGCCTTCGCCGTGATCAACGATCGTGCCGGCGACGTCACCATGGTGCTGGATTCAACGCTCGCGACCGGCGAGGACGTCAATTTCCACCCCCTGATCAACACGGCGACCTTGCGGGTCAGCCGCGACGATCTGCTGGCCTTCTTCCGCAGCACCGGGCATGAGCCGCTGATCGTCGATTTGCCCGTCCCGCCCGATGGACAGAACGGCTGAAGCACCCCATCTATGGCGCAACTGCGCGGGCGGCCGTAAGGGCACGTCTTCGCCTCCAGAGCGTATCACGAAGGACGACCCATGCTGGTCAATGGCGAGGCGGCCGGGCAACCCGGCCTGATCAAGGACACCACGACCCAGGGCTTCCGCGAGGACGTCATCGCCGAATCGATGAAGCAGCCGGTGCTGATCGATTTCTGGGCGCCCTGGTGCGGCCCCTGCAAGCAGCTCACCCCCGTCATCGAGAAGGTGGTCAAGGCCGCCGGCGGCAAGGTCAAGCTCGTCAAGATGAACATCGACGAGCATCCGCAGATCCCCGGCCAGCTCGGCATCCAGTCGATCCCCGCCGTTATCGCCTTCAAGCAGGGCCAGCCAATCGACGGCTTCATGGGCGCCCAGCCCGAGAGCCAGATCAAGGTCTTCATCGAGCGCCTGGTCGGGCCGATGGGGCCGGGCGAGACGGCCGAGCTGATCGAGGCCGCCGCAGCCGCCATCGCAGCGGGTGATCCGGCCGGAGCCAGCGAGCTCTATGCCGGCGTGCTGGAGATCGAGCCCGACAACCTCGCCGCCATCGCGGGCTTGGCACGACTGCATCTCGACAATGGCGATATCGAGGGCGCCAAGGGCATTCTCGGCATGGCTCCAACGGACAAGGCCGGCGACCCGGCGATCACGGCCATCCGCGCCGCGATCGAGCTCGCGGAGCAGGCTGCCTCGCTCGGCGACACCGCCGAGCTGGAAGCCAAGGTCGCCGCCGACCCGAAGGACCATCAGGCCCGCTTCGATCTGGCGCTCGCGCTCAATGCCCGCGACAGGCGCGAGGAGGCGGTCGATCATCTCGTCGCCATCATCAAGGCCGATAGGAAGTGGAACGACGACGGCGCGCGCAAGCAGCTCCTCCAGTTCTTCGAGGCCTGGGGGCCGATGGACGAGGCGAGCGTCGCCGGGCGCCGCAAACTTTCGACCCTGCTGTTCTCCTGACCGGCACAAGGACGAGGCGCGCATGGGCATGAACGCCGTCTACGAGGGAGCCAAGGATTGCCCGACGGCGATCCCGCTCTTTCCCCTGGGCGGCGCCCTGCTCCTGCCGCGCGGCCAGATGCCACTCAACATCTTCGAGCCGCGCTATCTCGCCATGACCGACGATGCGCTGAAGGGCGAGCGGGTCATCGGCATCATCCAGCCCGAGCCGGAAACCGGCCGGCAGCCCGAGATTCCGCCGCTGCTCAAGGTCGGCTGCCTCGGCCGCATCACCCAGTTCTCCGAGACCGGCGACGGCCGCTACATCATCACCCTGACCGGGATCAGCCGCTTCCGGCTGCTCGACGAATTGGCGGTGACGACGCCCTATCGCCAGGGCCGCGTCAGCTATGACAGCTTCGCCGCCGATTTCGTCGCCCGCACCGGCGAGGACGAGGTCGACCGCAAGGGCCTGCTCAAGGCGCTCCGAGACTTCGCCAAGGCCAACGATCTCAAGATCGACTGGAAGGGCGTCAACGAGGCGCCGAACGAGGCGCTGGTCAATGCGCTCTCGATGATGTGCCCGTTCGGGCCGCGCGAGAAGCAGGCGCTGCTGGAAGCGCAGACGCTGAAGGACCGGGCCGAAGTGCTGGTCGCGATCACCGAGATCGAATTGGCCCGCGGCGGCGGCGACCCGGACACGACCCTGCAGTGACGCCAGCGACGCCGCCTGCCGAAGCGCCACCGACCGTCTGGCCGCCGCGCCGCGCGGTCACCGCCTGGCTGTTCTTCGACTGGTCGGCCCAGCCCTTCTTCACGCTGATCACCACCTTCGTCTTCGCGCCCTTCTTCGCCTCGGCGCTGGCGAAGGACGCAGCCGACGGCCAGGCGCTCTGGGGCTATGCCACAGGCTTCGCCGGTCTGTGCATCGCCCTGCTCTCGCCCCTGCTCGGCGGCATCGCCGACCGGACCGGACCGCGCAAGCCCTGGATCGCCGCCTTCGGCGCGCTGCTGGTCATCGGCTCCGCCATGCTCTGGTTCGCCGTGCCGGGCTCCTCATGGGCGGTGCCGATCGCGTTGGCCGGCTTCGTCATCGCGACGATCGGAGCCGAATTCGCCACCACCTTCAACAATGCGATGATGACGCGGCTGGTGCCACCGGAGCGGCTCGGCTGGCTCTCGGGCACGGGCTGGGCCATCGGTTATCTCGGCGGCTTGCTCTCGCTCGCGATCACGCTCGGCCTGCTAGCGGCCGACCCGCAGACCGGCAAGACGCTCGTCGGCATCGCGCCGATCCTCGGGCTCGATGCCGACGCGCGCGAGGGCGACCGCTTCTCCGGCCCACTGACGGCGCTCTGGTTCATCGTCTTCGTCACGCCGATGTTCCTGCTGACCCCGGATTCCGGCAAGACCGGCCTGAGCCTTGCCGAGGCGGCGAAGGGCGGCGTCGGGCGCCTGAAGGATACCTTGGCCGAACTGCCGAAGCTGCCCGCGCTCGGCCGCTTCCTGCTCGCCAACATGATTTACCAGGATGCGCTGGTGGCGCTCTTCGCCTTCGGCGGTATCTACGCGGCCGGCGTCTTCGGCTGGCAGACGATCGAGCTCGGCATCTTCGGCATCCTGCTGACCGTCACCGGCACGCTGGGCGCCTGGCTTGGCGGCAAGCTCGACGATCGCATCGGCGGAAAGCCTGTGGTGCTGGGCTCCATCGCCTGCCTGCTCTTCGCCTGTATCGGCATCCTCTCGCTCGGCGCCGACCGCATCCTGTTCGTGGTCCCCGCGGCTCCCCCCGTGGCCGGAGACGGCCTCTTCGCCTCGCTGCCGGAGCGGGTCTATCTGGGTCTCGGCCTGCTGATCGGCTTGGTCGCCGGCCCGATGCAGGCGGCCTCACGCAGCCTGATGGCGCGATTGGCGCCGGAGGGGCGCATCGGCGAGTTCTTCGGGCTCTTCGCGCTCTCGGGGAAGGTCACGTCCTTCATGGGGCCGACGCTGGTCGCGCTGGCGACCACCATCTTCGCCAGCCAAAGGGCGGGGCTCGCCGTGCTGATCGTGTTCTTCCTGGCGGGTGCGGCGCTGCTCGCGGGCGTGAAGGTCCGCCAATCATAGGGCGTCATCCCGTGCGCGCAGCAGCGTGAAACGCTGCTGCGCAGACACGGGACCGCACGACGAGAAGGCGCCTTTCAAGCAAAAGGGGCACGCCCTGTATCAGGGAGCGCCCCTTCCTGAAAACGGTCCCGTGTCTGCGCAGCAGCACTGACGTGCCGCAGCGCGCACGGGATGACACCCTTCAAAAGATGCCCTTCAATGGCGGCCTTTACCGAACCAGAATGTTCCTGAACTGCCAGGGATCGCTGGTGTCGATATCCTCCGGGAACAGCCCCGGGCGGCCGTCGAGCGGGGTCCAGTCGGTGTAGTAGCCCTTCACCGGCCCAAGATAGGGCATCTGGATCGCAAGGCAGCGGTCGAGATCCATCTCCTCGACCTCGACGATGCCGGCCTTCGGATTCTCCAGCGCCCAGACCATGCCCGCGAGCACCGCCGAGGTAACCTGCAGGCCGGTCGCGGTCTGGTAGGGCGCAAGCTTGCGCGCCTCCTCGGTCGAGAGCTGCGAGCCGAACCAGTAGGCGCCCTTGTCGTGGCCGTAGAGCAGCACGCCGAGCTCGTCGATGCCGTCGACGACTTCGTTCTCCTCGAGGATGTGGTGCTCCTCTTGCGGGCGGCCGGCATTGCCGAACATCTCGTGCAGCGAGAGCACCGCGTCGTTCGCCGGGTGATAGGCGTAGTGGCAGGTCGGCCGGAAGATCGCCTTGCCGGTCTCGTCGCGCACGGTGAAATAATCGGCGATCGAGATCGACTCGTTATGCGTCACCAGGAAGCCGTATTGCGGGCCCGGCGTCGGGCACCAGCTACGCACCTTGGTCTCGGCACCGGCCTGCATCAGATAGATCGCGGCTTGAGAGCCCGTCTCATGGGTGCGGGCGTTCTCGGGCATCCATTTTTCATGGGTGCCCCAGCCCAGCTCGGCCGGCTGCACGCCCTCGGAGATGAAGCCTTCGACCGACCAGGTGTTGACGAAGACGCCTGGCGGCTTCGGATTCTTCGAACGCTGCGTGTCGCGCTCGGCGATATGGATGCCCTTGACGCCGACCTGCTTCATCAGCCCGGCCCATTCCTCGCGTGTCTTCGGCTGCGGCACGTTGAGGCGCATATCGGCGGCGACGTTCAGCAAGGCCTTCTTGGCGAGCCAGGAAGCCATGCCGGGATTGGCGCCGCAGCAGGAGACGGCCGTCGTCGAGCCCGGCGCACGGGCACGCTTGGCGGCCAGCGTCATCTCGCGCAAAGCATAGTTCGAGCGCTCGCCCGGCCCCTTGCTCTCGTCGAAATAGAAGCCGAGCCAGGGCTCGTTGACCGTGTCGATATAGAGCGCGCCGAGGCTGGAGCAGAGCTCCATGATATCGCGCGAGCCGGTATCGCACGAAAGATTGACGCAGAAACCCTGCCCGCCGCCGGCGGTCAGCAGCGGCTCCAGCATCTCCCGGTAGTTCTCGATGGTGACGGCTTCCTGGATGAAGCGGATGCCGCGCTCGTCGAGCAGATGGCGGTTGGAATCATCGGGAGCAATGACGACGAAGCGGCTCTTGTCGAACTTGAAGTGCCGTTCGAGCAGCGGCAGCGTACCGCGGCCGATCGAGCCGAAGCCGATCATCACGATCGGGCCGGTGATCTCGCCGTAGACGGGCCAATTCGTCATTCTCTGTAACTCCTGGGTTCCCGGGGGTAAAAAAGGTCGAAAGGGTCGTATGAGCGCAAAATCGCGCCGTCAATCGCAAGCAGCGCCTTCCAGGCGGGTGAGCGCATGGAAAGCGCCGGGCGATGACGGCGCGATGACGATAGGTCTGAAGGATCAGGCGGCCCGCGCCACCTCATCCGCTTCGAAGGCCGCAGGGATCACAGCGCCGCTGGCGACCAGCACGCCGCGTGCGCCATCGAGCGCACCGTCGCGCAGTTCGATCGCGAGAAAGCGCTCGCGCTCGACCGGGCCGGGCATGGCGAGATCACGGGTCAGCGCCGGATCGAAACCGAACCGGGCGTAATAGGGCGCGTCGCCGACGAGGATGACGGCGCCATGCCCACGGCAGGCCGCGCGCCAGAGCGCTTCGCGCATCATCGCCTTGCCGAGCCCCTCGCCCTGCAATTCCGGCTTCACCGCGAGCGGGCCGAGCAGCAGCGCCGGCACGCCATTGGCTTCCACATGCCAGAGGCGGACGGTGGCCAGCACTTCGCCATCGCGCTCGGCGGTCAGGGCGAGCCCATCGGCCGGCAGACGGCCTTCGCGCAGGCGCTCGCTGGACTTCGCGGTGCGGCGCTCGCCCAAGCAACGGTCGAGCAGCGCCTCGCGGGCGGGAATGTCGTTGGCGATCTCGTCGCGGATCGTGATCATGACGCACCTCCGGCCGGAGCGCCCATCCTCATGGACCTACCCGGCGCCACGCTCGCGCGCGGCCACAATGAAACGATGTGGGGAAGAGGGGTCCGGCGGGAGCCACACCCGCATCTCCGTTTTGGAGACACGAACGCTCCGCCCGTTTGACCGGGCAGCCTGCCGTCTCAGACAGGGCGCTTCGCCGGACCCGATGGGATCAGGAAGGAGCTCGCGCTCCTTCCGACGTCAGATGACGTACTGCTTCAGCGGCGGGAAGCCGTTGAAGGCGACGGCCGAATAGGTCGTCGTATAGGCGCCCGTGCCCTCGATCAGCACCTTGTCGCCGATCTCCAGCGAGAAGGGCAGCATGTACGGGGTCTTCTCGTACATGACGTCGACCGAGTCGCAGGTCGGGCCGGCGAGCACGCACGGGACGGTCGCATCGCCATCGCGCACGGTGCGGATGGGGTAGCGGATCGCCTCGTCCATGGTCTCGGCGAGACCGTTGAACTTGCCGATATCGAGATAGACCCAGCGGACCTCGTCCGTTTCGGCCTTCTTCGAGATCAGCACGACCTCGGCCTCGATCAGGCCGGCTTCGCCGACCATGCCGCGGCCCGGCTCGATGATCGTCTCGGGCAGCTGGTTGCCGAAATGCTTCGACAGCGCCCGGAAGATCGCGTCGCCATAGGACGGCACGCCCGGAATCGGCTTCAGGTAGCGGGCCGGGAAACCGCCGCCGAGGTTGACCATCGACAGCGAGATGCCACGGGTGGCGCATTCCTTGAAGATCGCCGAGGCCGAGGCCAGGGCCGAATCCCAGGCGTTCACGTTGGCCTGCTGCGAGCCGACATGGAACGAGATGCCATAGGCCAGCAGACCCATGCGATGGCCATGCTCGAGCACGTCCGCGGCCATCTCGGGCACGCAGCCGAACTTGCGCGAAAGCGGCCAGTCGGCGCCGGCACCATCGCAGAGGATGCGGCAGAAGATGCGCGCGTCGGTCGTGCCGGTCTTCTCGGCGGAACGGGCGACCTTCTCGACCTCGGCCGTGCAGTCGACGGCGAACAGGCGCACGCCGAGCTCCATGGCGCGGACGACGTCGCGCTCCTTCTTGATGGTGTTGCCGAAGGAGATGCGATCGGCCGTGGCGCCGGCCGCGAGCGCGAGCTCGATCTCGACGACCGAGGCGCAATCGAAGCAGGAGCCGAGCTTGGCGAGCAGGGCGAGCACCTCCGGCGCCGGGTTGGCCTTCACCGCGTAGAAGACGCGGGTGTCGGGCAACGCACGGGCGAAGGCATGATAGTTGGCGCGCACGACTTCGGTGTCGATGACGACGCAGGGCCCGTCCTCGCGGCGGGTACGAAGAAACTCACGGATGCGGTCGGTCATGAGACGCGACTCCCCTACGACGCAAGCGGCGTCGATGCGATGTATCGCCGGAGTGAATCGTCGCTGTCGCGCGGCGCTGTGGAGACGCCTGCTACAACGGACGAGCCGTCCGGACCCGAAACACCGTTCGATTGGGGAAGACCCCGCACGGCCGGCAATGAAGGACAAGCCTCTTCGGTGCCGGCCTGTGGAAAGCCGGCGAGACCAAAAAAGCCCGCTCCGTCGTTGCTTTAAGCTGCGTCCCCCGTGGAGATTCGGGGTTCGCCGGTTTTGCCTCCGGCTGCCGGTCTGTGTCGGGGAACGGCCTCCTTGCGGAAACCGGGAGGCGTGATTTGAGGGATGTCCATCCCCTCCATCCGTCCTCCAACCCCTGGCGGCTGTCCGGCCTCTTGTCCGGATGCCCACCGACCAGCACGCGGCCACAGGCACGTGCGAATTGGGTGAACGCGATATACGGACGCTCGCCCCCGACCACAAGTGTTTTATGCACCCGGAACCGCATTTTTTTGCAAGGCCGATCCGCGTCCTCTCGCGAACGGGTTACCGACAAAAAGCCCTTCGCCGGCTAGGGGTTAGCTGCGCTTCTCGCGGGGCCGGCTTCCGTTGCCGAGCCCGCCGGCGCCAGAGCGGCCACACTCGCCCTCCTCAGGGCTGGAAGCTGAGGAAGAGGAAGGTCGCGAAGATCACGAGATGGACAAGCCCATGCAACATATGGGTGCGCCCGGTCGCGAAAGTCAGCGTGCTGACCAGCATGGTCAGCGCCAGCAGGATCATGGCCGAGGGTTCGAGGCCGAGCGTAAGCGGCTTGCCGAGATGGAGGGTGACGACCGCCACCGCCGGAAAGGTCATGCCGATGGTGGCGAGCGCCGACCCCAGCGCCAGGTTGAGCGCCTTCTGGAGGGCATCGTTGCGGGCGGCCTGCACGGCGGCGATACCCTCGGGCAGCAGGATCAGCATGGCAACGACGAGGCCGGTGGCCTGCGGCGGCGCGCCCGCCGCGACCCGGCCCAGTTCAACGATGACGGCGAATTTCTTCGAGAGCAGCACGATGGCGACGAGCGCGAGCAGCAGAAGCGCGCCGCTGACCGCCAGCCGCTTCGCCGAAGGCTCGAAATGCCAGTCATGATGCGGCGCCGGCACGATGAAGTAGTCGCGGTGGCGCACGGTCTGGATATAGAGAAAGGCGCCGTAAAGCAGCAGCGTCGCGACGGCGACGAAGACGAGCTGCGCCGAGGAGTAGCTTGGGCCGGAGGCGTGCTGCGTGTAGTTCGGCAGGATCAGCGTCAGCGTCGCCAGCACCATCAGCACCGTCAGGTAGGCACCCGCTCCGGGCACACGAAAGCTCTGCTCGCGATAGCGCAAGCCGCCGACAAGGATGCAGATGCCAGCCAGACCCGTGCAGACGGTCATCACCACGGCATAGACCGTGTCGCGCGCCAGCGTCGGCGCCCCCTCCGCACCCGACATCATCACGGAAGCGATCAGCGCAACCTCGATGACCGTCACGGCCGCGGTCAGGATCAGCGTGCCATAGGGCTCGCCGGTCCGGTGGGCGAGGACCTCGGCATGATAGACGGCAGCGAAGATCGCGCCGAACAGAACGGGCATGAGAAGCACCGCCAGCACGAAGCCCATGGAGCCCGGCGCCAGCCCCTCGGAGAAGCCTAGGGCGGAGGCCACGGCATAGAACAGCGCGGCGAGCATGGGATAGATCCAGGCGGTCTGCGGCATCCGGATGAAGCGTTCGGCCTTCATGGCGCACCTTTCGAGGCGATCAGAGCACAGGATTCAGGCGAGGACGGCACCGGCGGCGAGCCGCGCCGGACCTTCGGGATCGTGCGCGGGCAGCAGGATCGTCGGCTCCTCGGCAGCGAAGCGAAGGATCGCCTGCAAGGTCGCGACCGCGGTCGCGGGATCGTTGGTGACGCCGTCGGTCTGGCCGGCGAGGAGATTGGCCTGCGAATAGGTGGCGTCGCCCGCGAGGAAATACGTGACGCCTTCGCCACGCACGATCACCGCGACATGCCCATCGACATGGCCGGGCGTCGGCACCAGCAGGATGCGGCCATCCCGCGTGAGTGCATGCGATGCCGGAAACGGCCCGACCGCGGGCCCGTCCATCACGACGAGGTCCGGCTTCAGCCAGACCGGCCAGCGCTGCGGCAGGCAGCCGGTCATCATCCCGCGCAGTCCTGTCGAGATGGCATGGTTCGCGCGCGGGCCGACGATGCGGCTTCGCGGAAAGTGGTCGAGGCCACCTGTGTGGTCATGATGGAAATGGGTGAGGATGACCGTGTCGATGTCCGTCGCGGGATCGAAACCCAACGCCAACAGCCGCGAGCCGACCTCCTCATGCGGCGCCACCCGGATCTGCACCTGCTTGTAGAAGGGATTCCAGCCCGGCAGGTAGCCCGGCACAGAATTGCGCCAGGTGTCGCCGGTATCGACGAGGAAGCGCCCTTCCGGGTGCTCGACCAGGAAGCACAGGATCGGCAGCGGCTCAACCCAGTTCGGATCGCGGAAGATGTCGATCTTCCTTCCGATACCGCCGCGCCCTTCCCGCCCTGTGCGCTGCGCGGTCTTCATCCGCGCCTTGCCCGCCTCGATCGCCGTCACCCTAATCATGCTCGCCTCTCCAAAAAGAACGGTCATTCGTTTTCTTAAACGCGATGCCTTTGCCTTGTAAAGAGGGAGCGTTCGTTTTATTTTGAAATGATGCCGAAGATTTCAGACGAGAAGCGCGCAGCCCGCAGGGCCCAGATCCTCGAAGCGGCCTGGGCCTGCTTTCAGAAGGAAGGGCTGCATGCCACGACGATGGACGACATCATCCGGGCATCGGGGCTGTCGGCTGGAGCGGTCTATTCGTATTATCCCAGCAAGGACGAGCTGATCCTGGCGGCGGTCACCACCTCGCTCTCGGGCCTGACGGCGCTGGTCGCCCCTCTCCTGCAGGCCACTCCCGCGCCGGCGCCGGCCCAGCTGCTGCAACAGATCACCACGACTATCGACGGCTTCACGGTCCGGCAAGGCTACGATCTCAAGCGCGTCGCCCTGCTCGGCTGGGCCGAGGCGCAGCGCAACGAGCGGTTGCGCGAGACGATGCGCGGCTTCTACCTCGCCTTCAGGGGGCAGCTGGAACAGGCGCTTGCCCGCTCCCCTCAGGCCGGCCAGCCGAAGCACGGGGTTTCCGGCGAGGATGCCGCGAAGGCGCTGCTTGCGATGATCGTCGGCTTCGTCGTTCAGGGCGCCTTGCTCGGCGACGTCGAGCCGGGCGATTTGTCGCGAGGACTCGCCGGGCTTGCGCCGGGACCGGGCGGCGATAGGCTGCCGTAAGCTGGACGAAGACCCGCCCTAGACCGGCCTCAATTGATCACCTAAGTCGCGGACCAGCGAGCCTTGACCGCTGCTTGCGACGAGATGACGGACGAGACATGACCACGACAGACCGCCGCCGCGTCCTGGGCGGACTTTCAGCCGCGCTTTGCCTCTCAGCAGCGCCTTCCGTCCTGCTCGCGCAGCAGCCGCGCCCCCAGCCTCAGCCGCAGGGCCAACCGCAGACGCCACCGCCCCAGAACGCCGCGCCGCAGCCCCGCTTCGGCTTCGAGGACGTCCAGCGCCGCGCCCGCGAGATCGCCGCCGTTCCCTATGAGCCGATCGCGCCGCTCCCCGAGGCGCTGGCAAAGCTCGACTACGATTCCTGGCGCGACATCCGCTTCCGCCCCGACCGGGCCTTGCTGCAGCAGAACGGCTCGCCCTTCCGCATGCAGATGTTCCATCCGGGCTTCCTCTTCACCCGTCCGGTCACGGTGAACGTCGTGCGCGACGGCGTGCCCATGCCGGTGCCCTATGCCGCGAACCTGTTCGACTACGGCAAAGTGAAGTTCGACAAGCCGCTGCCGGTCAATCTCGGCTTCGCCGGCTTCCGCCTGCACTACCCGCTCAACGACCCCCGCGTTTACGACGAGTTGATCTCCTTCATCGGCGCCAGCTATTTTCGCGTGCTCGGCCGCGGCCAGCGCTACGGTCTTTCGGCCCGCGGCCTGTCCATCGGCGCCGGCACGGCCGCCGAGGAATTCCCGGTCTTCCGCGAATTCTGGATCGAGCAGCCGGCCGCCAATGCCGAGCGCGTCGTGATCCATACCCTGCTCGACTCTCCGGCGGTAACCGGGGCCTATCGCTTCACCATCTATCCCGACCTGGACACGGTGGTGGAGGTCGCGGCGACGCTCTATCCGCGCACGACCATCGAGAAACTGGGTCTCGCGCCGCTGACCTCGATGTTCTTCACCGGCGAGAACGACCGGCGCTTCTTCGACGATTTCCGCAGCGAGTTGCACGATTCGGACGGGCTGATGATCCATTCCGGCAGCGGCGAGTGGATCTGGCGCCCGCTGCGCAATCCCAAGCAGCAGGCCGTCTCCTCCTTTGTCGAGCGCGGCATCCGCGGCTTCGGCCTGATGCAGCGCGACCGCACCTTCGAGCACTATCAGGATCTCGACCTGAACTATGAGCTGCGGCCCTCCTACTGGGTCGAGCCGCAAGGCGACTGGGGCGAGGGCGTCGTCGAACTGATCGAGCTGCCGACCACCGACGAGACCAATGACAACATCGTCGCGCTCTGGGCGCCGAAGACGCCGCTGGAGCCGGGCAAGGAATTCTCCTTCGGCTACAAGCTGATCTCGATGCTCGATTCCGGCGACCTGCATCCCGGCGGGCGCGTGGTCAACACCTACCAGGCCAAGCCGAAGGCGCTGGGCTCGGGCGAGCCGGTCACCGAGGGCTCGCGCCGCTTCATCATCGATTTCGCCGGCGGCGATCTCGACTACTATCTGAAGCAGCCGGAGAAGGTCGAGATCGTGCCGTCGATCGCCTATGGCCGGATCGACCGCGCCTTCATCGTGCCGAACCGCAAGACCGAGGGCTTCCGCGCCTTCGTAGACGTCGTCGTGGAACCGGGCCAGCTCGCCGAGATGCGTGCCTTCCTGAGAAGCGGCGGAAAGACGCTGACCGAAACCTGGAGCTATCCCTGGCGCGCCGAAGCGCAGAGATAACTGAGCAAGGCTGAGCTCAAGGAGCCTCTATCATGGACGTCGTCGAGAACCCCGGGGAGAACCGCTTCGAACTCGCGCTCGGCGGCGGCACCGCGCTCGTCGCCTATCGCCGCGACGGCGAGCGATTGGTGCTGGTCCATACCGAGGTACCCTCCCAGTTCGCCGGGCAGGGCGTCGGCTCAAAACTGGCGAAGGGCGTCTTCGAGTTGCTGCGGGCGACTGGACGCAAGGCGGTGGTGCGCTGCGAGTTCCTCACGGGCTGGATCGCGAAGCACCCCGAGTACGACGACGTCGTCGACGGCTGAGCCGCGACTTCACGAGGTCTTGCGGCCGCCCCGGCGCGCCGGCTGCTTCTTGCGGCCGTAGAGTTCGAGGCGGTGGCGGACGAGCTCATAGCCCAGCTCCGCCGCGATCCGCCGCTGCAGCTCCTCGATCGCGTCCGAGGAGAACTCGATCACCTCGCCCGAATCGACGTCGATCAGGTGGTCGTGGTGCTCCTGGTCGGCATGCTCGTAACGCGAGATGCCGTCCTCGAAGGCATGACGCTCGATTGCGCCCTGCGATTCCAGCACCTTCATCGTCCGGTAGACGGTCGAAAGCGATAGTGTCGGATCATGTGCGAAAGCGCGGGTGAAAATCCCCTTCGCATCGGGGTGATCATCGGCTTCCGCCAGCACGCGCAGGATCAACCGCCGCTGCTGCGTCATGCGCAGCCCGGCCCCTTTCAGCTGGCTCTCGAAGACGGCAATCCGCCGGTCGGTCTCGGTCATGCCTTGCCATAGCAATGCCGGCTGCCAATTGCAAAAAGGCCTAACAGAAAATCATTATCATTTGCAATATAAATGCAAACGACGCGCAATAGCATCAATCGCCACGGCGGCAACCAGCTTCGTCGGAGCGAAAGCCTTATCGCCCAAGCTCATTCGCGATCCCGGCCACAAGCTCGAACGAGCGCTTGCGCTTGTCATGATCGAAGATCGGGGCGGTGATCATGATCTCGTCCGCACCGGTCTCGCGCACGAAGGCGCCAAGCGTCCGCTTCAGCGTCTCCGGCGAGCCGATGAACGCGTAGCGCAGCATCCCGGAGACATGCGCCTTCTCGGCCGGAGACCAGTACTGCTCGATATCGTCGATCGGCGGCTGGAGCTTGCCGCGTGCGCCTCTCACCATGCCGACGAAGCGCTGCTGCAGCGAGGTCGCGAGATAGCGCGCCTCCTCATCCGTATCGGCCGCCACGACATTGATGCCGGGCATTGCATGCGGGGTCGCAAGCTGCTCGGACGGCTTGAAACGCTCGCGGTAGACCGCGAGCGCCTGCATCAGCGCATCCGGCGCGAAATGCGAGGCGAAGCTGTAGGGCAAGCCGAGCTCGGCCGCGAGCTGCGCGCCGAACAGGCTCGATCCGAGAATCCACAGGGGCACATTCAATCCCTCGCCCGGCACGGCCCGGACCGCCTGGTTCGGCCCGGCCGGAGCGAACAGCGCCTGCAATTCGAGCACATCCTGCGGGAAACTGTCCGATGACATCGGGCTGCGGCGCAACGCCCTGAGCGTGAGCTGGTCGGTCCCCGGCGCGCGGCCGAGACCGAGATCGATACGCCCCGGAAACAGCGCCTCCAGCGTGCCGAACTGCTCGGCGATGACGAGCGGCGCATGGTTCGGCAGCATGATGCCGCCGGCGCCGACGCGGATCGTGCTGGTCGCCGCAGCGAGCTGCCCGATCACCACCGAGGTCGCTGCGCTGGCGATGCCGACCATGTTGTGATGTTCGGCCACCCAGTAGCGGGTATAGCCGAGCCGCTCGGCATGATGGATCAAGTCGGTTGATTTCAGCAGCGCCTCGCGCGGCCCCTCCCCTTCGACGACGGGAACGAGATCGAGGACGGAGATCGCGACCATGACGGCCCCTGCTGGCTGGTACCGGAGGAAATCCGGCGGGAAGGCTAGGCTTCACCAGATGGGAAGGCTCGGCAGCACGGTCCAGAGGGAGCCCAGCTTCGTCATGGCGCGCCTGCGCTGGCGTTCTGGCGGAACGGGCTCGGCCCAGCCGCGTTTCCTGTTCGAGACAGCCACACCGAAGGGAGCGACCATGACCGCCACAGCCAACCCCGCCAGGGAAAGCCTGCGTCAGGAACAGAAGGAGCAACGCAAGGCCGCGCGCGAGCACGGCAAGGATGCCGAGCTCAACCGGGCGCTGAAGGATACCTTTCCGGCCAGCGACCCGGTCGCGACGCAGACGCCGATCAAGCCCGGCGCCAAGACCAAGAAGGCCTGAGGCTCAGTCGCGCTGGTAGAGCAGACGAGCGCGGATCGTGCCGTCGAGGACGCGGATTTCGCGCAGGATGTCGCGCGCCTCGTTGCTCGACACGCCGTCCGCCTCCATCACGACGTAACCGACCTCGCCATCGGTCTGGTAGTTCTGCGCCGCGATATTGACCTGCCGGCTGGCGAAGACGTCGTTCAACCGCCGCAGCATGCCCGGCACGTTGCGCTGGACATGGATGAAGCGGGTGCCGATCGGGCGCGCCGGCAATTGCACCTGCGGGAAATTCACCGCGCCGACCGTCGAGCCGACATCGGAATAATCGACGAGCTTGCGCGCCACCTCGGCGCCGATGCGCTCTTGCGCCTCCTCGGTCGAGCCGCCGATATGCGGGGTCAGGATCACGTTGGAGAGGCCCTGCAGCGGCGTGACGAAGCGCTCGGCATTCGAGGCCGGCTCGACCGGAAAGACATCGACGGCCGCCCCTGCCAGATGGCCGCTCTTCAGCGCCGCCGCGACCGCATCGAGATCGACGACGGTGCCGCGCGAATTATTGATGAGATAGGCGCCGTTCTTCATCGCCGCGATCTGCGCCGCGCCGATCATGCCCGCGGTCTGCGCCGTCTCCGGCACATGCAGCGAGACGATATCGGCGGCGCCGAGCAGGGCGTTGAGGCTGACGGTCGGCTCGGTATTGCCGTGGCGCAGACGGTCGGTGTGATCGTAATAGATCACACGCATGCCCATCGCCTCAGCCAGCGTCGAGAGCTGGCTGCCGATATTGCCGTAGCCGACGATGCCAAGCGTCTTGCCGCGCACCTCGAAGGAGCCGTTGGCCGACTTGTCCCAGCCCCCCTGATGCGCGTCGCGCGAACGGTCCGGAATGCGCCGGAGCAGCATGACGATCTCGCCGATGGTGAGCTCGGCGACGCTGCGCGTGTTCGAGAACGGCGCGTTGAAAACCGGCACGCCGCGCAGGCGCGCAGCTTCCAGATCGACCTGGTTCGTGCCCACCGAGAAGCAGCCGACGGCGAAGAGCCGGTCGGCGCCGGCGAAGATTTCCGGCGTCAGCTGCGTGCGCGAGCGGATGCCGAGCACATGCACGCCCCGGATCGCCTTGAGCAGTGCCTCGCGGTCGAGCGCCTTCGGCAGCCTTTCGAGATTGCTGTAGCCGGCCTGCTCCAGCAGTTCGACGGCGGAATCGTTGATACCTTCCAGCAGCAGGACCTTGATGCGGTCCTTCGGAAGGGAAAGGCGTTCGCTGGCGGTGGTCATGGAGGTCACGCTCATGGAGGAGCGGTTGCTATAGTCCCCGCAACGCGGGAGGCCAACGCCCTGAACGCAACGCTGCTACGAAAAACCGCGCAGCGGATGCAAAAAGCTCATGGCGACGTTCAGGCCCTCTCGACGATAAGCGTCGAGCCTTCGACCCTGACGACCTTGACCTCGGCCCCCGCCAGCAGCTCCGGGCCAACGATGCGCCAGGACGAATCGCCGACGCGCACGCGCCCCTCGCCGCCCGCCATGGTCGTCTCCAGCCGGAAGACCTTGCCGATGAGCTGGCGGCCGCGATCGTTGAGCCCGGTCGCTGCGTCCGGCTCTTCGGCCTTGCGGCGCGTGAGCAACCGTCCCGCGGCGACGCAGGCGATCGCAAGAATCGCAAAGACGATACAGGCCGCCTGCCAACCGAGCCCGAAGAGACCGACCACCGCGCCCGTAACGAGCGCCGCCAATCCGAGCCAGATCAGGAAGACGCCCGGCGCCAGCATCTCGCCGCCGATCAGGACGAGCCCGAGAATGGCCCAGCTCCAGCCGCCCAGATTCGCAAGTCCTTCGAGCACGTCGGCCTCCGCTCAGGCGCCCGGACGGCCGGAGGTGGGCACCGAGCCGGCCCCGCCCTGGCGCCGCGCCGTCGCATCCTCGCCGAACACCGCTTTGGTGAGCTGGGCTATGCCCCCGACCGTGCCCGCCAGCGAGGCGGCCTCGATCGGCACGATCACGACCTTGCTGTTATGGCTCGACGCGATCGATTTCAGCGCATCGGTGTAGCGTTCGGCGATCAGGAAGTTCGCGGCCTGAATATCACCACGGCTGATCGCCTCCGAGACCATCGCGGTGGCGTTCGCCTCGGCCTGCGCCAAGCGCTCGCGCGCCTCGGCATCGCGCAAGGCCGCTTCCTTGCGGCCCTCGGCGGCGAGAATCTGCGACTGCTTCTGGCCTTCGGCCTTCAGGATCTCCGCCTGCCGCAGACCCTCGGCTTCGAGCACGGCAGCGCGTTTCTCGCGCTCGGCCTTCATCTGCCGGTTCATCGCGCCAGCGATATCGGCGGGCGGCAGGATATCCCTGATCTCGATGCGCGTGACCTTGACGCCCCAGGGCGACGCCGCCGCGTCCATCACCCGCAGCAGCCGTTCATTGATCTCGTCGCGATGCGACAGGAGCTGGTCGAGGTCCATCGAGCCGACGACGGTGCGGATATTGGTCATCGTCAGGACCATCAGCGCGTCGTTGAGCGAGGCGACCTCGTAGCAGGCCTTGGCGGCGTCGAGCACCTGGAAGAAGGCGGCGGCATCGATGCGCACGCCGGCATTGTCCTTGGTGATCGCCTCCTGCGAGGGAATGTCGAGCACCTGCTCCATGACATTCACCTTGTGGCCGATGCGGTCGACCCAGGGCCAGATCAGCCCGAGGCCGGCGCCCAGCGTGCGCGAATAACGGCCGAAGCGCTCGACGGTATAATTATAGCCCTGCGGAACGGTGCGGACGCCGAGGCCGATCGCCATGACGATCACCACGACGATGACGATCACGGAGATATTCAAGCCCGACAAATCCATCGCGTCCCCCAGCGGCGCGGCGCGCCGTCCTGCTCATGCAGTCCTCAAACTGGCGTCTGCGGGGGCCGTATGCAAGCGCGGGTAGCGCAGGGCGAGCCAGCCGCAACGGCGGCCCGCCCCGAAACCGGCGTCAGCTCTGCGTCGCGCCGATATTGCAGCGCGCCAGCATGCGCGACGCCGCGGTCACGCCCGCGAGCGAGAACTGATAGGTCGTAACGTTGCCCCGCAGCGAGCGCGCTTCGAGCGTCATCGTGCTGCCGGCGCGCATCGCGGCCAGCAGGGCCGGCTCCCGTTCCAACCGTTCGAGCCAGGCATTACTGCCCTCGGTCAGCATGCGGAAGCTGTCATCGCCGATCGTGACGGTGACGACCGAGTCCCGGGCGAAATCATAGCCCGTCTGGAAGCTTGATTCCGTATTCGAGGCCTTGTCGCCGGTCTGGACGAAGAAGAAGACTTCGCCATGACGCAAGTTCGACGGCTCCTCCGACGAAGGTTTGCTCATGATGAAGCAACGCGCCAGATCGCCCTTTGCGTAAGTCGCGGCACTCCAGTCGCCGAACTGACCTAACGATGTGGGCCCCGCCGCCTGTACGCCCGTGCCCGCCAAGATGGTGAGGCAGGCTGCCGAAAGCGCTGTCTTGAACATGGTCTCATCTCCTTTCATCGCGGCCAACTTGGAAAGGAGAGTGTTACCGAGGCGTAAATAGGGCTGGGATAATTGATGCGTCGATCCGGCGCAGGACCGTCCCAATCGACCACCAAGCCCCAAAACGACGATGCCCGGCGCAGGGCCGGGCATCGAACGCATTCAGGAAGGCAGTGCCTCAGGCGAACTGGCCGTGGCAGTGCTTGAACTTCTTGCCGGAGCCGCAAGGGCAGGGCTCGTTGCGGCCGACCTTGCCCCAGCTCTCGGGGTCTTCCGGGTTGCGGTCGAGCACGGCGGTATCGGCATCGGTCGCCGCGTACTGAATACCGGTCGCGCCGTAGTCGCCGAAGCCGGAGCCCGCGCCGTCCTGCGCCTGCGCCGGCGCCTGGTCCTCGGGCTGATCGAAGCGCACCTCGATGCGCGAGAGATGGCCGGTGACCTGCTGGCGCAGATGCCCGATCAGCCCGTCGAACAGCTCGAAGGCCTCCTGCTTGTACTCCTGCAGCGGGTCGCGCTGAGCGAGGCCACGCCAGCCGATGACCTGGCGGAGATGGTCGAGCGTGACCAGATGCTCGCGCCAGAGATGGTCGAGCGACTGCAGCAGAACCTGCTTCTCGACATAGGTCATGACCTCGTCGGTATTGCGCTCAATGCGGCCGGCATAATCCTCGTCGGCGAGCTTGCGGATGCGTTCGCGGATCTCGCTGTCGGCGATGCCCTCTTCCTTGGCCCAGTCCTCGATCGGCAGGTCGAGGTTGAGATGCTGGATCACCTCCTGCTTGAGGCCGGCGCTGTCCCACTGCTCGGGATAGGCCTCCTCGGGGATGTGGCGTGCGACGACATCCTCGACCACGCCATGGCGCATGTCGTCGATTGTCTCGCGTACGCTTGCCTGGCGCATGAAGTCGCGGCGCTGCTCGAACACGACCTTGCGCTGGTCGTTCATGACGTCGTCGTATTTCAGGATGTTCTTGCGGATGTCGAAATTGCGCGCCTCGACCTTGCCCTGCGCCTTCTCGACCGCCTTGTTGATCCAGGGATGGACGATCGCCTCGTCCTCCTTGAGGCCGAGCTTGGTCAGCATGCCGTCCATCCGGTCGGAACCGAAGATACGCATCAGGTCGTCCTGCAGCGACAGGAAGAACTTCGAGCGGCCCGGATCGCCCTGGCGGCCGGCGCGGCCACGCAGCTGGTTGTCGATGCGCCGGCTCTCGTGGCGCTCGGTGCCGACGATGTAGAGGCCGCCGGACTTGAGCACGCGCTGCTTGAACTCCGCCACCTCGGCGCGGATGGCGGCGGCCTTGGCGTCGCGCTCCGGACCTTCCTCCATGCCGGCGAGGTCGTGGGAAATCCGCATCTCGGCATTGCCGCCGAGCTGGATGTCGGTGCCGCGGCCGGCCATGTTGGTGGCGATGGTGATCGCGCCGGGCACGCCGGCCTGCGCGACGATATAGGCTTCCTGCTCGTGGAAGCGGGCATTCAGCACGGCGAAGGCCTTGATGGTCTTGCCCTCGCGCGCCGCCTGGTAGATCGGCTCCAGCGCCTTGGGATCGGTGAAGTCGAGCAGCTTGTAGCCCTCCTTCTCCAGCATCTCGGCGATCAGCTCCGAGCGCTCGATCGAGGTGGTGCCGACCAGCAGCGGCTGGCCGTTGGCCTGCGCGGCCTGAATCTCGCGGATCACGCCGCGCACCTTCTCCTCGAAGGTGCGGTAGACCTCGTCATCCTCGTCCTTGCGGGCGATCGGAACATTGGTCGGGATCTCGACGACCTCGAGCTTGTAGATCTGGAAGAACTCGTCCGCCTCGGTCGCCGCCGTGCCGGTCATGCCGGCGAGCTTCTTGTAGAGGCGGAAATAGTTCTGGAAGGTGATCGAGGCCAGCGTCGCGTTCTCGGGCTGGACCGTAACGTGCTCCTTGGCTTCCAGCGCCTGGTGCAGGCCTTCCGAATAGCGCCGGCCCGGCATCATGCGGCCGGTGAACTCGTCGATGATCACGACCTCGTCGCCGCGGACGATATAATCCTTGTCGCGGGTGAACAGCGTGTGGGCCCGCAGCGCCTGGTTGACGTGGTGGACCAGCGTGACGTTGTGGGCGTCGTAGAGGTCGCCCTCGTTGAGCAGGCCGGCCTCCCGCAGCAACTCCTCGATATGCTCGTTGCCAGCCTCGGTCAGCGCCACCGTGCGCTGCTTCTCGTCGACCTCGTAATCGGCCGGGATGAGGCCGGGCAACACCTTGTCGATCGAGACATAGAGTTCCGACTTGTCGTCGAGCGGGCCGGAGATGATCAGCGGGGTGCGGGCTTCATCGACCAGGATCGAGTCGACTTCGTCGACGATCGCGAAATGATGGCCGCGCTGGCTCATCTGCGCGACGTCGTACTTCATGTTGTCGCGGAGATAGTCGAAGCCGAACTCGTTGTTCGTGCCGTAGGTGATGTCGCAGGCATAGGCGCGCTGGCGCTCCTCGTCGTCGAGGCCGTGCACGATGATGCCGACGGTCAGGCCGAGGAAATTGTAGAGCTTCGCCATCCACTCGGCGTCGCGCCGGGCGAGGTAGTCGTTGACGGTGACGACATGGACGCCCTTGCCTTCGAGGGCGTTGAGGTAAGTCGGCAGGGTCGCGACCAGCGTCTTGCCTTCGCCGGTCTTCATTTCGGCGATGGCGCCCTCGTGCAGCACCATGCCGCCGATGAGCTGGACGTCGTAGGGCCGCTGGCCGAGCACGCGCTTGGCAGCCTCGCGCACCGTGGCGAAGGCCGGGACCAGCAGGTCGTCGAGCTTCTTACCCTCCGCGATCTGCTTCTTGAACTCTTCGGTCCGTGCCTTCAGGGCCTCGTCGCTCAGCGCGGCGATCTCTTTCTCCAGCGCGTTGATCGCGGCGACGCGGGGCTGGTAGCCCTTGACGCGGCGGTCATTCGACGAGCCGAAGAGTTTCTTTGCGAGCGCGCCAAGCATGTTGGGCCTTTCAGGTGATGCGTTGAGCCCCCGGCCGGCGCGTAATCGCTTGTCGCGCGCGAACCGGAGGTTCGGTATTCTCGAAATTGCGACCGCGTGTTTAGACGCGAGCGCGGGCAGGGTCCAGCGTGCGTTTCGACCAATAGGCAGCGAAACGGCAAGTGAATTCGGCTCCCGATGTGGGGTTTTTCCGCCCCGCTTCCAAGAGCCTCGGCCAAGATCATCGGACGCTGCGGCATCCGGGCCCGCGCAAAGCGGCGTGATCGCCGGCCGCAATCGCCTGAACCGCCTTGCCTTTGCCGCGTTCATCGGGCAGTGCAGCCGTCAAACCGCCTCGGTTTTCGCGAAAGGCCGTCATTCATGAACTCAGCCCGTTTCATCGCCGTCCTCGGCTTCGCGCTGCTGGCGGGCCCGGCCTTCGCCCAGGCCGACAAGGTCGTCGCCAAGGTCGACGGCATCGCCATCACCGAGAAGGACATCCAGCTCGCGAGCGAGGATCTCGGCGAGCGCCTCGCCCAGCTCCCCGAGGAACGCAAGCGCGACGAAGTCATCAACTATCTCGTCGACCTCAAGCTCGGCGCCAAGGCCGCGGCCGAGGCCAAGATCGGCGACACCCCCGATTTCGCCGCCCGCCTCGCCTATTACCGCGAGAAGGTGCTGCTCGACGAATACCTGACCCGCGAGGGCAAGAAGGCCGTCACCCCTGAGGCAGCCAAGAAGCTCTTCGACGACACCACCAAGGCGATGACGCCCGAGGAAGAGGCCCATGCCCGCCACATCCTCGTCGAGGACGAAGCGCAGGCCAAGGCTGCGGTCGAGCGCCTGAAGAAGGGCGAGGACTTTGCCAAGGTCGCGGCCGAACTCTCCAAGGACCCGGGCTCGGGCAAGGAGGGCGGCGATCTCGGCTGGTTCACCAAGGACCGCATGGTGCCGGAATTCGCCGAAGCCGCCTTCAAGCTGAAGAAGGGCGAGGTTTCCGAGCCGGTGAAGAGCCAGTTCGGCTGGCATATCATCAAGCTTGAGGACAAGCGCTCGAAGCCGCTGCCGGATTTCGCCGCGGTGAAGCCGCAGATCGACCAGTATCTCGAGCGCAAGGCCCAGCAGGACCTCGTTCTCGCCATGCGCGAGAAAGCCAAGGTCGAGCGTCTCGACAAGCCGGCCGCGGATGCCGCCAAGCCGGCCGAGCCGAAGAAGAACTGAGCGCTTCGCTCCGTCTCACGCGATTTTGGAGGGCGGCCCTTGCGGCCGCCCTTCTTGTTTTCGTCATCGGCCTGCGGCAGAGGGGCTCTCGAACGAGACGCGCTGCCTGGCGATAAGGACGATTCGCCGGTCCTCCAGCAGCGCTCCGCAGGAGGAAGCCCGATGGCCGGCAAGGATGTCCCCGTTTCCCCGCTCGCGCCGAAGCGCCAGCCCAAGGTTCCGCCGATCCCGGGCGTGCGCTTCGCCACCGCCGAGGCCGGCATCCGCTACAAGGGCCGCCAGGACGTCTGGTTCGCGCTGCTCGACGAGGGCACGCAGGTTGCCGGCGTCTTCACCCGCTCGAAATGCCCCTCTGCCCCGGTCGACTGGTGCCGCGAGAACCTGAAGCAGGGTTCGGCCCGCGCCGTCGTCGTCAATTCCGGCAATGCCAACGCCTTCACCGGCCTGAAGGGCCGTGACGCGGTCAAGCTCACCGCCGAGATTGCCGCCAAGGCTGCCGGCTGCAAGCCCCACGAGGTCTTCATCGCCTCCACCGGCGTGATCGGCGAGCCGCTCGACGCGACCAAGTTCAAGGGCGTGCTCGACGAATGCGCCAGGCGCGCCGCCGACGGCCCCTGGATCGACGCCGCCCGCGCGATCATGACCACCGACACCTTCCCGAAGGCGCTGACCCGCAAGGCCAGGATCGACGGCAAGGAGGTCGTGATCGCCGGCATCGCCAAGGGCGCCGGCATGATCGCGCCGGACATGGCGACGATGCTCTCCTTCGTCTTCACCGACGCGCCGATCGCGGCCTCTGTGCTCCAGGCCCTGCTCTCCAAGGGCGTGAAGGGCTCGTTCAACGCGGTCACGGTCGACAGCGACACCTCGACCTCCGACACGCTGATGCTCTTCGCCACCGGCAAGGCGGCGGCGCGCGGCGTGCCGGCCATCACCGAGGTCAACGACAGCAGGCTTTCCGGCTTCAAGCGCGCGCTGAATGCGATCCTGCTCGAACTCTCGCATCTCGTCTGCAAGGACGGCGAAGGCGCCCGGAAATTCGTCGAGGTGCGCGTCACCGGCGCGGCATCCGCCCGCTCGGCCAAGCGCGTCGCGCTCTCCATCGCCAATTCACCGCTGGTCAAGACCGCCATCGCCGGCGAGGACGCCAATTGGGGCCGCGTCGTCATGGCCGTCGGCAAGGCCGGCGAGCCCGCCGACCGCGACAGGCTCGATATCGGCTTCGGCGACATCGTCGTGGCGAAGCAGGGCGCGCGCGCGCCGTCCTATGACGAGCAGGCGGTCTCCGACTACATGAAGGGCGACAATATCGTCATCACCGCCGATCTCGGGCTGGGACGCGGCAAGGCCACGGTCTGGACCTGCGACCTGACCAAGGCCTATGTCGAGATCAATGGTGACTACCGCTCCTGAGGCTTCGGCCGCGCCCGAGCCGAGCCGCGGCTTCATCGCCACCCATCTGCTCGTCACGGCCTTCTTCTGGGGCTCCAGCTTCCTGTTCATCAAGCTGATGGCCGGACAGGTCTCGCCCTTCGCCATCGCGGCGGGGCGCGGCCTGCTCGGCGCGGTCTCGCTTTCGCTCTGGCTGCGCTGGCTCGGCCAGAGCCCGTTGCCGCGCCGCCACGAGATCCGCCACTGGCTGATCCTGGGCGCGACCAATGGCTGGATCCCCAATATCCTGATCGCCTACGCCCTGATCCAGCTCGCCAGCGGCCCGGCCGCGATGATCCAGGCGGCGGGGCCGCTGATCACCGCCATCGTCGCGCATCTGATCTTCGCCGAGGAGCGGCTGAGCGGGCGTCGCCTCGTCGGCATCCTGATCGGCTTGGCCGGCGTTGCCCTGCTGATCGGCCCGCGCCTGTTCGAGGGCGGCGGCACCGCGCTCAGCGTGCTGGCCATGGTCGCGACCATGCTGAGCTATGCGACCGGCAATATCTATGTCCGCGCGGTGCCGGCCCCGGCCGGCGACCCGATGCGCCTCGCGCTCGGCCAGCAGGTCGTCTCCGGGTTCAGCGCTTCGCTCCTGGCACTGGCCTTCGCCGGGCCGGCCGCCTTCCTGCCCCTGCGCGATCACTGGCTTGCTTTGCTGGCGCTCGGCATCTTCTGCACGGCCATCCCGATGACAGTCTTCATGCGCCTGATCCGGGCCGCCGGCCCGACGCGCGCGGCGATGACCGGCTATCTCGTGCCGACCGTCGCCGCCGCCATGGGCGTGCTCGTCCTCGGCGAAACGCTGGAGTTGCGGCAGATCGCCGCCGGCTGCATCATCCTGATCGGCGTCTTCCTCGTGACGATGGCGCCGCGTCGGGTGGGGGCTGCATGAGGATCGGGGTTGTCGCGGCAGCCGTATTGGCCGCCGGCATCATGACGGGCTGCGTCGAGCGCAAGCCCGCGACCGTCGCCTTCTCCACGGAGGAAGCGGCCTTCATCAAGAAGACTGGCACGGGCGTCATCACCGGCCATGCCTTCCGCACCAAGCCGAGTGGCGTGGTCGTCAATGCCGCCGGACAGGTCGTCCGCCTCATTCCCGATACCGCGTTCGCGCGCGAGCGCTTCGCCAATTTCTACGGCAAGGCCAAATACGTTCCTCACAGCGCCTATCCGCGCGACGACAACGCCGACCCCGCCTATTCCGAATACACCCGCACGACAAAGGCCGAAGCCAATGGCCGCTTCGCCTTCGAGAAGGTCGCCCCCGGCAGCTATTTCCTGACGACGCAGGTGATCTGGGGCGAGGAAACCGCCTTCACCCGCGAGGGCGGCTCGGTCTATGACAGCGTCACGCTGACGGGCAAGGAGACCGAGCCCGTCCAGGTCATCCTCTCCGGCAACTGAGTTCCCCTGTGAAGCTGCTCCTCGTCGTCGCCTGCGCCCTGATCGATGCCGACAACCGCGTCCTCGTCACGCAGCGCCCGGAAGGCAAGGCACTGGCCGGCCTGTGGGAATTCCCCGGGGGCAAGCTCGAGGCCGGCGAGCGGCCGGAGCCCGCGCTGATCCGCGAGCTGTCCGAGGAACTCGGCATCACCGTGAAGGAGGACTGCCTCGCGCCGCTCACCTTCGCGAGCTACGCCTATCCCGAGTTCCACCTGCTGATGCCGCTCTATATCTGCCGGCGCTGGCAGGGCACCGCGATGTCCCGCGAGGGCCAGGCGCTGAAATGGGTCCGCCCCGGTAAATTGCGCGATCTCGCCATGCCGCCCGCCGACGAGCCGCTCATTCCGCCGCTGATCGACCTTCTGGGAGCGTGATCGCCTGCTCCAGGGCGAACGCCGCAGCCTGCCCCTCGTCGAGCGCGAGCTGGAAGCGCTCGAAGCGCTGCAGCTCCTCCTCGATCGCCAGCTTCAGCTCCGGCGTCTCGCAGCCCTCCAGCCAGGTCCATTGCTGCATCAGGAGCTTGCCGGCCGCCCGGTCGGTCTTGAGGTCGAGCACCGCGACGACGCGCTCGCCAGCCAGCACCGGCAGGCCGAAATAGCCGTAGACCCGCTTCTCCTTCGGCAGATAGGCCTCGAAGACATGGGCATAGTCGAGGAAGAGCTTGGCCCGCTTGCGCTGGATCATCAGCGGGTCGAAAGGCGAGAGGATATGGATCAGCGTCTCATCCGGTGCGGCGAGCGGCTCCAGCACGGCGGGTGAGGCCCAGTGCTGCGTCTTGCCGGCGCCCTCGACGGCGACCGGAACCAACTCCTTGCGCTTGACGCGGGCGGCGATCAGCTCGGACACGGCCTTCTTCGAGGGCGCGTCGAGATGGCAGATCGAATCGAGGCTGACCAGCCCCTGCGCGGTCAGCGCCCTGTCGAGCAGATAGGCGGTGATCTGCCGCTCGCTCGCCGGCACCGGCTTCTTCTCCCACTGGAAGTGCCGGTCGAAGAGTTCATAGGTCTTGACCATGCCGGCACGCGCCGAGATCGCCAGCTCACCATCGTAAAAGGCCCGCTCCAGCAAGCCCTTGGACGGCTTCTTGCTCGCCCAGAGATGCGCCTTCTCGATCAGCTCTTCCTCGATGTCGCGGATCGACAGCGCTCCGTCCTTGCGGATGCGGCGGAGCAGCTTGCGCGTCTCCTCGCGGGCACCGACTGCCGACCAGCGCTTCGGCTCCTCGCGATGCGCCTTCATCGCCGGCAGGAAATAGCGGATGTCGCGGGATGGAACGTAAGCCAGCGCATGCGTCCAATATTCGAAGACGCTCTTCCCGACCGATTGCAGGTGGGCGAGGTCGGCCCGGCGATAGGCCGGGATGCGGGCATAGAGGATATGGTGATGACAGCGCTCGATCACGTTGATCGTGTCGATCTGGACATAGCCGAGATGCTCGATCGCGGCCCGCGCCGCTTCGGGGCCCGCGCCGAAAGGATCACGCCGGTCCAGCCGCTGGGCCTGAAGCCAGATGCGGCGGGCATGTTCGGCGGTGACGGAGATCGGCTTGCGTGGACGCGGAGGCATGAGCGCAAGCTAGTCGCGCCGAGGGCTTCGGTTAAGGGGCCGAACGCGCCGCCGCTGACAGGATCTGACGGGAGCCTTCCGATTGCTGGCGCAAGATCGCGAGCACCCCCCTTCAGAACTCGCCGCTCAGGCCGAAGCGGGCTCCGCCGAAACTGTTGCTGGCCAGGCTGACACCGGCATTGATCGCGACGGGAAAAGCCACGTCGAGCCGATGCGCCACGGCGAAGCCGGCCGCCCATTCGCCCTTGTAGGTCGCGGTATTGCCGCTCCAGCTCGTCCTGCCGGGCTGGGACGGCATGGTTGCGGCCGTCATGGCCATCGCCGCCGCGACGCCCTGCCGCGCCTCACGCCGACCCTCCCGCGCAAAGGCCGCGACATCGTCGATGCGCTGGTCGAGCGCGGTGAGCGCCGCTCCGACATTCGTGTAGATGCCGCTGCGCAGGGCATAGCGTGGTCCGGTGAAGCTGCCGTTGGCGTCGAAGCCTGCCCCGCCTCCCAGAGCCGAAGCCGAGCTGTTGGCGACCGATCGCAACTGGCGCAGGTTGACCGCGTCGGTATCCTGCGTGCCCCCCGCGACATGGGTGATCTGACGCTCGTTGCCGGCAGAGCCGATCGAAAGCGCGCCTTGCGTCGAGGCCACCGCCGTTCCGCTGAAAGCCTCCGCCGCCCCTGCCAGCCCGCCCCGCAGCGCAACCGAACCCGCGCCCAACGCGATGCCGCCCGCGGCCGAGACTGCACTGTCGCGCCCGATCGCGACCCCGTCCGCCGCCGTAACAGCCCCGCGCAGGCCGATCGCGATCGCCCCCGTGGCAGCGCCGGATGTCATGGCGCCATGGCCGAAGGCGATGGCATTCGGGTCAGCTGCGCTTGCCTTGGGGCTCGCCGTGCTGCCGAGCCCGCTGATCTCGCCGCCGCCGATGGCGATGCCGCCCGGCCCCTCGACCGTGACGCTGTCCGCCTTGAGCTTGCAGTTCCCCGGCAAGGTGACGAGGTTGCCGTTCTGGTCGCGGATGCTGAGACCGATATTCCGGCCGCTCAGCGTGTCCCGCAGGTTGAGGTTCACCTCCCCGATGATGCCGTTCAGCACGGGATCGAGCAGGCCGCCGAGCAGCCCCGAGGCTGCGTTGGTGACCGGCTGGAGCACCGGGAGATCGACGCCCAACCCAGTGCAGACATCGATCAGGCCGCCCGACTGGGCCCTGGCCATCCCGGGAAGAGCGGCGGCAATCGCGACAAGAGCAAACGCAAGCGGACGGCGTGACATCGGCACCCCTCCAGCACAATCCCGTGACGGGAACGCTCGGACAGGATACAAGAATAGGTTGCATATGGTTGCATAACTGTAAATATACAACCATTGATTGCGATGACGCTGATCGTCTTTCGGCGACGGAGCCGGTCGGCGCGATCTCGCTTGCGCTTGTCAGGGCGCGACGATCAGAGCCCAGTAGACCTGATACTTCGAGCCGGGCGCATAGGCCGTGGCGATGCCCATGCGCTTGGCCTTCGCATCCTTCATGACGCGATCATGCTGCGGCGAATCCCGCCAGCCCGAGAAGGCCTCGGCCAGGCGGCGATAGCCGGCCGAGAGATTGGCTTCCGCCCCCGGTTGCCCCTCGCGGGCGAGGCGCGCCTTGACCGCGTCGGCCTGAGCAGGCTTGTCGGAGCCGGCCATGGCGGTCGCTTCGCGTTTGGCCGCCTCGACCAGCGCGGGATCGAGCACGAGCGGCCCGAGCCCGGCATTGAGCCGGTAGGCCGAGATCATCGCCCGCGCCTGCTCCGTGTCGACCTGTGCCGAGGCGGAGCCGAGATCGCGATAGAAGGCCGGCTGGCCCTGCCGCTGCGGCTCGGCGCAACCGGCAACGCCAAGAAGCGCAAGGGCGCCGGCAAGCGCGGCCGGGCAGGTCATCGCGCGCGAAGTTGCGGCACGGCGGAAAAGGCTGGGCATCCGATCATTCCTTGCTGTCGTCCTTGGCGGGCTCGGGCGCCGGGGCGGGAGCGGGCTTGCTGGCCTCGGCTTCCTCCTCTTCGGGCTCCTCCGCCGCAACCGGCTTGCGCGAACGGCGCGCCGGAGCGGCCGCCACTGGCTTCGGCGCTTCGCGCTTGACGCGGCTGCGCGCAATCTCTCGCTGCCCGACGGCCTCGGCGATGCTACCAAGCGAATGCTCGACGCCTTCCAGCCCGCGCACCATCAATTCGGGCACGGCGGCAGCCGGCTCCATCTCGGCGAGGCGCTTGTGGATCGCGAAGTTCAGGTCGCTGTTGACCCGGCCGGTGATCTCGACGTCGCCGACCACGCAGACGAGCTCGAAATCCATCGTCGTGGTGCCGAGCTTCTTGAACATCACCGCCGGCGGCGGCTTTTGCATGACATCGCCATGGTTCGAGGCGACCTCGGACAGCATCGCCCGGACCTCACCGGCATCGAGGCTGCGCGGCACGGTGAGCGCGATCAGCACGCGCCCGGTCCGGTCGTTGCGGACGCGGTTGCGCACCACGCCGGAGATCAGGTTCGAGTTCGGCACGATCACGGTCGCCCGGTCGAAGGTCGCGATCTCCGTCGAGCGCACGTTGATGCGCTTGACGATGCCTTCGATGTCGCCGACCAGCACCTGATCGCCGACCCGGATCGGCCGCTCCCAGAGCAGGATCAGGCCCGAGACGAAGTTCGACACCACCGATTGCAGGCCGAAACCGATGCCGACGGACAGAGCCGAGGCCACCAGCGTCAGGCGCTCCAGGCTCAGGCCCACCGCCGAGACCGTGATCGCCGCCGCCGCGATATAGCCGATATAGCCGGCCGCAGTGGTGATCGAGTTGCGCAGGCCGGGATCGAGCGTGGTCGTCGGCAGGAACTGGTTCTCGAGCCAGCGCTGCATCGCCCGCGTCGCGCCGATGCCCATCGCGAAGACGATCGCACCGACGACAATGGTCGAGAGCGAAACGGTGACGCCGCCGACCTGGAAGCCGAAGAAGGCGGCGCGCAGTGACACGAGGAAATCGCTCGATTCCAGCCCCCAGGGCGCCAGCACGAGCAAAACCGTCACCGCGATCAGAAGGAGCTTCAGCATGCCGACGCCGATGACCGAGATCTTGTCGAGCGTGGCGGCGCGCAGGCCCATGCCCGCCTTCAGCGTCAGCGCGAAACGCCCCTTGCCGCCGAAGAGCCGGGGGAAGCCGAGATCGATGAACTGGAAGACCAGCAGGAACAGGCAGGCGACGATGCCGACCCAGAGCGCCTGCTCGGCCAGGAAGGCGGCGAAGACGACATAGCCGAAGAGCGTCGACGTGATGATGCCGAAGCCGATGATCCAGCCGAGGATGCGCACCGGTCCCAGGCTCGCGCCATCGACCGGAACATAAGGGCCGAGACAGGCCTCCTGCTCGACCTCGTCGTCGTCGCGGATCTGGTAGAGCCCTGCGATCAGGGCGAGCGCGAACAGGATGGCGAAGAACGCCTTCACGATGATCGAGATGGCGAGGCCGGCGGCGATCGCCTGCAACCAGGCCTCGAACACCTTGCCGACCGACATCACCGCCGCGAGCGAGCTCGCGATCCAGACGACACTGCGCGCCGTCGTATCCATCACCTTGACGAGACGACGCTGCGGGCTCGACGGCGCGAAGAGCGCATCGGCCAGCGCCTGCACGAAGGCGAAGAAGGCGAGGCCGACGACGACGGCCCAGATTACCGGCTGGATGCGCGGCGGCAGCAGGCCCGTCGTGTTCAGGGCCTTGTAGATCAGCCAGCTCGCCAGCACCGGCGGCGCCGCGCCTGCCACGATATGGGCGAGCGCGATATAGAGGCAGTGCAGGTTGCCGGTATCCTGTGTGTTGCTGAAACGCGCCTTGAAGCGCGGCAGATAGCGCGCCCGCGCCCAATAGAGCAGAATCGCGCCCATGAAGGCGAAGCCGACGACCGTGCCGCGCGTGCCGGAGAAGGCGTCCCTGACGCCCTCCAGCCAGCCGCCGAAGACATGGCCGGAAGCGCGCAGGTCTTCCGGGGCGGTCGCGACCGCATTGCTCCAGACCTCCGGGTTCGCCACGGAGGGGCCGGCCGCGAACAGCTGCTTGGCAAAGATGTCCCGGCGCTTGTCGCCGATGCTGCTCTGCAATTGCTCGGCCTGGAGCAGCGAGGCCTTGGCGAGCTTCAGCGTCTCGTCGGCCTCCGCGAAGGCCTTGGCCCGTGCCTCGCGATCACGCGCGATCTCGGCGCTTTCAGCCGGGGCGCTGGCCTCGGGCTTGGGGCCGAGTTGGTCGAGCCTGAGCTTGGCCTGATCGACGCGGGGCGTCTGCTCGTCGATGATCAGGCGCAACTGGTCGAGCGAGGGCTGCAGGCGCAGGCGCTGCCGCTGCAATTCGGCGTCGGTCGGGTTGGGCGAGGCCAGCGTCGTCTCGATCTGGGCGAGATCGGCGCGGACGCTGTCCAGCCGGGCGCGCAGGCTGCCCGGCTCGGCTGCCGCCTGGGCAAAAGCCGGCGCCGAGGTGGCCAAAGCCATGACGACGAGGAGCAGGCAAGCCGCCAGGAAGCCTTGCAGGCTCGAAAACGACGCTCGCGTCCTGCGCGCTGCCATGGTGATGCGGTCCTGCCCGTCCAGATGATTCGGCTCCGGCTCGACCCTCGGCACAGCCATGCGCGCAAGGCAAGATGAAGAGCGGAGTTCGACCGGCACGAAGGGCTCCCGGGCTCGCGGATTGGAACAGGGCGGGGAGACGGGCCCCGCCGCCTCATCCCTGCAAAACACGACCTGAAGATGGCAGAGGCGCCAGTTTCGCCCGCGCGCCGCTCAGTCGCGCCGCTTGCGCCCGCCCTTGGCGCGGTTGCGGTAGCTCGCATTGCCGAGGCCGGTGCCGATCGTCAGCACCGCCCAGCTCTCGACATCCTGCATCCCCGGCATCTCGCTCAGGCCCTGGATCACGGCGTCGTTGTGCATCACGACCTCGGTCTCGTGCTCGCCGATCTCCGGCACGAGGGCGCGGATGCTGTCGACGAGGTTGAAGCGGCTGCTCTCCCAGTTGCCGGGCAGGTTCTGCGCGCCGCGATCGATCGCGCCGTCGGGCTCGATCAATCCGGGACAGCCGATGCCGATGAAGGGCGCGACCCGCAAGCCCGCCTTCTCCGCGTTGGCGATCTGCTCGCGCAGCATACGGCCTAGCCGCTTGATTGCCTCATCGCGGCTCGGCTCCTCCTCGGCGTGGCGCCAGAGTTCGGATTTCCAGACCCGCGCCTTGCTGAGATCCGGGGCCTTCTTCTGCCGGAGCTCGACGATGCCGGCACGGATGTTCGAGCCGCCGATATCGACTGCGACGAGGCTGTCATAGGCCTCGAAGATCCATTTCGGCGCGAGATGGGCGCTGCCGACCAGCCCGGCTTCGTCGGGGTGATGGCTGACCGGCACCAGGTCCAGGTCGCGCCCGTCGGTCCGCAGGATGATGGCGGCGCGCGCGATGGCGAGTTCGCCGACCCGGCTCTCGCGAAAGCCCCCGCCCACGACGATGCGCTCGATCTCCGCCCAGCTCTTCAGCCTCGTGAAACGACGGATGACGAAGGCAAGCGACTGCGCGAAGCCCTCGATGGCGCTGAGCACCAACGCGGCTTCTCTCGCGTCCCCGCCCTGAAGCAGCGAGTCGAGCTCCTTCTTGCTGATCTCGGCGGTCTTGCCCTCGAGCGGATCGTCGCCATTGCGCTTGAGATGGCTGCGCAGCGCATCGAGATGCTCCATGAAGGCACCGCGGCTCGCCTTGTCGCCGACGAAGCCGTCATCATCGCGGACCTCCAGATTGTAGCTGGTCACCACGACCGAAGGCAGCTCGGCGGCACCATGCGGCCCGGTCGCGGCCTTGGCCGCATTGCGTGACGTCTCGGCGGTCGCCGTGGCCATGTCCTTCCCCCTCGGTCGATGCGGATCAGCGGAGGCAACCCGCTGGAGCCTGCAGGGGTTCCCCGGCCGGGGCGATGCGCCGCATGCAGCCCGCCCGCGCGCAGCCGGCTCGCCCCGGCGGTTGACCGCTGCCGCGATCGCCGCTCCAACAGATACGAGCCGCACCGATGCGGCCCGGGGGGATGGAACGTGTCGGATCTGATCTTGCGGATGGTCGTCATCGGCGTCGGCGCGACCGCGCTTACCGATATCTGGGCTCAGGTCCTGCGCCTGTTCGGCTTCCCCAAGCCGAACTGGGCAATGCCGGGGCGCTGGTTCGCCCATCTGCCGCGCGGCCGCGTCTGGCATGAGGATATCGCGAAGTCAGAGCCCGTCCCCGGCGAGCTCGCGATCGGCTGGATCTGTCATTACCTCGTCGGCATCGCCTTCGCCGGCATCGTGCTGGCGATCGCCGGCGCCGGCTGGGCGCGTAACCCGACCTTCCTGCCGGCGCTCATCGTCGGCTGGGCGACGATCGGCTGCGGCTGGTTCATCCTGCAACCCGGCATGGGCATAGGCATAGCCGCCTCGAAGAAGCCGAACGCGAACCAGATCCGCCTGCTCAATTTCGTCAGCCACACCCTCTTCGCGATCGGCCTCTACGGCACGGCGCTGCTGACGCGCTGAAACGCCTCAGTCGAGAATGCGTGTCTCGTAGGCATAGAGCTGCCGGAAGCCGAGGCTGCCATAGAGGCTGATCGCGACGGCGTTGCTCTGCTCGACCTGCAGATAGGCGTTATCGCAGCCCATCGCCGCGGCCCAACCCATCAGGCTGCGGACGATCTTGCGGCCATAGCCGTGGCCGCGATGGTCGGGATGGACGCAGATCAGGCCGATCTCGGCCATGCCAAGCTCGGCGACGCTCATGCCGAAGGCGACCGCCTCACCCTCGACCAGCCATGTCGCGAAGGCGGCCGGCAGCCGAACCTTCTCGATGATCGCTGCGAGATTGCCGACATGGGTCTTGTTGCCGCTCTGGAGCGCGGCGACGCCGGCCGTCCATTCCAGGCTCGGCCGCGCCTCGATCTGCAGTTCCGCCTCTTCGGACGCCGTGAAACCGGCAAGCGGCGCGATCTGGCCGAAGGATTTGTCCTTGACCCGGTAGCCGCGCTCCAGCACCGCCGCCCGCGTCGCCTCCGCCACCAGTGGCGTCAGGCGGATCGCGGGAGTAAGCCCGTCGGCGCGATAGAGCTCCTCGATCAGGTCTAGCATGGTGGCGTCGAGCTCGGCGCCAAAGCTCAGCGGCGTCGCCGAATTCGCCCGGCCCGAATAGCCATTGGCGAAGCGCAGCACCCAGTCGCCGACGATCAGCGTCGAGAGAGCCGGCCAGGCATTGATGATGCGCCGCTCGCAGCCGAGCACGAGTTCGCTATCGTCCGTCTTCGTCAGCATCCTATCCCCCGGACGGCTTGCGCGGTGTCGGCCGCCAGCCCGGCGGCGCCATCTCGAAGCCCTTGAACTCGAAACCCGGTGCGACCGTGCAGCCGACCAGCGTCCAGGCGCCGAGCGAGGTCGCGCTCTGCCACCAGCCGGCCGGCACCACGAATTGCGGGCGCTGACCGGCTGCAAGCTCGGTGCCGAGATGATGCGCCGAGGCATCGTGCCCGTTCGGCGAGACCGTGATCACCAATGGCGCCCCGGCATAATGATGCCAGACCTCGGCGGCATCGACGCGGTGCCATTCCGAGGTCTCGCCGGTATCGAGCAGATAGTAGATCGCGGTCGAGAAGCCGCGCCCCTCGGGCCCGGCTCCGTCGCGAAACGTCTCGCGATAATGGCCGCCCTCCGGATGGGGCTTGAGGTCGAGCAGGCGGATCACCTCCGCCGCCGTCAGCCCGTCCAGCCGCATCGTCATGGTCAGAACCGGTTCTTGGCTTCGCGAAGCGCCGCGAAAACCTCGCCCGGCGCGGCACCTGCCAGCCCGACCGCCTTCGCCAGCGCCGGCTCGGTCGCCCGGAAGAAGGGGTTGGTCGCCTTTTCCTCAGCGATCGTCGTCAGCGCCCAGAACCGGCCCTCGGCCTTGGCCGTCTCGGCATCAGTGAAACGCGCCTTGAGCGCCTCGTTGGCGGAATCGACCGATCGGGCGAAGCGGGCGTTGGACAGGGTATAGTCATGGCCGCCGAGCAGGCGGACATCGCCCGGCAGCGCCATCAGGCGCGAGAGCGAGGTCCACATCCGCTCCATCTGGCCGGGCTGGACGCGCCCACAGCCCATCACGAAGACGACGTCGCCGACCAGCGCGAGCTTGGCGCCGCGCCCGACGAAGCTGAGATGTCCGTCGGAATGGCCGGGCGTATGCCAGATCTCGAAGCTCTCGCCGCCGAAGCTGACGGTATCGCCCTCGCCCAGGACCCGGTCGAGCGGCGCGCTGGTGCGCGCATCGACCGGCCCGACGACATGGGCGCCAGTCGTCTGCTTCACCTCGGCCACGCCTTGCGTGTGGTCGTGATGGGCATGGGTGATGAAGATGTCGCTGATCGTCCAGCCTTTCGCCCTGGCGGCGGCGAGCGTCTCGCCGGCATCGGGCACGTCGATGGCGGCGCAGGCGCCGCTGGCGGGATCATGGAGCAACGCGCCCGCATTGTCGTTGAGCGTACGGAAGACGTGAAGGTCGAGCGGCATGGCTTCCTCCGGCAGGGTCGGCCCGGCGGAACGGCGGGCGGTCACATCCTCTGCATGGGCCATGCCCGGCCGCCGATCAACCCGGCATCGCCGCAGGGCAGCCCTTGCGTTCAGGCCTTGCGCGTTCCATCTCAGGCGCCATGCCTCTCGACGTCGTCGACCTGCGCGCCTTCTATGCAAGCCCGCTCGGCCATGTGGCCCGGCGCTTCATCGGCCGGGCGATGCTGCGTTTCTGGCCGGATTGTTCGCGCCAGCGCCTGCTCGGCCTGGGTTACGCGACACCTTATCTCTCCGTGCTCGGCATGCAGGCCGAGCGGACCATCGCTTTCATGCCGGCGGCGCAAGGCGTGGTGAACTGGCCATCGCCCGGCCTCTCGGCCTCCGCGCTGGTCGAGCCGACGCTCCTGCCCTTGCCGACCGCGTCGATCGACCGGGTCGTGCTGGTCCATGCGCTGGAGGAGACGGAGAGTCCGGACGACCTGCTGGAAGAGGTTTCGCGCGTGCTCAATCCCGGCGGGCGGATGATCCTGGTCGTGCCGAACCGGCGCGGGCTCTGGGCCCGGATGGACGGCACGCCCTTCGGCCAGGGCCGCCCGTTCAGCCGCCGGCAGCTCTCCGCGCTGATGCGCGGCGCCGAGTTCTCGCCCGAGCATTGGACCGAGGCGCTCTATGTCCCGCCGCTGCAAAGACGGCTGCTGATGCGCTCGGCGCTGGCCTGGGAGCAGATCGGCGCGGGGCTCTCCCTGCCCTTCGCCGGCGTCCATATCATTGACGCCACCAAGCAGTTCTACCGGCGCGCGCCCCTGCGCGCGACACGGCGCAGCTTCGCGCTGAGACCCGTCCTGCTGCCGCAACCTTCACCCACGCCGCGTGCGGCAAACCCGCCTGAGAAGCCACGAACGGGTTGACAATTTCGCCGGGGCGCGGCCAAGGTCCGCCGCTTTTCAAGCCCGGTTTCACTGCAAACCGCCGCTCCGCCCGCTTCTGGCGCGGAATCTGAACTGGATCACGATGCGTAGCTATCTGGATTTCGAGAAACCGGTCGCCGAGCTGGAAGCGAAGGCGGACGAGCTGCGGGCCTTGGAGGCACGCGGCGACGGCATCTCCCTGTCGGAGGAGATCGGCAAGCTCGACGCTCGCGCCAGCCAGGCGCTGAAGGAACTCTATGCCGCGCTGACGCCCTGGCAGAAGACGCTGGTGGCGCGCCATCCGCAGCGCCCGCATTTCAAGGATTACTGCGCAGGGCTGATCACCGAGTTCACCCCGCTGGCCGGCGACCGCGCCTTCGGCGAGGACGAGGCCATCGTCGGCGGCTTCGGCCGCTTCCGCGGCGAGCCCGTCTGCGTCATCGGCCAGGAGAAGGGCGACTCGACCGAAACCCGCATCCGGCACAATTTCGGCATGCCCAAGCCCGAGGGTTATCGCAAGGCCGTGCGCCTGACCGAGCTCGCCGACCGCTTCGGCCTGCCCGTCCTGAGCTTCGTCGACACCGCCGGTGCCTATCCCGGCATCGAGGCGGAGGAGCGAGGCCAGGCCGAGGCCATCGCCCGCTCGACCGAGGCCTGGCTCGGCCTGCGCACGCCGAGCGTCGCGCTCGTCATCGGCGAGGGCGGTTCCGGTGGCGCGATCGCGATCGCCGCCGCCAGCCGCGTGCTGATGATGGAACATGCGATCTATTCGGTGATCTCTCCGGAAGGCGCGGCCTCGATCCTCTGGCGCGACACGGCGCGCGCGCAGGACGCCGCGACCGGCATGAAGATCACGGCGCAGGATCTGCTGAAATTCGGCATCATCGACCGGATCGTGCAGGAGCCGACCGGCGGCGCCCATCGCGACGGACAGGCCGCGATCAACCGCGCGGGCGATGCCATTTCCGCAGCGCTCGCCGATCTTGCCGGCCTCAGTGCCGATGACATCGTCAACAAGCGCGCCGACAAGTTCCTCGCGATCGGCCGCAATCTCTGAGCAATCTCCGGGGGCGAGATATCTCGCACCCGCGAAGGCAAGGTTTCTTTACCCCGCGTTGACCATGTGGCCAGACTCGGGAAGCCTATGGTAAGGAACCCTCAAGGCTAACGCATCTACAACGAGTCGACGGGCACAATTTGGCCGTCTTGCGAAGTCACAGGTCGCGCCCCGGCCTGCCGTTCGATGGGATTGACGACGTGGCATTCAAGCAACTCGCGCTCGTGGCTTTTGTTGCATTGACGCTGGCTGCCTGCGAGGATGATCGTTATCGCGGCTCCGCCCGTCACAACATCCCGATTCCGAGCGCGACCTATGCCCTCATGTCCGAAAAGGGCATGAGCAAGGACCAGCCGATCATCATCCGATCCTTCAAGAAGGAATCGGAGCTCGAGGTCTGGAAGCGCAAGGCCGACGGGCAATACGCACTGCTGAAGACCTATCCGATGTGCCGCTGGTCCGGCCAGCTCGGCCCGAAGCTGCGCGAGGGCGATCGCATGGCGCCGGAGGGCTTCTATGCCATCGCGCCGCAGCAGATGAACCCGAATTCGTCCTATTACGTCTCGTTCAACATGGGCTATCCCAACGCCTATGACCGCTCCTATGGCCGCACCGGCGCTCATCTGATGGTGCATGGCGCCTGCTCCTCGGCCGGTTGCTATTCGATGACGGACGACCAGATCGGCGAGATCTATGCGCTGGTGCGCGAGGCCCAGAATGCCGGCCAGCGCGCCGTGCAGATGCAGGCCTATCCCTTCCGGATGACGGCGCAGAACCTCGCCAAGCACCGGCTCGACCCCAATATCGCCTTCTGGAAGAACCTGAAGGAAGGCTCCGACTATTTCGAGGTGACGAAGGACGAGCCCGCCGTGTCGGTCGCCGGCGGCCGCTATGTCTTCAATGGCGGCCAGGCTCCCGCCGCCGTCGCCGAGAAGCGCCGCGAGGACGAGGTCCAGGTCGCCTCGCTCGTCGCTAAGGGCACGCCCGCGATCAAGCTGATCTATGACGACGGCGACCAGCACACTTCCTTCAAGCGCGCGCTCGCCTCCAACGGCTCCGACGCACTGAACCGCTCCGCCTCCTGGGCATCGAAGGATGTCGGCATCAGCCGCGAGGATGCCCTGGCCCTTGGCCCGCGCGTCGTCGTGCTCGACAACGCCGGCAAGACCAAGACGACCGTGCGCGCCGCCTCCGCCGATAACGACGCCGTTCTTGCAGCGGTCGCCGCCGCACCCATCGAGGAGCCCGCCAAGCCGGTGGAAGCCAAGCCCGCCGCCGCACCGCGCCCGGCCGTGGCGCCGGCCACCACGCAGCTCGCCAAGGTCGCTCCGGGCAATGCCCAGCAGGCGCCGGTTCTGGCAAGCGCCTCCTCGACCCCGGTCGTCCCAGTCGCCCCGGCCGAGGACAAGCCCTTCCTGCAGCGTGCGCTCAGCTTCATGCCGACCTTCGGCGGCACCGCCGACCAGGGCATGACCACCGCTTCGGCTCCCGTGGTCTCGGTGGTTCCGGCCCAGCCGACGAGCACCAGCGCTCCGCTGCCGCCGCGCCGCGCCACCGGCCTCAGGACCTCCAGCCTCGACCAGTCGACGGCGGCCTATGCCAGCCAGCCGGTCCAGCGCTGAAGCACCCGGATGGCGCCGGTTTGGCCGTGACAAAATTGTCGCATCTGACCAGATAATCCCGGCTGCCTTTTTTGCAGGCGCGAAGGCCCCCGTTTCGGGGGCCTTTGCTTTTCTGCTGTGCGATCAGCCCAAAAGCTTGCCTTGCCGGAAATCCGGCCTCACCCGCTTGATGGCGTGACAGCGCGATCACTGCGCGGCGAGGGGTTTTTGCAGATGCCTGATCTCTTCCGTTCCTCGATTCTGGGCCTTGCCCTGGCGGCTGGCGTCAGTGGCGCCCAGGCCTCCGACCTGCCGAGCAAGAAGGGCGCGCCGCCGGCCCCGGTCGTCCCGGCGATCACCTGGTTCGACATCGCCGTCAACGTGAAGGCCCAGACCGACTACAATTTCCGCGGCATCTCGCAGACCGACCGCAAGCCCGGCATCGGCGGCGGCGCCGAGCTGCAGATCTACAACAACCTGTTCTATGTCGGCGTCTACGGTGCCAGCGTCGACCTCGCGACGCGGCCGGATGCCGAGATCGACTTCTATGGCGGTATCCGCCCGAAATTCGGCGACCTCGCCTTCGACCTCGGCGTGATGCAGTACTATTACCCCAGCGAGAAGCAGCTGATCGACGCCACCGGCGTATTCTGGACACCGAAGAACACCGACTACACCGAGGTCTACGGCAAGGCGTCCTACACCTTCGCCGACAGCCTGACGCTCGGCGCCAATGTCTACTACGCCTGGGACTGGCTCGGCACGGGCGCGAGCGGCACCTATGCCTCGGTGACCGCCAAGTACAACCTGCCCTTCCTCGAGGGCCTCTCGGTCTCCGGCGAGCTCGGCCATTATTGGCTCGGCACCACCAATCTCGCGATCTGGTCGACCGTCCCGGCCACCAACCTGCCGGACTACACCTACTGGAATGCCGGCGTGTCCTACAACTGGAAGAACCTCACCGCCGATCTCCGCTATCACGACACCACGCTGTCGAAGACCGAGTGCTTCCTGCTGACGGCCGACCCGCGCGGCATCACGACCGGCAGCGGCCGCTCGAAATGGTGCGGCGCGGCAGTGGTTGCGACGCTCTCCTTCGACATCACCGCGAGCAGCGTCGGCGTCTTCGCGCCGAAGTGAGGCCTGCGCCTTTGCAAACGCGAAAGGCCGCCTTCGGGCGGCCTTTCTGTTGAAGCGATGCCCGCGGTCAGACGATCTCGGAGACCAGCTTGGCGATCAGGCTGTTGGAGAGGATCACCGGGAGGCCGGCTTCCTTCGCCTCGCGGCGATGGCGTTCGACGAAACCCATGCAATCCATCAGCAGAATCTGCGCCCCGCGTCCGGCGAGATCGCGTGCGGCCTCCGATGCGGAAGCTCCGTCTCCACCATAGGGCGAGGCGGCGGCATAGAGCGGCGTGCGGCCGAGTGGCGCCCATTTCCCGGCCTCCGACGCGATCTGCTCCGCCAGCGGCACTATGATGCCGAGCTGAGCACCCTGCACCAACGCCGCCACGGTCGGTGGCAGAATATGATCCGGCTCGACCAATCGCGCTGTCTGCGTCCTCAGGCTCTCGAAATGCCCCGTGCAGAGCATCAGGATCGTCGCGCAGCCTTCGGCCTCCAGCATCGCGAGCTTGGCTTGCGCCGCTGCTTCGGTCCGGGCCCGGTCGATGATCACCGCGCTGCCATCGAGCAGCTTGGTGATCAACACCGGCTTGCCGGGTTCGGCCGCGAAGCCGCGCTCGATCTCGGCACGGCTCAAGCCGTCGAGCACCCCGGCATGGCGGCGCGGCAGACGCGCATCCAGCACATCGTCGAGGATCGGCGTGATGTCGCTGCGCGGCGCCTGGCCGATGGTCAGCGTACCCAGCTTGCTCATGGCGATACCCCCCGCAATGAAAAGGCCCCGGGACGCACGCCCAGGGCCTGTCTCGTTCAGCGCTTCCAGAAATTCTTCGAGACGGAGTCGAAGAAGGAGAAGATCGCGTCGCCCGCGATGACGCCCGCGGCGAAGACCTCCATGTCACCCTCGCCGCTCGCGCCGCGCAGCTTCTCCCAGATGACCCGGCAGAGGATACCGGCCAGCACCGCCCAGCCCGCCATCGGGAAGTTGATCAAGAGGCCAGTGGCGAAGAGAACGCCGATCTGCCGCTTCGGTCCACCGATGAACTGCAGGATCGCGCCCGGAATCGCCCAGATGAAGAGCTGCCAGGCCACGCCCGGCGCGACGCCGGCCTTGATCGTCGCCGCATAGACCTTGTTCACGGGGGCGACGAGGTTCTGGTCGAAGAAGGACTGATAGGAGACCAGCACGACCGCGCCCGCCACGACGAAGGCCAACATCGCGGCGAAGAGCTGCTGGCGGCGGCCCTCGAGCTCGAAGGCGGGGTTGGCGCCGTTGCCGCGCAGCAGGTAGCCGGCCTTCAGGTCATAGCCCATATCGGCGAAGGCCGGGCCCGTTGCGGCCGAGAAGCCGACGAGCAGCGCCAGAGCCGGCATCGGAAAGCCCAGGAGCATGCCGATGATCAGCGTGATCAGCGCTACCGCGAAAGCCGGGAACCAGCCGGAGTGCATCGCCGCGAGACCGACGATCAACTCATGCACATAGGCCGCGAAGGCGGCGTAGAGCACGAATAGGATCAGCATGCCCATCGACATGTCGCTCATCAGTCCGCCGACCACGGCAATGAATACGGCGATGACGAGATAGCCGACGGTGCCGAGGCCGAGCGCGCGCTTGACCTCGGCATCGCTGACGCCGGCCTTGACCTCATCCGCCTTGGCCTCGCCGCGGCGGAACAGCAGCAGCGCGACCTGCAGCAGCGCGACCAGTCCGGCACCGATCATGAAGCCATGCGGAATATAGGCGGCCATCAGGTCGCCCTTCGGGATGATGCCGGCGAAGGTCGGGCCGCTGAAGATCTGGCCGGAATAGCCGCGCAGCAGCAGGCCGATGCCGAACATCAGCAGCGCCCAGATATTGCCGATGAAGGCGACGCCGAAAGCCGACATCGGGATGCCGGAGACGGCGGTCGAACCGGCGAAGCCGATCCAGGCCAGCGGAATCTTGACGAAGGAGGCAACGATGCCGGTGCCGAAGCCGATGCCCATCAGAACCGCCTTGCGCCCACCCTCGTCACCGGCCTTGATCGCCTCGGCCGCCGCGACGCCCGGAGGCCAGGCGCCCGTCGCCGGGAAGACACGGGAATCGAACATCCGGTAGAGCAGATAGGCGTCGAGCAGCATCGCGAAGAAGGCACCCGCCAGCATCGGCAGGACGAGGTCGGGCCGGCCAAGCAGCCAGGGAATGCCGACCGGCAGGAGCAGGCTGTTCGCGGCGCCGAACGTGGCCGAGGAGATCGCGCTCTGGGCGAGGTTCTGCACATGGATCGAGCGGTAGCGCGCGAAGATCGCGAGCGGCACGCGCGCCAGCGCCATGGCGGCGAGCGCGCCGATCAGCGAGGTGTTGGCGGTGATGCCGAGCGACACCAGAAGCTGCATGCCGATGATCGCGCCGAAGACGCAGAGCACGGCGATGAGCAAGAGCGTCGCCGGCTCGAACAGGCTGGGATGCTTCTGAGGCACCCCCTCGTTTGGATTGGTCATGCCTCAGTCCCCTTATTGGCCCCTGTCGGGCGCGTGCGTTGTGATCCCTGCGGCTCAGGCAACCAGGATGCCGGCCTTGGCCTCGCCGACATCCTGCGTGGCATGCGCTCCCTGCACGCCGTAATCGCGCTTGGCGGCATCCGGTGAGACCAGCCCGAGCGCGATGTCGCGGGCAATCGCCTCCCGCGAGCGCTCGGAAGCCGGGCCGTAGCCGGCACCGCCGGCGAGCACGAGCTCGACGATCTCATGCGGCTGCCGGACCTGGACGAGCTCGCCGGTGCCGACGTCCTTCAGGACATGGCCCTGCTCGTCGATCACCCGGCCCGACGCCCCCCCGCCGGCCTTGCCGCCGAACAGGCCCGGAATCGGGTTGTTGACCCCCTCCGGATAGAGCGAAACCAGCGTCGGCAACCCGTCATCGGCAAGCTTGCGTAGACGCACGCGCTGGCCGAGGCCGCCGCGATGCTGGCCGGCGCCGCCCGAGTCAGTGAGATAGGTCTTCTCGACCACCAGCACCGGCACTCGCGATTCGAAGGTCTCGATCGAGGTGTTGGCGGCGGAAGTCGGGTAGAGCAGGCCGGACTTGCCATCGCCCTGGGCCGAGCCGCCCTGGCCGCCACCGACGAAGAGCATGTCGGAATAGGTGTCGCCGACCTGGTCGCGGCCATAGACGCTCGCCGCCACCGGCAGACCGGTGAAGGCCTGGACCTGCTTCGGCGCCGCCTTCGAGAGGGCGCGGAAGATGTTCGGCGCCAGATACCAGCCGGTGCGCGTGCGCAGGTTCACCGCCAGCGGCTTGTCGCAGTTCAGGATCGAGCCCTTCGGCGCGTCGATCGAGAAGGCGCGGTAGCAGCCGGCATTGCCGCGCACGCCCGGCGTCAGCATGCATTTCAGCGGATATGTCGCATGCGCCATCGTGTAGTTGAGCGTGCAGTTCAGCCCGCCCTGCGCCAGCTGCGGCGGGGCGCCGGCGAAGTCGAGATGGATCGTGTCGTCCTTCACCGTCAGCGCCAGCGGATAGGTCATCGGCGTGCCCAGCGGATTATTCGAGACCGTGCCGTGATAGACGCCGTCCGGCAGCGCGCGGATCGCCTCGCGCATCGCCTTCTCCGAGCGGCTCTGCACGACATGGGCGAGCGCCCTCAAATCCTGCATGCCGTAATCGGTCAGGAAGGACTGCAGGCGCTCGGCGCCAATCGCATTGGCCGCGACGAAGGAGTGGAGATCGCCGAGCACCTGCTCGGAGTTGCGCACGTTCTCGCCGAGCAGGCGCACCAGCGTCTCGTTGATCCGGCCGGCCTCGTAGAGCTTCATCGGCGGGATCTGGAAGCCTTCCTCGTAAATCTCGCGAGCCCGCAGCGAATCCTTGGTGCCGCCGATATCGGAGACATGGCCGACCGTGCCCATCAGGCCGACGACGCGATCGCCGAGGAAGACCGGCGTCACCACCGCGATGTCGAAGAGATGGCCGGCGCAGAGCCAGGGATCGTTGGTGATGAGCACGTCGCCGGGCCTCAGCGTCTCGGCCGGATAGCGCTCCAGCAGCGCCTTGACCGCACGCGGCAGCGTCAGGTTGAACACCGGCATGGCGCGCGGCGAATGCGCCAGCGTCTCGCCTTCGGGGTCGAGCAATTCGCAGGCGAAGTCCTGCGCTTCCGAGATCACCAGCGAGAAGGCGGTGCGGCAGACCGTCAGCCACATCTCCTCGACGACGTTGATCATCCGGCTCCACATGATCTCCAGAGAGATCGGATCGGCCTCGATCCGGCGCGCGGCCTCGGCCAGCGGCATGTCGGCGGTGATCGTCGTCTCGGCCGCGTTCGGCTGGGCGACATGGACGATGAGGTTCAGGACGTCGTCGATGCTGACGCTGTCGCCGGGCGGCACGATCGTGGTCGATTCACGCTCCTCGATGATCGCCGGACCCTTGACGGTGTCGCCGGAGCGCAGGGCGTAGCGGTCGTAGACCGAAGCCTCGCTCCAGCCGCCCTCGAACCAGGCCTTGCGGCTGCCCTTGATCTTGTTGGTGGCGTCGCCGCCGCCGGCCGCTCCGGAGAGCGAGAGTGTCGGCACCGGGCCGGCGCAACGGACGCGGAAGTTGATGGCTTCCAGCCGGGCGCCCTCATAAACCGAAGTGTAGCGGGCGGAATAGGCCTTGCTGAAGGCGGCGCGGATGGCCTCCAGGCTCGACGCATCGATGGCGCCGGCCGGCAGCGGCACGGAGATGTCGTGCATCTGGCCGACGAGGCGCATATCGGCCATGCGCTCGACCGTGACGTCGCCGGGCTTCACGCCGGCCTCGGTCAGATGCTTGCGGCCCTCGACCTCCAGATCGCGGAGCACGGCATTGACGGATGCGGCATCGAAGCCTTCGGAGAACTCGACCGGAAGCGAGCGCACCATGTCGAAGGAGAGCGGCGCGGCGAGGAAGCCGAGCGCGGAGGCAGCGCCCGAGGCCGGCGGGATGATGACCTGCTTGACGCCGAGCACGCGGGCGACGTCGACGGCATGGGCCGGACCGGCGCCGCCGAAGCCGACCATGGCGTAATGGCGGGGGTCCTTGCCCTTCTCGACGAGATGGACGCGGGCGGCCGCGCCCATGCTCTCGACCACGACCTTGTGGATGCCCCAGGCGGCTTCCTCGATCGAGAGACCGAGCGGCGCGGCAACGGTCGAGACGGCCTTGCGCGCCGCCTCCAGGTCGAGCGACATGCGCCCGCCCAGGAAGAACGAGGGATCGTAATAGCCGAGCACGAGATTGGCGTCGGTCACGGTCGGCTTCACGCCACCCATGCCGTAGCAGGCCGGGCCGGGATCGGAGCCGGCCGAATGCGGGCCGACCTTGAGCAGGCCGACCTCGTCGATCGCGGCAATCGAGCCGCCGCCGGCGCCGATCTCGATCATGTCGATGACGGGCGCCTTGATCGGCAGGCCGGAGCCCTTGGCAAAGCGGTTGACGCGGCCGGCTTCGAGCATTGGCGCGATCTCGGCACGGCCGTCCTCGATCATGCAGGCCTTGGCGGTGGTGCCGCCCATGTCGAAGGAGATTACGTCCTTATGGCCAGCGAGCTCGCCGAACAGGGCCGTGGCCAGGCCGCCGCCGGCCGGGCCGCTTTCGAGCAGGCGGATCGGGAAGGTGCGGGCCGTCTCGGGCGAGACCAGGCCGCCCGCCGAATGCATCAGCCGGAGCGAGCCGGTGAAGGCGCGGGCCGCCAGCTCGCGCTCCAGCCGGTGCAGGTAGCGCCGCATCAGCGGCTGGACATAGGCGTTCGCCGCCGTGGTGACGAAGCGCTGGTATTCCCAGATCTCGGCAACGACCTCGCTCGACAGCGAGACGGTCAGCTCCGGGCAGGTCTCGCGGACGATTCTGCCAGCCTCCTGCTCATGGGCCGGGTTGCGGTAGCTGTTGAGGAAGCAGACCGCGATCGCCTCACAACCAGCGGCTTCCAGCTCGCGGGCCGCCTTGCGCACGGCTTCCGCATCGAGCGCGGTGACGACCTGGCCGTCGCGGTCGATGCGCTCGGCCACTTCGAGGCGATGCTCGCGCGAGACCAGCGGATCGGGGAAGGTCAGGAACAGGTCGTAGATGTCGTAGCGCTGCTCCGTCCCCATTTCGAGGATGTCGCGGAAGCCCTTGGTGGTGATCAGGCCGAGCTTCGAGCCCTTGCGCTCGATCACGGCATTGGTGACCAGCGTCGTGCCGTGGACGATGTCGCCGACATCGGCGAGCGTGATCCCGGCCATCTCGGTGAGTTCGCCGAGGCCGATTAGGGCCGCTTCCGACGGATCATGCGGTGTGGTCAGGCGCTTGTGCAGCCGGACCGAACGCTCCTGCGAATCGTAGAGGATGAAATCGGTGAAGGTGCCGCCGATGTCGAAGCCGATACGCCAACGATTGCTCATGAAGCGGTCTCCGCGATTGAGAGGTTCAGGGAGTTGAGATGTTCAAGGGGTAGAAGCGGCTGTCATGGGTCAGGGCCGCGATCCCGGCGGCGCCCTCCCCCAGCAAACGGATGATGGCAACGCGCTCGGCCGGCTCGACCGTCGCGGCCGGAAATGACAGGCAGAGCGCGACCTCGTCGCCGGTCGCGGGATCGCCGACCGCGACCGAAAGCGCGCGCACGCCGCGCACCGCCTCGTCGCGGGATTCGGCGAAGCCCTCCTCTCGGATCTGTGCCAGGCGATCGAGCAGGTCGCCCATGTCGCGCGGCGCGGTCTCCGAGGGCGAGGTGAAGCCAGCCGGATAGAGTGTGCGGACCTCGTCGTCAGGCAGGCGGGCGAGCAGGGCGCGGCCGGTGCTGGACGCAAAGGCGGGGATGCGGTCGCCGATCGAGGTGACGACGCGCAGGGCATGGCGGCCGGGATGGGCCGTGACCGCGACGATATCGGTGCCGCGGCGGACGCTGACATAGCCGGTATGGCCGATCCGGTCCGAGATATCGCCGACCACGGCATCGGCACGGTCGATCAGCGAAGCGGCGAAGCGATAGAGATGGCCGACCTGATTGAGCAGCAGCGAGGGCCGGTAGCGCTTGCTCTCTCCGACCGTCTCCAGCAGCCCCTCGTCGCGCATCGCCCGGAGCAGCCGCGAGGCGTTGCTTTTCGGCATGCCCAGTAACGTCACCAGATCCGTCACCGTCACGTCATGGCGTGTGCTGGAGAAGCAGCGCAGCACATCCACGGCCGACGACAGGATCGACATTGCGGCTTACCTTTAAAGTTCCATTTAATGGAACTATAGTTGCAATAAAAGGGAAAATACGCGAGTTAAGAAAGATGTCAATCCTGTGACCGCGTTTTTGCTTCCCTAAGGTGATCCTTGCGATCGGGGCCGAGTGCCTCGACGCCGCTCAAGCCAGGCTGTATCCCGGCTTCCATGCCGCTTCGGGCTTAGCCCGCGTCATGGAGATCACCGGATGAGCGACAGCCTGCTGTATCTTTCGCGCGACGATGTCCGGGCGTTGGCGATCTCGCCTGACGAGGCGCGCGAGGCCGTGCTGCAAGGTTTCCGCGACCACGCCGCCGGACTGAACCGGAGCATTCCGAAGACGGCGCTGACGCTCGGGGCCGGCCATGGCTTCCAGGCCATGACGGCAGCGTCCTCCGCCCAGCAGATCGCCACGGTGAAATGGGTGGCGATGGCGCCGGTCGCGGCAGGCTCGTCGCTGCCAGCCGTCAGCGCGCTGATCTGCGTGAACGACTATGCGACGGGCATGCCGCGCGCGATCCTCGACGGCGACGAGATCACCTTGATCCGCACCGCCGCGATCACCGCAGCAGCAGCCTCGCGCCTCGCCCCGGCCGCGCCGCGCACCATCGGCTTCGTCGGATGCGGATTACAGGCCCATGCCCATCTCGCCGCTTTCCGCGCGCTCTATCCCGGCCTGATGACGGCACTGGCCATGAGCCGCAGCCGCGCCTCGGCCGAACGGCTGGCGGAAGCCGCACGGGCGACCGGTCTCGCAACGCAGGTGCTTGATGATGCCGACGCACTGCTTGCCGAAAGCGACATCGTTGTTTCGATGGTTCCGGGCGGCCCCGGCATGGCGCCTTTCCTCGATGCCCGGCGCCTGAAACCCGTCGCCTTCGCCGCCGCCGTCGATACCGGCCGCAGTTGGATACCCGAGACGCTGCCCGCCTTTGACGTCCTCGCCACCGACAGTCTGGAGCAGTCGCGCGCGCCCTATGATGCGGCCGGCAACCCGGTCACGACCGTCACCTTCGGCCATGATATGACGGAACTGGCAGCCGCGCCGCACCCGACAGCGCCGACGAGCCGCTCCTTCTTCTGCTTCCGCGGCGTCGCGCTGGCTGATCTCGCGCTCGCCCATCTCGTCGTCGAGAAAGCCCGCGAGCAGGGGCTCGGCACGAGCCTGCCGCGCTGATCCAGCCTTGCCTTCCGGACCACGCCATGACCCAGCGCCTTCGCGATTTCGACCTCACCTGCGGCATCCTGCAGCCCGGCCCGCTCAACGCGATCACCGACGTGCCCGGCGTCAAGCTCGGTCATTTCACCCTGAACGAAGGCGATCTCCGCACCGGCTTCACGGCGCTGCTGCCCCATGACGGCAATCTCTTCCGCCGGAAGGTTCGCGCCGCGGTCGATGTCATCAACGGCTTCGGCAAGAGCGCCGGGCTGATGCAGCTCGCCGAGCTCGGCCAGATCGAGACACCGCTCCTGCTCGGCAATACCTTGAGCGTCGGCACCGGCTTCGACGCGCTGGTGACGCGTGCGCTCGCTGATAATCCCGACATCGGCCGTGAGACCGGCACGGTCAATCCGGTCGTGCTCGAATGCAATGACGGCTATCTCTCCGACATCCGCGCCCGCGCGCTGACCGAAGCCCACGCCTTCGTCGCCCTCGATGCCGCCGCTTCCGGCCCTGTCGCGGAAGGTGCGGCCGGCGCCGGCACCGGCATGAGCGCCTTCGGCTTCAAGGGCGGCATAGGCACCGCCTCGCGCCACTTTGACCTCGACGACAGCGATCACACGCTCGGCGTGCTGGCGCTCGCCAATTTCGGCAATTCCGGCGATCTCGTCCTGCCCGATGGCCGCCGCCCGGTTCCGCCCGAGGTGAAGCCACAGAGCGAGCGCGGCTCAGTCATCTTGGTCATCGCGACGGATGTGCCGTTGGAATCGCGGCAGCTTCACCGAATCGCACGGCGCGGCGGGGCCGGCCTTGCCCGGCTCGGCGCCTTCTGGGGCAATGGCAGCGGCGACATCGCCGTGGCCTTCACCACGGCCTGTCCCGTCGACCACGACCAGCCCAACGACCTCGTGCCACTATGCGCGCTCAACGAGAACCGCATCGACACGCTCTTCCGTGCCGCCGCCGAGGCGACGCAGGAAGCCGTGCTCAACGCGATGGTCGCAGCGCCGGCCACGACCGGGCGCGACGGGCATCACCGCCCGTCACTGGGGGATTGGCTCCGGGCGAACGCCGGCTAAGACCGTTCAGGCCCACTCGCCCTTGCGGAACACCGGCACGCGCCGACCGTCCGCGTGGACGCCATCGATATCGACCTCGCCGGAGCCGATCATCCAGTCGATATGGATCAGGCTCTTGTTGCCGCCCTGCGCCGCGATCTGCTCCGGCGTCAGGTCCGCACCATCGACGAAACATTTCGAATAGCACTGCCCCAGCGCGATATGGCAGGAGGCGTTCTCGTCGAAGAGCGTGTTGTAGAACAGGATGCCGCTCTTCGAGATCGGCGAGGAATGCGGCACCAGCGCGACTTCGCCGAGCCGGCGCGCGCCCTCGTCGGTATCGAGCACCTTGTTCAGCACCGCCTCGCCCCGCGAAGCCTTGGCCTCGACGATCCGCCCGCCCTCGAAGCGCACCTGGATCTCGTCGATCAGCGAGCCCTGATAGGAGAGCGGCTTGGTGCTGGAGACATGGCCCTCGACCCGGCGCGCATGCGGTGTGGTGAAGACCTCCTCGGTCGGGATGTTCGGATTGCAGACAATGCCGTTCTTGGCCGGCGAGGCGCCGCCCTGCCAGTCATGGCCATCCGCCAGGCCCACGGTCAGATCGGTGCCCGGCCCGTTGAAATGCAGCGAGGCGAAGCGCTGGCCGTTCAGCCAGTCGCGCCGCGTCCGCAGCGCCGCGTTATGCGCGGCCCAGGCCGCGACCGGATCTGCCTGATCGATGCGCGAGGCCGAGAAGATCGCCTCCGCCAGCTTGCCGACAGCCACTTCCTCGGCGTCATCAGGGAAGACCTGCTTCGCCCAGGCCGCGCTCGGATAGGCCAGGATGTTCCAGTTGATGTCGAAGCCGGCGATCTTCTCCAGCGCCGGCTGATAGGCCAGCGAATTGGCCTTGCTGGCGCGCCCGACCTTGACCGGGTCCTCGTTCGCCAGCAGCATCGGGTTATCGCCGACGATCGCGAGCCGCGCGGTATTGGCGGAAAAGGCCTCGGCGACGCCCTTGTAGAGCCAGGCCGGTGCCTTGTCGAAGCTCGCATCCGGCGCGTAACGGTAGCGCGCCAGCGTCACCTCCTCGTCGGCCAGCATCGGCGTGACGATGCCGGCGCCGGCCTTGTAGGCGTGCTCGGCGATGCGACGCACCAGCGGCAGCGCCGCGACTGGCGCGGTCAGGAACAGGTCCTGCCCCGGCTGGAGATTGAGGCCGACGCGGATGGCGACCTCGGCCAGCTTGTCGAGCTTGGCGGAATCGATGGCTTGCGGGCGCTGGTGAACAGTCATGGCTCTCGACCTGTCGGATTCGGGATTGCCGCCATTGCTGGTCCAAATTGCCGAGAGGTCAACCACCGCGACGGCAAGGCCGCTATCCGATGACCGGCCGTCGGCCCTTCAGCCTTCGGCACCCTCCACCTTGCTCATCCGCCTGAGCTTGCTCGCCCGCAGCAGATGGCTGCGCATCAATGCCGAGGCGACCTCGTTCTCGCCGGCCTCCAGATGGTCGAGCATGGCCATATGCTCGGTGCAGTTCACCCGCACGCGCTCCATGCCCTGGTCCCAGTCATAGTTCGACAGGCGCCGGAGCTGGTTCTGGCGCCGCATCGCCGAATGGAAGAAGCGGTTGCCGGTAGCCGCCGCCAGCCCCTCGTGGAAATCGGCATTCATCTCGTAGAAAGCGATGCTCGAGGCTTCCCGCCAGGGCCGCTGCAGCGACTCGACATGCCGCGCCCGCATCTCGGCGATCCAGTTGGGATCGAGCTGGAAGCCCGGTTCCAGCATCACCATCGGCTCGATCAGCAGGCGGAAGCGGTAGCTCTCATCGCGCAGGCGCTGGTCGCGCGGCTCATGCAGGAAACGCCAGCCATAGCCCGGCTTGCGCTCGACCATGTCGAGATCGGCCAGCCGCGCGAGCAGCTTCTGCGCCTCGGGCCGGCCGAGCTCATAGCGCCGCATCACCTCCAGCTCCGAAACCTCGTCCGGCAGCAGGCCGTTCTCGCGCTCGCGCGCCAGCCTCACCATCGCGAGGTCCAGCGTCTCCGGCGGGCGGGCGCTCTCGTTCGCCGCCGGCAGCTGGATCAGCTCGATGCCCTTGTTGAGGTGGCGGCGCACCACGCCCTGCTCGGCGAGATGGTCCAGCGCGGCGCGCACCGGCGTGCGCGAGACGCCGAGCCGCTTCGCCGTCGCGTTCTCGTTGAGCCAGGCACCGGCCGCCAGCGCATCGTCGCGCACGAGCTGCAGGATGCGTTCGGCGATCTCCTGTTGCAGCCGGGTCGGCGCCGCCATCGGGAAAAGCCCTTGATTGTTTTAGTTGATGATGAAATACACTATAGCACGATCTCCTGTCAGCATACCGGAAAGATATGCGCCATGGTCCAGCCCTGCCCCTTCGTCGATGTATCCGGCACCCCTTATGAGCGCGGCCGCCAGCACGGCGCGGCCGTGCCGGGCCGTGTGAAGCGCTCGATCGAGCTCTATGGCGGCCAGCTCGGCGAGCTCGGCTACGATGCCAAGGCCAAGTCGGCGCTGATCGCCGAGTTTGCCAAGGAGATCGAGGCCTTCGGCGCGCATTACATCGAGGAGATGCGCGGCATCGCCGACGGCGCCGGCGTCGCGCTCGAAGACATCGTCATGGTCAATGCCCGCACCGAGGTCATCGCCAAGGCGCGCTTGGTCAAGAACAAGCCGATCGAGGCCCAGGAGGAGCTCGACGACGGCTGCACCGGCGCGATCATCCTGCCGGAGCGCAGTGCCTCGGGCGAATTGATCCACGGCCAGAACTGGGACTGGAAGGCCGAATGCGCGGAAACGGCGATCGTGCTGCGCGTGCGCCGCGACGACGGCCCGGATTTCCTGACCTTCGTCGAGGCCGGCGGCCTTGCCCGCTGCGGCATGAACGCAGCCGGGATCTCGATCACCGCCAATTATCTCGAATCCGAGCGTGATTTCACGCAGGCCGGCGTGCCGCTCGCCCTGATCCGCCGCAAGGTGCTGGAGCAGGAGCATCTCGCCTTCGCGATCAAGGCCGTGGCGACGACGCCGAAGGCTTGCTCGAACAACATGATGCTCTCGACCGTGAAGGGTTTCGGCATCGATTTCGAATGCGCCCCGGACGAGGCTTTCCAGCTCTATCCGCAGGACGGCATGATCGTTCACGCCAACCACTGGGTCGGCCAGATCGCGCTGACCAAGATCAAGGATACCGGCATCCCGCGCGTGCCGGAGAGCTTCTATCGCGACTGGCGCGTCCGCAAGCTGCTCGACGAGGCCGGCCGCAAGCTCACCGTCGACGATCTCAAGCAGGCCTTCTTCGACGATTTCCTCTCGCCCTATTCGGTCTGCCGCCCGGCCCGCCCGAACGAGCAGGGCAATCTCTCGGCCACGGTCGCCATGGTGATCATGCAGCCTGCCAAGGGGATCATGGAGGTTGCGCCGCTGCCGGCCCAGAACCGCGTCTTCACCCGCTACAGCCTCACCGAGGATCCCGTGCTGCTCGCCGAAGCGGCGGAATAATCCCACTCCGACATCGCGTCACAACCGAAAAACAACAGGGGAACATGATGCGCCGAACAACCACCACCACCGCCCTCGCCGCCGCGCTGCTGTGCGGCGGCCTCGTCCAGGTCGCCGGTGCGAGCACGCTCAAGATCCAGCTGCGCGCCGACATCCGCTCGATCAATCCGGGCGTCAACCGCGATGCCAATACCGACGGCGTCGTCGTGCAGATGGTCGAGGGCCTCGTCGCCTATGGTGAGGATGCCCTGCCGAAGCCGCTTCTGGCCGAGAAGATCGATATCTCCCCGGACGGCAAGAGCTATACCTTCACCCTCCGCCAGGGCGTGAAGTTCCATAACGGTGCGCCGCTGACCGCGGCCGACGTGCTCTGGAGCTGGAACCGCTACATGGACCCGAAGACCGACTGGCGCTGCCTGTCGGAGTTCGACGGCCGCGGCCAGGTCAAGGTCGAGAAGATCTCGGCACCGAACGACAAGACCGTCGTCTTCGAGCTGGACAAGCCGAGCGCGCTCTTCCTCTCGGCGCTCGCCCGCACCGACTGCGCGATGACCGGCATCCTCCACAAGGACTCGGTCAAGGCCGACGGCTCCTTCGACAAGCCCATCGGCACCGGCCCGTTCAAGTTCGCGGAATGGAAGCGTGGCGAGTACATCAAGCTGGACCGCTTCGCCGACTACGCCTCGCTGCCCGGCAAGATCGATGGCCTGACCGGCGCCAAGAAGCCGCTGGTCGACGAAGTGCGCTTCCTCGTCATCCCCGACAACTCGACCGCCAAGGCCGCCCTGCTGAAGGGCGATATCGACGTCGTCCCGGATATCGCCAATACCGACATCGCCGAGCTCAAGAAGAACGACAAGGTCAAGACCTCGGTCGTCACCAGCATGGGCCTCGTCGGCCTGATCATCCAGACCCGCGACCCGCTGCTGCAGAACGTCAAGCTGCGCCAGGCCATGGCCGCCGCGATCGACTCCAAGGAGCTGGTCGGCGCCGTGACCGACGGCATCGGCTCACCCAACAACTCGATCGTGCCGGCGCTCTCCGCCTATTACGGCCCGGTCCAGAAGCAGGGCTGGAAATACGATCCCGCCGCCGCCAAGAAGCTCCTCGCGGAGGCCGGCTACAAGGGCGAGAAGATCGTGATGCTCGCCAACAAGCGCTATCCCGAGAGCTTCGATGCCGCCGTCGTCGCCCAGCAGATGCTGCAGGCCGTCGGTTTCAACATCGAGATCGAGGTGCTGGAATGGGCGACGCAGCTCGACCGCTACAGCAAGGGCAACTACCAGATGCAGGCCTTCCCCTATTCGGGCCGCATGGACCCCGCGCTGAGCTACGAGTCGATGACCGGCCCGAAGGACAAGCAACCGCGCAAGCTCTGGGACAATCCGGAGGTGCAGGCCCTGCTCGACAAGTCCATGGTCGTGAACGACAAGGCCGAGCGCCAGAAGATCTTCGACGAACTGCACAAGCGCTTCATCGCCGAAGTGCCGATGGTGATGCTCTATAACGGCATCGTCGGCGGCGCGATGGGCGCCAAGACCCAGGGCTACGTCTCGACGCTGAGCTCGCTGCCCCGCGCCTGGGAAGTCAGCACCGGCCAGTAAAGCCACCACCTCGCCTTCGCGGCCTCGGACAACGCGGCATGCCCCACGGGGCATGCGCGGACGACACGATAACGAGGGAACGGGAATGATCCGCTTTTCGGCCTCTGCGCTGGCGCTAGCACTGTTCTGTGGCGCAGCGCAGGCTCAGACCATCAATGTCGCGCTGAATGCCGACATCCGCTCGACCAATCCGGGCGTCAATCGCGACGACAACACCGATGCCGTGGTGCTGCACATGGTCGAGGGCCTTGTCGGCTATCGCGAGAACGGCGCCGTCGCGCCGCTCCTCGCCGATAAGATCGACGTCTCGCCGGACGGTCTGACCTACACCTTCCACCTGCGCAAGGGCGTGAAGTTCCATAACGGCGCCGAGATGAGCTCGGCCGACGTGCTGTGGAGCTGGAACCGCTACATGGACGCGAAGACCGACTGGCGCTGCAAGCCGGAGTTCGACGGCCGCATCGGCCTCAAGGTCACGGAAACGACCGCTCCCGACGCATCGACCTTCGTCATGAAGCTGGAGAAGCCGAGCGCGCTCTTCCTCGACACCATGGCCCGCACCGACTGCGCCATGGTCGCGATCCTGCACAAGGATTCGGTGAAGCCCGACGGCAGCTGGGACAAGCCGGTCGGCACCGGCCCGTTCCAGCTTGCCGACTGGCGCCGCGGCGAATTCGTCCTGCTCAAGCACTTTGACGCCTATGCCTCCCCGGCCGGCGACAAGCGCGACGGCTATGTCGGCTCCAAGCGCCCGCTGGCGGCCGAGGTCAAGTTCCTCGCCATCGCCGATGGCGCGACCGTCAAGGCCGGCCTGATGTCGGGCGCGCTCGACGTTGCCGACGTGCCGGACGAGGACGTGCCGGAGATGAAGAAGAGCGGCCTGCAGGTACTGACGGCGCCAAGCGCCACCAAGCACGGCATCCTGCTCCAGAGCCGCGACCCGCTGCTCGGCGACGTCCGCATGCGCCAGGCGATCATGGCGGCGCTCGACCAGGACGAGATCGTCGGCGCCGTCTCGAACGGGCTCGGCAGGGTCAACAATTCGGCGGTCTACGTCACCTCGCCCTATTACGACGAGGTCCAGAAGAAGCGCTACACGCATGATCCCGCGCGCGTGAAGAAGCTGCTCGCCGAGGCCGGCTACAAGGGTGAGACGATCAAGCTGATCGCCAACAAGCGTTCGACCGTGCCGAGCTATCCGATCGCGATCATGGCGCAGGCGATGCTGCAGGCCGCCGGCATCAAGGCCGATATCGAGATCCTGGAATGGGCGACCCAACTCGACCGCTTCTCGAAGGGCAACTACCAGATGATGTCCTTCAGCTACTCCGCCCGCATCGACCCCGCCCAGAGCTATAACCAGTTCTCCGGTCCGAAGGACAAATTGCCCTCCAAGGTCTGGGACAATCGCGAGGCCGATGCGCTGATCGAGAAGGCGACGCTGGTCAGTGACGAGGCCGAGCGCCGCAAGATCTTCGACCAGCTCCATGTGATGATGCTGGCCGATGCGCCGCTGATCTTCCTCTACAACCAGGTCGATACGGCCGTCGTCTCGAAGCGCCTGCAGGGCTTCGCACCCTGGGTCGCCTCCAAGCCGCGTCTCTGGGAGGTCTCCGTCGCCAAGTGACGACGGCCGCTCAGGCCGGCTCGACCGGAGCCGGGCCGACGGGCGCGCCCTTGATGATATGGGTCGCGATCAGGGCCGCCAGCGCTCCTGCATCGCGCGCCTTCAGGGCCGCCATCATCTCGTAATGCTCGCGATCGCTCTTCTGGAGCAGTTCATGCGAACTCCACACCGTGATCTGCGAACCGCGCCCGCGGTCCCGCAGACCCCAGATCATCTCCTCCAGCACGGCATTGCCGCAAAAGGAGTACATGAATTGATGGAAGGCGCGGTTGATCTCGCTCTGCTCGGTCCGGCTGCCGGTCGTGACCGCAGCGGAGAACTGCGCCGCCAGCGCGTCCAGCCGTGCGATCGCGGCATCGTCGATCTGCGCGACGATGCCGTCCGCCGTGGCCCGCTCCAGGATGATGCGCGTCGCGAGGATTTCCTCATAGGTCTTCAGGTCGACCTCGGCGACACGATAGCCCCGGTTCGGGACATGCTCGATCGTCTTGCGCACGGCGAGCTCGTCGAGCGCGCTGCGCACGTCGAAACGCGTCGCCTGGAAGCGCTCCTCGAGATCGATCTGGCGCAGCCACTCGCCCGGCCTGAACGCGCGCAGACGAATCGCCTGCGCGATCTCGTTGGCGAGCATGGCGCGCCGCGTGCTGGTGTTCTTGCGTTTCCGCTCGGACGTCATGGCAGGCTCTCTAAAGCATTTTCGAGCGGATTGGGCACCGGTTCGCGTGAAGAAAATGCAGCGGAACAATGCTCTAGCAGGATTCGCGCGACACGGAAGAAGTTGGTTGCGAAGACAACCATATCATGCAACATAATTGGCGCCAATAATTTCGCCATAAGAGAGAGCCCGTGAACGCCGTGGCTGAACAGACCGCCAAGCCCGACACCGAGGCGGCCGCCCGCGCCAAGGCGCTCTACGAGTACGGGCCGACCTCGATCTATTCGTCGAAGCACGACCCCCGCTTCCCCTATTGCCTCTATGTCCCGCCGAGCCTGGGCCAAGGCGGCGAAAAGCCCGAGCTGATCGTCGCGATGCACGGCACCGGCCGCGGCTTCACCGGCTATCGCGATGCCTTCTCGTCCTTCGCCCGCTGGAACAACTGCATCATCCTGGCGCCGCTCTTCCCGATCGGCGTGATGGGCGACGGCTATCGCGACGGCTTCAAGTACATGCGCGAGGGCAACCTCCGTTACGACCATGTTCTGCTTGCCATCGTCGAGGAGGTCTCCGAGCGTTACGGCATCGCCTTCGATCGCTTCGGCCTGTTCGGCTATTCCGGCGGCGGCCATTTCGCCCATCGCTTCCTGATGCTCCAGCCCAACAAGCTCTGGGGCGTCTCGATCGGCGCGCCGGGCTCGGTCACCCTGCTCGACCCCAGCCGCGACTGGTGGGTCGGCACGCGCAACTTCGCCGAGCTCTTCGGGCAGCAGCTCGACATCCCCGCGATGAAGCAGGTCGCGGTGCAGATGGTCGTCGGCGCCGCCGATCTCGAGACCTGGGAGATCACCCACAAGCCCGGCGGCCGCAACTGGATGCCGGACGCCAACCATGCCGGCACCAACCGGCCAGAGCGGCTGGCGAGCCTGCGCGACAATTTCGCCGCGCATGGCATCGCGGCCCGCTTCGACCTCGTGCCGAACACCCCGCATGACGGCGTCAAGGTCGTGCCGGTCGTCGAGGATTTCTTCGCCGGCGAGCTCGCACGCATCCGCGCCGCCCGGAAGGCGGCCTGAACGATCATAACGACAACAGGGGAACCATCATGAAGCGCCTCCTTGTCTCCGCCGCCGCGCTCGCCCTCTCGGCCGGCGCCCTTCAGGCCCAGACGCTGACGGCCGTACTCAACGCCGATATCCGCTCGACCAATCCGGGTGTGAACCGTGACGGCAACACCGATTCCGTCGTGCTGCACATGGTCGAAGGCCTCGTCGGCTATGCCGAGGACGGCTCGGTCGGCCCGCTGCTCGCCGAGAAGGTCGAGATATCGCCGGACGGCAAGACCTACACCTTCCGCCTGCGCAAGGGCGTCAAGTTCCACAACGGCGCGACCATGACCTCGGCCGACGTGCTGTGGAGCTGGAACCGCTACATGGACGCGAAGACCGACTGGCGCTGCCTCTCCGATTTCGACGGCCGCAACGGCCTCAAGGTCGAGAAGATCGCGGCCCCGGATGCCGACACCGTCGTGATGGAGATCAACGAGCCGAACGGCCTCTTCCTCGACTCGCTCGCCCGCGCCGATTGCGGCGGCACCGCCGTGATCCACAAGGACTCGGTCAAGGCCGATGGCAGCTGGGACAAGCCGATCGGTACCGGCCCCTTCATGCTCGGCGAATGGAAGCGCGCCCAGTCGGTCCAGCTTCTCGCCTTCGACCAGTATGTCTCGCCCAAAGGCGACAAGCGCGACGGCTATATCGGCTCGAAGCGTCCGCTGGTGAAGGAAGCCCGCTTCATGGTCATCCCCGACGCGGCGACGGTGAAGGCCGGCCTGCTGGCGGGCTCGCTCGACATGGCGCTGATGCCGGAATCGGATGTGCCCGACCTCAAGAAGGCCACGAACCTGACGCTGGCCATCGCGCCGAACCCGGTCCGCCACAGCCTGATCATCCAGACGCGCGATCCCGTCATGAAGAACCAGGCCCTGCGGCAGGCGATTGCTGCCGCGATCGATTTCCCCGAGCTCGTCGCCAACGTCTCGAACGGCCTCGGCAAGCCCAACAACTCGCCGGTCTATACGACCTCGAAATATTTCGGCGACGTCCAGAAACAGGGCTTCAAGTATGATCCGGCCGTGGCCAAGGCCCTGCTCCAGAAGGCCGGCTACAAGGGCGAGAAGATCACGATCCTCGCCAACAAGCGTTCTTCGGTGCCGAGCTTCAACACCGCCGTCATCGCCCAGGCGATGATGCAGGCCGCCGGCATCAATGCCGAGATCGAGGTGCTGGAATGGGCGACGCAGCTGGACCGCTACAACAAGGGCAACTACCAGATGCAGTCCTTCTCCTATTCAAGCCGCTTCGACCCCGCGCTCGGCTTCGAGCAGATTGCCGGCCCGAAGGACAAGCAGCCGCGCAAGATCTGGGAGGAGCCGGAGGCGCTCGCCCTGATCCAGAAGTCGATGGTGGTGACCGACACCGCAGAGCGCCAGAAGATCTTCGACGAGCTGCACAAGCGCTTCATCAACGAGGTCCCGACCATCTTCACCCATAACGACCTCGACATCGTCGCCCACAACAAGCGGGTGAGCGGCGTGACGCCCTGGGCGTCCCAGCTGCGCCTTTGGGAAGTCAGCGTCGCGAAGTAAGGCGATTGCCGGCTTCGTCGTGAGACGGGGCCGGTTTCCAAGGCTTGGGAGGGCCTTCGATGTTCCGATTTGCGCTGACGCGGATCGCCATGGCGCTACCGACGCTGCTGATTGTTGCGGTGTCGGTGTTTGTCCTGATCCGTTTGATTCCGGGTGATCCGGCCCAGCTGATGCTGGGGGATCTCGCGACGCCGGCGAGCCTGGCCGATCTCAGGGCCCGGCTGGGGCTCGACCAGTCGCTGCCGGCCCAGTTCGGCATCTGGATCGGCAATGTCGTGAGTGGCGATTTCGGCCAGTCGATCTCGTCGCAGCAGGCGGTTCTGCCCTTGATCCTGCAGCGCTTCTGGGTCTCCGCCCAGATCGTGCTGGTCGCGGTCTTGCTGGCGAGCTGCGTTGCGGTGCCGGCCGGCGTGATCGCCGCCTGGAAGCAGGATTCAGCCCTCGATCTCGGCCTCGTCGCCACCGCGACGCTGCTGCTCTCGATCCCGACCTTCTGGCTTGGCCTGCTGCTGCTGCTGTTCTTCGGGCTCAAACTCGAATGGCTGCCGGTCGTCGGCTATGTCTCGATCGCCGAGAACCCCTGGGCCGGCATCCTCTACCTGGTCATGCCGATCATGACGCTGTTCCTGCACGAGATCGGCGTGATCCTGCGCATGGCCCGCGCCTCGACGCTGGAGGTGCTCCGGCTCGACTACATCACCCATGCCCGTGCCAAGGGCCTGTCGGAGGGCGCGGTGCTCTGGCGCCATGCCTTCAAGAACGCCTTCGGCCCGACCTGGACCCTGATCGGCCTCGTGCTCGGTAACCTGCTCGGCGGCATCGCGGTGGTCGAGACGGTCTTCACCATCCCCGGCCTCGGGCGCCTGCTCGTCGATGCGATCTTCGCCCGCGACTATCCTGTCATCCAGGGCTGCATGCTCTTCGTCGCCTTCACCTATGTGCTGGTGAACCTCGTCATCGACCTCTGCTACCCGGTCTTCGATCCAAGGGTGACGGCGCAATGAGCAGTGACAGCACCCTGAACACTGGCGGCACCGTCAGGAAGCCCCGCCGCATGAAACTCCCCGCCCCCAATGCAATCGTCGGCGGCACGCTGATCGGCATCCTGCTCGTGACCGCCTGCATCGGCGCGCTTTGGACGCCCTATGATCCGCTTAAGCTCTCCTTCCGCGAGAAGCTGGCCGCGCCCAGCGCACTGCACTGGCTCGGCACTGACGAGTTCGGTCGCGACGTGCTTTCGCGCCTGATGGCGGGTGCGGCGACCTCGGTCTGGATCTCGATCCTCACCGTCACGCTCGCCGTCGTGATGGGCACGCTGATCGGCCTGTTCTCCGGCTATATGCGTGGCTGGACCGATCGCATCATCATGGCCTTCAACGATGCGCTGCTGGCCTTCCCCGGCATCCTGCTGGCACTCGGCCTGCTCGCGGTGGTCGGCGCCAACAAATACGGCATCATCGTAGCCCTGGGCATCGCCTATACGCCCTCGGTCGCCCGTGTCGTGCGCGGCACGGTTCTCTCGCTGCGCGAGCGCGAGTTCATCGCGGCCTCGCGGGTGATGGGCAACTCCGAGGCCTTCACCATGGCCCGCCACATCCTGCCGAACTGCATCGCGCCCTTGACCGTGCTGGCGACCTCGATGTTCGGCTATGTCCTGCTGGCCGAGAGCGCGCTCTCCTTCCTGGGCCTGGGCGTACCGCCGCCGGCCCCGACCTGGGGCAACATGCTCGCGGGCTCGCGCCCCTATATCGGCCAGGCCGTCTGGCTCGGCATCTTCCCGGGCCTGTGCATCTCGCTGACCCTGCTCGGCATCAACCTGCTCGGCGACGCCGTGCGCGACCGGCTCGACCCGCGGATGAGGGGCTCGCGATGACCAAAACAGCGCCTCTCCTCGACGTCGCCAATCTCACCTTGAAGATCGGCGGCTCCGGCCGGACCGTCGTCAACGACGTCTCCTTCCAGGTCTTCCCGGGCGAGATCGTCGGCATCGTCGGCGAATCCGGCTCAGGGAAAACGCTCGCGGCCCGCGCGGTGATGGGCTTCATCCCGCCGGCGGTCCGGCTCGAGGGGGGCACGATCCGCTTCGACGGCCAGGACGTGATGGCGATGTCTGCCAAGGACCTGCGCACGATGCGCGGCTCCAAGGTCGGCATGGTCTTCCAGGAGCCGATGACCTCGCTCAATCCCTCGATGCTGATCGGGCGCCAGCTCGACGAGGGCCTGGCGCTGCACCGCAAGCTCGACGCCGCTGGCCGGCGCGCGCTGATCCTCGACATGCTCAAGCGCGTGGGCTTACGCGATCCCGAAGGGGCGCTCACCGCCTATCCTCATCAGTTCTCCGGCGGCATGCGCCAGCGCATCATGCTGGCCTCGGTGATGCTACTGAAGCCGGCCTTGCTGCTGGCGGACGAGCCGACCACCGCGCTCGACGCCGTCGTCCAGCGCGACGTCATGGAGCTGATGGTCGAGCTGACCCAGGCCAACGACACCGCCGTGCTGCTGATCTCGCATGATCTCGGCATGGTCGCGCGCTATTGCAGCCGCATCGTCGTGATGTGCCAGGGCGACCTGGTCGAGCAGGGCCAAAGCGAGGATATCCTCGCCCGGCCGCAGCACCCCTATACCCGCAAGCTGCTCTCGGCGATGCCGCATCGCCTGCCGGCCCGCCTCCTGCCGGAGGCGAAGACGCCGATCGTCGCGGTTCGCGACCTCATCGTCGAGTACCCCGGCCGCCAGGGCTTCTTCCGCAAGGAGCAGGCGAAGCGCGCGCTGCACGGCATCAGCATCGACGTGCAGCCGGGCGAGGTCGTCGCGGTGGTCGGCGGCTCGGGCTCGGGCAAGACCACGCTCGGCCAGTCGATCGCGGGGCTGGTCAAGCCGGCCGGCGGCGAGATCCGCTTCAACGGCAAGCCGATCACGAGGAGCGAGACGGCCTATTGGGACTATCGGCTGAACTGCCAGATGGTCTTCCAGGATCCCTATTCCTCGCTCGACCCGCGCATGACGATCGGGCAGCTCGTCGCCGAGCCGCTGCGGCTGGTCTCGGACATGAGCCCGGCCGACCGCAAGGCGCGTGTCGCGGAGGTGCTCACAGAGGTTGGACTAGGCGACGGCTTCGCCGAGCGCTATCCGCACGAGCTCTCCGGCGGCCAGCGCCAGCGCATCGCGATTGCCCGCGCCATCGTGCGCCGGCCGAGCTTCGTCATCGCCGACGAGCCGGTCTCGGCCCTCGATGTCACGGTCCGGGCGCAGGTGCTGGAACTGTTCGACGAATTGCAGAAGAAGCACGGCTTCTCCTGCCTGTTCATCAGCCACGATCTCGGCGTGGTCGAGCAAGTCGCCGACCGCGTCATCGTCATGCAGGACGGCCGCATCGTCGAGGAAGGCCCTCGCGACGATATCTTCGATGACCCCAAACACCCCTACACGCAGAAGCTCCTCGCTGCCGTACCAGGCCTCGAATCCACCCCCGAAGGCGGCGTCAGGCTCTTCTGGAGACGAACCGAAAACGACAAGGCCATCACGGGCTAAGGCCCCGAAATAAATCGGCCCGGAACCATCGGCGGTGGCGGCACCGCGTGATGGTTCCGGGCCTTTTCTTTCGCTCCGCCACAAGGCGGAGCGAAGAGATGTCGGTGTCGATCAGCGCTTGCGCTTGGCGCCGACCAGCTCGTCCCATTTGCGGAAGGCAACGACCATCTTGTCGGGCTTCAGCGGCAATTCGATCGGGTTCTTGGCGATGAGGTCGGCATATTCGGGCCGGCCGAACTCCGCGATCACCTCCTGGCTGCGCTTCGGCGCCAGCGACAGCGGTACGTCCTTCACCGCCGGGCCCGGATAGAGATAGCCCTCGTCATAGGAATAGGCCTGCATCTTCGGCGTCAGCACATGCGCCATGATGTCGAGCACGACGGCGAGGCGGTCGTTCGGGATGCCCTTCGGCACGCACATGAAGAAGGCGTCCGAGACCCAGTGGAAGCCCTTCAGCGTCTGGATCCTGGCTTCCTTCGGCACGATGCCGAGCGCGCGCGGGTTGATGTCCCAGCCCGTGGTCGAGATGATGATGTCGCGCGAGCCGTCGCCGAATTCCTTCATCGTCGCGCCGGTGCCGGCCGGATAGTATTCGATGTACTCGCCGATCGCCTGCAGATAGGCCCAGGTCTTGTCCCAGCCATTGACCGGGTCCTGCGGATCCTTGTCGCCGAGGATATAGGGCAGGCCCATCATGAAGGTGCGGCCCGGGCCGGAATTGGTCGGGCGCGCATACATGAACTTGTTCGGATTGGCCTTGGCCCACGCAAGCAATTCCTCGGCCGTGGTCGGCACCTGCTTGACGCGATCGGGCATGTATTCGAGCAGCGGCCCGGACGGGTAGTAATTCACCACCGTGCCGAAGCCCGCACCCTGGACCTTGTGCAGGTTGAGCGCCGCCGGCTCGTAGTTCTGCTCGATATTCGGGAACTTCGCGGCGAAATCCGGGAAGATCTTGAGCCAGAGATTCTGCTCCAGGCCGGCCGCGAGACCGTCCGAGCCGGTCAGGACGAGATCGAGATCGGCGCGGCCGGCATCCTGCTGTGCCTTGATCTTGCTCGCCAGCTCAGGCGCCGGCGCCTTTACATAAGTGATGCGCGAGACGAGCTTGGGATTGTTAGCGCGGTAGTCGTCGAAGGCCTGCTGCATCAGCGCGAGCGCGCCGCCGACATCGATGATGTTGATGCCGACCGGCGCCGAGGGCAGCGCCGGCACGGCGGCGAGAGCGCCACTGCCGCCGAGTGTCAGCGCGCCGAGGCCGCCCAGGACGGTGCGGCGATCCACACCTTTGGAAAATTCGCTCATGCTTCTCCCCTTTTCGTTGGTTGACGACGTCTCAAGCAGCCGCCTCGGCGGCAAAGTCACGGCGCTCGTTGCCGACGCGCACGCTGCGAACCCGGAGATCCGGCGACCACTCGATCGCGCTCTCCGGCAAGGTGATCCCGGCGCCGGCCAGGGCATCGGCGATGCACGCCAGCGCATGGGTCGAGGCCATCGCGACCGCCTCCTCCGGCGTGACGATGCCCCAGGCGACGACATTGCGGACGGCATCGTCGAGCTTGAGCGCCGAACCCGCCAGCGAATCGCCGTTGACCTGATAGACCGAGCCGTCGGGCCGGAGTTCGACCGGCATCCCGGCGAAGCTGTAGCGGCCGGGCACGGCGCCCGCCGCGACCACCGCATCGGTCACGAGGATCGAGCGCTCGAACCCCTTGGCCCGGATCAGGCTCTTCAGCGCTTTCGGAGGCAGGTGGATGCCGTCGGCGATGAAGCCCGCCATCAAACGGTCCTCGCCGAGCTGGGCGAAGAGCGCGTTCGACAGCTTGGGCAGGTCCTGCGGCAGGCCGTTGCCAAGATGTGTCGAGAGCGTCACCCCGACATCGGCGGCCGCCGCGACGATCTCGAAATCGACAGCGGAATGGCCGATGGCGACGACCTTGCCCATGCGGGCGAGCTTGCCGGCAAGCGCGATGCCGCCCTCGATCTCCGGCGCCAGCGTCACCATCAGGATCGGCCGTGACAGAAGCCTTTCGAGATTGGCGATCAGGTCCGGGGTCGCCGCCGTCATGGCTTCCGGCGGATGGCAGCCGCAATAGCCGACAGCCGGATTCAGGAACGGGCCTTCGAGATGATAGGCCGGGCACATCAGTGGCCCGAGCCGGCTGCCCGTCACCGCCGCATCGAGCGCGCGGAAGCGCTCCTCCAGCTCATGCGGATGGGCCGTGATGATGGTCGGCAGGCAGGTGGTGACGCCCGTAGCCAGCATCGCCTCCAGCGCCCGGTCGAGTTCGGCCGCTGTGACAGTGCCGGAGTTGAAATCCAGCCCCGCAAAGCCGTTCACCTGAAGATCGACAAGACCGGGCGTGTGCATGGTCAGCCCTTCCGGCTCAGCAGGGAGGCGGCCGGCGGATCGATGAACAGCACCGTCCGCTTGTGCGTCTGCAGGATCGAGGCGGGCGCCAGATTGCTGACCGGCCCTTCCAGCGCCGCCTTGGTCGCCGCGGCCTTGCGCGTGTCGGAGACGGACAGCACGATCAATTCGCTCTTCAGGATCTGGCGAATGCTCATCGAAATCGCCTGCTGCGGCACGTCCTCGAAGCTCGGGAACCAGCCTTCGCCGAATTGCTGCTGCCGGCAGGCATCGTCGAGATTGACGACGAGATAGGGTTCCTCGGTGTCGAAATCGGCCGGCGGGTCGTTGAAGGCGAGATGGCAGTTCTCGCCGAACCCCGCGAAGCAGACGGCGATGCGCTTGCCGGCGATCTGCTGATCCAGCTGCTTCACCATTGCCGCGGGATCGCCCTCGCCATCGACCGGGATAAAGGTCGGCGCATTCTTGAGCGGCGCCATGAAGCGCTCGCGCAGATAGCGCCGGAAGCTCGCCGGATGGCTCTCGGGCAGGCCGACATATTCGTCGAGATGGAAGGCCGTGACCTTCGACCAGTCGATGCCCTCGGCCATGACGAGATGGTTCAGCATCTCGAACTGGCTGGCGCCCGTCGCCACGATGATCGTCGCCGCGCCGTTGCGGGCGAGCTCGTCGCGGATCGCCTGCGCGCCCAGCGCCGCCGCCTGCCGGCCGAGCTCGTCCTTGTCGGAGGCGAGATGCATCTCGATCATCGAATTTTGAACCTTTTAAGCCAGTAATTTTCCGATATTCTGAGAACGAGCTTATGAAGCTTCCTCCGAAACGCAACGATTAATTTTGAACGCAACCGTTCCGAATAGAGCCTGCCTTGTCCCTATTGACGCTCGACGAAACCCGCCTCGCGCTTGCCCATGACCGGGACTGCGCCCGGATCTACCGGCTGATCCTCAATGGCGAGGCCCATTCCCGCGCCGATATCGGCCGCATCCTGCAATTGCGCTCGACCAGCGTCTCCCGCGTCGTCGGCGATCTCATCGCGCGCCGCCTCGTCATCGAGGCCGTCGGCGAGGCGAGCGGGCGCGGACGGCCGCCGGCGATCCTCGTCGCCCATACCCGCCGCATCGGCGCTTCCGTGATCTATGTCTCCAGCCAGTCGCTCTCCGGCGCGCTGGTCGATCTCAACGGCCATCTCGTCGCCGAGCGTCGACGCCCGATCGCGGGCGATGCCGACAATGCCGCGATCGCCGCCGTGATGGCGGAGCTCGCGCGCGATCTCCTCGACGCCATGCCGCCGGGCATGAGCCATGCCGGCACCGCCGTGTCGCTCTCCGGCCTGATCGACCTGAAGCAGGGCCAATGGTTGCTGGCCTCGCGCTGGCCGCGCATGCGCGGGCTCGACATCGCCTCCGTACTCGAGCCTGTGGCCGGGCCGGTTACGATCTGCCGCAATCTCGATGCCGAACTGCGCGCCCGTGCTGCCCGCGAGCCCGAGAACTTCGCGGGAGGCACGATCCTGCTGCACTGGGGCTGGGGCGTTGGGCTCGCCTATGCGGTCGATGGCGAGCCCTTCGCCCCGACCGGCTCCTTCGGCGAGATCGGCCATTGGCGCCTCGCCGCGCTGAACGGCCGCCGCTGCGGCTGCGGCAACACCGCCTGCCTCGAAACCGGTGCGGCCCTCTGGTCTCTGCTCCCGGCGCTGCGCCAGCACTGGCCCGATCTCGATCAGGACGAGGTCCGGCTCGCCCGGCAGCTCGCCGGCCTCGATCTCCTGTCACTGCCCGAGATGGAGACAGCGGTGGAACTGGTGGCCCGCGCGCTCGCCAATGCCTGCCGCATGCTGTTCCCTGCCCGGATCGCGATCAGCGGCCCCTTTTCTGCCAATCCGCAGCTCTGGGCCCGGTTCAACACGCTGTTCCGGGCCGAAGGCACCATGGACGGCTTCGCCGTGCCCGATCTCGCCGGCGTGCCCGCCAGCCATCTCTACGAAATCCACGGCGCCGCCGCGCCCCTGCTCAGCCGCGCGGCCGAGGCTCTCCTGCTCGAACACGCCTGATCGCCTCTGTCCGCCATGTCCCGGCGCGGTGTCCGCCATGCCACGGAATCCGCTGGCGCGCCGAAAAGTGGTGCACTAGTATCCCAGTCAAATGCTCCGGATGCCGCTCACGGCATCGCAAAAGAGAGCTCAACCCAGGGAGAGATCATGACCCATCCGACACGTCGCACCGTCATGGCCGGAGCGGCTGGCCTCGCCGCGTTGAAAGCCGGTGGAGCGCTGGCGCAGAGCGCGCCCGTCGCGCTCAACATCATCGATGTCGCCGGCAATCTTCAGCTGACGCAGATCGCCATCGAGAAATTCGCCAGGGACAATCCGAAGCTGGTTTCGCGCCTGAATTTCTCGCGCGCGCCCTCGCCGGAGCTGCCGGCCAAGCTCAAGGCCCAGCAGCAGGCCAACCGCGTCGATATCGACCTCGTGCTCACCGGCCCCGGCGCCATGTCGGACGGCATCCAGCAGGGGCTCTGGGTCGATGTCTGGAAGTCCCATGCCAAGGACCTGCCGAAGCCGGAGGACATCTATCACGAGCAGGCGCTGATGATGCAGCGCAATTTCGGCCAGAACGAAGGCGTCGCGGTGGTCTATTCGCCCTCGGGCCCGCTTTTCGAATATGCGCCCGAGCGGCTCAAGACCGTGCCGAAGACGGCTGCGGATCTGCTCGCCTATGTCAAGCAGAACCCGAAGCGCTTCACCTATGCGCGGCCGGTCAATTCCGGCCCCGGCTGGACTTGGCTGCAGGGTCTGCCCTACATCCTCGGCGATGCCGACCCGACCGATCCGATGAAGGGCTGGGACAAGACCTGGGCCTATCTCAAGGAGCTCGGCACTGGCGTCGACTATTATCCGGGCGGCACCGCCGCGACGATGAAGGAACTCGGCGAAGGCACCCGCGACGTCATCGTCTCGACGCTCGGCTGGGACATCAACCCGCGCGTCCTCGGCATCGTGCCGAAGGAGGCCAAGGTCTTCGTCCTCGCCAACACGCACTGGATTCCCGACACCCAGTTCATGTGCATCCCCAAGGGCGTCCCGGCCGACAAGATGCCGGCACTGGTCGCTCTGATGGCTCATATGCTGAAGCCGGAAGCCCAGGCCGTGACCTATGACAAGGGCTATTTCTATCCGGGCCCGGCGATCAAGGGCGTCACGCTCGCGATGGCGCCGCAGGAGAGCCGCGACATCCTCGCCGAATACGGCCGGCCGGAATATGACGGGCTGATCACCAGCCTGCCGACCCGCCCGCCGCTGACGCCCGAGCGTCTCGTCGCCGCGTTCCGGCGCTGGGACCAGGAAATCGGCGTCGGCCACAACGCGCCGCAATAACCATGCGCTTCGCCGCCATCGGCCTCGACCACCGCCATATCTACCATATGGTCGGTGGTCTCCTCGAAGCCGGCGCGACCTGCGTCGGCTTCGATCCCGCGACCAGCGACGAGCGCGTCCTCTCGGGCTTCCGCGAGCGTTTCCCCGATCTGCCGGAGAGCACGGCCGACCGGCTGATCGACGATCCCGCGATCGATCTGGTCGTCTGCGCCGCGATTCCCGCAGAGCGGGCCGCGATCGCCATCCGTGCCATGCAGGCCGGCAAGGACGTGATGGTCGACAAGCCCGGCGTCACCGATTTCGACCAGCTTGCCGCCGTCGAGAAGGTGGTCGCGGAGACCGGCCGCATCTTCTCGATCTGCTTCTCCGAGCGCTTCACCGTCCCGGCGACGATCATAGCCGGCAAATTGATTGCGGACGGCGCGATCGACCGCGTGGTTCAGACGCTCGGCATGGGCCCGCATCGGCTCAATCGCGCGATCCGGCCGGGTTGGTTCTTCGACAAGCGCAACTATGGCGGCATCCTCACCGATATCGCTTCGCACCAGATCGACCAGTTCCTACACTTCACCGGCTCCGACGATGCGCAGATCGTTGCCTCCGGCATCGGCCATTTCGGCACGCCGGACCTGCCCGATTTCGAGGATTTCGGCGAGGTTCTGCTGCGCAGCGACAGGGCCCGCGGCTATATCCGCGTCGACTGGTTCACGGCCGACGGGCTGCCGACCTGGGGCGATGGCCGCCTCACCATCCTCGGCACCGAGGGCACGATCGAACTGCGCAAATATGTCGACATCGCCGGCCGCCCCGGCACCGACCATGTCTTCCTCGTCGACAAGGCCGGCACCCGCCATATCGACGCCTCCGCCGAACCGCTGACCTATTTCCGCAACCTCGTCGCCGACATCGCCAACCGCAGCGAAACCGCGATGAGCCAGCGTCATGCCTTCACCGTCTGCCGGCTCGCACTGGAGGCGCAGGCCAAGGCCGCCTGGCTGCCGGCAAAGCCGGCCGCTCGCGCTTGAGGAGCCACCCGTCATGACACGCAAGCTCGGCATCGCCGTGATCGGGCTCGGCCCCGCTTCCCTGCCGCATTCGAAAAGCCTGCTCGACCTCACTGAGCGCGCCGAGACGCGCTGGGCCGTGAGCCGGACACCCGACCGCGCCAAGGCCTATGCCGCGCAATTCCCCTTCCCGACCACGACCGATCTCGACGCAGTGCTGAACGATCCGGCAGTCGATGCCTGCATCGTGCTGACGCCGCCCTCGAGCCATCTCGACGTCTCCGCGCTCTGTCTTGAAGCCGGCAAACATGTTCTCGTCGAGAAGCCGCTGGAGCTGACCAGCGAGCGCGGCCAGCGCCTCGTCGATACCGCGCGCCGCACGGCTAAGACCTTCGGCGTGACCTTGCAGCACCGTTTCCGCCCGGCAAGCCTGCGCCTCAAGGCAGCGCTCGCTTCCGGCGAACTCGGCACGATCGAAGCCGCCTTCCTGTCCGTGCCGTGGTGGCGCCCGCAGAGTTACTATGACGAGCCGGGCCGCGGCACGCTCGCCCGCGATGGCGGTGGTGTATTGCTCACGCAGGCGATCCACTCGCTCGACCTGTTCCGCTCGCTCGTCGGTGTGTCGAAGGTCGTCGCAGCGCAGGCCCGCACCACCGCCCTCCACCGCATGGAGACCGAGGACTATGTCTCGGCCCTTATGGAAACCGCCAACGGCGCCCCCGCCACGCTGGTGACGACCACCACCGCCTACCCCGGCTATCCCGAGCGCATCGAGATCACCGGCAGCAAGGGCTTCGCGGCCCTGATCGGCGGACGCCTGCGCCTCGCTTTCCTCGACGGGCGCGAGGAGATCGTCGAGGCCGAGGGCTCGACCGGCAGCGGCGCCAACATCATGGACTTCCCGCATGACGCCCATCGCGCCGTCATCGCCGATTTCCTCGATGCGATCGAGCAGGGCCGCGATCCCGTCGTCACCGGCGAGGAAGCGCTGGCCTCGCAAAGGCTCGTCGATGACATCCTGAAGGCTGCAGAGCGCGCCGCCTGAACGAGGCCTCCTTGACTCGCAGGCGATTTATAGCGCTCCAAGACTCGATGCCCGAAGGTCGCCTCGTGAAGCTCGCCCTCCCGTCCCCTCACCGTCTCTTCTCGCTCAGGGCCGGACGATGAATGTCGTCCTAGCCTGCGATCTCGGTGGCAGCAGCTTCCGCGCCGCGCTGATCGACGATCGCGGCGTGAAGCAGGTCGAGCATGCCGTGCCCGGCCCGGTCCTGGACGACCATCTCGACCGCTCGGAAGTGCCGGCGCAGGCCTGGTGGGCGCTATTGCTCGAAGCCACCGGCAAGCTCGCCGAACAGGCGCCGGAGCTTTTTGCAAAGATCCAGGGCATCGCGATCTGCGGCGTGACCCGGACGCAGGTCTTCCTCGGCCATGGCGGGCAGGAACTGCGCCCGGCCATGACATGGAAGGACGCGCGCTCCGTCGGCATTGCCGCTCGCCTGCGCGAGACGCTGGCCGATCATCCCGAAGCCAGTCGCATCAACGCCTTCCACCCGCTCGCCCGCCTCGCCTGGCTGACCGAGAACGAACCCCTCAATGCCCTCGCGCTCGCTTGCGTGCTCGAGCCCAAGGACTACCTGAATTTCCGCCTGACTGGCCGGAAGGCGAGCGACCCGGTTTCGCTCGCACGCCTTGTCGCTTGCGCGGAAAGCTTGAATGGCGGCTCCGGCTTCGGCGCAATAGGCCTCTCGCCGGACATCATGCCGGCGATCCTCGAACCAATCGATATCGTCGGCTCCGCCATCACCGGCTTGCCCGCACCCTTCGACAGGCTCGCCGGCGTCCCCGTCTTCTGCGGCTGCAACGATACCTGGGCGGCGGTCGCGGGGCTCGGCGCCTTGCGCTCGGGCTATGCCTACAACATCTCCGGCACCACCGAGGTGCTCGGCGTGCTCGGCCCCGATCAGGCCGAAGCCGAGGGGCTCATCTCCGTCGACTGGCGCGGCCTCTGGCATCTCGGCGGCCCCAGCCAGAACGGCGCCGACACCATCGCCTGGCTCACCGGCCTGCTCGGTGGCACCGGCCCTGTCGGCGAGACGATCGAGCACCTTCTCGCTGGCCAGCGCCACCCGCAGCCGCTGCTCTTCCTGCCTTATCTGCAGGGTGAGCGCGTACCCTATTGGGACCCGAACCTGCGCGGCGCCTTCATCGGGCTCGGCCGCCGGCACGGGCCGACCGATCTCGCCTATGCCGTGCTCGAAGGCGTCGCCTGCCAGAACCGCCTCGTGCTGGAACGGGCGGAAGGCGCGCTCGGCACCCGCGTCGACGAAATCCGCTTCGGCGGCGGCGCTGCGGCCAATCCGGTCTGGGCACAGGTCAAGGCCGATATCTGCGGCCGCCCGATCGCGGTCGGCGCCGCCAAAGAACCCGGCCTGCTCGGCGCGGCGATCATCGCCTGGACGGGCCTTGGCCGCTTCGCCTCGCTGGAAGCGGCGCAGGATGCCCTCGTCACGATCAGCAGACGCTATGAGCCCGACCCGGCGCGCCGCCCGGCCTATAACGCACTCTATGCCCTCTATCGGCAGAGCGAAGCAGCGCTCGCGCCGATCTCGACCAATCTCGTTGCGCTGGCGCAGAACACGGCCGCGTTGCCCGGCCTCGCCAACCCGGAAAGCGCGACGTAAAGGACTGATCATGCCGACGATTCGAAACCGGGCGCCGGCGCGCATGATCGCGAAGAAGGAACGCTGAGCTTGGGCCGTATCGACCCGCGCGAACTGATCGGACGCTACGGCACGGCGATCGCCGGTCTGGCCCTGATCCTGTTCTTCCTGATCTTCGCGCCGAACTTCGCCAGCACGATGAACATCATCAACGTGCTGAAGGATACGAGCTTCCTCGCCATCCTCGCGCTCGGCTTCGCGCTGGCTTTCACCGTGGCCGAGCTCGACCTCTCCGTCGCGGAAATGGCGAGCCTCGCGGCGGTGGTCTGCGGCTGGCTCGTCCATGCGCAATATCCGCCCGCCGTCGCGGTATCGGCTGCGATTGGTGTCGGCATCGTTCTCGGCACGCTGAACGGCTACGGCGTCACCGTGCTGCGCATCCCCTCGCTGATCATGACACTCGGCACCGCGGCGATCGCCAAGGGCTTCGCCTTCATGATCACGCAAGGGGTGGCTTTCGTCGGGCGCTGGCCGGTCGGCTTCACCGGGCTTGCGCGGGGCTACTCCTTCGGCATTCCCAATCTCGTGCTCTGGATGACGGGCGCCACGCTCTTCGCCTATGGGCTCGTCAAATGGACACGGACCGGCGCTCATATGGTCGCGACCGGCGAGGCGGACGAGGCCGCGCGGCTCGCCGGCATCGCCACCGCCCGGATGAAGCGCATCGGCCTTTTACTCTCCGGCGTCTTCGCCGGCCTCATGGCCATGCTGCTTGCCGCCAACCTGTCCTCGGCCGCGCCGAACATGGCGGGCGACTACCTGCTTTATGCCATCGCCGCCGTGCTGCTCGGCATGACCATGTTCGAGCCCGGCAAGCCCAACATTCCCGGCACGGTCTTTGCGGCGCTCGTGCTCAAGGTGCTCGGCAACGGCTTGGTGCTGCTGGGCGCGCCCTATTACATCCAGGACATCGTGCTCGGCGCGATCATCATCGGCTCGGTCGCCTTCTCGGCCAGCGCGATGAAGAAGGCGGCGTTCAAGGTCTGATTTCGACAACCACAAGCAGAATGAGGGGAGTGGGTTTCATGTTCGGGTTCAGGAAAATGCTCGTCGCCGCCGCCGCGCTCGTCGCACTCGGCCAATCGGCCGGGGCCTTCGAGGTCGGCATCATCGGCTTCCAGTTCACCTCGGAAACGCATGCGCGCGTCGCCAATGCGGCTGCTGCCGCCGCCAGGGCCAAGGGCTGGAACGTCACGCTGCTGAACTCGGAAGGCGCGCTGCCGAAGCATGCCGAGCAGTTCGACGCGCTGATCGCCAAGAAGGTCGACGCCATCATCATCGCCATGGGCAAGCCGGTCGAGGCCGACGCCCAGTTCAAGGCGGCGAAGGACGCCAAGATCCCGGTCATCACCGTGCAGTCGGGTTCGAGCCCGCATGCGCTCTTCGACATCCAGACCAACGAGTACAAGGTCGGCGCCGATGCCGCGCTCTACCTGCTCGGCCAGCTCGGCTATCAGGGCAACATCGTCTCGGCCCGCTTCGACCTCAACGTCGCCTCGCGCATCCGTGGCCGTCTGCTCGATGCCGTCCTCGCCGAGAACCAGGCGGTGAAGGAGCTCGGCAAGTTCTCGATGGCCCGCACCCAGAGCTGGCGCGACGACGTCCGCGCCGGCATGCAGGCGCTGCTCCTGCAGAACCAGGGCAAGATCAACGGCATCTGGGCCTCGTTTGACGGACAGGCCTATATCATCGACGACCTCTTGCAGGCTCAAGGGGTGAAGAAGGGCCAGATCCCGCTGGTCTCGGTCGATGGCGGCAAGGAGAGCTACGAGCGCATCGCCGATCCGAACTCGACCTTCATGGCGACCGTCGCCGTGCCTTTCGACGAGATGGGCAAGCAGGCGGTCGATGCGATCCAGGCGATCGTCGTCGAGAAGAAGCCGAAGGAGAGCATCACGCCCGGCCCCTATCTCTTCACGGAAGCCGTGCTGGTCGACAAGAACAACGTCCAGCAGTTCCTGAAGAAGTGAGGACAGCAACCGTCATGGGCCTGCCCTGGGCGTGACGGAACCTTGCGGCTGCCAATTCCCGGACAGACGATGACCGACCCCACCCCTTTCCTCTCGCTGCGCGGCATCGGCAAGGCCTATGGCCCGGTCGTCGCCGTCCGCGATGTCGATCTCGACATCTTCCCGGGCGAGGTCGTGGCACTCTGCGGCGACAACGGCGCCGGCAAGTCGAGCCTGATCAAGGTGATCTCCGGCGCCGAGGAGGCGACGAGCGGCACGATCAGCCTGCGCGGCAAGCCGGTGACTTTCGCCTCGCCGCACGATGCGCTGGAGAACGGCGTCGCGACGATTTACCAGGACCTCGCGCTCGCGCCGCGCCTCTCCATTGCCCAGAACGTCTTCATGGGCTCTGAATTGACCAGGCCCGTCCTGCTGCCCTTCCTGCGCATCCTCGACAAGAAGAAGATGATCGCGGAAGCGCAGCGCTATCTCGCGCAGCTCTCGGCCGCCGTCACCGATATGAACCGGCCGGTCGAGCGCCTCTCGGGCGGCCAGCGCCAAGCCGTCGCGATCTCGCGCGCGCTGCGCTGGAACGCCGAGATCATCATCATGGACGAGCCGACCGCCGCGCTCGGCGTCAAGGAAAGCGCGCTCGTCCTCGACCTGATCCGCAAGCTCAAGGCGGACGGCCGCACCGTCATCCTGATCAGCCACAACATGCGCGACGTTGTGGCGTTGGCCGACCGCGTCGTCATCATGGGCGCCGGCCGCAAATACGTCGATCGCCCCCTCGGTGACCTCACCGCCGACGACATCGCCCATATGATCATGGCCGGCAACGCCAAGGCGGCCTGAGATGCGCGAGTCCGTCGTCATCGATACCGATCCCGGCCAGGACGACGCCGTTGCCCTGCTGCTCGCCTTCGCGAGCGCCGGGCAGATCGATCTCAGGGCGATCACCACGGTCGCCGGCAATGTCCCGGTCGCGCAGACGACAGTGAATGCGCTGCGCATCCGCGATCTCGCCGGCCGCGACGACATCCCCGTGCATCGCGGCGCGGAGGGCCCGCTGGTCTTCGCTCTCGAAACCGCCGAATTCGTCTGCGGTCCCGATGGGCTCGCCGGCGCCGATCTGCCCCTGCCGAAGAGCGAGACCGCACCCGGTCACGCCGTACAGGCGATCATCGATCTCTGCCGCGCGGCGCCTGCGAACGGCATCGCGCTCTGCCCGCTCGGGCCGCTGACCAATCTTGCGCTCGCCTTCCGGCTGGCGCCCGATATCCTGCCCAAAGTGAAACGCATCGTGCTGATGGGTGGCGCCATCGGCCTCGGCAACATCACGCCTGCCGCCGAGTTCAACACCTATGTCGACCCGCATGCGGCGGCGGTCGTGTTCGATTGCGGCCGGCCGGTCGTGATGTTCGGCCTCGGCGTCACGCTCCAGGCCATCGCCAGCCATGACCAGATCACCCGCATCGGCGCGCTCGGCAACGCGGCGGGCAAGGCCGTTCACGGCATGCTGACGCGCCCGCGCCCCGGCGGGCTCGGCTCGAACGGCCATCCGATGCACGACCCTTGCGTCATCGCCTTCCTGCTCTGGCCGGACTTGTTCGAGGGCCGCGACTGCTTCGTCACGGTCGAGATCGGCGACGGCCCCTTGCGCGGGCGCACCACGATCGACTGGAACGGCCGCCTCAAGCGCGAGCCCAATGCCCATGTCGTCTCGGCCGTGCAGGCCCATGACCTGTTCGAGCGGATGATCGAACGCCTCGCCACGCTGCCTTGAAAGACCCGGACATGCCGCATTTCGTCGAAGCGCTGCAGCAGGAAGCAGCAGAAGCCATCGCGAAGATGCAGGATGCGGCCTTGCGTGCCCGCCATGCTCATGCCCGCGCCGAATTGATGCGCCACATGCTGACCACGGCCCGCAAGGTCAAGGACAGACCGAAGGCCGAAGCTGTCGAGACGGTCGTTCGCGAATGGATGGACGCCTGGAATCTCGGGCGTAGTGACTGGCCGCACATCGCCCGCGAGATGGAGAGCTTCACCGAGGCCTTCCACGACTACGCCAATGATCCGAGCGATGCCCACGACACGCGCCTGCGCGAAACCTGCGCGGCGCTCGATGCCGTTCTGGAGCAGGAGGGCACCTCGATCTCCGACCAGATGGCCTTCCGCTCGCAATGCGCCCATGGCTGGTGGGAGCAGGTGAAGCCCGTCCCCGCCGACCTGCCCGGCCGCAAGCCGCGTCCGTCCGTGCCGGCGCTTGAATCCGGCAAAGCATTCTGGGAAGCCGGCTGCGCCGCTTTCTGCCGCTGACGCGGTTCAGGGCAGCTGCTGGTTCTCGAAGAACCCGTCCAGCGGGATCTGGGTCGTCTTCTCGAAATCGTCCATCGCGTCGAGCAGGCGCTGGCGATAGTTCAGCAGCGCCAGCAGCAATTGCGCCGCATCGCGCGACAGCCCGTAGCGCGCCCAGCTCTCGGAGGTCCGCCGCTCCAGCCCGATCTGGTCGCCGAAAGCCTCGACCGTCGCGAAGCCGAGGCCCTGCACGACTTCCAGCAACTCCTCGGCGGTCATGCGCGGCTTGACGACATGGGAATGCACGCGCTCCAGCATGAGGCGGATGTCGGAGGGCCGGAACTGCAGGGAGTTGCGCGCGAACTGCTCGAAATTATTGGCCATGGCGTCTCTCCCGTTCGGCTCCCTCTGCCGTCTGTTTCGCGCTGCCGGCCAGCAAGGCCTCCGCAGCGCCTTCATCCGTGATCAGCACCTTCGCCGCGCTCGCCCGCAAGGCTGCGCGGATCGCATGTTCCTTGTGGGCACCGCCAGCCGCGATCGCGACAAGGCCGATGCCCCGGAGGTCGGCCGGACTCACCGCCATGATACGCCTGTTCACCGGATGGTCCACCAGCTCGCCCTCGGCATCGATGAAATGGCAGACGAGGTCGCCGACCGCACGGGCCTTCTTCAGACCCGCCAGATCGGATTGCGGTAACAGCCCCTCGCGGAACAGCGTCGAATCCGGCACGAGATCGCCGACGCTGACCAGCGCGACATCGGCCGCCCGCGCCCGGTCGAGCAAATCCCGCAGGGTCGGCTCGCGCCAGAGCGCATCGCGGATCTCGGCATTCGAGACGAAGACCGGCGCGGTCAACTGGAAGCAGTCGGCCCCGAACATGTCGGCGACACGGCGCGCCACCGCCGAAGGATTGATGCTGCGCGAATGGGTGAGGCCGCCGAGCAAGGAGACGACAGACATGCCTTCGATCTGGCGCGGCTGCATGCCCCGGAGCGCCAGATGCAGGGTCTGCCCCCAGCCGACGGCCAGTGACATGTTGTCGGTCAGCTTGTCGGAAAGCCAGAGACCGGCCGCATAGCCGACGAGCGCCGAGACGCTGGCCGCATCGCGCGCCGCCGGTACCACCACCGCCTCCTTCAGGCCGAAGGCGGTGACCAGCCCACGCTCAAGCCCCGCCTGCCGGGCCGAGCGCGCATCGATCCTGATCTTGACCAGCCCTTCGGAGCGCGCCGCCGCCAGCATGCGGATCACCTTGATCCGGCTGAGCCCCAGCGCCTCGGCGATCTGCTCCTGCGTCAGGCCCTCGACATAATAGAGCCAGGCGGCGCGGACCTTCGCCTCCGCCACCGGCATCTCGCCCTGGATCTGTCCTGCTCCGAATGCGTCTTCCACCACGACTCCCGACCGGATCGCCTCGCGGCGTCTGCCCAGCATCACCGCATCGCACCGTCCAAGGCAACCCGTTTGAACATCTGTGCGCTTGACAGGACGAATGACATGTTCTTTTGTTCTGAGATAAGAACATATGTCCTAGGGAGAGATATCGACGATGGCCGCGATCCAGCCGCAGCCGCCTTTGGGCGCGCCCGTCGCCGGCCTGTCCCTGGCCGAGGCGCTCGAATTGCGTGCCAGGGCCGGCAAACCGGTCCGCGTCGGCCTGATCGGCGCCGGCCAGATGGGCACCGATATCGTCGTCCAGATCTCCCAGATGACCGGCATCGAGATCGCCGCGGTTGCCGATATCGCGCCGGATCGCGTCGCCGAGGCTGCCGCGCTTGCCGGACGCAAGGGCGATGTCGACACTATCACCGACGAGGCCGGGCTCGATGCCAGCAGGCGCAAGGGCCGCATCGCCGCCACGACCTCGCTCGACCTGATCTGCCGCTCGCCCCATGTCGACGTCATCATCGACGCCACCGGCAACCCGGAAGCCGGTTCGCGCGTCGCGCTGACCGCCATCGCCGCGCGCAAGCATATCGTGATGATGAATGTCGAGGCCGACATCACCATCGGCTCCTATCTCGCGGTCGAGGCGGCCAAGGCCGGCGTGGTCTACACGCTCGGCGCGGGCGACGAGCCCGCCGCCGCGATGGAGCTGATCAATTTCGTCCGCGCCATGGGCTATCCGGTGGTCGCCGCCGGCAAGGGCAAGAACAACCCGTTCCGCATCGACGCCGTGCCGGCCGATTATGTCGAGGAAGCCACACGCCGGAACATGAACCCGCGCATGCTCGTCGAGTTCGTCGACGGCTCGAAGACGATGGTCGAGATGGTCGCCATCGCCAATGCCTGCGGCTTCGTGCCGGATATCCCCGGCATGCACGGCCCGGCCGCGCCGAAGGACGAGTTGCAGAACTATTTCTGCCCGAAGGAAGAGGGCGGCCTGCTTTCGCAGAAGGGCGTCGTCGATTTCTCGGTGGCCAAGGGTGTCGCGCCCGGCGTCTTCGCCGTCGCGGAGATGCGCCATCCCCGCGTCCGCGAGCGGATGAGCGACCTGCATCTGGGCCCCGGCCCGTACTACTCCTTCTTCCGGCCCTATCACCTGACGAGCCTCGAAGTGCCGCTTTCGGCCGCCGCCGCGACGATCTTCAACCAGAGCCATATGCGCCCGCTGCCGGTGCCGACCTCCGAGGTCGGCTGCGTCGCCAAGCGCGACCTCGCGGTGGGCGAGACGCTCGATGCCATCGGCGAATACGGCTATCGCGGCTTCGCTCTCTCCCGCGCCGATGCGCAGGCGCGCAAGGCCCTGCCGATCGGCCTCGCCCAGGGCGCGACCATGACGCGGCCCGTCCGCAAGGGCGAACTCATCACACTGGCCGACGCGACGCCCGACGAGCGCCTGAAGATCGTCGAGGTGCGCCGCGCCCAGGACGCGATGATCGCCGCGCTGACCTCCGGAGCCCAAGAATGAGCGCTGAACCCATGAGCGCTGACCTGAAGCCGAACCAGCGGCCCGAGCTCGCCGCGCTCGACGATGCGACGGTGGCGCAGGCACTGACCCGCATGCACCTGATCCGCAAGTTCGAGGAGGCGGCCGAGGCGAGCTATATGCGCGGCCTGATCCACGGCACAATGCATCTCTCGATCGGGCAGGAAGCCAGCGCCGTCGGCACGACGCTGCCGCTCGAAGCGCACGACTACATCCTCTCGACCCATCGCGGCCACGGTCACTGCATCGCCCGCGGCGCCGAGCCCAGGCTGATGTTCGCCGAGTTCTTCGGCAAGGAGACCGGCTACTGCAAGGGCCGCGGCGGCTCGATGCATATCGCCGATGTCGAGGGCGGCAATCTCGGCGCCAATGGCATCGTCGGCGGCGGCCTGCCGATCGCGGTCGGCGTCGGCATGAGCATCAAGGCGCAGAAGAACGGCCGGGTCTGCATGGTCTTCTTCGGCGACGGCGCCTCGAACGAGGGCGCCTTCCACGAGGCGCTCAACATGGCCTCGATCTGGAAGCTGCCGGTCGTCTTCGTCTGCGAGAACAACAAATACGGCATGTCGATGGATATCGGCCGCGCCATGGCAGTGGCGAACGTCGCCGACCGCGCGAGCGCCTACGGCATGCCCGGCCATTGCCTCGATGGTAACGACCTCGCCGGCGTCGCGGCCGTCGCCAAGGTCGCGATCGCGCGGGCCCGCTCCGGGGAAGGCCCCTCGCTGATCGAGTGCAAGACCTATCGCTGGCGCGGCCATTCCAAGAGCGACCGCAATCTCTACCGCTCCAAGGAAGAGATCGAGGAATGGCGCAACCAGGACCCGATCCGGCGGCTGGAGGACGAGCTCAAGGCGCATGACCGCTTCGACGCCGCCGCGCTGATGAAGCTCGAAGAAGACGCCCAGCGCGACATCGACGCCGCCGTTGAATTCGCCCGCGCCTGCCCGGACCCCGATCCGAAAGACCTGACCCGTGACGTCTATGCCCTCTGACACGCTCGAAGCCGTGAGCGAGATCCGCGAGCTCTCCTATGCCGAGGCCGTGCGCGAGGGGCTCGGTCAGGCGATGGAAGCCGACGAGCGCGTCTTCCTGTTCGGCGAGGATGTCGGCGTCTATGGCGGTGCCTTCGGCGTTTCCGGCGACCTCGTCCACCGCTTTGGCAAGGACCGCGTGATCGACACCCCGATCAGCGAGCTTGGCATCGCCGGCGCTGCGGTCGGCGCCGCGATCACAGGCATGCGCCCGGTGCTGGAAATCCAGTTCTCGGATTTCGTCACGCTCGCCATGGAGCAGCTCGTCAATCAGGCGGCCAAGATCCGCTTCATGTTCGGCGGCAAGGCGAGCGTGCCGATGGTGGTGCGCCTGCCCGGCGGCTCGGGCACGGGTGCGGCCGCCCAGCACAGCCAGAGTCTCGAAGCCTGGTTCGCCCATGTGCCGGGGCTGAAAGTCCTGCAGCCGAGCACGCCGCACGATGCCAAAGGCATGCTCCTCGCCGCGATCGACGATCCCAACCCCGTCCTGATCTTCGAGCACAAGCTGCTCTACAAGACCAAGGGCCACGTCCCGGCCGAGGCCTATCGCATCCCGATCGGCAAGGCCGCAATCCGCCGCGAGGGCACAGATGTGACCATCGTCGGCTCCTCGATCATGGCCCGCAAGGCGGAAGCCGCGGCCGAGCGGCTCGCCGCGGATGGCATCTCGGCCGAGGTCATCGACCTGCGCTCGATCCGCCCGATCGACTTCACCACGATCGCCGAGAGCGTACGCAAGACGCATCGCCTGCTGGTCGTCTACGAGGGCGTGAAGACCATGGGCATCGGCGCCGAGATCTCGGCGATGATCGCGGAGAGCGAGGTCTTCGACTTCTTGGATGCGCCGATCATCCGGCTCGGCGGCGCCGATGCGCCGATCCCCTACAATCCGGTCCTGGAGAAGGCGGCCGTCCCGCAGGAGGACGACATCGTCACCGCCGCCGCCAATCTCGTCCGCCGCGGGGAAGCCTGATGCCCATCGAGGTCATCCTTCCCAAGGTCGACATGGACATGGAGACGGGCACGATCGAGGCCTGGCATGTCAAGGAAGGCGATCTGGTCCGCCAGGGCGACACCATCTTCGAGATCGGCACCAACAAGGCCGTGATGGAGGTCGAGGCCCCCGCCACCGGCGCGATCCGGAACATCAAGGCCGAGACCGGCGTGCCGATCTCGGTCGGAACACCCGTTGCGTGGATCTACCTCGACGGTGAGGCCGCTACCACACCGTCCAAGCCGGCAGCCGCTACGGCTAGCGTGGCGGCTGCCACACCCGTTTCGAAGACCGAGGCCCCGGCCGCGCCGGTGACTGCGGTCGCACCGGCCTCGTCCGGCCTGCGCGCGACCCCGCTCGCCCGCCGCATCGCCCGCCAGAACGGCCTCGACCTCAAGATCGTGGCCGGCACCGGCCCGCGCGGGCGCATTGGCGAAGCCGACGTGAAGCGCCATCTGGAGCAGCGGCCGCGCTGCGCTCCGGCCCAGGAGACGCGTCCTGCGCCCGCTCCCTCGGCAAATGCCTCCGAAGGCCGCCTGCAGCCGTTCTCCGCCATCCGTCGCATCGTCGCGAATCGGCTCTCCGAGAGCATGCGCACCGCGCCGCATTTCTATCTGACATCCGAGATCGAGATGAGCGCCGCGCGAGACCTGCTCGGCCGCCTGGCCAAGCGGCACGAGCGCATCGGCGCGCCCAAGCCCAGCCTCACCGTGCTGATCGCCCGCGTCGCCGCCCACATCCTGCGCGATCATCCGGTCATCAATGCCTCCGCTGAGGGCGAGGCGACCCGCTTCCACGAGCGCATCGATATCGGCATCGCCATGGAGCGCGACGGCGACCTCGTCGTGCCCGTGCTGCGCAATGCCGGCGCCATGGACATGCCCGCCATGACCCGCGAATTCGCGAGGCTGCGAGACGGGATGGCCAAGCGCACGCTGACCCCGGCCGAGCTCGGCGGCGGCACCTTCACCATCTCCAATCTCGGCATGTACGGCGTCGACTCGTTCACGGCGATCATCAACCCGCCGCAGGGCGCGATCCTCGCGGTCGGCCGCACCGTCGACAAGCCGGTCGGGCGCGACGGAGAGATCGTGCTCCGGCCGATGGCGAACTTCACGCTGTCCTCGGACCATCGCATCGTCGATGGCGTCGCGGCGGCCCGTTTCATGGCCGATCTGCGCGAGGCCCTTGAAAACCCCGAGCTGCTTCTGTGAAGGAAGATGGTAGCCGGTCGCTGCATCGCGGATGACCGACCTGAGATGACAAACTGACACGAAGATCGACCGGCGCATCTGGCGTAAAGGTCGGCATCGCGACAACGGAGGAGATGAGAACATGACCCTGACACGACGCCGCTTCACGCGACACGGCCTGATGATGACCGCTGCCGCCGCCCTGCTTGCCGCCGCGCCCGCCTTCGCGCAGGCCCCCTCGGGCAAGCTCGTACTCTACACCTCGCAGCCGGAGAAGGACGCGACCCAGACCGTCGCCGCCTTCAAGAAGGCCTATCCCAATATCGAGGTCGATATCTTCCGCTCGGGCACGACCGAGGTGATGGGCAAGCTCGCCGCCGAGATCTCGGCCGGCCAGCCCGGCGCCGACGTCCTCCTGATCGCGGATGCCGCGAGCATGGAGATCCTGAAGTCCCAGAAGCAGCTCCTCGCCTATCCCGGCGCCAAGACCGACGGCTTCCAGCCCGGCTCCTTCGACGCCGAGAAGACCTATTTTGGCTCGAAGCTGATCACCACCGGCATCGCCTACAACACCGCCGCCAAGGAGAAGCCGACCTCCTGGACCGATCTCGACAAGCCCGCCTACAAGGGCCAGGTCGCGATGCCGAGCCCGCTCTATTCGGGCGCTGCCGCGATCATGCTCTCGACCATGACCGCCCGTCCCGATCTCGGCTGGAAACTGTTCGAGGGGCTGAAGGCCAACGAGGCCGTCGCGGTGCGCGGCAACGGCGCCGTGCTGAAATCCGTGGCCAGCGGCGAGAAATCCTACGGCGTCCTCGTCGACTTCATGGCCTATAACGCCAAGAAGCAGGGCTCGCCGATCGATTTCGTCTTCCCGACGGAGGGCGCGCCGGCCGTGACCGAGCCCGTCGCCATCATCAAGTCGACCAAGAACGAGGCCGCCGCCAAGGCCTTCGTCGATTTCATCCTCTCCGATGCCGGGCAGAAGCTCGCGCTCTGGATGGGCTATATCCCGGCCAAGCCCAGCATCGGCTCGCCGTCCTGGCTGCCGGAAGGCACCAAGATCAACGTCATGGCCTCCGACATCGCGGCCGTGGTGAAGGCGACCGAGGCCGACAAGGCCCGCTTCGCCACCATGTTCGGCAACTGAGCCCGGACGCGGTGCGCATGTCCCTCGCCGATCCCGCGACGCTGCGTACGCGCGTCGAGGAGACGGGCCTCCTCTGGGGGCTTGTCGGCCTCGTCGCGCTCCTGTCGCTATTGCCGATCGGGCGCCTGATCGTCGAGGGCCTCGCCCCCGGCGGCCAGCTCTCGGCGACGGCGCTCGGGAAGGTCATGGCGAGCCCGGCGACCTGGACGGCGACCTGGAACAGCCTCACCACCGCCATTGCCGGCACGATCCTCGCCACGCTGATTGGCGGCACGGTCGCGCTGCTGGCGACACTGACCGATATCCGCGCCCGCAACGCCTTCACCTTCTGCTTCGTCCTGCCATTGATGATCGCGCCGCAGGTCACGGCGCTGGCCTGGCTCCAGCTCTTCGGCCCGTCAAGCACGCTGCTGAAGCTCATCGGCATGGCGCCGCCGCTCGGCAGCCGCAATCCGCTCTATTCGCGCGAGGGCATCATCCTGCTGCTCGGGCTGCAATATGCGCCATTGGTCTTCCTGACATTGCGCGCGGGCCTGCGCGCCCTGCCAAAGGAGTTGATCGAGGCCGGCCTCGCCGCCGGCGCAAGCCCGCTGACCGTGCTGCGCACCGTCGTCCTGCCGCTGATGACGCCGCCGCTCGTCGCCGGCATCGCGCTCTGCTTCGTCTCCAGCCTCGGCAATTTCGGCATTCCTGCCTTCCTCGGCATTCCCGGCAACTTCCTCGTCCTGCCGACGCTGATCTACCAGCGTCTTTCGGGCCTCGGCCCCGGCGTGCTCTCCGAGGTCGCGATCCTCTCCCTGCTGATCGGCGTGATCGCGATGGCCGGCATCCTCCTGCAGGACCTGATGCTGCGTCGCCGCGACTTCCGGATCACCACGACCTCGAGCGCGGCGCGCCCCTTCGAGCTCGGCCGCTGGCGCCGCCCGGTCGAGATCGGGTTATGGGCCTTCGCGATCCTCGTGCTCGCCATGCCTTTCCTCGGCCTGCTCTCGACCTCGCTGATCCCCGCCTTCGGCGTTCCCCTCAATGCGAAGACCGCGACGCTCGCCAATTACGCCTATGTCCTGTTCGAGCACGCGGCCTCGAGGCGCGCCTTCGTCAATTCCTTCCTGATGTCGGCGGGCGCGGCGACCCTGATCGTGCTGATCTGCGTGCCGCTTGGCTATTTCATCGTCTGGAAGAAGTCCCGCGCCCTGCGCCTGCTCAATCTGGCGGCGGAGCTGCCCTATGCAATGCCCGGCGTCGTGCTCGCCATCGCCGCGATCCTGCTCTTCCTCAAGCCGCTGCCGGTGCTGAACGTCTCGCTCTACAACACGATCTGGATCATCGTCTTCGCCTATCTCGCCCGCTTCCTGGTGCTGGGCCTACGACCCGTCATCAGCGGCTATCTCCAGATCGACCGCACGCTGGAGGAGGCTGCGCAGATCGCCGGCGCCGGCCTGCCGCGCCGGCTCGTCACCATCATCTTCCCGCTGGTCGCGCCGGCCGCCGTCGCGGGCGCCCTGCTGGTCTTCCTCACCGCCTTCAACGAGCTCACCGTCTCGGCCCTGCTCTGGTCGTCCGGCGCGGAAACGCTCGGCGTCGTCGTCTTCTCCTTCGAGCAGGGCGGCGATTCAACCTATGCCTCGGCGCTCGCGGCCGTGACCGTCGTCGTCACGATCGGCCTGATGGCCTCCACCAGCCTCTTTGCCCAGAAACTGCCCCAGGGAGTCCTGCCGTGGCGCGACTGACCATCGACCGCGCGCAGAAGCGCTTCGGCTCCTATCTCGCGCTCGACGACGTCTCGATCGCGGTCGAGGATGGCGAGTTCCTGGCCGTGCTCGGCCCTTCCGGCTGCGGCAAGACCACGCTGCTGCGCCAGATCGCCGGTTTCGACAAGCTCGACGGCGGCCGGATCAGCATCGGCGACCGGCTCGTCTCCTCCGCCGAGACCCATATCCCGCCGGAGCATCGCAAGCTCGGCATCGTCTTCCAGTCCTACGCGCTCTGGCCGCATATGACGGTGGCGGAGAACGTCGCCTATGGCCTGACCGTCGCCGGCGTTCGCGACCCCGAACGGCCGAAGCGCGTCGCCGCCGCGCTCGATCTCGTCGGGTTGGACGGCTTTGCGGAACGCCGGCCGGGTCTGCTCTCCGGCGGTCAGCGCCAGCGCGTCGCGCTCGCCCGCTGCCTCGTCACCGAGCCCTCTCTGGTGCTGCTCGACGAGCCACTCGCCAATCTCGACGTCCATCTGCGCGCCTCGATGGAGGAGGAGTTCTCGCGCTTCCACGAGCGCACCGGCACGACCATGGTCTACATCACCCATGATCAGGCCGAGGCCATGGCGCTGGCCGACCGCATCGCCGTGATGGATCGCGGCCGCCTGCTCCAGCTCGCGACGCCCTCGCTGCTCTATCGCGAGCCCGCCAACGCGACTGTCGCTGGCTTCATCGGCGAAGGCATGGTGCTGCCTGCGACCATCCTTTCCACGCCGCAGGCAGGGCGCTGCAAGGCCAGCGTGCTCGGCGTCGAGGCCGTCGTGCGCTGCCGCCCCGATCAAGCCGTTACCGGGCAGGCAAAACTCTGCCTGCGCGCCCGCGATATCAGCATCGCGGCAACCGGGCAGGACGGCCTGCCGGCCACGGTCGAGCGCTTGTCCTATCAGGGCGGGTTCTTCCGCATGGAAGCGCGCCCCACTGGCAACCAGGACATCGTCCTGCATCTCGACGCGGCCGAACCCGCTCCCGCCCAACCCGGCGAGACGATCCGCATCGCCATCACCGACGGCTGGGTTATCCCGGAGAGCATCTCCCTGGACAAGGCTGCGTGAGACCAGCGGCATGAAACTGAGGATCCATGGCGGGATCGGCGAGAAGGGCCGGACCTGCATCGGTGTCGAGCACGGCGGGACGCGGCTCCTGCTCGATGTCGGCATCGATACCAGCGCGCGCGGAGCCGCCTATTACCCGGCGATCACGCGCGCCGAGCTCGAACGCATCGACGCGCTCATCGTCACCCACGCGCATGAGGACCATGTCGCGGCGCTGGGCTGGTGCCTCGCCAACGGCTTTTCCGGCCGCATCCTGATGACCGCCGAATCCGCGGCGGAGACGGACGCGACGCTGGCCGCGTACGCCACACCGCAAGAACGTTCGCTCGCCAAGGCGGCCACCGTCGAGATCGTCACCCACGGCGCGGATTTCGCCATCGGCCCGATCACGATCCGCACCGGCCGCAGCGGCCATGTCGTCGGCGGCATCTGGTGTCATTTGAGCGCGGGCGGGCGCAGCCTCGGCTATTGTGGCGATGTCGTACCGGCAAGCCCCGTCTTCGCCATGGACGCGCTGCCACCTTGCGATCTGCTGCTGGTCGATGCCTCCTATGGGGCCGACCGCATCCCCGCAGCCGAGCGCGGTACAGCCATCAAGCGTTGGCTCACAGCTCACCCGCAGGGCGCGGTTCTGCCGACACCGCTCTCCGGCCGCTCGGTCGAGCTGATCGGCCTGATCGACACGCCGATCGCGATCCACCCCTCGATGCGCGAGGCGCTGGCGCAGCAGATCGCCGCCTCCGCTTGGTTGAAGCCCGGTGCCGCCGATATTCTCTCGGCGCGCTTTGCCGAGGCCTTGCTCTGGGAGGAAGGCGAGCCACTCCCCGCTGCCGCCCTGCTCGTCGATGACGGCATGGGGCTCGCCGGCCCTTCCAAGGCCGCGCTGGCGCAAGCCCGCCGCGAACAGCATCCGGTCTTGCTGACCGGCGGCATCCCCAAGGGGAGTCCGGCCGATCTGATGCTGGCCGCGGGCGAGGCCGAGTGGCTGCGCTTCCCGACCCATCCGACATTGCCGGAGAACGTAGCAATCGCAGCGGCAAGTGGCGCGGGGCGCATCCTCGCCCATTCCTGCGATGCCGCGACCGCCGCCACGCTGGCGGCCGATATTCCCAAGCTGATGACGGGCCTCAAGCCCGGCGACACGATCGAGATCTGACCATGCGCATCCTCATCGCCAATGACGACGGCATCGACGCTCCCGGCATCGCCCTTCTGCGCAAGGCTGCTGCCCGCATTACGTCCGATATCTGGGTCGTCGCGCCCGAGCGGAAATGGACGGCGGCCAGCCATCACCTCTCCTTCGACAAGGAATTGACCCTCAGCCGGCGCGAAAGCCAGGTCTACGCGCTGAACGGCACCCCGGCCGATTGTGTCGTCGCTGCCATGACCGTGCTGTTCCGCGATGGCGGGCAGCCCGACCTCGTGCTCTCCGGCGTCAACGACGGGCGCAACGCCGCCGAGGACGCCGCCTATTCCGGCACGCTCTCGATCGCCCGCGAGGCGAGCTTCTGGAACCTGCCCGCCATCGGCTTTTCCCGGACCAAGGGCGGAACCTCCGAGGAGCACGATGTCGCGGCGCTTGCTGCCCTGATCGAGAATCTCTGGCGGGCACGCGCGCAATGGACCCGCGAAGGCACGTTCCTGAGCGTCAATCTGCCGAAGGAGTTGCCGGCGGAGGTGGCTCTCGCAGGCATCGGCCGCGACAAGATCGCAGGCGCGGCGGATATCGTCTCTGAAGAAGGCGAGAATATCGTCTGGCGCATCCGGCGCGGCCGTCCGCATACCAGCCGGCCGGGCGACGAGAACAGCCTGATCGATTCAGGCCGCATCGCCATCGTTCGCCATTGCTGGAGCGATGGTGCGCCGTTGGATGCGGGCTTCGCCGTCGAGCTCAACAACGCGCTGAAACAACCGGCTGACTGAGCAATCCACTCAGCCTTCCAGAAACTGCATCCGGTGCAAGCGAGCATAGGCGCCATCGCGCGCCAGTAATTCGTCATGGCTGCCGGTCTCGACGACCTTGCCCTCGTCCATGACCACGATCATGTCAGCCTCGCGGATCGTCGAGAGCCGATGCGCGATGACGATGGTCGTGCGCCCCTTCATCAGCGTCGCCAAAGCCTGCTGGACCAGTCGTTCGGATTCCGTGTCGAGCGCGCTGGTCGCCTCGTCGAGCAGCAGGATCGGCGCGTTCTTGAGGATGGCGCGCGCGATCGCGATGCGCTGGCGCTCGCCGCCCGAGAGCTTGTGGCCGCGCTCGCCAACCGGAGCATCGTAGCCGCCCGGCATCGCCATGATGAATTCATGCGCGGCCGCCGCCTTCGCCGCTGCGATAATCTCGTCTTGCGAGGCTTCCGGCCGACCGAAGGCGATATTCGCCCGCACGCTGTCGTCGAACAGCACGACATCCTGGCTGACGACGCCTACCTGCCGACGCAGGCTCCTCAGCGTGACGTTGCGCAGGTCCTGGCCGTCGATCTCGATACGGCCCTCGGTCGGGTCGTAGAGACGCGGCACCAGCGCGAGCAGCGTCGACTTGCCCGAACCTGAACGACCGACCAGCGCCATCGTCCTGCCGCCCTGCGCGACGAGGTCGATGCCCTCCAGCGCGCGCTGGTCCTCGCGATAGCGGAAACGGAGATGCCGGAAGGCGACCTCGCCGGCCCCGACCGCAAGCGGCTTCGCATCCGGCCGGTCGAGCACCTGCGGCTTCTCGTCCATCAGCGCGTAATAGCGCTTCAGTGACGCCCCGGCCTCCTGGACGATGGCATTGAGATTGCCGAGCGAGCGCATCGGCTGGGCCGCGAGCAGCAGCGCCGAGACATAGCCGGTGAAATCGCCGACCGTCGAATTGCCGGAGGTGATGCGCACGCCGATGGCGGCGAGCACGCCGGCAACGGCAAGGCCGCCACCGACCTCGAGCAGCGGGTCGAGCCGCCCGCGCGCATTGGCCGCTTTCATCTTGAGCGCCCGGATCGCCTCGAAGGCATTGGCGGCGCGGCCCTTCAGATAGGGTTCGAGCCGGTCGGTCTTGGCGACGCGCGCCCCCTGGAGGCTCTCGGTGACGAGATTGGCCATCAGGCCGGTCTGTTCCTGCTGGGAATTGGCCATCCGGCGTAGCTTGCGGCCGATCTTGCCGATCGGATGGGCGATCACCGGCGCGATCAGGAGCACGACCAGCGTCATCTGCCAGTCGATCCAGATCAGCGCGCCGACCAGCGCGATCGCGGTGACCACGTCGCGGATGGCGATATTGACGATGCGCGTCAGCGCTTCCTTGACGAAGGTGAAGTCCGTGGTGAAGCGCTGGGTGAGGGAGGCGGGATTCTCGCGCTGCAGTTGCGCGAGGTCGGCATCGATCAGATGGCCGTAGAGCGCCGTCTGCATGTTCGCCTCGATGCGGCTGACGACATTGTTGGTCATCACCGTCTGGGCGAGCAGCGAGAAGCCCTTGATCGCGGTCACGATCACCACGACGGTGGCGACCGCGTTGATGACGCCGATATCGTAGCCGATCGACTTCGAGACCAGCCGTTCCATGCGCCGGACGAAGCCCGTCGATTCGGCGGTGAGCGGGTCGGCAAAGGCGTCGAACGCCGCCTTGATCAGCAGCGGATAGAAGCTCGTCGTCACCGCGATGACCACGACGAGGCCGAGAATCATCAGCATCTGCGGGAGATAGGAGCTGATCTGCTCGCGCCAGACACGGGCAAAGAGCGCGAGGGTATCGTCGGTGACGCGGCCGATCTTCATGCCGGGGGCCTATCATGGCGGCCCGGCAAGCGCCACTGGCGCATGCCGGAACGCGAATGACGGGCCTTGCTACCGACACGAAGCTGTCTTCCCATGGCCACAACCGACTCAGGAGACTTCATGCCGCTTTCCCCGCCGGCCCAGCCCGGCCAGAGCTTCGCCGAGATCGAAACCCCCGCCCTCGTGCTCGATCTCGACGCGTTCGAGCGCAACCTCGTCGCCATGGCCGCTTTCACGCAGGCTCATGGCATCCGGCTCCGGCCCCACGCCAAGTCGCACAAGAGCCCGGAGATCGCGCTGCGCCAGATCGCCCATGGCGCGGTCGGGCAGTGCTGCCAGAAGGTCGGGGAAGCGGAGGTTCTGGTTGCCGGCGGCGTCGGCGACGTGCTGGTCACCAACGAGATCGTCGGCGCGGCCAAGCTCGATCGCCTTGCCCGGCTCGCCCGCAGCGCCAAGATCGGCCTCTGCGTCGATCATCCCGACGGCGTGCGCGAGGCGGCGGAGGCGGCGGCCCGCGACGACGTGACGCTCGATGTCTATGTCGAGATCGATGTCGGTGGCCGGCGCTGCGGCGCCGCCCCCGGCGAGGCCGCCGTCCGGTTGGCGGAAGCGATCGCGCGCTCCAACACCCTGCGTTTCGCCGGTATCCACGCCTATCACGGCTCCGCCCAGCACATGCGCTCGATCGACGAGCGCCGCGAGGCGATCGAGCGCGCCGGCCTCGCAGCCCGCAACACGGTCGAGCGGCTCAAGCATCACGGCCTGCCCTGCGAAATCGTCACCGGCGCCGGCACCGGCACGCATGAGCTGGAGACGCAATCCGGCATCTGGAACGAGATCCAGCCCGGCTCCTACATCTTCATGGACGCGGACTATGCCCGCAATCGGCAGGCCGACGGCACGCCCTTCCGCAGCTTCGAGCACGCGCTCTTCGTCCTCGCCGGCGTGATGAGCAAGCCGGTACCTGATCGCGCCGTCGTCGATGCGGGCCACAAGGCCGCGGCAGTCGATTCCGGCATGCCCGTGCCTTTCCGGCGCGACGGCGTGATCTACACCAAGCCCTCGGACGAGCACGGCGTGCTGACCGGCGACCCGGTCGCGGTGCCGCATCGCGGCGACCGCCTGCTGCTGATCCCCGGCCATTGCGACCCGACGGTCAACCTGCACGACTGGTATGTCTGCGTCCGCGGCCTGCACGGACCGGACGCCCATGTCGAAGCGCTCTGGCCGGTCGCGGCGCGCGGCGCCCTGACCTGAGCGGAGTATTCTTGCGGGGCTCGTCCTGAGGCCGGAACCTCAGGGCCGCCAGCCGGTCTCCTCGACCGGAGCGCTCTCGCGCTCCTCGGCCCGGCGGGCCTCCTCCACGATGGCGAAGAGCGCGCGCAGCGACGCATCGACGCCCTCGCCCGAAGCCGCCGAGAGAATGATCGGCATCCGCTTGGCCGCCCGTTTCAGGCGCGCGACCTGCTCCTTGAGCACCTCCGGCGTCAGTGCATCGACCTTGGAGAGCGCGACGATCTCCGGCTTCTCGGCCAGCCCCTCGCCATAGGCTTCCAGCTCCTCGCGCACGGTCTTGTAGGCCTTGCCGGCATGTTCGCTCGTGCCCTCGACCAGATGCAGCAGCACGCGGCAGCGCTCGATATGGCCGAGGAAGCGGTCGCCCAGGCCGTGGCCTTCATGCGCGCCCTCGATCAGGCCGGGGATATCGGCGAGCACCATCTCGCGCCCGTCGACGCGCACGACGCCGAGGCCGGGATGCAAGGTGGTGAAGGGATAATCGGCGATCTTGGGCTTCGCCGCCGTGACGGTAGCGAGGAAGGTCGACTTGCCGGCATTGGGCAATCCGACGAGGCCGGCATCGGCGATCAACTTCAGGCGCAGCCAGACCCAGCGCTCCTCGCCCGGCAGGCCGGGATTGGCATGGCGCGGCGCCTGGTTGGTCGCAGTCTTGAAATAGGCGTTGCCGAAGCCGCCATTGCCGCCCTTGCACAAAACGAAGCGCTGGCCGGGCTCGGTCAGGTCGGCAACCTTGGTCTCGCCGTCCTCGTCGAGGATCTCGGTGCCGGGCGGCACCTTGAGCACGATCGCCGGCGAATTCGCGCCATGACGGTCCTTGCCCATGCCGTGCTCGCCGGTCTTGGCCTTGAAGTGCTGCTGGAAGCGGAAATCGATCAGCGTGTTCAGGCCCTGCACGCATTCGACGACGATATCGCCGCCGCGCCCGCCGTCACCGCCATTCGGCCCGCCGAACTCGATGAACTTTTCGCGGCGGAAGGAGACGCAGCCGGCGCCGCCGTCACCCGCCTTCACATAGATCTTGGCTTGGTCGAGGAATTTCATGCTGTTTCACTAGTGATGAGCGAAGGAAAGGGCAATGGACCGGATCATGCCGCCTGCCGGAAAGCGCTCATCTCCTCGCGCAGCGCATCGGCGAAGCGCTGCGCCGCCAGCCCCGGGCGCGGCGCCATGATCAGCCCGACCGTCAGTTCGAACAGCGGCGGCAGTCCCTCGGCCGCGCCGAGGCGGCGCAGCGAGGGCGGCACGGCGCTTTCGGTGATCGCGGTGACGCAGAAGCCGCCTTCCACCGCCGAGAGCACGCCGGAGGTGTGCGAGCAGGAGAAGACGAGCCGATGCGCCTTCCCGGCGCTGTTCAGCGCCCCGAGGATGCGCGAGCGCGCCCGGCAGCCCTCAGAGAACAACGCGAGCGGCAGCGTCTCCTGCAGTTCCGGGCGATGGCCGCGTGCCGCGACCCAGATCATCGGCTCGCGCCGGAGCACCTCGCCCATCGGCCGGCTCGGATCCTGCGAGACCACCGCAAGGTCGAGCTCGCCGGCCTTGAGCGCCGGCTCGATCCGCTTCGAGAGATCGCAATGGACCTCGAGCTCGACCTTGGGGTGCTCGACCGCGAAGCGCGCGATCAACGGCCTGAGATAGGCGTCCATGTAATCGTCGGGCACGCCGATGCGCAGGCGCCCCGTCGGCGTCTCGCCTGCGAGATCGGCCAGCGCCTCGCGCTCGACCGCGAGCAGCCGCCGCGCATGGGCGATCAGCCGCTCGCCGGCATCGGTCGGCGTGACGCCACGGCGCGAGCGCTCCAGCAGCTTGTGGCCAAGCTGGCTTTCCAGATCCTGGATGCGCACCGAGATCGCCGACTGCGTCCGGCCGAGCCGGGCGCTCGCCGCGGTGAAGCCGCCGGTTTCCGCCACGGCCACCAGCATGCCGAGCGCGGCGAGGTCGAAATGAGCGGTCATGACGTGCCTCCTTGGGACGTGCGCGATCGATCGCTTTTAAGAATGGTTAAATCAGAATAATCCGTTTTTCCGATTGAAGGAAGCGGCCTATATCATTGGGCGAACGAAGCCGGGCAGACCGCGCCGTCGCGGCCTAAGCTGGCTTCCCCAATCGTCAGAAGACCCCATGTCCGCCCCTGCCATTCCCGTCCGGCCCGCATCGCCTGCGCTGGCCATGTTCATCGCGCTGCTCACCGGCGCCACCTGCATCGGCTTTTCCGGCATCTTCGTGCGCCTTGCCGATGTCGGCCCCGCCGCGGCCGGCTTCTGGCGCATGCTCTTCGCCGTTCCGGTCCTGATCGTCTGGACGGCGCTGGAGCAGCGCAAGCCCACGGGCGAAAAGATCGGGCGCGGCGCGTTCATCGTGATCGCGCTGGCCGGCCTGACGTTCGGCATCGACGTCACGCTCTATAACGCCGCGCTCGGCCATACGACGATCGCCAATGCCTCGCTGCTCGGCAATCTCTCGCCGGTCGGCGTCGTGCTCGGCGGCTGGCTTCTGCTCGGCGACAAGCCCTCACAGCGCATCCTCGGCGCGCTGATGCTCGCGGTCGCCGGCGCGATCCTGCTGGTGCTGCCGAAATTCACCGGCGCCGAGCAGGTCACCGGCAATCTCTTCGGCGACGGCCTCGCCGTCGGCGCAGCCCTGTCCTACGCCGCCTATATCCTGGCGGTGCGCCGTGCGCGTGACGGCGCCGGTGCCGGCTATGTCAGCCTCGTCTCCAGCGTCATCTGCGCCGTTTTCTGCCTCGTCGTGGCATTGATGCTGGGCGAGCAGGTCGTCCCGGCCAGCCTGCAGGGCTGGCTCGCGGTCGCAGCGCTCGGTCTCGTCTCGCATGCGCTCGGCCAGGGCCTGATCACGCTCTCGCTCGGCAGCTATGGCGCCGGCGCCGCCTCGCTGGTCATGGTCTGGCCGGCTCTGGTCAGCGTGCTCGCCGCCTGGGCGCTGTTCGGCGAGCAGCCGACCCCGGTTCAGGCCTTCGGCGGCGTCGCCATTCTCGCCGCCGTGCTGATGGTCCGGCGCGGCTGAGCCACCCCGTCAGGCCGCTGGCTTGACGCCATAGTGCAGGATCACGGTTCCGTTCTTGAGCGGGCGGGCCGCGATCAGCGCATAGTGGCGCTTCTCAGCGTTCGGCTTGAACAAGGGCGTCCCCCGCCCGATCGTGACCGGCGCGACCGCGATCATGACCTCGTCGACGAGCCCGGCCGCCAGCAGCGTCTCCGTCAGCTCGGCGCTGCCGAAGACATAGATGTCCTTGCCGGCCTTGGCTTTCCGGCGCGCGATCTCGCCGGTGATATCCGCTGTCACCGTGGTGTTGTTCCAGTCGGAGCCGGTCAGCTTGCCTGACGCCACGAGCTTCGGCAGGGCGTTCATGAAGCCCTTGACCTCGCCCTCCCCCTCGTCCGCATTCGTCGTCCAATAGGCCTTCATCCCTTCATAGGTGACGCGACCGAAGACGAGCAGCCCGGCCTTGTGGCCGAAATCGCTGCTCAGCTCGGAAAGCTCCTCGCCCCAGGCATCCTGGTGGAAGCCGAGATCCCACTTCTCCTTGCCCTCGAAGAAGCCTTCCAGCGTCATCAGATTCCAGACGATCACCTTGGCCATCGCATCCTCCTGATAGGTCCGGTCAAAACCAGTTTTGATTTGCAACTGGTTGATGAATAGCGAAACCGATCCTATATTGCAAGCGGTTTTGGAGACGAGCATGCGCGAGACCGGCCGTTCGGGCTGTCCGATCAATCTGACGCTGGAAATCCTGGGGGATCGCTGGAGCCTGATCGTGCTCCGCGACATCATGTTCGGCAACCGCCGGCATTTTCGCGAGATGCTGGCGAAATCGGACGAGGGCATCGCCTCGAACATCCTCGCCGACCGCCTGAAGCGCCTCGTCGAGAAGGGCCTGCTCTCGCGCCGCGACGATGCCAGCCACAAGCAGAAGGCGATCTACAGCCTGACCGAGATGGGCATCGCCCTCGTCCCGGTCTTCGCCGCGATGGGCGAATGGGGCCGACACTTCCTGCCGGCGACCGAGGAACTCTCGATCCGCGCCGAACTCCTCAGCGAAGGCGGCCCGGCGCTCTGGGAGCGCTTCATGCAGGAGCTGAGGCATCTCCATCTCGACGCCCCCAAGCCCGAGCAATCCGTGCTCGACGAGCTGACGCAGGCCTATCGAGGCGCGCTGGCGCGGCGGCAGGCTATGGCGGGGTGAAACCGGCCCCGACTTATCCCCGTATGCCGTAGCGGCATCACACTGAGGCTCCCGTCCAGGAGCCCCAGATGCCGATCCTCCATCGCCACAATGCCGATCGCGAGCTTCGCGTCGCCCGGCTTCGCCTGCTGCGATTACGCGACGAGCTTTGCCTGATCCGGCGCGATCATTGGCGCCGCAAGTACAACCCGGACCAGCCGCGCGTGCCCTCCGGCAATGCCGGTGGCGGGCAATGGACCAGCGGCGCGGGCGGAGGCGGCGGCTCCGCCGTAAACAACCCCGAGCTGCCGGGCTTTGGTTCAACCGACGCGGATACCGCCTGGTCCTTGCTCGGCGAAAGCTGGGGCGAGGACGGCTCGATCTTCGAGCAGACCGTCACGGACGGCGAGGGCACGACGATCCAGTCGGAATATGCCGCCTCGCGCGCCGCCGGTTTCGACGAACGCCAGACCGTCACCTTCGCCGATGGCAACGCGGTCAGTTTCGAAACGACCGGCAACGTCCAGTCGATCTATGACGGCGGCCGCGACGGCGACCTCATTGCCCGTACGACCTGGACCGCATCCGGGCCTGAGTCTGATGCGACAGTGCAGCCGGCCTTTGCGCCGCTGGTAGCCGCGCCAACTATTATCACCGGCGGCGCGATTCTGTTCGGCTGGATGTCGCCGCTCAATGGCATCGACGGCCAGCAAGCCGTCATGGGCTTCAATGCCCGCGACTATCAGCCGGGAGACGGCACGACCGGCAAGTTAGACCTCACCTATTCCGGGCGCATAACGGAAGAACAGGCTGAACTCGCTTGCCGACGTTTGCCCGATGTCAAGGAACTGGCCGATCGCGCCGCCAACGCCGCAGGCTCTCCTGACCTCTACCCGTCACGAACAGTTTATGGAACGGATGTCCACACGCGCTTCGCGCAATATGTCAAAGACCTGAACGACCTTAAATTCCAAGCTGAACGATCATTTCTCAAAGAACGCATGGAGGGCGTCAATAGCCAGCAGGTGCCCTATGGGTATCCGCGATCGATCCGTGTGGACGCCTATGAATACCGGGATGATGGCACACTTTGCGTCTACGATCTCAAAACCGGCAAGGCCGGTTTGTCCGACCGGCGCGCTGATATCCTGGCGAATGCCATAAAGTTGGGATTCGGTCCGGTTCGATGGATCATTGTCATGGAGGTAAGGCCGAGACAATGACGACCAAGAAGCAGATCAAGACGCTGTTCGACCAACTAATGGCTCGCAATGACGATCTAATCGTAAAAAATCATTACGTCTTCAAGGTGCCCTACCTCATGCTGAGGCCGATGTGCCATGTCTCCCGCTCCATCTCGATCGACCGCACGTCACGTGCCGATGATCCGAATTTTTTTTGGCATGTCGGGCATTGCTTCAGACCTTTCGGCTCGCTGGGAGGTCTCGCTGCCGAATGGTTCGTGCTGCCCCGCGGCAAGCCGAGCCGGTGGTCGGAAGCCGGTTTCATCGAAACGGCAGTCCAGGAGATCGAGACGAACATTCTGCCCATGCTGCGCCGTGTGCAGACCATCGAGGACATGTTTCGAATCGAGGGGGTGCCACGGTCTCATGAATATGACGGCTGGTTAAATCACCATGAGCCGTATCAGATTCAGATACTTGCAGCTTTGGGCCGCTTCGAGGAGGCCACGGCTATCTACGAGCGGATCAAGGATTGGCACCTGCGCATGACTTCATGGCCGCGCCCCGACTACGAGAAAGCTTCGGAACTTGGCGCGTTGATCGCCGATGGAGACCGTGCCGGAGTCGCCTCCCTTCTCCACGGGTGGGAAGACGACTTCGTCGCCCGCAACGGCCTCGAAGACATCTACGAACGCACACCCTTCCCGCTCGAACTCCAGCAGCAGCCCTGACGCCTCACTCCGCCGCCAGCCTTGGCGCGGCCGGCTTCGACATCGCTTCCGCCGTCGCGATCGCGGGGGCCGCGTGCTCGTCGATCGGCTCCCACTGGCTCTCGTCCTCGGCCTTGCCGAGGAAGCGGCCGAAGACCCAGCCGGTCGCCCGCGAGAGATCGTCCATCACCATGTAGAAGGACGGCACGAAGACCAGCGAGAGCACGGTCGAGACGATCAGGCCGCCGATCACCGCGATCGCCATCGGCGCGCGGAACTCGCCGCCGTCGCCGACGCCATAGGCCGAGGGCAGCATGCCCGCCGCCATCGCGATCGTGGTCATCAGGATCGGCCTTGCCCGCTTGCGGCCGGCCTCGATCAGCGCCGTGAAGCGGTCCTTGCCGCGCCCGACCTCCTCGACCGCGAAATCGACCAGCATGATCGCGTTCTTGGTCACGATGCCCATCAGCATCAGCAGGCCGATATAGACCGGCATCGAGACGGCATTGTTGGTCGCGAGCAGCGCGATCACCACGCCGCCGAAAGAAAGCGGCAGCGAGAGCAGGATCGTGATCGGCTGGAAGACCGAGCCGAACAGCAGGATCAGCACCGCCAGCACCAGCATCAGGCCGGTCGTCATCGCGGTGATGAAGCCCTGCACGACCTCGCCCTGGATCTCGGCATCGCCGGTCGCGGCGATCCAGACGCCATCCGGCAGGCCGACCTCCTTGACGATCTCCTGGAACTTGTCCTGGGCCGTGCCCAGCTCGAAGCCGCGCTTCAGGTCGGCGCCGATCTGGGCCCGGCGGACACGGTCATAACGGTCGATCGAGCTCGGCCCCTCGCCGAAGCCGATCTCGGCCACCGCCGTCAGCGGGATCGAGACGCCGGTCGCATTGGTCACGCGGAGCGCCGCGATATTGCGCATGTCGGTGCGGGCGGCCTCGTCGAGCTGGACGCGGATCGGCACCAGCCGGTCGCCCGCGTTGAACTTGGCGAGGTTCGGCCCGACATCGCCGATCGTGGCGACGCGCACCGCTTCCGAGATCGCCTCGGGCGTGACGCCGAGATTGGCGGCCTCCTCCAGCTTCGGCGTGACGCGCAGCTCCGGCCGGCTCAGCGAGCCCGCCGTCGCGACATTGAGATAGCCGTCGACCTGGCGCATCCGCGCCTCGATCTTCGCCACCGTCGCATCGAGCGCCTCGCCATCCTTGGACAGGATCGAGAAGGCCATCTCGCGCTCACCACGCTCGTTGACATACCAGGCGCGGACATCAGGCACGCTGGCGAGCTTCTCGGCGATCGTGACCTTCAGTTCCTTCTGGGCGATGTCGCGCTCGGCCTTGGGCTTGAGCAGGATGAAGACGGCGGCGCGGCGCACCTCGCGCTGGCCGGTTGGCGAGGCCCCGCCGAGCACGAAGACATCGCGCACCTCGGGGATCGTCTTCAGCACGTCGGCGAGCTTGTCGGTGGTGACGCGGGTGTCTTCCAGCGTCGAGCCCGGCGGCAATTCAACCGAAGCGACGACGCGCGAGGTGTCCTCGTCCGGGATGAAGCCGGTCGGCAGCATCTGCGTCGCCTGGATCGAGCCGACCAGGAACATGAAGCCGATGACCAGCGTCGCATAGGCCGTGTTGAACGGCATCGTCCGCCAGCGCCCGGTGCCGTCGAAGCGCGGGAAGAACGGCATGCGCCGCTTCTTCAGCGTGTTCTTGAGCAGACCGACATAGGCGCCCATGACCCAGCCGTCCTTGGGATCGGCATGGTCGACCGGCCGCATCAGATAGGCCGCCATCATCGGCGTGATCAGGCGTGCCACGAGCAGCGAGAACAGCACGGCGACCGCGACGGTCAGGCCGAACTGCCGGAAATACTGGCCTGCAACGCCGCCCATGAAGGAGACCGGCGCGAAGATCGCGACGATGGTCAGCGTGATCGCGATGACCGCGAGGCCGATCTCGTCGGCCGCCTCCATCGCAGCGCGATAGGGCGATTTGCCCATCTTCATGTGCCGGACGATGTTCTCGATCTCGACGATGGCGTCGTCGACGAGGATGCCGGTCACCAGCGTGATGCCGAGCAGGCTGACGAGGTTGAGCGAGAAGCCCATCAATTCCATCGCCCAGAAGGTGGGGATGGCCGAGAGCGGCAGCGCCACCGCCGTGATCAGCGTCGCCCGCCAGTTGCGCAGGAACAGGAAGACGACGACGACGGCGAGCGCCGCGCCTTCCAGCAGCGTCTCCATCGCCGCCTTGTAGTTGCCGTAGGTATAGGCGACGGCGTCGTCGATCGGCGTGATCTTGATGTCGGGGAAGCGCTTGTTCAGCTCCGCCACGCGCTGCGCCACGACATCCTTGACCGACAATTCGCTCGAGCCCTTCGAGCGGAACACCGCGAAGGTCACGACCGGGCTCTTGTTCAGGCGGCCGAAGGCGCGCGGCTCGGAATTGGAATCCTCGACGCGGCCGAGTTCCTTCAGGCGGACCTCGCGCCCGCCCGAGAGCGTGATCTTGGTCTCGGCCAGCTCGGCGACGGTGCGCGCGCCGGCGAGCGTCCGGATCGCCTGCTCCTGCCCGCCGACCTCACCGCGGCCACCGGCCAGATCGACATTGGTGGCGCGGATCTGGCGGTTGACCTCGCCCGCCGTGATGCCGAGCGCGAGCAGGCGGTCGGGATCGAGCGAGACACGGATCTCGCGGTCGACGCCGCCATAGCGCTCGACCCGGCCGACGCCCTTCAAACCCTGCAATTCGCGCGCGACGACATCGTCGACATGCCAGGAGAGCTGCTCCAGCGTCATGCCGGCCGAGGCCGCGCCATAGGTCAGGATCGACTGCCCCTCGACATCGATGCGTTGGATGATCGGCTCGTCGATGGTGCGCGGCAGGTCGGCGCGAATCTTGGCGATGGCGTCCTTGACGTCGTTGACCGCCCGGTCGGTGTTGGTCTCAAGCCGGAACTCGATCAGCGTCAGCGACTGGCCGTCGGTCAGCGTCGAGGTGACGTGCTTTACCCCGGTGATATTGGCGACCGTGTCCTCGACACGCTTGCTGACCTGGCTTTCGAGCTCGGCCGGCGCCGCGCCGGACTGCGTCACGGTGACCGAGACGAGCGGCACGTCGATATTCGGGAAGCGCGTGACCGGCAGCTTCGAGAAGGCGAGCAGCCCGAGCACGCAGAGCACGACGAAGAGCAGGATCGCCGGAACCGGCTTCCGGATCGACCAGGCGGAGAAATTGACGTTCATCGGGGCGTCCGTCAGTTCGTCGCGACAGGCGTGATGGTGTCGCCGTCGCGCACGAAAGTGCCCGCGCGCGCCACGACCGTCTCGCCCTCTGAAATGCCGGTCACGATCTCGGCGCGGCCATGGCCGACGAGCCCGAGCGTCACCGGCTTGGTCGTGACCTTGCCGTCCTTCACGGACTGAACGGTCGCGCCCGCGCGGTTATAGGTGATGGCCGAAAGCGGCAGAGTCACGGCACGCTTGCGGCCGGTCTCGATGACGCCACGCGCGAAGGAGCCGATCGCGACCGGGGGGTTGCCGTCGAGCGCGACGAGGACGCGGCCAAGCCGCGAGGCCTTGTCGACCTCCGGCATGATCAGGCGGATCGTGCCGGCGAGCGCGTCATTGGCGCCGGCCGGGGTCACGGCGACGCCCTGCCCGAGCTTGAGCTTGGGAAGCTCGACCTCGGCGACCTGCGCCTCCAGCTCGACCGCGCCATCGGCGATGATCCGGAACAGCGGGTCGGTCTGCGGCAGCATGCTCGCCATCGCGCCGAGCCGCGCCGTGCGCCGGCTGACGATACCGGCCCGCGGCGCCTTGATCTCGGTGCGCGCGAGCTTCACCGCGATATCCTTGCCCTGCGCCTGCGCCAGGGCGAGATCGGCGCTGGCGATCGCGAGAGCCTGACGGGCCGAGTTGGCCCGGGCCTCGCCGGAGCGCGCCGCCGCAGCGCGCTGGTCGAACATCTCGATGCTGGCATTGCCGCTCTCGCGCAGGGACTTGGTGCGGTCGAAGGCGTTGTTGGCCTGAACCAGATTGGCATCGGCCTCGGCGATCTGGGCCTTGGCCTGAGCGACCAGAGCCTCGGCGCGCGCGATCTGGGCGTCGTTCTGCACCTTCTGCACATCGAGCGTCACGCGGCTCAAGCGGGCCAGGACCTGCCCGCGTGCGACGTTGTCGCCCTCCTCCGCCAGCAATTCGACGATCGCGAGCCCATCGACCTCGGGCGCGACCAGGATCTCGTCGCGGGCGACGATCGAGCCGGAGACGACCACGCTCTGGACGATCTCGGTGGTCTGCGCCTGCGTCACCGTGACGGAGGGCCCGGCGGCCGCAGGCGCGGCCGAGGCAGCCGTCTGCGCCTGCAGCGGCAGCGGCGCGGCGAGCAGCGCGAGGGCGATCATCGCCTTGAGCGGAACGATCGAACGAAGGGACATCGAAGAGAATCCTGTTGCGGCCATCTGGCCGAGCGGAAATGGGGAGCGCCCGAAGGAAGCAGAGATCACGACTGCGTCTCCGTTTCGGGCAGGAGCATGGTCTGGGAGAGCTGGCGCATGCCGTCGAAGAGCGTGTCGGCCGCCGCCACGACGTCGAAATTCGGGTCCATAGCCCGCCGGCAGAAGAAGCCGTCCGCCATCATCGAGATCGCCATCAGAAAGCGGCCTTCGTCGAGGCGCGGCGGCAATTCGCCGTTGGCCTTGGCCTCGCGGATCGCGGCCGCCAAACCCTCGATCACGGTGCCCTCGATATCCGCGCACATCCGCGCCATGCCGGGATTGCGCGCGGCCTCGGCCCAGATCTGCACGGCGATCACCGCCTTCTCGCGCGGCTGATCCACGAGATGCTTGCGGCCAAGTGCCTCGAGCTGGTCGAGCAGCGAGCCGTTATTCGGACAGAGCTTGCCGAAATCCTCCGCGATCAGGCTGCGGTCGCGCTCGGTCATGCCCTCGATGATCGCGTCCTTCGAGGAGAAATAGCGGTAGAGATTGCCCGGGCTCATGCCCGCCTCGGCCGCGACATCCTGCATCGTCGCCGCATGGAAACCGGCGCGCGCGAAGACGCGCTCCGCCGCGTCGAGGATGCGGATATGCCGCTCCGACAGGACGGGCTCGGGCGACGAGGCGGGAACCACGGGTGACATTGGAACTCGAAACAATGAGAATGAATGTTCATTCTCATCTCAGATATGGCCGCCGACGTCAAGCTGAGCGCCCCTCACGACCCTTGTCGCGGCGATAAGCGGGCCGAAGATTGCCGGATGATTGCCGCATTCCGGCGCATAAATTGCTTGCTTCGTTCCGTCTGGAACCGCATGCTCGGGAGCGATCTGGCATGGCTTCGCGCGCCGTCTCTCCTGAACGTCACGCGCGAGCGAGTTTGAAGTCCGTGATGAACGACCACGCCTTCCCCTTGCGCCCGGCCGGCCGCACCCGCTCCCCCCTCACCGCCCGCAGGCCAAGGCCCGCACCGAAGCCGGTGCTGGTCGTGCTGCATCAGGAGCATTCGACACCGGGCCGCGTCGGCCGCCTGCTGCAGGCGCGCGGCCATGCGCTCGACATCCGCAAGCCGCGCTTCGGCGATCCGCTCCCGACGACCATGCGGGAGCATGCCGGCGCGGTGATCTTCGGCGGCCCGATGGGCGCGAACGATCCCGAGGACTTCATCAAGGCCGAGATCGACTGGATCGGCACCTGCCTGAAGGAGGATGCCGCCTTCCTCGGCATCTGCCTGGGCGCGCAGATGCTGGCGAAACATATGGGCGCGCGCGTCTATACCCATGGCGAGGGCCGCGCCGAGGTCGGCTATTACCCGCTCGCGGTCACCGATGCCGGCCACTCCCATGCCGCCACGGCCGGCTTCGCCTGGCCCGGCACGGTCTATCAATGGCATCGCGACGGCTTCGACTGCCCGAGCGGAGCGGAATGCCTCGCGACCGGCGGGGATTTCCCGGTGCAGGCCATCCGCGCCGGCTCCAAGGCCTATGGCGTCCAGTTCCACCCGGAGGTGACGCCGGCGATGATGTATCGCTGGTCGGTGCGCGGCTATGAGCGCACGCTGATGCCGGGCGCCCAGCTCGGCCACACCCATATCCCCGGCTGGTTCCAGCACGACCCGGCGATCCGGCTCTGGCTCGACGCCTTCCTCGACCACTGGCTGAAGGAGCCGGCGGAAGCCGGAACAGCATCGCCTTGACCCGTACAGCTCTCGTTCTCGGCGCCGGCATGGTCGGCGTCTCCTGCGCGCTCGCGCTCCAGAAACGCGGCATCGCGGTCACCCTGATCGACCGCAAGGCGCCGGGCCGCGAAACCTCCTACGGCAATGCCGGCGTGCTCGCGGCCTCCTCGATCGTCCCGCTCAACAACCCCGCGCTCTACGCCAAGATCACCGGCTATCTCGGCAACCGCCATCCCGCGCTCAATTTGAGCTGGACCCGCGCCTTCGCCCGGCCGGGCTGGCTGCTGCGCTTCCTCTGGGAGGCGCGGCCCTCGCAGGCAAAGGCTCGCATCACTGCACTGCAAGCGCTGACGGCAAGCACGGTCGAGCGCCACCGTGCCCTGATGGCCGAGGCCGGCGTCTCGCATCGCCTGCGCGAGACCGGCACGCTCAAGCTCTGGCGCAGCGAGGCCGGCCATGACGCCGCCCGGGCCGAGCATGATTTCCTAGAGAGACACGGCATCGAATCGCAGGTTCTCGACCGGCAGGGCATTTCCGGCATCGAGCCCGGTCTGAACCCGATTTTCCCGGCCGGGCTCCTGATCCCCTGCGTCGGCTCGGTCGATTCCCCCGGCGCCGTCACCGAAGCCTATGCGGCGCTCTTCGTCCAGCGCGGCGGCAGGATCGAGCAGGCCGCGATCACCGGGCTCGCCCGCAGCGGCACCGGCTGGCGTGCGACAACCGCTTCGGGCAGCTTCGAGGCCGATATCGCGGTCGTCGCCCTCGGCCCCTGGAGTGCTGACCTGCTGAAGCCGCTCGGGATCGATCCGAAGCTTGATGTCGAACGCGGCTATCACCGCCATCTCAAGCCGGAAGCCGGCGCCGGCCTGTCGCGGCCGATCTACGATGTCGACGGTGCCTATTACATGGCGCCGATGGAGCAGGGTTTTCGCGTCACCAGCGGCGTCGACCTCTCCTTCCGCGACGCGCCGGACGAGCATCGCCAGATCGACGGCGCGACGGCGGCCGCGCGCGAAGCCTTCCCGCTCGGCGAGGTCGTCGGCGAAACCTGGCGCGGCGCGCGTCCGACCTTGCCGGATTCCCTGCCGATGATCGGCGAGGCGCCCCGCAACCCCGGTCTCTGGCTCGCCTTCGGCAACCAGCATATCGGCTTCTCAACCGGCCCAATCACAGGCGAGATGATCGCGGCCATGGTCTGCGGGGAAAAGCCGCCGATTGATCCGACGCCCTTCCGGCCAGGACGCTATATCCGCTGACAACCGCTGTCTTCCCGCACGCGCTGCGGCACGAAGTGCTGCTGCGCAGATGCGGGACTGTCCTCAGGAAAAGGCGCCTCTTCAACGAAAAAGGCGCGCCCTCAAGCGAGAACGCGCCCATATCGGAAAACGGTCCCGTGTCTGCGCCGCGGCATTGCATGCCGCAGCGCGCACGGGATGACACCCTGCATCAGACCTGACGCGCTACCATCATCTTCTTGACCTCGGCGATCGCCTTGGCCGGGTTCAACCCCTTCGGGCAGGCATTCGCGCAGTTCATGATCGTGTGGCAGCGATAGAGCCGGAAGGGGTCTTCCAAATTGTCCAGACGCTCGCCGGTCGCCTCGTCGCGGCTGTCGATCAGCCAGCGATAGGCCTGGAGCAGCGCGGCCGGGCCGAGATAGCGGTCACCGTTCCACCAGTAGCTCGGGCAGGAGGTCGAGCAGCAGGCGCAGAGGATGCACTCGTAGAGCCCGTCGAGCTTCTCGCGGTCGTCCTTGGCCTGGCGCCACTCCTTCTCGGGAGCCGGCGTCGTCGTCTGCAGCCAGGGCTCGATCGAGGCATGCTGGGCGTAGAAGCGCGTCAGGTCCGGCACGAGGTCCTTGACGACAGGCATATGCGGCAGCGGGTAGATCGCGACCTTACCCGAGTTCTTGCCGGTGCCGCCGCACTCATCGATGCCGGTGGTGCAAGCCAGACCGTTCTTGCCGTCCATGTTCATGGCGCAGGAACCGCAGATGCCTTCGCGGCAGGAGCGGCGGAAGGTCAGCGTCGGGTCGACCTTGTTCTTGATCCAGATCAGCGCGTCGAGGACCATCGGCCCGCAATCGTCACGGTCGACATAATAGGTGTCGGTGCGCGGATTCTCGGTGTCGTCCGGGCTCCAGCGATAGACTTTGAACTCGGTCAGCTTCTTAGCACCAGCCGGCTTCGGCCAGGCCTTGCCCTCGACGAGGCGGGAGTTCTTCGGGAGATTAAATTCAGCCATCGGAGTCCCTCAGTACACCCGTGCCTTGGGCTTGATGTACTCGATGTCGTTGGACATCGTGTAAGTGTGCACCGGCCGGTCATCGAGCGTGATCGTGCGCTTCTCGTCGTCGATCCAGGCGAGCGTGTGCTTCATCCAGTCCTTGTCGTCGCGGTTCGGATAGTCCTCGCGGGCATGCGCGCCGCGGCTTTCCGGACGGTTCAGCGCCGAGTCCATGGTGACGACCGCCTGGGTGATCAGGTTGTCGAATTCCAGGGTCTCGATCAGGTCGGAGTTCCAGATCAGCGAGCGGTCCTTGGTGCCGATATCGGTGATGCCGTTCCAGACCTCGTGGATGAGCTTGTGGCCCTCTTCCAGCGTGTCGCCCTCACGATAGACGGCGCAGTTGTTCTGCATCGTCCGCTGCATGCGGTCGCGCAGCACTGCGGTCGGCGTGCCGCCGGCAGCGTTGCGGTACTTGTCGAGACGGGTCAGCGCGAGGTCGGAAGAACCCTTCGGCAGCTCGGGCTGCTTCTCGCCCGCCGTCACCGTGTCGGCGCAGCGCAGGCCGGCCGCGCGGCCGAACACCACGAGGTCGATCAGCGAGTTGGAGCCGAGGCGGTTGGCGCCGTGGACGGAGACGCAGGCCGCCTCGCCGATCGCCATCAGGCCGGGAACCACCGTGTCCGGATCGCCGCCGACCTTGGTCAGCACTTCCCCGTGATAGTTCGTGGGGATGCCGCCCATGTTGTAGTGCACGGTCGGCAGCACCGGAATCGGCTCGCGGGTCACGTCGACGCCGGCGAAGATCTTGGCGCTCTCCGAGATGCCGGGCAGGCGCTCGTGGAGGATCTTCGGATCGAGATGGTCGAGATGCAGGTAGATGTGGTCCTTGTCCTTGCCGACACCGCGGCCGGCCCGGATCTCCATCGTCATCGAGCGCGAGACGACGTCGCGCGAGGCGAGGTCCTTGGCCGAGGGGGCATAGCGTTCCATGAAGCGCTCGCCCTCGGAATTGGTGAGATAGCCGCCTTCGCCGCGCGCGCCCTCGGTGATCAGGCAGCCCGAGCCGTAGATGCCGGTCGGGTGGAACTGCACGAACTCCATGTCCTGCATCGGCAGGCCGGCGCGCAGCACCATGCCGCCGCCGTCGCCGGTGCAGGTATGGGCCGAGGTCGCCGAGAAATAGGCGCGGCCATAGCCGCCGGTCGCAAGAATCGTCTGCTGCGAACGGAAGCGGTGCAGCGTGCCGTCATCGAGCTTGAGCGCGATCACGCCGCGGCAATGGCCGTCCTCGTCCATGATCAGGTCGATGGCGAAATACTCGATGAAGAACTCGGTATTGTAGCGCAGCGCCTGACCGTAGAGCGTGTGCAGCATGGCGTGGCCGGTGCGGTCGGCCGCGGCGCAGGTGCGCTGGGCCGGCGGGCCCTCGCCGAATTCGGTGGTCATACCGCCGAAGGGGCGCTGGTAGATGCGGCCGTCCTCGGTGCGCGAGAAGGGCACGCCCCAGTGCTCGAGCTCGTAGACGGCGGCCGGCGCGTTGCGCACGAGATATTCGATGGCGTCCTGGTCGCCGAGCCAGTCCGACCCCTTCACGGTGTCGTACATGTGCCACTGCCAGGTGTCCTTGCCCATGTTGCCGAGCGAGGCGGCGACGCCGCCCTGCGCCGCGACGGTGTGCGAGCGCGTCGGGAACACCTTGGTGATGCAGGCGGTGCGCAGGCCTGCCTGCGAGCAGCCGACCGTGGCGCGCAGGCCCGCGCCGCCGGCGCCGACGACGACGACGTCGAAGGTGTGGTCGGTGATCGGATAGGCGGTGCCGGTATAGGCCGGAACCGGGCGGGACTTGGTGATCGCCATCGGATCAGCCTCCAAAAGACAGCTTCAGCACCGCGTAGACGCTTGCCGCGCCGACGACGATGGCGAAGAAGGTGTTGCCCATCACGGCGAGGACCTTCAGCCCTTCGTTCGTGACGTAGTCCTCGATGATGACCTGCATGCCCAGCCGCATGTGGATGCAGGCCGAGAGGATGAAGAGCAGCATCAGGATCGCGACGCAGGGGTTCGACAACAGCGCGACCGCGCCCGGATAGGGCCGGCCGACCAGCGCGATGACGATGCCGATGAAGATCACCGTCAGGATCAGGTTCGAGACGGCGGTGACGCGCTGCAGCCAGAAATGGCCGGTGCCGGACTTGGCGGAACCGAGGCCGCGGACGCGGCCGAGCGGGGTTCGCATCGAGGAATTGGACAGCATGGCGGGGCTCCTCAGCGCAGGACCAGGGCGACGATCCAGACCAGGACCGTCAGGCTCACCGAGGCGACGAGCGTGAACTTCGCCATGTTCATCCGGGTTTCGGGCTCATAGCCCTTGCCCATGTCCCAGACGAAATGCCTCAAGCCCCCGCACATGTGGTGGATCAGCGAGAAGCTGTAGAGGAAGAGCACGAGCCGGCCGAGGAAAGAGCCGGCGATGGCCTGGGCTGTGTCGAAGGCAGCCGGGCCGGAGGCGGCGGCGACCAGCCAGGCGGCGATCAGCACCGTGCCGAGATAGAGCCCCGTGCCGGTGACGCGATGGGCGACGGACATCGCCATCGTCCAGGACCAGCGATAGATCTGCAGGTGGGGCGAAAGCGGACGAGCCGCGGGCTTGACCTCGGCCAATATCATTCTCCGATCAAGCGGCCCGCTCAGAACGCGCGGACCCATTTGGGATCATTCTAGAGTGACTGGTTCTCTAACGAAACCGTTCCGGCGCTGCAATGCGGCAGGCGCAGAACGAAGTTACAGATTCTGAAAATCGTCATTTCCTTACGAAAAGCTTACCGCGGCAGCAGCGCCCAGTAGTCGAAATCGAGAATCACGCTGGAATCGTACTGATCGCCGGCCTTCAACGGGAAATCCGCGCAAGGTCGATTCTTGGTCGCGACCAGCCTGAGCCGCAATGCGCCGACATCGCTGCGGCCGGGAATCTCGGCGCTGCCCAGCACCTCGCTCCAGGCATAGACCGTGTCCCCGGCGAAGAGCGGCGCGACATGGCGCCCGCCATTGATCGCCGCGATGTGGAAGGCATTGCCCAGCCCGTTGAAGGAGAGCGCCCGCGCCAGGCTGATGACATGGCCGCCATAGATCAGGCGCTTGCCAAAGCGGGTCCCTTGCGCCGCATGCGCATCGAAATGCACCCGTGCCGTGTTCTGGTAGAGTCTTGTCGCGAGCTGATGCTCGGCTTCTTCGACGGTCATGCCGTCGACATGGTCGATTCGCTCGCCAACGGCATAATCGCTCCAGCGGAAGGGCGAGCCGGCCAGCGCATCATCATAGGCCGCAAGCTCGATCCGGGGGCAGCCCTCGCCGAGCTGCTCCGGCAGCACGGCCTTGGCCAATTCCGGCACCTGCTCGGCATGGGCTGGCGTGCCGGGCTCGCGCTTGCGCACCAGAACCCAGCGCGCATAGCTCAGCACGATCTCGCCACGCTGGTTGCGACCGATCGAGCGGACATAGACGATGCCGGCATCGCCCGCCGAGGTCTGCTTCAGCCCGATCACCTCGGAGGTCGTCGCGAGCGTATCGCCCGGATAGACCGGCTTGAGAAAGCGCCCATCGGCATAGCCGAGATTGGCGACGGCATTCAGCGAGACATCCGGCACCGTCTTGCCGAAGACGATGTGGAAGACGAGCAGGTCGTCGATCGGCGCCGTGGGATAGCCGATCGCACCAGCGAAGGCGTCCGAGGACTGCACCGCGAAGCGCGAGCCGTAGAGCGCCGAATAGAGCGCCGCATCCCCGGCCCGCACCGTGCGCGGCGTCGCATGGACGATGCTGTCGCCGAGGTGGAAATCCTCGAAGAAACGGCCGGAATTCGTCTTAGGGCTAGAGCCGGGCATGCATCGCCTCCTGATCGCAAGCGAGTTTGCGTTGCAACCAAGGGCCGCGTCCAGCCCCGCGAAAGCCGAAGCCGGTCAGCCGACGATCGCAGCGAGCTTCGTCAGGTCGACATTGGCGCCGCAGACGAGAACGCCGAGCCGCTCGCCCTTGGCGGGCTTGTAGGCCCCGCAGAGCAGCGCGCCCAAGGCCGCAGCCCCACCGGGCTCGACCGCAAGGCGGAAATCGCGCCAGAGCACGCCCTGCGCCTCGGTGATCGCCGCGTCCGGCACCAGCGCGACATGGTCGACGCTGTCCCGGGTCACGTCATAGACGAGCTGGCCGACATTGCGGGCGCCCAGCGAATCCGCCGCGACCGACGCGACCTTGACCTCGACAGGCCCCTTCGCATCGAACGCGGCCTGCAAAGCACGCGAGCCTTCCGGTTCGACGCCCACGACCTTGACCTTGCTCCCGGCGAACCAGCTGGCGATGCCCGAGATCAGGCCACCGCCGCCGACCGCGACGAGCACGGTATCGAGATCGGGCTCCTGAAGCTCCCATTCGCGGCCGAGCGTGCCCTGTCCGGCGATGGTCTCCACCGCCGCGAAGGGATGGATCTTGAGCGCGCCGGTCTCGGTCACGAAACGGTCGCAGGCCGCCTGGGCATCGTCATATTGCGCGCCACCGACCACGACATCGGCACCGAAGCGCTTGATCGCCTCGATCTTGGCGGCCGGCGAAATCTCGGGCACGAAGATCGTCGCCTTCACGCCGCGCTTCATCGCGGCATAGGCCACGGCCGCGCCGTGATTGCCGCCCGACGCAGCCGAGACACCGGAAGCCGGCACCGGCAGCGAGAGCAGGTTGTTGAAGGCGCCGCGCGTCTTGAACGAGCCGGCATGCTGGAGGCATTCGAGCTTGAACGAGACATCCGCCTCGGAACCGAAAGCGCCGGTGCCCAGGCGGATCACGGGCGTGACCCTGGCATGGCCGGCGATGCGCCCTGCCGCTTCCTCGATCATCGGACGGGTGACGGGGCGTGCGCTCATGACGATATCCTGCTCAGGCTCGGACACTGGACGAAACGTCCAGATCGCAATCGGAAGCCCGTGGCTATCGCGTCCCGGCGGATCGGGGAAGGGCCGCCCGCGCCCGGCGGCAATGTGCCGGGCGACGACCAGCGCCGCCAATGCGTCGAGCAGGTCATCGGCCGCGGCTCCGCGCGGCGGGCGGGAGTTCGCCGCATCTGCTGCAATACCGGCCGCCATAAGGAGACTCCGGCGCTCGGTCAGCCCCTCCGGATTGACCACGCCCTTGATCTTCTTGGGATGGTTCAGCGGCGCGTGCCGCATCGTGCGGAAGGCCAACTCGGGATGGATCTCGAAGACGCGCTCGCGCAAACTTGGCTCGGAGCGCAGCAGACCGTCGATCTCCCGAATCTTCGGAAACAGGTGAAAACCCTGCTTGGAGACCTTGCGCGGCGGATCGGAAGCCGCGAGCGCCAGCGCGCAGGCCTCCCGATAATCGGTCGCCTCGACCGCCCGGCGCGCAGGAATGGAGAAAACCGAGGATTGCCTGTCGCCGAGCAGAGCGCGCACCGCCTGCTCCGGGCCGCGTCCAGAGCCTTGTACCCGATCCGGCAGACCGATCGGCATGTCGACCGCGACGAGATCGGGCACGACCTCGCCCGCGAAGAGATCGGCGAAACGCGGCACCACGCGGATCAGCGGCGCGTCCGCTCCCTCAGTGGAAGCGATGGCGGCGATCCATCCGCCCTTGCAGCCATCGATGCCGGCAAGCCACGCCATTCCCGTTTCCTCCGCCTTTCGCAGCGCTGGTATTGCAGCTGCGTTGGTCTACTGTGCGGCGCAACACAAGCCGGCCCGTGTCAGGAGAGACCATGAGCACGATACGCCCCCGCCGCAGCGCCCTTTATATGCCGGGCTCGAACGCCCGCGCGCTCGAAAAGGCCCGCGAGATCGCGGCCGATATCCTGATCCTCGACCTCGAGGACGCCGTCGCACCCGACGCCAAGGCCACCGCGCGCGAGCAGGTCTGCGCTGCCGTGAAGGCCGGCGGCTATGGAAGGCGCGAGCTGGTGATCCGCGTCAACGGCGTCGGCACGCCCTGGTTCGCTGAGGATCTTGCTGCCGCCGCCGAGGCGAAGCCGCAGGCGATCCTGATCCCGAAGGTCTCGGCACCGGAGACGTTGCACGAGGTTGGCACCCAGCTGAACGGCCTCTGGGCCGATCCCGCCATCGCGGTCTGGGCGATGATCGAGACCCCTCTCGCGATCCTCGATGTCGAGCGCATCGCCCGCGCCGCCCGCGATCCCGTGGCGCGGCTCGCCTGCTTCGTCATGGGGACTAACGATCTCGCCAAGGAAACCCGCGTCCGCTTCGTGCCCGGCCGCGCCCCGATGCTGCCCTGGTTGACCAGCGCGCTGCTGGCCGCTCGCGCCCATGGCATCGACATTCTCGACGGCGTCTACAACGACATCAAGGACGAGGCCGGCTTCCTCGCCGAATGCGAGCAGGGCCGCGATCTCGGCTTCGATGGCCGCACCCTGATCCATCCCTCGCAGGTCGCCGTCGCCAATACGGTCTTTGCGCCCGACGAGACCGAACTGAGCAAAGCCCGCGCCGTCATCGCCGCCTTCGACCTGCCGGAAAATGCCGGCAAGGGCGCGATCCAGCTCGACGGCCGCATGGTCGAATTGCTCCATGCCGAGATGGCGCGCCGCACGGTCGCGCTGGCGGAAGCGATCGCGGCCTGAAACGAAGAAGGGCCGCGCTCGGCGCGGCCCTTCATGACTTCAAGGCGGAAAGGGCTCAGCCCTTCTTCGCGGCCTTCGCGCGCTCGATTCCTTCGACGATCAGCTTCTTGGCATGGGCGGCATCGCCCCAGCCCTTGAGCTTGACCCACTTGCCGGGCTCGAGATCCTTGTAGTGCTCGAAGAAGTGCTGGATCTGGTCGAGCGTGATCTTCGGCAGGTCGGTGTAGTTATGGACGTTCTCGTAGCGCTTGGTCAGCTTCGGCACCGGCACGGCGAGGATTTTCTCGTCGCCGCCAGCCTCGTCCTCCATCAACATCACGCCGATGGGACGCACCGCGATATAGGAGCCCGGCACCAGTGGGCGCGTATTGGCGACGAGAACGTCGCAGGGATCGCCGTCTTCCGAGAGCGTATGCGGGATGAAACCGTAGTTTCCGGGATAACGCATCGGCGTGTAGAGGAAGCGGTCGACGAAGAGCGTGCCGGCCTCCTTGTCCATCTCGTACTTGATCGGCTCGCCCCCGATCGCCACTTCGATCAGGACATTGACTTCTTCGGGCGGGTTCTTGCCGATGGAGATGGCGTCGATGCGCATGCTGGAACCTGTCGCTTGGGAATTTCGCCGGGCCTTATGCAAGTTCGCGGCGAAAACGCCAAGCCCTTCCGTCGTGCTTGGTCACCAGACGATTTGCGTAGGCGTCTCTGCGCTGCTATCGGGCGCCCCATGAAAAGCTGCGAGATCAGGCCGTGCTGAGCCGCCTGCGCCCCGACGAAGAGCGCTATGCCCGCCGCATGGCCCGCATCGCCCGCTGGGACCGGCCGATCGAGGGCCGCGGCCAGCGCCTGCGCGCCTGGGCCAACATGCTGCTGGTCGACCACGGCATCTTCCGTCTCGCCTATCTCAACGCGCATCGCGTCACGCCGCGGCTCTGGCGTTCGGCCCAGCCGGCACCGGGCCAGATCGCGGCCTTCGCTCGCAAGGGCGTCAAGACTATCGTCAACCTGCGTGGCGGACGCGAGCACGGCTCCTGGCCGCTCCAGAAGGAGGCCTGCGAGCGCCACGGCATCAAGCTCGTCGATTTCGTGCTGCGCTCGCGCGGCGCGCCGGATCGCGAGACCATCCTCGGCGCCAAGGCCTTCTTCGAGAGCCTCGACGAACCCGCGCTGGTCCATTGCAAGTCGGGCGCCGACCGGGCCGGCTTCTTCTCGGCGCTCTATCTGCTGGTCCATGAAGGGCGCCCGCTCGACGAGGCCATGCGCCAGCTATCGCTGCGCTATGGCCATTTCCGCTTCGCCAAGACCGGCATCCTCGACGCCTTCTTCGAGGCCTATCGCCGCGAGGGCGAGGCCAAGGGCATCGCCTTCCTGGATTGGGTCGCCACGATCTACGACCCCGAGCGGCTGGAGCGCGAGTTCAAGCCGGGCCTGTTCTCGTCGCTCGTCGCCGACAAGCTGATCCGGCGGGAATAGCGCTCTATCGCGCCGCGCCCGAGGCGGCGAGACCGTCGGACGACGCCTCGACGGGGTCGTCGAGATGCAGCCAGATGAAGATGGCATGCGCCAGCGTCCGCAGGATCGAGATGGCGCCGATCGTCAGCAGCAGCTCCGGCGACAGCGCAGCGAACCACAGCATGGCCGCCACGATCGCGCCAAGGGCGACGGCGTTGATCGCAACCTGCCAGAAGGGCTGGCGCGACAGCGTCGCCACTTCCTGCAGCGGCGCCAGCACCGCGATACCGATATAAAACGCCGACAGCAGCGCGACGACCTCGCCCAGGTCCTGCCACTGCGTCCCGACCAGCCAGTTATCGGCCACCAAGGCCACGACGGCGATAGCGCTGAACAGCACGACCGCGCCGCCGATGAGGCCAAGAGTCATGATCCGCGCCCAGAAGCGCCGGCGCGGCCCGGCTTGGGCGCGCATGCGATTCAGCACCAGCGGGATCGACACTGTCCCGAACATCTGCGTCGGCATGTCCAGCAGCCGCATCGACAGGGCGATCTGGGCCGCGAGCACGATGTTGCTGGCATAAGGCAGGGCAAGGAGGGGGGCCACCGCGAAACCATAGGCGAGCAGGGCCGCAGGCAGCAGCGCGCGCGGCGCATCCCGCCAGCGGATCGCCGCTTCCGCGAGGCTGCGCCACGACCACAGCATCGGCTGAACCAGCGCGATCACGGAAGCCCGTCTGCGCCGCAGCAGATAGGCGGCCGCCAGGACATGCCCGAGCGCGTCGGCCATGAACAGGGTCAACGCCTTCGGCCCGAAGATCGCGATCAGGGCGAGCATGATGGCGGGCTGGACCATCGCCTGGACGACATTGCTGTTGCCGATGGCGCGGAAATCGCCCTCCGCCGTGGCCTCGGACCAGAGCAGGCGCAGCAGCGAGCGCGCGGCAAGCGACACCAGGAAGAAGAAGGCGACCGCCGGCGCGATCCAGCCCGTGGCGACGAGGCCGACGAGCACGATCGCAGTGGCCGCGAGGAAAGCCGCGCCGACGGCTGCGGCGAGCCGGAAGGCGAGGCCGAGCTGGGCTCGATCGCTGTTCCGGAAGAACACGGCCTCCAGCCGCAGGAGCGCGGCGATCGAGACGAAGTTCGCAGCCGAGGAAAAGACCGCAAAGGCGGCGAAGACAAAGGGCGGGCAAAGAGCAGCCGCGATGATCAGGCCCCAGACCGAGATCAGCCTCGCCTGAATGAAACGCAGGCCCAGCAGGATCGCAGAGCTCAAATTCGAGCGCAGGGCCGGAACCCGCCTCGCCACGAACCTGCGGCCGGCCGCGAAGGTCAGCGCCGGGCGTCCATACGGCAGGTGGGCCCGCTCCATGGTGACGTGCGCGGCCATGTCGACTCCCATCGCGGAACCGTCGGGCAGCCTGTCGTGGGCCATCTCAGCCCCGCCGCCCTGGAGGTCCCGGTCGCGAGGCGTGTTCATGGCCGACAGGCCTTCAGCCGCGAAGGCTGCGCCCGCATGGTTAACGAATGATGAATCCCGCTCATGGCCAGTGATCAATACCCGCATCGCGCGGCTTGCGCCACGCGATGCATGAGCCGCACCATCTCGGTTTTTTTGGGGCTCAGGCGAAGGTCCTCTTGAGCGCCTCGAACCGCGCCAGCTGGTCGGCCAGCAGTTCGCGCGCGGCATCGCGCCGCACGAAGACCTTGAACATCACCTCGCCGGAGCCGTTGAAGAACTGCACCGAGCAGGCGCGCCGGCCTTGCGCCGTCGAGCGGTCGACCAGATAGATCGCTCGGCAGTTCTCGGCCTTGATGTGCCCGCCGATCGGGCTGTCACCATGGATATTGTAATAGCCATGGCCGAAGCTGCCGACCGGCAGCGATCCCTCGCATTCCAGCACGATGTCGGGCGTGTGCATCAGGAAGAGCACCGTGCCCCAGGTGGCGAGCTCCTTCCAGACATCCTCGAAGCGCTCGGGCGCCACGAGCTGGCGCTGCGCCGCGGGGAGAAGCTCGAGCACGGCGCGCGTCGAGATCCTCGCTTCGCGCGCGATCGCTTCGATCAGGCCATCCGGCTTGGCGGCGAGCAGGGAGCGCGCATGCTCGATCGGAGCCTGCGCGATGGTGTCGGCGGTCGTCATTGGCTTAAGGCCTCACTCGGCGGCCTGGCGGGGCAGATGCGGATTGCTCTCGCTCAGCACGGTCTCGAAGCCCTCGAACTCGGGATGTCCGAGATACATCGGCTTCGGACGCGGCTGGCCGGCACTGCGATGCGACTCGCGGAACTGCTCGGACTTGGTCCAGGCCGTGAAGTCCTCCTTCGAGGCCCAGCTCGTATGGGAGGAGTAGAGGGTGTGATCCTCCTTCTCCGGCCCCTTCAGCAGGTGGAAGGAGAGGAAGCCCGGCATCTCGTCGAGCCGGCTCTTGCGCGAGGACCAGACCGTCTCGAAGGCGGCTTCCTCGCCCTTGACGACCTTGAAGCGATTCATGGCGATGAACATCGAAAAACCCTGCATCTGACGCGCCGGAGAACGGCGGAAACGAACGATACCGCCGAAGCGGGCGGGCAATCGCAATCCCGGTCAACCGTCTCTGTCGAAGAGGGCTCGGCCGGAACATGCGCACGACCGACAACCGGCCGCCCGGCGCGGTCGCTGCCGAGAAGGTCGGCGACGCGTTGCGTTGCCCTTGACCCCTTGTAGTAAAGGCTAATATCAGCGTCAATAATATCGCAAAGAGATCTTTGTTTTGAATAATTAAAAACAAGGATCTACTTTGAATGGAATCATTTTAAACTGACTGCGGCCTTCTTGCTTGAGCACTCGCAGCGGGAAAGCATCCGTCTGCGCCTGAATGGAGTTGCGATATGTCTGGCTCGCGCATCACCGAAGCGCATCGCGGCCTCCGGCAGCCGAACCGCCGCACCTTCACGGCGGCTCTCGCCTGGGGTGCGTTCGGCCTCGGCCTCTCGCGCGCCCTGCCGATGGCGGCGCTGGCCCAGACACCGGATCGCATCGTCGTCGCCGGCGGCGTCATCACCGAAGTGATCTACGCGCTCGGCCTGCAGGACCGCATCGTCGGCGTCGACTCGACCAGCCAGTTTCCGCCGGAAGCGCTGAAGCAGAAGGCCAATGTCGGTTATGTCCGCGCGCTCTCGGCCGAGGGCGTCCTCTCGCTGAAGCCCACGCTGATCATGCTGATCGACGGCGCCGGCCCGCCGGACGCAGTGTCGTTGCTGAACGAATCCGGCGTAAAGATCGCCCGCATCAATGATGGCCTGACTCCCGAAGGCGTAAGCTCCAAGATCGCAGCGATCGGCGCAGCGATCGGCGCCGGGGCTCCGGCCGAGCGTCTGGCCGCGCAGACCAAGGCCCGTTTCGACGAACTCGCGACGCTGCGTGCCGGCATCGCCAAGAAGAAGCGCATCCTCTTCCTGCTCTCCCTGCAGAACGGCCGCGCCATGGTCGGCGGCCGCAACAGCTCGGCCGACGGCATCATCAACCTCGCTGGCGGCATCAATGTCGCCGACGCCATCGAGGGCTACAAGCCGATGACCGACGAGGCTATCGCCGCTGCGGCCCCCGACATGGTGCTGATGATGCGCAACAGCAGCGCCCATAACACCACGCCGGACGAGCTCTTCGCGATGCCCGCCTTCTCCCAGACGCCCGCCGCGACCGGCAAGCGGCTGGTCCATATGGACGGGCTCTACCTGCTCGGCTTCGGCCCGCGCACGCCGATGGCCGCGCGCGACCTGATGGCCGCGATCTATCCGGAAGCCGCCATCCCGCCGCTCAAGACCGCCGCCGCCCCGTGACCCTCGCGGCACCGTCCCCGACCGTGGCCACGACAACCCTGACGACGCTGATCGCGGGCCGGCGCCGCACCGGCCTGCTCGCCGTTGCCGGGCTCACGCTGGCCTGTCTGCTCCTGACCATCGTCGCCATCGGCCAGGGGGCGATCCCAATCGCCCCAGGCCGCGTCGCCGAAATCCTGATGGCACGCCTGACAGGGGACACGAGCCTGCTCGAAGGGCGCGACGTGCTCGTCGTGCTCAACATCCGCTTGCCGCGCGTGCTTCTCGGCCTCCTTGTCGGCGCGGGCCTCGCCGTATCCGGTGCGTTGATGCAGGGCCTGTTCCGCAATCCGCTCGCCGATCCCGGCCTCGTCGGCGTGTCCAGCGGCGCCGGCCTCGCAGCGGCTGCCACGATCGTCCTCGGCGACCGTTTCCTCGCCGGCACCATGATGAAGCTGCCCTTCGCCGCTCTTCCCATCGGGGCCTTCTGCGGGGGCCTGGTCACGACGCTCGCGCTCTATCTGATCTCGACCCGCGGCGGCCGGACTTCCGTCGCGACCATGCTGCTTGCGGGTGTCGCGCTCGGCGCCATGGCGGGCGCTCTCACCGGCCTGCTCTCCTTCATCTCGGACGACCGGCAGTTGCGCGATCTGACCTTCTGGTCGCTGGGCAGCCTCGGCGGCGCGAGCTGGACGAAGCTCTCCGTGGTCGCGCCGATCATCCTGCCGCTGCTCCTGCTGATGCCGCTGCTGGCGCGCGGCCTGAACGGGCTGATGCTTGGAGAAGCTGAAGCCTATCATCTCGGCATCCCCGTCCAGCGCATCAAGGCGCTGGCGATCCTGCTGGTCGCGCTTGCCGTCGGCGCCAGCGTCGCCTCGGCCGGCATGGTCGGCTTCGTCGGCATCGTCGTGCCGCACCTGATCCGGCTTTCGGTCGGCCCGGATCACCGTCTGTTGCTGCCACTCTCGGCGCTCGGCGGAGCGATGCTGCTGGTCGGCGCCGATATCGTCGCCCGTCTCATCGTCGTCCCGGCGGAGCTGCCGATCGGCATCGTCACCGCTACGATCGGCGCGCCCTTCTTCCTCTGGCTACTGCTGCGCCGCACGAGCCTGATCGATGTCTGAATCGAACCCGATCCTCTCCGGCCATGGCGTCAGCTTTCTCGCGAGCGGACGCAAGCTCGTGGCCAATGCCGACCTACAACTGGCCGGCGGCACGACCACGATCCTGATCGGCCCCAACGGCGCCGGCAAATCGACCCTGCTCAAGCTCCTGACCGGCGAGATCAAGCCGGCCGTCGGCGAGATCCGCATCGCCGGTGAGCCGCTCAGAGCAATCCCCGCCTGGCGCCTCGCCTGCCTGCGCTCGGTCATGGCCCAGCATGCCCGCCTCGTCTTCCCCTTCAGCGTCTACGAGGTCGCGAGCCTCGGCGTCGACGGCATCGGCCGCGCGCTTACGCGCCAGCGGCGCGAGGCTATCGTCGCCGAAAGCCTTGCCGCCGCCGGCGTCATCGACCTCGCCGGCCGGCGCTATCAGACGCTCTCCGGCGGCGAACAGCAGCGCGTGCAGTTCGCCCGGGTGCTCTGCCAGCTCGAAGCCGGCCGCAGCATCGCCGAGCGGCAGGTGCTCTTCCTCGACGAGCCGATCGCCAGCCTCGATCTCTGCCACCAGCTCGCCCTGCTCGACATGGCCCGCAGCATCGCTGCTCGCGGCGTTGCGGTCCTGATCGTGCTGCACGATCTCAACCTCGCGGTGACCTATGCGGACCATCTCGTCGTGATGGATCAGGGCCACATCATCGCGCAGGGTCCCCCCGCGAAGACCCTGGACGACGCCCTGCTGCGCCAGGTCTTCAAGGTCGACCTCACGTTGAGCCGCGCACCCGCCCCCGGCCTGCCCTTCCTGCTGCCGCAGCAGCATCGCGCCCGGCCGGCGGCCTAAAGCGCTGGTTCATCGGCGATTCATCCTGAATCGCCCCTTCACCATATCGCTCAACCCCCGCTTCACGGCTACGGCGCCACAACTCCCGCCAATTTCCAGCGGGAGTTCCGACCATGCTCAGACATGTCGCCCTTGCCATCATCGCCCTGTCGGCTGCCAGCGCGGCCGCACCGCCGGTACAGGCGCGCGAGATCGTCGGAATGCGCGACGGGCGCTTCGACCCCGGCACCATCGTGATCCGCACCGGCGAGAGGAAACTCTACTTCGTCACCGCGCCCGGCGAGGCGATCCGCTATACCGTGGCCGTCGGCAAGGCCGGCAAGCAGTGGCGCGGCGTCAAATATGTCGAGGAATTGCAGGTCGATCCGGCCTGGAGCCCGCCGGCCGAGGTCAGGCGCGACAATCCCCGCCTGCCCGACGTCATCCCCGGCGGCTCGCCCCGCAACCCGATGGGCGCACGCGTCATCGGGCTCGGCCCGACCGGGCAATACGCCATCCACGGCACCAACATGCCGAACACGATCGGCACCGCGGCGTCCTATGGCTGCTTCCGCATGCACAACCAGGACGTGATCGACCTCTATGCCCGCGTACGGATGGGCACGCCGGTCGTCGTCCTGCCCTGATACGTCAGAGTGCCACGGCCGAAGGCATCGCCCGGCCGGCGAAGAACGCTTCGAGATTCCCCAGCAGCGTGCGCAGCTGGGCTTTCTTGGCATCCTGCGAGCTCGCGGCGATATGCGGCGTCAGCACGACGTTGTCGAGCTTGCGCAGGCGCTCAGGCACATGCGGCTCGGCCGCGAAGACGTCGAGCGCCGCACCGGCGATCCGATTCTGTTCGAGAGCATCGCAGAGCGCTTCCTCGTCGATGACGAGGCCGCGCGAGATGTTCACGACATGGCCCTCCGGCCCGAGCGCGTCGAGGACAGCCTCGTTGACGGCATTGCGCGTCTCGGCGCTCGCCCGGACGGCGATCATGAGCACATCCGCCCATTCGGCGAGGCCGAGCAGGCTGTCGTGGAAGCGATAGCCCAATTCCGGCTTGGGCGAACGGCTGTGATATCCGACCTCCATCTCGAAGGCCGCTGCCCGGCTCGCGATGCGGCTGCCGATGGCCCCGAGCCCGTAGATGCCGATCTTCCGGCCGGCAAGGTCCGGTGTGTTGGCCACCGGCTCGATCCCCCGGCGATTCCATAGGCCTTCCCGGACGAACCGATCACCTCGCCCGATCCCGCGCATGGAACAGAGCATCAGGCCGACAGCAAACTCCGCGACGCTGCGCGCATTGGCATCGGCGGCATTGCAAAGCTTGATGCCCCGCGCCTTGGCTGCGGCGGCATCGACCCCTTCGATGCCGGTGCCGTAGCAGGCGACCAGCTCGAGCTTCGGCAAGGCGGCCATCAGTTCATCGTCGGTCCGGAGCCCACCATAGGTCACCAGCGCGCGGGCTTCTCGCGCCTCAGCGAGGATGCTCGCAGCATCGCCGCCATCGACCGGCCCGATCACCGTGTAGCTTTGCTTCAGGCTCGCAATCGCATCGTCGGCAAGACGCGGAATCATCAGGATCGTCGGCTTCATCAGGGTGCTCCGGGAGATGCTGCATCGCAGCACCGCATCGGCGCCGGCTCAACCCATGCTGATGTTGGCCCGGCCATCCGCGCCATGCATTCCCCGCCTTCTACCAAAGATTGGGCGAAGGGGTTCCAAAATCTGGAAATCACCTGCGTTGCCCTCTCGCCCCCTGTGAAGAACCGCGTTAACCTCCGCCCGCGACACGTAACCACCCGTACGCTCGTGCGGGTCAGGAAGGGGCTACCAGATGGATCATCTTGCCGACGTGAAGAAGTTCGCCAAGAAGCCGCTCAACGAAGCGGCCTTTGCCGGCATGTCGAAATCCTACGCGCTTGTGATGAGCAAACCCGACACCCGCTACGTCGCCTGCTCCGATCCGGCGGAACTCGATCGCGTCCGCGAGAATTTCCTGAAGAAGAAGCTCGGCCTGAAGTCCGGTGACCTCGACGGCTCCGTCAAGGCGATCTGCGAGCACATGAAGGCCGACAAGACCAAATCCCGCCTGACCTTCTACTATCTCCTGGCCGAGCATCACGGAAAGCTCGATCTCTTCGTCAAGAAGTAAGACCTTGGCCCGGCAAACGGCCGGGCGATTTCCCCAAGACAGGGCGATACGGGAGGCCGGCGGCAAGCCGGCCATAGGCCTGTTCAGGCGCGATAGAGGTCTGCGCGCGTCAGCGGCAGGCCGGACGGTCCCTTACGCCGCTTCGAGACCAGCGTCTGGTTGACCAGCGCCCCGCCGCGCTCGAAGGCGAGCGAACAGCCCGCGAGATAGAGCGCCCACATCCGCGTCCGCTCCGGGCCGATCTCCGCCTCGGCCTTGGCCTTGTTGGCCTCCAGCCGCTCCCACCACAGCCGCGTCGTGCGCTGGTAGTGCTCGCGCCAGCCCTCGACATCATGGACCTCGAAGCCGTGGCGCTCGAGATTGGCGATCGACATGCCCAAATGGTCGAGCTCCCCGCCGGGGAAGATGTAGCGCACCAGCGCGCGATACTCCGCCGGCATCTTGTTGAAGGCCTTCTCGGTCTTCTTGGCGCGGCGCGAGATCGTGTGATGCAGATAAAGGCCGCGTGGCCTGAGCAGCCGGTTCACCGCCTAGAAATAGGAGGGATGGTTGCGGATGCCGACATGCTCGAACATGCCGATCGAGGAGACCTTGTCGAACTCCCCCTCCATCTGGGTGAAATCCTTGAGATGGAGCGTGACCTTGCCTTGAAGCCCGAGCCTCTCGACCTTCTCGCGCGCCAGGGCAAGCTGTTCCTCGGCCAGCGTCACGCCGTGGGCCTCGACGCCGTAATAGCGGGCGGCATGGCAGACCAGCGCGCCCCAGCCGCAGCCGATATCGAGGAAGCGATCTCCCGGCTGCAGGCGCAGCTTGCGGCAGATCATGTCGAGCTTGTCGCGCTGGGCGCGTTCGAGATCGCCGTGATCCTCGGTGAAATAGGCACAGGTGTAGACCATCTCCTCGTCGAGGAAGAGCCGGTAGAAATCGTTCGAGACGTCGTAGTGATAGGCGATATTGGCCTTGTTGGTGGCCGGCGCGCCGTCGCGAGCGATCTCGTCGCCCTTGCGATGGCTGACGGCGGCCTCGGCCGTGCCGGGCGCGAACAAGAAGCGCCTGACGACATCGAACACGGCGCTCTTGGGGATGTTGCGCGCGAGCTTGCCGACCTTGCCCTCCGGCCGCGCCGTGGCGAGATCGAAGATCGAACCGTTCAGGATCGCGATCCGATCGGCGACATGCAGGTTGAGCAGCGTGTCGAGCTTCGGCTTGCGGATCAGTGCCGCCATGACGCCGGCATCGGCGATGCCGATGGCGAGCCCGTCCGTCGGCCAGGAGGCCGGAACCATGCTGCCGTCCCAGAGCCGGAAGCCGAGCTTCAGACCGAGCTTCTCATGCGCCTCGACGAGAAGGCGGCGCAGGGCCGCGAGGCGCTTGTCATTGCTGTCCATGGAGAAGTCCGCTGCTATCCGGCTACTATTTGGACGCTGGGCCGCCAATTGACAATGTTCCGAGGCCCAACGTCAGAAATCGCTGGCGATGCCCTTCACTTCCCAATCGTCGTAGCGCACCGGCTCCAGCCCGCCGCGCCCGTTGACCTCGCGCTGCGTGGCGACCTCCTTGGCATGGGCGTCGATCGCGGCGCGCCGTGCCGTCGCTTCCGCCAATGCGCGCTGCGCAGCGGGGGACAAAACCTTGGCTTCCGAAGCATCTGCCGGCCTGTCCTGATCGATCTTCTCGGGCATATCGGCGCGTTTCCTTGCAGGATTCTCTTGCAGGATCGGGATTGTCCTCACCACATAGGACACGACGCCCGCAGATGCGAGGGCTTGCGCCGACACGCGCTTGAGAAGGGGTTTCGATGAATTACGTTCGCACCGGCCTATTGATGGCGGGCCTGACGGCGCTGTTCGGCGCGGTCGGCTATCTGCTCGGCGGCGGGGGCGGCATGTTGATGGCGCTCGGCTTTGCCGCCGTGACCAATCTCTTCAGCTACTGGAATTCCGACCGGATGGCGCTGGCGGCCCATAACGCCCAGGAGGTCGATGAGCGCAGCGCGCCCGAGCTCTACGGCATGGTGCGCGATCTCGCCGCCCGCGCCAACATGCCGATGCCACGCGTCTACCTGATCCAGGAGGACCAGCCCAACGCCTTCGCCACCGGCCGCAACCCGCAGAACGCGGCGGTGGCGGCGACCACCGGCATCCTGCGCACGCTGACTTATGAGGAACTGGCCGGCGTGATGGCGCACGAGCTGGCGCATATCAAGAATCACGACACGCTGACCATGACGATCACCGCGACCTTCGCCGGTGCGATCTCCTCGCTCGTCACCTTCGGCATGTTCTTCGGTTCGCGCGACAACCGCCCGAACTTCATCGTCCAGATCCTGCTCTCGATCCTCGCGCCGATGGCAGCCGCCCTGATCCAGATGGCGATTTCGCGCTCGCGCGAGTACGAGGCCGACAAGCTCGGCGGCCAGATCTGCGGCAATCCGGTCTGGCTGGCCGATGCGCTCGCCAAGATTGCGGCCGGGGTCCAGCACATCCCGAGCGAGACAGCCGAGGCCAAGCCTGCTACGGCGCACATGTTCATCATCAATCCCCTGACCGGCGGCGGCATGGATAATCTGTTCTCGACACATCCCGACACCGGCAATCGCATCGCCGCCCTGATGGAGCAGGCGCGCGCGCTGGGCATCGGCCGCGGCAATGCCGGCGCAGGCTTCACCGCCCAGGCCAGCGACAGCCCGTGGAGCAATTCTCCGCGCCAGCCGGGCCCGTGGGGCTGAGATGGCCGCTCAACCCTCCTCACGCCGCCCGACCCAGCCGGAAGCAGCACCGCAGCTCGACGATGCACCGGGCCTGCCGGCCCGCCGGCTCGCGGCTGCCGTCATCGACGAGGTCCTGCGTGCCCGCGTCGCTCTCGACGAGACCCTGGAGCGGATGCTGCCGGAATCCGGTCTCGACGCCGCCGATGCGAGCCTCGCCCGCGCCATTGCGGTGACGGCCTTCCGCCGCCTCGGCACGATCCAGCAGGCCATCGACGCACGCCTCGACAGGGGCAGCCCGCGCAAATCCGGCCCGTTCGAGCCGATCGTGACGGCCGCTGCCGCCCAGATTCTCTTCCTCGACGTGCCCGATCACGCGGCGGTCGACATCGCCATCCGCCACCTGCATGAGGACCCACGCTCGGCCCGCTATGCCGCGCTCGGCAATGCCGTGCTGCGCCGCCTCGCCCGCGAGCGCGACGCGGTGCTTGCGGAAGCCCGGGCGGAAGTCTTCGGCGACACGCCCGACTGGCTGGTCGAAAGCTGGTGCACGGCCTATGGCGAGGACACCGCCGCCGCCATAGCGCAGAGCCATCGCGAGGAACCGCCGCTCGACCTCAGCTTCAAGGCCGATCCTACCGGCTGGGCCGAAAAGCTCGACGGCATCGCCCTGCCGATCGGCTCGGTGCGCCTGCGCGAGCGCCAGGCCATCGCCGGCCTGCCCGGCTTCGACGAGGGCGACTGGTGGGTGCAGGATGCCGCTGCAGCCCTGCCGGTGAAGCTGCTTGCGCCAAAGACAGGCGAACGCATCGCCGATCTCTGCGCCGCACCCGGCGGCAAGACCGCCCAGATCGCCGCCACCGGTGCCAATGTCACTGCGCTCGACCGTTCCGGCCCGCGCCTGCGCCGTCTCAAGGCCAATCTCGCCCGGCTCGGCCTCTCCGCCGAAGTGGTCACCGCCGATGCCGCGAGCTGGAAAGCAGAACCTTTCGATGCCGTGCTGCTCGACGCCCCCTGCAGCGCGACCGGCACGATCCGCCGCCATCCCGACGTCGCCTGGACCAAGCTTCCCGAGGATCGCGACCGGCTCGCCGCCCTGCAGGCGCGCCTGTTCGATGCCGCCGCCGCGCTGACGAAGCCGGGCGGGCGCCTCGTCTACTGCACCTGCTCGCTCGAGCCGCAGGAAGGCGAGGAGCAGACTGCCGCCTTCCTTGCCCGCAATCCCCAGTTTCGTCGCGAACCCGTCCGACCGGAGGAAATCGGCGGTTTGGCCGAGGCAATCGACGGTAACGGTGATATCCGCACCTTGCCGCACCAGTTGCAGGGCGAAACTCCGCGTCTTTCAGGATGGGCAGGATTTTACGCAACCCGCCTGATCAGGCTATGACGGAACCGGGATTCGCGCGGCGCGCCGCCGCGCCCGGGCACGGAGTCGACGGGGGATTTGAGCGGGTGGGCTGAACGACGGGGGTTGGCCCAGGCCGCGATCGGACGGGCGGCGCGGCGGACCCGTGGCCAGTTCGTCGGCGCGACCCGCAAGCTCTGGCCCTTCGGCCGCAGCGGCGCAACCCGCCTGCTCTTCGCCCCGCACGACCTGCGCACCGCCGACCCGACCACGGCCAGCGACTTTTACGCAGGCTACTATGCCTTCGCCGGACGGATGCTACGCAGCCACGGCGAATCGCCCTTCGACGCCTCGCCGCCAAGCGAGGCCTGGGCCGAAGCGCTCTACGGCTTCGGCTGGCTGCGCCATATGCGCGCCGCCGACACCGCCATCGCCCGCGCCAATGCCCGCAGCCTCGTCGAGGATTTCATCACCCGGCGCCGGGATAGGCACGACATCGCTCGCCGACCGGCCGTGATGGCGCGCCGGCTGATCGCCTTCCTGTCGCATTCGCCCTTGCTGCTGGAAGGTGCCGACCACGTCTTCTACGAGCGCTATCTGCGCCATATCTCCCAACTCACCGACCGGTTGAGCCTGGCTCTGGCCGGCGCCGTCGAAGGCGCCGACCGCCTGAACGGCCTGATCGCCATCGCCTTCGCCGCGATCTGCCTCGACGGGCAGGACGCCCGCCGCCGCCGGATCGAGGCTTTGCTCACCGAGGAACTCGATGAGCAGATCCTGCCCGATGGTGGCCATCTCTCGCGCAACCCGCGCCTGCTGATCGAATTCCTGCTCGACCTCCTGCCGCTGCGCGAGACCTTCGCCGCCCGCGGGCTGGAGCCGCCGCGCGGAGTGCTGACCGCGATCGAGCGGATGATGCCGCATTTACGCCTGTTCCGGCACGGTGACGGTGCGCTCGCTCTGTTCAACGGCATGGGCACGACCCCGCCGGACCTGATGGCGACGCTCGCCGCCTATGACGATGCCCGCGGCCGCCCGACCGAGCACGCCGCCTATTCCGGCTACAGCCGCCTTGCCGCCGAGCGCAGCATCGTCGTCGCGGATGCCGGCGCCCCGCCGCGCGGCGCCTATTCGGTGGAGACCCATGCCGGCTGTCTCGCCTTCGAATTCTCCAGCGGCGCCCAGCGCATCATCGTCAATTGCGGCGCCAGCCGCTTCGGCCCGCCCGAGCTGAAGCTCGCCGCGCGCAGCACGGCCGCCCATTCCACCCTCGTCCTCGACGATCGCTCCAGCGCGAATTTCGGGATGGTGCTCGGCGAGATGCGTGTCGTCTCCGGGCCCCGCGATGTCCGCGTCGCCCGTCAGGATGGTGCGGATGGCGCCGAATGGGTCGCGAGCCATGACGGCTATCGCCGCAGCCTCGGAGCCACCCATACCCGCCGCCTGACGCTCGCTCGCGATGGCGCAGCGCTGGCGGGCGAGGACGAGGTCGCCCTGACCGGCACGCGCACGGAACTCGCAGCCGCCCTGCGCTTCCACCTGCACCCCAATGTCCGCGCAAGCCTCGTCCGCGACGGCAGCGGCGCGCTGCTCGCGCTCGCTTCCGGCGAGGTCTGGAGCTTCGAGGCCGGCGGGCTGACCATCGCGATCGAGGAGAGCCTGTTCCTGGCTTCATCCGATGGGCGCCGGCGCACCGAGCAGCTCGTCGTCGCCTTCGATGCGGTCGCGACGCCGCGTGTCACCTGGCGCCTCAGCCGCATCAGTGCCGCCAATCCCCGCGCCGGCAAGACCGTCGCCGCCGCGATCGCGGAGCGCGAGGCCGGGGAACCCGCACCCGGCGCGTGACAGTTCTGCGACGGCGGCTTTTGCCTTTTGCAGCGCAGCATGATAGCCCGCGCGCGTCTGCCGAAACTGCCTTCCTGCAATCAAAGCCGGACCTGATCCCGATGCCGAATGAGCTTCGCCGCGTCGAACGCGCGCTCCTTTCCGTTTCCGACAAGACGGGGCTGATCGATTTCGCGCGCGCCCTCCACAAGCTCGGCATCGCGCTGGTCTCGACCGGCGGCACCGCCAAGGCGATCGCCGATGCCGGCCTGCCGGTCTCGGACGTCTCCGATCTCACCGGCTTTCCCGAGATGATGGACGGCCGGGTCAAGACGCTGCACCCGAAGGTCCATGGCGGCCTGCTCGCCATCCGCTCGCATCCCGAGCACCAGGCGTCGATGCTCGGCCATGGCATCCAGCCGATCGACCTGCTCGTCGTGAACCTCTACCCGTTCGAGGCGACGGTCGCCGCCGGCAAGGGCTATGACGACTGCATCGAGAACATCGATATCGGCGGCCCCGCCATGATCCGCGCCGCCGCGAAGAACCATCACGACGTCGCCGTCGTGGTCGAGCCGGCCGATTACCCCTCCGTCCTCGCCGATCTCGAGGCCCAGAAGGGCGCAACCACGCTGACGCTGCGCCGCAAGCTCGCCCAGAAGGCCTATGCCCGCACGGCGGCCTATGACGCGGCGATCTCGAACTGGTTCGCGGGTGAGCTCGGCGACACCGCCCCGGCCTTCCGCGCCCTTGGCGGCGCCCTCGCCGAAACGATGCGCTATGGCGAGAACCCGCACCAATGGGCCGCCTTCTACCGCACCCCGGAGAACCGCCCGGGTGTCTCGACCGCCCGTCAGGTCCAGGGCAAGCAGCTCTCCTACAACAATATCAACGACACCGATGCCGCGTTCGAATGCGTCGCGGAGTTCGTGCCCGAGGCCTCGGCGGCCTGCGTCATCGTCAAGCACGCCAACCCCTGCGGCGTCGCCGCTGGCGGCTCGCTGCTCGAAGCCTATGAGCGCGCGCTGGCCTGCGATCCCGTCTCGGCCTTCGGCGGCATCGTCGCCTTGAACCGCAAGCTCGACGCCGCCGCAGCGAAGAAGATCGTCGAGATATTCACCGAGGTCATCATCGCCCCGGATGCCGACGAGGAAGCGATCGCCATGATCGCCGCCAAGAAGAACCTGCGCCTGCTGCTGACCGGCGGTCTGCCGGATGTCCGCGCCCCCGGCCTGTCGCTGCGCACCGTCTCCGGCGGCTTCCTCGCCCAATCGCGCGACAACGCCGTCGTCGACGATATGGAGCTCAAGGTCGTGACCAAGCGCCAGCCGAGCGAGCGCGAGCTCGCCGACCTGCGCTTCGCCTTCCGCGTCGCCAAGCACGTCAAGTCGAACGCTATCGTCTATGCCAAGCACCTCGCCACCGTCGGCATCGGCGCCGGCCAGATGAGCCGCGTCGATTCCTCGCGCATCGCCGCCTGGAAGGCTGCCGAGGCTGCGAAAGCGGCCGGCGTGGCTGAGAGCCTCGCCAAGGGCTCGGTCGTGGCGTCGGACGCATTCTTCCCCTTCGCCGACGGCCTGCTCGCGGCGGCGGAAGCCGGCGCCACCGCCGTGATCCAGCCGGGCGGCTCGATGCGCGACGACGAGGTGATCAAGGCCGCCGACGAGGCCGGCCTCGCCATGGTCTTCACCGGGCACCGCCACTTCCGCCATTGACGGCGGCACGGGCCGCGGGACACCCTCGCTGACGGGCTGCGCGCGAAAGCGCGCGGCGGGGACAGGGGTCTGCATGGCGAAAGCTCACAAACCCGGCACGCTGCTCAGGGAGCGCGTCGAACACCAGCATGCGAGAGTCTCTTACGTCGAGCTGTTCTTCGACCTAGTCTTCGTCTTCGCGATCACCCAGATTTCGCACACGCTGCTGGAGCATTTCAGCCCGCTCGGCGTCGCGCAGGCCGCGTTCCTGCTCGCCGCCGTCTGGTGGATCTGGATCTACACGAGCTGGGTGACGAACTGGCTCGATCCCGAGCGCCCGCCGGTCCGGATTCTGCTCTTCGTCCTGATGCTGCTCGGGCTGGCGATGTCCTGCTCCCTGCCGCAGGCCTTCGGCTCCGGGGGCCTCATCTTCGCCGGCGCCTATGTCGCGGCCCAGCTCATCCGCTCGCTCTTCGCGATGGCGAGCCTGAAAGATTCCTCCCCCGCGAACTACCGCAACTTCCAGCGCATCAGCATCTGGCTCTCGATCTCCGCCGTGTTCTGGATCGCCGGCGGCCTGAGCGAAGGTAACCTGCGCTTCGGCCTCTGGCTCATCGCGCTCGGCATCGAATATGCTGGCCCGGCCCTCGGCTTTCGCGTCTTGCGCCTCGGCCGCTCGGAGACGACCGACTGGAATGTCGAGGGCGGCCATCTCTCCGAGCGCTGTGCGCTCTTCATCATCATCGCGCTCGGCGAGTCGATCCTGATCACCGGGGCCACCGCGGCAAAGCTGCCGGTCACGGCCGCCAATCTGGCAGCCTTCCTGAATTCCTTCCTGAGCTCGATCGCGATGTGGTGGATCTATTTCCATATCGGCGCCGAGCGGGCGAGCCACCATATCGCCCACTCCGACGATCCCGGCCGGATCGCCCGGATCGCCTATACTTATCTGCATGTCCTGCTGGTCGCCGGCATCATCCTCGTCGCCGTCGGCGACGAACTGGTGATCGCCCATCCCGGCGGCCATACCGACGCGAAGACGGCGATCGCCGTGCTCGCCGGCCCCGCCTTCTACCTGCTCGGCAATCTCCTGTTCAAACGGGTCACGGCCGGCTGGTATCCCCTCTCCCATCTCGTCGGCCTCGGCCTGCTCGCTGTGCTCACGCCGGCCTGGACAGTGCTGCCGCCCCTGGGCTTCAGCCTGGCGGCGACCGCGATCCTGATCCTGGTCGCGGCCTGGGAAGCGATCTCGCTGCGGCCGAAGGAGGCCTGATCCATGCATACCATCAAGGTCATCGGCATCGGCTTCGCCCTGCTCGGCATCCTGCTCGTCCTGGCGCCGCGCCTCTCTGTCTCGGCCGGGCGGCCAATCCCCTTTGCCGTGAAGCTTTTCCTGCCGCTCTGGTTCGCAGGCGCCCTGATCAATCTCTGGATCGGCGTCGCCCGGGCGGGCTATACCGTGATGGAGGAAGCGCCGATCTTCCTCGTCGTCTTCGGCGTGCCGGCGATCGCCAGCCTGCTGATCCTGTGGCTCACCTCCCGAATTGCCCGATGAGCTTCGAATCCGTCCGCGCCTTCTTCGCCGACCACGCCCCCGATATCGCGGTCATCGTCACCGAGGAGAGCAGCGCCACCGTGCCGCTCGCCGCGGCCGCCCATGGCGTCGCGCCGGGCCAGATCGCCAAGACGCTCTCCTTGCGCATAGGTGACGAGGTCGTCCTGGTCGTCACCCGCGGCGACGCAAGGCTCGACAACAGGAAGGCCAAGGTAGCGCTCGGCGGCAAGCCGCGCATGCTGGGCCAGGAAGAGGTCGAGGCCCTGACCGGCCACCCCGTCGGCGGCGTCTGCCCCTTCGGGCTCGCGACGCCGCTCAAGGTCTACTGTGACGTCTCGCTGAAAGCCTTCGACACCGTCGTGCCCGCCGCCGGCTCGACCCATAGCGCGCTGCGCATCGCGCCGGAGCGCATGGCCGAACTGACCAGGGCCGAATGGGTCGATACCTGCCAGGAAGCGGCGGAGGAGGCCGCGGCCGCCAAGTAGGGCTCAGCCCTTTGTCCGCGCGATCAGTTCCATGGCGGCGGCGGGATTGCGCACCTTGTCGCCGCTGATGACATAGAGAAAGACGTCGCGTGTCTCGGCCGTGGCCGCCGGCCCGACCGTCTCCAGGCCATCCGGCACGCCGCCCTTGGCCCAGTCTTGCGCGGCCTTGGTCCAGCGACCGAGGCCCGCCTCGGAATAGCCCTTCGGCTCGATTTCCTTCGTCCCCATGATCCGCGCATAGACGAAGGGCGCCGTCACGTCGGCGATCTGCGTGTAATCCGCATCCGCCGAAGTGATCGCCGCGACACCGTATTCACGCAGCAGCGCGATGAAATCCGGAGAGCGGAAGCTGTCATGGCGCACCTCGACGGCATGGCGCAGCGCGATCCCGTCCAGCTCCTTCGGCAGCAGCTTGAGGAAGGCCCCGAAATCGGCGGGGTCGAATTGTTTCGTCGGCATGAACTGCCAGTTGATCGGCCCAAGCTTGTGCTTGAGCTCGGTCAGCCCGCTGGTCAGGAATTTCTCGACCGAAGGCCCGGCTTCCGCCAGCACGCGCCGGTTCGTGCAGAAGCGTGAGCCCTTCAGCGCGAAGACGAAATCATCAGGCGTCTCTTCGCGCCATCTGGCGAAGCTGTCCGGCTTCTGCGAACCGTAATAGGTGCCGTTGATCTCGATCGAGGTCAGCTTGCTCGCGGCATATTCCAGCTCGCGCTTCTGCGGCAGCCCATCCGGATAGAACGCCCCGCGCCAGGGCTCGAACACCCATCCCCCGATGCCGATATGGATCTTGCCTGCTTCGCGGGTCATGAGGTGCTCCGTTCTTCCATGCCGATACTGGCGCAGATAGCTGGTCAAGCGCCACCCGCTTTCGGCTTTCGGGGACGCTAGTCCCAACGACGACAGGCGGGTGTCAGGAGAACCGGCGGGCAATCCGATGGACGCCCCATGCCGTGACGCCATAATGGGTTGCACTCTTCCTCACGTTGCAGCGGAAATTTCCGATAAAACCGGAAATGGTAGACGTGAACCGCCACATCGGAGCTCGGCTTCGGCTCCTGCGCGGCAAGTTGGGGCTCTCCCTGAAGAAGGTTGGTACGTGGCTGGATGTCAGCCATCAGCAGATCAGCAATTACGAAGACGGTGCGCATCGGCTGTCCGCCGACGCACTTTTCGTTCTCTCGCGGGAAATGAATGTCGATCCGGGCTTGTTCTTCGAAGGCCTATTCGGATCTCACTCGAAGCACGGTCTCGCCGACCCTGGAGCAGCTGATTATCTTGCGGAGCTTTCATCGTTTCCGGAAAGCTCACGATTGGATGAAGCCTTCGCCCGAATCCGTTCGAGACAGCAGCGTTTGCTCGCCGTCCGGCTCGTCGAAACGGTTGCTGAGACCGGAGCTGATGGCGCGCGCAGGGAACAATCCGGTAGGTCACAGCCTGATTGACGAGTCCTTTGAACGTCGAAAGCCCCCGGTCATTTCTGACGCGAGGGCTTTTCATTATGCGGTTATTTTGGTTGCGGGGGCCAGATTTGAACTGACGACCTTCAGGTTATGAGCCTGACGAGC
>NZ_JANLGI010000008.1 GCF_024655635.1 Allobosea sp. 47.2.35 | reverse complement strand
GGAAGGGGCCGATGCCGAGCAGGCCGTTCTCGGACTGCAAGGTGACGTCGACGCCTTCGGGGATGTAGTTCGCCACCAGCGTGGGAATGCCGATGCCGAGATTGACGTAGAAGCCGTCCTGCAGCTCCTTGGCCGCGCGGGCGGCGACCTCTTCGCGAGTCCAGGCCATCAGGCTGCCTCCCTCTTGCGCTCGGTCAGCTTCTCGATGCGCTTCTCGTTGATCGTGCTCTTGATGACGCGGTCGACATAGATGCCGGGCGTATGGATGCCTTCCGGATCGAGCGAGCCGACCGGGACGATCTCCTCGACCTCGGCCACAGTCACCTTGCCGGCGGTCGCCATGTTCGGATTGAAGTTCCGCGCGGTCTTCCGATAGACGAGATTGCCGGCGGTATCGGCCTTCCAGGCCTTGACGATGGCGACATCGGCGCGCAGCCAGGTCTCGCGGACATAGAGCTGCCCCTCGAATTCCTCGACCGGCTTGCCCTCGGCGACGACCGTGCCGACGCCGGTCTTGGTGTAGAAGGCCGGAATGCCGGCTCCGCCGGCGCGGATGCGCTCGGCCAGCGTGCCCTGCGGGTTCAGTTCCAGCTCCAGCTCGCCGGCGAGGTACTGCTGCTCGAACAGCTTGTTCTCGCCGACATAGGACGCGATCATCTTCTTGATCTGGCGGCTTTGCAGCAGCATCCACAGGCCGAAGCCGTCGGCGCCGGCATTGTTCGAGATCACGGTGATGTTCTTCACGCCGGAATCGCGGATTTGGGGGATCAGGCTCTCGGGATTGCCCGACAGGCCGAAGCCGCCCGACATGATCGTCATTCCGTCGAAGAGCAGCCCCTCCAGCGCAGCCGCCGGGCCGTCATAGATCTTACCTGTCATCGTTCCTCCCAGGGCGCGGCCTGCTGCCGCGACATGCATTCGCGCCGGGACGGGCAGGCCGCCCCGGAGGTTCCGGGCGATCAGAATACGATCGCCCGCGAATGTCCATGGCTGCCGTAGCACAGATCGCCGGCAGGCTGGGAGGGTCTAAGCGATGCGGCGGCATCAGGCGGCCGGAAGGCTCAGGCGACGGCCAGCCGCGGCTGCGCCGGGACGGGGAAGGCCCGGTCATAGGCGAGATTGAAGAGGAAGGCGTAGACCACGTAGAAAACCACGATGGCGAGGTCCATCACGAGGGTCTCCCACAGGCCCATGCCGAGATACCAGGCCATCGGCGGCAGCAGCAGGACCAGCAACCCGCCTTCGAACAGCAGCGCATGCAGCACGCGCAGCCGCAGGCTCTTGCGGGTATGGCCGGTGAAGCGAAGCATCGCGTGGTCGAAGCCGAGATTGTAGACGAAGTTCCAGAGCGTCGCGACGGTGGCCGAGCCGACGCCGATCACGCCCATATGCGTCGCCGGCAGGTTGAAGAGCATGGCGCCGCCGGGGATCACCAGCGCCAGCCCGATGATCTCGAACATCACCGTATGGCGAACCCGATCGGGGAAGGAGCGCATGGACATCTAAGACACCTATCGTTCTGTTCTCGTTGACGCGGTGCCTTCTATCGCTAAACCTGACGATCTCAAGTTAGATTATATCTGGATATCAGATAGATGAATCTCTCGTTCGAGCAATTGGAGGCCTTCGTCGCGGCGGCTGAGCATGGCTCCTTCTCGGCGGCGGGGCGGGTGCTGCGCAAGGCGCAGTCGGCGGTGAGCACGCAGGTCGCCAATCTGGAGGAGGATCTCGGCGTCGTGCTGTTCAGCCGGGCGGGACGCAATCCCGTTCTGACGGCGGCGGGCGAGCGCCTGCTGCGCGAGGCGAAGGTGGTCCTGGACCGGCGCGCGCATCTGATCGGCGTCGCCAGCAGCTTCGAGAGCCATGTCGAGACGCGGCTCGTCGTCGCCATCGACGAGCTCTATCCCGAGCATCTGCTCGGCGCGCTCTTCGCCGATTTCGCGCGGCATTTCCCGCATGTCGAGCTGGAGCTGCTGTTTCCGCTGATGGAGGATGTCAGCCAGCTCGTGCTGGCAGGGCAGGCCGATATCGGCGTGATGTGGCGCCAGGGGGTGCTGCCGCCGGAGCTCGGCTTCCAGACGGTCGGCTGGGTGCCGATCAAGCTCGTTTGCGGCAAGGACCACCCGCTCGCCGGCACGCGCGTCGACTGGGAGGAGCTGAAGCGGCATCGCCAGATCCTCGTCGCCGCGCGCGGCGACGGGCCGGAGAAGCAGCGCCTGAGGGTGGCTGCCGAGGTCTGGTGGGTCGAGAGCCACTGGGTGATCCTGCAGCTGGTCAAGCAGGGCATCGGCTGGGCCTTCGTCTCCAGCTATGTCATCGCGAACTCGCCGGTGACGGCCGATCTCGTCACGCCCGATCTCCAGTTCGACGATTTCGACCTGCCCGTGGCGCTGGAGATGGTCTGGCACAAGCAGCGCCCCTGCGGACCGGCGGCGCGCTGGCTGCGCGAACGCTTTGCCGCGGCGCGCATCGGCGCGGCCTGAGCAGGCCCCGTTAAGCCGAAATTTCCCGATCCGTGGCGTGGCCCCTGCTTGGCTGACCTGTTTTGGCAATTAAATTACATACTTGACCTCGACGCTCCGCGCCGATTTTGGGCGCTATCGGGTGGTTTTGCGCCAATGGCGAGCTTTTTGGTGAATCTCGATTGCCTTTCGACGGCCGCTGCAGTAAATGATCCGTAATAAAATTTCATAACGCCGCAAATAGCGGCTTCTACGGGGAGTGATCATGCAGAACGATTTCCTGTCTCGTGCCGGCCTGACGCGCCGTGGCCTCGGCGGTCTCGCCGCCGGCCTCGCGGCCTCGACGATGCTTGCTCCAGTGGCCGCCCTGGCGCAGGGCGTTTCGAGCGCGAACCTCGCCATGGTGGGCGAGCCGCAGTCGCTCGACCCGATGGCCTCGACCGCCGATCTCGTCGGCACGATCATGCAGCATGTCTACGAGCCGCTGTTCACCTTCGACGCCAACTGGGCGATCCAGCCGATGCTGGCGGCGGCCCAGCCGACCGTCTCGGCCGACGGCAAGACTTATGCGATCGAATTGCGCAAGGGCGTGAAACTCCATAACGGCCGCGAGCTCGATGCCGAGGACGTGGTCGCCTCGCTGAAGCGCTGGCTGGAGATGACGCCGCGCGGCAAGGGGCTCGCCAAGAGCGTCGCCAGCCTGAGCGCCAAGGGTCCGTCGAGCGTCGAGATCGTGCTCAGCAAGGTCGAGCCGGCGCTGCTGGCGCATCTCGCCCTGCCGTCCGGCTTCGCCGCGATCATGGCGAAGGAATCGATCACCAATCCGCTGGTCGAATTCGTCGGCACCGGTCCCTACAAGTTCCGCGAGCGCAGGCCCGACCAGTTCGTCGTCCTCGTCAAGCATGATACCTACGCCTCGCGCAGCGAGCCGGCCTCCGGCTATGCCGGCAAGCGCGAAGCCAGGATCGACGAATTGCGCTTCATCCCGGTGCCGAACGCCAATACCCGCGTCGAGGGCGTGATCGCCGGCCAGTACCAGTTCTCGGACCAGCTGCCGGTCGAGGCCTTCAAGAAGCTGTCCGGCGCCAGCGCTGCCCGCGCCGTCCTGACCATGCCCTTCGGCTTCCCCTATTTCCCGACCAACACCAAGCAGGGGCCGATGGCCGATGTGAAGGTCCGCCAGGCCTTCCAGATGGCGCTCGACCTCGAAGAGGTGCTGATGGCCGGCTTCGGCGATCCGAAGTTCTTCGCGCTGGCGCCCGAGCATTTCCCGAAGGGCTCGCCCTTCTTCTCGGAAGCCGGCAAGGACAAGTACAGCAAGGCCGATGCCGCCGGGGCCAAGAAGCTGCTCGCCGAGGCCAAGTATGACGGCACGCCGATCCGCATCCTGAACTCCAAGCAGTACGACTTCCATCACCGCATGGCGCTGGTCATGGCCGAGCAGATGAAGGCGGCGGGCTTCAAGGTGCAGCTCGACGTCGTCGACTGGGCGACGCTGATCCAGCGCCGCGGCGATGCCGCGCTCTGGGACATCTACATTACCCACTCGGCCTTCCTGCCGGAGCCGATGCTCTCGCCGCCGCAGCTCGGCGAAGGCGCGCCCGGCTGGTGGTCCAGCCCGGCCAAGGAAGCGGCGCTCAGCACCTTCAACGCCGAGCCCGATCCGGCCAGGCGCGGCGCGCTCTGGGCCAAGGTCCAGCAGGTCGTCTATGACGAGGTTCCCTATATCCGCGCCGGCAACTTCGCCGCGCTCTCCGGCGCCTCGGCCAAGATGAAGGGCTTTGCCGCCATGCCGTGGCCGTCCTTCTGGAACGTCGAACTGAGCAAGTGATCCCGAGGGATCACAGTTCCATCTGACGCCTCCCCGGCGCGGTCTCGACCGCGCCGTTTCTCCATTTCCCGAAACGCCTGCCTCCAGCCAACGGAGCGTATCCGATGCTTGTGCATCTCGGACGCCGGTTCGCCGGCCTGCTGCTCGTGCTTTTCATCGTCGCCGCACTGGTCTTCTTCCTGACGCGGCTGGCCCCCGGCGATCCGGCCGCGCTGATGCTCGGCGACCAGGCCACGGCCGAGGACATCGCCAAGCTGCGTGCCGCCTATGGGTTCGACAAGCCGCTGGTGGTGCAGTTCGTGCTCTGGCTGAAGGAGGTCGCGAGCGGCAATCTCGGCCATTCGATCTTCCTGCAACGGCCGGTGACGCAGGCCTTGCTCGAACGCGCGGAGCCGACCTTCTTCCTGGCGATGTTCTCGCTCGCGATCGCGGCCGCGATCGGCGTGCCGGCCGGCATCGCCTCGGCGGTCTGGCGCGGACGCCCGGTCGACCAGGCGGTCAGCGGGCTTGCGATGCTCGCCGCGAATATCCCGAGCTTCTGGCTCGGGCTGATCTTCATCCAGCTCTTCGCGGTCAAGCTCGGCTGGTTCCCGGTCGCGGGCTACGGCTCGCCTGAGGCCAGCCTCACTGAGCGGCTCCAGCACCTGCTGCTGCCCTCCGCGGTGCTCGGCGTGGTCAATTCGGCGCTGATCACGCGCTTCACCCGCGCCAGCATGCTCGACATCCTCAGCGCCGATTTCCTGCGCACGGCGCGGGCCAAGGGCCTGTCCGAGCGGCGCGTGCTGCTGGAACATGCCTTCCGCAACATCCTCGTGCCGGTCATCACCGTGCTCGGCCTGACGCTGGCGCTGCTGATCGGCGGCGCGATCGTCACCGAGACCGTGTTCGGCCTGCCGGGCGTCGGCAACCTCGTGGTCTCCGCCGTGCTGCGGCGCGACTATCCGGTGATCCAGGGCGCGCTGCTCGCGGTCGCCGCGATCTATGTCCTGATCAATCTCCTCATCGACCTGATCTATACGCTGGTCGATCCGCGCGTCCGTTACTGAGGAGGCGACAATGAACTCACCTGTCCTCGCCTTCTGCCGTAGCCTGTTCCGGCGCAAGCTGGTGCTCGTCGCCGCGCTCGTGCTGCTGATCGCCTTCGTGCTCGCCATATTCGCGCCCTGGCTCTCGCCCTTCGACCCCGGCGCGATGCGCGTGGTCCGGCGCCTGCGCCCGCCGAGCGAGGTCAACTGGTTCGGCACCGACGAGCTCGGTCGCGACATCTTCTCGCGGGTCGTCTGGGGCGCGCGCGCCTCGCTCGGCATCGGTTTTTCGGTCGTGGTGATCTCGATCACGCTGGGCGCGGCGCTCGGATTGCTTGCCGGCTATTTCAAGCGCCTCGACGGCCCGATCATGCGGCTGGTCGATGCGCTGATGTCGCTGCCGGACATCCTGCTGGCGATCTTCCTCGTCGCCGTGCTCGGCGCCTCGGCCGGCAATGTCGTGCTGGCCTTGTCGATCGTCTATACGCCGCGCGTCGTCCGCGTCATCCGCGCCTCGACGCTGGTGGTGCGCGAGATGCCCTTCGTCGAATCGGCCCGCTCGATCGGCGCCTCGACCGCGCGCATCCTGTCGATTCATCTCCTGCCCAATATCGCTTCGCCGGTGCTGGTGCAGGCGACCTTCATCTTCGCCTATGCGGTGCTGGCCGAGGCCGGGCTCTCCTTCCTCGGCGCGGGCGTGCCGCCGGAGGTGCCGACCTGGGGCACGATGATCGCCTCCGGTCAGCAATTCGCGGATGACGCGTTCTGGCTCGTCGCCTTCCCGGGGCTGGCCATCGTGTTCGTGGCCCTGTCCTTGCAGATTGTCGGTGATGGCCTGCGCGACATGCTGGACCCGCGCCTCAGAAAGGCGCTGTGATGGCCGCACGGCCAAGGCATTCCCCGCAGGCCGGCTGTGGCCGGTCTGCATGATCGTTTCCAACCGAGGGCTTGCGGCATGACGCGCGGAACCGAAGCCTCCGACATTCCCGGCCGGTTTGCCGGGGGCGAAGATGCGGTCGGCGCGTCCGATATCCTCAGCGCCATCCGGGCCGGCATCGAGACGATGTCCGAGAGCCAGCGCCGCGTCGGCCGGCTGATCCTCGACGATCCCGACTGGGCGGTGAAGGCGAATGTCGAGGATATCGCGGCTAGGGCCGGCGTCAGCGCACCGACCATCGTGCGCTTCGCCCGCGCCGCGGGCTGCGAGGGTCTCAAGGATCTCAAGCTGAAGCTCGCCGGCGCGCTGGCGCTGGGCGCGCCGTTCCTGCATCGCTCGGTGCATGTCGGCGAGACTGCTGCCGATGTCGTGCGCAACGTCACCGGCAGCGTGACCACCGTCATCGCCGAATGGCAGCGCCGGCTCGACCCGGCCGAGCTCGACCGGGCGGCGGCGGCGATCAAGCGGGCGCGGCGGATCGACTGCCTCGGTACCGGCGCGACCTCGCATTTCCTGGCGCAGGACCTGCAGGCGCGGCTCTTCCGCCTGGGGCTGACCGCGAACGCCTTTTCGGACGCGCATTTCCAGCTGGTCGCGGCCGCGACGCTGACCTCGGCCGATGTGCTGGTCGCGATCTCCTTCGTCGGGCGGATGCCGGCGCTCTTGCGCGCCGTCGAGGTCGGGCGCGAGCGGGGTGCGACCGTGATCGTGCTGACGCAGACCGGGACGCCGCTTGCCGAACTCGGCCATATCGTGGTGCCGATGGACGTGCCGCGCGACGCGACCATGCTGGTCGGCACCGACGCCTATGTCGTCCAGCTGATCGCGATCGAGGTGCTGATGATCCTCGTCGGGCTGCGGCAGGGGCCGGGGCTGATCGCGCGGATGAACGATCTCCAGCATGTGCTCAACACCTACGGCGTCGATCGCGAGGACCCTTCCGTGCTGCATGCCGGCTGGCGGCAGATGCTGGAGCATGCGGACAGCCCGCCCGACACGGATTGATCCCGGTAACGCCGGCTACTGGTGGAAGGTCCAGAGCAGGCTTTCGCTGAGTTCCTTCAGGGCCTCGACTGCATCCGGCCGCTCGCGCGCGACGGCGGCTATGAGCGCATCGGCCAGGGCGAAAACCGCGGTCGGTGAGTTCGGCAGCAGGCGGCTGCGGGCCGGGGCGAAGAGCGTGACGTCGGCGACCGGAGCGAGCGGCGAGGTCGGGCTGTCGGTCAGGGCCAGCAGCGAGGCGCCGCGCTTCTTGGCGAAACTCGCGAGGTCCAGCGTGGCGCGGGAATAGCGCGGCACGGAGATCGCGACGACGAGATCATCGGGGCGGGCTGACATCATGTGCCGGATGGCGCGCTCCGGGCCGGTACGAGATGACGCGAAGATCACATCGGCATCGAGATAGAGCGCAAGCCCGTCCTCCAGGAACGAAGCGACGTGGTGGCTGGCGCCGGAGGCCGCGATGAAGACGCGTGGAGCCTTCAGCAGCAATTCGACGGCCTTGGTCACGGAGGCTTCGTCGAGCCCGTCGCGAGAGGCCTGGAGATTGGCGTTCTGGTCGGCGAGCGCGGCGGTGAAGGTCGCGAAGATCGAGCCTGCGGCGGAGCGAGCGCCGGCGAAATTATCGACCGGGTCGTGAGCGAATTTCAGGGCGGCGGAAAGCCCGCTGCGGAATTCGCTGTAGTTGGCGTAGCCGAGCGCCCTGACGAAGCGCGTGACCGTCGCGTTGGAGGTGCCGCTGCCCTCGGCCAACCCCTCGATCGTCATGGTCGCGACATCGAGCGGATGCTGCAGCACGAAATCGGCCGCGCGGCGATGGCCGTTGCTCAGCGACGGGTAAATCTGGGCGATCCGATTGGAAAGATCCGTCGTCGGCTTCAGGCCCTGTGACATGCGCGGCTACCCGATTGACGTTCGAAAATTTTCATGTTTGCTACTAGACGAAAATAAAGCTGTCAAAAGCGGTTTCAACCGGGAGCGGACCTGATCATGCGTAAACCCCTATTCCTCGCGGCCTTCGCGGCCGCCTGCCTTGCCGGCACGGCCGTCTCGGCGCAGACGCTGCGCATCGCGCTGGCCTCGGAGCCGACGGCCGTCGATCCGCATTACCACGACCTCACCCCCAACAACGCGCTGGCCCAGCATATCTTCGACTCGCTGGTGCGCCAGGACGAGCAGCAGAAGCTGCATCCCGGCCTCGCCACCGCCTGGGAGAACGACGGCAAGAACCGCTGGACCTTCAAGCTGCGCGACGGCGTGAAGTTCACCAACGGCAAGCCCTTCACGGCCGAGGACGTGGTCTTCACCTTCTGCCGCACGCTGAAGAACGAGACCAAGGTCTCCGATTCCTTCGCCGACATCACCGGCAATTTCGCCTCGGTCGAGACGCCCGACGCCCAGACGCTGGTGATCAACACGAAGGAGCCCGAGCCGCTGCTGCCGAACCTGCTTTCGGGCTTGAGCATCCTCTCGGCCTCGATCGTCGAGCACGGCCCGATCAGCTACGACATCGCCAAGAATTGCGGCGTCACCGGTCCATGGCCGACCGTGACCGGCTTCAACGATGGCACGCTTGCCGTCGGCACCGGCCCCTACAAGCTCAAGTCCTATGTGCGCGGCTCCGCGATCGAGCTCGAGCGCAACCCGACCCATTGGGGCAAGGCCGAGCCCTGGGCGACCGTTCGCCTGCTGCCCGTGACCAATGCCGGCCCGCGTCTCGCCGGCCTGCTCGCCGGCGACTACGACGTGATCGAGAACCCGGCGGCGCGCGACCTCGGCCGGATCAAGGACGACAAGCGCTTCGGCCATGTCATCACGCCCTCGACCCGAGTCGTCTATTTCCAGCTCGACGTCGCCCGCGACCAGAGCCCCTTCGTCAAGGCGGAGGACGGCAAGAACCCGCTGAAGGACCTGCGCGTCCGCCAGGCGATGTCGCTCGCCATCGACCGCGACGCCATCGTCAAGCGCATCATGGACGGTGCGGCCGAGCCGGCCTACCAGTACCTGCCGACCGGCATGTTCGGCACGCGGGCGAACCCGCCGAAGCTGGCCTATGACCCGGCGCAGGCGAAGAAGCTGCTGGCCGAAGCCGGCTATCCCAAGGGCTTCCAGCTCACGCTCTCGACTACCAACGACCGCTACATCAACGACAGCCAGATCACCCAGGCCGTCGCGCAGTACCTGACCCAGGTCGGCATCAAGGCCGAGGTCGATGCGATGACCCGCGCGATCTACTTCCCGCGCCGCGCCAAGAAGGAATTCTCGGTCGCGATCGGCGGCTGGGGCTCCGGCACCGGCGAGGCGGCGTCGTTCCTGCGCCAGTGGCCGCCGACCCCGAACGAGGCCAAGACGATCGGCGGTTCGAACTATGGCGGCTACAAGAACGACCAGTTCGACAAGATCATCCGCGAGGCCATCACCACGCTCGACGACAGCAAGCGCGCGTCGCTGCTGCAGGAAGCCGGCAAGATCGTCATCGACGACTACGCCTTCATCCCGCTGCACTTCGAAAGCGGCATCTGGGCCTTCAAGTCCGATCTCGACGTCAAGGGCCGCGCCGACCAGTTCATGCTGGCGATGTCGGTGAAGCCGAAGGCCAAGTAAGCCGCCGGCCGACAGGCCATCGACAAGTCGGGCCGCCGCTCGCAGGGCGGCCCGCGAACCCTTGAGCGGAGCCGGTCGAGCATCATGACCGCCTATGTCCTGCAGCGACTGATCCAGAGCGTGCTCGTGCTGCTCGCGGTCTCGGTCGTGGTGTTCTTCGCCGTCTACGGCATCGGCGATCCGATCGAGCTGCTGGTCTCGCCCTCGGCCAGCGCGGCCGAGCGCGAGGCGCTGGTCCGGCGGCTCGGCCTCGACCTGCCGGTCTGGCAGCAATATTTCGTCTTCATGGGCAACGCCTTGAAGGGCGATCTCGGTCGCTCCTTCGTGCATGGCGTGCCGGCGATCGAGCTCATTCTCGGGCGCCTGCCTGCGACCTTCGAGCTCGTCCTGCTCTCGATGACGCTCGCCATCGTCACCGGCGTGCCGCTCGGGCTTTATGCCGGGCTCGATCCGGACAGCCGTCCCTCGCGCATTATCATGGGCTCAACCATCCTCGGCTTCTCGCTGCCGAGCTTCTGGAAGGGCATGATGCTGATCCTGCTCTTCGCGGTCGTGCTTGGCTGGCTGCCGACGGCCGGGCGCGGTGAGACGGTCTCGGTCCTGGGCATCCAGACCAGCCTTCTGACCCGGGACGGTCTTGCCCATCTCGCCTTGCCGGCGATCAATCTCGCGATCCCGCAGATGGCGCTGATGATCCGGCTTGTCGCCGCCGGCACGACCGAGGCGATGACGCAGGATTATGTGAAGTACGCGCGCGCCAAGGGCGTGAAGCCGCGCCGCGTCGTTGGCCGGCATGTGCTGCGCAACATCCTGATCCCGGTGGTGACGGTCGTCGGCATCGAGTTCGGCAGCCTCGTCGCCTTCTCGACGATCACCGAGACGGTCTTCGCCTGGCCAGGCATGGGCAAGCTCCTGATCGACTCGGTCTATCAGCTCGATCGGCCGGTGGTCGTCGCCTATGTACTGCTGGCGACGCTGCTCTTCGTCACCGTCAACTTCCTCGTCGACATCCTCTATGCCGCGCTCGACCCACGCGTGAAGCTGACGGGAGACATGGCATGAGCGCCCCAGCGAAAGCCCCGGCCATTCCGGCTTATGCCGACACGCCGCTCCGCGAAAAGGTGCTGCGCCGCATCCGCAACCGGCCGACGACGCGCGGGGCCGCGATCCTGCTCGGCATCATGGTCGCGCTGGCGCTGCTGGCGCCCGTCATCGCGCCGCAGAACCCGCATGATCTCGCCGCGCTCAGCGTGATGGATAACCGCCTGCCGCCGGGCGAGGCCGGCATGAACGGCATGACCTATTGGCTCGGCACGGATTCGCAGGGCCGCGACATGCTGAGCGCGATCCTCTACGGGCTGCGCACCAGCCTGATGGTCGGGCTCACCGCGACACTGGGCGCGCTGTTCATAGGCATCTCGGCCGGGCTCGTCGCCGCGCAGTTCGGCGGGGTCGTCGATGCCGTGATCATGCGCGTCGTCGATTTCATGCTCGGCTTCCCCTCGATCCTGATCGCGCTCGTGCTGCTGGCCTCGATCGGGCGCGGCGTCGACAAGGTCATCCTCGCGATCGTCTTGGTTCAATGGGCGCAATATGCCCGGCTGATGCGTGCCTCCGCCCTGGTTGAGCGGCGCAAGGAATATATCGAGGCGGCGCTCAATTTCGGCCTGCCGACCCGGCACATCATGATCGCGCATCTGCTGCCGAACTCGGTCGGCTCCGTGCTGGTCGTCGCCTCGATCAGCATCGCCGGTGCGATCACGCTGGAGGCGACGCTCTCCTTCCTTGGTGTCGGCGTGCCGGTGACGCAGCCCTCGCTCGGCCTGCTCATCGCCAACGGCTTCGAGTTCCTGCTCTCCGGCGAATACTGGATCGCGGTCTTCCCCGGCATCGCGCTGGTGCTGCTGATCGGCTCGCTCAACCTCGTCGGCGACCGGCTGCGCCGCAGCTTCAACGTGCGCTCATGACTGATCTCACAACCAACCCGTTGCTCGAGGTCCGTGGCCTCAGGACCGTCTTCCATGCGCTCGACGGCGCCTGGCCTGCCGTCGACGGCGTGGATCTCAGCGTCTCGCGCGGCGAAGTGTTGGGACTGGTCGGCGAATCCGGCTCCGGTAAGTCGGTGACTGGCTTCTCGCTGGTGCGGCTGATCGATCCGCCCGGCGAGATCGTCGCCGGTACGATCAGCTTTGGCGGCGAAGACCTGCGCGCGGCGTCGGAAGAGCGCTTGCGCGACCTGCGGGGCGATCGCATCGCGATGATCTTCCAGGATCCGCTGATGACGCTGAACCCGGTGCTCAGCATCGGCGAGCAGATGAGCGAGGCGATCCTGGAGCATCGCGACTGCAGCCGCGAGGAGGCCCTCGGCGAAGCCGCGAAGGCCCTGGCCCGTGTCGGCATCTCCTCGCCGGAAGCGCGATTGAAGCAGTTCCCGCACGAGTTCTCCGGCGGCATGCGCCAGCGCGTCGCGATCGCGACCGCACTGCTGAACGCGCCCGACCTGATCATCGCCGACGAGCCGACGACGGCGCTTGACGTCACCATCCAGAGCCAGATCCTGTTCGAGGTGCAGAAGCTCGCCCGCGAGACAGGCACCGCCGTGCTCTGGATCACGCATGATCTCGCGGTGGTGGCCGAGCTCGCCGACCGGGTGGCCGTGATGTATGCCGGCCGCGTCGTCGAGATCGGGCCGGTCGACGAGGTGCTCGACGCGCCGCGCCATCCCTATACGCTCGGCCTTCTGAACTCATCGGCCGCCAATGTCGCGCCGGGCGAGCGCCTGAACCAGATCGACGGCGTCGCCCCGCGCATCGATGCCCGTCCGAGCGGCTGCCCGTTCCGCCCGCGCTGCCCGCGCGTCCAGCCGGTCTGCGCCGCGCGCGATCCAGAGACGGTGGGTGAGGGCGCCCGCAGCTTCCGCTGCCACAACCCGGTGCCGGTGGGAGAAGCGGCATGAGTGCTTCGACAACCACCCAGACCGGCGCCCCGATCATCGAGCTCAAGGGCATCACCAAGCATTTCCGCCGCAAGCCGACGCTGGCGGAACGCATCCTGATGGCGACCGGGAGGGGCAAGGCGCCGCCGGTGCTGCGCGCCGTCGACGGCATCGATCTCAGCGTGAAGCGCGGCGAGGTGCTCGGCCTCGTCGGCGAATCCGGCTGCGGCAAGTCCACGCTGGCCCGCGTCGTCACCGGCATCCTCAAGCCGACGACGGGCGAGGTGGTCTATGAGCAGCGGCCGGTTGCGGGCCTGAAGGGCAAGGAGCGGCTCGATTTCCTGCTGAAGGTCCAGATGATCTTCCAGGACCCCTATGCCTCGCTCGACCCGCGCATGAAGGTCAGCCGCATCGTCGGCGAGGCCTTAAGCGTCCACAAGCTCCTGCCCAAGGCGGAGATCGATGGGGCGGTGGATCAGGCGCTGAGCGAGGTCGGGCTCGACCTCGCCTATCGCGAACGCTATCCGCATCAGTTCTCGGGCGGGCAGCGCCAGCGCATCGGCATCGCGCGGGCGCTTGCGGTGAAGCCGGATTTCCTGGTCTGCGACGAGCCGGTCTCGGCGCTCGACGTCTCGATCCAGGCGCAGGTGATCAACCTGTTCATGGACGTGCGCGAGCGCCATGGCCTGACTTATCTCTTCGTCAGCCATGATCTCGGCCTCGTCCGCCATATCAGCGACCGCGTCGCGATCATGTATCTCGGCCGCATCGTCGAGGTCGGCACGGCGGCGGAGATCTTCGCCAAGCCGGCGCATCCCTATAGCGCGGCGCTGATCGCGGCGATCCCCTCGGCGGCGCGGCGCAAGCGCGCCTTCCAGCCGCTCAAGGGCGAATTGCCCTCGCCCCTGGCGCCGCCGCCGGGCTGCCCGTTCCATCCGCGCTGCGAGCAGGCGATGCCGGTCTGCCGCGAGGTTCGGCCGGTCCTCACCGAGATCGCGCCGGGCCGCAGCGCCGCCTGCCATCTGCACACCAGCATCGGACCGAAAAGTGGAATCCACTTTTCGGAAAAATCCGATGCGGTTCCAATAGAATAGATCATCGTTATCGCGTCCGATCGGACGCGCGATGATCCAGGCTCCGGAGGCCGCATGACCACCAAGACCCTGAACCCACCGGTCGGGCGCAGCACGCTGCCCTTCATCGACGTCAGCCATCCGGACAAGCCGCTGGAGGTGAACTTCTACCGCCCGGCGCGTCACATGCCGAACGATCCCGTGATCGTCGTGCAGCACGGCATGCTGCGCAATGGCGACGAGTACCGCGATTTCTGGATCGATGCGGCCGAGAAGCACAACCTGCTGATCGTCGCGCCGACCTTCCCGAACGCGCCTTTCCCCAAGGCGGAGGGCTACAACAATGGCCTGGTCGTTTCGGGCGATGGCGCGATCGTCCCACGAACTGAGTGGCTCTACGCCGTGCCCGGTCGCGTGCTCGATGCCCTGCGCGCTGCCGGCGTGATCGACAAGCCGGTCATCCGCATCTTCGGCCACTCGGCCGGCGGCCAGTTCGTGCATCGCATGCTGGCGACGGAAGGCGGCGCGCCGTTCGAAGCGGCGATGGCCTCCAATCCCGGCTGGTACACCTTGCCGACGCCGGAGCGGAATTTTCCGGAAGGGCTCGGCGGTCTCGGGCTCGACAAGGCGGCGCTGACGAACTGGCTCGCCTATCCGATGATCCTCTTCGCCGGGGATCGCGACATCGCGACCGACGATCCGAACCTGCCGGCGCAAGCCGAGGCACTGGCGCAGGGGCCGCATCGCTATGGCCGTGCGCATTTCATGCTCGATTTCGGCAAGGTGGAAGCCGCGCGCCTCGGCGTGCCCTGCAACTGGCAGCTGCTCACGGTCGCCGGCATCGGCCATGACGGGGCGGCGATGTCGCGCGCCGCCGCGTCCTACTGGTTCGAGAACGGCCGGATTCCGCCGGCCGAGGAACTTGGCAAGCAGGCCGCTCCGGTTCTCTGACCAGTTTCTACCTAGCCTCGCCCACCACGGGCGGGGCCTTTTTCGACATCGCTCCGCTCCGGCCGCCATTGCCCTCGGAATGGGCAACCTTGCCGTAATCTTCGCCCGCAATCTGCGCATGCCGGCCCGCTCCGATCCACGGAGCCGAATCGGCTGGCAGATGTGTCGGCGGCGACAGGCGCCGCAAGGAGTAATCGATGTCTCGTATCCTTCCGATGGCCGCCCTCGGCCTGATGGCCCTGTTCGCGTTGCCCGCCGCTGCGGCCGACCGTGCACGGCCGCGGCCCCAGGAATGGCCGGCCTATTCGGCGCCGCGTGCCTATAACTGGAACGGCCTCTATGTCGGCGCCCATGCCGGCGGCGCCTTCGACCGCTTCAACGGTGTCAGCAAGAAGAGCCGCAACGAAGTGCTGTTCGGCGGGCAGGTCGGCTACAACGTCCAGATGGGCACGATGCTCTTCGGCGTCGAAAGCGACCTGTCGATGAACGGCTTCGGCAAGGGCTCGAAGCGCGGCGGCGGCACCAGTGCCGATATGCGCTATGTCGGGACGCTGAAGGCGCGCGCCGGCGTCACCTTCGACCGGCTGCTCGTCTACGGCACCGGTGGTCTCGCCTATGGCAGCATCAAGGCGAGTGACGGCCTTGTCTCCAAGACGCGCGGCAAGACCGGTTATATCGTCGGCGCCGGTGCCGAATACGGCATCACCGACAACCTCTCCGCCAAGGTCGAGTACAACTACGTCTCGCTCGGCAAGGACAACTTTCAGCTCGGCAATACCCGCACGCGGGTCGGCGTCACCGAGCACCTGGTCAAGGCCGGTCTGAACTACCGGTTCTGATCGAAGGCTCCGGGCCGGCCCGTCAGCCGGCCCGGTTCGGGTTGCGGTCTCGCGCGTGCGTCGCTGTCGTGCCCGCCGCAACCGGTCATGGGTGGAGCGTCATGTCTGGATTTGTCGCCCCTTCTCCGACATGACGTTCCATCCATGCATCACCACGGACGTGACATGCGCGCTTTGATTGTCGAGGACGAGCCCGAGCTCATGTCCTATCTCTCGCTGCTGCTCGGCAATGCGGGGATGGTCGTGGACCGCACGGACAGCGTGGAGACCGCGCTCGCGGCTCTGCGGACGGCGCCGTTCGACATCGCCGTGGTCGATCGGCGCCTGCCCGATGGCGACGGCTTGTCGATCGTGAAAGCCATGGCCGCGGCCGAGAACCGCCCGGCCTTCCTGATGCTGACAGCGCGCGACGCCAAGCCCGATGTGATCGAAGGGCTGAACGGCGGGGCGGATGACTACCTGGTCAAGCCATTCGAGCCGGGCGAGCTGATCGCGCGGGTTCGTGTTCTCGCACGGCGGCGCCATCCGAAGCGCTCGCTCGTCCTCAGTGCCGGCAATCTTTCGCTCGATCTCGAAGGCCGCAACGCCTCGGTCGGGACGGAGGCGCTCGATCTGCGCCGGCGCGAGGCGCTGATCCTGGAAGCACTGGTGCAGCGCACCGGCCGCGTCGTCACCCGCGACGTGCTGATCGAGGCGGTCTACGGCTTCGACGACCTGATCGAGTCCAATACGCTGGAAGCGCAGATCTCGCGGCTCCGGCGCAAGCTCCGCGATGCCGGGGCGGATGTCGAGATCACCTCGCTGCGCGGCATCGGCTATATCCTGAAGAAGGCCGAGCCGGCGCTCTAGCGCCGATCAATCCAGCTACACCGTCCGGAAGGTCAGGCGGATCGTCGTGCCGCCGCCTTCGGTGTCGCTTAGATCGAGGGTGCCGCCATGAGCGGCCATGATGTCGCGCACGATCGTCAGGCCGAGCCCGGCACCGGTCGAATGCGGCGACATCCGGTTGAACGGCTCGGTGACCTGCGCGCGCTTGGCGGCAGCAATCCCGATTCCGTCGTCGCTGACCTCCAGCACGTTCCCGTCGATGACCTTGACCAGGATGGAAGAACGCGCCTGCGCGTGGCGCAGCGCATTGTCGATGAGATTGGCGAGAGCGGCGCGGGTCGTGGCTTCGTTCGATGCGATCAGGACATCCTGCGAGCCTTCTTCCTCCAGCGCGATGCCGATGCCGTTGCTGAGCACGAGCGGGGCGAGGTCGGCGAGCACGTCGCGAGCCAGCACGTTCAGGCGCAGCGGCTCGAAGGGCAGGTCGGTATTGTGCAGGCGGGCGAGCTGCAGCATCGAGGAGACGATGGTGGTGAGACGGCTGACATCGGTCGTGAGCGCCAAGCGGGCGCCTTCGTCGGATAGCGAATCCACCTTGGTGCGCATCACCGCGAGCGGCGTGCGCAGTTCATGCGCGACATTGTTCATGAAGCGCCGCTGCACCTCCATGTTGCCCGCGATCTGGTCGAGCGCGGTATTCAGCGCGGTGGTCAGCGGCATCAGTTCGACCGGGGTCTCCTCCGTCGGGAGCAGGCCGCGCGGGGCGCGCGGGTCGATCCGGGCGGCCGCCTCGGCCGCACTGCGCAGGCGGCTCGAGATATAGGACACCGACATGGCGATGGCCGCTGCGATCATGATCCCGAACACGACCGAGATCGCTGCCGCGGAGCCTGCGATGGCGCGCAGGAAATAGCCGAGGATCACGTCCCAGCCCGGCCGTCCGCCGCCGGTGGCGACGAGGATGCGGCTGCCATCCTGCTCGGCGACATCGACCGAAAGCGCATCGTCACCACCGACCCGCATCTGGGCGGCGATGGTCGGGCCGTCCAGCCGGATGTCGATCGGCAGGCCCGGCCGCAATTCTGGCGCATACTCGACGACGGAACGTCCGTCGGAGACCAGATACCAGAGCAGTGGGCTGGCCTGCTCGATCTTGATCAGGCCCGGCGATTTCTCGACCTGCAGCGCGGCGCTGCCGGAGGGGCGCACGCTTTGCCGAATGATCTGGGAGGTGACATCGTTGCGCAGGACACCCGGGTCCTCGGTGATGAAGGTGAAGGCGAGCACGGCCGCGATGAAGGCGACGAACAGCACGGTTCCGAGCAGCGTCAGCCGGATGGTGAGGGCGCGCGAGAGCGAGGTCATCGCCGGGCAATCGTCGGCCGCCGCGCGCGTTTCGACGCAGGGGATATCGAAACGGTTTCAACGTTGCGGGTCGTCACGGAGCCTCTGTGCGGGTATGGCTTCTCGGGCCGGGGGCGTCGCCCTGCCGGCCTCTGCATGGACCGTATCACCCTTGTCGTTCAACTCCCTCATGGATCCCCTCGCCTGATGCAAGCGCTGCGCGCCATGGCGGGAAGGTTCCGGCTGCGCCGCATGGTGCTGGCGGTTCTGCTCGCCATCGCGCAGGTGCAGGCGCCGGTTCTCGCGCAAAGCGTTCCGCGGCGCGAAGATATCCGGCCCGGCCAGTTGCCGACCGCGTCGCGGCAGGACATCGCCCGGCTGGTCGAGGGTGTGTTCGATACGGCCTCCAGGACGGTCAGCGTGCCGATCGAGCGTTCGCTCGCGCTCTTCGGGGAGCCGAACGCCTATATCGTCGGCGGCGAGCTCAGCGGTTCCTTCGTGGTCGGCGGGCGGCATGGCAGCGGCGAGTTGCGGTTCTCGGACGGGATACCGATGCCGGTGATCTGGACCGCGCTCTCGGTCGGCATCGGGCTCGGCGCCGATTACGGGCGGGTGATCATGCTGGTCTACGGGCTCGACCGGCAGGAGGACGTGTTCGGCACCTATGCCAGCCTGGGCGGCAGCGCCCATTTCCTCGCCGGAGCAAATGCGACGATCCTCGCCTCCAGCCGCGCGCGGATCGTGCTGATCTCTTCGGGCCTTGGCTTGAGGCTTTCGGGAGACCTTAGCCGGATTCGGATCGAGCCCGGCGGCGAGCCGGAGACGCTGCGCCCGCCGGCGGATATCTGCGGGGCGCCCGGCGGCTGCGCACCGCCCGGCCGCCGCTGAGGCGAGGAGCGGGTTCAGCGCTCGCGACCGATATTGCGCTGAGCCGTCGTATGGAGATCGTCCAGCCGTTCGGAGATATCCATGGCGATCAGGCCGACCTCGCGGGCATCGGCGGCTTTGCGCACGTAAAGAGGCTCGGACCAGAGGACACAGCCGCGCCCGAAGGGCAGGGCGATGCTGGCGCGGTCCCAGTTGTCGAGATCGACCCGCGCGCTGGTGACAGCCGCGAAGAGGTAGATCGGCCGGCCGGTGACGCGGGCGAGCTGGACGGCGCCCTTGCCGGCGACGCGCGATAGCTTGGGGACATCGGCGGTGAGCATCAGGCTCGTGCCCTGGCGCAGGGCATCGCGCATCTCGAAGAAGGCGGGGACGGCGCGCTTCGCCATGATCTTGGCCGGGGTCTGCGTGCCGGAGCCGCGGATGCTGCGGAAGCCGGCGCGCTCGACCACGGTGCTGACGACCGATCCGTCGAAATGCAGGGAGGTCAGGACCGCGACGCGCGGGGCGCCTTCCAGCGCGGCGAAGGTCAGCATCTGCTGGCCATGCCAGGTCAGGGCGATGAAGGGCTCGCGGTTGCGCTCCCAGGGCCGGGCGCCGGGAATGACCGGCTTGAAGCGCGTCGTGCGTTTGACCAGGCCGAGATAGGCATGCAGGGCGCGGCCGGCGAGCGCCGCCGACCGGTCTGGGCTGAAGAGCATCGTCCGATCTCCACGATGAGAATCATCGGGAGTGGTCGGCGCGGGGGCTTGCTGGAACATTGCGCGGGCGCGAAAGGGTCCACGCAGTGGCCTCAAAAGCCCCTGTCAGTGCCTTCCGTGGCCGTGGTCGGTCTTCAGGCGCCTTTCGATGAAGCGGCTATAGGAACCCATGCCGTAGCTGAACACGGCATAGACCAGCGCCGCGAAGATATAGCCCTCCAGCACGGCGATGCCCTGCCAGGCTGGATCGCGCATCGCCGAGCGCACCGTGTCGAGGAAATCGAGCAGGCCGATGATGGTGACCAGCGTCGTGTCCTGGAAGAAGCCGATGAAGATGTTGACCAATGGCGGGATCACGATCTTCAGCGCCTGCGGCAGCACGATCTTGCGCATCGACAGCCAGTAGCCGAGGCCGAGCGAGGCCGCCGCCTCGTGCTGGCCCTTGGGCACGGCCTGCAGGCCGCCGCGCACGGTCTCGGCGATATAGGCGCCGGCGAAGATGATGATCGCGACCTGCGCCCGCAGCAATTTGTCGATGGTCACGCCGTCCGGCATGAACAGCGGCAGCATCACCGAGGCCATGAACAGGATCGAGACCAGCGGCACGCCGCGCACCATCTCGATGAAGACGACGGCGATGACCTGGATCGCCGGCAGCTTGGACGAGCGCGCCAGTGCCAGCAGCACGCCGAGCACGAAGCCGAAGGCGAGCCCGACCGAGGAGAGCATGAAGGAGAGCGGCAGGCCGCCCCAGTTCGTGGTGTTGACCACGGTGAGGCCGAAGAGCCCGCCATACATCAACACGCCGCAGGTGACGACGACCGCGAGCCAGAGCCAGAGCAGGCGGCGCGACCAGAAGCGCGGGATCATCGAATAGATCATCGCGCCCAGGAAGAGCAGCACCGCCAGGGCCGGCCGCCAGTGCTCGTCATAGGGGTAGAAGCCGAAGATCAGGAAGCGCAGCTTCGCCGCCAGGAACGGCCAGCAGGCGCCGGCTCCGGCCGCCGCCTTGCAGGTCTGCGGCCCGCCCTCGACGATGGCGCGGGTGACGAGCCAGCCCCACGCGCCCGTGACCAGCCGATAGATCAGCCAGAGGCAGGCGAAGGTGACGACGGCGTTGAAGGGCGAGCCGATATAGGGCTTGAGCAGCGTGTACCAGCTGCTGGCGTTGCGCGTCGGACGCTCGTCGGCGACGGATGCGAGGGTGTTGAGCTGAGCGGCGTCGGTCATCTCAACGCTCCACCAGCGCGACGCGGGCGTTGTACCAGTTCATCAGCATGGAGATCGTGATCGACATGCCCAAATAGACCAGCATGAAGATGGCGATGCCCTCGATCGCCTGCCCGGTCTGGTTCATCGTCGTGTTGGAGACCATGACGAGGTCGGGATAGCCGATGGCGATGGCGAGCGAGGAGTTCTTGAAGGTCGAGAGATAGGAGCTGGTCAGCGGCGGGATGATGACACGCAAGGCCTGCGGCAGCACGACGAGCCGCATCGTCTGGCGATCATGCAGCCCGACCGCGCGCGCCGCCTCCCATTGGCCGCGCCCGACCGAGAGGATGCCGGCGCGCACGATCTCGGCTATGCCGGCGGAAGCCGAGAGGCCGAGTCCGACGAGCAGCGCGGTGAATTCGGGGGTGACCTGCAGGCCGCCGGTGATGCGGAAGCGCCCCTTCTCCGGCCAGTTCACCACCAGGTCCGGCTGGAAGACCAGCATGGCCAGGAGGATGGGGACGGCCAGCGCGGCCAGGACATAGGGCCAGGCCATGCGGCTCTGGCCGGTGGCGACGCGCTTTCGGCGGAAGGACGAGGCGACGATGCAGGCCAGCACGATGCCGAACACGGCCGCGACCAGCACGCCGGTATGCGCCGGCGACCAGCGCAGCGAGGGCACGATCAGGCCGCCATTGCTGAGGAAGACGTCGGGCAGGATCTGCCAGGCCTCGCGCACCGGCGGGAAGACCGCGACGATCAGTGCGTACCAGAGGAAGAGATAGAGCAGCAGCGGCACGTTGCGCAGCGCCTCGACATAGAGGAGCGCCAGCGTCGAGAGCAGCGGGTTGCGCGACAGCCGGGCGATGCCGACGACGAGGCCCAGCACCGTCGAGAGGGCGACCGCGAAAACCGAGACCCAGACCGTGTTGAGCAGGCCGACCAGGATGGCGCGGCCATAGGTGTTGCCGGAATCGTAGGAGATGAAGGACTGGCTGATGACGAAGCCGGCAGGCCGGGACAGGTAGTCGAAGCCGGTCGCGATGTTCTGATCCGCCAGCTTCCGCGAGACGGTGCCGAAGAGATAGAAGCCGATGCCGACGACGAGCGCGACCGCGACGACCTGATAGAGCACGGCGCGGACGCGCACGTCATAGAGCAGCCGCACCGGGCTGGAATCGGAGGTGGCCATCGGGCTGTTCCGGGCTGGGGACGCACCGGCCGCGCAGGGGCGGCCGGCGGTCTCAGGTCAATCGAGGGAACGCATGGCAGATCGCTCCGCGTCCCGCCGGGCGCGGCAACAGCGATCGAGGTGTTTCTTGCCGCAGCGGGTTTTCCGGACAGTGGAAGCCACTTTCCGGTCCGGTGCGATGGCAGAGCTCACCGGAAGGGCGGGGAGTAGATCAGGCCGCCCTTGTTCCAGAGCTGGTTGGGGCCGCGGGTGAGGCCAAGCGGGGTCTTCTCGCCGAGATTGCGCTCGAAGAGCTCGCCGTAATTGCCGAGCTGCTTGATCGCGTTATAGGCCCACTTGTTATCGACGTTCAGCATCTTGCCGAGGTCGCCGTTGACGCCGAGCAGGCGCTGGATCTCGGGGTCCTTGCTCTTGAGCTGCTCGTCGATATTGCCCTTGGTGATGCCGTATTCCTCGGCCGCGATCAGGGCGTTGACCGTCCAGGAGACGATGTCGCGCCAGTTGCTGTCGTTCTGGCGGACGACCGGGGCGAGCGGCTCCTTCGAGATCGTCTCCGGCAGGATGACGTATTGCTTGGGATCGTTGGCGATGGCGCGCACGGAAGCGAGGTCCGAGCGGTCGGTGGTGATGACGTCGCAGCGGCCGGAGAAGAAGGCGTTGCGCCACTCGTCGGGATTCTCGAAGACCACCGCCTCGTACTTGATGTTGCGCGGCTTGAAATAGTCCTCGAGGTTCTGCAGCGTCGTCGTGCCCGGCAGGATGCAGACGGCGGATTGCGAGAGTTCCGACGCGCTCTTCACGCCGAGCTTGGTCGAGACCATCAGGCCCTGGCCGTCATAGAAGACCACCGGCGCGAAATCGAGGCCGAGCGAAGTGTCGCGCGAGAAGGTCATCGTGGTCTGGCGCGAGAGCAGGTCGACCTCGCCCGATTGCAGGCCCTGGAAGCGCACATTGGTGTTCAGCGGAACGAAATCGACCTTGTCCGGCACGCCGAAGACGGCAGAGGAGACCGCGCGGCAAACATCGGCGTCGAAGCCCTGGCGGACGCCCTTATCGTCGGCATAGGAGAAGCCCGGGGCCGTCGGGGAGACGCCGCAGAGCACCTTGCCGCGCTTCCTCACGGCTTCGAGCGTGGCTTGCGCCGAGGCCGGCGCCGCAAATACGGAAAAGGCCGCAGCGGCAAGGCCGAATGCGACCATTCTGGTGATCATCTTTGACATAGGCGTTTCCCCTTGCGCGCGCCTGTGATCGGCGCGTCGAAAGCGAGCCTATTGAGGCGTGATGGCGTCCGCAAGAGCATTGCAGGCGTCCAGCATGAGGGATTTTCGATCTTTGCGTCACAGCACTTGCTTTACGTCCGACGGTGACGACGCGCGTCCGGCGCGGTAGGCTGGGCATGAAACCGGATGAAATCCTTGACACCGCGCCTCGCCCCTTTCCTGCTGTTGTGGGTTCCGCTGGCACTGGCCGGGCTGGGGCTGGGCGCCGTCGTGGAATTCATGCGGGCGAGCGAGGCGCTCCAGCGCGAGGGAACGACGCTGCACCGCATCGTCTCCCAGCGTGCCGAGCAGCATGATGCGCATCTCACCAGCCTGGCTGCGGTTCTGGCCAGCTCGAACGCGGAATCGGCGAGCTTCCGCGCGGTGATCGAGGCGATGCAGCGCTTCTATCCGCGCATTGCGGCCGTCGAGCTGATCGAAACCGTCTCTGCCGGTGCCACGCCCGCCAGCCTTGCCGATTTCGATCCGGCCGCCTTGTCGACGCGCGTGAGCGCACTGGCGCCGGGGCAGGCCGTCACGCTCGCGAGCCGCTCGGGCAAACCGTTCTACGCGCTGGTCAAGCGTGTGCCGGATGACGGCCATGGGCCGCGGGCGCTGGTTCTCGTCATCGATGCCCGGTTGCTGACCGAGCCGGAAGGCGGACTGCCGGATGATGCCGCGCTGAAGCTGAGCGATGCCTCCGGGACCGCGATCATCCAGCATGGCTGGCCGCTGCAAGCTGGGGCGTCCATCCCGGAGATCGTCTTCGCGAAGCCGCTGGGCAGCCGGTCGCAATCGCTCGTGCTGGAACTGGCGCGGCGGCCGGCCTTCGCCGAATTGCTGCCACCGGGCCTGCTGTTCGGCTGGCCGATCGTGGCGGGGCTCGGCCTGTTCCTGCTGCTGACGGTGCTGCGCGAGCGGCGCGCCAGCCGGCGGGCTCGCGAGGCAGTGCGCCTGCACGAGCATGATGCCAAGCTCGCCCATGCGATGCGCGTCAACACGGTTGGCGAGATGGCCTCCGGGATCGCGCATGAAATCACTCAACCGCTGACCGCGATCCTGAGCCAGAGCCAGGCAGGTCTGAGGCTCGCCAAGTCGGGCGAGGCGGCGCCCGGGGACCTCACCGGCGTGCTTGAGGCCAATGTCCGGCACGCCCGCCGGGCCGGCGAGATATTGGAGCGGTTGCGGGCTTATGTGACGCGGCGCGAGCCGCAAAGGCAGCCGCAGGATCTCAACCGGATCGTCCGCAACGTGGTGGAACTCAGCCAGCGCGACCTGCAGGAGCGGGAGGTCTCGCTGCGGCTGGAGTTGAGCGAACCCGGCCCGCAGGCACTGCTCGACCGGGTTTCGATCGAGCAGGTCGTGCATAACCTCGTCCGCAATGCGGCGGAGGCCGTCGACGCCATGCCAGTGGGCCGGCGCGAGATCGTGCTGGCCACGCGGCTCGTCGACGGCGAGGCCGAGATCACCGTGGCGGATGACGGCCCCGGCATTGCGGAAGCCGACATGGCCCGCCTGTTCGAGCCGTTCTTCACCACCAAGAGCAGCGGAATGGGGCTGGGCCTGCCGCTCTGCGAGCGGCTGGTCGAAGCGGCCGGCGGGCGCATCGCCGTGCGCAACGCGGCGGAGCGCGGGGCGATCTTCAGCGTGCGCTTTCCGGCGATATCAGCCGAATTTGGGATGGCCGCCGAATGAAGCCGGCGCCGCGCACCGTCTACCTGATCGACGACGATGCCGATGTGCGCGACGCGCTCGTCCTGTTGCTGCGCACGATGGGCCTCGCGCCGCGCGCCTTTGCCGGTGTGCAGCCCTTCCTCGACCGACCCGATCCGCGCCAGGACGGCTGCCTCGTCGTCGATATCCGCATGCCCGGCACCTCCGGCCTGCAATTGCTGGAGCGCATGGCCAAGGAAGCCGGCGGCATGCCGACGGTGATGATCACCGGCCATGGCGACGTCGCTGCCTGCCGGCGCGCCTTCAAGGCGGGAGCGGTCGATTTCCTGACCAAGCCGATCGACGAGCAGGTGCTGCTCGAAGCCATCGAGGCGGCGTTCGCGGCACTCGACACGCGCAACCGGACCGAGGCCGCCCGCGCCGGGCGCGAGGCCCGCATGGCAAAGCTCACCCAGCGCGAGCGCGAGATCCTCGATCTCGTCGCCGAGGGGCTGTCGACCAAGGAGATCGCGCGGGCGCTCGACGTCTCGCCGCGCACCGTCGAGACCCACCGCGCCCATATCGCCGAGAAGCTCGGAGCCGGCTCGGTCGCCGAGATGGTGCGCTTCGCGCTGGAAGGTTAGGGCGGGTTCCTCCGTAGGATTACGGAGGTGGCTCCGGCACCGCACCGATCAAAACGCCTGACGGGACCGGATAGCTTGCGGTCATCGAGCTCACGGCTCGTCCTCGCTCAAGTCCCGGAGAGATCATGACCAAGATCCGTTTCGCCGCTGCTGCCGTTGTGCTCGCGCTCGTTCCGGCCGCCGCCGGCGCCCAGGTCCTGCAGGAGCGCAACATGCCGCTCGCCATCGCCCAGGAAATCGCCCAGGCGACCGTCGAGGCCTGCGCCGCCAAGAACTTCAACGTCACCGCAACGGTCGTCGACCGCGCCGGCGTCACCCGCGCCGTGCTCCGTGCCGACCGCGCCGGCCCGCACACCGTCGCCGCCAGCCGTGACAAGGCCTTCACCGCGGCCTCCGCCCGCAACGCCACCGGCGCGATTGCCGAGAACGTCGAGAAGAACCCGGCCGCGCGCAACATGGCCGCGATCGAAGGCTTCCTGCTGCTCGGCGGCGGCGTGCCGGTCAAGGTCGGCGACGAGGTGATCGGTGCGGTCGGCGTCGGTGGCGCCCCGGGCGGCCATCTCGACGAGGAATGCGCCAATGCCGGCATCGAGAAGGTGAAGGCCAAGCTGCGCTGAGCCTGAATCCAGTTTGAAACGGGGCAGGCGGTTGCGGAAGCGGCCGCCTGCTTCGTCATATCGTCGCAAGGAGGAGCGCCGTGATGGCGAGGATGCTGCTGATCGCCTTGGCCCTTGTGGCTGCCACTCTGGCCGGCCCGGCCGTCGCGCAGACGCCGCCCGATGCGGCCGAACTCGCCGCTTATCGCGGCCTGCACGCTGCGGCGGCCTCCGGCGATGTCGCCGCCATCCGCCGCCTCGCGGGAGCCCGAGAGGGGCTCGATGCGCGCGACGGCAATGGCCGCACGCCGTTGCATGTCGCGGCCTTTCGCGGTCAGGTCGAGGCGATCCGCGCGCTGATTGCCGCCGGAGCCGATCCCGGCCTGTTCGACAACCAGCGCTATGACGCCGTCACCATCGTTGCCGTCAGTGACGACGTCCCGGCGCTGAAGGCCCTGCTGGCCTCGGGCGCTTCGGCCAAGCTTACCACCAGCCGTTATGACGGCACGGCGCTGATCGCCGCCGCCCATCTCGGCCATGACGGCATCGTCCGCGAGCTTATCGTGGCCGGGGCGCCGCTCGATCACGTCAACAATCTCGGCTGGACCGCCCTGATCGAGGCGGTGATCCTCGGCGATGGCGGCAAGCGCCATGTCGAGACCGCGCGGGCCCTTCTCGCGGCCGGCGCCAACCGCAATCTCGCCGACCGGCAGGGCGTGACGCCATTGCAGCATGCCCGCTCGCGCGGATACGCCGCTATGGTCGCGCTGCTGGAGGCTGGCGCCGCCCGGTGATAGGCAGGGGCTTCGGCCATGCCTGAGCGGCGTGGGTCGATTCGGGGGCTTCATGACGATCGCGGCGCTACTGCAGCCGTTCAGCACGGCGCAGGTGGTGGCCAGCATGATCGTCGTCTTCCTGACGGCGATCATGCGCGGCTATACCGGGTTTGGCTTCGCGCTGGTGGCCGTGCCGCTGCTCGCCCTGATCGCCGATCCCGTCACCGCCGTGCCGATGGTGCTGCTGCTTGAGGTGGTCGGCAGCCTGCAATTGCTGCCCGGCCTCTGGCGCTCGGCGCACCTGCGCTCGGTGATGATGCTCGTCGCCGGTGCACTCGTAGCGACGCCGATCGGTCTCTACGGGCTCGCTTCGCTTCCGGCCGACGTGATGCGCCTCGTCATCGGGCTGGTCGTGCTCGCGACGACCTGCGCGCTCGCCGCCGGCCTGAAGGCAAGCGGCGAGCCGGGCGCGCCCGCGACCTTCGGTGTCGGCATCCTGTCCGGCCTGCTCAACGGTGCGGCGGCGATGAGCGGCCCGCCCGTGGTGCTGTTCTATCTCAACGCCCAGACGGCGATGCATGTCGGGCGCGCCTCGATCATCCTGTATTTCCTGCTCTCGGATGCGGTCGCGATCGGCTTTGCCGGCGCATCCGGGCTTCTGGTCGCATCCACGGCGGTGCTGGCGGCGGTGACCATTCCCGCGCTGTTTCTCGGGCAGGTCATCGGGACGCGCCTGTTCCGTTCCGCCCTGCAGCGCCATTACCGCATCGTCGCGATCGCGATCCTGCTCGCGGTCAGCGGCTTCGCCATCGCGCAATCGGTCCATGCCTTGTGGGGCACCGGCGGCTATGGCGCTTGAGCTTATCTGCCAACCCAAGCGCTTCCGCATCATCACGGCTGCGGCAGCGCTTCCGGGCAACAAATAGCTTCTTGTAAAATTTCACAACATGTCTACGTTTCCTGCCAACGGGCGCCGACCAAGAGCGCCCTTGCGGAGGAGACCGGGATGGCGCGCAGCGCGGTCCAGCCGAGACAGGCCGAGGTCGAGGAGGCGCCTGCGCCGAAGCGGCGCAATCGCGTCAACCTGTTCGAACTCGCCTATGAGCGCATCGAGGCGATGCTGATCACCTGCGAGCTGCCGCCGGGCCGCTTCCTGTCGCTTCAGGATCTCCAGGACATGACCGGCTATGGCCGGACTCCCATCCATCACGCCGTCAACCGGCTGGCGGCGGACACCCTGATCGTCGTCCGCCCGCGTCATGGCCTCCAGATCGCGCCGATCGACCTGGCGCGCGAGCGCGTGCTGTTGCGGCTGCGGCGCGATCTCGAACGCTTCGTCATCGGGCTGGCGGCGGAGAGGGCCGGCTCCTCCCATCGTAACCAGTTCCTGCATATCGAGCGTTTGCTGCGCGAGCGTCGGGATAGCCTGAGCCTCGCCGATTTCAACACGCTGGATCGCCGGATCGACGAGACGGTGCTCTCGGCTGCGGCGGAACCCTTCCTCCAGCACACGCTGCGCCCGCTGCACACGATCTTCCGGCGCATCGGCTTCATCTATCACAGTGCGATGCCCCAGCGCGTCGCGCTGTCGGTCTCGATCGATCACCACATCGCAGTGTTGAACGCCATCGCGGCGCGCCGGGCGGACGAGGCTGTCGCGGCCTCCGACGCTCTGATCGGTTTCGTGGACGGCATGTTCGACGAGATGGAGGCGGGCATCGACCCATCCCTGCTGGATTGCAGGGTCGAGCCGCTGCTGAAGAGTTGACGGAAGGGACCACCGGATCATGCGCATTGTCTTCCATGGCGAGAATGCCGCCTCGTTCAGCCACGGCTTCGCCGGGCTCGTCGGCGATAAGGCCGAGATCCGGCTCCTGCCCGACCATCTCGAAGCGGGAGCCGACCAGAGGGCCTATGCCGAGGCGGAGGTCATCGTCGGCGTGAAGTTCGATGCCGGCCTACCGCCGCCTGCCGGGCTCAAGCTCTTCCATGTGCCGGGCGCCGGTTACGACATGGTCGATCTCGGCGCGCTGCCGGCAACCGCTGCGGTCTGCAACTGCTTCGGCCATGAGCAGGCGATCGCCGAATACGTGATGGCGGCGCTGCTCGCGCGCAACATCCCGCTCGCCGATGCCGACCGGCGCCTGCGGCAGGGTGACTGGGCCTATTGGGCCGGCGCGCCGGAACGGGTCCATGGCGAGATCGCCGGCCAGACCATCGGCCTGCTCGGTTTCGGCCATATCGGCAAGGCGATCGCGGCGCGGGCCAAAGCCTTCGAGATGAAGGTCCATGTCGCCAATCGTAGCACTGTCCCGGCTTCGCCGCTGGTCGACCGTGCCTTCACGCTCGATGCGCTCGCGGAATTCTGCGGCTCGGTCGATGTCGTCGTCGTCTCCGTGCCTTTCACCGCGGAGACCAAAGGCATCCTCGGCACCGCCGCCTTCGCCGCGATGCGGCCGGGCGCCGTCGTCATCAATGTCGGGCGGGGCCCGACCATCGATGAGCAGGCGCTGTTCGATGCCCTCAAGGCCGGGCGCATCGGCGGGGCGATCATCGACACCTGGTATCGCTACCCCAGCGCTGGGGACAGCGCACCCTTGCCTGCGAATCTGCCTTTTCATGATCTTTCAAACGTTTTAATGACGCCGCACATGTCCGGATGGACCAGCGGCACGATCAGCCGCCGGCAGGGGGTCATTGCCGAGAACATCAAGCGCCGCTTCGCCGGCGAACCGCTCGTCAACGTCGTGCGCGCCAGCGCCTGACAGTCGATGCGCTGACCCGTTTCTTCCCGAACCGGCCGCCAGAAGCCGGGCCATGACAAGCGGCAAGGCCGCAGCAGAGGAGACACCAGATGAATATGCTCAAGCATCTCCGGATTGCCGGCACCTTGCTCGCGCTCGGCGCTGGCATGCTCGCAGCCGGCCAGGCCTCGGCCCAGACGGTCACCGACATCATCAAGCGCGGCTCGGTCAAGATCGGCGTGCTGATCGGCGCGCCGCCCTATGGCTCGGTCGATTCCCAGGGCAACGCCATCGGCTATGATGCCGATGTCATCGCTCTGATCGGCAAATATCTCGGCGTGAAGGTCGAGCTGGTGCAGCTCACCCCGCCGGCCCGTATTCCGGCGCTGGAAGCCAACAAGGTCGACTTCCTCGTCGCCACGCTGGCCCCGACGCCCGAGCGCGCCAAGGCGGTGATGTTCTCGATCCCCTACAGCGCCTTCCAGACCGGCATCTACGCCAAGAAGAACGTTGCGATCAAAACCTGGGTCGATCTCAAGGGCATGAAGGTTGGCGTCAACCGCGGTTCCAGCGTCGAGCGCGAGTTCACCAATCGCGAGAAGGAGCTGAACCTCACCATCCTGCGCTTCGAGGACGACGCCACCACGATGCAGGCGCTGTTCTCCGGCCAGGTCCAGGCCATTGCCGGCCCGGACGCGCAGGCCAACGCCGCCATGAAGGCGCGCGGCGAGACCGAGACCGAGCTCAAGTTCGTCTTCGGCATGCAGCCGAACTCGATGACCATGCGCAAGGACGCCTATGAGCTGCGCCAGTGGCTCAACAACTTCATCTACTACGTCAAGCAGAACGGCGAGCTCGACGCGATCGCCCAGAAGTGGGTTGGCAGCCCGCTGCCGCCGCTCCCGACCTTCTGATCCGCCTTTTCCACCGGATCTGCCGAAAAGCCGGCGCGCCCAGTGTGCGCCGACGACCCTCGACCTACCCCTGAGGCCGAAGGAGCGGGCCATTGCTCTTCCAAGACGTCTTTTCCAAATGGCCGATGATCCTGAACGGGGTCTGGCTGACGATCGTGCTGTCCTTCGTCGCGATCGCGCTCGGCCTCGTGCTGGCGACCGCGATGACCGCGCTGCGTAGCCTCGCAGGCAGCTGGGCCGGCTATATCGTCGACGCCTATGTCGAGCTGATGCGCAATACGCCGTTCCTGGTGCAGCTCTTCATGATCTTCTTCGGGCTGCCGCAGATCGGCATCCGGCTGAACGGGCTTGAAGCCTCCCTGCTGGCGATGACGCTCAATCTCGCGGCCTACGCGACCGAGATCATCCGCGCCGGCGTCGACTCCATCCATAAATCGCAGATCGAGGCCGGGCTCGCGCTCGCCATGACCAAGTGGCAGGTGCTGAAGCATGTCGTGCTGCAGCCGGCCTTCGCCCGGGTCTGGCCGGCGCTGTCGAGCCAGTTCGTGCTGATGATGCTGGCCTCCAGCATCTGCTCCTTCGTCTCGGTGCAGGAATTGTCGGGCACCGCCGCGATCATCGAGCAGGACACGTTCCGCTCGTTCGAGACCTATATCGTCGTCACAGTGCTCTATCTGGTGCTGGCGCTCTCCTTCAAACTCTTCCTCAACTGGCTCGGCAGGAGGCTCTTCCCGCAGGTCTCGGGCCTCGCCCGCCTCACCGAAGCGCATGGGGAGGCCGCCTGATGCAGACCTTCGGTTGGCCAGAGGCCCTCTTCATCCTGCGCTCCGCCGGCTGGACGCTGGCGCTGACCGCGATCGCCTTCTTCATCGGCGGTGCGATCGGGGGCGTGTTCGCGATCATGCGCCTGTCGCGCATCCGCTGGCTGCGCCGTTTTGCGGCCGGCTACATCCTGGTGATCCAGTCGATCCCGGTGCTGATGGTGCTGTTCATGAGCTATTACGGGCTCTCGGCGCTGGGCATCGAATTGCCGCCCTTCCTCGCAGCCTCCGCTTCGCTGTCGATCTATGTCTCGGCCTATCTCGCCGAAATCTGGCGCGGCTCGATTGAATCCGTGCCACGCCAGCAATGGGAGGCCTCGGCCTCGCTGGCGCATACGACGGCGCAGACCTACCGCCATGTCATCCTGCCGCAGGCGATCCGCATCTCGCTGCCGCCGACGGTCGGCTTCCTCGTCCAGCTCGTGAAGAACACCTCGATCGTCCAGGTCGTCGGCTTCGTCGATCTGATGCGTGCCGGCATGCTGGTCAACAACGCGACCTATCAGGCCTTCCAGATCTTCACGCTGGTCGGGGCGATCTATTTCGCGATCTGCTTCCCGCTCTCCCGGCTCAGCCGCCATCTCGAAAAGGTGATGAATGCCAGCCGTTCTCATTGAAGACATCCACAAGAGCTACGGCTCGCTGGCCGTCCTGAAGGGCGTCTCGCTCAGCGTCGATGCCGGGCAGGTCGTCGCGATCATCGGCCGTTCCGGCTCGGGCAAGTCGACGCTGCTGCGCTGCATCAACGGGCTCGAGACCTTCCAGTCCGGCAAGATCGAGGTCGCCGGCCACATGATGACGCAGGACCCGACGAAGCTGCGCGAACTGCGCAAGGATGTCGGCATCGTCTTTCAGAGCTACAACCTGTTCCCGCACCTGACGGTGGGGCAGAACATCATGCTCTCGCCACGGATCACCAAGAACGTGCCGCAGGCGCAGGCTCTCGCGCTCGCCAAGGAGGTGCTGGCGCAGGTCGGCCTCTCCGAGAAGTTCGACAGCTATCCGGACAACCTCTCCGGCGGCCAGCAGCAGCGCGTCGCGATCGCCCGTTCGCTCGCGATGCAGCCGAAGGTGATGCTGTTCGACGAGGTGACCTCGGCGCTCGATCCGGAACTGACCGGCGAGGTGCTGCTGGTGATGGAGAAGCTCGCCAAGGGCGGCATGACCATGCTGCTGGTGACGCACGAGATGAGTTTCGCGCGCAACGTCGCGGATACCACCATCTTCATGCATCAGGGGCTGATCTGGGAGAGTGGGCCGTCGAAGGAGCTCTTCGCCAATCCGCAGACGCCGGAGCTGGCCAATTTCGTCAAGGCCGGCGCTCACTGAGCGCCTGCGGACTTGCAGGCGGCCGGTTCAGTAGACGGCCGTCGCCTCGACCTCGACCAGGAATTCCGGGCGGCTGAAGCCGGAGACGATGACCAGCGTCGAGGCGGGTTTGACCGGGCAATCGGCCAGCGCCTCGTCGCGCGCCTTCATATAGGCCGGCATATGCTTGCGGTCGGTGACGAAGGCGTTGAGGCGCACGATATTCGCCATCGACAGGCCGCCTTCGCGCAGGATCGCGGCGATGTTTTCGAAACAGATGCGGGCCTGCTCGCCGGCATCCTCCGGCACGCTGCCGTCATTGTTGATGCCGAGCTGGCCGGAGGTCAGCAGGACGCCCTGCGCGTCGGCCTTCATGCCATGTGAATACTGCCCGAAGGGCGGGGCGAGCGAAGCGGGCGTGAGCGGCTGTTTCATAAGCTGACGATCCAAGGCGTGAGGCCGCATACGGTCTAGAGCAAGCCGCGTTTCGACGGAACCTCGCCCGATATCGGCCGGGGCTCAAAGTGTCTGTGTGACCTTGCGCAGGTGAGGCGGGCGGTCGGGATCGAGCCCGCGCGCCGCCGCCAGCGCCGCGATGCCACCGTAGAAGGCGCGCGCCTGCAGCAGAGGCATCAGCACGGGCGGGGCCTCGGCCGGTACGGGGAGCGCGATGCCCGGTGCCGCATCGGAGCCGGCATAGGCGATCTCGGCACCCAGCGCGGCGAAGTTGCGGGCGACGGAAAGCGTGCTCTCGCTGCCTTCGTCGGCGGGGTCGAGGACGAGCGCCGGGAAGCCCGGCCCGACCAGCGCCAGCGGCCCATGCAACACCTCGGCGGCGCTGAAGGCCTCGGCATGGATGCGGCAGGTTTCCTTGAATTTCAGCGCCATCTCCTGGGCGATGCCGAGGCCGAGCCCACGCCCGATGACATAGAGGCTCGTCGCCTGTTCAAGGCGCCGGAGGAAGGGCGACCAGTCGCAGAGCCCGGCCTGCCGGAGCAATTCGGGCGAGCGCACAAGCGCGTCCGCGAGAGCGCGCTCGCTGCTCCAGGCGGCGGTGAGGTGAAGGAGGGCGATGCCGGTGGCGAGAAAGCTCTTGGTCGCGGCGACGCTGGTCTCGGGGCCGGCGGCGAGCGGCAGGGCGACATCGACCAGTGCCGCCAGCGGCGAGTCCATGTCGTTGATCAGGCCGACCGTCAGCGCGCCGCCGCGCTTCGCCGTCTCGGTCAGTTGCAGTGCGTCCGGGCTGCGGCCGGATTGCGAGGCGGCGATGAAGACGGAGCCGGATAGGTCGAGTTCTTCGCGATAGACGGAAGCCAGGCTCGGGCCGAGCGAGGCGACCGGCAGCCCGAGTGTTCGCTCCAGCAGGTATTTGCCATAGGTCATGGCGTGGTCGGAGGAGCCCCGCGCGCAGGTCGCGATGAAGGCGGGCTTGCGCCGCCGAAGCCGTTCGCCGAGCTGCGCCATCGCGTCGGCATTGGCCGAGATCTGACGGGCGGCGACCTCGGCCGCCTCGGCGGCCTCGCGGGTGAGAATGGCTTCAGGCATCGATCCGCTCATGGCTGTGCAGCAGGTTCTGGCTGATGTCGTCGACTTCGGCGCGATGGAGCCGGGTTCCGGCCCCGCCGACGGACCGGACGGACAGGGTACCGCAGGCGATCCCTTCCGCCAGAGCCTGTTCGGCCGGGCGCCCGGCGAGCCAGGCGGCGAGGAAACCGGCGTTGAAAGCGTCGCCCGCGCCGGTCGTATCGAGAACCGGACCGCCTTCCGGGGCGGGCAGGGCGATGGTGTCATCGCGCTCAAAGATGCGGGCGCCCTTGCTGCCATCCTTGATGACGACGAGCGGGAAATGCCGGGCAAGCTGGGTTCCTGCCTGATCGAGATCGTCGCAAGCGGCGATGGCACGCGCCTCCGCTGCGTTGGGCAGGAAGATATCGGCGCCGGCGGCGCGCGCGATCAGGTCCGGCCGGCGAATCCAGTCGTCATCCCAGCTCGGGTCGAGCGAGACGGTGAGGCCTGAGCGCTTCGCCCTGTCGATCAGGTCGGGGATTTCAGCGAGCGTCGCGAATTCGGCGATGTGGAGATGGCGCGCGGCCGGATCGGCGAGGGCCGCGTCCAGCGTCGCCGGGCGGGCGCTGCCGGCGCGCCGCGACAGGAAGGCGCGCTCGCCGTCCTGAACCATCACGACGGTCGGCTGCGGGCCGGCCTCGGGCGTGCGTTCGAGCCAGCGGAGGTCGACACCGCTTTCCGTCAGTGCCGGTGCAAGCGTGCCGGAGAGCGGGTCCGTGCCGAGGCGGGCGAGCAGGCCCGCGCGTGTTCCGAGCGCGGCGAGATGGGCGGCCGTGATGAAGCCGCCGCCGCCCGGCACGATCGCCACCGTCTCGGCGAAACGTTCCTCGCCGAGGCGCGGCATCGCGTCGAGCCCGCGGAAGACGATGTCGCAGTAGAGCCGGCCGATGCTGAGGACGAGGTCGCGGCCTGCGCTCATAGCGCGCGCTCGGTCGCCGCGTCGAACAGGCGCAAGGAATCGATGCCGGCGCCGAGTCGGACCTCGTGGCCGACGACCGGCGGCGCCTTGGCCGAGGCCGAGGCGAGGATCAGCCCGTCGCCATGCTCGACATGCACGAAGGTCTCGGAGCCGAGCGGCTCGACCACCGCGACCTTGCCGGGGAGGACGAGATCGGCGGTTTCGCCAAGGGCAAGCACACGCAATTCCTGAGGGCGGACGCCGACCAGCACCCCGGCGGGGAGCGGTGCCGGGCGAGACGGCAGGGCGACGGCGTTGCCTGCGATCTCCAGCTTCTGCTCGCCATCGGCCGTGGTCGCCTTGGCCGGCAGGATGTTCATCGTCGGCGAGCCGATGAAACGGGCGGTGAAGACGTCCGCCGGCTTCTCGTAGAGCTCCATCGGCGCGCCGACCTGAAGGATGCGGCCGTCGCGCATCACCACGATCCGGTCCGCCAGCGTCATCGCCTCGACCTGATCATGGGTGACGAAGACGATGGTGCGGCCGAGCCGCTGATGCAGCCGCTTGATCTCCAGGCGCATCTGGGCGCGCAACTGCGCGTCGAGATTGGAGAGCGGCTCGTCGAAGAGGAAGGCCGAGGGGTCGCGCACCATGGCGCGGCCGATGGCGACGCGCTGGCGCTGGCCGCCCGACAGGGCCGAGGGCTTACGTTCGAGCAGCGGCTCGAGGCCAAGGGTGCGCGCGGTCTCTTCGATCCGGCGGCGCTTCTCGGCCTTGTCGAGCTTGGCCGTGTAGAGGCCGAAGCCGATATTCTCGGCGACACTCATATGCGGGTAGATCGCGTAGTTCTGGAACACCATGGCGATGTTCCGCTCCTTCGGCTCCAGCCGGTTCACCGGACGGTCGGCGATGGTGATGGTGCCGCCGTCGATCTCCTCAAGGCCGGCGATCATGCGCAAGGTCGTCGACTTGCCGCAGCCGGAGGGGCCGACGAAGACGACGAATTCGCCGTCCTCAATCGCAAGATCGATGCCGTGGACGACCTGAGTCTTGCCGTAGCGCTTGACCAGCCCCTGAAGCTCGATACCCGCCATCAGGCTGCTCCCATCAGATCCGCGAAGGCGGCGTCGAGTTCATGGCGCGCGGAGGCCTCGCGCGCAGCGGTCGCGGTCGCAGCGAGGCCAGCGGCTACGAGGACACCGCGATAGCCGGCGAAAGCGGCAGCAAGCGCCTGCGGCCCCGGCCCGCCGAAGCGTTCGCGCACCGCGACGAAATGCTCGGGCGAGACGGCCTCGGCAAAAGCGACCTCGTTCAATGCGGGCTCGCGGCCGGCATGCTCGCGGAAGGCCTTGCGGAACGGGGCATAGCCGTCACGCGGGAGGTCGCCATCGGCGGCCACCACCGCACGCGCGACATCGGCGGCGATCTCATGGGCTGTGCGGAAGGAGAGGCCCTCCGAACGGACCAGCGTGTCGGCAAGCTCCGTGATGGTGATGCAGGAGCGGCGGATGTTCTCGGCGACGCGCCGCCCGTCGACCTGTAGCGCTGGCAGCAGCGCGGCGAGCAGGCTGAGGACGCGCTCGCCCGTCGCGAAGGCCTGGTAGCCGGCTTCGTTGGTTTCGCCCTCGGCGTCGTTCATGTCGGTGAAGGGCGTGTTGTGGACGATGTCCCTGACCATTCGGGCGCGCGCCACTGTCTGCGAGGCCAGATGGCGCAGATGCTCGATCGGGACGGGATTGCGCTTCTGCGGCATGATCGAGGAGATCTGCACGAAGGCGTTGGGCACATAGAGCTGGCCGACCTCGAAGGCGGTCCAGACCTGCAGGTCCTGGATCAGCCGGCCTAGATGCAGGAAGACGAGTTCGACCGCGCTGTAGGTCGCGGTGAGGTAGTCGATTGCGGCGATGCAGCCGTAGGAGTTCTGCAGCGGGGCGGAAAAGCCGAGCAGATGCGCGACGCGGGCGCGATCCAGCGGGAAGCCCGAGGTGGTGATAGCAGCGGCGCCCATCGGCGAGAGATCGAGCAAGGCGCGTGCCTGCACCAGCCGCTCGTGATCGCGCAGCATCACTTCGATCGCGGCGGAGAGGTAATGGCCGAAGGTGGTCGGCTGCGCCGGCTGGCCATGGGTATAGGCGACGATCAATGTCGCCTTCTCGCGCTCGGCGAGTTCGAGCGTCGCGGTGATCAGGGCGCGCAGCAGGCCGGCCACATGGTCAAGCCGCGGCTTGAGGGCGAGCTTGAACAGGGTGTGGTCGATATCGTTGCGCGAGCGGCCGGTATGGAGGCGCCCGGCATCGTCCGCCGGCAGGCGCTTCTTCAGCTCGGCCTCGATCAGGAAGAAATAATCCTCGACCGTGCCGTCATAGCTCAGCTTGGCCGGGTCAATCTCGGCATCGATTTCGGCGAGCGCGCGGGCGATGCGGCCGGCTGTGGCGCGCGGCAGGATGCCGGTCTCGGCGAGCATGACGAGATGGGCGCGATCGATGGCGCGGAAGCTCTCAACATGATGCGTCTTCGCCCCGTCGAAGAGCGGGCGAAGCACCGTCTCCTTGTAGACGGGATCGGGGAAGACGGACGTGTCGCTCGCCCGTGGATCGGTTTTCGTCATGGCAATCAGCCCTTGAGACCGGCGAGGACCACGCCGCGCACGATATAGCGCTGGAGCAGCAGGAAGACGGTCAGCGTCGGCAGGGTGGCGAGCGCGGCGCCCGTCATGATCAATTCCCACTGCACCTGCGATTCCACCGCGAAGCTCGTGAGGCCGACCGGCAAGGTGTAGAGTTCCTTGGAGGTCGTCACGATCAGCGGCCAGATGAAGGCGGTCCAGTTGCTGAGGAAGGTGAAGATCGCCAGCGCCGAGAGGGCGGGCGTCACCAGCGGCATGGCGATGCGCCAGAAAATCGCGAATTCGTTGAGCCCGTCGATGCGCGCGGCTTCGAGGAAGTCGTTCGGCACGGTCTCGAAGAACTGCTTCATCAGGAAGGTGCCGAAGGCCGTCATCATGCCCGGGAACATGATGCCCCAGTAGCTGTCGAGCCAGCCGAAGTTCTTGGCCATGACGTACCAGGGGATGACCAGCATCTCGGTCGGGATCATCAGCGTCGAGAGGATGGCGATGAAGACGAGATAGCGGCCGCGGAACTGGAACTTCGCGAGGGTGTAGCCGACGAGGCTGTCGAAGAAGACGTTCGAGAGCGTGACCGCGACCGCGATGCCGAAGGAATTGGCGAACCAGCGCAGGAAGCGGCCGTCCGAAAGCACGGTGACATAGTTTTGGAGCGTCGGATGGGCCGGGAAGAAGGCGAGATCGTAGATCTCGGAGGAATCCTTCAGCGAGGTCGCGAACATGAAGGCGAGCGGCGTCACCATCAGCAGGCCGCCACCGAAGAGCAGCAGCCAGGCGAGGATGCGGCCGGGCTCGATGCGCAGGGCCATGGGGGAGGCGGCGGCGCTCATCAGCGATCCCTCAGCAGCCTGAGCTGCAGCAGCGAGACCACGAGCAGCACGAGGAAGAGCACGACGGTCTGGGCCGCGGCATAGCCCATGTCGAAGGAGGAGAAGGCCGTCTGGTAGATCATCAGCACGAGCGGCTTGGTGGCATTCAGCGGCCCGCCGGGATCGCTGCTCGTCTGGCTGGTCATGTTGTAGACCTGATCGAATATCCGCAGGAACCCGATCGAGGAGAAGACGACGAGGAAGACGATCGTCGGCTTGAGCAGCGGCAGGGTGATCCGCCGCAGGATCGTTCCGTTCGAGACGCCGTCGATGCGGGCGGCCTCGTAATAGGTTGTCGGGATCGCGCGCAGGCCGGCCATGAAGATCACGACCTGGAAGCCGAGGCCGGCCCAGATCGCGGGCGCCAGCACGGCCGGCAGCGATTGCGTCGTCGAGCGCAGGAAGGGTTGCTGGGCGATGCCGATGCCGGCGAGCAGGTTGTTGAACAGGCCGATCGGGACCGGCTGGTAGAACCAGCGCCAGACCCAGGCCATCGCCGCCGCGGTCGTCAGGAAGGGCAGGAAGTACAAAGCCCGGATGAAGCCGTGCAGGAAGCGCACGCGGTCGAGATGATAGGCGATGGTGAAGGCGAGCAGCAGGCTGATCGGCGTGCCCAGCAGCAGGTAGAGCGCGGTGTTGCGGAAGACCTGCCAGAACACCGGATCGGCCATCAGGCGCTTGAAATTGGCCAGCCCGATGAAGGAGGGCTTGGTCAGCAGGTTCCAGTTGGTGGTGGCGATCCAGAATGCTTCCAGCGTCGGATAGAAGCGCACCACCGCATAGAACAGCACCGGCACGGCCAGGAAGGACCAGGCCCAGAGGACCTGCTTCTGGCGCATGCCGAGGCCCGATGAGAGACGGGCGCCGGATCGCGCATCGACACGAGACGAAGAGGCGTTCATCGCGACAATCCGATCCGGCGCCCGGTCCGCATCACTTCTTGTAGAAGCGGTCGAGGATGGCCTGCTCGGCCTTGGCGGCCTCGGCGAGTGCGGCCTTGGCGTCCTGGTTCTGCAGCAGCACGCGGTTGATCATGTCGAGCGCGACCTGGCGCTGGGCTAGCTCGTCGACGAAGACCGTGGCGTGCGAGTAGTTCAATGCCTTGAGGAACGGCCCGTAGACCGGGTGGTTGAGGTTCTTCTCGGTCTCGGCCGCGGCCTTGCGCGCCGGCAACTCGCCGACGGTCTCGAGCCAGAGCTGCATCGCCTCGGGCGTGGTGACGAAGGCGAGGAACTTCTTGGCCGCTTCCAGCTTCGGGCCGGTCGGCTTGGTGGTGATGGCGTTGACCCAGTAGCTGGCGAAATTCGCCTTCTTGCCGTCGGCCGAGGCGGGCAGTTCGGCGACGCCCCATTCGAAGGCCTTGATGCCACCGAAGGCGCCGAGGCGGAAGGAGCCGTCGATGGTCATCGCGGCGCGGCCGGCGCGGAAGGCAGCCTGGCCCTCGTCCATGAAGCCGACCTGGCCGACCTTGTGGGTGCGCTGGAGATCGGCATACCAGTTCAGCGACTTGGCGCCGGCCTCGCTGTCATAGGTCACCTTGCGGTTGTCGTCGCTATAAGGCGCGCCGCCGTTCTGGCGCAGCAGCGTCTCGCGCCACCAATGGTAGTCCTGGCCGGGGAAGTCGAGCGTGATGCCGGCCGAAAGCATGTTACCGGCGCCGTCGCGCTTGGTCGTCTTCTTGGCCATGTCGAGCAGTTCGTCGACGGTCTTCGGCGGCGTGTTCGGGTCGAGCCCGGCCTCCTGGAACAGCTTCTTGTTGTAGAACAGCGCGAGCGAGCGCACGGCCGTCGGCAGCGCGTAATACTCGCCGTCGCGCTTCATCGCCGAGACGATCGGATAGAATTCCTTCTCGATCATCGCGGGCGGGAAGGCGTCGCGCGGCAGCGGCTGGATGAACTTGGCGCCGACGAAATTGTCGAGCCAGCCATAGAAGAGCTGCACGACATCCGGGCCCTGGCCGGCCGGCATCGCCGCGGCGATCTTGGTCTGATAGTCGGCATAGGGGAAGGTCGTCTGCTTGACCTTGATATTCGGGTTCGCGGCCTCGAAGCGCTTGATCAGCTCGGTCATCGCCTTGACGCGCGCGTCGAAGACATACTGCCAGTATTCGATCTCGACGGTCTGCGCCTTGGCGCCGGCGACCGCGCCGACCGAGACCATCAGACCCAACAGCATCCCGCGTAAGCCGCGCATGACCCTCTCCCCTGATTTCAGCGTCCCCCGCCCCTGCCGGCGGACGGCATTCGGGAGGCTCGCAGACATCGTCGTCTCGGCGGCCCGCGACTGTCAATCAATTAATTCACTTGAGTTGGATTAATTGCCGGAGCAGGCTGTCCACCCGATCCAGCGCGACCGCCTATGCCGAACCGTCCCGTCCCTCCCTCACGCAGCGTCGCCGTCGGCACCAATCCCGAGCGGACGCGCAGCCATAACCGCCGGGTGGTGCTCGAAACCGTGCGCCAGCACGGGCAGCTCGGCCGGTCCGATATCGCGGTGCTGACGAGGCTCACGGCGCAGGCGGTCTCCAACATCGTCGCCGAGTTGGTCGAGGAGGGGTTCCTCACCGAGCTCGGCCGGCGCCGGACGGCGCGCGGCCAGCCGCCGGTCGAATTCGCTGTCAACCCCGAAGGTGGGATGACCGCGGGGATGGAGATCGCGGCGGATCACGTCACGACCGTCCTCGTCGACCTTGCAGGCCGGATCAGGGCGCAGCGCATCGCGCCTCTCGCGGATACGACCGTCGCGGGTGTGCAGAAGACGGCCGCGGCGGAGCTGGCCGCGGTCAGGCGCGAGGCCGGCCTGCTTGAGCGCTTGCTCGGTTGCGGTGTGGTGATGCCCGGTCCCTTCGAAATCGAGGGCATGAACTCGGTCGGCACCTCGCCCTTGCCGGGCTGGGCCGGGCAGGATGCCGCGCAGCTCCTGCAGGACGCCCTGAATACGCCGGTGGTGATCGAGAACGATGCCAATGCAGCGGCGGTGGGCGAGCATCTCCATGGGCTCGGCCGCAACCTGCGCCATTTCTGCCAGATCTATTTCGGCGCGGGCCTGGGCCTCGGCGTCATCGTCGCAGGCCAGCCCTATCGCGGCGCCTTCGGCAATGCCGGCGAGATCGGTCATATTCCCGTGGTGCGCGACGGACGCGCCTGCGCCTGCGGCGGGCATGGCTGCCTCGAACGCTACGCCTCCTTCCATGCGCTGGCGGAGACTTTGCGCGAGGCCGGGATCGTCGGTGTGGGGCCGGAGGAGGTGGCGCGCCTGCATGCGCAAGGGCATCTCGCCCTGTCCGGCTGGATCGCGGAGGCGGCCGGGCTATTGGCGCCGGTCGTGACAATGCTGGAGAACCTGTTCGATCCGGAGACGGTCATCCTCGGCGGTGAGATGCCGGATACGGTGATCGATGCGCTGATCGCGGCGATGTCGCCTCTGCCGATCTCGGTGGCGAACCGGCCGGGGCGGACGATCCCGCGCGTCCAGCGCGGCGGGACCGGGCGATTGACGGCAGCGCTCGGTGCGGCGGCGCTGCCCCTGCTCGACACGATGACGCCGAAGCTCGACCGGGTCAGCCTGCTTCCGGAAGTCTCCGCTTCGGTTTCAGACTGACCGTCGCTCGGCCTGGGACGCCGCTCAGCGCGAGGCGGTGACCACGATCTCGATGATCGCGCCGCCGCCGAGATCGGCGACGCCGACGGTCGCGCGGGTCGGCATGTCCTCGCCGAAGAAACCGGTCCAGGCCGCGTCCATCTCCTTCTTCTGGGAGAGATCGGTGACGAAGATCTGCGCGGCGACGATCGCCTTGCGGTCGAGCCCGACCTCGCCGAGATAGCCCTCGATCTTGCCGAGTATGTTCTGGGTCTGCGGACCCATCGACTGCGTGGTGTCGTCGGCGATGACGCCGCCGACGAAGACGAGATTGCCGGTCTCGACGATGCGGTTCTGGATCGGCGTGCGGATGGAACGCTTGATGGCCATGGGTCTTCTCCTTTGAAATTCAGTGCGTATTGGTGAAGCGGGCGATGTCGAGGCCGTCGATCGGCACGTTCGAGCGGCCGGTCGCGATGATCTCGGCCATCACGGCGCCGGCGCCGGGGCCGAGCTGGAAGCCATGGGCCGAGAAGCCGAACTGGTGGTAGACGCCCTCATGCCTGGCGCTCTTTCCGAAGACGGGCAGGTCGTCCGGCATGCGCGCCTCGATGCCGGCCCAGGCCCGCACGACGGGCGCGCCGCGCATGATCGGGAAGAGGTCCCAGACCGTGCCGGCGCTGATTGCGAGCTTCTTCCAGTCGAGCAAAGTGACGTTCTCGTCGCGCAAGGGCGTCCCGAGATGGCCGCCGCCGATCAGCACCGTGCCGTTGTCGAACTGCTTGAAGGAGAGTTTTCGCCCACGCAGGATCACCACGGGCTTGATGAAGGCCGGCAATGGCGCCGTGATCATCAGCATCGGCGCGATGACCGAGAGCGGCACCGCCTCGCCGAGATCGCTCGCGATCCGGTCAGCCCAGGCGCCGGCGGCATTGACGATGCGGGGTGCTAGGAAGTCGCCTGCATCGGTGACGACGCGCCAGTTCGACCCGTCCTTCTCGACCTTGGTGACGCGCACGCCCTCGCGGATGATGGCGCCGAGGCTCTCGGCCTTGCGCTTGAAGGCCTGCGTCGCCCGCAAGGGAATCGCGGCGCCGTCGCGGCGCGAGATCACGCCGCCGGGACAACTCTCGGAGACGGCGGGGACGATCGAGCGTAATTCCTTGGCGTCGATCAGCTCCTCATGGTGGAAGCCGCGCAAAGTCAGGTCGGCGACGCGGGCGCGGCAGCCTTCGAGATCGGCCTCGTCCTCGGCGACCAGCACCTGCCCGTCGCTGGTGAAGCCGCAATCGTCGTCGACCAGCTCGGCGATATCGTGCCAGAGCGCCATCGAGGCGTTGGAGAGCGGGATTTCCGCGACATGGCGCGCGAGTTGGCGCACGCCGCCGGCATTGACGCCTGAGGCATGGCGGCCGGCATGGTCTTTCTCGATCAGGATGACCGAGAGCCCGCGCATCGCGCAATGCAGCGCGGTGGAGCAGCCATGGATGCCGCCGCCGATGACGATGACATCGGCACTATTGCCGGATGGGCTCACCGCACGACCGCCTTCACCGAGGCGTCGGTTTGCGGCAGAGCGGCCAACTCGGCCAGCGTCACCGGCTTGATCGGCGGGCGCAGGCGGTAGTAGCCGGTCTCGGCCGGAGTCGTGCCGCGCGTCTCGGCGATCAACTCGACCACGGTCGGGCCGCAGAGGCGGCCCTGGCAGGGGCCCATGCCGCAGCGCAGGAAGGCCTTCATCTGGTTGGGGCCGGTGACGCCGAGGCGCTTGGCGGCATCACGGACCTGACCGGCCGTGACCTCCTCGCAGCGGCAGACGATCGTTTCGTCCTTGGGGGGGGCCAGGAATTGCGGCGCCGGCTTGTAGAGCAGGTCGAGGAAACGTCGCCCACGCAGCTTCTTGTCCAGTTCGGCGCGAACTGGCACGGCCTGCCGGTCGCGCTCGGCCTCGCTGAGCTTGCCGAGCCGCGACGCGGCGCCGAAGGCCGCGATCTCGCCGCGCAGGGCCGCGCTTTCCGCGCCGCCGATACCGGCGCCGTCACCGGCGATGGCGATGCCGGGCACGGTCGAGGCGAACCAGACATCGACGCGCGGCAGCCAGGCGTGCTGCTCGACATCGAAATCATGGGCGCAGCCGGCTGCGTTGGAAAAATTGACGCTGGGTATCACACCCTGATGCAGCAGCAGCGTGTCGCAAGCGATGGTGCCGGTGCGGCCGCCCTGCTCGAACTGCACGGAAGCGAGCTTTCCATTGCCGGTTGCCGTCAGGCTGGTCACGCCGGAGACGAAGCGCAGCTTGCGCCGTGCCGCTGCCATAAGCTTGAGGCCCTTGGCGAGATAGGGCGAGCGCAGGAAATCCGGGACGGCGGCGAGCGCCTTCGACCAATTGGTGGAGGGTGTCGTGTCGAGCACGGCGGCGATCTGGCAGCCGGCGGCCGCGAGCTGCCCCGCCAGCAGGTAGAGCAGTGGGCCGCAGCCGGCGATGACGGTGCGCCCCGATGGGATCGCGCCGGCGGACTTGAGGGCGATCTGGGCGGCGCCCGCCGTCATCACGCCGGGCAGGGTCCAGCCGGGGATTGGGAAGGGCCGCTCCTGCGCGCCGGTCGCGAGGATCACCTGCCGGGCGCCGATGATGCGGGCCTTGCCGTCAAGCGAGAGGCCGAGCTCGAAGGTTCCGGGCGCGGCCTCGTCCGGGCCGATCGACCAGACGGTGCAACGCGGGGCATAGGCCGCCTCCGAGCGCTCGAAGCGGGCGACGATGTCGGTGCCACGCCAGTAGTCATCGCCTAGGATCGCGCGGTTCTTCACCGGTGTCGTGGTGACCGCACGGTAGATCTGGCCGCCCGGCGCCGGGTTCTCGTCGGCGAGCAGGACGGAGAGACCGAGCTCGGCTGCGCGGGCGGCTGCCGAGAGGCCGGCCGGGCCTGCGCCAACGACGAGGAGGTCATAGCTCTCGGCGAGCTGTTCGATGCTGGCGACCGGAATCATTCCGCGACCTCCGTCAGATGGCGGCGCCCATGCTGGGTCTCGATGCGCATGCCCTCCGCGAGAGGGACGAGGCAGCCCTGCCGGTTGCCGATGCCGTCGATGACGACGAGACAGTCGAAGCAGACGCCCATCAGGCAATAGGGCGCGCGTGGCGTGTCGGAGACCGGGGTCTCGCGGCAGGCGGTGATGCCGTTGACGAGCAGGGCGGCGGCGACGGTGTCGCCCGCGCGCGCCGTCATCGGGCGGCCGTCGAAGGTGAAGCTCAGCTCCCCGCTCGCGGCAAGATCAGCTATGGGCCGGAACATGGAACCTCCGTGCGGTGAAGCTCGCGACGCTCTCCGGCAAGGTGCCGGCGAGAATCGCGGGAGCGAGCGTCAGGACATGGTTGGCGGCGAGCGTCACGCCGGAATGGCAGGTGACGACGAAGGCGCCGGGATGGGTCTCGGACTGGTCGTAGATCGGGAAGCCGTCGGGGCTCATCACGCGCAAGGCCGACCAGGTGCGGACCACGTTGAGGCCGGCGAGGCGCGGGAACATCTTCACCGCACGCTCCGCCATGCTCGAGAGGATCGGCTGGCCAACGACGGTGTCGAAGCCGCGATCCTCCTGGCTGTCGCCGATCATCACGCCACCCTCGTCGGTCTGGCGGACCGTGACCATCGGATTGTGCAGGAAGGGCTCGGTCTTCTCGGTGACGATGATCTGGCCCTTGCTCGGCTTCACCGGCGCGTCGAGCCCGACCATCGGGGCGAGACGCGCATTACCGAGCCCGGCGCAGAGCACGACCTTGCCGGCCCGCATTTCGCCCCAGGCGCCGGTGATGGCGAAGCCGCCATCCTTCGGGACGATGCTCTCGACCGGGCTGTTCGGGCGATAGTCGACGCCACGTCTCACCGTCGCCTCGCGCAAGGCCCGGAACAGCTTCAGCGAATTCACATGGCCGTCGAGCGGGGAATAGAGCGAGCCGACCACGTCCTTGCCGATGGCCGGCAGGCGCCGCTTGGTCTCGGCGTGGTCGAGCACCTCATAGGGAAAGTCAAAGAGCGGCCGGCTGTTATGGAGGCGGCGCATGGCGTCGACGCGCTTGTCGAGCTCGTCCTGCGAGAGGCAGAGCATGAAGCCGCCGGGCTGGCTATGGGCGACGTCGATCCCGGTCTCGCCGGCCAGCGAAGCGGCAAGCTCATGCCAGGCATCGGCGGAGCGGCGCGACCAGAGCGCGTAGTCGGGCATGCCGAAGCCCTTGGACTGGACCCAGACCAGCGCGAAATTGCCGCGCGAGGCGCGGAAGGCGGTGTCGCCCTCGTCGAGGATCGCGACCTTGGCGCCGTTGCGAGCGAGGCCGAGCGCGATGGCGCCGCCGACCACGCCGCCGCCGATCACGGCGACATCGGGTTCTTTGATGGTGGTGGACACTGGCGTCAGCCTTTTCCGGTTCCGACGAACAGCCGGTCGAGCCCGAACAGCCTGTCCAGCGCCATCAGCAGGATGGCGGTCAGGGCGATCAGGCAGGCGGAGACGGCTGCGATGAGCGGGTCGATATTGTCCTGGATGTAGAGGAACATCCGGACGGGAAGCGTGGTGGTGGCGGGCGAGGCGATGAAGACCGTCATCGTCACCTCGTCGAAGGAATTGATCGCGGCGAGCAGCCAGCCCGAGACGACGCCGGGCAGGATCAGCGGCAGGGTCACCCGCCGGAAGACGACGGCCGGACTCGCGCCGAGCGAGATCGCGGCATGCTCGATGCGCCGGTCGATGCCGTAGGAGGCGGCGAGCACGAGGCGCAGCGCGAAGGGGATGATCACGATGATATGGCTCAGGACCAACCCGAGGAAGGTCCCGGAGAGGCCGATCTGCGTGAAGAAGCGCAGGAAGGCGATGCCCAGCACGACATGGGGGACCATCAGCGGTGACATGAACAGGGCCGTCATCGCCTCGCGGCCGGGGAAGCGATAGCGGGCGATGGCGAGCGCGGCTGGAACCGCAAGCCCGATCGCGACGGTGGAGGAGAGCGCCGCCAGCCAGAGCGAATCCCGGAAGGCGCGCAGGAACTCGGGATAATCCAGAATCGCCCTGAACCAGCGCAAGCTCCAGACCCGGCCGGGCAGCGAGAGATAGCCCTCCGGCGTGAAGGCGACGAGGCAGACCACGACCAGCGGCGCCAGCATGAAGACGACGAAAAGCGTGTGGAACAGGATGGCGAAGGGACCGTTGCGGCTCATTCGAACACCTGTGAATAGCGGCGCTCGACCAGCCGGTTGGCACCGACGGTGAGGATGACCAGGGCTGCGAGCAGCAGGACGGCGACGGCGGCGCCGAGCGGCCAGTTCAGCGTGTTCAGGAACTCGTCATAGGCCAGCGTCGCCGCGACCTTGAGCCGCCTGCCGCCGATGATGGCGGGGGAGGCGAAGGCGCTGGCCGCCAGAGCGAAGACGATGATCGAGCCTGATAGGATGCCAGGCACGATCTGCGGCAGGATCACGCGGCGCCAGATGGTGAGGCGCGAGGCGCCCAGCGAGAGCGCGGCGTTCTCGATCTGCGGATCGAGCCGCTGCAGCGAGGCCCAGACCGCGAGGATCATGAAGGGGATCAGCACATGGACGAGCGCGATCACCACGCCGGTCTCGGTGAACATGAATTCGAGCGGCTGGCCAATCAGGCCGAGCGCCATCAGTCCGCGATTGACGAGGCCGTTCGAGCCCAGCAGCAGCGCCCAGCCGAGCGTGCGTGCGACGACCGAGACCAGCAGCGGGCCGAGGATCGCGAGCAGGCAGAGGCCGCGCCAGGCCGGTGACATGCGGTTGAGGATATAGGCCTCGGGCACGCCGATCAGGATGGCGAACAGCGTCACCAGCACGGAGATGCGGAGGGTGCGCAGGAAGACTTCGAGGAAATAACTGTCGCTGAAGATCTCGCGGAAATTCTTCAGCGTGAACTCGGCGACGATGCCCTTGTACTGGCCCCAATCGTAGAAGGCGAGCAGCACGGTCATGCCGAGCGGGATGATGACGAGGCCGAGGAAGACGGCGAGCGCAGGCCCCGTCAGCCAATAGGGTGTGGCGCGGGCGGAGGCGTCCGTGCTCATGTGCCTGAGCCCTCCGCCAGCAGCGCGGCGTCGCCGGGGCCGAAGCTCAGCGTCACGCTCTCGCCTTCGCCGGGAACGAGCGTACCGTCATTGTGCCGGATCAGGGTGACCGGGCCGGCGGTGCTCTCGGCCGTCAGCAGCCAATGCGCGCCCTGGAAGACGCGCGAGGTGATGCGGGCGGTAAAGCCGGCGGCGCCATCCGCCGCGAAGCCGAGGCGCTCGGGCCGGACCGCGATGCGCAGCGCGCCTGAAGCCGCGCCGGCGAGTGGTACGGACAGGGCTTCGATTGTCACATGGCCGCTTCCGTCGCCGGTGGCGTTGAGGACATTGGTCTTGCCGAGGAAGTTCGCGACGAAGGCGGTATCGGGCGTGCCATAGACGGCATCGGGTGCTCCAATCTGCTCGACACGGCCCTTGTTCATCACGACGATCCGGTCGGACAGCGCCATCGCCTCGTGCTGGTCATGGGTGACGAGGATGGTGGTCGTGCCGATCGAGCGCTGGATCTGGCGGAGTTCCCCTTGCATCTCCTCGCGCAATTTGGCGTCGAGATTGGAAAGGGGTTCGTCGAGCAGGAGGAGCGAGGGCCTGATCACCAGCGCGCGGGCCAGCGCAACACGCTGCTGCTGGCCGCCCGACATGCGGCGGGGATAGCGATCCTCGAAGCCTTTCAGCCCGACAAGGGCCATTGCCTCCAAGGTGCGCTTCTCGCGCTCGGCCTTCTCGATGCCACGCATTTCCAACCCGAAGGCGATGTTCTGCGCCACCGTCATATGCGGAAAGAGCGCATAGCTCTGGAAGACGATGCCGAGGCCGCGCTTGTTGGGGGCGACGCCGCCGAGATCGCCACCGTCGAGCAGGATGCGGCCGCGATCGACCGGCACGAAGCCGGCGATCATCTGCAGCGTCGTGGTCTTGCCGCAGCCGGAGGGGCCGAGCAGCGAGATGAACTCGCCGCGCGCGACCGAAAGGTCGAGCCCCTCGACGGCAACGGCCGTGCCATAGGACTTGCCGAGGCCTTCGAGAACGAGATGGGACATGGATCCTGCGCTTCGTGAAGGAGGTCGCCGACACACCGCCGTCATCCCGGCGCTCCGCTTCGCTGCGGCCGGGATGACGAGGGTGTTTGCAGAAGGTGCCGGCCTTACCGCTCGACCTCGCGGTTCCAGCGGCGGGTCCATTCCTCACGCTTGGCGTTGACGATGTCCCAATCGACGGCCTTGAGCTTCTTCACGTCCTCGCCATAGGGCAGACCCTTCTGCTCGTCGGGCGTCAGCGTCACCGTCACATTGGCGGGGCCGAAGCCGGCGCCGGTCGCCATCACCTTCTGGATCGCGGGCGAGAGCATGAACTGGATGAAGGCATTGGCCTCGGCCGCGTTCTTCGAACCCTCGACCGGGCAGGCGGCGACGCCGAGCGCGAAGCCGCCTTCCTTCGGATAGACGAACTCGACCGGGAAGCCGGTATCGGCGAAGGCCTTGACGCGGCCCGAGCCCCAGACGCCGAGCACGGCCTGCCCGTTCTGGAAGAGCTCGGTCATCTTCGCCGGGGAGGGCTCATAGGCGACGATGTTCGGGTTGATGTCCTTCTTGAACGCCTCGAATCCCGGCTCGATATTGTTCTCGCCGCCGCCGCCGATCTGCGCAAAGGCGATCAGGGCGTGCAGGCCATAGGTGTTGTTGATCGGCGGGCTGACGATCTTCTTGCCGTAGGCCTTCGACTTCAGGTCGTTCCACGAGGTCGGGGCCGGCCACTTGTTCTCGTCGAAGACCTTCTTGTTGTAGAACAGGCCGGTGCCGACGAGGCCTAAGCCGACGCCCTTGTTCGATTTGAACTTCATCACCGGCGCGACGTCCTTGTAGACCGCGCCGTCGGTCAGCGTGCCGCAGAAGCCGAGCGCCACCGCCTGATAGGCCGGGCCGTCATCGACGATCGCGACGTCGATCTGCTGGTTGCCCTTCTGTGCCTGCAGCTTGGCGAGCGTGTCGGTGGAATTGCCGGCGACGTACTCGATCTTGACGTTGGCCTGCTTCTCGAAGGCCGGGATGACCTCCTTGCGCATGGTCTGCTCGTAGGAGCCGCCATAGCCGGCGACATAAAGCGTCTTCTGTTGGGCGAAAGCGGCGGAGCCGGCGAGCGCGGTTCCGGTAACAAGAGCGAATGTGATGGCGAGCTTCACGGTATCCCCTCCTCGTTTTCGAGTGATGCCGTTAGGTTCGAGGCTGTTTTGGAACTGGTCAAATCGAATGTTTCGCGCAGTCCATGCCGAAATGTTATGTTCGATTCGAGAGAGGATCGAGCATGCTGAACCCGCGCCAGATCGAGGCTTTCCGGACAGTGATCGTAACCGGCGGCATCACCGCCGCCGCGCAGGCGCTGAACGTCACGCAGCCGGCGGTGACGCGATTGATCCAGGACCTGCAATATGCGCTCGGGCTGCCGCTTTTCGTGAAGCGCGGCGCGCGGCTGGTGCCGACCAATGAGGCGCTGTCGCTCTATCGCGAGGTCGAGCGTCAGTTCGTCGGGCTGGAGCGCATCGAGAACGCCGCCCGCAACCTGCGCGACGGGCGGGCAGGCTCGCTGCGCGTCGCGGCGCTGCCGGCCTTCAATGTCGGCTTCCTGCCGCGCGTCGTCGGCCGTTATCTCAAGCAGAAGCCGGACCTGGAGATCGCGATTTACGGGAGCATTTCCTCGCAGGTCGTGGATTGGGTGACGTCGGGCTTCTGTGAACTGGGCTTCGCGCAGCTGCCGCTGGATTTTCCGGGGATCGACATCGAGATCCTGCCGGCGATGGCGCCGGTCGCCGTGCTGCCGACCGGGCACAGGCTTGCGGCCAAGGCCGTGCTGGCGCCGGAGGATTTCGTCGATGAGCCCTTCATCTCGCTCGAGCAGTCGACGCAATTGCGATACCGCATCGATGCGCTGTTCTCGGCCCATCGCGTGGCGCGCCAGACCCGGGTCGAGACGCCGTTGTCGATGATCGCCTGCGGGCTCGTTGCGGCGGGCGCGGGGCTCTCGGTGGTCGATCCGTTCACAGCCGAGGAATATCGCGGCAAGGGTGTCGAGGTGAGACCGCTCAGGCCGTCGGTGACCTACGATATCGCCATCATCTGGGGCGCCGGCCGCTTCCGCTCCGCCGTCGCGCAGGATTTCGCGGAGACGGTTCGGACGGCGGCTCTCGATTTCGCCGGAACGGCAGCGGCGTGAAAACCGGGCCTCAGTCGCTGAACTGATGGATCCAGCCGGTCTGGCGAGCGATACAGCGCTCGCGCTCGTAATCGGCGGTGACGGTTTCCCGTGCGGCGCGGCGCAGCGGCTGCAACAGCGTGGGGCTCGCCAGCGCTTCCTCGATGCGTTCAGCCAGCGCTTCACTGTCATGGAACGGGACGAGCAGGCCGTTGCCGCCGTCGCGGATCACCTCCTTCACCGGTTCGGTGTCGGAGCCGATGACGAGGCAGCCGCAGGCCATGGCCTCCAGCAGCGACCAGGACAGGACGAAGGGGACGGTGAGATAGACATGGGCCGCCGATACCTGGAACAGGCGGACAAGCTCATGATGGGCGAGCCAGGGGATATGGACGATCCGGTCGCCGAGCCTTGTCTCGGCCAGCATCGCCTCGCGCCAGCTGTTGCCGTCGGAACGGGGGCGGCCATAGCCGGAGCCGTCGCCGCCGACCACGACGAAGAGTGCGTCGGGGCGGCGGGCTGCAAGGAGTGCGGCGGCGCGCATGAATTCGGGATAGCCGCGATAGGGATCGAGGTCGCGGGCGACGAAGGTCACGACGGGCATGCAAGGCTCGAGCACGCGGCCGTCGGGCAGGACGAAGGTGGCGTCGGGGTCGGGCCGGCAGAAGCGGGTGTCGATGCCGTCATGGCAGACGGCGATGCGCTGGCGATAGGCGGGCGGGTATTGCCGACGCTGCCACTGCGTCGGCGCATAGGCCGCGTCGAGCGTGTCGAGCGCGAGAAGCTGGGCGGCGTTGCGCATGCGCACGCGTTGGCGGTCGGCGGTCGGGATGGGCTCGTCGATGCCGAAATCGAGATCGGAATCCGTGCTGCGATAATAGTACTCGCAATAGCCGATCAAGCCTGCTTCAGGCAGTGCGTCACGGGCGAAGAGCATGCCGCCCCAGCCGATATGGCCGAGGACGACATCGGGCGGGTCGCTGCGCTTGAGGCGTTCCATCAGGCGGGCCACCGCCTCACCGGTGCGCAGGTGATACTCGGTCGCCGCGAGCGCGGGATGCTGGGTCGTGCTCTCGTCGACTGCATAGACGAGCTGGCGAACGCCCGGCGCCTCCTGCGCCGGACGTTCGGTGATCAGCGTGACCTCGACGCCCTCCGCGACGAGGCTGCCGATCAGAGCAGCGAATTGACCAGATCCTGCGCGATGAACGAATAGGACATGCATGATGCGAGCAGCACTCCGCCGTAGCGGAGCGCGTCGTTCCACCACTGTTCGAGTTGGCGCAGGGTTTCGTGGGTTGTGTGCAGGTCGGTGTCGCGGTTGCTCTCCAGGCGCTGGCCGAACTGGCTGGCTTCGTCGAGCAGACGCAGCCGCTCGCACAGCATCTGCCCCTTGAGCGATAGCGAGATCCGAGCCTGCCGGCGATCGCGCGGCGAGGCCCCGCGGTCGAGATAGCCATTCTCGACAAGCTGCTTGAGATTATAGGAGGCGTTCGAGCCGCCGTAATGGCCGCGGTCAAGCAGATCGCGCACCGCGATCTCGCCTTGTCCGATCGTCATCAGCACCATGACTTGCGATGGCGAGATGTCGTCGATGCCGAGCTTGGCCAACTCAAGCCGGAGGTAGTCGAGGAAGCGCCGGCTGACCCGTTCGATCACCCGCGCCAGGTCAAAAGGGGAAATTCGGCGATCGGGGACCTCTTCGAGGGCACCGGAACCATTCGCCGGATGGTGGCCGTTCAGGGAACTGCCTGAGAATTGCTCGCCGCCGTGCAATTTAAAGTGCATTCCTTACCCCACCTGATCGAAAATTAAACAATCCATCTCTTTTGCCTCTTTGTTGTGGTTGGAAGCCTATAGGCAAAGCACATGCCACCTACGTTAGCTAATAGATAAGATTGTAGTATTCTTTGGATGCGCAGAAACTGTTTCGAAATTCAAAATTTCTCATAGTTCAGCCTTATTTGCTTCTGTCTGAGTCGGTGAGCTACGCTTCTAATCTGTCATAATCTTGACACTCCCTCCATGTCTCGTTGCAAGTCCGATGACGGGGTTTTCCCCGCAGCTCTCTCGGGCCCAACGCATCTCAGTCTCGGAGCCTTGCATGAAGGCGGTGAAGCCGGCGCCCGACGCCCTGATCCGGAATCTCCAGCGCTCGTTCGTCGGCGGCCTGAGCTATGCGGGCTTCCTCAGCCTGTGCGTGAACCTGCTGCTGCTGACCGTCCCCCTGTTCATGATGCAGGTGCAGGACCGCGTGATCGTCAGCCGCAGCCATGACACGCTGACGATGCTTCTGGTGATCGCCGTCGGGGCGCTCGTGCTCTATGGCACGATCGAGTTCATCCGCTCGCTGACCTTCCAGGCGATGGCGAGCATCTTCGCGCGCAAGCTCAATTTGCCGGCTTTGCAGGCGGCCGTGAGCTCCTCGCTCGAAAAGGGATCGAGCCAGGCGACGCAGGCGATCCGCGACCTCAACGACATCCGCTTCTTCATCGCGAGCTCGGCCATCGCGACGCCGCTGGAGGCGGCGTGGTCGCCGATCTTCCTCGCGGTGCTCTTCGCCCTTCATCCGGTCTATGGGCTGGTCGGCCTTGCCTCGCTGATCATCCTGCTGCTGCTCGGCGTGCTCTCGGACATGCTGACCCGGCGCGTCCTGAAGGAAGCCAACGATGCCGGCGTCGCCAGCATCAACGAGGTCGGCGCGAGCCTGCGTCATGCCGAGACGATCGAGGCCATGGGCATGCTGCCGGCGCTGTCGCGGCGCTGGCGCGGCCAGCAGCTGGCGATGATCGAGCAGCTCGACATGGGTACGCGGCGCGGCAAGTTCATCGCTGCCCTGACCCGCTCCTCCCGGATGACGATGCAGCTCGCGGTCTATGCGACCGGCGCCATCCTGATCATCCGCAACGAGGTGACGGCGGGCACGCTGATGGCTGCGAGCATCCTGCTCGGCCGGCTGCTGGCGCCGTTCGATTCGATGATTACGGACTGGCGGCAATGGGTGCTCGCCGCCGCCGCCTGGAAGCGCGTGCGCGAGCTCGTGCTCGGCCGCAGCTCGCAGCGCCAGACGGTGCCGACGCCGCCCTGCCAGGGCGATCTCGTGGTCGACCGCGTGATCTATGCGCCGGCAGGGCAGGAGCTGACGGTCATCAAGAGCGTCTCCTTCTCGTTGCAGCCCGGCGAGGTGCTCGGCGTCGTCGGTCCATCCGGTGCCGGCAAGTCGACCTTGGCGCGCTTGCTCGTCGGCGTGCTCCGGCCCAATGTCGGCGGCGTCTATCTCGACGGGCACAGCACCTATCTATGGGAGCGCGGCTCCTTCGGCGCGATGGCCGGCTATCTCCCGCAATCGGTCTCGCTGCTCAACGGCACGATCGCCGAGAACATCGCTCGCATGCGCGATCCCGATCCGCATGCGATCCTGGAGGCGGCGCGCATCGCCGGCGTGCACGAGCTGATCGGCCGCCTGCCGCTCGGTTACGACACCAATGTCGCCGACAGCGACTTCAATCTCTCCGGCGGTCAGCGTCAGCGCATCGGCCTGGCGCGGGCGCTCTACGGCATGCCGCGCCTGATCGTGCTCGACGAGCCCAATGCCAACCTTGATGCCGAGGGCGAGCAGAGCCTGATCCGCGCCATCGCGGCAGCGCGCGACAGCGGCGCCATCGTCGTGCTGATCGCGCATCGCCCCTCGGTGATGCAGGTCGTCGACAAGCTCCTGGTGCTGCGCGAGGGCCGGGTCCAGCAATTCGGCCCGCGCGGCGAGATTGCCGGCATGATCACGCCCGGTGGGCGGGTCGAGATCGAGCCCGCCGCCAATGCTTCGGCCCCGGTTCGCGAGGTGAAGGCATGACCGGACGTTCCCTGATCAAGCGCCCCGAGCACTCGCTCACCGTGCAGATCGAGCCGGAAATCCCCGAGGAGCGCATGCCGAGCCTGCGCAACCTCGTGCTGGCCGGCGTCGCCGCGATCGGCGTCGGCTTCGGCGGTTTCGGCGCCTGGGCGGTGACGGCACGGCTCGACAATGCCGCCGTCGCACCCGGCCTCGTCGCAGTCGACAGCAAGCGTAAGACCGTTAGCCATCTCGAAGGCGGTATCCTCAAGACCCTGCTCAAGGCGGAAGGCGAGCGTGTCGCGCGGGACGAGCCGCTGCTGCGGCTGGAGGATGCGCGCCAGCGCGCCGAATTGCAGCAATTGCAGGCCAAGCGCATCGGGCTTGAAGCCAAGCTCGCGCGCCTGCGGGCCGAGCAGACAGGCGCCGGCGAGATCGCCTTTCCCGCCGATATCGCGCGGATGGAGTCACCGATCGCGCGCGAGGTGCTCCGGGCCGAGCAGGGCCTGTTCAAGTCCCGCGCGCAGGTCCATGACGGCAAGGTCCATATCCAGCAGCGCGTCATCGAGCAGCATCAGGCGGAGTCGGACGCGCTGAAGGCCCAGATCGACGCCACCACGCAGCAGCGCTCGCTGATCGACGAGGAGGCCAGGATCATGGCCGAGCTCTACGAGAAGCGTTACGCCAAGCGCAGCCAGCTCGTCGAGCTCCAGACCAAGCAGAGCGAATTGTCCGGCAAGGCCGGCGAACTCACCGCGCGCAAGGCCAAGGCCGAGCAGGCGGTTGCCGGCGCCAATCTCGAAATTCTCTCGATCAGCCTCGAGCGGCAGAACGATATCGGCGGGGAGATTCAGGAAGGCCAGCTTCTGCTCTCGGAGGTGACCGAGCGTATTGTTCAGGCCGAAGACGTGTTGCGCCGACTGGTGGTGACCTCGCCGCAGGAGGGCGTCGTCGCCAACATCCGGATGCGCACCGCCGGCAGCGTGATCGCGGCAGGCGAGGCGATCCTCGACATCGTGCCGGAGCACGAGCCGCTGATCGTCGAGGCCAAGGTTGATCCGCGCGACATCGACGCAGTGAAGATCGGTTCCACGACGCGCGTGCGCCTGACGGCGTTCAACTCGCGCCTGCTGCCCCCCTTGCAGGCCAAGGTGAGCTATGTCGCGCCGGACCAGTTGATCGACGAGAAGACCGGCGCGCCCTATTTCGTGGTGCGAGCCGAGATCGATCCGGACAGCCTGCGCGACTACAAGGTCTCGCTGCATGCCGGCATGACCGCCGAGGTCATGATCGTCAACGGCGCGCGCCGCGCCATCGACTACCTGCTCTCGCCGATCACCGACAGCTTCAACCGAGCTTTCCGCGAGGATTGAGCGCGCTTTTGGCGCTGCGGCAGCCTGTTATCGGCATATTTCGATTTTGGAAGTATTTCTTGTCGAATACTGATGGAATATCGATCGTAAAATAAAGTCTAAATCATGCTGCATCGCAAAATCGTCACAATAAATCTCTTGCTGCAGCGCATCTATTGAGCAATTCTCATGTGGTCGAGCGACAGTCTGATCTATTGATCGCTGTCGGAAATGTCCTGGTCTTTCCGTTTTGCGGTGCGGCCGCAGAACGTTCCAGGTTCACCAGATCGCCCAGGAGGTGCCGTATGGCGACGATCGAAGGAAGTGCATTCGACGACTTTTTGATTGGGAGTCGTTTCAGTGACGTGATTCTCGCCGGAGCTGGCGACGATATCGTCAAGGGTGGGGATCAGGTCGATTCCCTGTTCGGCGAGGAAGGCGACGACACGCTGTTCGGCGACGGCGGCAATGACGCCCTGTTCGGCGGCGAGGGTAACGATACCCTGTTCGGCGGGCTTGGCGACGATGTCCTGTCCGGCGATGAGGGTAATGACGCCCTGTTCGGCGGCGAGGGCAACGACATCCTCACCGGCGGCGCGGGCGACGATATCCTGCGCGGCAATAACGGCGACGATGTCCTGATCGGCGGTGAAGGCAACGACATCCTGCAGGGCGGGCCCGGCGACGATATCCTCCAGGGTGGCGCCGGAAACGACGTCCTTCAGGGCGGTGACGGGGCCGACATCCTCAATGGCGGCGAGGGCAACGACATCCTGCAGGGTGGCGCTGGCGACGACATGCTGTTCGGCGGTGCCGGCAACGACATCCTGCAGGGCGGTGCCGGCAGCGACACCTTCGTGTTCGAGGGTGGCGGCGGCAACGACGTCGTCCTCGATTTCGAGGCCGGCTCGGACATGCTGCAGATCGCGTCCGACATCAACGGCACGGGCATCAGCTCGGCAGAAGACGTCGCGGCGCGCGCCACCACCGTCGGCGGCAACACCGTCGTCGATCTCGGCAATGGCGACACCCTGACCCTGGTCGGCGTCTCCGCCGAAGACGTTCAGGCCGATCCGAACTCCTACTTCACGGTCGCCTGATCCTGATGCTGCCTCTCGCTCGGCCGCTGCGGCCGGGCGGGAGGCTCGCAGCTCCCGGAGCGCGCACGCCCCCGGAAAGCCTCCCCCGCTTTCCGCATGCGCTCCGGGATTTTCCGTGCCGCAGGAACGCCCCAATGCTTTCTCTCGCGCCCGTCGCGATGGCGACGACACCGCCTGCCCAGCTCGAACTCCACCGCCTCGGCGGCTCGGTCTTCCTGCTCTGCTGGACGCTTGAGGCCTCGCCCTTCGGCAAGCCCGCGATCGCGCTCACGGCCAGCGGCCGGCGCCTGCCCGCGGCCTCGATCTCGCTCGGCCTGCGCGATGGACGCGAGCGGCTCGCCGTCGCCTTCCGCTCCGCCGGCCATGACAATGTCGTCGCGACCCTCAGCGACCATGGTCCGCAAGGCGAGGTGACGGCCGGCTTCGATCCGACGCTGGTCCACGGCCTCGCCGACCCGGCTGAAATCCTCAAGGACCTGACGCCGCAGGCGCGCCTGACGCTCGCCAATGCGCTGGTCCGGGCCTGGCCGCCCCTGTTCGGCCTCGCCGCGATCCCGAATTACCTGTCCTTCCTGCGCCAGTTCCTGCTGACCTTGTTCCCGAAGCCTATCGCGATGCAGCCGACTGCGGCGCTGGTCGAGGGGCAATGGCTGTTCGAGACGGTCGTGCCCGCCGATTTCGGCGCCTTGCAGGGCGTCGCCCGTCTCGATGGCGCGGGGCTGACGCGCCTCGATCTCAAGGCCCGCCTTGGCGCGGCCGATCGCAGCGGCAGGCGCGAGGCCCATCTTGTGCTGGACGCTCCGCCGAGCCGCGGCGGTGGATTACTGATCTTGCAAGGCGAGCGCTCGCTGGTGCTGCGCGCGCTGCCCGGCCGGCAGTCCGCGCCTTCGCTCGGCCGCTGGTGGGCCGGCAAGGCCGCAAGCCGCGATGGTTTGCGCAACTGGGTCGTCGAGCAGCTTGCCGGGCTGTCGGAGCAGGGCCGCCTGCTTGCCATCGAGATGCAGCGGCGCGTGCCGCTCGCCGTGCAGCATGTGCGCCGCAGCGACGACCTGCCCGCTGCCGAGCTTGATCTTGCCGTCTGCAACCGCGCCGGGCTGCTGATCGGCGGCTGGCTGCGCGATCCCGACGATCTCCTCGAAGAAGTGCTGCTCCATCGCGGCAACGGCGAGCCGATCGCGATGCTCTCGCGGTTGCAGCGTTTCCCCGTGCGCCTGCCGACGGGTGCGGATGGCGAGACGCGCGCCGGGACGGGGTTCGCGGGTTTCGCTGCCGATTATGCCGGCGGCGCGCCGGTGTTGCAGCCGCGCTGCGAGATCAAGCTGAAATCCGGAACGACGCTGACATTGCGCCCGCCGGTGCAGCCAGCCGATGCCGTGACGATCCGGGCGAGGGCGCTGGCGGCGATTCCGCCGCAATACCTCACCGCGGAGATGATCGAGACGACGCTCGCGCCGATCCTCGCCGCCTGCCAGGAGGATTTGCGCGACAGCCGGCCGGGACCGGTCGTCAAGGCGTATGGGCAATTGCCGGCGCGGCCGAAGGCTTCGGTCGTGATCCCGCTCTACCGCGTCTATGATTTCCTGCGCGTGCAGGTCGCGGCCTTCGCCGGCGATCCGTGGTTCTCGGAGCATGCCGAGCTGATCTATGTGCTCGACTCGCCCGAGCACGAAGCCGAGGTCGCGCATCTGCTCGGCGGCCTGCATCTCGCCTATGGCTTGCCGATGCAGCTCGTCGCGATGCGGCGCAATGGCGGCTTCTCGGCCGCCTGCAATGCCGGGGCTGCCGTAGCCCGCAGCGAGGCGCTCGCCCTCGTCAACTCCGACGTGATTCCGACCGGCAATGGCTGGCTCGAGGGCTTGATCGCCCGGCTCGATCGTCGCGCAAAAGTCGGCGCCGTCGGGCCGAAGCTGCTCTATGACGACAATTCGCTGCAGCATGCGGGGTTGTTCTTCAAGCGCGACAGCAAAGGCACCTGGCTCAACCATCATTACTTCAAGGGCATGCCCGGCAGCTATGCGCCGGCGAACGTCGAACGGCCCGTACCGGGGGTCACCGGCGCCTGTATCGTGATGGCGCGCGATCTCTACGAGGAACTCGGCGGCTTCGACGAGAGCTATGTGATCGGCGATTACGAGGACAGCGATCTCTGCCTCAAGATCAGGCGCGCCGGCTTCGGCATCCTCTATGTCCCGGATGTCGCGCTCTACCATCTCGAACGGCAATCGATCGCGCGTAGCATCGACTACACGCGCGGCGCCGCCTCCCAGCACAATGCCTGGCTCCAGAGCCAACGCTGGGGCGCCCAGATCGAGGCGCTGATGCAGGCCTTCGAGACCTCCGCGCCGGAACTGGCGCTGCCGGCCCCGGCACCTGCCGAGCCCGACCTTGTTCCCCGCTTCACCTTCAGGAGAGCGACCGCCGCATGACCGCCCTGAGACAGATCGCACCGGAGCCAGTTCCCGCGGAAGCCTCCGTCGGGCCCGAGCTCGACTGGCTCCTGGCCTCGCTGCAGAGCAACCGCTTCATGCCGCACCCGCCGCCGGATTCGATCTTCGTCGGCGACGGCGACTATCGCGCCATCGGCGCCGAATTCCTCGGCCATTTCATCCGCATCGGCCGGCTGAAGCCGGATGAGCGCGTCTTCGATATCGGCTGCGGCATCGGCCGCATGGCGGTGCCATTGACGCAGTATCTCGACCCCGAGCGCGGCAGCTATGACGGCGTCGATCCGGTGATGGAGGGCATCCTCTGGTGCGCCCAGACGATCACGCCGGCCTATCCGCGCTTCCGTTTCCAGCGGCTCGACATCGCCCATCCGCTGTATAATCCGGCCGGTTCGCTACCGGGCATCGAGGTGCGCTTCGGCTTCGCCAATGGCAGCTTCGACTTCGTGACGATGACCTCGGTCGCGACGCATCTGCCGCCGGAGGAACTCGTGGTCTACCTGCAGGAGGCGGCGCGCCTGCTCTCACCGGGTGGGCGGCTCTTCCTCACCGCCTTCGCCCTCGATGGCGCCTCGACCGGGCAGGAGCGCCTGTCGTTCAAGCGCTGGCAGGACGGGCCGGGCTGGTACGCCATCGACGAGGCGCCGCTCGCGGCCGCCGGCATCGACAGCCGCTTCCTGCTGGAGCAGACGGCTGAGGCCGGGCTCGCCGTCGAAGCGCTCAGGCCGGGCCATTGGCGCGGCATCAGCGCGGCGCATTACCAGGACCTGCTGATCGCGACGAAGCCGGGGGGCAAGCAACCGGGGGGCGTGGCATGAGCCGGCGCATTCTCGTCGTCGCGCATAACCATCCGTCGCTGCATCCGGGCGGCACCGAGATCTTCGCGCATGACCTGTCGCAAGCCTATCGCGAGCAGGGCTGCGAGGTTCTGTTTCTCGGCGCGACCAATGCGATGCATCGCGGGCCGCATCCCGGCACGGCGCTGCAGGCGATCGGCGAGGACGTGGTGCTGTGGAGCGCGCATTACGACCGCTTCCACATGAGCCAGATCGACCATTACGGCACGCTGCAGGACCTCGCGACGCTACTGGAGGAGTTCCGGCCGGACGTGATCCACGTCCACCATCTCGTGCTGATCGGCGCGGAGTTCCTGACGCTGGCGCGACGGCTGCTGCCGCAGGCGGCGATCGTGATGACGCTGCACGACTACTATCCGATCTGCCACCATGACGGGCTGATGGTGCGGCCGGGCGACCGCCAGCGCTGTAACGGCTCCTCGCCCTCGGCCTGCCATGGCTGCTTCCCCGAGATCGGCTCCGACCGCTTCCTGCTGCGCGAGCGCTTCATCAAGACGCATCTCGCCGCCGTCGACCGCTTCGTCGCGCCGAGCCGCTTCCTGCGCCAGCGCTATGTCGATTGGGGCTTAGCCAGCGAGCGGATCGAGGTCATCGCCAATGCCCGCCCGGCACAGGAGGCCGCGCCGTATCGGCAGGCCAAGGGGCGCCGTACCAGCTTCGGCTATTTCGGCAACCTCAATCCCTGGAAGGGCGTGCTGCCGCTGTTGCAGGCGGCGCAGTTGCTGCGCGCCTCCGGCGAGACCGAATTCTCCCTGCGCATCCATGGCGGCGCGCCGTTCCAGAGCGAGGTCTTCACGACTGCGTTCGATGCGGCGCTCGCAGGCGCCGAGGGCGTTGTTACCCATTGCGGGCCCTATTCCCGCGACGAGGTGCCCGGCCTGATGGCCGAGGTTGACTGGGTGGTGATGCCCTCGATCTGGTGGGAGAACGCGCCGCTCGTCATCCAGGAAGCGTTCCAGCATCGCCGCCCGCCGATCGTCAGCGCCATCGGCGGCATGGCCGAGATGGTGCGCGACGAGATCGACGGGCTGCATGTCCGGCCGGGCGATCCGGTCGCGCTGGCCCGTACGTTGCGCCGGGCGATGGAGGAGGCCGGCCTCTGGCAGCGCCTCGTCCACGGCGTTGCCGAGCAGCCGACGCTGGCCGACTGCGCCGGCCGCCACCTCGCCCTCTTCGATGACCTCAAGCTCGCGGAGGCCGCATGACCACGGCTCAGCATCAGGACAACGAAGTCCGCCTGCCCAACGTCAATCCCGCCCGCCTGAACGGGCGGGTCGATGCCCTCGATGGCAGCCGGCTGCATGGCTGGATCTGGGACGAGGCCCGTCCCGACGAGGCGATCACCGTCAGGATCTCCCTGGACGGCAAGGTCGTCGCGGAAACGAAGGCCGACCAGAGCCGTATCGACCTGCGCCGCAACGGCATCGGTGACGGCAAGCACGCCTTCTCGATCGATCTCGACGAGACGCTGGTCGCGGCGCGCGCCCGGCTGAGCGTCGTCGGCATATCGCCTGCGACCGGCGCTGAGTTCGAGCTGCGCCTGCCGGCGGCGGACGAGCTCGCGGCGGAGGCGGCGATCGCGGTGCCGCTGGCGCGCTTTTTCGACAAGGTCGAATTGCTGATCGCGCTCAACCGGCGCGGCCAGCTTGCCCAGAAGGAGCTCAACGAGAAACTCGACCGCATCGTGGCGCGGCTCGAAGAGAACCACGCGCTGGCCGAGGCGACCAAGGCCGAGACCGAGAGCCAGAGCGAGATCGTCCGCCGGCTCGGCGAACTCGACGTTTTCCAGTTGCGTTTCGACGGCACCTTGCGCGGCTTCGACGAACGGCTCGACGCGATCCGCAAGGAGGCGCGGGCGCCGCTCAGGCAGGTCACCGTCATCCTCGGCTTCCTTTCGGCGCTCGCCGCGGTGATGTCCTTCGTCACGCTCGCCGTCACCCTGTGGGGAGGGTGAGCCGATGAGCGAGGTCATCGTTCCCGAGAGGACCGCGATCGCGCAGGCGCCGACCGTCTCCTGGACGCCGCTCGGCGAGAACGCGATCCTCGTGCGCAGCCATTGCGACGCGATTCCGGCGAAGGTGCCGGTTGCGGTCGACGGCAACCCGCGCAACCGCGCCCAGACGATGGTGCTGAGCTGGCGCCGGCCCGGTGCCGAGCTCTCGGCGGCGACCGGCTTCCTGTGCCTCGCGCCGGCGCCGAGCGTCGACGATAGCGGCACCGGTGCTCTGCTGATCGGCCGCCCCGACCGGCCGCTACGCCTGATCTTGGCGCCCAAGCCGCAGCCCCTGCAGGCCTTCCTCTCCGAGCTCGCCGACGATGCCGGGCAGGCCTTCCCGAGCGTGGTCGACGGCTTGCTCGAAGTGCTGCTGACCGGCGCACCGAACCCGCGCCGCCTCAGGGCCGTGGCGATGCTGCTGCAGACGGTCGCACGGCCAGGCGGCTTCGTCGAGGTGATGGGTAAGCTCGACGATATCGCTGGATCGGGCGGCGGCATCTTCCTGCAGGGCTGGACGTCACATTTCGCCGCCGGGCGCGTGAAGCTCCTGATCTCGCATGGTGGGCTGTCGCCGGCCCATCTCGAAACCGGGACCTTCGAGCGTGACGATCTCGGCGAGGGCGCGCGCGGCTTCTTCGGCCTGCTGGAGGATTGCCACGCCCAGCATCCCGGCGAGATCGAGCGGCTTTATTTCCGCGGCAATGACGGCTGGCGCGCGCTTGAAGTCTACGAGCGTCATGTCCTGCTCGAGCCGATCACGGTTCCCGGCCATCTGCGCGACGGCTTGCAGCGCGGTACCGCCCCGCAGGCCACGGCCGACAAGCTGAAGCGCGCCTCGCAGCGCTTCGACGGGCGCGACACGGTCTGCCTGCTGGAGGAGCCGGTCCGGGCCGGCATCGACTCGGTCACGGTGGTCGAGGGCACCGGCGTGCTCATCATCGGCTGGCTGTTCGATCCCGAGCGCCGGGTCGGCGGCGTCTCGCTGCGCAGCGGCAGCCAGTCCTGCGCCGTCGACCGCGTGTGGACGCGGGTGCAGCGCGCCGACGTGACGGCGGCCTTCATGGAGGACCCGCGCTTCGGCCCGGCCTTGGCCTCTCGCCGTAACAATCACGGTTTCATCGTCTTCGCGCCAAAACTTCTGCCCGAAGCCGACCAGCCGCTGCATCTCGCCTTCGAGGTGCAGGGTACGGGCCCCGCCTTCCTGCCGCTCGAACCTAACCGCGCCCCGGCGCGTCGCGCGCTTGAGCGCGTGCTCGGCCTGCTCGACCCCCGTTCCTCGACCGCGAACGCCGTGGTCGAGCGCCAGATCGCGCCGGCCTTGCAGGCGGCCGAGATCGCGCCGCCGCGCGCCGCCGAGACGCTCGATGTCGGCACCTTCGATCCCGAGGCCCAGCTCGGCCTCGTCATCGGCCTCGATCATCGCCATCGCGAATTGTCGGCGCTGTTCGCATTGCTCGCGATGGACCCGGAAGCGCGGCCCTTGCCGATCGTGCTCGCGGCGCCCTCGGAGAGCTTCGACCGCGTCGGCGCCGAAGCGCGGCGGCTGGCGCGCTTCTATGGCTTGTCGGTACGCCTCGTCGCGGTCGAAGGCGTCGAGGATGCCTGCGATGCACTGGAGGCGGGCGTGCGTGCGTGCCGCTTCAACACCGTCGCGCTGCTGTCGGGCGCTGCGCAGATCCGCATGCCCGGCTGGCTCAGCCGGCTGGAGCGGGCCTATCGGGCGCGGGGCGGCCAATGCGTGGCGAGCCCGACGCTGCTCTTCGAGGACGATTCCATCCGCTGGGCCGGCGCCTGGCTGGAAGGCGAGGGGGCGAGCCGGCGCATCGCCAACCGTTTCGTCGGCTATCCCCTGGAGGCGGTCGGCAATCTCGGGCCCATGGAGGTCGCGGCCGGGGCCAGCGAATGCTGCGTCCTGTCGCGCGCCGCCTTTATGGAGGTCGGCGGCTTCGCACGCAATTATTTCACCACGGCGGAGAAGGGGCTCGATCTCTGCCTCAAGCTCCGGATGGCGGGCTCGCCCTCGCTCTGGGTGCCCGATGTCGAGGTCTATGCCGTCGACGATGCGGAGACCGCGACGCCCCATGCCGGCGCGCTCGCCCAGCTCGCCGACCGCACCAGCTTCGACCGGCGCTGGGCGCTCGCCATCTCCAACATGAAAGGCTGAGGATGCGGGTTCTCGTGATATCGCACGGCCATCCTTCGCTCTCGCTCGGCGGGGCGGAAGTGGCGTCCTACAACCTGCACAAGGGCTTGCAGGCCGGCGAGGGCGTCGATTCCCATTTCCTTGCCCGCGTCGGCGCGCCGACGCCGCGCCATGCCGGCACGGCCTTGATGAGCCTGCGCCAGCGCGGCGGCGAACTGCTCTACTACGCCGAGGATTACGACCACTTCCTGATCTCGAACCGGGCAACGGAGGAGATCGACCGCGATTTCGTGCGCGTGCTGAACGACCTGAAGCCCGACGTGGTGCATTTTCACCATTTCATCGGGCTCGGGCTCGAATGCCTGTTCGCGGTGCGTGACGCGCTGCCGGACGCGCTGATCGTGGTGACCTTCCACGAATACCTCTCGATCTGCCACCACCACGGCCAGATGGTGAAGACCGGCGCCTTCAAGCTCTGCTACCGGGCCTCACCGACCGATTGCAACGCCTGCTTCCCGGACATCTCGCCCGCCCGCTTCCTGGCGCGCGAGACCTTCATCAAGGGCATGCTGGGGCTGGCCGACCATTTCGTCTCGCCGAGCCGCTTTCTCGTCGATCGCTATGTCGACTGGGGCCTCGCCGAGGAGCGCTTCTCGGTGATCGAGAACGGCATCGACGTGGCGGGTGCCGCGCCGCCACGCCCGTTGCCGGACGGCAAGGGACGGCGTTCGCGCTTCGCTTATTTCGGTCAGCTCACGCCCTACAAGGGCGCCGATGTGCTGATCGACGCGGTGACGCGTATTCCGGAGAAGGTCTGGGGCGAGGATTCGATCCTGCTGGTCTATGGCGGCAATCTGGAGCGGCAGCCACAGGCCTATCAGGACAAGTTCGCCAAGCTGGTCGAGGCGGCCGGCCGGCGCGTGCGCTTCTGCGGCGCCTTCCAGAACCGCGAGATGCCGAACCTGATGCGTTCGGTCGACTGGATGGTGATGCCGTCGGTCTGGTGGGAGAACTCGCCGATCGTGATCCAGGAGGCGTTCTTCCACGGCCGCCCGATCCTGGCGAGCAATCTCGGCGGCATGGCTGAGAAGATCACCGACGAGGTCGACGGCCTGCATTTCCGGCCCGGCAGCCCGGAAGACCTCGTCGACTGCATGACGCGCGCGCTGACCGAGCCCGGTCTTTGGGAGCGGCTGCGCGGCGGCATCAAGCGGCCGATGAGCCATCGCGAATGCGCGGGCTCGCATCTCGACCTCTACCGCCGCCTCCTCGTCGAGCGCAGCAAGCCTGTCCCCGCGCGGCAGGACCCTGCCGCGATGATCGCCTGAAACCATAACGAAACAACAGGGGAGACCCGACCATGGCCCGCATCCTCGTCATCAGCCCCTCCGGGGAGGTCTATGACCACGACAATGTCCGCTGGTATCGCCATGCCGATCTGCAGAGCCATATCGAGCACTATCACAATATCGGCGATGCCTTCGTCTTCGATTCCTCGCTGAAGCTGCTCAATTTCGAGAAGCTCGACGAGTTGCCAATCGATCGCGTCGATCCCGCGATGATCGACCGGCTCAATGCCGAATACGACTACGTCTTCCTGCGCGGCTCGAACTATGTCCATGCGCAGATGAACTGGTCGAAGGCCGCCGAAGTGCTGCGCCGGCTTAAAATTCCGGTGATCGCCTTCGGCATCGGCGCGCAGGCTCCGGTCAGCGGCAAGCTGGAATTGAGCGAGGACACCAAGACGGTGCTCAAGCTCATTGCAGATTCGACGGCGTCGCTCGGCGTGCGCGGCACCTACTCCGCGGAGGTGCTGAACGATCTCGGCATCAGGAATGTCCGCATCATCGGCTGCCCGACGGCGTTCCGGAACAACGATCCCAACCTCGCCATCCGGCTGCCGCCCCTGGAGCAGGTCAAGACCGCCGGCGTCACGCTGCGGCGCGAGGTCTCGAAGACCTATGCCCAGGACATCAAGCGCTACCTCACCTTCCACCGCTCGCTGGTGAAGGCGATGGCGGACCGTTTCGAGGTCACGCTGATGTCGCAGGGCGAGGTCGAGGAAAAGAAGCTCGCGCTCGGCACCATCGACCAGCAGGCACAGGCGATGACGGCGCTGCGTGCGAACGAATGGGCCAATAACTGGTATCTCGACGAGCAGGTCGAGCGGCTCTACCAGACCCGGATGTTCTATTCCGACGTGGTCGCGGAATATGAGCGGCTGGTGCGCGGGCTCGACCTCGTGCTTGGCTACCGTCTGCACGGCAACCTGATGGCGCTCGCGAACGGCACGCCCTCGATCTACTTCACCTATGACAGCCGCACGGTCGAGTTCGCGGATACGTTCAAGATTCCGAGCGTCGACGTTTTCGCCGGCCAGGATTTCAGGCTGGAGGAGTATTGGGAGCAGGCGCGCTTCGACCGCTTCAACGCGGCCTACGGGCAGGTCTATAGCGCGATGAGCGCCTTCCTCAGCGAGAACAAGGTCGACCACAAGATGGTCAGGCGGGCTGCGGTTGCTCAGGAGGCGCCCGCGCCGGAAAGGAAGGTGGCATGAGGGCCGCCCGCATCCTGCGTGGGGCGCTGTCGGCGGCCTGCCTGCTGCTGGCAGTGCCCGCGATGGCGCAGGGCTATCGGCTCGAGCTCGCGCCCGACGCGCAGGAGGAGACGGTGGTGTCCTGGGCGCGCGAGCGTTGCGAGCAATGGGACCTGCCGGACGCACCGCTGCGCGCTTTCCGCGACGACAAGGGCGAGGTCGTCGCCTTCGCCAGCCATTACCGCAACCGCCCGCTGATCGGCCGCGACCTCGCCTCCATCCGCAAGAGCTGCGCGGTTTCCTTCGAGGCGAAGAACAGCGCCGATCCCAGCGCCTTCAGCGACAAGAGCTGGATCGCCGCGACCTGGACAGGCGATGGGCGCCATGTCGAGGCGCTGATCCATGCCGAGTACCATGCCGATAAGCACCCCGGCGCCTGCCGCTTCAAGGAGGCGATGAGCTGCTGGTACAATGTCGTGACCGCCGCCCGCTCGAACGATGGCGGCCGTAGTTTCAGGACCGACGAGCCGCGACCCTTGGTGGCGGCGCCGCCTTACAAACAGGATGTCGGACAGGGTCGGCATCGCGGCTTCTTCAACCCCTCGAATATCGTCGAGAAGGACGGCGTCTGGTACGCGCTGATCGCGACGACGGGCGGCGAGGGCCAGAAGAACGGCGTCTGCCTGTTCCGTTCGACGGATATCAAGGACGCGACGGCGTGGCGCGCCTTCGACGGGCAGGATTTCACGATTCCGGCGGTCGATCCCTATCGCGACGACCTGAGCCAGGCACGGCCGTGCCAGCCGCTCAGGCACCTGCCGACGACGGTCGGCTCGGTCACGCGGCACGAGGCGAGCGGGCAATGGCTCGCGATCTTCCATCTCGGCCCCGACCCCAGGCAGGGCGTCTCCGGCGGACGCGTCGCCTATAGCTGGTCGAAGGACCTCGTGACTTGGTCGCCGCTGCAGACGCTCGTCACGCATCCGACGATGTGGAGCAAGGATTGCGGCGACCGCGACCGCTACGGCTATGGCGCCGTGGCTGACCCGGCCTCACCCTCGCGCAATTTCGAGACCACGGGCGACCAGCCCTTTCTGTTCATGACCAAGATGCATGTCGCCGACTGCAAGATCGGCCCGCAGCGCGATCTCGTCCGCATCAAAATCCGCATCGTGAAGGACAATCCATGAATGCGCCCGCCCATCCACTTCCGGCCAGCCAAGCCGTGCAGACCATGAAGATCCTGCGCGCTACGACGCAAGAGGTCGTCGTACTCGTCGCCCGCGAGCCTGGCGGGAGCTGGCCGTCGCTGCGCCTGCTGCTTGACGGGCAGGACTACGCCACGATCAACCCGGGCGCGCTCGTCACCGGCGATGCAACGGTGGCCGAGATCGCCATCCCGCTGCCGGCCCTGCCGGAGACGCGTCTGCGCTCCATCGCGGTGGCGGATGCGCGCACCGGCGCGCTCGCGCCCGGCTCGGAATTGCGGCCGGTCTCGAAGACCAAGGCTCTGCGGGCGCTGGTGATCTATCCGGCGGGCGAGGTCTACGACCACGACAAGGTGCGCTGGTACCGCGCGCCGATGGAGAAGCTGCTCAGCGACTACTTCAATATCGGGGACATGATCGTCTACGACTCGACGCTGAAGCTCCTCGATTACGCGCATCTGGAGCCGATGAAGATCATGTCGCCGACCGATGCCGACATCGCGCGCTATGCCAGCGAGTTCGACTTCGTCTTCGTGCGCGGCTCGAACTTCATCCATGAGAGCATGGAGTGGTTCCGTGCGGTCGAGGTGCTGGAGAAGGTCAAGCTGCCGGTCTACGCCATCGGCGTCGGTGCGCAGGCGAGCCAGAACCGTCGGATCGAACTCCCCGAAGCCTCGAAGCGCTTCTGGTCGATCGTGGCGGAGCGTTCTGCCGCCATCGGCGTGCGCGGCGCCTTCAGCGCCGAGACGCTCAGGCAGAACGGCATTCGCAATGTCGAGGTCGTCGGCTGCCCCTCGATCTTCCGCACCCGCAATCGCGACCTCAGGATCCGTGTCCCCGACCAACGGGACATCCGCAAGGTCGCGTTCAGCCTGCGTCGTGAAGCCGACAAGAGCTATACCGCCGACCCGGAAGCCTATCTGCGCAACCAGAAGGCCGCGCTGCTCAAGGTCGATGCCCAAAGCGAGATGGTGATGTCCTCGCATGGCGAGCAGGAGGAGAAGGCCTTCTTCCTGCGCGATCCCGCCGCGAAGGAGAAGGCCGTCGCCGAATTCACCCGGACCGGCTGGTGGAACGGGGCGGAGGATGCCGCGATGCGCCGGATCTACGAGAAGCAGCTCTTCTCGTTCTTCGATGTCGAGCATTACGACGCCTTCGCCCGCTCGCAGGACCTCGCCGTGGGCTATCGCGTCCATGGCGTGCTGCCGGCGGTGGCGCATGGCGTGCCCGGCGTGCTCGTCGCCTATGACACGCGCAGCCAGGAACTGGCCGAGACGCTGAAGATCCCGGTCGTGCCGGAGGCGGCGTTGGCCGAGGGCGGGTGGCGCGCGGTCTATCAGGAGGCGGCGCTGAACGGCCTCGCGAAGAGCTATGCCGGATCCTACGACCGGATGCGCGGCTTCCTCGACCGGAACGGCATCCCCAACCGGATGTGAAGGGCCAGCCCGGACCCATGACCGGCCCTCGCAGAGGCGCGAAGGCCTTCCGGCTATCGGCTTCCACGAACCAGGAGACGATCATGAAGATCGAGTACGATGCGGGCACGGCCCTTTCGATCATGCGCGGCAATCCCGTGCGCGGCTGGACCTCGGGCAAGCCAGAGAAGATGGCCAAGGAACGCCTGACCACGGGCGACTATGTCGCTGTGGAGCACAAGTCGAAGTTCAAGCTCGATCCATCCGAGCCGATCTTCACCATGGGTTCGTGTTTTGCGCGCGAGGTCGAGAACATCCTGATGATGCGCGGCCTGCCGCTGCTGCTCGAAGGCCATGGCGTGCCGGCCGAGCATTTCGAGAGCTGGAACGAGGAGAACGGGCGCGGCGGCGGGGCCGATCGCGGCCAGCTCAGCCGGGGCGCGCTGAACAAGTACTCGGTGCGCTCGATGACGCATGAGATCAAGCGCGTCCTGCTCGGAGAGAGCTACCCGGACGAGGGGCTGATCGAGCTTGCGCCCGGGCAATGGTTCGATCCGCAGGCCAGCGGCCTCAGGCTGCTCGATCGCGAGACCGCGCTCGCCAACCGCCAGCGCCTCACCGCCGCGACCGCGCAGATCAGGCAGGCGCGCGTCTGCTTCTTCACGCTGGGGCTGACCGAGACCTGGCTCGACGCCGAGACGGGCATCGCCATGAATGCCCATCCCGGCCCGGTCTGGCTGCAGCGCATGCCGGAGCGCTTCCGCTTCGTCGATTACGGCTATGACGCGACGCTGGCCGACATGCTCGACATCATCGGGCTGATCCGCGAGCACTGCCACCCGGAGATGCGCTTCGTCGTCACGGTCTCGCCGGTGCCGTTCGGCGCGACCTTCAAGGATGCCGATGTCATCGTCGCCAACAGCGCCTCGAAATCCGTGCTGCGGGCCGTGGCGGAGGAATTGTTCCGGCGCCACGACTTCGTCGACTACTTCCCGAGCTACGAGATCGTGCTCAACTCGCCCCGCGCGCTCGCCTTCCAGGACGACCAGCTCCATGTCGCGCGCGACATGGTCGGGCATGTGATGGAGACCTTCCAGGGCGCCTATCTCGCGCCGCAGGAGCAGCCGCGGGCGGCCTGAGCGCGACCGCAGGCCCGGCGTCATCCGTATGGACGATGCCGGGTGCCGCGCCGGATGGGATTATGCGGGCCCATGAAGATCGTAGCGGCAACAGTCCTGCTTGGCCTCCACTTGCAATCCGTTCAGGCCGAAACCCTGTTCGTGACCTGCGACAACGGCATCCGCTGCTTCCGGGCGCCGTGCCCGGCCCGCGACGTCCTGCTGCTGCCCTCCAACCGGCGCCTGCCCGGCACGGAAGCTTCGCTGGAGCAACTGACCGTCGCTGAGCGCAAGCGCGTGGCGGATGTCAGTGGCAGCTACTACGGCACGATCGTCTTCGCCGGCGAGATCGATGAAAGCCGGAAGCCGCCGGTGATCGCGACGCGCATCGTCCGCAACGCGACGAAGGTCGAAGCCGCTCTCTGCCGGAAGCGTTCCTAGAACGCGGTCACGGATCGCGACCGAGCAGGGCGCGATGCCAGCTCAGCGAGAGCGTCCCGGCGAATTCGTCATCGCCGAGGCCGAGGGCCAGGCCCCGCGCGAAGACCTCGTGCAGCAGCTTGTCGACCATGGCGATGCAGCCCAGCGCCGTCGCGAGGCGCTGGGGGATCGGCTGCGCCGCCAGCGAGGGCTCCTCGCGCTCCGCCGCGCGCAGGACGCGATGGGCCAGCGCGAGATTGGCTTTCAGGCCGATTGCAGCGAACTCGTCCAGTTCGTCGGCAAGCTGCCCTTGGCAGCGCATCAGGCCGATATTCCGGCGGTAGAGGTCGATATAATAGAGATGCCCGACGACGAGCCGCTGATAGAAGCTCTGGCCGGGCTGGCGCTGCGGCCGGTGCGCGCGGATCGCTTCCATGAAGGCTGTCAGCACGTCATGGGCGACGCCGCGCTTGTCCTTCCAGTGCAGGTAGAAGGTGCCGTGGGCGAAATCGGCGCGCTTGCAGACATCGGCGACCTTGAGCCCACCGAAGCCCGAATCCTGAATCAGTTCCGCCGCCGCGATCATCAGTTTTCGGCGGGTCATCTCCGAGCGCGACAGTTTCGGCGCGGCTTCCAGTTCGGCTCGCATCGCTTCCGGCAAGCTGAAGCCGGAGGTTGCAGCTTGCGGTTCATTTGAGCCAGTGGTTGCGCTAACGGCCATTCTGGCCGCGTCGATAGCTTCGTCAGCCTGCTTTGCGGATGGATGGCCGCTTGACACGTCTCGTCTCCGATTCACATACTGACATTGATATCAGTTTCAGGATCGTGATGCACCCATCTCTAGCACATCGCGGCGCGAAAGGGTTGCAGGCCTCCACAGGCGGGGCGCCGATCTCGTTCTCCGGGATCACGAAGCGCTACGGGCCGGTCGAGGCGCTCCGGGAATTCTCGCTGGATATCGCGGGCGGGGAGTTCGTCACCTTCCTCGGCCCGTCGGGCTCCGGCAAGACGACGGCGCTCAACATCCTCGCCGGCTTCATCGAGCCCAGTGCCGGCGACGTGCTGATCGACGGCGTCTCGATCACCCGCTTGCCGACCGAGAAGCGCAATGTCGGCATGGTCTTCCAGAGCTATTCGCTGTTCCCGCACATGGATGTCCGCGACAATGTCGCCTTCCCGCTGCGGATGCGCGGTGTGCCGAAGGCGGAACGTCATGCGCAGGCCGAGCAGGCGCTGGCGATGGTCCGGCTCGCAGGCTTCGGCGGGCGCAAGCCGCATGAACTCTCCGGCGGCCAGCGCCAGCGCGTCGCCTGCGCCCGCGCCATCGTGTTCGAGCCGCGCGTGCTGCTGATGGACGAGCCGCTCGGCGCGCTCGACCTCAAGCTGCGCGAGGCGATGCAGGACGAGATCAAGGAGGTGCAGCGCCGCATCGGCTGCACGGTGATCTATGTCACGCATGATCAAGGCGAGGCGCTCGCCATGTCCGACCGGATCGTGGTGATGAGCGAGGGGCGGATCGAGCAGATCGGCACGCCGGCCGCGGTCTATGACAGCCCGAGCAACGCCTTCGTCGCGCAATTCGTCGGCGAGACGAATTTCTTAGCCGCAGAGCTGGCCGGGGGGCGGCTCGCCTTCGCGGGGGCCGACGCGCCGGCGCCGGCGCGCCTGCCGGAAGGCTGGCGCGGGCGGGTGGCCTTGCGGCCGGAGCATTTCACGAGGGTCGCGGAGACTGGCGGCGCGCCTGCGCTCGCCGGGCGGATCGGCGACGTCGCCTTCCATGGCGGCAGCTACCGCTATGTCGTCGAGACGGAGCAGGCCGGGCGCGTGATCGTGCAGGAGCAACGCCGGCATGGCGGCGACGGCCCCGTTGCCGGTGCGCCGGTGACCCTCGGATTCAGCCTGGAAAGGGCAGCGTTCCTCGACGGCTGACGATCGATTCCACGACATAACAAGGGGAGGGAACGAACGATGACCGCAGTGACGAGACGTGACATGGGCCGCCTGGCGCTGGGCGGCGCGGCGCTCGCCGCATTGGGCACGAGCGCCCGCGCGCAGGCCGTGACGATCACCGTCAACGGCTCCGGCGGCAGCCTCGCCAAGTCGCTGGAGCGGATCTACGAGAAGCCCTTCACCGCCGAAACCGGGGTTGGCGTCCGCGCCACGGCGCCCGTCTCGCTGGCCAAGCTCAAGGCGATGGTCGAGACCGGCAACATGGAATGGGACCTGACCGAGATGGGCGGGGCTGACATGATCGAGGCCGTGAAGAACAACTGGCTGACCGAGGTCGACTGGTCGATCGTCGATCCCGACAACAAGCTGCCGCCGATCGCCCGCCAGAAATACGGCATGGTCACCTCGACCTTCTCGACCGTGATCGCCTATCGCACCGACAAGTTCGGTGGCAAGGCGCCGAAATCCTGGGCCGATTTCTGGGACGTGAAGACCTTTCCGGGGCCGCGCGCCTTGTAGGATTCGCCGGTGCAGAACCTCGAATTCGCGCTACTCGCCGACGGCGTGCCGGCCGACAAGCTCTATCCGCTCGATGTCGAGCGCGCCTTCAAGAAGCTCGACCAGATCAAGCGCCATGTCGCGGCCTGGTGGACGACCGGCGCCCAGCAGGTCCAGCTCCTTGTCGATGGCGAGGCGGTGATGGGCACGGTCTGGAACGGGCGCGTGCCGCCGCTCAAGAAGGAAGGCAAGCCGGTTGACATCATCTGGAACGGCGGGGCGCTGCAGCTCTCCTACTGGGCGGTGCCGAAGGGTGCCAAGCACCCGAAGGAAGCGATGCGCTACATGAAGACGCGCCTCGATCCCGACAAGGGCGTGCAGCTTCTGCAGGATTCGCCCTATCCCGGCTTCGCGCCCGGCCTGATCGAGAAGGTCGATCCGGAGCTTGCCAAGATCCTGCCGATCCATCCCGACAATGTCGCGGTCCAGTATTCGTTCAACCCGGAATACTGGAGCGAGAACCGGCCGAAGCTGACCGAGCGCTGGGCCGCCTGGCTGCTGAGCTGAAGCGAGCGACTGGCCGAGGACAGGTAACGTGCTCAGGAAATCGCTGGTGGCGCCGCTTCTGGCCGCGCCGCTCCTGCTGCTCTTCGCGATCTTCTTCGTGGTCCCGTTCGTCGAGATCATGCGGATCTCGTTTGCGAGCAAGGGCGGGGCATGGGCCGGCGTCAGCTGGCTGATGTCCTCGCCGGTCTTCGCGGTGGTCTTCCTGAACACGCTGAAGCTCGCGCTCAGCGTTACGCTGATCTGCCTCGTCCTCGGCTATCCCGCCGCCTGTTTCATCGCCGGCCAGCCGGCCTCGCGGCGCGGCATCTATCTCGCGCTGGTGCTTTTGCCGTTCTGGACCAGCGTGCTCGTGCGCACCTACACATGGTCGCTGGTACTCGGGCGCGAGGGGCTGCTCAATGCCTCGCTGATCTGGCTCGGGATCACCTCCGAGCCGCAGCGCTTCCTATTCACGCCGCTCGCGGTGCATCTCGGCATGGTCCAGATCCTGCTGCCGGTCGCCATCCTGACGCTGGTCGGCGTCATGACCGAGCTCGATGCCGGGCTGGTCCGGGCTGCGCGCGTGCTCGGCGCCTCGCCCTGGCGCGCCTTCTGGCATGTCTATCTGCCGATGACGAAGCCCGGCATCGTCGCCGCCGCGATGCTGCTCTTCATCCTCTCGCTCGGCTTCTATATCACGCCGGCGCTGCTCGGCGGGCCGCGCCACCGCACCATCGCCAACTTGATCGACCTCCAGGTCCACCAGATGAACGACTGGACGGCGGCTTCCGCCATGGCGCTTGTCCTGTTGGCGACGACGATCGTTGCGGTCGGCCTGCTGCGCTGGCTGGTGCCGGAGCGCAATCTCTACGGGGGTGCGCGATGAGCTCCCGCCTCGTTCGCATCGCGCTCGCTCTTTGGTTCTGCGCTGTCGTCTTCTTCCTGCTGTTCCCGCTGATTTTCCTGATCCCGCTCTCCTTCAACGAGTCGGAAATCCTGAGCTTCCCGCCGAGTGCGTGGTCGCTGCGCTGGTATCGCGTGCTCTTCACCGATGCGTCCTGGAGCGGGGCGCTCTGGCTCAGCGTCAAGATCGGCGTGCTCGTGACGATCCTGTCGGTCGCGATCGGCACGGCAAGCGCATTGGCGATCGTGCGCCATCGCCTGCCGGGAGCAGGGCTGCTCTACGGGCTGGCGATCGCGCCGCTGATCGTGCCGGGCATCGTCATCGCGCTCGGCATGTTCATGCTGTTCGCGCGCCTCAAATGGCTGGAGAGCCTGACCACGCTGGTCCTCGCCCATACGGTCGTGGCTGTGCCCTATGTCATCGTGGTGGTGAGCGCTGCCCTGCGCAATCTCGACGAGACGATCGAGCGGGCGGCGCGCGTGCTTGGTGCCGGCCCGTGGCGGAGCTTCCTGCTGGTGACGCTGCCGGCGCTCAGGCCCGCGATCCTCGCCGGAGCGATGTTCGCCTTCTTCGCCTCCTTCGACGACCTGATCATCACGCTCTTCGTTTCCGGGGCGATCGAGACCCTGCCGCTCCGGATCTGGAACGACCTCAATCTCAGGCTCGACCCGACCGTCGCCGCCGCTGCCTGCGTGATGGTGGCGATGTCGATGGTCGGGCTCGGCATCGCGGAAATCGCACGCAGCGCCGGCTTGCGCCGGCTCAGGACGGAACAGGCCGATGGATAGGGAATTGCAGGAAGCCGCGGATTTGCGCGCATTGATCGAGGCCGAGCCGTTCCCGCGCAATCTCGCGGCCTTCATCGACGGCTGCGCGGATGAGATGGGCGATGCGCCGGTAGCGAATTTCTTCGAGGCCGGCATCGCGCTGAGTTATCGCGAGCTTGCCGAGAAGACGCGCGCGCTCGCGGCCGGGCTTGCGGCACGCGGCATCGGCTTCGGCGACCGGGTCGGCGTGATGCTGCCGAACATCCCGGCCTTTCCGCTGACCTGGCTGGCGCTGGCACGGATCGGCGCGATCATGGTGCCGGTCAATGTCCGCTATACCCCGCGCGAGGTCGCCTATGTGCTGACCGATAGCGGCGCCGGGACGATCGTCATCGATGCCGGCGTGCTCGCCGAGATTGGCGAGGCGCCGGAGGTCAGGGACCTCCCAGCTTTCGCCAGGCCGATCGTCGTCGGTGGTGCGGGCGATTGGGAGGCTCTCGCCGCGACCCCGGCGGCTGATTTCGTGCCCGTGCGCGAGCCGGAGCTCGATGACCTCATCAACATCCAGTACACTTCAGGCACGACCGGCTTTCCCAAGGGCTGCATGCTCAGCCACCGCTACTGGCTGACGCTCGGCCGGGTCGCGGCGATGCGCGCCAACGGCATCGTCAAGCATGTCATCGCGGCCCAGCCCTTCTACTACATGGACCCGCAATGGCTGCTGCTGATGGCGATGCGGCTCAAGGGCACGCTTTTCGTCGCGGCCAAGGCCTCGGGGACCCATTTCCTTGACTGGGTCCGGCGCTACGGCATCGAATACTGCATCTTCCCGCAGATCGTCCTGAAGCAGGCGCCGCGGCTGGATGATCGCGATATCCCGCTGAAGATGGTTTCGGTCTTCGGCCTGCGGAAGAACATGCATGCCGAGCTGGAGGCGCGCTTCAACGTGGTGGCGCGCGAGAGCTTCGGCATGACCGAGGTCGGCTCGGCCCTGTTCACGCCCTATGGCGCGACCTCGATGGTCGGCTCCGGCACCTGCGGCATCGCCTCGCCCTTCCGGGAGGCCACGGTCCGGGACGAGGAGGGCAACGAAGTCCCGCCCGGCGAGATCGGCGAATTGTGGATTCGTGGCCCCGGTATCCTGCAGGGCTACTGGAACAAGCCTGAAGCCAATGCCGACAGTTTTCGCGAGGGTGGCTGGTTCCGCACCGGCGACCTGTTCCGGCGCGACGAGCGCGGTTTCCATTATATCGTCGGGCGGATCAAGGACATGATCCGCCGCTCCGGCGAGAACATCGCGGCGCGCGAGGTCGAGGCGGTGATGCTCGGCTGGCAGGATATTCTCGAAGCCGCCGCGATACCCGTTCCCGATATCGATCGGGGGCAGGAGGTGAAGGCCTGCATCGTGCTGAAGCCGGGCGTTGCCGCCGATGCCTTCGATGTCGACGGCTTCTTCGCGCATTGCAGCGCGCATCTCGCGCCGTTCAAGGTGCCGCGCTTCCTCGAATTCCGCGCGAGCCTGCCGAAAACCCCGTCCGAGAAGGTCGCCAAGCACGTCATCGTCGCCGAGCGCGAGGACCTGCGCGCCGGCGCCTATGACCGCCTGTCCCGTGGCTGGCTCGCCGGCTGAACCGCTTCCGTTTCGAGATATCCGCGCCGAAGGAGAATCGCCTTGCCGCTTCGCTACGAGAAGGATGGCGACATCGCCGTCTTCACCATCGAGAACGGGTCGGTGAATCCGACCAATCCGATGATCCACAAGGAGCTTTTCCTCGCGCTCAAGGACTTCCTGGCGGATACCTCGATCCGCTGCGGCATCCTGACCGGGGCCGGCGAGCGCGGTTTCTGCGCCGGGGACGACATCAAGACCCCTTACAAGCGCGGCACCACCTCGCGCGACGAACTCGCCGACCATCTCTGGCCGCATAATGGCGAGGGCGAGACGCCGCATGATTTCTCCTGGTCGCGCGACGTTCTGGCGCTCGAGCGCTTCAAGCCGATCATCGGCGCGGTCAACGGCTGGTGCCTGGGGCAGGGCATGATCTACCTGCTCTCGCTGACCGATATCCGGATCGCCTCGACCAATGCCAGGTTCGGTTTCCCCGAGGTCGCCTATGGCATGGGCGGCGCGGGCGGCACCTCGCGGCTCGGCCTCCAGCTGCCGCACACGGTCGCGATGTGGATGCTTCTGACCGGCGAGCCGATGGAGGCCGAGGAAGCCCTGTCGCATCGTCTGATCAACAAGGTCGTCGCGCCCGACGCCCTGATGGCGACGGCGCGCGAGGTCGCCGGCAAGATCACGCGCCATCCGCCGGAGGCCGTGCGCGTCGAGATGGAGGCCTATTACCGGGGCCGCGAGCTCTCGCGTGCCGACGCTTTGGCCTTCACCAAGCATCTCTACCGGGTGCAGCGCATGGGCCTGCGCGAGGAACCGGTCCAGCCGGACCGCTTCCTCTATCGGCAGGGCTGAGGTGGGCGGGGGCGGGGCGCGCTATTCGTAGCGCGCTTCCAGCCGCCGGTCGATCCACAGAGCCGCCAGCGTGCAGAGCGCGCCGGAGAGCAGGTAGAGCCCGACCCAGGCGAGGCCGAAAGCGCTGGACAGCGTCAGCGCCACCAGCGGGGCAAAGCCGGCGCCGATCAGCCAGGCGAGGTCGGAGGTCAGCGCCGCTCCGGTATAGCGGTATTGCGGCTTGAAGCTGGAGGCGACCGCGCCGGCGGTCTGGCCATAGGCGAGGCCGAGCAGGCCGAAGCCGACGATGACATAGATCGTCTGGCCGGCGAGGCTGTCGCCGAAGAGCAGCGGCGCGACGATGCTGGACAGGCTGAACAGCGCGATCATGCCGCCCGAGAGCAGCAGCGTGTTGCGGCGGCCGATCTGGTCGGCGATCAGGCCGGAGGTCACGACCGCGCCGGCGCCGACCACGGCGCCCGCGCTCTGTACCAGCAGGAACTCCGAGACCGAACGGTTGGTGAAGAGGTTGATCCAGCTCACCGGGAAGATGGTGACGAGGTGGAAGAGCGCGAAGCTCGCCAGCGGCACGAAGGCGCCGAGGATGATCGTGCGGCCATGGGCGCGGATGAGCTCGACCACAGGGACCGGCATCAGTTCGCGGGTTTGCATCAGCTCGGCGAATTCAGGGGTCGCGACCATGCGCAGGCGGGCGAAGAGCGCGACGACGTTGATCGTCAGCGCGACGAAGAAGGGATAGCGCCAGCCCCAGCTCAGGAAATCCTCCTTGGAGAGCGCACCCTCGAAATAGGCGAAGAGACCGGCGGCGAGGATGAAGCCGAAGGGCGCGCCGAGCTGCGGCAGCATGGCGTACCAGCCGCGGCGGTTCGGCGGGGCGTTGAGGGCGAGCAGGGAGGACAGGCCGTCCCAGGCACCGCCGAGCGCGATGCCCTGCAGCAGGCGGAAGCCGGCGAGGATGACGATCGACCAGATGCCGAGCGTCGCATAGCCCGGCAGGAAGGCGATCGCCGCCGTCGAGCCGCCGAGCAGGAAGAGCGCGGCGGTGAGCTTGGTCCCCCGGCCGTAGCGGCGGTCGATGGCGAAGAACAGCACGGAGCCGATCGGGCGGGTGACGAAGGCGAGCGCGAAGATGCCGAACGCATAAAGCGTGCCCGTCAGCCGGTCGGCGAAGGGGAAGACCAGCTCGGGGAAGACCAGCACGCAGCCCAGCCCGAAGACGAAGAAGTCGAAATATTCGGAGGTTCGTCCGATGATGACGCCGAGCGCGATATCGGCCGGCGCCACATGGCCGTGGCCGCGCTCTTCCGTCTTGTGTCTCGATGAACGGCTCGCCGCGTCAGCGCTCATGACCGCGAATTCCTCTTTGGCGGGCCGGCCGTCAGAACCGGACTTGCCCGCACCTCCTGCAAATGGATACGGTGGATAGAAGCCACCCGTCAAACCGTCGCAATGGGACAGATTGTCCGATGTGCAGTGCGGGAGAATGGGAATAGAGAACGGCGGTTCCCGGATCAGGGAGGTCTCGAGTCTCTTGAGAATCTTTCGAATTCTACCGATTTTGCCGTTGTTCGCGCTGCTCGGCGGCTGCCAGATGGTGCTGCTTGGCCCATCAGGCGATGTTGCGATGCAGCAGCGAAACCTCCTGCTCGCCTCGACCGCGCTGATGCTGCTGGTCATCGTGCCGGTGATGGCGCTGACGATCTTCTTCGCCTGGCGCTACCGTGCCTCGGCCAAGGCGAGCTACGATCCGGACTGGAACCATTCGCTGCCGCTGGAGGTGGTGATCTGGTCGGTGCCGCTGCTGATCATCGTCATCCTGGGTGCGATGACCTGGATGGGCACGCATCTGCTGGACCCTTATCGCCCGCTCAACCGGATCAGCGCCAGCAAGCCGGTGGTCGAGGCCAGGGCCGGCGGTAACGGGGTCAAGAAGGAGCCGCTCGTCATCCAGGTCGTCGCGCTCGACTGGAAATGGCTGTTCCTCTACCCGGCGCAGGGCATCGCCTCGCTCAATGAGGTCGTGGCGCCGGTCGACCAGCCGATCGAGTTCCGCATCACCTCGTCCTCGGTGATGAACTCGCTCTTCATCCCCGCGCTGGCCGGCCAGATCTACGCGATGCCGGGCATGCAGACCAAGCTCAACGCCGTGATCAACCATTCCGGCGAGTTCGAGGGCTTCTCGGCCAATTACAGCGGTGCCGGTTTCTCCGACATGCGCTTCCGCTTCCGCGGCGTCGACGACAAGGGCTTCGGCGACTGGGTGCAGGGCGCGATCCGCAACGGCAGCACGCTGGGGCGCGAGGACTATCTCGTGCTGGAGCGGCCGAGTGAGCGCGAGAAGGTCCGTTATTTCCGCGACATCCCGTCCGATCTCTTCAGCGCCATCCTCAACATGTGCGTCGACCGTGCCAAGATGTGCACGCGCGACATGATGGCGCTGGACGCCAGGGGTGGGGGCGGCAAGGAGGGCATCCATATCGTCGCGCAGCTCGAATACGACAAGAGCGTGCGCCGGGGCGGGCAGCCGATGCCGCCGCGCCCGTTCGTGACGGCGATCTGCACGCCGACCGATGTCTACGGCACCGCGGGCGTCACCGCCCGCGCCGCCAACTAGGCGAGTGAGCGATGACCTATCCCGACTGGTGGAAGCTGATCTTCGGCCGCTTCACCCTTGAAGCGATCCCCTATCACGAGCCGATCCTGATCGGGACCTTCGCCGCAGTGGCGCTCGGCGGCCTTGCCCTCGTCGCGCTGGTCACCCGCTACAAGCTCTGGGGCTATCTCTGGCACGAGTGGTTCACCAGCGTGGACCACAAGAAGATCGGGATCATGTACATGATCCTCGGCGTCATCATGCTGCTGCGCGGCTTCGCCGACGCGCTGATGATGCGCGGCCAGCAGGCGATCGCCTTTGCCGGCAACGAGGGCTACCTGCCGCCGCATCATTACGACCAGATCTTCACGGCGCATGGCGTGATCATGATCTTCTTCGTGGCGATGCCCTTCGTCACCGGCCTGATGAACTATGTCGTGCCGTTGCAGATCGGCGCCCGCGACGTCGCCTTCCCGTTCCTCAACAATTTCTCGTTCTGGATGACGGTCGGCGGCGCCGTGCTGGTGATGATGTCGCTGTTCGTCGGCGAATTCGCCAAGGTCGGCTGGCTCGCCTATCCGCCGCTCTCGGGGGCCGCCTACTCGCCTGGGGTGGGCATGGACTACTACCTATGGGCCCTGCAGATCGCAGGCGTGGGTACGACCTTGTCCGGCGTGAACCTGATCGCGACCATCGTGAAGATGCGCGCGCCCGGCATGGACATGATGAAGATGCCGGTCTTCACCTGGACGTCGCTGTGCACCAACGTGCTGATCGTCGCGACCTTCCCGATCCTGGCGGCGACGCTCGCGCTTTTGACGCTCGACCGCTATGTCGGCACGAATTTCTTCACGAACGATCTCGGCGGCAACCCGATGATGTACGTGAACCTGATCTGGATCTGGGGCCACCCGGAGGTCTACATCCTGATCCTGCCGATCTTCGGGGTGTATTCGGAGGTGGCCTCGACCTTCTGCGGCAAGCGCCTCTTCGGTTACGCCTCGATGGTCTATGCGACGGTGGTCATCACCATCCTGTCCTACCTGGTCTGGCTGCACCACTTCTTCACGATGGGCTCGGGCGCCAGCGTGAACTCCTTCTTCGGCATCACGACGATGATCATCTCGATCCCGACGGGCGCGAAGATATTCAACTGGCTGTTCACGATGTATCGCGGCCGCATCCGCTTCGAATTGCCGATGCTGTGGCTGCTCGCCTTCATGATCACCTTCGTGATCGGCGGCATGACCGGCGTGATGCTGGCGGTGCCGCCGGCCGATTTCATCCTGCATAACAGCCTGTTCCTGATCGCCCATTTCCACAACGTCATCATCGGCGGCGTGGTCTTCGGCGTCTTCGCCGGCATCGCCTACTGGTTCCCCAAGGCCTTCGGCTTCAAGCTCGACAAGTTCTGGGGCCTGCTGTCGTTCTGGTTCTGGGTGATCGGCTTCTACGTCGCCTTCATGCCGCTCTACATCCTCGGCCTGATGGGCGTGACGCGACGCCTCAGTCGCTTCGAGGACCCCTCGCTGCAGATCTGGTTCGTGATCGCGGCCGTCGGCGCGGTGCTGATCGCGCTCGGCATCCTCTGCTTCATCATCCAGATCGCCGTCAGCATCGTCAGGCGCGAGCCATTGCGCGATACGACCGGCGACCCGTGGGACGGGCGCACGCTGGAATGGTCGACCTCCTCGCCGCCACCGGCCTACAATTTCGCGTTCACGCCGATCGTGCATGATCTCGATGCCTGGGCCGACATGAAGAAGCGCGGCTACCGGCGCCCGCTCGGCGGCTTCAAGCCGATCCACATGCCGCGGAACACCGGCGCCGGCGTGATCATCGCCGGGCTCGCCACGATCTGCGGCTTCGCGCTGATATGGTACATCTGGTGGCTGGCGGCGCTGACCTTCGTCGGCGTGGTCGCGACTGCGATCGCGCATAGCTTCAACTACGACCGCGACTTCCACATTCCCGCTGACGCAGTCGTGCGTGAAGAGGAAGCGCGCAGCAGACAGCTCGGACGGGCCTGAGGGGCGATGATGGCCAAGGCGAAAGCACAGGCACAGGCCGCGGGCGTTCCGACGTTCTACGTGACCGAAGACGAGCACGAGCACTCCGGCGGCTCGACCATGCTCGGCTTCTGGCTCTATCTGATGAGCGACTGCCTGATCTTCGCAGTCCTCTTCGCGACCTATGGCGTGCTCGGGCGCAACTATGCGGCCGGGCCGTCGGGCGCCGACCTGTTCGATCTCAGGCTGGTCGCGGTGAACACGGCGATGCTGCTGTTCTCCTCGATCACCTACGGCTTCGCCATGCTGGCCATGGACAAAGGCAAGCAGGCGCTGATGCAGCGCTGGCTGCTCATCACCGGACTGTTCGGCCTCGCCTTCCTGGCGATCGAGCTCTACGAGTTCGCGCATCTCATCCGCGAGGGGGCGACGCCGATGCGCAGCGCCTTCCTGTCCTCCTTCTTCACGCTGGTGGGCACGCATGGCCTGCACGTCACCTTCGGCCTGATCTGGTTGACCGTGCTGATGGTGCAGGTCTCGAAGCGCGGGCTGATCGAGGCCAATCGGCGGCGCCTGCTCTGCCTCTCGATGTTCTGGCACTTCCTCGACGTCATCTGGATCGGCGTCTTCACCTTCGTCTATCTGATGGGCGTGCTGAAATGAGCGGTTCCCAAAGCCACGTCGACCCGCACGCCGAGCAGCATGGCGCCCATGGCGACGACCATGCCCCGCATGGCAGCCTGCGCGGCTATGTCACCGGCTTCCTGCTCTCGGTCGTCCTGACCGCGATCCCGTTCTGGCTCGTCATGAACGACGTGCTCGGCAACGCGACGCTGACGGCGATCGTGATCATGGCCTTCGCCGCCGTGCAGATCGTCGTCCACATGGTCTATTTCCTGCACATGAACGGCCGCTCCGAGGGCGGCTGGAACATGATGGGCCTGATCTTCACCATCGTCATCGTGGTGATCGTGCTCGCCGGCTCGCTGTGGGTGATGTACCACCTCAACACCAACATGATGCCGGACATGCATAAGATGTGAGACCGGATCGGTGCCGGTGGAAGCGGGCGGGCGCAAGCGAGGCGGCCTTGCTCGGTTCGCTTTTGCAACAGCACTTGGTCTGTTCGTCCTCGTTTTCGCTGGTCTCGGCATCTGGCAGCTTGAGCGCCGGAGCTGGAAGGTCGACCTGATCGCCCGCGTCGAGGCGCGGATTCATGCTCGAGCCGCCGCGGCGCCGGGATCGGCGGAATGGTCCAGGATCAGCGCGGCCACCGACGAATATCGCCGCGTCATGCTGCAAGGCCGCTATCTCGATGCCCCGGAAACGCTGACCATGGCGGTGACCGAGCGCGGGCCGGGCTTCTGGGTTCTCGCGCCGTTCCGTAGCGATGCCGGCTTCACCGTCCTGGTCAATCGCGGCTTCGTGCCGGAAGGGCAGCGCGGGGCGGGAGAGCGGCGAGCGACGGGCGCCGGGGATACGAAGGTGGTGGGCCTGCTGCGGCTGAGCGAGCCTGGCGGCGGCTTCCTGCGCAGCAACGATCCCGCTGCCGGGCGCTGGTATTCGCGCGATGTCGTTGCGATCGCTTCTGCGCGCGGGCTGGGAGAGGTCGCGCCCTATTTCGTCGATGCCGATGCGGCCGCGGAGCCTGGCCCGCTGCCGCAGGGCGGCATGACCCAAGTCAGCTTCCGCAACACGCATCTGGTTTATGCGCTGACATGGTTCTGCCTCGCGCTGATGAGCGCGGGTGCCGCGATCTTCCTGATCCGCCGGGGCGGCGAGGAAGCGCCGTGAGGGAGCTTCAACCGGGTGGCTTCCTGAAACGAAATCAGGCGCCCGGAGGCGCCTGAGAACTATCGGGTTGCGGCCCGCTTACTTCGTGGCTGTGCCGTAGGACTGCCAGCGCTTGAGGAACTCATCGCGCTTGGCGGCGGCCTCGTCCTCGTCGATGGCGAAGACCTTGACGCTGTCGATCGCCGGCAGCTCGACATGCTTGGAGACGTCGATATCGCTGCGGCTCGGCCGGCGGAAGGCGTTCTCCAGCAAGGCGATCTGGGCTTCCTTCGACAGCATCAGGTCATAGGCTGCCTTGGCGTTGGCGCCGGCCGGCGCGCCCTTGACCAGCACCTGGAACTCCGGCGTCGAGAAGGTGCCCTCGGCCGGATAGAGCAGCGAGATCTCGCGCTGGCCGCCGGCGACATAGGCATAGGCGTTCGACTCGAAGGTCAGCCCGATGGCGAATTCGCCCTGGCCGACGGCGCGCAGCACCGTCGATGCGGCGCTGGAGACGGTCAGGTTGGCGGCGAGCGCCTTCAGGCCGTCCGGCCCCATCAGCTTGTCGACGCCCCAGAGGATGGTGAAGGCGGTCGAGCTGTTGGCGGGGTCGGCGATGATGATCTTGCCCTTGAAGGCGGGGTCGATCAGGTCCTTCCAGGTCTTCGGCGCCGGCTTCCCGCCGAGCTGGTTCTTGTTGATCATCGCCACCACGAGATGGACGTTCGAGGCGGTCCAGAGATTCTCCGGGTGACGCAGCGCAGCCGGAATGGCGGATGCGGCCGGGGAAGCATAGGATTCGAAGAGCTGCTTGAAGGCGCCGAGCGTGTTGGCGCTGGAGCTCCAGAAGATGTCGGCCTGAGGCTTGGCGGCCTCGGCTTCGATGCGGCGCAGCAGCTGGCCCGAGCCGCCGGTGATCGTGCTGATCTTCAGGTTGGGCTGCTTTTCCTTGGCGACGCCGAGCACGGCATCGACCGATTGCGCGTTATTGGAGGTGTAGAGCACGACGGTGCCCGAGGCGCTTTGCGCGAATGCGGGCGCTGCGGCCATGCCGGCGAGGCCGGCGAGCACGGTGCGGCGGTCGATCAGGTGGGTCATGTTCGTTCCTTTCACTCCGCCTTCCCCTCTGAGCGCGGGCGGCAGGCGGCGCCGGCCCGGCCTTGTGTTGGTCGGTTCGTTCAGCTCTTCGACGAGAACAGGTCGATCTTGAAGACGCGGGTCGCGACGATGATCGGGATCAGGATCACCGCGACCAGCACGAGGCCATAAGCCGAGGCCGGGGCCATCAGGTTGGAGTCGATCAGCTTGTAGATCTGGATCGGCATGGTCTCGCGCCCGCCGGAATAGACGATGATCGAGGCCGAGAGCTCGGCGACAGTGGTCGTCCAGGTCAGTACCGCAGCGGCGGCGACGGCCGGCAGCATCAAGGGCAGCACGACCTTGAAGAAGGTCGAGACCGGCGGCACGCCGAGGCTGATCGACGCTTCCTCGATCGAGTTCGGGATGTTGTAGAGCGTCGAGGACGCGTTGCGGATGCCGAAGGGCAGGCGGCGCACGATATAGGCGAGCACGATGATGCTGGCCGTGCCGGTGAGCGGCAGGAAGCCGGTGTTGAAGGACATGATCAGGCCGATGCCGATGATCGTGCCGGACAAGGCCAGCGGCAGTGCCGTCAGGTAGTCGAGCGCGGGCGTCAGAATGTTGCGCTTCTTGACGATGAGATAGCTGACGATGGCCGAGAAGGTGATGCCGATCGCGGTCGCTGCGGCCGAGTAGAGCAGCGTGTTGATCACCGGATCGGGCGCGATCCTGACGAGGCGCTCGACATGCGCCGTGGTCCATTCGCCCCAGCGCATGACCGGGCCGCGCGAGACGGTGAAGGCGCCGACGACGATCGAGCCCAGCGGCAAGAGCGAGACGATGACGAGGAGCCCGGCGGCCAGCCCGATGAAGAGGCCAGGCAGGCCGCGCAGCTTCTCGGCCCGCGCGCCACGTCCTTGCGTGACCTCGTGGCGGCCGCGCGAGACGATCCAGCGCTGGACGAAGAGCACGATCATGACCAGCGCGATCGAGACGGTCGCGAGCGTCGACTGCATCACCGGGTCGGAGCCGCCTTCGGCGACCGCGGCCTGGTAGGTCAGGACCGAGAGCAGCGGCACGCGGCTGCCGAGGATGGTGGCAGTGGCGAAGTTGCCGACGACGAGCGTGAAGACCAGCAGCGCGCTTGCCAGAACCGAGGGCAGCACCACCGGCAACATGACGTTGAGGCGCGAGCGGGCGGGCGAGGTGCCGAGGCTCTGCGCGGCCTCCTCGAGCTGGACGTCGAAGCCGCGGATGGCGGCGAGCGTGCCGATATAGGTGTAGGTGTAATAGGTGAAGGTCATCACCGTGATCAGGCCGGGCCAGCCGTAGAAGCTCGGCATGTCGATGCCGTGGCCGCCGAGCCAGCGCGTGATGAAGCCGTTATTGCCAAGCATCATCAGCCAGGTCTGGGCGGCGATGACCTCGGGAATGACCAGCGTGACCAGCGGCAGCACCGCGACGATGCCCTTGCCGGGAAAGTCGAAGCGCGCGGTGAAATAGGCGAGCGGCACGCCGATCAGCGTCGTGGTCAGCGTCACGGCGATGCCGAGCACGATGGTGTTGAGGATGGCGGCGAAATATTTGGGGTCGCCGGCCAATGTCACCCAGCCGTTGCGGCCACCGCTGCCGATGGAGCCGGTCAGCACGTTGAGCAGGGGATAGAGCAGGAAGACGGCCAGGATCGCCAGCGCCAGCGCGGAGAACCAGAACCAGATCGAGCTGAACTGGCGGGTCATGACGCGAGCACCAGCGTGCGGGCGGGATCGAAGCCGAGGCCGACCGCCGCGCCGGGCTCGAAGCGGTCATGCGCGCCGCTCTGCAGGTCGACCGCGAGCACGCGCCCGCTGTCGAGCGCGACCTTGTAGCTGGTCTTGCCGCCGAGATACTGGCGATGCGCGATCTTGCCCGGCAGCGTGCCGGCCGTGCCGGGCTCGGCCAGCAGGATATCCTCGGGACGCGCGACCAGAGTCGCCTTGCCGGCGGCCAGCGCCGCCGGGGCGCGGGCCGTGATGGCGGCGCCGTCGAGGGCGATGGTCGCGGTCTCACCGGCCTGCCGCGCGGCGGTCTCGACCGCCATGATGTTGGCGCCGCCGACGAAATCGGCGACATAGCCGGTGCGCGGCTCGCGGTAGATCTGGGCGGGCGTGCCGACCTGCTCGAGCCGGCCCTGATTCATCACGCCGATCCGGTCGGACATGGCGAGCGCCTCTTCCCGGTCATGGGTGACGAAGACCGTGGTGATCTTCGCCTCGCGCTGGAGCTCGACGATGGTCTCGCGCACCTGGAGGCGCAGCTTGGCATCGAGATTGGAGAGCGGCTCGTCCATCAGCAGCACTTTCGGCTGGATGACGAGGGCGCGCGCCAGCGCAACGCGCTGGCGCTGGCCGCCGGAGAGCGCGGCCGGATGGCGGCTACCCAGATGGCCGAGGCCGACGCGCTCCAGTGCCGCCTGGACCCTGGGCTTGATCGCGCTTTCCGCCAGCTTGCGGGCGCGCAGGCCATAGGCGACGTTGTCGAACACGGTCTTGTCCGGGAAGAGCGCGTAGTCCTGGAAGCACATGCCGATATCGCGCTTGTGCGGCGGCAGATGCGTCACCTCCGTGCCGCCGAAGCGCATATGCCCGCGCTCGGCGGGGACGAAGCCGGCGATGGTGCGCAGAAGCGTGGTCTTGCCGCAGCCAGACGGGCCGAGCAGCGTGAAGAACGTGCCCGGCTCGATCGTCAATGCCAGCCCGTCGATCACACGCTGACCGCCATAGGCGACGGCCAGATCCTCGATCGCAATGCCCATCTCGTCGTCCCCTCTGACTGAAGCTCCGGCGGATCGGCGCCGTCTCGGAGCGAATGGTCTGTAGTCGGCTTAACGCTTCATCGCGGTCTCGACGAGTCCCAGCATCTCGCGGTGACGGGCCGGATCGCCGGCCGCCATGATGCGCTTGCCCGTCCGGTGATCGATCGGCCGCCCGTCCCAGTCGGTGATGACGCCGCCGGCGCCTTCGATGATCGGGCGGAAGGGCGCGAAATCCCAGAGCTTCAGACGCGTGTCGAAGGCGGCATCGGTGCGCCCCGAGGCCAGCAGGCCGAAGCTCATGCAGGCGCCGCCCCAGATGCGCCAGGCGGTCGCGGCACGCATGGCGTCGAGCGCCGGGGTCTCTTCCGCGTCGAAGAAGTCGGGATTGCTCGCGGAGAGGATGGCCTCGCCGAGCGCACCGCAGGCGCGGGTACGGCAGGGGCGTCCGTTATGCGTGGTGGGGCTGCCCTTGACGCCAATCCAGCGATCGCCGGTGATCGGGTGGTCGATGATCCCCAGGATCGGCTCGCCTTCCTTCATGAGGGCGATCAGCGAGCCGTAGACCGGCAGGCCGGCGATGAAGGCGGCGGTGCCATCGATCGGATCGAGCACCCAGACCAGATCGGCGTCACCATCGGAGGGAGCCTCCTCCTCGCCGATGATGCCGTGGGTGGGGAAACGGTCTGCAAGCATTTCGCGCATGCGTCGCTCGATGCGAGCGTCGAGCGCGGTGACGAAGCTGCGATCGGGCTTGACCTCGACATCGGGGCGGACGGTCGCCGCATCGCGCAGGATCGCGCCGCTCTCCGTCGCTAGCTGGAGGGCGAAGGCCAGCCACTCGTCCTGATTGTTCCCGGCGCGCATCCGCTATCCCCGATCACTCTGGAGATGGCTTAGCATTCGTGGATATCTGTGGCAATGTGTATTTATGTGTATTTTATGGAGGCTCTGGTTGTGCGCTGCTGCGAGCGGTGCCATGAGCGTTGCGGAGGAGGCGATTGCATATGTGGCAAGGTGATCGAAAGCAGCGCATCGGCACGCTTCTCGAGACATTCGGTAGCGTTTCGGTCGAGAGGTTGGCCCAGGAGTTCGAGGTCTCCCACGAGTCGATCCGCCGCGATCTCGTCGCCATGGAGCGGAACGGCCGCTTGCGGCGCATCCACGGTGGAGCGGTCAGCCTTCCCGCAGAGCAGGACGCGTCCTACGGAGCCCGTTCCACGGTCCGGCTGCAGGAGAAGCGCGCCATCGCACTGGCTGCGCTGGCCCTGATCAAAAGCGGCCAGACACTGTTCCTCGACGGGGGAACCACGACGGCGGCACTGGCGGAGGAACTGAAGAGCGTTCCCGAGCTCAACATCCTCACGAACTCGCTGCAGGTCGCGACGAGCATGGCCTCGACCCAGCAGAGGATGGGCAGCCGTGTCTTCCTGCTCGGTGGTGCGATCGTGCATGAGCCGCCGGAGACCGGCGGCGCATCGACGATCAACGACATCTATCGCTTCAAGGCCGACGTGGCGCTGCTGTCGCCCTTCGGCGTCGACGTGGACGGCGCGGCGACCAACTTCTTCGAGCACACGGCGGAGATCGCCCGGGCCATGGTCGCCAATTCGGCCAGCGTCGTCCTGATCGCCGATCATTCCAAGATCGGCGTGACGAGCCGTGTCCGCTTCTGTGAGCTCGATCGGGTTTCCGCCATCGTGACCGACAGGAAGGCGAGGCGGTTGCCGGCTCTCGCTGCGCTGTCGACCGTCGTCGGACGCGTCATCGTCGCCAATGGCTAGGGCATCGGGGCGACCAGCGCTCTGCTGAGATGAAGCGGGCCGCCGAGGCCCCTCACGTCACCACGAAGCCGTGGGCGAAGGGGTCGCGATCGTCGATGAAGATCGTGTTGTAGCCGGTCATCCGGGCCCAGCCGGCGATGGAGGGGATGATCGCGGGCCGGTTGGCGACGGTCAGGGCAGCCTCGACCCGGCCCTTGAACAGCGAACCGATGATCGATTCATGCACGAACTCGTCGCCGACGGCGAGCTTGCCCTTGGCGGCGAGCTGCGCCATCCGGGCCGAGGTGCCGGTGCCGCAGGGCGAGCGGTCGATCGCCTTGTCGCCGTAGAACACGGCGTTGCGGGCATGCGCCTCCGGCTTCGTCGCCTTGCCGGTCCACTGGATATGGCTGAGGCCCTGGATCTCAGGGTGCTCGGGATGGATGAACTCGTATTTCCTGTTCAGCGCCGTGCGCAGCTTCGGCGACCAGCCGATCAGCTCGCCGGCGGTATGGTCGATCATGTCCCGGAAATTCTTCTGCGGCTCGACGATGGCGTAGAAATTGCCGCCATAGGCGACGTCGACGACGATCTCGCCGAGACCCTCGACCTCGGCCGTCAGGCCCTCGGCATAGAGGAAGCCCGGCACATTGGTCAGGCGGACCTCCTCGACGAAGCGGCCTTCCTGGCGATAGCTGATATCGACCTTGCCGGCGGGCGCGTCGATCGAGAGCTTGCCGGGCTCGCGCGGGGTGATCAGCCCGTTCTCGATGCCCATGGTGATCGTGCCGATGGTGCCGTGGCCGCACATCGGCAGGCAGCCCGAGGTCTCGATGAAGAGCACGGCGACGTCGCAATCGGGGCGGGTCGGCGGGTAGAGGATCGAGCCCGACATCATGTCGTGGCCGCGCGGCTCGAACATCAGACCGGTGCGGATCCAGTCGAATTCGCGCAGGAAATGGGCGCGCTTCTCCAGCATGTTGTTGCCTTCGAGCCGCGGGCCGCCGCCGGATACGAGGCGCACCGGATTGCCGCAGGTGTGGCCGTCGATGCAGGAGAAGGTGTGGCTGGCCATGGTCCGACTCTCAGAAGCGCTGCGGTGAGAAGGAAGCGATGTCGATGGCCGGCGGCCGGTCCGTCAAGAGATCGGCGACCAGCCGGGCGGTGCCGGCCGATTGCGTCAGGCCGAGATGGCCATGGCCGAAGGCATAGATCACGCGCGGCGTGGCGCGAGCGCGGCCGATCGCCGGCAGGCTGTCCGGCAGCGAGGGGCGGAAGCCCATCCATTGCACGCCGTCATCGGGCCGGAGACCGTGCAGGAAGGTGCGGGCCTTGGCCAGCATCGCCTCCGAGCGGCGGAAATTCGGGGCTAAGTCGAGCCCGCCGAGCTCGACGGCCCCGCCGACGCGGATGCCGATCGAGAGCCGGCTGACGACGAAGCCATGGCCGCCGAAGGTGATCTGCGTGCGCAGGTCGAAGGCATCGGGCGGCAGCGTGGTGTTGTAGCCGCGCTCGGTTTCGAGCGGGATGCGTTCGTCGAGGCTGTGCGCGATGCGGTGGGAGAAGGCACCGGCCGCAAGGACGACCTGCGCGGCCTGACGCGGGCGGCCGTCGCGGACATGGACCGCGACGCCGTCGCTGAGCGGCTGCAGACTTTCGACCTCGAGCCGCTCGATGATACCACCGCGGGCGCGGAAATGGTCGGCGAGAGCCAATGTATAGCCCTGCGGATCGGCGATCGAGTACCAGCCGGGGGTGAAGGTGCCGTGGGTGAAGCGCGGAGCGAGGCCGGGCTGGATCGCGGCCATGCCGTCGGCGTCGAGATGCCGGAAGGCGATGCCGTGTTCCTCGCGTGCCTGCCAGCCGGGCAGGGAAGCCTCCAGCTCGGCCTTGCCCTCGTAGACCTGGAGATTGCCGTCCTTGCGCAGCATCCCGAAGGTGCCGGTTTCGTGCAGGAACGGTTCCAGCTCCGCCTTGGACAGGTCCATCAGGGCGGTCTGCGCCGTCGTGGAATGCGCGACGCGGGCAGGCGAGCAGGCGCGCCAGAAGCGGAGCATCCAGGGTGCGATCCTGAGCGCATAGGCCGGCGGTACCGAAAGCGGCCCAAGCGGATCGAGCAGCCATTTCGGCGCCTTGCGCAGGATGCCGGGCGAGGCCAGCGGCAGGATGTCGGTGAAGGCGAAGGCACCGGCATTGCCGGCGGAGGCGCCCGCGGCCGGCCCGGTCTTGTCTAGTACGGCGACCGTCAGGCCGCGCCCCTGCGCCGCGATCGCGGCGGAGAGGCCGACCACGCCGGCGCCTATGACGATGACATCGGGATTGGCCATCTGCGGATGCGTTTCACGAATGCGGGCCGAAAGGTCGCCCCGGCCGGACAGCGGCCCGGGCGCGCCCGACATGGAGCTTTTCGACGCGCGGCGGAAGATGCTCCGCCGCGCGGGGTTGCATGATCAGGCCGCGTATTTGCGCACGGCGTCCTGCTTCGACCAGTCGGCATACCAGGCGTCGAACAGCTTGAGCTGGGCTTCGCAATAGCCGCGCTGGCTGTCGCTCAGCGCATCGGTCTCGTTGAAGTGCAGCGCGTATTCCGCGTCGCCCTTCATCACCATCATGTGCTTGAAGAACAGAACGAGATCCGGGCCCGCATCGAAGGATGAGAGCACGCCGAGCGCCTGCTCCAGTTCCTGCGCGCGGCGGCGCGCCTCGGCATCGCCGGCCGCGGCAGCGACCGAGAGCTTGCAGAGATGGAGCACTTCCTTCGGCAGCACGTTGCCGATACCGGTGATCGCGCCGGTCGCGCCGCAATTGACGTAGCCATGGACGACGGTGGTGTCGATGCCGATCATCAGCGAGACGTCGTCGTCGCGGCTGGTGATGTTCTCGGCCGCATAGCGCATGTCGTCGGCGCCGCCGAATTCCTTGAAGCCGACGAGGTTCGGATGGTCGGCGCGCAGCGCGAAGAACAGGTCGGCGCGGGTGGCGAAGCCGTAATAGGGGCTGTTGTAGATCACGGCCGGCAGCCCGGGCGCGGCGGCCAGGATCGCCTTGAAATGAGCCTTCTGGGCGGCGATGACCGAGCCACGCGACAGGACGCGCGGGATCACCATCAGGCCCTTGGCGCCGACCTTCTGGGCATGGGCGGCGTGCGCCACGGCGGAGGCGGTGTTGACCGCGCCGGTGCCGACGATGACCGGGATGCCGGCCTTCACCAGGCGTTCGACGCCTTCCATGCGCTGCGCATCGGTCAGGAGCGGCCAGTCACCCATAGAGCCGCAATACACGACGGCGGACATGCCGGCGGCGATCAGCTCCTTGCCCTTGCGCACCAGCCCGTCGAAATCGGGCGTGCGGTCGGCGTTGCACGGGGTCATCAGCGCGGGGATCACGCCGGAGAAAATCTGGGCCTTCATCTCGCTCTCCTTCTGGCTGTCATTCTTGCAGAGGCTTCGCCGCCAGAGCCGTGTCCGATCAGATCGCGATCCGATTGGTGCGTGCTCCGGCGGCGCCCCCCTCCGAGCCCTTCATAGCGGTTTGCATATTCTTTGTCGACAAGAATTACACAAGAAGCGTCACAGCGTGACGTCGAGGCGTTCCTCTCCGATCATAAGTTTCTGAATCTGCTGCACGATCTGCTCGGCGTGCGCCTTTCCGAGGCGATCGGCCAAGGTGGTGTCGCGTGCCACGATGGCGGCGATCATGGCCTCGTGCTCGTCGACGAACTGCTGGGGCAGCCGGTCGTCATAGGACTGGTAGTAGAGCCGCAGGAAGCGGCGGCCCTCGTCGAGGAGGCGGCTGAACAGGCCGTTGAAATAGGGATTGCGGCCAGCCTCGGCGATGGCGGCATGGAAGGCGGCGTTGGTGGCGATCATCGCGAGGGCATCCTGCGCCTTCACGGCGGCGGCGAATTCAGCCTGCCGGGCCTGGATCGCCTCGAGGTCGGCCGGACGGCGGTTCTGCGCGGCGAGCTGCGTCGTCACGCGGTACATCAGCGTCAGCGCGTCGAAGAAGGGCGACATGTTGAGGAAGTCGAGATTCGCCACCATGGTCGAACGGTTCGGCAGCGTGTCGATCAGCCCTTCGCCAGCCAATCGTACCAGCGCCTCGCGGATCGGCGTGCGCGACATGCTGAAGCGCTCGGCAAGCTGCACCTCGTCAATCGGACTGCCGGGCGGCAGGACGAGATCGAGGATTTCATTGCGCAGCAGGTCATAGACGAATTTCACGCCCGAGCCGCGCTTGCGCTCCGGGGCGGGCGCTGCCTTGTTCTTGGTGGCTTTCATGGGGAATCCTCTTGTCGACAAGAGGAATACTGTTGACGCGCTCGCGGATCAATCAGGTGTCGGCGCTTCACCACGTCATGACGGCCGTCATCACCTGAAAAGCGGCCGATTCCCGCCTCAATACCGGTTGAGGCGGGTGGCGTCGCGGATCGCCGTGATACCCGACAAGGCCTCGGACGACCTGTTCACCTTGTACAGGGTTTCGAAGATGCGCCCGGCATCGTCGTAACGGCCGAGATTGTAATAGGCCCAGCCGCGCATCAGCATCAGGTCGGTCGTCTCGGGGGCATGCCGGCGCCGTTCCGACAGGGTGAGCAGGGCTCCGTTGAAATCCTTCGCCTCGTACTGGGCATAGAACCGTTCCGACAGAAGCAAGGTGGCAAGTTCCCGGCGTCGCGCGGGCGGCAGGTTGGTGGCACCGGCTACGGCGGCGGCTTCGCTGGTCAGGCCCTGCTGGATCTTGGCATAGGTCAGGCCGGTGGCGGCATCGGCCGCGACCTCGGCATTGCCGCTGCGCCGTGCCGCCTCGAAAGCCTGTGCAGCAGCAACCGGGCGCTTGAGATTGAGCAGGCACCAGCCGCGCTGCAAGGCGGCAGCGCCGGAGCTGCCGTTGCCGCAATTGCCGCCGACGGGGCGGGGCGCGGCGGCGCGCCCGGTGGCTGCCATCTCCTCGCGCTCGACCGGGCTCCCGCGGCGGGTGCGTACCGTCGGAGCTGGACGTTGTCCGATCGGCTCGGCGGCTGCTTCCGGGCGCGGAACGTCGCGGATTTCCACGGGACGCTCGGTGGTCGCGGCCGGGCGGGCGCGGCGGGGATTGAGCACCTCCGCGATCCGCTGCGAGCGGCTGCCCCATTCGGAGACAAGGGCGCGCAGGCCCGCCTGGTCGCGCTGCCGTTCGCGGACCAGCGCCAGGCCGTAAGCAGCAGGTTCGTAGTTGCGATCCCAGGAGAGCGCGGTCTCGAACCAGGTTCCGGCGGGAGCGGTCTGCCCGGCATTATAGGCATACCAGCCGAGCGCGCCGGCGCCGGGCGCGTATTTGTCCTGCCCGACCGCCCGGGCGATGCGCTCGACCACGGTGCGGTCGAGGCGCGGCGGCGGCTCCTGGGTCAGCAATGCGGTGATGACGTCGAGATAGGCCTTGCGATTGGCTGCACCGGCTTCCAGCCATTGGGCGCCGAGCGTCTCGGCTTCCTGGTACTTCCTGGTCGCGCCCAGCGCGAGAACGGCCCCCTCGGCTGCCTTGGCGCCGCCATTGCGCGCCAGCGCCGTCTGGAACCAGGTCGCGGCCTTGGCCGGCTCGTCGTGATGCAGGGTGTAGAAGCCGAGCAGGATGGCGTCGTCGGGCGTGGTCGCGGCGTTGGCGAGGGCCTCGATGCGCTGGATCTCGGCGGCGGTCGCCTTCTGGGTCGGGTCGTCGGCGGCCTTGCCGATATGGCGCCGGGCGATCTCGTCGCGGATGCTCGCAAACTCGTTCTGCCGCTCCTGGGCGAGAAGCGCATCGACGAGAGCCTCGGGTAGGGTGGCGAGCGCTTTCTGCATCGTGCCGGCGCGCTCGGCCGGATTGGTGCAGTTGGTCAGGACGTAAGCATAGGCGTCGCGGGCGCGTTCGGGCTTGCCGGTCTGGACGAAGGCCTCGGCGACGCGCCAGAGCGCATCGACGCTGGCACAGGTCAGCAGCGCCGGCGTCTCGGTGCCCAGGCGGATGACCTGCTCCCATTGCCGGGCGTTCGATGCGTTGACGAGGCGCTGGCGCGCCTCGGCCGCGTCAAGCTGGGCGATGAGATCGGCGGGCGCTCGCCAGCTCGGATCGGCACTGCCGCGCTGGACGATGGCGGCGCGGATTTCGCCGTGTTTGCCCTCGGCGAAGAGCCGCCACATCCGCTCCAGCTCTGGATCGCCAGCCTGCCCCTGAGAGGCAGGATCGGTCGACGGCTTCCATTCCGGATAGAGCGCCCTGAGCCGCGCGAGCTCGGCCTCGTAGCGGCGGGTATCACCCTGCGTCGCGAAGTAGCGCAAGGCGGTTTCGTCGACCTTGGGCGCTGGTGACGGAGGTGTTGCCGGGCGGTCCGGCGAAGCGGCTTGCGCGATTTCGTTCGCTGCCGGAGCGGGCAGGCTCTGCGGGGATTGTTGAGGAGCCTGTGCCTGCGCGGGCTGGATGATCGGCTGCGCCGGTTCGCGCGATGCGGTGTCATGGCCGTAGCGGCCGAGCGCGTAGAAGGCGAGGCCTGAGACTGCCACGGCGATGAGGACGGGTTTCACAGGCATTGCGGATACCTCTCGCTGAGCATCGAGAGGGTGAGAAGATGCAGCGTCGACGGGTAATAGGCGGTGGGCTGGAATGTCCTGAGCTCAGCCGGCACCGGCGTGTCATCAAGCGCGCAGGCCATCGCGGCGGAGAGGATGCGGTAGCCCGCATCCGGCAGCGGCTCGACCGGCTTGCCGCTGATCACATCGACGACGGCCGTGCCGTCGGCCCAGGCCTGGCGGAAGGGCGCAAGGCGCGCCTTGTCGCCTAGCCCCGCGCGCAGCAGGTAAAGCGGGATACGGATGGCGTTGTAGCCGAACTGGGCCGGGAAGCCTTCGGCCGGCTTCGCGGCGGCCTTGATCGAGAGCCATTCGGGCGCCGGCATCTTGCGCTTGGCGAGATCGTCGAGCAGCTTCAACCCGCTGGCCTGTACCTGCATCCAGCGCTGGTCGCCGGTCAATTTGGCCAGCACCGGAAAGGCTTCGAACACCCAGTAGGAGGGGTTGATCACCGGCCCGTCCGCGCGGTCCTTCTCCGAGAAGCCCACCGCGCCGGGCATCAGCCAGGCCTGCCCGGCATGCTGCCTGAGCGCGACCTTTGCCAGCGCGTTGGCGATCTGGCGGGCAGCGGCGGTGTGGGCCGGCATGTTCCAGCGTGCGCCGGCGCAGGCCAATGCGTGCGCGATCAGAAGATCGCCGTCGCTGGCATTGTTGATGTCGGTGACATGCGGGCTCGCCTTCGGGTCCCAGCGCCAGGCCGCGAGACCGTCATCGCGGATGAGAAGCTCCGTGCGGGTGAAGGCGAATATCTTGGCGAAGGTCGCGCGGTCGTCGGCGAGGCAGGCCAGCAGCAGGCCGTAGCCCTGGCTCTCGCTATGGCTGATGCCGCCGTTCACATCATCGACGACGCGCCCCTCCGCCGTGACGAACTTATCCCGATAGAGCGCCCAGGCATTAGCGGGCACGGCCGCGTATGCGCCCGGCATGAGGCCGAGGAAGACGGCTGCCATGGCTGCGAGGACCCATCTCATGAGCGCCGACCCAACCGCCCGAGCATCAGGGAGGTTCCGATGCCGAGCCCGATGCAGGCAAGCAGCAGAGCCAGCGCGTAGATGCCGATATTGCTCGACATCCAGTTGGCGAAGACCAGCCGCATGTTGGTGAGGCTGAATGGCCGGGTCATGACGAAGGAGGTCCTGTCGGCCGAGATGACATGGGCGTCCTGCGCGCCGCGGAAGGCGGTGATCCGCCCGGCCATGCCGGCCCAGTTGCCGGGCGAGACGATGCGGCTGACCGCGCTCTGCAGGGTCTCGTCGCGGCGCGCGATGAAGGCGGTCCAGACCTGCCGCGTCTCGGGGTCGGCGGCCTGGGCTGCGATCAGTTCGGTTCCCTCCGCCGGCTCGTAGAGCGTGGGCGCTCGCGACGGTGCCCGTAACTGTGCGAAGGAGAGGTCGAAGGTGCTCTGCAGCCACTGGTCGAAGCCGACGAAGTAACGGGCCAGCGGACCGCCGAGCGAGCCGCGCCAGCGATCGCGGACGGCTTCGGTCGTCGGTGCCGCGCCGCCTGAGGCCTCGGGCGTCGCCTCGCGACCCTGCAGGCGGTTGATGACGGCGTCGAAGACGGCCGCGCCTTCCGCATCCGGTGTCACCACCACGGCATCGGCTCGCTGTGGCCAGGTGGCCCGGACATTGTCGGCGATACCGACGCGCGGCAGCAGTCCCGCGGGCATCTGGCCGGCGGTGCCGACGATCAGTGCCGGCCGGTCCCCGACCAGCGCGGGGTTGTTCACGACATCGACGGCGAGCGGCCGGCTGGCGTTGCGCGCGATGCGCGCGAGCAGCGTCGCGGCGGCGCTGAGATTGGCGGTGTCCTGCCGGCCCATGATCAGGGCGACGCGCGACGCGACCGAGTAAGGGAAGCCGGTGCCCGCGATCGCCGCGAGATTGGGGCTGACGCCGATCTTGGCGAAGTCCGGCATGGAGAGGACAGAGGTATCGAACAGGGCGAAGCGGCTCTTGCCCGGCAGCGTCGCGCCGGGGCCGCAGGCGAGGTCCGACTTCGTCAACGTCACCGCCTCGAACCAGATCTCGTTGATGCCCGGCTGGAAATGCCGCAGCGGGATGGTGATCGGGAATTGCTGGAAGAGCCCGCCCGTCGCCGCATTGAGCGGCACGGTCGCTGCGACATTGCCGTTGACGAAGATCTCGATATGGCTGTCGCCCGGCAGGACCTCCTGCGAATAGGCACCGTCCAGATAGAGCGTCGTCTCGCCATAGGCGTTGGCATAGAAATCGCCGGGCATCGCGACGACCGCGCGCACGCGCATGCGCCTGCCGGTCGATTCCTGCGTGGGGATGCCCAGCTCGGAGAAGCGGATCGCCTGCCGGTCGGAAATGAAGGGCGCGTCCGGCAGGTGCCAGCTCGCGGTGTCCATGGTCTTGCGGTTGATATTGGCCGGCCGGGAGACCGGCGTGGTCAGGAGCTTCGCGATCAGGGCTTCGAGATCGGGCCAGCCTTCGCCGGTGACGAGCAGGAGATCGCTGCTTTTCTGCGCGGGTACGAAGCCGAGGAAGCTGCGGCCATTCGCTTCGGCGGGGAGCGTGCCGAGCAGCGCGCGCATCTCCTCGTTCGTCCCGAGCGCCACGGTGAGCGTGCCCGGCCGGAGGCGCGCCGGCATTTGCTCGGCCACCGTCACCGCGACCTGCCCATAGCGGCCGCGCAGCGCGAGTGCCTGCGCCGTGGCGAGGATGCTGCCGGCGGCAACGCCTCGCGAGGCGCCGGGCGCGACGATGACGATGTTTGTCTGCCCGCCTTCGTCGGCGCCGATGGCGGCGAGGTCGTCGATGCCGCGCAAGGCCGATGGCCGGGCGCTCGCGTTCCTGAAGCTCAGGCGCGTGCCGGCGCCGTCGATGCGCGTCCAGAGCTCATAGGTCGAGCCCACCGTGCAGTCGGTGCGATGGCGCTGCACGGCCTCGAAGCCGATCGTGTTCTGGCCCGCCCGGAGCAGGCCCTTGCGCAAGGCGACGGAGGTCCGCTTCAGCCGATCGGACGAGGCGATCGGCATTTCGCTGACGCGCTCGCCGTTGATCCGGACCGTGAGGCGCGAGGCTTCCGGCATAACCACGAGCGCGTTCTGGAAAGCGATGTCGAGGTTCAGCTCGGCTGCCGCCTCGTCCTGCGTCAGGTAGAACGCCCAGTTGCGCATGTCGCTCTCGCCTTCGAGCGTGACGCGCGCCGCCGGCAGGAGCGGCTTGAACAGGAGGGCGGAGGCAGCTGCCGCCGGAGCCTCCGCCGGAGCTGCGGCAGGAGCGGGGCTGGCGGGCGGAGGAGCGCTTGCCGGAGCCTGCATGGGCGGCGCGATCATGAACGGTGCCGGGCCCGGCTGGGCGGGTGGTGCTTCCTGCGCCGGGAGCGGCCCGGTTGTGAGCAGGGCCGAGGCGGCGATCGCGGCCAGATGCGTGGAAAACCGGATGCGCTTCATTCCGCAGCTCCCGGCCGGGTGGTCGAACGGGACAGGCGGTAGAGGCCGAAGAAATAGGAAAGACCGCGGCTTGTCTGGAAAACAGCCAGGCGCATGAAGCGCAGTGTTCCCAGGATCACGCCGGGGTTATGGCGCCGCGCCTTCTGGAAGCGGCTCCAGTTCTCGGCGTCGGAGAAGGCCAGGTCCGCGATGATGCGGCTATGCAAGGGCTCGGCCGGCTCGTAGCTGCAGCCAAGCAGCAAGCCCTTGTCGTCCAGCTCGCGCCGCCGGACGCGGACGGGCAGCGCGCCGGCAGGCATGTCGATCGTGGTCTCGAATGTGATCTCCCCGGCGGTATCGACCGGCAGCTTGTCGAACTCCTTCGACATCACCCTGATGGCGATGCCGTCGACGGAGACGTTTTCCGTGATGACCCGGGCCTTGCGTCCGTCGATGCTGATCTCGCCGCGGCGCTTGACCGCGAAGCGCCGTGCGCCGCGTCCTTCCGGCCGCTCGGAGACGACGCCGAGCGCGCAGCCCGCCATCAGCAGGTTGAGCATGTTCCACAGGCCGACGACCAGGGTGATGTCGGCGTTATAGGGCTCCGTGATCGTGCGCCAGTAGGTGGCGCCGACGCCGAGCGCGAGCACGGCGAAGATGATGAAGAACGGCCGGCCGAGCTCGGAGACGCGCCTTGTCTCCAGCGACTCGTTCTTGGCGGTGACCTTGAAGGTCGGCTTGCTCGGGTTGAGCAGCACCGAGATCACGGCCGGTAGCAGGTAGACCGACTGGATGAACTCGTAGAGCTCGGAGATCCAGGGCCAGCGATAGCGGCCATAGAGGTAGTTCTGCATCATCAGGTTCACCACCATGTAGCTCAGCACATAGGCGATGAACTCGGGCCCGGAGGCGACGAAGATTTCCAGGCCGAAGAACAGGTAGAACAGGGGCGCGACGAGGAAGGTCAGCCGGGCGAAGGGGAAGAGCCAGAACAGGGCCGAGGAGGAGTAGCAGAGGCGCTGCGGCAGCGAGAGACCGCGCTTGAACATCGGGCGGTGGAACATGAGAATCTGCATCATGCCCTGCGCCCAGCGCGAGCGCTGGCCGATGAAGCTGGTGAAGGTCGCCGGCTGAAGCCCGGCGATCAATGGCTTGTCGACATAGACGCTGTGCCAGCCGGTGGCGTGCAGGGTGATCGCGGTCTCCGCATCCTCGGTGATGCTGCGCCCGGAGAAGCCGTTGGTGGTCTCGAGCGCGGTCCGCCTGAGCACCGCGGCCGAGCCGCAGAAGAAGGAGGCATCCCATTTGTCGAGGCCGCGCTGGATGATGCCGTAGAACATCTCGTTCTCGGAGGGCATCGAGCGGAAGGTCTGGAGATTGCGCTCCAGGGGGTCCGGGTTGATGAAGAAATGCGGCGTCTGGACGAGGAAGAGCTTCGGGTCCTGCCCGAAATAGCCGATCGTCTCGGTCAGGAAGCTGCGCGCCGGGGCATGATCGGCGTCGAAGACGACGATCAGCTCGCCCTTGGAATGCGCGATGCCGTTGTTGAGATTGCCGGCCTTGGCGCTGATATTGCGCTCGCGCGTGAGATAGGTGACCCCGAGCCCCTCGCAGAGCTTCTGCAGCGTCGCGCGGCGCTCGCGGGCGGCGCTGGCTGCGGCGAAATCGTCGGCATTGCACTTCTCGTCGGTGGCGCCGTCGTCGAGCAGATAGATCGTCAGGCGGTCCGCTGGATAGTCCATCGCCAGTGCCGCCGAGAGCGTCGTCGCCAGCAGCTCCGGCTCCTCGTTATAGGACGGCACGAAGACATCGACCGTCGGCGCGTTCGCGAGGTCGATCGGCGGCGTCTCGCGCTTGCGCAGCGGCATCGCCACCACGAAGAGGCTCAAACCCAGCATGCCGATATTGTAGAGTTCGGCGAGATAGACGATCAGGCCGGGGATGAAGTCCTCGAGCTGGTTGACCGGCGGCAGCGTGCTGGTCGTGCGCCAGTAGACGTAGCGCAGCACGATCGCCGTTCCCAGGCCGAGCGCGATCAGCCGCCAGACGCCGTAAGGCCGCAGGAACTTGAGCACGACCATCGCGCCGACCACGATCGTGCCGGCGATCAGATGCGCCTGCAGGCTGATCGGCAGGGTCACGAGCGCGATGACGACGATCGCGGTCAGGGCCCAGAAAATGACGTAGCTCGCGGTTCGCATCGGGTGTTCGGCTATTCGGGTTGGGCTCAGGGCGCGGGTGGCGGCGGGACGGTGGGGTATCCTTCGAGAGGTCTGATTGAGACCGGGTCGGGGGCTTGGATTTCCACGGGCGCGGGTCGTTGTCTGCGCTCCGGCCGGGGCCTTGCGGCCTGCGGGCGCTGCGGGGCCTCGCCGAAGGAGGGCTGCGGCGCTTGCGGATAGATCGGCGCGCCGGCTTCGCCGAGGTCCGGGGAGGGCGCGGGGGCATCGCCGATCGGATTCCAGCCGACGCGCTGCAGCCGGGCATTGAGCGAATAATCATAAGCCAGGCGCAGGAGCGAGGCCTCGGTCGCGGCGGGATCGCAGATGCGCAGGCGAACGGAGATCACGCCCGAGCGTGGCCGGAACACGCTGTCTCCCCGTGCCAGCCGTTGCCAGGCGTAGAGGCAGGCTTCGCCGCCGGCGCCGCGTCCGAAGGCATAGCCGAAGGGGCCGTACCTGTTCTGGACGAAGACCGCTGATGGCGCCATGGCGACGCCGGGAAGGCGCTCTTCCATCTCCCTGGCGATGGCGAAGTCGTCGATGCTGGGTTCCCGCAGCAGACTGCCTTCGACGCCCGCTTCCTCGGGGAGATCGGCAGCCGTGAGGAAGGCGACGTGGAAGGCGTTCTCGCCCGGCGTTCGGCCGCGGGTCGCCAGGGAAATGGTCTGCGAGACGCCGTTATCATAGGTCCGCTGGGTGACGCCGATGACCGGTACGCTGCCGGGCGGAGGCAGCGCCATCGCACGGCCGATATCGACGGAGGTCGCGCGCGAGGCGGTGACCAACTGGTCGCCTGAGAAGCGCTGCTCGCCGCAGCCCGCAAGTATAAGGGCCAGGCACGCTGCCGCGAACCCGCTTGCCACAGGTCTGGAGGCGTCACGGAGCATGCCGGGGCGTGCCGCAGCGATGACGTTCCAGGCCCTCATAGGCACGCGCGCCGATGTCGGTGCAGCATCGTCATGTCTTGACCATTGGTTAATACAGGTTAACGCCCGGTTACACTCGCCAGGGCGCTGCGCTGCATGCTTCGCGCCTGCGGCCGTCCCCAATACAAGTGATTCGCGGGGTTATTCCAACCTTTGGGTGGGCGAATGTTTCGCTCCCGCAGGCGAGCCGAGCCGGCCGTGCCCGCGTAAACACAGGTTGCCGCCGGCGGAAACGTTTCTTCGCAGAGACAGAAAAAGACCGGGAACTGCGCGATCACTGAGGGGTGGAGAGGCCCGCGTCAGCCCGCAGGAGGCGACTGGAAGCATGCCACCTGTTCACAAAGAGCAGGGGACAAAGCCGCGGAATCTCCGGGGGCCGCTTGTCCGGCCCGGTCCTGTGTCAACCCATGATGCGCAGGCTCCGGTCCTGATGCCTTTTTGCGCGAAAGGGCTCTAGCAGCCGATCACCTTGAACTCGACCCGCCGATCGAGCGCGTCGCTGGCATCGTCCTTGCCGGTCCCGACGAGGTTCTCACGGAAGCCGCGGCCGGTCGCGATCATGCGACCCCGGTTATCCGGCGCGCCGGTGAGCAGCAGGTCCATGACGAACTGCGCCCGCAGGGCCGAAAGCCGGTCGTTCACCTGCGGCAGGCCGGTCTGCGAGGTATGGCCGACGATCTCCAGGCAGGCGCCCTTCTGGCGGGCGCGGGTCGCGATCTGGCTGAGCCACATCGGATAGGGCTCGGTGATCTGGCGGTCGTCGATGAACTGCGTCGTGCCGGGCTTGAACAGCAGCTTCACCATCAAACGGTCCGTGCCGAGGCCGTAATCGATCAGGTCGCCGAAGGCATCGACCATGTCCTCGCGCCGCGCGAGCTTGCTGGCGGCGAGATAGGTCCCGATCCTGACGCGGTGCTGCTCGCCGCCGGGCAGCTTGCGCGCCGCCCGGTAGAAGGCCAGCGCCTCACGGAAATGCTGCGTCTCATAGGCGAGGATGCCGTCATTGATCAGTGCATTGGCGGTGAGCCTCTCGACATAGGCGGGGTCGATGGCGTCGCCGAGCTTCGTGCCCTGGCAGGTCTTGATATAGACGTCCGTCGCTTGGTCCTTCGCCCAGAGTGGCGAGTCCCGGTAATATTGTGTCGGCGTCGCGTCGACGCCCTCTAACCGGGCGCGCGAGACACCCTTGGACACGACGCTGTTGGATTTGAGATCGGCCAGCGTCAGGCAGATGCGGTAGGCATCGCGCGGCCCATCGGTGACACCCTGGTTGTTCACGGCGGTGAAGGTGCCGACCAGTACCACAGGCTGGCTGGCGAGCGCCTCGCTGTCGAAGGGCAGCACGTTGAAGCGCGGGTAATTCGCCTTGACCATTTCCATCAGCGTCGCCTGCATCGAGCGCGTCGCGGCCGATTGCGCGCCGGAGGCCGCATCGATCAGCGGGTCGATGACGAGGTTGACCTTCTCGCCGGTCACGGCCGCCTTGCCGAACAGGTCGTCGGCCGCCTTGCGCAAGGCGTCGGCAAAGGGAACCGGGGTCGGTGGCGCGGGCTGGGCGCCGGCCGTGGTCATGCCCGCCAACAGGGCGAGGCCGATCGCTACGGTCTTGAAGCGGACAAACCCCGTCATGGCTCATCTCTCCAGCTTCGAGCGGGCTTTCCGCCACGGAGGCCCAGCATCAGCGGCATTGCCGCAGTTGTTCGCGCCCGCCCGGCGTCAGCTCGCCGAGCTGCGCCCGCATCAGGAGTTCGGCGCAATCGCCGGAGGACCTTCCCCGCGGCGCCGCTCCGGGAGCTGCTTCCGGGGCGCGTGGCGGCGCGCCCGGCAGGGCGATGGGTTGTGTCGAGCGGCTCGGCGCGCCGGGGGCGCCAAGCCGCGCCGCCAGCGCCTGCTCGACCGTCCGGCGCTCCTCGGCGAGGCGCTGCTTCTCCGCCTCGATCGCCGCAAGCTCGGTTTCCCGGCGGGCGAGTTCGTCGGCGAGGCGCGCGCGCTCGGCCTTGTCCTGGACACGTGGCGCGGGCTGAGCAGGGGCAGCCGCGACCGGCGCGGAGCCCGGAGCCGGCACGGGCGGCGGGACGCCGACGGCGTCGCCGATATCCTTGCGGGCGAGATCATCAGCAGCTTGCCGTCGTCCCTGTTCCGCCCGTTCAAGGCGCTGGAGCAGGGCGCGCTCGCGCTCGGCGAATTCGCGTACGAGCTTGTCGCGCTCGGTAGAGACCGAAGAGCGACGCTCGAGCAGGTCGAGACGCGTCCGAGCATCGATGACGAAGAAGCTCTGCGGATAGCGCTGGATGAAGGCCTGCAGGGCGGCAGGTTCGTCGCTGGCGCGGATGCGGCGCCAGACATCGGCATCCGTCTCTTCGCGGTTGAGGTAGAAATCGCCGAGCAGGGAGAGCGAGAGTTCCGGCGTCTGCCGCCCGGCGGTGGTGTCGTAGACGCTCTTCTGCACGCGCCGGAACAACGTTGCGACCTCCAGTCCGGGCTGATCGATCTCGCGCACCAAAGCGGCGGTGAAGGGGCTGTTGCGGCCGGCGCCATCGGCGGCGACGTCGTTGGCCTGCGTGGCATAGGCGATGACCATGCCCTGCGCGCGCTGGACCGGAGCCAGGCCTGAGCCGACCGAGAAACCGCGTGTCGCCTGCCGCTTGGCGAGCAGGCCGACGAAGGGATTGTTGCGGCAGGCGTCAAGCACCATGATCTTGACACCGCGGGCGTAGTTTAGGGCGGTGACGACATCGTTGAGCCGCGTCGTCTCGTACTGGACGCCGACCTCGTCCTCGACCTTCGCCTCGACCGGGACGAGATAGTTCTCGCCGTTAAACTGGAAGCCGTGGCCGGCGAAATAGAACATCGCGGCATCGGCATCCTGCGCCAGTCGGGCGAAGCGCGTCAGGGCCGCGTCCATGCCACGCTTGTCGAGATCGATGCCGTCGACCACCTCGAAGCCGACCTTGCGCAGGGCGACCACCATGTCGCGCGCGTCGTTCACGGTGTTCGGCAGGACGGGGGCGTTGCGGTAGCTGGAATTGCCGATAACCAGCGCGACGCGGCGCTCAGCCGGCGCCTCGGCCAGGACAAGGCCGGGCAACAGCAGGAGAAGCAGGCCGCAGAGTCGCGCGACGAGGGTCATGAATCACGGTCCTAAAGGCAGTCGGCAGCCTCTACGTCATGCTAATGCATGACCCCGATCGCCTCCAGAACAAAGCATAGTTTTCACCGAAACGGGATGGCGTTTTGCTTGAAGGCGCCAGTCGGCGCTGGTAGCCTTCGCTTCATCTCCTCGCGGAAGGAAGACGCTGATGCTTCGCCTCGCGCCGGCGCTTCTGCTGTTGGGTCTGGCCCTGGCGATCCCATTGGCCGATGCCTTCGCGCAGGAACGTGCCCGCCAACGCAGTCCGGCTCCGCCGACGGCGCGCCTTTCCTTCGTCGGCCTCGCCGACAAGGCGCAGGTTCCGGCCAAGCTCACGGTGCGTTTCGCGATCTCCGGCATGGAGGTCGTTCCCGCCGGACAGGTCTCGCGCAATGGCGGGCATCACCACCTGCTGATCGATACCGAATTGCCCCCGCTCGACCAGCCGATTCCCAGCGACTTCAACCATATCCATTTCGGCGGCGGCCAGACCGAGGCCGAGATCGCGCTGACGCCGGGCAAGCATACGCTGCAACTGCTTTTCGCCGACCACAACCATGTGCCGCATGATCCGCCGATCGTGTCGGAGCGGATCACGGTCGAGGTTCCGGCGACGGCGGCGGAGAAGCCGCGCTCGGCCGCGGCGCCCGGGGCCCGCGTCTTCTTCATCGATCTGCAGGACGGCGCCACGATCCCGAGCCGGACCAGGATCCGCTTCGGCTCGGAGGGTATCGCGGTGACGCCAGCCGGGACCACCAGCACGAATGGCGGCCACCACCATCTCCTCGTCGATACCGAACTGCCGGCGCTCGACCGCGAGATCCCCAGCGACTTCAACCATCTGCATTTCGGGCGCGGTCAGACAGAGGTCGAGCTTTCGCTGCCGCCTGGCGAGCATACGCTGCAATTGCTGATGGGCGACCATGAGCATGTGCCGCATGATCCGCCCGTGGTTTCCCAGCGCATCAGGGTCCGTGTCGTCGCCGATGGGCAACCCGCTGTCGCCGCGCCATCGGCGCCACATGCCCATGGCACCGGCAAGGCCCGCACCGCTTCGCCCAACGATGCCGTAGTCTATTTCGTCTATCCGCGGGACGGTGACCGGATCTATCCGACCTCGACGATCCGCTTCGGCCTGCGCAACATGGGCGTGGCGCCGGCGGGCGTCGCCAAGCCAAACACGGGGCATCACCATCTGCTGGTCGATACCGGGCCGCCCGCCTTCGGCGAGCCGATTCCGGCCGACCTCAACCATATCCATCTCGGCGGCGGCCAGACCGAATACCGGCTGACGCTGCCGAACGGCCGGCACACGCTGCAGCTTCTGCTCGCGGACGAGAACCATGTGCCGCATGATCCGCCGGTGATCTCGGAGCGCATCACGGTGATCGTGGCGCCGGGCGGGCCGCACGCGAGGAGGCGCCGGTGATGTCGCAAGCCCGCATCGCAGCCTGTCTCATTGCGCTGATGGCCTTGTCGGGGGCCGGCTTCCAGGCCATGGCGCAGGCACCGGTGCGTCAGGCGGCTCCGCCGGGCGCGCAGGTCTATTTCCATTATCCGGTCGATGGCTTGAGCGTGCCCGAGCGTTTCACGGTGCGGATCGGCCTGCGCGGCATGGGCGTCGCACCGGCCGGCATCAACCATGCGCGGACCGGGCATCATCACCTGCTGATCGACACCGATCCCGGCCCGCCGGACCAGCCGATCCCGTCCGACTACAACAACATCCATCTCGGCAACGGCCAGACCGAGGTGGTGGTGACGCTGCCCAAGGGGCGGCACACGCTGCAATTGCTGCTCGGCGACCACCTGCATATTCCGCATAATCCGCCCGTGATGTCCCCGAAGATCACGGTCAATGTCCGCTAGCCGCGAAGGGTTCTGTCCGCCGATGGCCTGGTTACGCGTCCTGGTTGCCGCTCTCCTGCTGCCGCTGCTGGCTCTGCCCGCCTTCGCCCAGCAGCAGGGGGAGCCTGCGCGCGTCGCCCTCGTCATCGCCAACGAGGCCTATCCGCAGGCGCCGATTGCTGGCGCCGCCCAGCAGGGGCGTGCCGTCGCCGAGACCCTGAGAGCCGGTGGCTTCGACGTGGTTGCGGTCGAGAATGCCGATCGCAACGCGCTGCGGCAGGCGATTGCCGGCTTCGCCAGCAAGCTCAGGCGCGGCGCGCAGGTCGTCGTGTTCTACAGCGGCCATGCCATCCAGCAGCGGAACCGCAATTTCCTGCTGTCGTCGCAGGGTGGCACCGAAGGCGCTGTCGATCTCGACGAGATCGTCGATCCGCTGATCATCGCGCGGCCGTCCAGCGCCCTGATCTTTCTCGATGCCGGCCGCGACAATCCCTGGCGAGGCACGGCGAGGGGGCTCCTGCCGCTCGAGCCGATGGAGGGGATCGCGGTGCTGTTCCCGGCGGCTCCCGGCAAGACGCTGCCAAGCGGCGCCGACCGCGCCGCCGAGGCCTGGCTGAAGGCGATCCGGACACCGGGGCTGGAAATGGCGCAGGCGCTGAAGCAGGTACGGGACACGGTCGCGCGCGAGACGAGGCGCAGCCAGCAGGCCTGGCTCTCGGCGGAGCCACCGAGAGGCCTCGTCGTCACGCCCGTCGCCCGGCCGGTCGCCGTGGCGCAAGGCAGCCGTGCCGTGATTCCGCCGCCCCAGACGCCGGGCGCGACCCAGGACGCGGCCTATGATCTCGCCTTCTGGGAATCCATCCGCAACAGCCGCAATGCCGCAGAATACCGCGCCTATCTCGATGCCTACCCGAACGGGCGCTTCGCTTCCCTCGCCCGCACGCGCGAGCAGGAATACCGCGCCAACCCAGCTGCACCGGCTGTTGCCGTCGCCGCGCCTCCGCCGGCCGCTCCTCAGGCCAACGGGGCGCCGCAGCGCGACTGCACGGGCTGCCCGGAGCTGATCGCGATCCCCGCAGGCAGCTTCCAGATGGGCTCGAACGATCTCTACGAGTTCGAGAAGCCGGTGCATCCGGTCACGATCCGTAGCTTCTATCTCGGCGCGCGCGAGGTGACCTTCGAGGAATGGGACCTCTGCATCGACCAGGGCGGCTGCGCCTATCGGCCGGATGATCGCGGGCTCGGCCGCGGCAAGCGGCCGGTCACCGACATCCACTGGAACGACGCCAATGCCTATCTCGCCTGGCTCTCGGCCCGGAGCGGAAAGCCCTATCGCCTGCCGACCGAAAGCGAATGGGAGTATGCCGTGCGCGCCGGCACCGCAACGACCTATCCCTGGGGCCAGACCCTGGTGAAGGAGCGCGCCAACTGCCTCGGCTGCAACGACCAGAAGCGCGGCAGCGCCGTTCCGGCCGGGCAGTTCCCGGCCAATGCCTTCGGCCTCTACGACATGGCCGGCAACGCCGCCGAATGGGTCGCCGATTGCTGGAGCGAGCATTATCGCAGCGCGCCTCGCGACGGCAGCGCCTATACGGTGGGGGGATGCCGCGAGCGCGTGCTCCGCGGCGGTTCGTTCAACAATGATCCGCGCTATCTGCGCTCGGCCGCGCGCTTCAAATACGAGGCCGATGTGCGCTTCTACACCAACGGCTTCCGCGTCGCGCGCGACCGCTAACACTGCTGGTCCTACCTGAAAGCGCAGGGGCGGCATGCGTGCCGCCTGCCTTGAAGCGCGTCCCTTCCCGCCGGCAATAAGGACCGGGAATCCATCAGGAAGGGGAGGCCAGCATGGCCAAGGAATTCACCGGCAAGCGCGTCATCGTCATGGGCGGCAGCCGTGGCATTGGTCGCTCGATCGCGCTCGGCTTCGCTGCGGGCGGGGCGTCCGTCTCGATCTGCGCACGCAGTGCCGGGCCGCTGGAAGCGACGCGCCGGGAGATCGAGGCGCTCGGCGTCACCGCCCATGCGGGAAACGTCGATCTCGCCGATGCCGAGCAGATCGCGACCTATGTACCGGAGGCGGTGAAGGCGCTCGGCGGGCTCGACATCCTCGTCAACAACGCCTCCGGCTTCGGCCAAACCGACGACGAGGAAGGCTGGGCGGCCTCGCTCAGCGTCGACATGATGGCGGTGGTGCGCGGCAGCCATGCGGCGATCCCCCATCTCCAGCCGGGCTCGTCGATCGTGAACATCTCCTCGATCTCGGCCCTGCGCGCGTCCTCGCGGTCGGCGCCTTATGGGGCGATCAAGGCAGCGGTGATGCACTACACCGGCAGCCAGGCAAAGATGCTGGCGCGCAAGGGCATCCGGGTGAACTGCGTCGCGCCGGGCTCGATCGAGTTTCCCGGCGGCTCCTGGGAGAACCGCAAGACCTCCAATCCCGAGCTCTATAATGCGACGCTGGCATCCATCGCGTTCGGGCGGATGGGCAAGCCCGAGGAAGTCGCCGAGGTCGTGCTCTTCCTCGCCTCCGCCAAGGCGAGCTGGGTTACCGGCCAGAGCATCGTCGTCGATGGCGGGCAGCTCGTCGGGCCCTGAAGACGCGTGTCACCGGCTGCCGGCGCCCTTTCTGGAGGGCGCCGGCAGCCTCTCCGCCAGGCTTTCGAACAAACCCGGCAAGTGGTTCTTGTTTATACATAGGAATCCTATATATTAGCGCCATGGAAACGCCCGGTAACCCGACGCTGATCAGTCACCGCCTGCGCGAGGCCTTTGCCCGCGTCGCGACCGTCATGCGCATCGACGACTGGGAGCGGGCGAAGCGGGCCGGCATCAACCCGACACAGCTGGCGATCCTCGAATTGCTGGAAGGCCGCGAGGGCGGGCTGTGCGTCAAGGAGATCGCGGCGCATCTCGGCGTCTCGCAACCCACGGCGACGGATTCGATCAATGCTCTCGTGCGCAAGGGGGCGGTCGAGAAGCGGGCGGTGGCCGGCGACGGGCGGGCCGTGGCCATCCTGCTGACGAGCGAGGGCAAGGCGCTGCTCGCAGCCGACGCGACGCTCGAGGGCACTACTGGTCAGGCCGTCGATGCGCTGGGAGCGGCGGAGCAGGAACGACTGCTTCTCAGCCTCATCAGGATGATCCGGGAATTTCAGGAAGCCGGCGCGATCCCGATCCAGCGCATGTGCGCGAGCTGTCAGTATTTCGCGCCCTTCGCCCATCCGGGCGCGGCGCGGCCGCATCATTGTCGTTTCGTGGACGCCGCCTTCGGCCAGCGCGAGCTGCGCATCGATTGCCGCGACCATCAGACAGCCGATCCCGCTTCCCGGGCTGCCACCTGGGAAGCATTCCAAGCGGGATAACCACCCCTCCAGGCAAGGATAGAAGGGAACAGATCATGATTGCCAGAAAGATAACCGGCGCGCTCGTCGCCGGGGCGGCCTCGCTATGGCTGGCGACAGCCGGGGCTCATTCGGTCAAGTCGCCGCCGGCCGAGGCGGTCCAGGCCTCCTTCGACATCATCGAGACCACGATCGTGACCAAGGGCGACACCGCCGTGTTCACGACACGGGTGCGCGGCGAGGCCGGCAAGGACAAGCCCGACGCCACCGGCAAGTTCGAAGGCTCCAGCGTCTACGCTTATGTCTGGCCGACCACGCTCAACAGCGGCGAGATCGGCTTCGAGAAGGACCAGGGCATCGTCGCGCTCGCCGTCACCTTCCATCCCGATTTCGACGACGCGGCCTATAGCGGCAAGAACCGGCATGTCTGGCACCCGCACTGGGTCGTGCTGGCGCAGGACAAGGCCTGTGGCGCCGGGCTCAAGGTCATCGACATTCCGGCAGGTGCCAAGCCGAAGGTGCCGCCAACCTGGCCGAATGTCCCGCTGCTGATCGACAGCCCGGACTATCCGACCAGCTTCAAGGGCGACACGGTCGATGTCTCGATCCCGGTATCGCTGATCGGCGGCATCAAGGGGGCGTCCTTCGACGGCGTCACCGCGGGCCTGAAGGTCAACGGCAACCTGCATGCGCCGCTGCTCTGCGTCAGCAATGTGTTCAAGGTCGCATCCGGCAATCTCAGCCTTCCCGGCAAGGTCATGCCGGCGCGCTGACGGCACTGGTGCCGGTTCGCCGACTGCCATCGACGAACCGGCCTGTTCTCCCCCTCCAGGCAAATGAAAGGACAGAACATGACGAGGATTACTCTTGCCGGCCGGGAAAGCGCAACGGGCACGGCCCGCAAGCTTACCGGCTTCTCCAGCCATGCAGCCGCCTGACGGAGGGATCGCCATGATGTCCGGCGATCAAGCCGTGCTCGCCCCGGAACTGGCCGTGAGCGAATGGTTCAACACCTCCGCGCCGCTGACGCTCGCCGGCTTGCGCGGGCGGCCCGTCTTCCTGCATACGTTCCAGCTGCTCTGTCCCGGCTGCATCGCACAGGCGATCCCGCAGGTGCAGCGCATCGAGCGCGTCTTCGCCGGGAGCGAACTGCAGATCATCGGCGTCCATACGGTGTTCGAGCACCATGCGGCGATGTCTCCCGTCACGCTGCGCGCCTTCCTGCACGAATACCGATTGAGATCGCCGGTCGGGGTGGACCTGGCCGAAGAGGGATCGGATATCCCCGTCACGATGCGGCGCTTTGGTCTGCGGGGAACGCCGTCCTCGGTGCTGATCGGGCGCGACGGCGCGATCCTGCACCATGCCTTCGGGGTGGAGGAGGATCTCGCCCTGGGCGCCCGCATCGCCATGGCTCTGTCCGCGCCCGCGACGGAGCTTCGCTCCGGCTCGACGGAAGCCGAAGCGGAAGGATGTGACGCTGGCCGGTGCGAGGCTCCCGCGATGACGGGCGCCGTGTGAACGACTGAATGCATGCGGGACGCCGGCCTGTCCGTGTTCAGGCCGGCTTCCTGTCTGTCCGCTACGATGCCGGGCAGGCAGCGCCTGTATCGGCCCAGGCCTGCATCAGCGCGCCGAATTCGGCTGCGGTGCCCGGCGCCGGCTGACGTCCCTTGCCGGGGTTCCAACCCCAGAGCACCAGCGTGTCTGTCGTGACATGCTTGACCAGCGCGGCGAGATCGCGGCTGCCGTTGCGGTTCTGGTCCTTCAACTGCTCGCAGATCTGGGCGACCGTCTTGCCTTCCCAGGCCATCGAGGCCGGGGCCAGCGCCCAGTGACCGTCGCCGGGAACGCCGGCTGGATCGAAGTTCTGCTTGCCGTGGCAGGCCGCGCAAGGCAGGCCGGCTGCGCCATGGCCGTCCTTGCCGCGCACCACGACGGGCTCGTGCAGCTTGCGCAAATCGCCCTGCCGTGGCCGCTCCGTCGCCGGGTGGCAGTTCATGCAGCGCGGATGGGTCAGCACCTTGCCCATCTCGGTGAAGAGCGCCACCGAGCGGTCGCGCTGGTTGGCGATCGAGGCGAAGCTCGCCACGGGTCGAAGTGTTGCGCCGCCGGGCTGGGCCTGCCCGGCATTCTGCGCCAGCGTCAATGCGCTGCCGCCGATGCAGACAGCAAGCGCGGCGCCGGCGGCGAGGATCAGGTTGCGGCTCATCAGACGGTGCCTCCCTGCATCGGCAACTGGCGCGGCCGGCCATGTCCGAGCGCGGCGAGCGCATTGGCGACGGCTGGACCGATCGGTGGCACGCCGGGCTCGCCGATTCCGCTCGGCTTCTCCGTCGAGGGAATGATCGTCACCTCGACCGCGGGCATCTCATGGATGCGCAGCGAACGGTATTCATGGAAATTGGTCTGGACCGGACGGCCGCCATCGAGCGTGATCTGGCCATAGAGGGCGTGGCCGAGGCCGAAGCCGATGCCGCCCTCGACCTGCGCGCGGATGATGTCGGGATTGACGGCGACGCCGCAATCGACCGCGCACCAAACCTTGTGGACCTTCGGCTCGCCCTCCGGCCCCATCGAGACTTCGGCGATCTGGGCGACGAAGGACCCGAAGCTCTCGACCACGGCCACACCGCGGGCGCGGCCATCGACCGGTCCCGGGCCCTTCCAGTTCGCGAGTTCCGCGACGGCCTTGAGTACGCCGGCCGCGCGCGGGTGCTTGTCGCCCATCAGGGCGAGCCGGCCGCGAACCGCATCCTGACCGGCTGCCTGCAACAGCTCGTCGACGAAGCACTCGACGGCGTAGCCGGTATGGGTGTGGCCGACCGAGCGCCACCACAGGGTCGGCACGCCGACCTTGGGGTTGTGCACCTCGCAGCGGAAATCCGGCACCTCGTAGAATATTTCGTTGGCGCCCTCGACCGAGGTCGCGTCGATGCCGTTCTTGACGACCATCGCCTCGAAGGGCGTGCCGAGGAAGAAGGACTGGCCGACGAGCGTGCTCGACCATGCGGCGATCTTGCCGTCCTTCACTGAGCCGCGGAAGCGATGCACGAAGAGCGGGCGGTAATAGCCGCCGGTGAGGTCGTCCTCACGGGTCCAGACCACCTTGACCGGGCGGTTCGGACCGATCGTCTTGGCGACGAGCGCGAGCTCGGCTGCCAGATGCTGGCTGACCTGCGCGCGCCGGCCGAAGCTGCCGCCGGCCAGCATCGTCTCCAGGGTCACCTTCTCCGGCGGCAGGCCGAGGATGCCGGCGATGGTCTGGTGCTCGGTGGTCTGGAACTGGCTGCCGAAGCGGGCATGGGCTTTCTGCCCGTCCCATTCGAGATAGCCGTCGAGCGGCTCCATCGGCGCATGGGCCAGATAGGGGAAGACGAACTCGGCCTCGATCACGCGCTCCGCCTTGGCGAGAGCGGCCTCGGCATCGCCATGGCTGCCGGCGACCGTGCCGGGCTGGCGGGTGAGCTTGCGATACTCGGCGATGAGTTCCGGGCTGCCGCGCTTCTCGGCGGCGCTGTCGTCCCAGGTCACCTTCAGCGCCTCACGGCCCTTCAATGCCGGCCACATGCCGTTGGCATAGACCGCGACGCCGTAACCGATCGACTTCACATCGACGACGCCCTTGACCTTGAGCGCCGCTGCCGCATCGAAGCTCGCGACCTTGCCGCCGAAGCGCGGCGAGCGGGCAACGACCACCGTCAGCATGTTCGGGGCGTGGATATCGATGGTGAACTGCGCTTTGCCGCGCGACTTGTCGGCGCTGTCGAGGCGCTTCACCGCGCCCTCCTTGCCGATCAGCTTGTAGGCCGAGGCCGGCTTCAGCGGCGGGTTTTCGGGCACGGGCAACTTGGCGGCGGCCTCCGCAAATTCGCCGAACGAGCCCTTGCGGCCGGAAGCGTGGCTGATCACCCCGTCCTCGACCTTGATCTCGCCAACCGGCATGTTCCAGGCGGAGGCCGCGGCCTGGACCAGCATGATGCGGGCGGCGGCGCCGGCCTTGCGCATCTGCTCCCAGCTGTTGGAGATGGCGGTCGAGCCGCCGGTGCCCTGCACGCCGAAGGCGAGATTGGCATAGAGCTTGACGTCGGCCGGGGCGTGCTCGGCGCGCATCTGGCTCCAGGCGGCGTCCATCTCCTCGGCCGCGAGCGTGGCCAGCCCGGTGAAGGGCCCCTGGCCGAACTCGATATGCTTGATCAGCACGGTCACGGTGGAGTCCGGCGCGACCCGGATGAAGGCGTTGGGCGCGAAGGTGGCGTTGCCGCCGGGCCGATAGGCCGCGCCGGCGCCCGACTGCGCCTTCGCATTGCGGGGCAAATGAAAGCCGATGACGAGCGCGCCGGCACCGGCCAGCAGCGAGCGACGGGAGAGCTTGGGATCATGCGCGGTCATGGCTCAGATCTCCAGCGCGCGGGCCGCGTCATGGATCGCGGCGCGGATGCGGACATAAGTGGCGCAGCGGCAGATATTGCCGTTCATCGCGAGGTCGATGTCGCGGTCGCTCGGCTTCTTGTTCTCCTTGAGCAGGGCGATGGCGCTCATCACCTGGCCGGACTGGCAATATCCGCATTGCGGCACGTCGCGTGCGATCCAGGCGGCCTGGACGGCATCCGCCTCCTTGCCGGCGAGGCCCTCGATCGTGGTGATCTCGCTGGTGCCGACCGCCGAGACCGGCGTCACGCAGGCGCGCAGCGGCTGGCCGTCGATGAAGACGGTGCAGGCGCCGCATTGGGCGACGCCGCAGCCGAACTTGGTGCCGGTGAGGCCGATATTGTCGCGGATCGCCCAGAGCAGGGGCGTGTCGTCGTCTACGTCGACGGTATGCGTCGTCCCGTTGACCTTGAGAGAGACCATGGCTGCCTCCGATGCTGGCATGACGCAGCGCGGCACCATGGTGCGGATCAAGGGCTCGCCCTCGATGGCCCGATCTGACATATCAGATGGCGGGCGATGGATCCGTAGCCCTGGGTCGCGCGACTGGACTAATTAGACGTTCTGAGTCTAACTAGGATGGTCGCGCGCAGTTTGGATTTTGTCAAGACTGCAGAAGCTGCAATGCCGGACGGAAACGAAGGTTCCAACGTTCTCCCTGCGGAGGATGCCAATGCCCGCACCGACCAGATCGCCGATGCGGCGCTACGTCTGTTCGCCCGCTACGGCTACAAACGCAGCTCGATGGACGACATCGCCAGGGAGGCAGGCCTCGCCAAGGCGACGCTCTACCTGCACTTCAAGGGCAAGGACGATGTCTTCCGGGCCATGCTGGACCTGCTCGGGCGACGGGTCGAAGCACGTTGCCGTGAGGTCGTGGCGCGGAAGGGGCCGTTTCCCGAACGGCTTGCGGCGCTGCTCCAGGCGCATCACGGGCTGGCCTATGCCAGCTTCGGCACCGGTGAGCATCTCGTCGAGTTGAAGGCGGTGATGAACACGATCGCGACGCATGAATTGCAGGCTTTCGAGCGGATCTTCTCGAGTTTTGCCCGTGAGTTGCTGATGCAGGCCGAGCAAGGCGGCGAGATCAATCTGTCGCGCCTGCCGGCCAGTGCCGACGACTGGATTGCCAGCCTGCTCTTCGCGACCGCTGGAGCGAAACTCGGCACGCCGCCCAGCGCCGCGGATTACGCACGTAGGCTGGACGCGATCGCCTTGGTCTTCGCGGCCGCATTGGCGCGATAGGCGCATCGAAGGAACGCTGCATGCAGGACGATAGCGGTACCGAGCTCCAGTCCCTTGCCCCGCTTCACATCCAGCCGGTCACGCAAGCCGCGTTCGAGCCTTTCGGCTGGATCGTCGAGGCCGGCGAGAACGGCCGCGCCGCCAATAACGGCACCGCGCGCCGGCACGATATCCATGCTCATCCAGCCGCCGAGGTGAGAACCGGCACGAGGCTGGTAACCTCGATCTTCGCGGCGAAGCGGCAGCAACCGGCCCTTGTGATCTCCATGCTGGAACGGCATGTGAATTCGATCCAATGGATCGTTCCGCTCGATGGCGCCGGCCATGTCGTCATCGTCGCCCCGGACGGTGAGGATGGCAGGCCCGATCTTGCGAGACTGACCGCCTTCTCATTCTCCGCGGCGCAGGGCGTGATCTATCGCCGCGGCCTCTGGCATCACCCCATCATGGCCGTGGGGTCCGATGCGCGTTTCCTCGTCCAGTCCTGGCAAGACGGCACCGAGGCGGATTGCGAAATCATCGCCATCGAGCCCACGGTGCTCGCCGCGAAGGACGTAAGCTGACGAGCGGCTGCCAGCAGCGCGTTGCGCGATGAGGGGCCGGCCGGATACCGTCCACAGCCTTCGTGCCTGCCGCCTCAACCAATCGCTTGACGCCACAATCTCGCCATCTACGTTAACCGGCGTCGAGGTCTTCGGAGCGATCCGAAGCTAAGAGGGAATCCGGTGACGTGCTCTTGCACGGAACCCGGAGCTGCCCCCGCAACTGTGAGCGGCGAGCTTTCGGCTACCTGAAGTCACTGGCGTCCGCGCCGGGAAGACAGGCTGAAAGCGACGACCCGCAAGCCAGGAGACCTGCCCCGACGCAGTGATGATGTCGCGCGGGCGGGGTGTCCGGCGGAATCGCAGTGCACCGGGCGCTTGCTGTCCGTCTGCCGCGCTTCCTCCCTCTGCCCCGGCCGCGACAGCGAGGGGCTGACGACCATGATAGGGTTTCTGACGTGGCCAGGAGGCGGCCACACGCGCGGGCTGACGCAAGCTGCGCCCTATGGGTCTGTGGTAGGGATAGGTTATTGTAATGTTATAACATTGCGATAGAAGGCGGATATGAGCTCTGCCTCCTCTTCTCTCCTCGCGCCCTCTGTGGCGCCCCTGGATCCGCTTGCGCTCTATGCCAGCGCCATCGATGCTTCCGATTATGTCGCGCGTGTCGCGCCTCTCATCCGCCAGCTCGCGCCCGGGATCGACGATCTGATCGATATCGGCGCCGGGGGAGGGCAGCTGGGCGCAGCGCTTCGCAGGCCCGGAGCGCGCTGGACAGCCATCGAACCGTCTCCGACGATGCAGGCTCGGCTCGCCGCCTTGCCGCAGCCGCCGGTCATCATCCCGCATGGCTGGGACGACCTTGCGGTCGAGTGCGAAGCGGCCGATACGGTCCTGGCCGCGACCATGCCCGGCTACTTCACGGATGCTGCCGGATTTCTGGCGCGCTGCTGGGGCTGGGCAACCCGTCAGGTCGTCTGGATCGTCGCGGCGCAGAAGGCGCCCAAGGGACTGATCCTCTCGGCCTGCCTGCCGCGCGAGTGGCACCGCGAGGACGAGACGCCGGGCATCGATCTGGTGCTGCCCCGGCTCGGTGCCGACCTGCCCGATCGCATGGACGCTGTCGATTGGACCTTCTCGCTGGTACTGCCGGACCTGCCGGCCTTCGCCGCCTTCCAGGCCGACCGGCTGGGCTGGTTGCCCAACGATCCGCGCCGCCCGCAGCTCTTCGACCATCTCCACAAGCAGGCCGAGCCCACGCCGGCCGGCTTCCGCCTTTCCTGCCATCGCCGCTCGGCCATCCTCGTCTGGGACCTGCCATGATCCGCCTGAATTCCCGCAAAGCCTGCCTGCTTGCTGCGACCTGCCTGACGGCGATCGGGACCGTGCCGGCCTCCGCCCAGACCGAAATCAGGCTCGACGAGCTCGTCGTCACGGCGACGGGCCGCCCCGAACCGCGCAGCAGCATTCCCGGCACCATCCAGGTCATCGATTCCGCGCAGATCGAGCGGGCCCGCGCGCAGTCGATCACCGATCTGCTGGCGGAGAACGCCGTCGGCTTCTTCAGTCAATGGACCCCCGGCCAGACCTCGATCAACATTCGCGGCGGCGCTACGGACGGGCAGGGCAAGGATTTCCGCAGCCAGGTTCTGGTGCTGATGAACGGTCGCCGCGCCGGCACGGCTAACCTGTCCAAGCTCTCTGCCGCCGATGTCGAGCGAATCGAGATCATCCGCGGCCCCTCTTCGGTGGTCTATGGCAGCCAGAATATCGGCGGCGTCATCAACATCATCCTCAAGACCGGCCGCACCGCGCCGGGCACGATGATCGAGGGGGCAGGCGGTTCCTGGGGGCTGCTGCAGGGCAAGGCCCAGACCGGCGGGCTCTATGACAGCATCGATTATTACGCCGGCATCTCGGGCGGCACACGCGACGACTACCGGTCCGGCCGCGGTGGCACGACCATGGCCAATACCGGCTGGAAGCGCCTCGGCATCGCCGGCGCGCTCGGCCTGCAGATCAATCCCGACCATCGCATCGAGACGACGCTGCGGACCGACGGCATCTACGATGTCGGCTTCCGCGGCTCAGGCGCCAACACGATCAGCCAGGAAGACCGCTACAACAATTCCGTCGACATCACCTATCGCGGCCAGCTCCCCGGCGGGCAGTATCGCTGGATGCTGCAAGGCTACGCCGTTCAGGACGTCGACAATTTCCGCTGGGCCTCGCCGGTCATCCGGGGCGGCACCGGCCTGCCTGCTGCCGGCACGGCTGCCGACTACAATCGCCGCGAATTGAACATCGTCGGAACCCGCTTCCAGCCGAGCATGACGCTCTGGGCCGGCAACGACCTGCTTGCCGGCTGGGACTGGGAACGTAGCACATTGCGCTCGATCCGTGACCGCATCGGCGTCCCCGGCAATCCGCTCAGCCCCGTCTCGCCGCAGGACAACAACCAGTCCGAGACGGTCAACGCGCTCTATGTCGAGGATTCCCAGAAGCTCTTCGACGATCGCGTGACGCTGCGCGCCGGCGTGCGTCGCACCTTCGGCACGACCAGCTTCGAATACACGCCGAACCTCGCCGGTCAGCGCCCGCGCGAGGTCGACTATCAGGCGACGACGTACTCGACCGGCGCGACCTTCAAGGCGACCGACCGGCTGACTTTCCGCGTCGGCTATGCCACGGGCTTCCGCGCTCCCACCGCGACGGAGCTCGCAGCCGATTTCAACACGCTCGGCGGCGGGCGCATCTTCGGCAATCCCGCGCTGAAGCCGGAAACGAGCGAGCAGGTCGAGGCCGGCGCCGCCTATGCCGGCGACGGCTGGCGCGCGGATTTTGCGATCTTCCAGAACGTCATTTCCGACCGCATCGTCACGCGCGCCCGGACCAATGTCGCCAATACCTCCGACTATGCGAACAATGCCGGAGACGTCGTCGTGCGCGGCGTCGAATTGCAGCTCGATGCCGATGTCCTGAAGCTGACCGGGTACGACAACACCGCCTGGCGCTGGTCGGTCTTCGGCAACGGCTCCTGGAACTTCGACATGGAGGACAAGGGCGCCGCATTAACGGCCAATAGCCGCAAGCCGGAGCGCATGTACCAGTACCAGGCGGCAGTCGGCACGCGCTTCGGCCAGGCCGGCGTGCGCTACCCGTGGTCGGTGCAGGTGTCGGGCGTGCTCTATGGCCCGATGTGGTACAACACCGAGGAGAACCTGCTCCTCCCCTTCGCCGAGCCCAACCGCGACTGGATCCACCGCAAGAATCCGTTCTGGGTCTGGAACCTGCGCGGCGAGGTGGAGGTGAGCAAGGGCGTGAAGCTCTTCGCCCTGGTCAACAACCTCTTCAACAAGAACGAGCACCCGATCTTCATCGGTATCGACAAGCGGCCCTACAAGCTCGATTCGCGCTTCGCCAATGGCGGCTACGGCACATCCATGCCGGGTCTCGAGTTCCAGGCCGGATTGCAGGCGCGGTTCTGAGTGCGGCGGGTCGTTCTTGCTCTCGCTGGCCTCATCGGTGCCGCGGCTCCGGCCATCGCCGAGACCGTCCGGCTGACCGATGCGGTCGGCCGGGCGGTCGAGATCGCGCAGCCGCCGCAGCGCATCGTGCCGATCTTCGCTTCCAACGCGGAGCTCGTGGCGGCACTGGGCCTCACCGATCGCATCGTCGGCGTCGAGAGCTATACGCGTTTTCCGCCGGAGCTGACGCAGAAGCCGCAGGTGGGTGGCCGGCTCGGCTTTTCCGTCGATGCCATCGTCGCGCAGCGGCCGGACCTGCTGATCGTCACGCCGGCAAGGCAGGCGATGCACCAGCTGATCGACCCGATGACGCGGCTCGGCGTGCCGGTCGTCGTGCTGCTGGCGCGCAGCGTCGCGGAGGTGATGGACAATCTGCGCCTTGTCGGCCGGGCCGCGGGTGTGCCCGAACGCGGCGAGGCTGTGGCCGCCGCGCTCGAAGCGCGCCTCGCAGGCATCGAGAAAGCTGCCCCCGTTGCGCGTCCTCGCGTCGCGATGATCACGGGCAGGCTCGGCAATGGGCTCGTTCTGATCGCGCGCGCCGACACTTATACGGGCGATGCCATCGTGAAGGCGGGCGGCCGTCACGCGTTGGAGCGCAGCGTCGTCGCCCATGTCTCGCCCGAGGCGATCGTGGCGGCCGATCCCGATGTGCTGCTCTTCGCGGGCACGAAGGCGGATCTCGACGCGCTCGTGGCCCAGCCCGGCTGGCAGCTTGCGCGGGCGGTGCGGGACGGGCGCGCCTATACGGTCGCCCGCGCCGAGTTCCTCATACCGGGGCCGCGCACCGTCGACGGCATCGAGAAGCTTGCAGCCCTGCTGCGGAGGCCCGACCGATGAAGGCGCGTTTCCTCGCCATGGCCGGGATACTGATGGCCGTCCTGCTCTTCGCCGTGATGGCAGGGCATGACTGGGCCTCGCCTCGCAAGCTCTTGCAGGCTTTGTCCGGCGCTCCGGACATGGAAAGCCGCCTGCTTCTGGTCTGGCGGCTGCCGCGGGTCGTCGCGGCTGCGCTGGTCGGCGCGCTGCTCGGGCTCGGCGGCGCCATCTTCCAGGGCGTGTTCCGCAATCCTTTGGCCGAGCCCTATCTGCTCGGGGCATCGGGCGGAGCGGCGATCGGCGCGACGATCGCCCTGCTCGTGCCGCTCGGGCTTCCGGGTGGTCCGGCCCTGGCGGCGCTCTCGTTCGCCGGTGCCTGGGGCGCGACCTGGGTGGTGCTGGCGGTCTCTGGACTGCACGGCCGGCCGGATACGGCCGGGCTACTGCTGGCCGGGGTCGCTGTTGCGGCGATCCTCGGCGCCTTGCGCTCCTTCCTCATGCTGGCTCTGTCGGACGACACGGTGAACCTGCAGGTCGTGCTCAGCTGGACGCTGGGTGGCATCCAGACCCCCGACCTGACGGGTTTGCTGCTATTGGGCGCGCTCGTGGCGGTTGGGCTGGCAGCGGCGCTCTGGCTTGCGCATGGGCTCGATCTTCTCGGGCTCGGTGACGAGCAGGCCTTTGCGTTCGGGCTCGATCCCGTCCGTTTCGCGCGGTGCGCCGTTCTGGTCGGTGCCGCGATCGTGGCGGCGGCCGTGGCCTTCGGCGGGCTCGTCGCCTTCGTCGGCCTGATCGCGCCGCATCTCGCACGCTGGTGGATCGGTCCGCGCCATCGCGCCCTGATGCCGGCGAGCGCGCTCATCGGCGCCGCGCTCGTCGCCGTCTGTGACGGCATCGCGCGGTCCGTGTTGCCGCCTGCGGAAATCCCGCTCGGATTGGTCACCGCCCTGATCGGCGGCCCGTTCTTCCTGCTGCTTTTGGCGCGGAGGCTGCAGGCATGATGCAGGTCGTCTGTCGCGATCTTCGGGTTCAGGCTGGTGGCGCCGCGCTGCTCGATGGCGTGAGCGTCGCTTTCGAGGCGCCTGCGCTCGTCGGTATTCTCGGGCCCAACGGCGCGGGCAAATCAACCCTGCTGCGCACCCTCGCCGGCTATCGCCGGCCGGATCGTGGCGAGGTGCTGTGGAACGGCCGGTTCCTCGCGGCATGGAGCGCAACGGAGCGCGGCTCGGCCTGCGGCTACTGTCCGCAGCAATTCGAGCCGGCATGGGATTACTCCGTCGCGGAGATCGTCGGCCTGGGGCGGGATCGCAACCCGCTTGGGGCCCCTATCGTCGATGAGACGTTGCGGGTGCATGGCGTCGAATCCTTGTCCCAACGGCGCTGGAGCCAGCTCTCGGGCGGAGAGCGGGCCCGGACGATGCTGGCCGCCACCCTGGCGACGAGGCCGCCTCTCGTGCTCGCCGACGAGCCCGGAGCCAGTCTCGACATGCGGCATCGGCTCGCCTTGCTGGAGCGGTTGAAGGGCTATGCCGGCTCGGCGCTGGTGATCGTCGTGATGCACGATATCGACCTCGCCCTGCGCTTCTGCGACCGGCTCATCCTGCTGGATGAGGGGCGTGTGGTCGCCGACGAGCCGCCATCAAGGCTGCTCGAGGCGCCGGCCTTCGAAGCGGCGTTTGGATTGCGCCTGCAGGCCGAGACGCGCCGGGCGGACCGGGACTGGGTCATCGGTCTCGGCTGACATCTCCGCTCAGTGATCGACGGCGCGTTGGCGGGCGCTAGCGATGCCGCCTCGCCGATAATGGCCAGACAGAATTGGTTACGTCATCGACCTTCGCGCCAAGCGCGGAGCCGGGAACCAAGCATGGATTTGCGGCTGTGAACGGCGCTCTCTGGAAAGAGCTAAGTGATGGCGCGCCCGAAAGGATTCGAACCTCTGACCCTCAGATTCGTAGTCTGGATCGAAATCGTTGTTTATCAGTTGCTTAGGTGAAGGTGTCTTGTAAAAATCGAACGTCAAGAGAGTTGGAAGATGCTGTCTTTTCCAACAGTCCAACAAAGTACGAATGGCTGGCACGACGTCGGTCTCTGTCCTAAACAGGAGGGGAAAGGAGTTTCAGGTCGAGTACATCATTAGGAAGGCGAGCATGCCGCCGAACGCGCCGGAGCCGAAAGCATCGACACAGCCGCCCGGAACCTCAGGAAACCCGCCAAGTTCCTGCCCAACGGACCGCAGATCAAGACAGCCTGAGACGACGAGGCTCGATTACCCAAACTCAACGCGAATCTGCCTCCGTCTCCAAGTCGACTTTTCAATGGCATCCACCGATATACAAAGTTTCGCAAGAACCGGTTGAAGTCATTCGTTACCGCGTGACGCGGTGCGCAGATGGCTGGACGCCTCGTCCTCCGCCCTTCGCCAGACTTCCAGCGCGAGGGGGTTACGCGCTTCCTCAGCCAGATGGCCGACTAGGCCGATCGCACGCGCCATGACGCCGAAACCGCGGATGATCTGCCATGGGAAGCCAAACTCACAGCAAATCGCACCGATCGCCCCAGTAGCATTGAGGGGCAGCGTCTTGCCCAAGGTCTGCTCGGCCTCTTGCTGGACGAGTTGCATGAGAGCGATGTAGCGGCCCGCCATGCCGTTCTGTTCGGCAAGCTGGAATAGTCGTGGGGTTCGGGGATCGACGGGCTTGTGCACTGGATGGCCTATGCCTGGAATGGCACGCTTGTCCGTCTTGAAGCGGTCAACAATATCGCGCGCAATAGGAGAAAGATTCGGCGGCGTCGGAGCATCTTTCGGTAGAGCTTCATAAAGCAGCTTTGCTGCCCCCTCAGTGGTGCCGACGAACACCGTGCCGAGGCCGCATAACCCGGCGGCGACGGCAGCCTGTAGGGATTCCGGAGCGCCTGCATAGGTCAATCGCGCGGCCAGTGCCGAGGGAGTGAGACCATGCTCCACCAATGTGATGATGATCGCGTTGAAGACCGCCGACTGTTGGGGTGTCGGCCGTTCGCCGGTCAGTTGAAGAAAAGCGAAGTCACCAAGATTGAAGTGCCCGAGAATCTCATCGGGCAGACTCAAGCCGCGGATCGCGATTGTGTCTGCGGAGCTCCAGGCGATATCCGAACGAAGTGGTTTCACGGTGATCTCGTCGCTCCCTGTCGATGGACTGACATTGGTCCCAGCCTCGTAACGACGGAGGCCTCTATTAAGACCTCGCAAAGCCGTCGTAGGCGGGCCATGCCATGCCCGCCAGGAAGCCGGCGTCGACCGGCAGGTTAGCGCCCGTTACGCCACTACTGTCGGACCCGATCAGCCAGGCAATGGCGCGGCCAACTTCAATCGGCTCGACCAGCCGGGCCATTGCCGATTGCGCCGTGAGCAGGTCGTGCTTCAATGCTCCCGCATCGAGGCCTGACTGTAACGCCGGGGTGGCGGTGAAGCCTGGTGACACCGCATTCACGCGAACGCCGTGGCGTCCCCAGGCTGCGGCGAGCGAGGTCGTTAACTGAATGACCCCTGCCTTTGCGGCAGCATAGGCATGTGCCGGGCAGCCGCTCATTCCGGCGATCGAGGCGACATTTACGATCGCTCCCTTCCCGCGCGAAGCCATGCGCGATCCGGCTGCGCGGCACATGAGGAACGTGCCGCGCAGGTCGACCGCCATCTCACGATCCCAGTTCTCCATTTTGATCCGCTCGGGCGCATGCATCTTGCCCAGGATGCCGGCAGCATTCACCAGCCCGGTAAGGGCGCCATGCCGCTCCTCGATAGCGGTGACTGCCTCTTCGACTTGTACCTCGTTCGCAACATCGACCGGCCGTTCCCATACCAGCGCTTGTTCCGGCAAGGGTTCTCCCGCATTGGACTCCCGATCGACGATCACGGGTGTTTCTCCCGCCGCGATCAGGGCGCGAGCAGCAGCCGCCCCGATCCCACGGCAGCCGCCCGTCACTAGGATCAAACCACCCGTCATTGTGAACCTCCAGCAGTGCTACCAGCTAAGCAGGCCTGGCGGCGGCGTTGTTAGTAGGAACGCTGCAGCCCGATATCGTGCTGTGCGACATAATTCAGGATCATCTCCTCTGAGACGGGAGCGACCCGGAATAGCCGCGCATCACGCCAGAGCCGTTCGACATGATATTCCTTGGAGTGCTCCATGCCACCGAGCGTCTGGATGGCACGGTCGGTCGTGAGGTCCGCCGTGTGTCAGGCGAGGTACTTGGTCATCTTCACTTTGGCATCGGCCAGCGGGAACTGGATGCTCTGATAGAGCCGATCGGCATGCCATTGAAGATCTTGCGCTCGCGCGCATAATCGGCTGCGAGGCGGATGGCGAGCTCCGCAGTGGCAGTCAGGCCCGCGGTCATGACGATGCGCTCGGTGTTGAGCACGTCGAGCAGTTCGCGAGAGCCGCCATCGCTCGCGCCGAGGGTTACGATTTCGTCCACGCCCCAAAGGGCATGGCCACGAGAGCCCGGCCGACTGCCGCCATGATGAACTGCGTGACGCTGCGCCGCGGGCTCGGCGTTGAACTCCTCACGCAGCGCCATCAGGCGCCGGGCCGCAGTGCGATCATCATGTCCGAGAAGCCGGACTGCACAAGTTCGCCGTTTTCATCGACGAGATCGAAGCGCCGCTCGACGATCCCCGCTTTGCCGGCTGATGTCATTCGCTTGCCGACGATGTGCATCTCGACGGTGATCGTGGTTCCGATCAGGATCGGCTTGCTGAAGGTCCATTCGCGGATGTTGAGCATCGCGATCGCCGATTCCTCGAACACCCCCCACTGGTTCATCGCGCCGAGAATGAGCGTCAGCCCGAAGATGCCGGCCACGACGCGCCCGCCGAAGCGTGTCTGCTTCGCATAGGCCTCGTTGGCATGGATCGGGTTCCAGTCGCCGGACATCATGCAAAAGAAGGTGTTGTCTGCGTCGGTGACGGTGCGTCCGCCGCTGCGATAGACAGCGCCGATCTCAAGGTCTTCGTAGAAGAGCGTGTTCATGTCGCTGCCTTTCGCCTTTCAGCTTGGCCGCCCACTTCCAGATGGCCGTGGATCACAAACTCGTCCTTCTGGTTCTTGACCCAGATGCTGTGTCGCCCGTCGCAAGCCTCTGCCCCGCCAGCAACGATGCGGTCGCCGGGCCGGACGGGGGAGACGAAGCGCACGGTCATCCGTGCCGCCGCTGCAGGCGTGCCGAGATTGCGGGCGATCATCTGCCAGATCAGCCCCAGCGACATCGTACCGTGGGCGATGATGCCATGCATCGGCGTCGTAGCGGCAAAGACGGGATCGAGATGGATCGGATTGAAATCGCCCGTGATCCTCGCATAGGCGTCGATCGCCGGCTGATCGACGAGCATCGCGATTTCACGGAACGGTCTCACATCATTTGGACCAGGCAACTTTCATCACTCCGTTGAATAGCAGTTCATGGCCTAGCGCGGCGCGAGTCATTGTCCCGAAGGTGACCCAGCGCCTATCGCGCCTGACCTCTTTGTCCGTGCAGAGCACATCGGTAACCACTCGCGAGCCAATCTCGGGCAGGCTGATGATTTCGTAGCTCTGTTCGCCATGGATATTGCCCGGCGGCCTGATCGGGCAGGCATGGGTATAGGCCCGCATGGCGATGACCGCGAGGAAGCCGACCGGAATCAAGCGGATATCCTCGTCCTCGGCGCCGGCCGGAAACAGGCGGCGCCAGTCGGCCACGGTCTGCGGGTCGAGGTTGAGTTCCATGCGCCCGAGATTCGCGCCGGGTTGAATGTCGTCGAAGATCATGACGTTTCCTCCATGCGCTCGGCGTAAGGCAGGACTCCGTCGGCCTCGTCCGCGACGAAGTCGATTGCGACCCTGTCGCCGATCGCCGGCTCCAGCGAGCCCACGAGCTGCATCATGGCGCGGAATCCCTCGTCGAGTTCGACGAGCGCGAGCGTGAAGGGCACGATCGGCTTGAAGCGGGGTGAAGCGGCCTTGTGTACGACCGTGAAGCTCGCGATGTGCCCGCGCCCGCCCGACACCTCATCGCGCAGCGCCCGACTGCCGCAGGATCGGCATGTCCTGTATCCGCAGAGCTGCGCCTCGCGACAGGCCGTGCAACGGCTGAAGACCAGTTGGCGGCGCGCGCACCCCTCGACATAAGGCCGATGCGGATCGCCGACCGTGTAGGTGTCGCTAGTCATCACTGCCTCCCGAGGATCAGCGAGCAATGGGCCGACAGGATGCCGCCATCGTTGTGCACGAAGCCGATCTCAGCACCTTCGACCTGGCGGCCCTGCGCCTGGCCGCGAAGCTGGCGGACCGTTTCGACGATGTGGAACATCCCGCCCGACGCGCCTGAATGCGCGTAGGAGAGGAGGCCGCCATGCGTGTTGCAGGGAAGCCTCCCGCCGAGATCAAGGGCGCCGCCGGCAGCGGCCGGTCCGCTCTCGCCTTTCTCGAAGAAGCCCATCGATTCGAGCTGGATCACCAGCGTGATCGTGAAGGAATCATAGATGCAGGCGACGTCGATATCGGCCGGTGTCAGCCCAGCCTGGCCGAAGGCCTGGGTGGAGGACTGCTTGCAGCCGAATTCCGTAAGCGATGCCGCGGAGACGATGTGCTCATGAGTGTGATGCTGGCCCATGCCGAGGATGTCGATCGCAGGCTGGCGCGTATCTCCCGCCGCATCGCGGGCACTGACGACGAGCGCGGCGCCGCCATCCGAGATCAGGCAGCAGTCGAGCAGCCGCAGCGGTGTCGCGATCGGGCGGGATTCGATGACGTCGGCGACGGTGATGGGGACGCGCATCTGCGCTCCCGGGTGGCGGGCCGCGTGGTTGCGGTGCGCCACGGCGACATGGGCGAGGTCCTCCGGCGTCGTACCATATTCGTGCATGTAGCGCTGGGCGACCAGCGCATAGGCGGCGGGGACGATGAGCCCGAACGGCTGCTCGAAGACCGGGTGGCCGACGCCGGCAATCGCGTTGATCGTGCTGTCGCGGCTCATGCCCGTCAGGCGGTTGTCGCCGGTGGCGATGAGCACATGGCGGCAGATCCCGGCGGCGACCAGAGCGGCCGCCTGCATCACGAGAATGCCCGCACTCGCGCCGCCGGCATGGATCGCCGAGCAGACCTTAGGCTGCAGCCCGAGCTGTTCGCTCAGGACGGACGCCATCATCAGATGCGGATGCGTGACCGAATAGGCGCAAAGGAAGCCGTCGATATCCGCTGGCTTCAAGCCTGCGTCGGCCATTGCGGCAATGGCGGCATCGGTGTTGAGGGAAGCCGCCGTGCTGCCCGGCAGCTTTCCGACCGGCGTGTCCCCGATCCCGGTGATGACGGCGCTCAGCATAGGCCGCCTCCGGTTGAAGCTGGGAGCGCTCCCGGTCTCGGTGCTAGGCGACTGGCACCTCGCCACCGGTCATAGCAACAAGGTCCTGCGCCGCCGCCTTCACCGCCACAGCCAGTGCCTTGAGGTTGTCCTCGTCGAATTGCGTCGACACGACGACGGTGGAGATCGCCATCCGAGCGATGCCATTGCGGCCAGGAACGGCCGCCGAAACCGTGGTGATTCCGGTATTGAAGTTGCCGTAATCGACCGCATAGCCTGTTTCGCGTGCAGTCTGGACATCCTGCCAATAGCTTTCGAAATCCGGCGCGTTCTGCCAGCGCAACTCCTTGAAGCGCTCGCGCAGTTCCTCTTTGCCGATGCCGCTCAAGGCCGCGACACAGCGGCCGGAGGCGCCGATCAAGATTGGAAAGCGCTGCCCTATGGTCAAATGAACCCGTATCGCGGCGTTTACTTCCGCCTTGTCCACCAGAACGAAGCGGTCCTGGCCGGCGTCCTGCCAGAGGAGAGCCGTCACGCCGAAGCGGCTTGCGATCTCCTCCAAACGCGGATGGAAATGTCGCACGAAGCCGGCGTCGAGCACGCTGTGCGCCAGTTCGACCAGCCCCAGGCCCAGACTGTACCGCTTGGATGCCGAATCGAAGACGAGGAGGCGTTCGTAGGCCAGCGTCTTCAGGATGTTGAAGCAAGTGCTCGCATTGATCCCCAGCGCCTGCGCAATCTGCGAAACGCTCGCAGGCTCGCGCGTGCGATTGAGATAGCGAAGGATCCGGATGGCGCTCGTGAGGGCAGGAACCAGCTTCTGCGGAGGCGTTGTCATTCTCCATGAAGAATACCATTCGCTATAGAAGTCAAACTTGATGAGATGGTCATGGCCTGATCGCTCTAGACTGCCGTGCCGCGGGCCCTGCGCCGGCCGAAGACGGCGTGCGCGTCCCAGGCTTTGTCGTTGGAGAGGGCCTTGAGCTTGTGCCGCTCCACCTCGCGCTTCGCGGCGGAACGAGGGAACTCGTCGATCTGTTCAACGAAGCGCGGCACCTTGAAAGCTGCCAGCTCCTTCGAAGCCCAGCGGATGAGTTCGGCGGGATCGACGCTGCTGCCGGGCTTCAGCTTGACGAAGAGCTTGACTTCCTCTTCGCCTAGGGCGGCCGGAACACCGACGACGACAGCCTCGTCGATCCCTTCATAGCGGCTGATCACCATCTCGATTTCATAGGCGGAGACATTCTCGCCGCCTGTGCGCAACCAATGCGCCTGGCGTCCGGTGAAATAGAGATAGCCGTCCTCGTCGAGATGGCCGAGGTCGCCGGTATGCAGCCAGAGATTGCGCCAGCATTCGACGGTCCGCTCCGGCTTGTTGAAATAGCCGAGCATGAAGGTGAAGGGCTTGGTGGGGCGAAGACAGATCTCGCCGGTCGCTCCTGGCGGCTTCGGACGATCGTGCTCGTCGAGGATGGCGATCTCGCACCAGCCCCACCCTTTGCCGTTCGCCTCAGGCTTCGGCGAACCGACCTTGTTATGCACGATCAGGACGCCTCCGGTCTCCGACAGCGAATAGACGTTGACGACGTCGATGCCGAAGCGGGATCGGAAGGCTGTGGCGATGTCGGCCGGGACCTGGCTCAGCACGCCAAGCGACACGCGGACCGCGTGGTCGCGATCGCCGGGGCCGTCCGGCTGCTGGCAGAGCAGCGTCACCATGGTGCCGATCGGATCGATGATCGTCGCGCCGGTTTCGCGGATCCGCGGCCAGAAGCGGCTGACGCTGAACCAGCGCTCGATATGGGTCGGGATGCCGGCGACCAGAGGGCCGATGCAGCCGATCATCAGCCCGCCGTTATGGAAGAGCGCGAGCACCGAATAGTGCACATCGCCGGGCCGGACATCGAAGGCTTCGATGTAGCGGTAGCCGGCGGCGATCCAGGCGAAATGCGGCAGCTCAACGCCCTTGGGCATGCCTGTCGTCCCGCCGGTATAGATGATCACAGCCGGGTCGCCCGGAGCGATGGCCACCTGCGGTACGGGGGGGCCTTCTGCGAGTAGGGTCGAGAAACCCTGCGAGCCTGTGGCTCCGATTTCGAAGATGCGGAACTGCCAGTCCCGCTGAGCGGCCAGCTCGTCTACTTTCGGTCGCGTCTCGCTATCGAGGACCAGTAGCTTCGGGCCGGCATCCTCCACCGAATAAGCCAGGTCGCCGCCGGTCAGAGCCACGTTCAGAGGAACCCAGACGGCACCGATCTTCATGCAGCCGAACCAGGTGAGCAATTGCTCGATCGCATTGTAGGCGAAGCTCGCAACCCGGTCGCCCTTGCCGATGCCGAACGCCGCGAGGTTCGCGGCGACGCGGTCGGAGCGGACGTCCAGCTCGCCATAAGTCAGCGCCTGTCCTGCCACCTCGACGGCAAGGGCGTCCGGTCTCTCACGGCCTCGAGAGCGGATCAGATCGTCGATCGTAACCCAGGCGGCATCGGCGAGCGTGGTCATGCGGGCAAAATCTTTCGCTTCTGGAGCTCGCCGAGAAGCTCGACAAACATGGCCTCGGTGTCGATGCACGCATCGAAGCCGGCCTGGCGGAGCTTGATCGTGCTCATATGGTGCGGGTTGGGACGCTGGCCGTAGCCGAGCAGGAAGTCGGCGAACTGCCACGACGGCACGATTTCCTTGTAACCGTAGGGCTGCAGCCCGTGCTTGGCGACGATGCGGTCCCAGATCGGCTCGTTCTGGGGCATGACGCGGGCGAGCGAGAACGGATGCGGCGGCGCGTACTCCATCCCAAAGAGTTCCGCGACCTTGGGCCAGACATTGTGCCAGACGTAGACGTCGCCGTTTGTGACATTGAAGACCTGATTGTGGGCGTTCGGACTCTCCGCTGCCCATTCGATCGCCTTTGCGATCAGGCGCGCATCGGTAGCCTCGCCAATCCGCTCGACGCCGCCGGGAAAACGGAGCGGCAGGCCGTATTCGCGCGAGATCGCGGCGAAGACGCCGATTGCGGTGATGATATTGAGCGGGCTGCCGATCGCAATGCCGCAGACGATCTGGGGCCTCAGGACCGACCATGTCCAGGATCTGGTCTGCTGCCGGTCGCCGATCCAGTCCTGCTGATTGTAGTAGAAATTCGGCGGCATGTAGCGCCGATCGCTTTCGCGCGCCGGCTGGCGGAACGGGCCGAGATGGCCGCCATAGGCCTTGGTTCCCTGCAGGAGCGTGATGTGCTGCAGCCCGGGCGAATTCTCCTCCACATTGGTCACAAGGTTCTGCAGCATCTGCAGATTGACCTCGACATGATCCATTTCAGACCAGCCGCGGGTGACGTCGGCCTTCTCGTAAACGGCGGTATAGGCAATGTTGGTGACGTCCTTGAGGCCCGCCAGCTTCTCCTTGCAGTCGGCCGGGTCGCGCAGATCGACCTGAATCCATTGGGCGCGCGTCGGAAAGTCGGGTTGGCGGCGCGCCATGCCGACGATCTCCCAATCGGGACGGGCTTCGAAATGCTCCAGCACGCAACGCCCGACCGCTCCCAGGGCGCCCACGATCAGCATCTTCTTCTTCATCGGGTGTCTCCGCTTTCGCCCCGGGCAGGGGCTCAAAGGTATTGGACCAGTACGGTACGGTCGGTGAGTGCGTCCGGCGGTCCGCAATAGACGGTCCGCCCCGTGCGCATGATCATCACGCGATCGGCGATAGGCAGGCTCTTTTCGATGTTCTGCTCGACGATCAGGATCGTTGCGCCAAGGCTGGCACGGACCCTCTGCACACTGTCCATCACGGCGCTGACCAGGTTCGGCGCCAGGCCGATCGATGGCTCGTCCAGGATCAGAAGCCGCGGCGAGAGCATCAGCGCGATCCCGATCGCCAGCATCTGCTGCTGCCCGCCGGACATCGTCCCGGCGAGCTGCGAGCGGCGCTCCCTGAGAATGGGGAAGAGGTCCTCGACCTGGCCGATGCGCCGTGCGATCTCGCTTTTGTCGGTGACCGTGAAGCCGCCGAGCACCAGGTTCTCATGCACCGTCAGCCGCCTGAACACCGCATGGCCCTGTGGGACAAAGGCGATGCCGTTCTTCACATTATTGCGCGGAGCGCGCGCCGTGATGTCGCGGCCGTCGTAGAGCACCCGCCCCGCGGATGGAGCGAGCAGACCGAACAGGGCGCTGAGCAGCGTTGTCTTTCCGGCGCCGTTGTGGCCGAGCAGTAGCAGGATCTCGCCGGGGGCGATCGCAAGGTCGAGCTCCTGGACCACGCGCCGCCTGTCGTAGCCGGCCGAGAGCTTCTGGATCTCGAGGATGGGAGGGATCGCGCTCATTGGATGTAGCGCTCCACCAGCTTGGGATCGCGCATCAGCTCCTCCGGTTTGCCGAAGGCTAGAACCTTGCCGCCGTCGAGATAGGCGGTGACGTCGCAGACCTCGCGGATCACGTCGAGATTGTGCTCGATCAGGCAGATCGTCCGCCCCTGTTCGGCGAGCCGCCTGACGATCGGCAGCACCTGGTCGAGCGTCGTCGGATCGAGGCCGGACAATGGCTCGTCGAGAAGCAGCACTTCTGCGTCGGTCGCTAGCAGGCGGGCGATTACCAGCAGCTTCTCTTCCGCATAGGACAGGTTGTCGGCGCTTTGCTCGGCGCGATCGCGCAGGCCGACGAAGTCGAGCACCTCGAGCGCTCGGGCCATGTTCGCATGATCCTGCGCTCGCACGGCGAATGGCCTCAGGAAGACATTCCAAAGCCGGTCGCCGAGCTGATCGGGAAACGCCGTGAGGACATTCTCCAGCACGGTCATTCGCTTGAATAAGCGGAGGTCCTGGAAAGAGCGCGCGATGCTGGAGCGAACGATCCGATGCGGTCGGCGGTCGGCGAGCGGCAGGCCGCGCATCGAGACTCGGCCCGCGGTCGGCGTCAGGAAGCCGGTCAGCAGATTGAATGCTGTGGTCTTGCCGGCGCCGTTCGGGCCGATCAGACCGGTCACGATGCCCGAGCGCAGCTCGAGATCGACCCCGTTGGCTGCGACGATTCCCCCGAAATTCTTGTGCAGATCGTTGCCGGCCAGGGTCACCTCGCCCCTTACGGGCCGCGTCCAGGCGTCGACCTCTAAGACACCGGCCGCACGCTTGGCGCTCTCGGGCAGGCGATAGCGATAGCGCTCCGGAAAGATCCCCTCCGGACGGAAACGCAGGATCAGGATCAGCATCAGGCCGTAGAAGGCATTGCGCAGCAGGTCGGCGGTGCCGACCGGCAGGGCCATCAGCTTGAGCAACTCGGGCAGCGCCACCAGGATCGCGGCGCCGGCGGCCGCGCCGAAGAGATTGCCCGTCCCGCCGAGGATGATCATCGCCAGCACCAGGATTGTCTCGTCGATCGAAAAGGACTGCGGGCTGACGAAAGTGATGTAGTGCGCGAGCAGCGAACCGGCGATCGCAGCGCTGGCGGCGGAGAAAGCGAAGGCGATCAGCTTCAGTGCCACGACGTTCTTGCCGATCGACTGCGCGGCGAGTTCGTCCTCCCGCATCGCCCGCAGCGCCCGGCCGAACGGCGAGAAGGCGAGCATATGCGTGATCAGGTAGACGAAGGCGGCGACGGCGGCGGCGAGCACCAGGAATGAGCCGGGCGTCGACAGCGTCTGGCCGAACAGGGTCAGACGCGGGATTCCGCTGATTCCGTCCGGCCCGCCGGTCAGGCCCTGCGCATTGCGCAGCACGTCGATGACGATGATCTGGAGAGCGAGCGTCACGACTACGAGGTAGTGGCCGCCGATCCGCAGCGCGGGCAAGGCCGCGATGGCGCCGATCACGCCGGTCAGGACAATACCGCAGACCAGAGCGGGCAGCACCGGCACGCCGTATTGCGTGGTGAGGATCGCCGTCGTGTAGGCACCGATCGCGTAGAATGCGGCATGGGACAGGGCGAACAGTCCGGCGAGCCCGATCACGACGTTGAAGGAGATTGCAAGGATGGCATAGAGACAGACCATCACGAGGACATGATAGACATAGTCCACGGCGTCAGTTCCCCCGCAGTAGACCGGTCGGACGCCACAGCATCACGACGAACAGAACCATGAAGGCGATGGTCGACTGCCATTCGGTCGGCAGCTTCCACATGCCGGCGCTTTCGACGAGCCCGAGCAGCAGCCCGCCGATCGCGGCGCCCCAGACCGACCCGACGCCGCCCACCACCACGGAGATGAAGGCATAGAAAACGGCAAAGAAGCCGATATGCGTCGAGGCTCCGTCGCGAACGAGGATGTTCGCCGCGCCGATAGCCGAGATCATCGAGCCGAGTGCGAAGACAACGATTGCGACCTTGCGCGTGTCGATCCCGATGATGCGGGCCATCGCGACATTGTCGGTGACGGCGCGGATCGCGTTGCCCCAGGCACTCGTGCGCAGGAAGATCGCAAGGCCCACGGCGATGATCACGAAGACCGCGATCTGGACGAGTTGCACGCCCGTGATGACGACGTCGCCGAGGACGTAGATGCCGTAGCTGATATCGGAGAGGGTCTTGGCATCCGTGCCGAACAGGACCGCCATCATGTTCGATACGAGGATGAAGAGCCCGAGCGAGGCGACAAGGACGACGAAGGACGGGCTGCCGCGGGCCAGGAGCGGTTCGTAGAGCACGAGGTAGGCGACGACGCCGGCAATGCCAGCGAATGCGACCCCAAGGACGAGAGCGACCGGAAAGGGCAGGCCGAGGCTGGCTGCCAGCCACCACATGACATAGGCCGAGGCCGCCAGGACCGGCCCATAGGCGAAATGCACGATGCCGGTGGTGCCGAAAATGAGGCCGAAGCCGATGCCAAGGAGCGCATACTGGCTCCCGTTGCTGACGCCATTGGCCAGCAACTGCAAGATGAGATCCATGTCCTGTGATCCGGTCTGGAGAGGTTCGCGCCTAGCAGGGTCGGCCTAGTCCGCCTGCGCGGGCAGGAAGCGCTCGAGCTTCAGCGCTCCCTCGTCGACCTTGAGGATCGCGACCCGCTTGAGCGCGACGCCGTTCTTCTGGAACGTCATCTTACCGCCATAGACGCTATCGAAGGCCGGATCTTCCCACAGCGCTTCCGTCAATCGCGCGCCGGTCCAGAAATCGCCGCCCTTGGCCTTGGTCCGGCGGATCAGCGTCGCAATAACCTGGACCGCTTCGTAATAGTTCGCGGCATAGAAGTCCGGCTCCTCGCCATAGCGCTTCTTGTATTCGTCGTAGAAGCGCTGCCCCATCGGATTGTCGGCTGCCGGGGCGAAGTAGTCGGTCGCGACCTCGACGCCGTTGGACGAGGCCACGCCGGCCAGTTTGGTGTCCTCGTTGGTCCATTCCATCGAGATGATCGGCTGTTCCATGCCGATCTCGCGTACGCGCTTGACCACGAGGCCGGCCTGGGGCGTCGTTGGCCAGTTGAGAACGACATCGGGCTTGGCAGCGCGCAATTTGGCTACCTGGGTGTCGATGTTGGTGGCGTCGGCCGCGAATTGTTCCGTGGCGACGACCTCCATGCCGAGCTTTTTCGCGACCTCTTGAGAGGCGGCGATGACGCTGTCGCCAAATTCGGATCGGCCTGCGATCTGCGCGATCCGCTTGAAGCCGCGATCCTTGGCCCGGCGGACGGCCGCGGCCGCCAGGTCGGTCGCCAGCGAGCGATTGTGGAACATGTAGGGAGAGACGCCGATCATCTTCAGACTGACGCCGCCACCATTCAGGACGAAGACCTGCTTCTCTTTCGAGATCGGCGCGATTGCGACCGTCGGGCCGGAGAAGGAGGAGAGCACAGCCGGTGTTTTCACGACGTTGATCAGCCGGTTCATGCCCGCGACGGCGGCCTGCGTGCTACCGCTCTTGTGGTCCTCGATGACCAGTTCGAGTTTGCGGCCATCGATGCCGCCGGCTGCGTTGATCTCGTCGACGGCAACCAGGGCGCCGCGGCTCATCACCGTTCCGTAGTGGGGGGTCGCGCCGCTCATCGAAAGGATCGCGCCGATCCGGTAGACATCCGGCTCTTGCGCAGGAGCCGCTCCCGCCAGCCCGACAACCACAAGCGAAGAGGCCGCTCTGAGAAACGTTCGCCGATCCATTTTATTCTCCCTATAGAATTATATTCTTTATTGAGAATAGACGAACATATGTCGCCGTCCTTGTCAATCCGTCGTTTGCGCGCCGGCCTCCCCCGACTGAAGTTCGCGGGCATTCACATGGGCGCCGGACCATGGGCCATCGCGAACGCCGTCTCAGCGGTATCGTCGCGCACTCGTTCCTCGAGCCGTCACATTTCCGAGCTACCGACGAAGAGCGGACTCGCTAGGAAGCGTCGTGAACGATCGCTTCGGTCCTCAGGCCACTCCGCCCCGCGCTTCAGCCAAGCGCGTCGGCCTTGTTGAACAGCCCGACGGAGATCAGCTTCTCATAAGCGGAGAAGACATGGTCCGGCACGGCCTGCGGCCCGTCCTCGCCATAGGCGTAGCGGCGGCTCAGATAGCCGCGCGCGCCCATCAGCACATGGACGATGACCTCGAGTTCCTCGTCGCTGTAGTCGCCGACCCGCCCCGGCCCCCGCGCACGCTTGAGCAGCCGGACATAAGCGGTCGAGATGTTGTCGAGATGGTGCTGGTAGCCTGTCGGAGCGTAGACCTCGGCCTCGTTCAGGATGCGGAGGAATTCCGGCGTCTCCTTCAGGAAATCGAAGAAGGCGCGGAAGCGCGTGACCTCCTTTTCCAGCTCGGAGCTCGCCTGCTCGATCCGCGTGCGGATGAAGGCGACCATCTGCTGGCCGATGGCCGGCAGCAACTGGTCCAGCAATTCCTGCCGGTTCTCGAAATGATTGTAGAACGTGCCCTGCGCCACGCCGGCAGCATCGGTGATGCGGGCAACGGAAGCCTCTGCATAGCCATAGCGGCCGACCATCTTGGCGGCGGCCTCGAACAGGCGACGCTTGACGTCGTCGTTCTTCTCGCTGCGCGTCAGTTTGACCGGACGCTTGGCGGTTGCCGTCTTGGTTTTGCTGATGACCATGCGCGTCAATGGCTCGCTCGTCGTGACAGTGCTTGGCTTAGGACCGGAATTCGTCCCGGAGAAGCCTTTTCAGAATCTTTCCGGACGGGTTTCGCGGCAGGCTTTCGCGAACGACGATGTCGCGCGGCGCCTTGAAGGCCGCAAGCTTTGCCCGGCAATGACGCCTCAGCTCCTCCAGCGACAGCTCTGCGCCCGGCTCGAGCACGACGAAGGCGACGGGCTTCTCGCCCCAGCGATCGTCGGGCGCACCGATCACTGCGACCTCGCGCACCTGCGGCAACTCGAAAATCACGCGCTCGACCTCCGAGGATGCGATGTTCTCGCCGCCCGAGATGATCATGTCCTTCAGCCGGTCGGTGAGGAAGAGGAAGCCGTCGGCGTCGAGATAGCCCATGTCCCCGCTGCGGAACCAGTCGCCGAAGAACGCCGCCTGCGTCTTGGCCGGATCCTTCCAGTATCCGCGGGTGATCTTCGGACCGCGCAGGCAGATCTCGCCGGTCTCGCCGGCCGGCAGCTCCCGCCCCTGCTCGTTGCGGATCGCGATCTCGACATGGGCCAGCGCCCGGCCGACGGAGCCGATCTTCTCGATCTCGCGCCCGGCTTCCATCAGCGTGTCGCCGCTGCAGGTCTCGGTCAGGCCATAGGCGTCGATATAGCGGGCCTTGGGGAAGCTCTCGCCGAATGAGCGGATGCGCGCTTCCGGCGTGCGTTCGCCGCCGCCGATGACCCAGCGCAGGCTGGTCAGGTCGAGACCGCTCGCGGGAGCCGCCGCCAGCATGGCGCTGGTCATGACGGGGGCGAGCCAGGCGCTGTCGAGCTGTTCGCCAGCGATCGCCGCCAGCGCCGCCTCGGCCGAGAAATCGCGCAGGATGCAGAGCATGCCGCCGACCCAGAGCACGGCCATGCCCGGCAAATCGAAGGCCCCGACATGGTAGAGCGGGCCGGTGACGAGCAAGCGATTGCCGGCATTCAGCCCGAGCGCGACGACATGGTCGCTGCACTTCCAGTAGAAGTTCTCGTAGCTGTGCATCACCCCCTTGGGCCGGTCGGTGGTGCCGGAGGTGTACATCAGGCGGAACAGGTCGCCCGGCTTTCGCACGACACGCGCCGCGATCTCCGCTCCGGAGCCGAGCCGCGTGCTGTCGGACTGGGCGGCGACGTCGAGCAGCACGACGTTGCCGGCCAGCGCCGCGCCGGCCGCCAGTTCCTCGTCCGCGATCAGAAGCTTCGCTTCGGAATTCCCGACGATGTAGCCAACCTCGTCCGCCGAAAGCCGGAAATTGATCGGCAGGAACACCGCGCCGATATACCCGACCGCGATCGCGATCTCGATGAAAGCGGCGCTGTTCTTCATCAGAACCGCCACGACATCGCCTTCTCCGATGTCGCGTTCCCTCAGCCAGCCACCGGTCCTGGCGACCCTGCCGGAGAGCGCCGCATAGCTGATCCGGGCCTCGCCGAAGACGATGGCGGTGCGCTCCGGCGTGCGGCTGGCATGGAAGTCGATGAAGCTTGAAAGATTGATCATTCGCGTCAGCCGCCCGTCTCGATTCCACCCTCGCGCCAGCCCGCCGCGAAGGTCGGCCCAGTCATTTTCTGATCAATGACTCGTAATTCATTTTTCGCTTGACGTCACCTCCCATCGTCACGACTATCAACCGCAACATGGCCGCGGGTATGCCTCCCGGCGAATAACGCACGCTCACCGCAGAAGCGGAAAGGGCGAGGGCAAACACAGGGAGAGAATGATGACCAAGACGCCGTTGACCTCAATGAATCGGCGCGGATTCCTCGCCGCGGGAGCGGCCGCCGCGGGCACGGTCTCGATGCCGTGGGTCGCCAGCGCGCAGGCCAAGACGATCAAGGTCGGCTTCCCGACGATCCTGTCCGGGCGCGTCGCCCAGCTCGGCACCTCCTCGCGCAATGCGGCGCAGATGGAAATCGAGAAGGTCAACGCGGCCGGCGGCATCGGCGGCCGGACGATCGAGCTGGTCGTGCGCGATACCAAGGGGCAGCCCCAGGAGGCCGCCCGCGTCGCCCGCGAGCTCGTCAACTCCGACGGCTGCGAATTGCTGATCGACGCCGAAGCCTCGACCGGCGCCTTCGCCGTGCACGAGGTGGCGCGCGACCTCGGCGTGCTGTGCATCCACACCAATTCGGAAACCTCCTCGCTCAGCGCCGATCCGAAGCTGAAGCTGCCGAACGCCTTTCGCTGCGCCCGCCAAGGCATCCACGATTCGGTCGTCGGCGGCACCTACGCAGCCGAGATCGCCAATGCGAAGAACCTGACGCGCTGGGCGACTTGCTCGCCGGACTACGCCTACGGGCGCGACACCACGGCCGAGTTTGTGATGTACTTGAAGCAGTTCGCACCGAAGGTCGAGGTGATTAGCGAGGCCTGGCCGAAGATCTTCCAGCCCGACTACACCGAGGCGATCACCAAGATCCTGCAGGCTAAGCCGCAGGCGCTCTATTCCTGCCTCTGGGGCGGCGACCTGACCTCCTTCATCGACCAGGCCGCGATCTATGCGCTGTTCACGCAGATGCAGTTCTACGCCGTCAACATGGCCGACTACACCGCCCTGACCGCAGTGAAGAACCTGCCGGCCGGCATCCATTCGGGCAACCGCTACATCAAGACCTTCCCGTCGACGCCGGAAAACGCCGCCTGGGGCGACGCCTACAAGGCCAAGTATGGCGAGTATCCGACCAACTGGTCCTGGCAGAACGCGCTCGCCATCAACTTCCTGGCCGAAGCGGCGAAGAAGGCCAACTCGGCCGACGGCAAGAAGATCGCCGAGGCGCTGCGCGGCCTGACCGTCAAGTCGCCCTTCGGCGCCGACGGCACGGTCACGATGCGCGCCGAGGACCAGACGATCGTCGGCTACGCCGTCGGCTGGGGCACGACGATCCCCAAGGAACCCTATGTGCCCGAGATGAAGAGCGTGCCGTGGCAGCGCATCTTCGAGCTCGAGACCGCCTGGAAGAAGTCGAAGGGCTTCGCCTGAGCTCTCAGCCGCGGCGATGGTGACCGCCGCCTCACTTCCCGGACAGGCCGCGCGAGCGCGCGGCCTGAACGCCCCTCTGTCGATGAGCGCGCGATGGATCTCAACGCCCTGACCGAATGCCTGGTCTCGACCTCCTGCATGGTGACGCAGGTGACCAGCGGCTTCATCATCGGAATGCTGCTGTTCCTGGTCGCGATCGGGCTCACGCTCATCTTCGGCGTGATGAAGATCGTGAACTTCACGCATGGCGCCTTCTACATGATCGGCGCCTATCTCGCGATGACGGTGTTCCAGGCCACAGGCAGCTACACGCTCGCTCTGCTCGGCGCGGCCATCGGCGCCTGCCTGTTCGGTGTCGTGGTCGAGCGCTTCTTCATGCAGCGCATCTATGGCGGCAACGTCCTGATGCAGCTCCTGGTCTGCTACGCGCTCGTCCTCATTCTCGACGATCTCGTGCGCATCATCTGGGGACCGGAATTCAAGTCGATGGGGATGCCGGACGCCTTCCGCGTGCCGCCGCTCTTCATCATGGGCGGCATCGTCCCGCCCTTCTATCTCTTCCTGATCGCGGCTGCGCTCGCCATCGCGGTGGTCGCGGGGCTCGCCATCGCCCGCACGCGCTTCGGCAAGACGATCCGCGCCGCCGCCCACAACCCGTCGATGGTCTCGGTGCTCGGCATCAACACCGGCCTGCTCTTCACCGGCGTCTTCGCGCTGGGCTGCCTGCTGGCCGGGCTCGCCGGCGGGCTGGCGGCGCCGGTGCGCTCGCTGACGCCGGGCATGGGCTTCTCCATCCTGATCGAGAGCTTCATCGTCACCGTCATCGGCGGCATGGGCTCGATCCTCGGCGCGCTGGTCGGAGCCGTGCTGATCGGCCTGATCCGGACCTTCGGCGCGCTGGGCTTCCCGCTCTTCACGGAGGCGCTGATGTATCTCGCCATGGCGGTCGTGCTGATCGTCAAGCCGTCGGGCCTGTTCGGACGCGAGGCCACCTGAGATGAAGAGCCAAGCCCTTCGCGACGGCCTCTTCGGCCTCGCCGCCTTCCTGATCCTCGCCGCCCTGCCGCTCGTCACGACGAGCAGCGCCCTGATCGACTTCGTCATCCGCTGCGCCGCGCTCGGCCTGTTCGCGACCTCGCTAAACCTGCTGGTGGGCTATGGCGGCATGGTCTCCTTCGGCCACGGCCTGTTCTTCGGCATGGGCGCCTACAGCTTCGGCATCATCATGCAGCGCACGGGCATGCCGATCCCGCTCGCCATCCTGCTGACGATGGCGGTCGCGGCCATCGTCGCGCTCGTCGTCGGCGCCATCTGCGTGCGGCTGAAGGAGATCTACTTCGCCTTCGTCACGCTCGCCTTCCAGATGCTGGTCCACAGCATGATCATCGCCTGGACCCCGGTCACAGGCGGCGACCAGGGCCTGCGCGGCGGCATCCCGCGCCCCTCCTTCCTCGGCATCAACCTCGCCGACCAGAAGCAGCTCTATCTCTTCGCCGCCGCCCTGCTCGTCGTCGGACTGCTGGCGATGCGCCACATCGTCTCCTCGCCCTTCGGCTACACGCTGCGCATGGTGCGCGACAACCCGACGCGCGCCGGCTTCCTCGGCGTCGACGTCTACCGCACCCGCCTTACCGCCTTCGTCCTGGCCGGCGTCTTCGCCAGCCTCGGCGGCGTCGTGATGAGCCTGTTCGTCTCGGGCGCCTATCCCGAGTTCGCCTTCTGGACGATGTCGGGCGAGGCCGTCTTCATCGTCATGCTCGGCGGCACCGCCGCCTTCCTCGGCCCGATGGTCGGCACCGTGCTGCTGCTCCTGCTGAACGACTTCGTGACCCGCGTCGCGGAGCATCACGGGCTGGTGCTCGGAGCGGTGATCCTGCTCTTCGCGCTCGGCCTCCGGAAGGGATTGCTGGACTTCGCCCTGGACTGGCGCGCCGCGCGCCGGACCCGCGCCCAGGCAGGCGGCGACAAGGCCGCCGGCGCAGACAAGATGCAAGGGGTTGCGACATGAGCGAGGCGATCATCGCCGTCGTCACCGGCGGGGCCAGCGGCATCGGCGCATCCTGCTGCCGCGAGCTGGCGCGGCGCGGGCACAAGGTCGTCGTGCTCGACCGCGACATGGCGAGGGCCGAGGCCGTCGCCAGCGAGATCGGCGGGAACGCCCTGTTCGGCGATGTCGGCGACGAGGCCGGGCTCAAGGCCGTCGCGGCCCGCATCGAGAGCGAGATCGGCCCGGTCGGGATCGTCGTCAACAGCGCCGGCGTGCTGCAGCCGCCGTTGCGGCCGACCGAACTGCCGATGTCGGTCTGGGACCATGTCGTCCATATCGACCAGCGCGGCACCTATCTCGGCTGCGTCGTCTTCGGCGCCGCGATGCTGGCGCGGCGCAGCGGCAGCATCGTCAACATCGCCTCGATCGCCGGTTCCCGCTCGATGGCGCTGCACGCCTATGCTCCGGCCAAGGCGGCGGTGATCTCGATCACGCGCTGCCTCGCCGCCGAATGGGGCCCGGCCGGCGTCCGCGTCAACTCGGTCTCGCCCGGCTTCACCCGGACGGCCGCCTTGCAGGAGGCGATCGACAAGGGCGAGCGCGACGTCACCAATCTCGTCGGCAGCGTGCCGATGGGCCGGCTCGTCGAACCGGACGAGATCGCCCGCGTCGTCGGCTTCGTCGCCTCGCCGGAAGCCTCGGCGCTCTCGGGCATCGATGTGCCCGTCGACTGCGGCTGGATGGCCGGCACCTCCTGGCACACCTATGGCGGCTTCCGCGATCCCGGGAACGGCCCGCATGCTTGAGATCACGAACCTCGTGAAGTCCTTCGGCGGCGTGCGCGCGACCGACGACGTCACCATGACCTTCGCCACCGGCTCGCTGACCGCGATCATCGGTCCCAACGGCGCCGGCAAGAGCACCTTCTTCAACCTGCTTTCCGGCGCCTTCCGCCCGGATAGCGGCGATATCCGCCTCGACGGCCAGTCGATCGTCGGCCTGAGCATCGGCGAGATCGTGCGCCGCGGCATCGGCCGGGCCTTCCAGGTTGCCAGCATCTTCCCGTCGCTGACCGTCGAGGAGACGATGCTGGCGGCGGTCAGCGCCCATCACCGCCAGTCCGGCAGGCTCGGAGCGCGCTTTCCGCTGCCCTCGACGCGCGACCATGCCGCCCACTGCATCGAGATGGTCGGGCTGACCGCCAAGCGCGACATCCTCTCCGCCAACCTCTCGCATGGCGACCAGAAGCTGCTCGACATTGCACTCGCGCTCGTCCTGGAGCCGAAGGTCCTGCTGCTCGACGAGCCGACGGCCGGCATGGGCCCGGAGGAGCGCTGGCGGGTGATCGAGAAGGTGCGCGAGCTGTGGGAGCGCCAGAAGATCACCGTCGTCTTCATCGAGCACGACATGGACATCGTCTTCCGCATCGCTCCCTCGATCCGCGTGCTGAGCTATGGCCGCGTCCTCGCCGAGGGCACGCCCCAGGAAATCCGCACCAACCCCGCCGTGATCGAGGCCTATCTCGGCACCGAACATGAGGCCGCGGCATGAGCGCGCGCACCGTCATCGAAGTCGCCGGCGTCGACGTGTTCTACGGCGCGAGCCAGATCCTGTTCGGGGTCGATTTCGCGATCCAGGAAGGCCAGACCATGGCTCTGCTCGGGCGTAACGGCGCCGGCAAGAGCACCACCATGAAGGCCATCGCCGGTCTCGCCCCGCCGAAGCGCGGCACGGTCAAGCTGTTCGGCAACGATCGCACCCGGCAGAAACCCTATGAGATGGCCCGCGCCGGCCTCGGCTTCGTACCCGAGGACCGGCAGGTCTTCCCCGAGCACAGCGTCGAGGACAACCTGCTGATCGCGTGCAAGCCCGGCCCGGACGGGCGCGACGAATGGAGCCTGGAGCGGATCTACGAGGTCTTCCCGCTGCTGACGCCGCTGCGCCAGCGCATGGCGGGCAGGCTCTCCGGCGGCGAGCAGCAGATGCTGGCGATCGCGCGCATGCTGATGGGCAACCCGTCGGTGCTGCTTCTGGACGAACCGAGCGAGGGCCTCGCACCGATCATCGTGCAGCGCATCGGCGAACTGATCCGCACCCTGCGCAAGACCGGCGTCACCATCCTGATCGCCGAGCAGAACATGCATTTCTGCCTCGGCCTCGCCAGCGATGCGACCGTGATCGACAAGGGCCAGATCGTCTTCCGCGGCTCGATCGCGGAACTGAAGGCCAATGACGACGTCCGCCAGCGCTACCTCGCGCTCTGATCTTCGAGGGAGACACGCATGCCGACACTGACGCAAGACATTGCCCGCTTCATCGCCGGGCTGGAGGCGACGACGCTTCCCGCCGAGGTCGCCGACAAGGCGCGCGCCTGCCTCGTCAACGCTCTGGGCATGGCCGTCAACGGCTTCGACACGCCCTATGCGCCGGTCGCGCGCAAGGCCGCGATCGCACTCGACGGCGAGGTTGCGACGGGCGCGACCCTGTTCGGCGACGGCCGGCGCAGCACGATCGGCGCGGCCTGTCTCGCCAACAGCGCGCTGTTCCACGGCCGCGCCCAGGAGGACACCTGCGGCGCCGCCCATTTCGGCACCATCCTGATCCCGATGCTGCTCGCCATGACCGAGGCGCGCGGCTACCCGCTGTCGCGGCTGATCCCGGCCCTCGTCGCCGGCTACGAGGCCGGCGGGCTGTTCGAGAACGCCTTCGCCGGCCGCACCACGCCCGCCGGCTTCCGCTCCTCGGCGACCTATGGCTGCATCGCGGCCGCAGCAGCGGCCGGAAAGCTGATAGAGCTGGACGAGGACAAGCTCGCCGCTGCACTGGCCAATGCGGTGTCCTTCACGGGCGGTGTCCTGCAATCCTTCGCCGACGGCACGGATGAGTGGCGCTATCAGGTCGGCGTCGTCGCCCGTAACGGGCTGATCGCGGCCGAACTCGCCGCGGCCGGCTCGGTCTCGGCGCCGCATGCCTTCGAGGGGCGCGCCGGCTTCGTCCGTTGCTTCGCCGGCGCAGAGATCCCGGCCGACCTCGCCTCCCGCCTCGGCCGGGACTGGTCGATCCTGCGCGTGACCTTCAAGCCCTACCCGGTCTGCGCCTTCAACCAGACGCCGGTGACCGGCGCGCTGGCGCTTCGCGAGACACTTAACGGTAGAGAGATCAAGGCCGTCCGGGTGCGGATGAACCCCTATGAGACCGGCTATGCCGGTATGGATGCGACCGGGCCGTTCAGCTCGATCTCCGGCACGCTGATGAGCATCCCCTTCTGCATCGCGACGACGCTCCTGCGCGGCGTTCCGAGCACGCGACACATGACGACCTATGACGACGCCACCGTGAACGGACTGGTCGCGCGGACGACGCTGATCACCGATCCGAAGGTGCCGATCCTCAGCGCCGTCATCGAGGCGGACACCGCTGCGGGCGACACACTCGTCCATGAGCAGCGCATGACGCCGACCGACTATGCCTTCGACCGCGCGACCTTGCGCGAACTCCTGACCCAGACCGGCGCCGAACAGGGTCTTCCCGGCGAGTTGTTCGAGCGGATCGAGCGCGCCGTCGATGCGCTGCCCGGCGGCCGGATCGAGGATTTCATCGGGCTGTTCACGGCCATCGAACCGAGACGCGCCGCCGCCTGACGGCTTTTCCGGATCAGGCGAAGCAGTGCACGGCCGTATTCCGCCTCGAATAAAATGAATCATGACTCATAAATCATATCATGCTAATGCTGCCGCATCGGGATCGAGAGCGTCATGAGTGAGCAAGCAACACCGAGGACAGCGCGCGGAGAGGCCGGCACGGGCCATAATGCGGCAGCCGAGCTGCTCGCGCTCTACCGCTCGCTCGTGCTCATCCGCCGCAGCGAGGAGCGGCTGAGCAAGATGTTCGCCGATGGCGAAGTGCCCGGCTTCATCCATCTCAGCATCGGGCAAGAGGCGGTTTCGGCCGGCGTCATGTCCACGCTGACGCCCGAGGACACCATCGCCTCCACGCATCGCGGCCATGGCCACGCCATCGCCAAGGGACTTTCGCTCGACGGCTTCTTCGCCGAATTGCTGGCGCGCGAGACCGGGCTCTGCCGTGGTCGCGGCGGCTCGATGCATGTCGCCGACATGTCGGTCGGCATGCTCGGCGCCAACGGCATCGTCGGCGCGGGCGCATCGATCGCACTCGGCAGCGCGCTCGCGCACAAGACGCAGAAGAACGGGGCGATTGCCGTCGCCTTCTTCGGCGACGGCGCGCTGGCCGAGGGGCTGATGCATGAATGCCTGAACATGGCGGCGCTGTGGAAGCTGCCGCTGCTCTTCGTCTGCGAGAACAATGGCTGGGGCGAGTTCCTGCCGACCTCGAAGCAGCTCGCCTTCAACCTGAAGGACCTCGCCGCCGCCTATCGCATCCCGCATGTCGTGATCGACGGCAACGACGTCGCCGTGGTCGCAGAACATGCGGCGCGAATCGTCGCCGAGGTTCGCCGGGACGGCCCGCGCGTGCTGGAATGCATGACGACGCGCGTGCGCGGGCATTTCGAGGGCGATGCCCAGAAATACCGCGACCCGGACGAGCTCGCTGGGCTGAGCGCGCGCGACCCGCTCGAGGTCGCAGCGGGGCAACTCAAGGCGCTGGGTGTCGGCGAGAGCGCGCTTACCGACATCGCCGACGAGATTGCAGCCCGGATCGAGGCGGCGGTCGAAGCGGCCCGCGCGGCGCCGATGCCGAGCTTCGAGGCGGCGCAGGCCGATGTCTACACCGGCGCCGTCGCCATGCAGGAGAGTGCCTGATGGCCGAGATGCGTTATCTGCGCGCGATCAACCAGGCGCTGGCCGATGCGATGGCGGCCGATCCGAGCGTGATCCTGCTCGGCGAGGATGTTGGCGAGGCCGGCGGCTCCTTCGGCGCGAGCCGCGGCCTGCGCGACCGCTTCGGTGCGGACCGGGTGCTCGATACGCCGATCTCCGAGGCGGCGCTGGCCGGCGCCGCGGTCGGCGCCGCGCTGAGCGGCTTACGGCCGGTCGCCGAGATCATGTTCATGGACTTCACCACGCTGGTAATGGACGCGCTGGTGAACCAGGCCGCCAAGGCCCGCTTCATGTTCGGCGGCCAGCGCTCGGTGCCGATGGTGCTGCGCACGCCCCATGGCGGCGGCCTCGGCGCCGGCCCGCAGCATTCGCAATGCCTAGAAGCCTGGTTCGCCCATGTGCCGGGACTCAAGGTGGTCTGCCCGTCGGACCCGGCCAGCGCCTATGGTCTGCTGCGCGCGGCCATCGCCGATCCGGACCCGGTCGTCTTCATCGAGCACAAGGCGCTCTATGCGATGAAGGGCGAGGTGCCGGACGATGCAGCCGTTCTGCCGCTCGGCCGAGCCGCTATCCTGCGCGAAGGCCGCGACGCCACGATCGTCGCCTATGGCGCCGCGGTCCACACCGCACTGAGCGCAGCCAAGCAGCTCGCCGAGGAAGGCATCGAGGCCGAAATTGTCGACTTGCGCAGCATCCAGCCCTGGGACGAGGCGACCGTGCTGGCGTCGCTATCGCGCACCCACCGGCTCGTCGTCGTGCATGAGGCGGTCGAGGCCTTCGGCGTCGGCGCCGAGATCGTCGCCCGCATGGCCGATATCGGCTTCGACGAGCTCGACGGGCCGATCCTGCGCGTCGCTGCGCCGTTCATGCCGGTGCCGTTCTCCAAGGGGCTGGAGACAGCCTACCTCCCCTCTCCGGAGCGCGTCGCCGCAGCCGTGCGCCGCACGCTCGCCTGAAGGAACTCGTCATGTCTGGAACGCCCGAAATGTCGGACAGCATCCTCTACGAACGCCGCGATGCGGTGTCGCTGATCACGATCAATCGTCCCTCGACGCTGAACGCCCTCGACATGGCGACGCTGGCCGCGCTCGACCAAGCCGTGGTGCGCGCCGCGGCGGACGATCAGGTCCGGGTCATCGTCTTCACCGGCGCGGGCGAACGCGCCTTCGTCGCCGGCGGAGACATCGCCGATCTCGACAGCCGCCAGGGGCTGCCGCACTACTTGGAACTGGGCGAGCGTCTGCACAGCGTCTTTCGCCGGATCGAGACGCTGGACAAGCCGACCATCGCGGCCGTGAACGGCTGGGCGCTGGGCGGCGGCACGGAGCTTCTGCTCTGCATCGACATCCGTATCGCCGCGGTCTCCGCCAAGCTCGGCCTGCCGGAGATCAATCTCGGCCTCTTCCCGGGCGCCGGCGGCTCGCAGCGGCTGATCCGCCAGATCCCGCTCTGCAAGGCCAAGGAGCTGATGTTCACCGGCTCCCGCATTGATGCCACGGAGGCCGAGAAGCTCGGCCTGATCAACCGCGTCGTGCCCGACGCCGAGGTGCTGCCGCAGGCGCTCGCGCTGGCAGAGACCATCGCTGCCAAGTCGCCTCTGGTGCTGAAACTGCTCAAGCGCACGATGAGCGACGGCCTCGACATGCCGCTGCCTTCCTCGCTGCGTCACGAGCAGGCGATGATCGGCCTCGTGCTCGATACGCAGGACGCTCACGAAGGCTGCCAGGCCTTCCTCCAGAAGCGCTCCGCGCAGTTCAAGGGCGCCTGAGATGAGCGCCTCTGCCGCGATCGTCATGCCCAAGCTCGGTCTGACCATGACCGAGGGCCTGCTCGCCTCCTGGCGGGTCGGACCAGGCGACACGGTCGCGACCGGCGATGTGCTCTTCGTCATCGAGACCGAGAAGATCGCGACCGAGATCGAGGCGGAGCGCGCCGGCCAGATCGACGCCATCCTGGTCCCCGAGGGTGAGACCGTGCCGGTCGGCGCCACGCTCGCCACCTGGGCGGATGGCACGGCTGCCGCCTCTGGCAGCGGCCCCGCACCAGCGCCCGTCGCGGCTGGCGAGGCCAGGCCGCAGCCGGCGCCCATGGCTGCCCCCACGGTCGAGGCACGCCCGTCCGGCGGCAGCAGCGCGCGCATCGTCGCCACCCCGCTCGCCCGGCGCGTTGCCCGCCAGAATGGCGTCGCGCTCGATCGCGTTGCCGGCTCGGGGCCGCATGGCCGCATCAAGCTGAAGGATGTCGAGGCTGCGCTCGCCGCCGCCCCGGCCGCAAGCCATGCCGCAGGCGCCGCCGCCCGCAAGGCCGACAGCCAGCGCCGCCCGGCGACTGCGGTCGAGCAGGTTGTGGCGCGACGGCTCTCGCAGGCGAAGCAGACGATCCCGCACTTCTACGTGATGGCGGAGGCCGACATCACCGCCCTGCTGGCCATGCGGGAGGAGCTGAACGCGGCCGGCATGCCGCAGCGCCTCAGCATCACGCATTTCATCATGACGGCGGTGGGACGCGCGCTCCTGGCCCAGCCCGAGATCAACGCGGTCTGGGACGAGGGCGACATCGTCACGCTCGCGGGCAGCGATGTCGGCATGGCGGTGGACAGTCCGCGTGGGCTGATGGTGCCGGTGCTACGCGATGCAGGGGTCCAGCATCTCGACGCCGTCGCCTCCTCCTGCGCCGGACTCGTGGCCAGGGCGCGCGAAGGCCGGCTGAGCGCGGCCGATTGCGAGGGCGGCGCGATCAGCGTCTCCAATGTCGGCATGTATGGCGCCTCACACCTCGTTTCGATCATCAATCCCGGGCAATCCGCGATCCTCGGCGTGGCGGCGGTGAAGCCCGTCTTCCGGCCGGATGCGCAAGGCCAGCCGACGCTTCGGCAGGAGCTCGGCCTCGTCCTGTCCTGCGACCACCGCGTCATCGACGGCGTGCGCGCCGCCCGTTTCCTCGACCTCGTCGTGACGACGCTCGAACACTCATTGCCGCTGCTGCGCCAGCCGGCGCCCCAAGGGAGCCAGACATGAATTTCGACCGCAGCGACGAGCAGACCATGCTCATCGAGACCGCGCGACGGGTCGGCGAGAAGTTCGGCCTCGACTACTGGCGCGAGCTCGACGCCGAGAAGGCCTTTCCCTCGGCGATCTGGCAGGAGATCTGCGACGCCGGCCTCTGCGGCATCGCGATCCCCGAGGAATATGGCGGGGCCGGCCTCGGCATGACCGAGGTCGCCATGGCGATCGAGGCGCTCTGCGCGGCCGGCGGCGGCTCGACGCTCAGCCAGATGTTCATGTGCAACCCGGTGTTCGGCGGCGTCACGATCAGCAATTTCGGCACCGAGGCGATGAAGCGCGAATTGCTGCCGGCGCTCGTCGCCGGCAAGGCGATGTTCGCGATGGCTCTGACCGAGCCGGATGCGGGCACCAACTCGCTCGCCATCAAGACCTTCGCGAAGGCCGATGGCGACGGCTGGCGGATCAGCGGCCAGAAGATCTGGATCACGGCCGTGCCGCAGGCCACCAAGATCCTCATCGTCGCCCGCACTAAGAAGCTGGAGGAGGTCAGCCGCAAGACCGACGGCATCAGCCTCTTCCTGATCGATGTCGAGCGCGCGGGGTTGACCCATCAGGCGATCGACAAGGTCGGCACCAACACCCTGCCCTCCAGCTCGGTTTTTCTCGATAATGTGCGGGTCGAGCCGCATGAGCTGGTAGGCACGCTCGACGGCGGCTTCCGCCAGCTGCTCGACGTGCTCAACACCGAGCGCATTGTCACCACCGCAGGCCTGGTCGCGACGGCGGAGCTCTCGATCAAGCTCGCCGCCGATTACGCCCGCGAGCGCAAGGTCTTCAACAACGCCCCGATCGGCTCCTATCAGGGCATCCAGTTCCCGCTGGCCGAGGCGCAGATCCAGCTCGAATGCGCGCGGCTGATGAACCACAAGGCCGCGACCTACTACGACCAGGGCAAGCCCTACGGCACCGAGGCCAACATGGCGAAGTACATGGCCGGCCAGGCCGCTGGCCTCGCCACCGACCGCGCGATCCAGACGCTCGGCGGCATGGGCTACGCCAAGGAGTACCATGTCGAGCGGCTGTGGCGCGATGCGCGCCTATTCAGGGTCGCGCCCGTCTCCGAGGAGATGATCCTGAACTACGTCGCCCAGCACGATCTCGGCCTGCCGAGGTCCTATTGATGCAGGCCGTCACGACCGCAAGCGACGCGGCGCCCGCCCTGCCGCTGCTGCTGCGACCGCTCGCCCTGCGCGGGCTGGAGCTCAGGAACCGCATCGTCGTCTCGCCGATGGCGACCTACAGCGCCGATGGCGGGATGCCGAGCGACTTCCATCTCGTGCATCTCGGCCGCTTCGCGCTCGGCGGCGCCGGGCTGGTGATGACCGAGGCGACGGCCGTCACCGAGCAGGGCAAGATCACGCCCGGCTGCCTCGGCCTTTGGCGCGACGAGCAGATCGCCCCCTTCCGGCGCCTGACCGATTTCCTCCACTCCTACGGCGCGGCCGCCGGCATCCAGCTCGGCCATAGCGGCGCGAAGGGCGCGAGCCAGCGGCCCTGGCACGGCTACGGGCCGCTCGGCGCGACCGACCTCGCGGCACGGGGCGAAGATGCTTGGCCGCTGGTCGCAGCGTCGGACGAGGCCTTCGATGCCGGCTACGAGACGCCGGCCGCCCTCGACGAGGCCGGCATGGGAGCCCTGATCGGAGACTATTGCGCGGCCGCGCAGCGGGCGGAGGCCGCCGGCTTCGACGTGATCGAGCTGCATTGCGCCCATGGCTATCTGCTGCACGGCTTCCTCTCCCCGCTCGGCAACAAGCGAAACGACCAATATGGCGGCTCGCTCGAAAACCGCATGCGCTTCCCACTGAGGCTCGCCCAGGCCCTGCGGCAGGCCTGGCCGAGCGACAGGCCGATGTTCGTCCGGGTCTCGGCGATCGACGGCGTCGATTATGGCTGGGGCCTCGCGGACACGATCGCCTTCGCCAGGGCGCTGAAGGGTGTCGGCATCGACCTCGTCGACTGCTCGACCGGCGGCATGCGGGTGCCACGCGAATACGGCCTGCCGGCACGCGCGCCCGGCTTCCAGGTGCCGTTCTCGGAGGGCGTGCGCAAAGAGGCGGACATCGCGACCATGGCCGTCGGCCTGATCCGCGACCCCGCCCAGGCGGAGGCCATCCTGCAGGAGGGGGCGGCGGACCTGATCGCGCTCGGTCGCGAGATGCTGTTCGACCCCAACTGGGCGGCCAAGGCGACGGTGGCGCTTGCCGGCGAGACGGGCTGGAACGCCTGGCCGCAGGCCTTCGGCTGGTGGCTCCAGCGCCGCGCCCGCCTCGACCGTCCCAAGTCCGGAGCCTGAGCGATGCGCAAGATCGTCACCCTCTTGAAACGGGCGCCCGGCCTCTCGGTGCAGGAGTTCCAGCGTCGCTGGTCGCAGGAGCACGGCCCGCTCGCCGCCGCAGCCCCCGGCGTGCGGCGCTATGTGCAGTCCCATGCGCTGGAAAAGGGCTACGCCAAGGGGGAGCTGCTGTTCGACGGGATCAGCGAAGCCTGGTTCGACGATGACGCCGCCGTCGCGACCCATGACGCCAGCGAGGCCGCGCGCCGGGTCGCGGCGGATGTGGTTCCGCTCGTCGATCCATCCCGGCTGGTGCGGATGGCCGTCGACGTCCATGTCATCAAGGACGGCCCGGCGCCGGAGCCCGCCGTCAAGAACATCGAATTCGTCAACCGCCGGCCCGGCATGCCTCTGGCGCCTTTCCGGGACTATTGGCGCAGCATCCATGGACCGCTTGCCGCCACCATCCCCGTACTGCGGCGCTATGAGCAGAACCACCTCGCCCTCTCACAATGCGAGACCGGTGAGCATGTCTATGATGGCCTGGCGATCACCTGGTTCGATTCGACGGCCGACATGAAAGCCGGCACGCTGACCGCGGAATATGTCGCGACCCGCGCTGATGAGCCGAACTTCCTTCCCGACGGTCACCTGCCGATCATCATCACCCGCGAAGTGTTCTTCGGCTAGTCGATGCGGAAGGCCCTTGCCTTCTGATCATCTGGAATAGGCCAGCTTTGCCCTGCCCAATAGCGGACGTTAGTTGTGCCCGCTCTGGGTGTGAGTAAGCGCCGAAGATTGACCCGGCGAATTCTGCCTTTAACGCGCTGACTTGAATGGCATTTTGCCGCCCAGCGACGGGGTTGCGCCCGGCGCCGATCGCCCCATCTCTAAATGCGGATAACCTTTTAAATTGAATGGCTTATATGCCGCTTGAGGTTGGGGCATGCTTCGGCGCTGAAACACACCGGAATCCGCCGCAGCAACTGATAATCGTGATGGTCGGCCAGCGTGGCCTGCGCGATCTCCTCGATCCGGTTGCGCTCCCGGATCAGGCCTCGCGCCTGGGCGATGATCATCCGGAACATCGTGATCGCCGCACTGTCCTCCGGCACAGGCAATGCGATTGATGTGCAGGCCGTCTGGTAGATGTCGTTGATCAGCCGTGCCTTGGAGACCTTGCGGCCGACCAAAGGCCAGGCCTCGAGTGCGAAGGCCTCTCGCCCCAGTGCGGTAATGCTGCCGGGCGTCGGGAAGCGCTCAATCAGTGCCAGGAACCAATCCGACCGGCTATTGCCGGCGAAGCGGCCAATCTCCGGGAAATACAGCGGCAGGTAGTGCGTCAGAATGCGGTGCCAGGTCTGGGTCTTGGTCTTCGAGATCGTCTCGTGCGTCTTCGACAACTCCTGGAGATCGTTGATGCCGGCCGCCAGCGGATCGACATAGGCCTGCGTGGCGCCGATCCGCAGCATGTGCAGGATCACCTGGGCATCCTTGGGATCGTTCTTGTCCCAGCCGTTGTGCAGAGCCTCTCGCGTCCGCGCGAGTGCGACCGAGGAGATCAGCCGCAGCTCGAAGCCTGCCGTCAGCAGCCGATAAGCGAGCGTGCGATGGTAGTTTCCGGTCGCCTCGAAGCCGACGATGATCGGGCGTCCGATCGCGGAAAGCTCAGCAGCCAGGCGGTCGTAGTCCGGCTTGGTCGCCAACACGGTCATCCGCCGGCGGCGGCCGCCTTCCGGTCGTTCGATCAGGACCTCCTGACGATGCTTGGACATGTCGATCGCTACCAGCACGGTGCCGGTGGGAGTAGAAAAGCGCTTGGTCATGGTTGGCCTCGCTCCAAAGTGTTGTCTCGACAACCTCACTTTAGAGACCTGTTGGCCGGCCATGACCGCCGTGACGGCGCGCTGCGCTACGCAAGGCTTCGCGCGCCGTCAGCCAACGGTCGAGCCTCTTCCCAATGTGCTACGGCCCCGAGTTCGTCGCCAAGGCCGTACAGGGTTGGATCGGCGCGGTTGGCGCGAAGACCGCCTACATCGCGCCCGGCAGCCCCTGGGAGAACGGCTTCATCGAGTCGTTCAATGCCAGGCTGCGGGACGAACTGCTCGACGGCGAGATCTTCTACACTCTCGCCGAGGCGAAGATCATCGTTGAGAGCTGGCGGCGGCACTTCAACACCGTACGCCCGCATGGCTCGCTCGGATACAAGCCTCCCGCGCCGGAGGTCTTCGTGCCCGCCATGACCGCGCGGGCGGCTGCGCTATCCAGACCGGCTGAGCCGACCGCGTTGGCGCCGAGGCCAACCGCACACTAACATTCAACCTGGACCTCTCGGCGGGGGCGGATCAGTTGTCTCCGAATGGGCAACTCGCCGCCGGCGCGCTGAGAAAGCGGACGCAAGCAGTCTCGCACGTGTCCCGTCGGCCCGGACCATCGCGAGGTTGATGACCACCGGTCGCGACCATCTCACGAAGGCCGAAACTGTTACGATCGCCGCGATCGAGACCGGCGTGCCGGCCTTGGTCGAGGCCCGCGAGATCATCGCCGGCTTCCACGCCATGATCAGGTCGAGGCGGGCCGAGCCTTTGGCTTCCTGGATCGAGAGCGCCTCCCAAAGCCTAGTCGCTTCGCTGGCGAACGGCGTCCGACGAGACGAGGCCGCGGTGCGAGCAGCGATCCTCTCCGCCTGGTCGAACGGTCAAACCGAGGGCCAGATCACCCGGCTCAAGCTCGTCAAACGCCAAATGTACGGCCGCGGAAAGATCGATCTCCTCCAAGCCCGTCTGATCGGCGCGCAATGACCCCAAGCGTCAGCAGAACTGCGTCAGACCCTAACTTGCACGCCGAAATACATGCAAGACCCATGTCGCTCTCGCGCTCGGGCTCTTGCCACCTGTCAGAAGGGCTTCTCCGTCGCCTTCGCCACCGCGGCTTCGCTGGTTAGCCAGCTCCTCGAGGCGCACGACGCGACGCGTCTGCTCAGGCTTCAGCGCGAGTTGCAGGCGGTCAAGATGCTGAAAGAGGACCGATTCCCGCTTGCGGCTCGCTGCACATAAATCGGCTCCCAGCGCTTCGGCCTAGTCCTCGTGCTCCTCCGGCGCGTGGAAGGCCACGTTGAACTCCGGATCGTCGCCGAAGATGCTGCGCGCGAGGTCGACCGCGCGGGCCTTTGCGTCCGCGTTCGACATCTTGGCATAGGTCGTGAGCGCCATGGCGTGCTGGTAGACCAGCATGCGGTAGTCGGTCTTCAGATCCTCATCCATCGTTGGTCTCCGTTGTGAATCCTGGGCTCACAGCCTCATAGAGGCCGCTGTTTCAGACATGCGGTGAATTCCGCAGCCTGCTTCCCGCAGGCGATGCGGCGCCCAATCGGCGGGGTGCGGCAAAAGCTCCACTTCTTTTGCCTGGCCCTGCCGCTGTGGGACGCCTGCTTCGTGAAGGCGTGCCCGAGCGAGGCGACGGAAGTGCTCCTGGACGGGCACGTCTCGGCCTTCGGCTTATTCGGGGGCGTGCCGGTATCGGTGCTTTACGACAACACGCGCACCGCAGTGGCGAAGAACTTTGAAAACCTAGAGTATCAGCCTGAGTTACCGAAAGGCATAGGCCCAACGTCCTTTGACGGCACGAACTCATCCCTGAAACATTTCCAGCGACGTGGATCGAACAGCGACTTTAGCCAGGCGATTGTCGTAGTCACCGCCGCCCGCTCGCGAGCATCCGACCTGTAGGTCAGCCAGATGTCCCTGTATTTGGTCACAGGCAGGTTCAGGGGAACTACCTTGTTGCCAAACGCGACCGAATAATTTGGCAACGCTCCAATACCGATCCCAGCTTCTATCGCCCGGATCGCCCCGCAACTCCCCAGGACCCTTGCTGCTACCTGCTCGTTGCGGAGCTCTCCCAGGACGTTGGCGACGTGCCCTTCTTCGACATGGCCGTCGAGTTGCTCGACGAAGCGGTGCCGCCTGAGTCCGGCGAGGTCGGCGGGGCACCCATGCAGATCCAGATAGGCCTGTGAGGCGAATAGTTCGAAATGCATGCGGCCCAGCTTTCCTGCCACGAGGTCCGGCGCGGTGGGAGGCGTCATCTGAATCCCGAGATCGCTGTCGAACCTCAGGATGTCGGCGACGCCATTGGCGATGCGGAAATCCAGGCCGATCGTGGGGTTTGCTTTGTGAAAGGCTGCGGCGTTCGGGACGAGCCAGTTTACGCCGAGGCCTTGCGTCACCGTGATCGACACGAAGGCGCGGTCTCCGCGGACTTCTGCTGCCAACTGATCAAGGCCGTGTACTGGAACGGCCATTTGATCGATCAGCGCCAATGCCCGTTGGCCAAAGAGAGTTGGAGAAACGCCCTCTGGCAACCGGTTGAGCAGCTTGGCACCAAGTTCTTTCTCCAATTCGCCGATGCGCCGGAACAAGGTCGCCGCCCCGACGCCCGCCCGCGCGGCAGCTCGCCGGATGCTACGTTCCTCGGCGGCCAGCGCGAACAGCCGCAGGTCGTCCCAGTTCATTCGATCAATTCGAGGTGATTTGCTGAGGGTGTCGTGAGCCATGTTTTCGATCTGCCGGCGCGCAAAGTGGAACGCCTTGCGCCCATAATGGAACGCAAACGTTAATCGACCTTACGGCACCCGACCTGCGTAATCGTGGGCGACTGAGGCGCCGCCGAGCAGGGGCGGCCACTGAGCCATGAAGGTGGGGCGATGTCATGCATTTTAAAAGAACCTGGCATCCGTACCCTACGAGCCGCACGGCTCGCGCCACGCCTATCGACGTCCCGGGCTGGTTAAACTGGGGCCAGAAGCAACTGAGCGACGCGCTTGCAATGGCGGCGGCTCGGGAGGCGGGGCGTGCTGCCCAAGTCGGAGCCCTGGAGGAGGCGTTGCGTTCATGCGACGCCGATCACGAACTGCTCCGGGAGACCGGCCTCCTCAACCCCGATGGAACCCCAGAGCTCCGTTGGCATGCGAGGTTCGACGACGGGCACGACGCGATCGCGATCCGGCATGGGATCGAGCCAATGCGAAACCCGGCGTGTCGAGAGGGGAATTTTGTAGCCGGCGTCGGGTCGGAGCCGCGACGCGGACGCTGGCGCTCACCAAAGCGCTCGATCTGGTTCGATTTCGTCAGGCGACGGGTTCCTCCCTCGAGCGATTAGTCCTCGCCCTGCTCTTGAAACACCGTCGCCAGACCATTCCGCGCTGTAGCCCGGCCTCGCGGGAGAGGGAACAGCGCGGCTCTACCGGCGCGCTCGCGGGCCGCCGTCTCCTCCCCCTATCCGAGAGTTGTCCAAACCATGCACAAGCCAACCCTATCCGGCGGTTCGAATGCTGGCTCCGCTATGTCTGTTTCCAACCCAGCTTCGCCTCCTCCTGATGTGGCCGGTCCGGCCTTCCTGGTTCCCCAACCTTATCGTGCCCTGAAAGGAGCGAAGCTGCGGATGCGTGAATTTCTATTCGGTCCTGCCTATCAGCGGCATCAGGTCACGCTCACGATCGCCGCGGGTGGCACGGGCAAGACGTCGCTATGCATCGCCGAGGCCGTGGCGATGGCCTCTGGCGCGGCATTCATCGAGAAGCCTCTCCAGCCGCTGCGGGTGTGGATCTACAACGGCGAGGAGCCAATTGACGAGATCGACCGCCGGATCAAGGCCGCGGCCATGGCGCAGAAGCTCGACCACGAAGCGTTGAAGGGGCGGCTGTTCGTGAACTCGGGACGCAGCGCGAACCGCATCAACCTCTCCAGCGGAACGGACAAGGCGCGGCTGGAGGTTAACGAGCCGCTGGTCCGGAGCCTCGTCGACAGCATCGCCGGCAAGATCGACGTTATCATCGTCGATCCGTTCATTTCGACCCACTCGGTCTCTGAGAACGACAATACTGGTATCGACATGATGGTGAAGGCCTGGGCGCGGATCGCCGAGCAGGGCAAATGCGCCGTCCACCTCGTGCACCATGCCTCAAAGGGCGGCAGCAGCGACAGCGCCGACGCCAGCCGCGGAGCGAGTTCGCTTGCAGCGGCCGCGCGGCATGTCCGCAACCTCTCGCAGATGGGCACCAAGGACACCGAGAGGCTCGGAGTCAGGGATGGCGGTGCCCACCGCTATGTGGCGATCAGGGCGACCAAGCAGAACAACTCGGGCGAGAGCGCCGCCAACTACATCAAGCTCTCCTCGGTCGCGATCGGGAACGATCCCGATCCGAAGAATCCCGGCGATATCGTCGGCGTGGTCGAGCCGTTCGCCCCGGAGATCGAGCAGTACGGGCTCGATGACATCGTCTCGGCGGCACTCGACGCGCTGGGCGGCCTAGAGACGCAATATGTCTACAGCGCCAACTCCCCTGACTGGTTCGGGTATGCGATTGCCGGGGAACTCGGAGCCGACGGGAAGATCCACAGGCAGGACATCGAGAGCGTCATTGACCTGATGCTGCGCACCCGCGTCATCGAGATTTATAACAGGCCGGGCAAGAACGGTCGCAAGCGCGATTGCGTAAGGCCCGTGGGAATCTACGCGTCGGCGGCAGGCTCGCTGGCTCCGGCAGCCTTGCAGCCCTCCGAGCATGATAGCGAAGTCAGCATGGAAGGGACGTCGTCGCCGTGAATGCGCGCTCGCTCCCGCCCGGCCCTTGACGCCGGACGGGAGCGAGGCTCCACCATAACAGCCCGGCTTCGCGGGCAGAGATGGCTTGCATCACAAGGGGCATTCATGCCGGGAGCACTCCTCCCTCGGCCCATCTTAGCGCGGCGTCAGCTACGGTGAGGAAAAACCGCGTCTTTCGCCGTTTCTGTCGTCGGACTGCGACCGATAAGCGTTCACGGTAACGTCCCGGACTACCATCCTTCCCTCGCGCTCCCGTCGAACGGAGTCTTACTTGGCGGCGTCAGGGTTTCCGCCAACAGGTAGATCAGTCGGAAAGCTGCATAGCCGTCCGAATGATCTGGTACGATGATCGTCTCCGGCTCCCGGGCTCGCTCGGGAGCGCGACGCTCATCCGCGCGACGATAGTTGAGCCTCCCGGCGGGGTCGCTGCGCTTGGCCCGTATAGTGCCGAGGGGAGCCGCTCGGCAGCCAGGACCAAGATCGTATCGAGACATTCACCACCACCGCCCACCCCCTTCAGGGGTGGGCGGTGGTGGTGAATGATCAGATAGCGAGCGCTGGGGTCCAGGCTTGGCGGCCCCCCAAGGAATGTAGGCGCGAAGGAACGCGATGGTCTCGCGCGAACCCACCTCAACGAAACAGGAGTCGGCTTTCCATGGAAGAGGGGCGCGAGGGGAAAATATCTCCCCGTTCGGAATCTCGGAGCTATGCAACATCCCTTGCATGCATCCGGCCGACCCGCCGCGATCCTGGCCGGCATCCGTGTCGAGAACAGTTTTCGGGGGCGCGAGGGAAAAGGGAGCTAGGATGGTCCAAACGTGGCTTCCCTGCTTTCCGACCCGGTCAAGACGCGGCGACGATACGTCATGTTTTCCTGTTTGAGACGGGGCTTGCCCGTGAGCATCGCCTGTTGCCCACGAACGGCCTCGCCCAAAGCGAGGCGATGATGGACCGCGCGACAAGCGTGGCCGATCAAGGAGAAGCCGCAACCGCCGCCGATCATGTCGTGATCTTGCGTCTGCTCGGCGGCCGCCAGGGCTGGGCCTCGATCCTGAGATCGACCGATCCCTGACCCACGGCGGCAGCCTGGCCTAGCTTGGAAGTGCAAGATCACCGTCGAAGGCGGTGCCTTCATCGCACCCGCCTCATCCTCCCGAAGCTCGCCGGATGCGGATGAGGCGAGGAACCTGGAACAGCAGGCGTCCATGCTCCTCCCGCGCCTGCCGTTCCCTTCCTGTCGGTTAACCATGATCAAGGTTGCGGCTGCCAGAGTGCATTCTGGCCTTGGTCAGATACTTGTTCATGGTATGTTCGATTTAATCCTGCCCGCGTGATTCGGAGCAGCAGGGCGCCGAATTCAGAGACCCGCTCGACACAGCGGGCTTGTGAGCGTCGCCCTGCCGAGCCTCAGCGGTCAAGAAGGGCGGCCGTGCAGGATCGGGCCGTTTCCAGGTTCTGCCCACTGGGTTTGCGCCCTGGGGCGTGGGGATTGTGTACGGACTGGGGTCGACAGATCGCATCCGTGTAGGGGCGCCGGAACTTCGCTACCTACACTACGCCGGGCTTACTGTGCCGCGCCCGGGTACGTCCGAGTGAGGCGCGGATGACCACCTGCCGAAAGGCAGGTGGCCAACCGTGAGTCTGCTCGATGCCTTCGATCCTGCTCCAGCTTTTCTGCGTGCCGCCTATTTTGCTCGGCTCGCCGCCGCTGGCCGGCATGCCCGCCCTGTCCGGCTCTTCGAGAGGCAGCCAGCTTTTCTGCGACAGAGTGGTGTCTACGCCGCTGCTCAAGAGAGGACATCGCGACGCCCATCGGGCCCGATCTCCGCCGCCCAGCTGCTCTTTTCCGGGTCCGCGCGCCACAGCTCTGCGAGTGGCGGCCGATCTGGAGCCATCAGCCAGTCGGCTCTGCGGTGCCATCACCATCTTCAATCTTCAGGAGTTCCCAATGCGTATCGACCAGCCCATGCTTGACCAGTCCACGAACGCAGGCCAGCAGACCCGGTGGGTCGCCTATGTCGAAGGTAATCTGGCGGGTGGCTATCTGCCGAAGTATGCCTTCACCTGGCGTGGATTCGCCTGTGGTGAAAACGAGGCCATCACCAACGCGGCGAAAGCCGCCCAGCTTGCGCTGCGCACCTTCGATGCCCTCGACAGGCGGCCCGTCACGGGGGCTGCTCCGTTCGCGACGACGGCGTTGCGCGTCGAAGCCGTGCCTGAGGGATACCCCACTCGCAACGACTTCACGCATGGACTGAGCGTCGTCGGGGAGCCCTTCATCCAGCGAGGTGGCCCCGAGGAGAAGCTCTGCTTCACCGTGGAGCGATCCGACTACACTCCCGGATCCAGCGAGCACAAAGTCGCAAGCCGGGTCAGGCGCGAGATCGAACGTCTCCTGATGATCGACCCCGCCATTCGCCGGGCTGCCCGGGACGGACGGCAGATCTCCATTTCCTGGCAAGCGCGTGTCGATGTGCTCTATCCGACCGGAGGCCCTCAGCGGCCGTGCCGCGAGGTGGGGTTCAGCGTGTGTGACGAGCAGCACGTCGGCATTCCCCTCGCTGAAGCGACCGCCAACGCGATCCTGATGTTGATGCTCCAGGCGCGCGTCGCCTACAGCACCTGGAAGCAGTGCCGCCTGTTCTCCCTGGTCTGGTGGCCCCCGGTCGACGAGCGGCCCGGATATCAGGACGCATTCGAGGAGCAGAGGGCGAGGTTGCTGTGCAATCCCGGCCGGCTTTTCGGCGAGGCCATCTGGGACCTGCTGAGGTTCGGGCACGCCGACCTGGCGGCGCATGCCGTTGCGATGGCCGATACGACCGAGCCGCGTGTCTCTGCTCCGATCGCCGAGAGCGCCGGGACTTCCAAGGCCGCGCGGACGGTGCCGTCCTTACCCAACGCCGCCACCCTGAACTGATCCCCGATCAGGGCGACGAGCCCGATCGCTCTAAACGCCTCCATGCCGCGATGGCATGGGGGCGCCTGCCGCTGGAATCTGAGTCCGTCACGCGCGGGCGGCCGGCGCCAACCATTCCCTGAGCTTCGACCATCTCCGCCGGCCGGAAATGTTTTTGACCGCCATGGCAACGGCCTTCTTCTGTCCGAGCAGGATGACGAGGCGCCTGCCGCGCGTGACTCCGGTGTAGAGCAGGTTCCGCTGCAGCATCGCATAATGCTGGGTCAGGACCGGGATGACCACGACCGGATATTCAGATCCCTGCGATTTGTGGATCGTGGTGGCATAGGCCAGCACCACCTGGTCCAGCTCGCCGAACTGGTACGACACGGAGCGTCCGTCGAAGGCGATCGACATCTCGGCGGTGTCGAGATCGATCGAACCGACGAAGCCGACGTCACCGTTATAGACCTCCTTGTCGTAGTCATTCTCGATCTGCATCACCTTGTCGCCGACGGCGAAGGTCGTGCCGAACTTCTCGACGCGGGGATCCGTGCGCGGATTGAGCGCTTTCTGCAGCTCGATGTTGAGCGAGCGCGCGCCAACGCCGCCCCGGTTCATCGGGCAGAGGACCTGGATGTCGCGGACCGGATCGACGCCGAATCGGCGAGGGATGCGCTCCCGCACGATCTCGATCAGGCGCGGCACGGCGATCTCCGGACTGTCGGCCGGCACGAAATAGAAGTCCGTTTTGCTCTCCGGCCTGGTGAGGTCCGGCAGCTTGCCGGCATTAATCCGATGTGCGCTCTGGATGATCTGGCTCTGCGCGGCCTGCCGGAACACCTCCGTCAGATGGACGACGGGCACGGCGTCGCTCGCGATGATATCAGCCAACGCCTGGCCCGGTCCCACAGGCGGCAACTGGTCGTCATCGCCGACGAGTATCACTGCTGCGTCGTCTGGCACGGCCTTCAAGAGCGCGTTCATCAGCATGACGTCGACCATTGAGGTCTCGTCGACGACGAGCAACTCGCAGGCGAGTGGGTTCTCGTCGTTGCGCTTGAAGCCGCCGGTCTTTGGATCGACCTCCAGCAGGCGGTGGATGGTTTTCGCCTCGCGCCCTGTCGTCTCCGTCATGCGCTTCGCGGCTCGGCCGGTCGGGGCGCAGAGCAGGAGTTCGACGCGCTTGGCCGCGAGGATCTTCAGGATGGAATTGACCAGCGTGGTCTTGCCGACGCCAGGCCCGCCGGTGATCACGGTGACCTTGGAGGCGAGCGCGGTGCGCACAGCCGCCTTCTGGCTGTCGGCGAGCGTCAGCCCGGTCTTTTCCTCCACCCAGGGGATGGCCTTCTCCGCGTCGATCTCGGGCCAGGGCGTTTTGCCGGATTTCAGGACCTTCAGCCGGGCGACGATCGACTGCTCGGCTCGGTAAAGCCCGGCGAGGAACACGCAAGGGCGCTCCTCGACTGTATCGGCGATGACGGCGCCTGTCTCGAGCTCCAGCTTCAGCGCATCGACAATCAGGCCTTCCGGGATTTCCAGCAGCTCTACCGCGAGAGGCAGGAGTTCGTCGCGAGGCAGGCCACAATGGCCATCGTCGAGCGCTTCAGTCAGGGCATAGGAGATGCCGGCACGGGCCCGGATCATCGCGGTCTTCTCGATGCCGAGCTTCATCGCCACGGCGTCGGCGGTGCGGAAGCCGATGCCGCGGATGTCGCGCGCCAGCCGATAAGGGTCCTCCGAGATCAGCTGGACGGCATCGTTGCCATAGGTCTTGTAGATGCGAACTGCACGCGAGGTGCCGACACCATTCGCGTGGAGGAAGATCATGATCTCACGGATAACCTTCTGCTCCGACCAGCCGGCGACGATCCGTTCCGCTCGCTTCGGGCCAATACCGGTCACCTCGCGCAGCCGATCCGGCTCGGCCTCGATGACGTCGAAGACCTTCTCACCGAAAGCGCGCACCAGCTTCTTCGCATAGACCGGACCAATGCCACGGATCATGCCGGAGCCGAGATACTTCTCGATGCCCTCGATCGTGGTCGGCGGCATGGCCTTCAGGAAGCGCGCCCGGAACTGGATGCCGTGCTGGCGGTCGTTCGACCATTCCCCGCTCGCCTGGATGAACTCGCCGGCGGATATGACCGCCGCGTGCCCGACGACGGTGACAAGATCGCGTTTGCCGCGCGCCTTCACGCGCAGCACCGCGAAGCCGTTCTCCTCGTTGTGGAACGTGACGCGCTCGACGAGGCCCGCCAGGACCTCGGTCGCGGATTCAGCCGGACGGGGTTTCATGGCGGTTATATTCCGCGGTTCTCCGATTGAGAGAAAGGACCCTGGCGGCCCTCGTTTGCCGCGCTGTGGCGTCTGTTGACGCCGCCATCCTTTCCTCGCGCTCGCTTGCCGCGCCGCCGCGTCTCGTTTCCGGCTCGGGTCTTCGCCACCATCGCCATTCCTCAGGCAGTGCCGCCCCAGGAACGGGGGTTCCGGCGTAAGCTATTCGTTGACGTGCGTAAGCAGTAAGCTTACTTTCCATCATGATCCGGTCTTTCAAGCACAAAGGCCTCTCCGAGTTATGGGAGAAGGGACGGACCGCGAAGGTCGACGCCAAACTGCAAGACCGCGTGCTTCGCCGCCTCGACGCCCTCGACGTGGCCGGAAGACCGGAGGACATGAACCTCCCCGGCTTCGACTTCCATGCGCTGAGGGGCTTCGATCCGACGCGGTACACGGTCCATGTCAACGGGCCGTGGTGCATCACCTTCGCCTTCGACGGCGTGGACGCCCTCGCCGTCGATCTGGAGAACTATCACTGACCGGGGCCATGCCCCTATCCCCGCGCCACCGTCAGGAGCCCCCACCATGCCCGATACGACCCCCGCCCTACGATCCCGTGACCGCGCCCCAATCCATCCGGGCGCCCTGCTGCGCGAGGACGTCATCCCCGCCGTAGGCAAGCCGAAGGCGGAGGTCGCGCGACTGCTCGGGATTTCCCGTCAGCATCTCCACGACATCCTGGAAGAGAAGAAGCCTGTCTCGCCGGCCGTCGCGGTACGGCTTGGCAAGCTCTTCGGCAATGGCGCCGGCCTTTGGGTCCGCATGCAGGGAGCCTACGATACCTGGCATGCCGAGCGAGAGGTCGACGTCTCGAACATTCCGACGCTGACCGCGGCCTGACGAGGGCGGCCGGCGACCGATCTCGCGAGACGCTCACGGCCCGCCGCGACGACCGGGAGGTCGCCAGGCAGGCAAGCGGTAGGATCAGGGCTGTGCCTGAGACCGGGGCGTCGAAGACAGTGCCCCGGAGGCCGTATGCTTTTCCGCCCAGGAGGAGAAGGCGGGATCGGTGCCGAAGACCCGACGCATCAACGCGAGCGAGGCAGCGGCAGCACGCGCCGGGGAAGCGTTGCGCATCGTCATCAACTGCGCGGAGTGGTTGAACCAGATTTCGTCGAAATCGCGGTCACGGTCGAGTTCGTTGTCGAAGTCCATGATATGTGCTCCTTCCAGGCTCAAAGGCGGCCCTTGTTGGCCGTGAGATACGCTTGCAGTTTCGTGATGAGAGCCGGCGACACGGCGGTCAGCGCGTCGCAAGCCCGGCGGACGTTCGGATTCTGGTGCCGGAGCAGCCTCCCCATCAGGGCGAGATCGTCCCGCGGCGCCGTGGCGATCGATTTGACGAGGTCGCGGACCTCGTCGTCGGCATTGCGCGCCAGGGACCCCAACTTGTCGCGCGCGACCTCCAGCTGCGCCTCGGCGCTGGTCGCGCGACCGTTCGCGTCGGTGACGGCCTTGAACGCGATCTCGGCCGCACGCTGTTCCACGCGGGCGTCGAAGCTGCGGATCCGCTCCTCGTCGAGGCGCCGGGCTTCGTCAGCGCTCCGGCGTTCGATTCCCGCGACCAGGGTCGACATCGACGTCATGGCGAGTCCGGTCGAGGTCACGGCCGTCAGAAAGCCCGCGACGATGGCCTTGCGCGTCAGATCGCCGCGCACCCGTTTCTCCGTCTCTGCCGCATCGCCGAATTGGGTTTCGGCGCATGAGACCCGACGATCGAGATCGTCGATCGCGTCGAAAACGGGCGCGACGGGATCCTTGTCGCGCACGCCCGTGGACGTTCTCAGCGCCTCGGTGAAGCGGGCCATGCCGATCTCACCAGGGCCGGAACTCGGGGTGATCGAAGAAGGTCGCCTCGACCGTGCGGATCATGGTCAAAGCGCCCTGCGCCTCGAAGCGGTTCCGACCGGCGATCATGGCGTGGGGCGGCGTGCTCGTGCGGTGCACGTCCGCCATGGTCATGCCCAGGTGCGGCAGGCGGGCGGGCTGGCCGATCTGGCTGGCGAGCCTGACGAAGGCGGGATCGGCGATGGCCGCGTCGGCATCGAGCCCGCCAGCCTCGTTGTGCACGAGCAGGATCGAGGCGGCCCCGCAGTTGAGCGCGATCCGCGCCGCGGCGGTGATGCCGTCGCGCTTGGAGATCGGGACGATGAAGCGGATGTCTTCCGCGACCGCCGCGCCCCGGTCATTGACCCACCTGAGGACATGGCCCTCCATGTTCGCGCCGAGGTCTACGATCGCCGGGCGAGAGCTGCCGAAAACCCTGTTCTCGAGGAAAGGCACCACGGCCTCCGGCCTGTCGTCCTCCAAAGCGTTCTCGGGCGGCATCGACTTGAAGTAGCGCCGCGAGGTCGGGTTCGCCGGCTCGACGTCGAAGATGTCGATCTCGACCTTCCGGAAGATGGCGGTGCTGGCCATGAGCATCGCGAGGGTGCTCTTGCCGCCCCCGCCCGCGGCTGCGAGGACGTACTTCTTGCCGGGCGAGGCGGCCTTCGTCGTGGTGGTCATCGGTAACTCCTCATGATCGCGTGGTTGGTAGGCGATTGGGCAGTGGTGATCGGCTTGGCTCAGTCGATGGCATCAGGTCGTCGGAGGTTCGCCACCGTGCGCGGAATGGGCCGGCCGTTTTCGGCGACGAGAACCGGCATGGCCGGGGCCTGAGCCGACTCCGGGGCGTGGGGACCGGCTTTGCGGGGGCGCCCCGGTTTCCCGGGCTCGCCCGTCGGCCTGTTCCTGCGCCGGTACTGCGCGGCATAGTTCGCGGCGAGCTCCGGGCTGATCTGGAAGCCGTTACGAGCGAGATCTGCCAGAATGTCTTTCCAGTGAACGTCGCGCTCGAGCGCGGCTTCGATCGCCGGCATCATCTTGAAGAACTCGCTCTTCAGGGACACTGCCGTCGGCCGCGGAGCGAGCCGGGCCAGGCTGTCGGTTCGCGGGTCGCTCATGCTGCTGCCCTCCTTGCGCCTATATTGGCAGCATGATTTCTCGGGCGCACGTTGTTTAAGTCGCCATGAAGATCGTTCATGCCGAGCGCGCCAAAATCGTCAAACGCGTCAAAATAATATTCAGCGAAATATTGCGAGCTTTAACGTATCCAATTTTGTTAGAAACGTTGCGGCTATGTTCCAGATATGATCGCAGTCAATTTTATTGGATGTAGGATCAACTACAGTATGCCAGTGACGACATGTTTACGGCGCTGCCGCCTGACATGTCTGCTGGCCAAGGGGCTCTGCCCCCGTGGACCCCCGCCGCCCTTCGGTCGGGCTGTCCGCGCGAACGCACGGAAGGCCTGCCATGGCAGACCGAAAGCAAGATGAGAAGGACGAGAAGAGCCGCCCCTTCGTCTTCCGAGTGGCGAAGGAAGAGGCGGAGAAGCTGGTCAAGGTCGCCGTGGCAATGGGGGTAACCCCGGGCCAGCTGGCACGAAGCATCATCGAGCGCGAAATCGGCCTGATCGCCCGAACCGCCACGGTCCGGCGCCGGGTCGCCAATGCCGACCTGCTGGGCCAGGCGCTGGGTCAGCTCGGCTGGGTCGGCAACAATATCAACCAGGTTGCCGCGCACCTGAACGGAGGCAGGCCCCTGCCTTGGAGGCAAGATGAGCTGGAGCGTATGCGGCTCGACCTGGACACCGCCTTGAGTGCCGTCATGGCCGCGCTCGGACGGGGGCGGCCATGATCATCCGATCCAGCTATGTGAAGGACGATCCCAACCGGGTGGCCCATCTCCTCAACACCAGGAACAACAGGCGCGTCGTCGAGCACCGCGATTTCGACCGCGGTTATCCGGGCGATCTGCGCGGTTTCCTGGCGTTCTCTTCCGCCCTGACCGCAGTCCATCCCAGGGCGCGGATCACGCTCGGGCACTTCAAGATCTCGCCGGCGCAGGCCTTGAATCGCAGGCAGCTACTTCGTACGGTCGCCCATATCCGGCGGGAGAACGGCATCTCCCGCAATCACCCGATGCGCTTGATCGAGCATGACAAGGGGGACAGGCCGCCGCATTTTCATCTCCTCTTCAGTGCGGTCGATCCTGCGACGGGGCGGGTCCTCAGCTCGAAAGACAACTATGTGCGCGACGAACTCGTCAGCCGCCGCCTTGAGATCGCCTTTGGCGAGGCTCTGACGCCGGGGCCGAGGGTTCAGCGGAACGCTGCGGACCTACGCGCTCGTGGCCGGGATCGAGAGGCGCAAATTCTCGAACCCTGTGAGCCGGTCCGCAGACGCGACAAGGATAGCGAGGCCGACCGCCAGCAGGCTGCCCGGACGAAGCTGACGCTGGCGGAATTCCGTGACCGTCTCCTCGCCGCCGTCAGGAAGGGGCTGCACTCAGGAGCCCTTCCTCGCGCCCTTGCCGCGCAGGGCTTCTCGGTTGCGATCGGGAACCGCAAGGAAACCCTTATGGCCGTCCACGACGAAACCGGCATGGCGCTACCTTTCGCCGCGTCGGTCGAGATCGCCTCGTGTGGGAGCCTGGAGATGATACCGTCGGTGATCGCGCAACTCCGTCGCGACGCACCGCCTCTTGCCCAGGCTCGCCGCGAGGGAGCGGCCCGGACGCTGAAACGAGCCGAGCGCGATCTCGACCGTGAAATCGATCGGGGCCGTTTCGAGGCTGCGGCGGACGGTGAGTTCGACAGCATCTTCAGCCGGATGCGGCGCGCCCGCGAGAAGGCAGAGGCCGATTCCAGCAAGGTCGGGCGGGGCCAGTCCCAGGCTGCAATGCGCCGGGCTACCCTGGCGACCCGACGCGAGACGGCCCGGATGAGGCAGTTGAGGATCGACCGGGCTTTTCGGACGGCGCGCATTCTGCAGTCTCGCCGCGCTCGCAAGGTTGCCTTCGCCCTGGCCGCAGGTGGGATGCTGTTGACCGGCGCGGGGTTGTCGGTTGCGCTTGGTGTCGGCTTCGTCGCGACCATCGCCATGAAGGGTTACGGCGACACCTTGCGCGCTCACGCGCGGATGCTGGTGGCCCAGAGGCGCGCGGCGGTCACCAGAATCCGCCCTCTGCCTAAAAGGCAGGTTGCGCCGGTCGCCGTCACGGAAAGGGGGATGGCAGATCCGCAGAAGCCGTCCGCCCTCGCGTCTACCCCTCCTGAGAAGGAACGCAAGCCGGCGGGCTTCGACTTCGCCCTGATCGGAAAGTCTCATCGCGTGCTCGCCGCGATGGCCCTGGAAGCCCTCTCGGGCGGAGCCGTTCCGATTGCGCGCGATGCCCTGCAGCGCGCGCTCGGGGAGGATGCCTTTGCCGGTCTGGTGTCGCTCGCCCGAGGCGGCAGTGTGCGGCAGCGCAAGGTGGTCCGGTCATGGAACGGTGGCCGCTCCATCCACGCGTTCGCGGCCGAGGCGGCCCTGCGCCGCGCCGGGGAAGTCGATTCGGCGAAGGCCATGGCCGCCATCGGCCGTCAGCGCAGGCTCAGGGAGCGCGGTCAGACGAAAGGCCGGGGTTGACCGGGGGCGTCAAGCGGGCGTTCCGGTCCGTCTGCGCTTGAAGCCAGACGAGAACCTCCGCGCGGTCGTAGTAGGGCCGGCAACCCTCCCGAATGACCGCCGGAGGGCCCGTCCGGCGCCGCCGCTGGGAACTCAGGGCTGCCTCGGAAATCCCGAGGATCGCGGCGAGTTCCTTCGCCTTGATCTGGGCACGCGGAAATTGGCGAACAGATTCGATCTGATAGGCGAGGGAGGACATGGCTTGACGACCGCTCCGGAGCGAGAACGCTTCGTCGCTTCGCGAAGCATCGGAGCCATCAAACGCGAGATCGGCTATATGCCCCGCGAGTCGTCGATCCGCATGCGCTAGACTACTGGCGCTTCTACGTCCGAGCCGCCCCGCTACAATCTTGCCTCATCGGCAGCCAGGATTGCGGGTCGTCACTCCGCAATGCACCCGGCCAATCGCACGGTTCCATACGCAAATAATATGATGAAATACCTAGCTGTCAATCCATTTGTTTGAACGGCGCGTTTCCGTTTCGGCATCGAGTCGGCCCCCAGAGATAGGCGCGACCCTCCAAAACGTGAAAATCCGCGACAAGACGCCGACGGGAATTGCTCTTTGGCAAGGCCCAACTATCATCATCGAATGGTTGTTTCCGCGAGGAATAATGCAATGCAGGTCCGTCTGGATGAAAATGCCTTGCATAAGATGAAGTGGCACGCCCGCGAGGTTCTCGCACCCGCACGCCATGGGCACACGCTCGAGGCTCTGGCCCGCGGACTAGGCGCAAATACCTACAGAGGACCATTAACCTATGCCCGAAACTTCGGCGGGATCATGTAGGATGGCGACGGCTTGAAGGCGGTAGCATTTCTAGCCGAACGAGAGGTCACGGTTCGGTCCGGCGGACTCGCTGATGTTGTCGCGGGGCATTTGGTCAAGCGCGAGCACTTCTGCTGAGGGTCAGAGCAACTGGTGGCAGCGTCCCCGCCCAGGTCGCCGGCTTTGCCTAGCCGTCTCGGCCAGCGGAGGAACGATGAACCCCGATTTCGCCGCGATGGCCGAGAGCCTGCACCCCTCGTTCGAGCGTCTTGTCGCCGGACAGGCATTTACCGGCGGAGCGCTGCCCCGCGACATGCCATTGAGCTGCGTCTACCTGTTCACCCAGGGCGGGCGACACCTCTACGTCGGACGCTCGAACGAGCTGCGGAAGCGGTACGCTAGGCACTGCAACCCGGGCGCGACGCATCGCATGGCGGCATTCGCGTTCCGCCTGGCCCGGGAGGCCACCGGCAAGGCCAAGTCGAGTTACAAGGCCGGGGAGGACAGCCGAGCCGGCCTGATCGCGAACGCCGAGTTCCTCGCCGCCTTCACCGAAGCCAAGGCCCGCATCCGCCGAATGGACTACCGGTTCGTCGACGAGGCCGACCAGACTAGGCAAGCGCTGCTGGAGATCTATTGTTCGGTCGCACTGCGAACGCCGTACAACGACTTCAATACGCACTAAGCGAGCAAGGTGACATGGACGAGCGTAGCTCATTCTCGGCACGCCACGGATACGCCGCGCCTGAGGCCGAGATCACGGTGCGCGAGGACGCGCCCGAGCTCGTGAGGGCCGCGGTGCTCGCTCTAGGGAATGCAAGCGGCATGTCGGTCGACACGCTTCGCTCGACTGTCTGCGAGGTGCTGTTGCGCGTTCCGGACCGCAACAACTGGAGCCCGTCGAACGTCTCGGAGGAGACTCAACACCTCGTCTTCGAGGCCCCGTGGTTCCGCGTCTACGACATCGCCGAACGCATCTACGACCGGCTCTACAACCAAGGTCGGCGCGCAGAGGTCGAGTTCGCCTATCAGCTGAACGAGGTCTTTCGCGAGCATGGCATCGGCTACGAGATGAAGGACGGCCGGGTGATCGGACGCGGCTCCCTGGCCTTCCGGGAGGCGACCGAAGAGGCGATCAGGCTAATGGACGCGGCTGCTAAGCCGACGGCTGCCATAAAGATGCGCCACGCGCTTTCGGACATCTCCCGCCGGCCGCCGGACATCACCGGCGCCGGGCAGCACGGGATGGCCGCTCTCGAATGCACCGCGCGCGACGTCATGGGCCAGCCCAGCGCTCCCCTTGGGCAACCGCTGCCAGGCCTCGGTCTGATGAAGCCGCCGGACAAGGGCGTTGAGGGATTGTGGGGTTACGCCAGCCAATAGGGGCGTCACGTCGCGAGGGGAAGGACGCGCGATTCGAGGAGGCCAAGTTGGTCGTGACCGTGTCCTCGGCGCTCAGTGTCTACCTCCTCCGCCGTAACAACCCCGGCCTCTTACGGCCTTAGGCCTTGGTCACCCACTGCAAGGCGTGACGGCAATAGTCGGCGTGCCGGTCGATGCCGATGGCCGGGCGGCCGCTCTTGAGCGCCGCCACCATCGTCGTCCCCGATCCGACGAACGGGTCGAGGACGGTCCCGCCGGGCGGGCAACCGACCGCGAGGCAGCGATTGACGAGCTCAAGTGGATACGGCGCCGCGTGCCTCATGGGGTTGTCCGGCCGCGCTGGGAACGACCAGATGTCCTCGTTCCCGTCTAGGCCGGTGCGGTCGAAGAAGTAGCGGGGCGCGCGCGAGAACATGAAGATGTGCTCGTAGTCGCGCCAAGGCCGGTCCCTCGCCGTCGGTTCGCCGAGCGACCCGGGCCGGTCCCATATGATGTCGCTACGCAGCGTCCAGCCCTCCTTCTGCATCGCCAGCGCGACGCGCCACGGGATGCCGATCAGCGACTTGCGAGGCAGGCCGAGGCCCGGCCCGTCGACCGCGCGAAGGACCGTGCGGGCCATCTGGCGGCCGGAGGCCTTCGCGTCCCGGCCGTGAGGCTTGCCCTTGGCCGAATAGTAGGTGTCCCCGATGTTAAGGAAGAGCGTGCCGGTCGGCTTGAGAACGCGCCGGGCCTCCGAGAAGACGTCCCGCAGGGCCTCGACGAAGCCTTCGATTGTGGCCTCGTGGCCGATCTGCCCGTCGTAGCCGTAGTCGCGCTGCCAGTAGTACGGCGGCGAAGTCACCATGCAGTCAACGGTCTCGCTCTCAAGCGACTTCAGCCCCTGCAGGGCGTCCGCCTGGATGACCTTCCACGGGAGGTTCTTGCCGACCGTTCCCTCGAAGACCTGGACGGGCGCCGCCTTGACCCGCTTCGGTGCCGGAGGAGCGCTTTCGACGCGCGCCGGCTGACGGGTCTGATCGGCCAAATAGGCCTTCAGCGCTGACGGCGCGACGCGGATGTGGCGCTCGCCCGCTAGTTGTCGGCAGGCTCTTGCTGCTTCCTACGTCCGGTCGCCCGTTCGCTTGGGCTTGGGGCCCGCCAGACAGGAAGCTAAGGCACGACGGCATCGCGCATCCGCCTCCACGACTAGATCAGCGAGGATCTGCGATAACTGTTCCTCTAATGACCGCTCGTTCGAATCGCGCCACTCACGATGCACACGCCCGGCGTAAGGAGTCGCCAATTCGGCGATCCGGAGCCCGTAAGCTTCATGGATCTGAGTCTGCGCCGAACGTGGTCCGGCCTTTCTGAAGGGCGCGCCGACGCCAACGACGATTGTGACGACTTGGCTGCCGATGTTGATGGAAATCGGCTGAAAGGGGTCGGCCGAGCGCCGCACGCGCCCACCCAACTCCTCGATGGCTTCCGATAGCATGTCGACCAGTCGCGTGCGGCGAAAGTGCTGATCGCCCACGGAATGTTGCGAAAGTCCGTGGGCGATGGCCGGCATGCCTTGTGAAATCGAGGCGAGCACTCTTGACCGGGTCGCGCCCAACGCGATCGGAAACAGGACTTCGGATCGTCTGCACACTCCGAGACTGCCCAGATCGACGATCACGCGAAAATCGGGGAGAAAGACTGATGGCTCCGGCAAGGTGGGGCGGAGTGTCATATCGCGCTGGGTGCGCCAATAGCCACGCCCGGGTGCCGGTACCTCAGCCAAGTGACAGAAGCGAGCAATCCTTCGTGGCGTCGTTCCCAACATGGCCGCGGCCTTCCCCAGCGGCATCGACCACACCAAGTCGAACACGTCACGACGGGTGAGCGAACGATCCCGCGCCTTGTCGATGTTCGGATATGCTATGCCGTGTTCAGGGAACTCTTTCGTCGCCATCTTGAATCATCGAAACTACCCCGGAGCCTAACCCGTCGCAGAACCTCTTCAATCCTGCGGGCGCAGAAAGCCCTTTGACGGCAACGTCGAGGGCCACGACGCGGACCTCGTCGACCTCTATCCGCTCTAGCATGCGAACGGCCCCTGTCGAAGTGGGACCGTTCGCGTCAGGCACGCGCGGGTACACCAAGCAAACAACTCCCTGTCCTGTTGCCCTGGAGAAAGCAAGGCTTTCATAGAGATCCGCAGATTGGACGGTGGCGTTGCCGCGTTCGAACCGTCCCTTGTACTTGGCGTCCAGTAGAAATCCCGATCCCTTTTTCACGCTGCTCGACACGGCGAGGTCCGGCGTAACGTTGACGGCCCGGAATGAGCCCCCTGAACGTCGGGTCCGTCCCAATTGAGCGGACCTTTGCGATTGCGTCAGATGGCCGCCGAAATAGGATCGAACGGCGAGCGTCAGCAAGTTCTCCCAGGCGCGCCAGGTATCAACCACGAACCCCGGCGCTTCCGACCCGCCCGGAGACAGGCTACCACTCAAGCCGCGTAGGACGTCCAGGCTCAAGCGATATGTCGGCTTCCAGGCGCTGGATCGACTGGGGAGCCTGCGCTCGGTCAATCGAGGTGATCCTGGCCTGGGCGGGAGATCATGCACGACGCGTTCCAACCTCATCCGCGTCTCGGCGTCCGGGGTCGCAAGTGCCAACGTCATCGCCGCGCGCCGAACGGCATCGTTAAACTCGTTCCTCCGCGTGAGGCCGGTCACGATCTGCGAATATCCCTCCTCATCGGGTACGATGAGATCCACGGGATCGAAATCACCCTCGATCTCGAACCCTTGGAATTGCTCTCGCCGATAGACCCGGATAGGTCGTCGACGGTTCTTCCAATACAAGCTTGCCAGTGCCCTGCCGATCAGAGTCGGCAAGTCGGTTTTCGACGAAGAAGATGCGGACAGGCCTTCATCAAGAAGGTGGCCGTGCTGCGAAAGCAGGGCCAACAGGAAGAAATCCTCCTGCCATCCTTCGGAAGGGCCGAGGAATTTGGGGGCGACCTCGATCTCCATACGCGGACCGAGTGCGAGCATACCCGCGAAGTCGACTGCCCTAACGTCGTCACCAACAATCTGGATTGGTGAAGCGTCGAAGCCGAGGGTTCGCGCCACCCTGCGCCCGGCGGTTTCCAAGAGCGCGCGAGCAGCGCTCCGTTCGATTCCGACCTTGGCGGCGATTTGGCGGATCAAGGGCGTTGGTTCGCCGTATTCCACCAAGGTCCAGCGCGGGACATTGCCTCCGATCACCCCGGGTCGACCCCTGCCACCGCGAGCAGCATCCCGTATATCGTTTCGCGGTCTGGAGCAGCGGGGCCCTCGATCACTAGGGAGGGCAACTCGCCGAAGTTCCGCTGAGCCAGCTCGTACACATGGCCGACCATGCCTGCGGTGGCGTTCAGCACAGTCGCAACGCCGCGCACGTCTCCGAAAAACACCTCGTCGATGTGTGCCCGAATTGACTGCCACGCGGTGATGACGTGGAAAAGGGCGGCATCGACCGTTTTGGCTGGTTCGTCCATTAGGAGGATGCCGTGCCCGATCCGGAACTCCTGTCCCCTTCCTAATGCGATGCGGTCGTTCACAGCTGCCCACGCCAGGATCGCCGCCGCGTAGACGTCCGCCGGCGAGCCCGGTGAGGGGGGTGGAACGTGGGTAGGCGCAACATGTAGCGCGGCGCGCAGCGCGGAAGCGTCCGGCTCCAGACGGTAGGGTGCCCATCGGCGGAGAAAGGCGACGTCGAGCGGCTCGACCGAAACATCAGCTTGGTTCATCGCGCCGAGGATGTAGAGGTCGTGCGGCAGTGCGTACTCCACGAAGGCGCCCGTTGCGGGATCCAGCAGATCGAACACCTGGGTCTGGCGGTGCGGCTTCCCATCCGGCGAAAGACGCTTGTCCCCCTCCATGGCGACGATGGCGCCCCCGAAGACCTGGACGGCGGGTCCGCGATTGATCTCGTCGATGATCAGCAGTGCTGCTCCGCCTGCCTGACGAGCGTGCTCGCTGGCCCGATAAAGTATCCCTTCGCTGATGCGGAACTGCGCGGTGGCGCCAGACCGCAGGTCCGGCACGATGCCCGTCAGGAAATCCCGCGCCTTGCTACCTTGATGGAATGCCGTCCGGAAAACCTTACGGTTGGCACGCCCCGGTGACGGAAGCACCGTATATGAGGCTGGATCGGAGCCGCGTTGGATTGGCACGTCGTCATCGTGCATCAACGTCGGCGCTTGGCCGCGCGGGGACATACCACGCTGGAAACGATCGGCGACCTCGGCCAAGAGCCTTGTCTTTCCCGTGGCCGGCGGGCCCGCGATCAGCACGTTGTGGCGAGTTGCGAGCGCGGCGAGCACGATCGAGGATGCCGCAGACTTGTCGAAGGAGCCGGTCATGGCGACGGTACGATCTGAGGATATGAGGTGCCCGTCGAGAGGTCCAGCCAGCCAGAAGCGGCATTTCGCCCGCTTTGATCGAGGCAGGTGCTAAGGAATTTCCTCACATCGTCTGGCCATTTCGGGCTCGTCAGGGATGCTCCCATCACGCAAGCGGGGTATATCCGTCCTGAGTTCGTCTCGATGAGGAGCAAAAGTATCCGGTGCTCCCGCTTCCTGCTTATCTTTCCCGCCGCGTCCTTCTCGTTGGCTTGCCTATCGATGAGTCGTTGAACCATTTCACCTAGGCCATAGCGATGCACCTTTGCCAGTCGCATCTCGCCCTTGCGGGCAGCCGTCGGTTCCCAAACTTCGATGGGAGCGCGCTTCTCTTCCCCGTTCGGGCTTTCCTTCCAATGCAGCTCGCCAATTCGCACCTGCCCCTGCACGCCTACGTTCGCCCGACGCGAAACCTGTCGCGTTTGGGGGAACATTCGCGCGAGAAATTTCGCGAACGCTTCGGCCGGCCGTAGCCTAAGGTCACGTGCTCCACCGCCCGTGGGAGAGTCGTTCGACAACGCCTTGAATTTCCTGACGTCACCGTCCAAAACCTCGCGCGCCAAGATGCGCTTCACGCCATCGGGGTCGGGATGGTCGATGGCGCTCGGCTCACTTGGCATCCCTGACCTCCATCAATGATCCTGCAAGTTCGCTCGGCAGGTATGGTATCGCGTTCGCATTGAACGCGGCTTGCACGCGAGCGGCCCACGGTTCGCCGAAGCCTGGACGCCCCTTGCACCAAGTGGCCATCACTAGATCGCGGGTCACCGTCGATCGCGTGTCGGCCGGCGAGAGAGGCTGTCCTCGATCGAGCAGCGGAAAATCCTCCAACATGCGCAGCAAGTCGCCATCATCCAGCCCGTACGCCCGCGCTACGAGCACGTCGGCCTCGGCCCGGAGCTTCGCTATCCGCCATGCATTGTCGAAGGTCGCCGGGCCGCGATCATGGTCGGCCAGCTTTTTGCTGATCTCGACCAGCCGCCGACCGGGCAGCGTGTCGGGTTGGATCGATGGAAGGCGCAGACCCAGCAGAAGGAAATAGTTCACCGTGGTGGTAACCACGCGTCGCAGCAGCCAGTCGAATGGCAGGCTATTGACGATGGCCACCCACAAGCGAAGGCGATCCTCGCCGGGGTCGTTAGGGAAAAGGACTGTAGGGACCTTGTTGCCGCAAACCACTCCGGAAGGGATGAGGGCAGCCATCATCGTTCGCTCGTTCGTCTGCCCCGTTATATCGCAGAAGCCCGCCCTCAACTGGGATGAGCGTTCGACGACGGACGGGGCAAGGGAGCCCCTGCCTATCCAGAACTGAGGATGCAGGCCTGATGATCCGGGCGGCGTCATTGACCATCTCGCCGCGCGTCCCTCGCCTCCGAGATATCTCTTCGCGCCGAAACGATGCGGTTGGATCATCCGGCCTTCGACGACGGGCAAAGCGTTCTTGGTCGATGCCTTGCTGAACTGACCTCGGGCATGGGTCATGTCGACCTCACGACAGAACTGGGGAAACCAGGGGCTGTCCGGGTCCGAGATATCCAGGCCGGCTCGCTGCGCCTTCAGGAAGATCTTCCACTCCGTCTCGTCCCTCACTTCGGGAACGGTCAGGTCCGGCCGGACTTCGCCCAGCAGCTTTCGAGGGATCTTGACGACGTTTCCCGCTTCGAATCCCATTTCGCTCCAGCGGGCATGTGACAGCGAGATCGCAGAGCCGGTCCTCGCGCCTGGGCTGCGCGATTTGTAGCTGATCGACAGGAACTTGAAACGCGTATCGATCGAGAAAAACCGCGCCTTGTTGTCCAGCACCGAGATTTCGAGGTCGCTCGATCGGGCGAGTAGGAAGCGCCGCAGTGCCTCTGTGCCCTTCGAGCGGATCACTCCGCCGGGAACCAGCAGCGCACCGGTGCCACCGGGCTTGGTGAGACCGATCATCAGCTCAGTGAATGCGACGTAGAGATCTGGTTCCCCATCCCCAAGGGTGCGATAACGACGGGCCAGCTCCGTCGACCTATCAGACGCAGCTCGACGTCCTGCGTCATAACCGAGGAGATCCAGATCGGCGAACGATTGCCCGTAGTGACGCTCGCCGCCTTGGCCGCGGACGAACTCATGCCGAGACAGCTTCACCTTCTCCCAAGGTGGATTGCCGATCACCACGTCGAAGCCGCCAGGCGCAAGCGCGTCCCAGCTGCGCCTTGGCTCCAGCAGGCTGTCCTGGACGCGCCACCGTGAGCGCATCTTCAGCAGTGCGTTGAGGTCGTTGGTCAGGCTCGCCAGCGCGATGAGGGTACCTCGAAGCGCCATCTCGGACATGTCGGACGCATAGACGCTTTCCGAAAGCCAATCGGCGGCGAGTATTCGATCGGGGCCGCAGGCCGCGAGCGACGTCGCGGCGAGCAGGATACCGGCTCCGCAGGCCGGGTCGACCACTTTGGCACCCGGTACCAACGCATCCCTGACGTGGGATGCCAGTCGGAGAGCCAAGCGATAATCCGTGTGATATGCCCCATCGGCCCGCTGCCTGGAGCTATCGAGTCTTTCCCGTGCGAGCGCGCTCAGTGCGAGCGCGGGTGGGATGCCCGAGGCATCGATCTTCTCGACGACCCCGCGCGCGATATCAAGCAGCTTTGCGCTCTTTGACACTGGACGTCGTCCGAAAGCTTCGAAGTAGCCATCGAGATCGAAACCCCCGAGGCGGCATGCCGTCGCCTCCAGCAACTGGAATCGGGCCTCGTCGGCACGACCTCCCAATTTCGCGACGTGCGCATCGACCAGCTTTTGAGTTGTGGCCAGCCGCTGTTCCTCGGCTGTTCGGAACTTCGTCATGCCGCTACCTCAAATCCTGCGGCCGCCCGATCGATGCAGATCAGGACCTCTTCGACAGCCGATCCGCGACGGCTTGCCGTCGCGTTCGGGCGGTATCGCCCTATGCTCATCAGCGGCTTTACGACCACCCGGCCAAGCGGGGATAGAACGCTTTCGAGTTCATCGAGCGGCACGTGCCCTTCGTCGCTGTAGGAAAGCAGCACCCGCCTGGAAGGGATTCCGGCGACGAGATCCCTAAGTGCTCCGACAGCGCGGGTTCGATAGCAATAGTCGGAAGCTTTGTCCCTCCATGGCCTGATCCCCCCCACGCCGGTCACGTCGGGAGCGTCGCCGAGAGCGATAGTTTCCAGGATATGGTAATAAGCTGCGTACTGGCGTTTCGTGTAGGGTGGGTCGAGATAGACAACGTCTTCTGTCCGGCACTCGACGTCGGTGGCGTCCAGCGAGGTCACCGTGAATGGGGGAGCTTCTATCGGCATCAATCGGGGAAGGATCTCTATGACTTGAAGGGCCTGTGGCTGCCACCGCGACATGAAACACCCGTAGGTGCCGGCCGTGTTCGCCACCTTATTTGTTGCTCCGAGGAGATCCGCCAGCAGCACCAAATGCTCTGTTTCGGTTAAGCGGCCCCCTGCGTACCAGCTTTCCAACGCGAGACGCATGCCATCGATCTTCCGGGCGTTGCCCTCGCTGAAGTAACGCCGCTCGACGCCCGCATGCTTCGCGGACGCCGGGCTGTATTCGCTCCACACGAAACCGCGCCGCCCCTTGACGGCGTTCATCTCCCGAACCGCTCCCGCGTATCCCCCGAATGAGGTGAATTGGGCCTGGCGTGAGGACACCAAACGGGCCGCGGCGATCGTCGTGGCGCTCTTGAGATGATCGTTTAGATGGACGGGCCACCCCGATCGGGCGGCCACCTCTGCCACCGCTCCGGTGCCGCAAAACACGTCGACAAATCGACCGTGGTTCGGACGACCAACCTGCTCCACGATCGCATGGGCGAGCCTGAGCTTGGATCCGATGTATCTGAACGCCACGACTACCCCCAAACGGCTGCCCGATCCGCGAATCGTAGCCTCAGCCTAAGCATGACACAGGTTTGAAGTTCACCAATAGGTGTCAGACGACCGCCCGCAGGCAGGAGCTTTGCACTGGCCATTTGCAGCGGACTAACCGCTCCGCTGCGGCGAGCGGCCCAACATGAACCGGGCCAGGCAAAACTATGGTGAAATCCGAGGTCCGTGTCCCTCGACCCTGTACTTTCGAGCCCGAAGATCGAAAGCGTCCAGGCCACCCTCCATGATGGTGGTGATCGCCTCCCGGATCGACGGCGTCTCGATGGCGCCGTCCGCTTCCACATTGATGCGGGCGTCCTCGGCCCCCGGTCGGTCCTCGGCTACGGTCGCGCGCATCACGACCACTTTATCGGCGTCCCCGTTGACGACGAGGTTCGGGTTGTGGGTCGCGAAGAGGATCTGTCGATGCCCCTTCGATGAGCGGATCAGTCGGACGATCTCCATCATGACCTTGTTGTCGAGGTCGTCCTCAGGCTGGTCGACGATCAGCGTCCCTGCCGACTGTCCGAGGAGGAGCCTCAGCAGGGCCGAGGCCTGCTGTCCCGGCGAGGCCTTGGCGAATGAGATGCTCTGCCTGCCCGCGACATAGGTCATCGCGATCCTATCGCGAGGGGTCGCCGCGAAGACCTGGGCCAGCGTCTGGTCCGTCAGGTTGGCGTAGACCCGCGCCAACTGCTGCGGCGTCAGCGTGACCCTCCCGCCGAACAGTACGGCCCGAAGCTGCGCCGCCGCCTCCACGCCCGGCTCCGAGGGGTTGCCGGCGAGGATCTTGTCCCGGTAGGCGTCGAGCAGGCCCGAGCAGAGCGCCGGCCAATCCTCCGCGTCGGGGGCGAAGACCGCACGCACCCATTCCTCGCAGTGCATCTCGGTGTCGCGGAAACGGCTGCCCTCGAAGAGCGCGCATAGGGCGGCGTTGGCGTCGACCGGGTTCCTGTCACGCTCGACCTTCGCCTTCAGCGACCCCGCGGACTTCTCCGCGATCCGTTCGGCGGAACCCCTCAGGACGGCCCTCCGCGCCTCGACCAAAGCTCTCAGGCTTGCCGCCGCGGCGTCTAGGGCTGCGAGGGCGTCGCGCCGGTCGAGCTCGGTCTGCGCCGCCTTGGACCGGGTCGCGGCGACCTCCCGCATCTGGCCGTCGAGCTTCTCGTTCTCGGCGATGAGCGCGCCGTGCGCCGCTTGCCGACGCTTGGCTTGCTCGTAGCGCTCATGAAAGAAGGATCGCGAGACGTCAAAGCCGACGCGCGCCTCGGCGGAGGTCACGCCAACTCCGTCGAGGAGCGCCACGGCCTGATCGAGAGCGTTGCACGCCCCAGCCCGCGCCGCTTCGACGGCAGCGGCGACGGGGCCTACCTCAGGGAAATCCGCGAGATCCGGCTGGGTCGAGGCCGGCATGGCCAGAAGCGAATCCCGAAGCGCGATCAGGCGCTGCCGATCGGCCGCGACGCGAGCGTCGACGTCGTCGAGATACTTGGCGGTCCGATCGAAGGCCTGGGCGTCCGCGATGGTCTTCATGTCGTCGGGCGTCACGCCGCCGCTCGCCATCTGCTCGCCGAGCGCCGCCTGCCGCCGCCGAACGTCCGATACCATGTGGTCGGCTTGCGTCAGGTCGAGCCTGGCCTGCCAGTAGGCGGCGGCGTCGATGAGGGCCTTGGCGACCGCGCGCTTCGCGTCGTTCATCTCCCCGTCGATGCGACGGCGCTCCTGGATGGCCTCCGCGGCCGCAATGCCGGTGATGTTGTCGGCGGCGACCTCTGGGTCGAGCATCGTCGTCGAGAGTTCCTTCTGCGCGAAGGCCCGGGCCGGGAAACGGCGCTGCGCCTCCTGGACCGTCATCTCCTCCTCCTCGCCGGCGATCGTCAGCAGGATCTTCTCCGGCTTGCTGCCGTGCCGGGTCCAGGTTTCGGCGACGCCGTTCCGTTCGAGCGATACGATGACGTAGCCATCGCCTAGGGTGTCCGTGATGAGCTCGGCTTCGCGCGTCCGCGGCTTGCGCGGCTTGAGGTCGTCCTGTTCCAGGTCCTCGTCCGACTTCCCTAGTCCGAACCTGAGATATTCCAAGACGGCGCTCTTGCCCGAGCCGCGGCCGCCTATGAAAGCGTTGAATCCGTCGTTGAAGGAGATCCGAACGGGTTCGGCACCGGTCAGCTTCGACTTGATCTCGATCCCGACGATGTGCTCGGAAGGCCGTTGCGGGGGGACGTAGGCGATGCGCGCCTCGTCCGCCAGGAACGCTTGTCGGAACCCTTCGAGCGTTTCCTCGCCGATCTTGATCCAGCATTCGTGGGCGCCCAGCCGCTCGAAGGTTGGGCGCTTGCTATCGCCCGTTGCGACGATCGCACGGCGTCGGGTGCCCCAGTCGGCTATCCTGCCCTGAATCTTGTCGAGCGTCGGACCGTCGAGCGCACCATGCTCGCATTCGATGTAGACGGCGTCGTGCGGAAGGTCCCGGGCGCGCGACGCATGGCCCGTCACGTTCAGATGGTTCTCGGTCGGAGGCTCGTTCAGCGACTTGTAGGCGGTCGGGGAGCCGAAGTGCGGTAACAGCATCGTCACGGGGGCGAGCGTTACGTCCTCGGCGACCGCCTTGAACAAGTCGGCAACCGTCAAGCCGCATTCCGTCAATGGCCCAACTCTGGCGAGCGCGTGATCCGTTACACGCACGCCGGGCAGCTTGCCCAGGAATCGCATCCAGTCCTCCGCTTGCGTCGACGGATCGAAGATCGCAAGGACCTGAACGCTGTCGCGGCAGGTGACTTCGACGCCCGGCAGGACGAGCACACCGGCGCGGCGACCGGCCCCGACGACATGCGGCAGCATGGCAACGTCGTGATGATCAGTGACGGCAACGATGGATAGACCTTTTTCGCGGACCACCGCCATGAACGTGTCAGCCCAGGCGTCGCGGGCGGCCAGCCCTGCCGCATCGGCTGCCGGGATGCCGTCCGATCCCGTCCATCCAGCGTCACGCGGCGTATGACACTGCAAGTCTACGCGCCGCCACAAGGCACCCGGATGTTGGCCGGACATTCGCGAATCCCCCGCTTTTGGGGGCATTAGAACGTGAGGGCACAACCGTAGCTAGCGCTTACGCTGGATAAACCCTAATCATTTGTGCCGAAGCCTAAGCCCCTTCCATCACCTCAGCGGAATTCCCCACAAGTCGGCCTTCCCCCAAATCGCCCACTGGCGTACCCGATCGGCCATCGCGGCCGCCTCGATCCGATCGACGGCCTCGCGGGCCCGCTCCGAGGCGGCGAGATAACGCCCCGTCGAGGCGCCAAGTCCGCTCAGATGTCGCCGGAGCGCGGCACCGCGAGTGGCGGGGACGCCGCGGAGCCTTGCCAGCGCAGCGCCCTCACGGCGTCCGTCACGTCCGCGACCGCCTGCGCCTACGAGGGCCATGCGGCGCCCGCGACGAGTTCCTCCTCGCAGCCACCGCCCAGAACCTCAGGAAAATGGCGAAGCTGATGCCGATAAGAGCCCAACCCTGGCCGGCATGAGGGCGGACGCCCTCTCAACAATGCGTCAAGCCGCGACCGACAGCGCGCCAACGCCGACTTCTTCAACACAATCGGCCAAACCTGCACATTGGACGCCTCCAGAAAGATAATGTGATCGGAACCCATTTTGGGAACCCCTGAGAACATGAGCAGACGCGCCGTTCCGGGTCATGCCAGAACGGGTAAGTTTGATGAGCAGGACGAATGGGGCGGCCTTTGCCGCCGATGACGAGACGCGCCTGACGGCCGCGGATCTGGGACGCTACCAGCGCACCTACGTGCAGCTTGGCGACAATGCCGCCCGGTACTTCCTGCTGTGGCAGCTCTCGACGGCCCATGCGATGCTGCTGGAGCAGGAGGGGGATAAGATCCATGTCGAGTTCGGCGGTCTCAACGGCCGACAGCTCGCCGAGGGCGCCAGGCAACAGGCGCGTTTCTTCGCCTTCATGATTGCCGAGCTGCCCGCGCGCAGTGAGGAGGACCTCGAGCGCAAGATCACGACCTATGAGGCGATGATCTTCCAGGAGGACGAGACGGAGCGCTCTCATGCGGCGGTTATGGTCGAGACCGCCATGCATGTCGATGCGCGTAAGCTCGGCATCAATCTCAGAAAGCTGCCGATCGAGGCCGGCACGACGAGCCGGCACTGAGAGGCGGTCATGTCCTACATCGTCTACGACCTCGAAACCTCCGGCCTGGAGCCACTGTGGAACGTGCCGCTCCAGGCGGCCCTGATCCACTGCGACGACAATCTCGTGCCGCTCAGCGAGCTCTCGCTGCGCTGCCGGCTTCCGGCCCATATCGTGCCCGCGCCGGGAGCGCTGCTGACCACCGGTATCGGTCCCGCCCAGCTCGAGCAGGCACCGATGTCGAGCACGGAAATGCTCACCGCCATCGCAAAGGCGCTGTCTGCCTGGGCGCCGTCGACCGTGATCGGTTACAACACCATCCGGTTCGATGAGGAAATGCTCCGGCACGCGTTCTTCACCCATCTCCTCCCGCCCTATGCGACCCAGCTTGGCGGTCATCGCCGGGCTGACCTCCTGACGATGACCCGGGCCGTCGCGATGCTGGAACCCTCTGCCATCACCGTGCCGGTCGGCCCAACTGGCAAGCCGAGCTTCAAGCTCGGCGACATCTGCAGGGCGAACGGCATCGCGCTCGCCGAGCACGAAGCACATGATGCGCTCGGCGATACCCGAGCGACAATGGCCCTGTTCCGGCACCTGCGCCAGATCGCACCTGCAACGGTCGCGATGATGCTGAGCCTCGCCGACAAGGCCATCCCGAACCGGCTACTTGCCGGCGGCGAGGTTCTGCTCCTCGGCGGCGCCGCGAAGCTGACCCCCGTGGTTGGCGTCGTGGCGAACCCGACTGTCGCAACCTCCTGGGCGACTGTCGATCTCACCATCGACCCGGCCAGCTATCTCGACGGCAGCGCGGACGAGGTCACAAAGCTTATGTCGGGCCCGGGCCCGCGCCCGATCAGGCTGGTGCGGACCAATGCCCAGCCGATCCTGCTGGCCTATGCGCAGGGCTGCAATGCCCTGCCACCCGAGCAGCGCGATGAGGCACTCTACCACGAGCGCGCCGCCCGCATTCGCGATCATGCCGGCTTCCGATCCAGTGTCGCAGTCGCCATGGCAAATCGCTTCGCCGATCGCGAGCCTTCGCCCTACCCGGAAGCCAGCCTCTACGGCGGCGGCTTCCTCTCGAACGAGGACGCGCGGCTGAGCGCCCGCTGGAACGCTTCGCCATGGGAGGATCGCCCGGCTATTGCCGCGCAGTTCACGGATGAGCGGCTGAAAGCTTTTGCGAACCGACTGATGCTGCTGGAGGCTCCGCAGTCGATGTCCCCGGTCGCTTGGCAAAAGGGCCAGGCTTGGCTACGCGAGCGACTGACCACCGACGCCGAGGTGCCGTGGCTGACTCTGCAAGGGGCTTTGCGGCAGGTTGCCGAGCTGCGTGCGGGTCTCGCTGAGGATGAGGTCAGCAAACATGCTCATCTGGACGAGATCGAACGGTGGCTCCGTCAGCGCAGCCAGTACTTCCAGCTGGCGGCCTGAACCCAAAACCATCTGCCCTGACGACGAAGGCGCCCACCGGGCGCCTTTTCCATGTTGGGATCGAGAGGGAAAGCGCAGCCGGGATGGCTGTAACCCCGATGAAAGTACCCGACATGACCAGGAAGAATGAGGGCGGCCGCTCGCTTGCGCCGCGCAGCAGCAAAGCGATCGACAAGACGGCGGAGACCACCCTGCGCGATCCTATCACGGTGGCGATGGAGATCGCTGCGGGCGATGATCTGAGCGTCGCCGAGCTGGTGGCGTTCAGGCGCCAGCCGCTCGATCTCAAGAATGCTGCGCGGAACGCCAAGAACCTCCATTCTGAGGAGTTCCGGGTCTGGCTCGCGCGAGAGAGTGGCGACGAGGTCGGTGAGGCCGTCTGCGGCGGGCTCGAGATCATGAGCATCAGCCTGATCGCGCTCGTCGCGCTCTGGCCGGCAGACGACCTCGACGCGGCCGAGGCAAAGCTCGCGCTCGACGCGAGAACGGGCGTGCAGTTGCATCGCCGCGAAAAGGACTTCGGCGGCAGCATGGAGGCGCAGACCGCCCGGCGGATCCGCTGGCGACGCGGGGCATTCGCAGTGCCAGCTCTGATCCTGCCGCCGGCGCCAGCTGCGCCGCAGTCCGATGATCGTGGACTCGCAAGCTGGCCGCTCGAGCGCTTCGATCTCGTCGAGGGACTTCCTCTTCGAGGCGGCGTTCCCGCCTTCGCCGACAGGCAGGTGGTCGAATGGAGCCGGTTCGCCCGATCCGCCCCGGATCTCGGCTTACTCGTGCAGCGCGCGGCAAAAATGTTCGAGACCTGCGACCGCCTGCTCGAACTCGCCGGGCGCGGTCCCGTCAACGCCAGCGAGCTGATGGTAGCCGCCGAGGGGGCGCGCCTGATGGGATACCTCGCCGCCTGCCAGGTCATGATCTGGCCTGTCCACAACCGAGACGCGCTGGCTACCAAGAAGCAGGTGGTCGCGCTGATCAACAGGCGCGGCGAAGCTGGCGACCCGCCTTCCATGCAGTCGGCAGTTCGACACATCACGGCCGAGGCGGCGTGGATCAAGACTCTGCCGTACGATGCGCGCGACAGGTTGCAGTTCGACTGGAACGAGCTGGTCTGAGTCGGCCGGATAGGAAAGCACGAGGGAGGCGTCCGGCATCGGACGCCTTTCTCGATTCCAGGACCGAGGGAAAGCGCAGCCACGTGGCTGTCACCCCCAAGGAACTGGGACGACTGACATGAAGACCATCTCCTCTCCCTCCCTCGCCGACATCGAGCTCGAACTGCCGCTCCGACACGTCACCGACGACCTCGCCGTCTTCACCGACCGCCTGTCGCTATCGGCGGGCGCGGAAAGGGGCTACGCCAGCTTCGCCGCCGAGACTTATCCAGTTGGCGACATGACCGAGCGCGCCATCGGACACGCTGTCGAGATCACCCGCTTCCTCGCGCTCGCCGGCACCTCCGAACGGGCGCAGGTTGTCTACTACCTCGACATGCTCGTCGGACTGTCGCTCCTGAACGCGGCCTCGACCATCACGGTCGCGCTGGCGCCGCCACGCTTGGCCGTCGACTTCGCGGCGCGGCGACGCGTCCTCGGTGACGTCATTGCGGCAGTCGGTGGAGATGCCGACTTCGCCGCTGCCGCTCGGAAAGCCTTCGCGCATGGCGATGTCGGCGACGTCGAAGTCGTCGAGACGGTGTTCCATGTGGCCGCAGTGCCCACCCCCGATGACGCGCGTGACGGTCGCCCGACGGTCCTCGGCCTGGAGCAAGGTCTCAGCCTGATGGCCTTCCTGCGCGACCAAGCGCCACCTTCGATCCTGGTCGACCGCGCGGCCTTGCAGCTCGACGACGCCGACCGCTTCGCGCGGGCGGTTGAAGAGGATGCTGATCTCGATCGCGAGCGTCTCGACCGGCTTCAGCGCGCCTGCAACGGCGCGAACCTGCTGGCGGCCGCCGATCTGTCGCGCGCCTGCCTGATCGACGCGGTCACGGCCGGAGACCAGCCCCTCCGAACCCGGATCGAGGATATGGCGGAGCGCCTGGTCGAAGAACGCCTGCGGGACATCGTGATGTTCGCCGCCGCGATGGCCGATCGCCTGAAAGAACTGCGTCGCATGCAGCAGGACACGGCCGGCCGCTTCAAGCCGCTCTGATCAGGACCGGAGCAGATTCCGAACATCCCGAGAGGCGCCGCGGACCGCGGTGCCCTCTCGCGATTCCAGGGGCCGGACGAGGACGTAGCCGACAGGGCTATGACCCACATGAGAAAGCAGACATGACCAGGAACGACTCTCGCGGCCCGCTGGCGCCGCACGACAATGCACATCCCGGTGGCCAGGATGGTCCGGCCGAGCCCATCCGTGATCCTTTGGCGGCGATCACAGAGAGCGTCAGTGACGATCCGTCGGTCGCGGAGCTGATCGCATTCCGGCGCAGCGCGCCTGACCTTCAAGCTGTCGCCATCGACGCGAAGCGCTGTGGCGATGAGGCTCGCCGGCTGCTGATCGGCAGCGACCACCCCGATCCGCAAAACCGGGCCTGGGTCGCGCTCGCCATCGCAAAACTCTCCTGCAGCGCGATCGTCGCGATCTGGCCCTGCGACACCGTTCGCGATGCCCATGCCAAGATGGCGCTTGCCGAGGCCGACGCGCTCCACGGTGACGATGCCGAGCGTGGCGAGGCCGCTATGCTCGATGCCGCGAGCGCGACCCGGATCCGGCTTCAGCGCGCCGCCTATGCGGTAGACCCGCTGATCGTGCCGCCGGGGCCCGCGGCCCCCTCCCAGGATGATCGGGGCCTGGCGCACTGGCCGATCCGGCACTTCGATCTCGTCGATCTGACCCCGCCCTCGGCCGGGGACGTCCTGCTCTCGCCTCGAGAGATCGCCCGCTGGGGCCTGTTCCTGAAGGCGGAGCCTCCCTTCGAAGGCCGGCTCGCTCGTGTCGAGCAGATGTTCGCGATCGCCGATCGCCTGCGGGTTCTGGCGCGGCAGGCGGAAGATGGCGCGCGCGATCTGCGCTGGGCCTGCGAGGGCGCGCTCATCCTGGCCTACATGGCCGCGGCGCAGATTGCGATCTGGCCGGCGCTGAAGCATTCGCCGGAGGCGCAGGCGAAGGAGCGCCTAGTCACCGTCATCAACGCGCGCGCCAGCCGCGGTGATCCCGCGCACATGCAGGCGACGATCCGCCATCTGTTCACGGAAGCCGCCTGGCCCGCCCATGGCTGGCGTCCGACCGCGACGGTCGTGCGCGAGCCGGACTGGATTCCGATCGTCTAGGCCAGTTCTAGGCGAACTCACCAGAGGTCTTCCAAGGAAGGGGCGGCGCCGCGCGGTGCCGCCTCTTCGCGTTTGGTCCACGCAAATGAGGAAGAGAGACAGGGGAAGGGCGCTGCGGACAGCAGATCACCCCTCATGAAAGAGCATTCCCGTGAAGATCAGCAATAACCCGGACATCGCGGCGGCCTGGCGTTCGGCCGCCGCCGACCTCCCGCTCGCCGGCGTCGTCGACGAGCTCGAGGCTCTCGAGTTCCTCGGCGACGAGGATCAATCCGGTCTTCGGCGGTGCGCCTCGGTCTGGCGCGAGCGCCCCTCGCTCCTACCTATCCGGGCACGAGCCCGCTTCCATGCCGCGCAGATCCAGGACCTGCTAATGGCCCTCGGCGCCGGCACCCTCACGGTCGACGACCTCAAATCCGATGCTGTCCAGGCCTGGGCGATCCTGATCAATGCCGGCAATGTCGCGACGATGCTGATCGCGCCGCGCAGCGAGGCGGATTATCGCGCCCGCGCCGATCTGCGCCGCGCCCTGCGCCATCAGGCGCGTCGATCGGGCGAGCCTCACATCGCCCATCGCGTCAGCCGGATGTGCGGCGACGACTTCGTCGCGCTCAGCGAAGACGGCATGAGGCCGGCCAGGCTGCCGAAGATCTTGGCGGAGCGCTGCCTCAGCGCTGCGGCGGGCGAGCCCGCGGCCTATCCGGTCGCGATGGCCCGGTCGCTGCAGCTTTGGCTCGCGACGCCGGTCGACCTCGCCGACGTCTTCGACGGTGCACGCACGCTGCTGCGGCAGGTTGATGTCTGGCGGCGCCTCCAGGGCAAGATTGCGGATTCTTCGCTTCTCGATGATGCCATCCGGGGGGCGGAGCTTCTCGCCTATGGCCGGCTCGCCCGGATCGGCGTGTGCCGGGCACTCGACGACGACGACCACGCCGTCAAGCAGGCCGCCCTCGACCTGATCGCACCGCGCGCCCGTGATCCCGATCCCATGCGGGCCGCGATCGAATGGGCGGTCGAGCTCGGGCGGACTGTCACCGACCGCGACTGATCTGCGCGCTCCAGCTCCTGATGCTGAGAACGCAAGGGCGCGCCTCCCCGGCGCGCCTTTCGGCATGGCGATCGCGAAGCGGTGAAGGGGCGGAAGAGCCGACCCCAGGGAAACAGGTTCAAGGCCATGACCGACACCACCGCACCGACCCTGCGCGACCTCGTCTTCACCACCGACAGCGTGCAGGTCACCGACGAGCTCGCCGCCTTTGAGGGGCTCCTGCCGGACATGCCGGACGACGTCGAGCGCCATGCTGCTCTTCTCGAACGGCTACCGCCGCTTCTCGACCTGCGCGAAAGGGCTCTGTTTCACGCCCAGGAATATCAGCGCTTCCTGACCCTCGCCGACGCCGATCCCTCGGCGCTGGAGTACATGGTCGACATCGGCAATGCGCTTGCGCTCCTGTCCCATGCCGGCGAGATCGCGATGCTGCTGGTCCCGCCTGCCTCGCCCGAGGACCACTTCGCCAGGGCCATGCTCGCGAAGGAGCGAGGCGAGCAGTATCGCAAGGGTGACGGTGTCCATGATGCCAAGCTGATGGAGCGCGCGCTGCGGCGCTCCTTCGCCGACAGCCACCCGCGTCTCGTGATCGGCGCGCGCGTGCCGCGCGGCATGGAGGAGGCCGCCCAGCGCTTCAGCGGTGCCGTGCTGCCGCAATCGGGTGCCGGCGACAGCACCCCGCCCGAGGTCTATCACCTCGATCACGGGATGGCGCTGGAGGCCTGGTTCGACGACCCGCCGGATCTCGCTCTCCTGCTCGATGAGGTGAGGACGCTGTTCGCGAGCGTCGAAGCCTGGTCGCAGGCCGAGCCACCATCTCCCTTCTGGTACGGCGCCCGGCGCGGTGCGCTGATCCTCGCCTATGCCCGCCTCTGCCGGATCGGTCTCTGGCCGGCACGCAGCTCCGACGACCTGATCGTGAAGATGGAGGTCGAGCGGCTCATCTCCGAACGTGCAGCCGATCCCGATCCGATGCGTGCCGCGGTCGAGATCGCGCTCGGAGTCGGACGCCGCATCGCCAAGCAGAGCGGGCGCTTCGTGACCGTCCTCGGCGGTGTCGAGCTGTGAGGCCGGTGATGACAAGCAGTCCGTCTCCCGCCGCCGAACTCTTCGAGCACCGGCGCATGCTCAATCTTCAGTTCCTGCTTGGCCATCTGCGGGACCAGCGTCCTGATGGCGCGCTCACGATAACCAAACATGCCGATGCCGCCGAGATCGGCGCTGATGGCCCGGATCAGACGGCCGGTCCCGCGATCGAACTCTACGATGCCGAGCGACTGGCTCGTCGGCTCGGCCATGGAGACGGCTTCGTCGGAGACCCGGCCGAGGCCAATAACGACGAGGATGCAGGTCAGGCGCGCCAGGTCCGGCTCTGGACCAGGATGTATGCCGACGAGCGCGGGCCCTGGCGCAAGCTCGTTATCCCAGACGACGTCATGATCGATCGTCTCGCCAGCCTCGATGCGATCTGTCCGCAGTTCAGCGAGGTCACCGCCTGGATCGTCAGGGCCGCGGGGCTCAGTGCTACGACCGGGACGCCACTGCGGCTCGATCCCGCCGTGGTCGTCGGACCTCCGGGCACGGGGAAGACCTTCTATGCCCGCAAGCTCGCCGAGGTGCTCGACGTGTCCTCCGAGGTCATCGCCATGAACCTGATGACGGACCGCGGTTCGGCGTTCTCCGGGCTGACGCCGGTCTGGCGGGCGTCCGGACCGGGCAAGGTCGCAAAACTCCTGATCGAGGGCAGCCATGCCTCGCCCCTCATCGTCATCGACGAGATCGAGAAGGCCTCGCCTATCAATCCGGCCGAGACGCCGACGAATGTCCTGCACTCCCTCCTCGAGCGCGAGAACGCCGCCCGCTTCGTCGACGAGTTCGTCGATTTGCCGATCAGGGCCGACCACATCTTCTGGTTCGCGACGGCAAACAGCCTGGAACCGCTGCCGACCAGCATCGTCGACCGGCTGATCGTGTTCACGATCGAGCCCAAGCCCGCAGAAATGATCGCCATCCAGAAGAGCATCTTCCACGAGGCGAACCTGCGAGTCGGCGGCAGGTTCGCCGAGCCCGAGGTTGCGCTGTTCCAGGCCACTGCGGCTCACAATCCGCGCATGCTTTCGCGCCTCTGGGACATCGCGATGGGCTTCGCCTGCAAGGCCGGCCGACGGCATCTCGTCGCTGCGGATATCCGCGGGGCCGAGCAGGTCCTCCTCGGAGGGAAGGAGGGCGCGAGGAGGCCAATCGGGTTCATCCGGCCGGTCGAGAAGGGAGAGAGGGAACGGGAATGAGGCGAGAACGGGAATACCCCCCGGGAAGCCCGAGACGACAGGAAACAAAAACCATGATGAACACGACCAGCAGCGAGGGCCACGTTACTCCAGCGACGCGCCGCCGCATCCGCGAGGAGGGCAGCACGGCCGCCGTCACGCACTATGTCGAGACGCGCTGGCCCGCGATCGGCGGCAGGAAGCTCGCGCCGCTTCCGGAGCGCGCCTTTCTCGATGCCGGGTTCTCCGAGGCCTACCAGCCCGGCCATGTCGCCTATGTCTATGTCGCCGGCTCCGGCGACACGCTGAAGGCGCCCGACCAGCCGAGCGGCCTCCACGGCCTGGCGCGGCGCTTCGCCCTGCCGCTGTTCAAGATCTCCGCGACCGCGGCCGAGAACGCGCTCGCCCGGATCGAGGACATCAACCTCGAGCGCTACGCCGGCATGTACGAGGCCGAAGCGGGCCTTGCCTGCGATCCGGGTTACGACAACTGGCGCCTCGTCCTCATCCATCCCTCGCGCAAGCCGCTCCCGGGCGCTCCCGTCGAGGCGCGCTCGCGCGTCATCCGCGTCCTCCTACCGAAGGGGCTTTCCCTCATCGCATTCGAGAAGGAGCTCCATGAGCGGCTTAGCGCGGCTTCTCTGCCTCGCTGGATCTCGTCTCCTGCCGGCCGCCGGCACTGCGCCGATCTCAACCTTGACCCGCGCGACGCCATCCGCCTCACCGGCTACAATACCGGTGAGGGAGAGCGCGTCAGCCGTGCCGACGAACTCTACATTTTCAAGCCCCGCCTCGACGGTGGGCGCCTGCTGACAATCATCGAGCGCATCGTCCACGAATTCGTCGTCCGAGACGCGGCCAATGATCGCCCGGCCTGGGGATGGGTTTCCGTTAACCAAGGCTACCGGCGACAGGCCTGACACTCTGGACGGCGGCTTCGGGGAAACTGCCGTTCGTGCTACGTTCTGAATGCATCGAGATCGATTCGGGTCGCGGTCGAAGGCCAGCGGGATTCCTCCACACACTGGGATACCCCGCCCCTTCGACTTCCGATGGAAAGCGCATGTTGCCGCGTGCTCGAAGCTTATGGGCAACCCTGTGTGGCCGCCGGTGGCCGCATGGAGATAAAAACCGGAGGGTCTTGGTTGCCGAGCTTCGCGCTCGGCCGCCGCGGTGTTGGAACGAATTCGGGGTCGACGGAAACAGATCCCGCTGGGCAGTAGCGCTGAGACCCGCGAACCCAGCTGCGTCAGGGCAAAACGTGCCAGCCCTGTGCAAATTCGAGTGAGGCGCGGAAACGATCCAGCCGAAAGGCGGGATTTTCCGTGGACTCTGCTCGATGCTTGGCGACGATCCCTCTTTGGGCGCACGCTGCTTGGACGCTTCTGCACAGCGGAAGGTTCAGGTGCTGAACGCATGGCCCCTGCTGCTGAGCCTTGAGCAGGTCTGCGCCTATCTGGACCTCTCCCCTGTGACCTTCCGTAGGGTTTGCCCCGTGCCGGCGGTCGCGCTCGGCGCTGCCGTTGCGCGCTGGAATCGAAACCAGATCGACGAGTGGGTGAATTCCTTACCCCCGAAAAACCAGGCGTTCGCCGGCGGAAACGCCGCCGATCAGCCGCGCCGCTATCAACCTGCCGAAGCTGTTGCCGACGAGCGACGCAACGAGGCACTTCAGAAGATCCGCGACAGGCACCATGGACGAGCCAAAGCCAAGAATTCCTCATGTCCAGCGCGTTAGAAAGCCGGACGGCCGCATCCACCTGTACTTCCGCAAAGGGGACTACCGGGAAGGGCCCTTGACGAGCCCGGACGGCAGCGATGAACTTCGCGTTGAGGTGCGGGCCATTCTCAATCGCCTGGAGGCCCGCCAGAAGGTGCAGGGCGGTCTCGAGGGGACGATCGGGGCGATGCTGCTGCGCTATGCCGGTGATGGCGAGAAGCGCAAGCCGTCCGCGGAATTCCTCGGGCTCGCCGGTAGCACCCAGGCGGAATATCTGAGGATGGCGACCGAGATCCGACAGGATTGCGGCGAAGTCTTCCTCCAGGATGTGACGGTCAATTGGTTCCGGGACGTCCGGGATGCCTGGGCGCTTCTGGGATACAAGGCAGCCAATGACAGACGGCAGGTGCTCAAGAACGCCTTGGCCCCAGCTCTGGACGACGGCCGCATACCGGCGGACCCCTTCGCGAAAATCGGTAAGCTTCCTCGTCCCCACGATGCGGGAGAGGCACATCCGATCTGGGAAGAACATGAGTTCGAGGCGGCGCTCGAAGACGCGGTGCAGCGCAACCTTTCGGGTTTGGCCCGGGCATACGCCCTCGCACGCTGGGGTGGCTTCCGGCGGGGCACGATCTGCATGATTCCCCTTGCAGCCCGGACGACGGGTTTCGACGATCAGGGTAACCCGCAGCCGCGCCTCTTCTGGATGACGGAGAAGAGAAAGGTCCTCTGCAACAAGCGCGAGGATACTAGGCTGACCGCGTTCCTGACCGCTACGCCGAACAAGGCATCCACCATCGCCTACAATGCCGACGGCAATATCTGGAAAGAAAGGCAGCTCGGCCAGGCGGTCGAGCGTCACATCGAGCGCTTGGCCAAGGCTGGGAAGCTACGTCCTGGCCTCAATCTCCACGGCCTGCGCCATTCGCGCGGCGTCGAGCTCGCCGAGGCTGGAGCGAGCGATGCCGAGATCATGTCGCAGCTCGAGCATGCGACGGACCGGGCTGCGAAAATCTATCGCCGTCAGGCCGAGCGGCGCCGTCTTGCGGACTCCGGCCAGGACAAGGTGGACAATGTCATCAGGGCCCGGAAAAAAGCCGCAGCCGAGGGCTAAGTCCCCGGCTGTAAACGGCCTGTAAATTTCCTGTAAACTCGGAGCTCGAAAATGAGCTAAGTAGTGGCGCGCCCGAAAGGATTCGAACCTCTGACCCTCAGATTCGTAGTCTGATGCTCTATCCAGCTGAGCTACGGGCGCGTCTCAGAGCGTCATGACGCGTTGCGTCCGGCCTGATGACGGGGGAGATAGCCGGTCCATTTCGTCTTGGCAACCCTCAAAATCAGGAAGTCATCGAATTGTTGTGATCGAGTCCCGAGCCGGCTCGGCGAGGCGTCGGTGCTGCCGATTTCAGAGCACCATGCCTGCCGGGCCATGCGAAAGCGGCCGCAGCGGAGTCCTTATCGCCTCGTCTGCGGCTGAAGGCTCTGTCCGGTCAGCGCGTCGCGCGGCGGGTGGCGCGCACGACCGAGGGGCCGGTAACGGCGCCGGCCGCACCGCCGACCACGGCGCCGACAGGACCGGCAACCACGGCGCCGGTGCCTGCGCCGACGGCCGCGCCTCCGATGCGTTGTTCAACGGTGTTGCCGCAGGCGCCGAGCATCAGCGTCGTGGCGAGGATCGAGGCGAGAAGAGGCAGGCGCATGGATGATCTCCGTATGGGCGAGTGTCCAAACGCCATTCTGTGGTTCAGGTTCCCGTCGGGCGAAAGCGGATTTCCTGCGGGCCAAGGCGCGATCGCACTTGCGATCCACGGAAAAATCCGTATACAGCCGGCATCGCATCAGTCGCACCATTGCATGGGCGGTGAGGACCGTTGAGGTTCGCGTCGCAGACTGAAGGTTTTTGACCGGCCCATCTCACACGGGCGGGCCGATGGAGTTGAGACGATGAAGATCCGTAATTCGCTGAAGTCGCTGCGCGCGCGCCATCGCGACAACCAGCTCGTGCGCCGCAAGGGCCGCGTCTACATCATCAACAAGGTCCAGAAGCGCTTCAAGGCGCGTCAGGGCTGAGACGTCGCGCGGATTTTCCGCGCGGCTGCCTCGGTTGGGATTTCGAAGAGCGGGACGCCGATGGCGTGCCCGCTCTTTGCGTTGCACGCTCGCCCGGCTGTGATTTGACCGGACGGCGATGGTGGCTAAAGTCACCGGCATGATCCGTTCTCGCACCGCGTCTGCTGCCATCGCGCTGCTGCTGGCTTCGGCTGGGCCGCTGGCCATTGGTGCGGCCCTGGCACAATCTGCGCCGCCACCGCGGCCCGGTACCGTCGCGCCCGACGACAAGGCGGATAACCCGGTCACGCCCAATGTGCCGCAGCGCAGCCCGGCAGCGACGCTGGAGCGGCTGTTTCAGCGCCTGCACGATGCCGCCACGCAGGAAGAGGCCGAGGGCGTCGCGCGCCTGATCCAGCGGCGCTGGGCGCGCTCGGGCTCCGACACGGCGGATTTGCTGATGACGCGTGCGCAGCAGGCGCTGAAGGACAAGCAGAACGAGCTCGCGATCGAATTGCTCGACCGCGTGATCAGCCTGCAGCCGGACTGGGCCGAGGCCTGGAACCAGCGCGCCAACGCGCTCTATCTCATGGGCGATCCGATCCGCTCCATGCTCGATATCGGCGAGACGCTGAAGCGCGAGCCGCGCCATTACGGCGCGATGATGGGGCTCGGCATGATCCTGCGCCAGCAGGGCGACGACAAGGCCGCGATGAAGGCCTTCCGCAAGGCGCTGGAAATCTACCCGCAGTTCGACGCGGTGAAGAAGGCCGTCGATTCGCTGAAGACGGATGTCGACGGCCGCGACGCTTGAGTGCCGAGTGCTTTTCTCGTCATGCTCGGGCTTGACCCGAGCCTCTCATGCCGGAGAGAGCGCTTCTCGACGAGGTCCTGCCTGAAAGAGATTCTCGGGTCTGCGCTGCGCTTCGCCCGAGAATGACGTCCCGGTTCAAGCCTTCTCGACATGCTCCTGCGCGACGAAGGCGATACGGACCATGTTGGTCGCGCCCGGCGTTCCGAACGGCACGCCCGCCACCACGATGATGCGGTCACCAAGTTTGGCGTAATGCTCGCGCACCGCGAACTTGCAGGCACGGAAGGCCATGTCGTCGGCGTCGCTGGCATCCTTGGTGACAATGGCGTGCACGCCCCAGACCAGCGTCAGACGCCGCGCGGTGGCGCGATTGGGGGTCAGCGCGATCACCGTCGAGTTCGGGCGCTCGCGGGCGATGCGGAAGGCGGTCGAGCCCGACGAGGTCCAGGCGCAGATCGCCTTGAGGTTCAGCGTCTCGGCGATCTCGTGGGAGGCCTTGGCGATGGCGTCGGCGCCGGTCGCTTCCGGCTCGTTGCGCTGCGATTCGAGGATCGAGCGGTAGACCGCGTCGTTTTCGACCTCCTCGGCGATGCGGTTCATCATCGTCACGGCTTCGATCGGATACTGGCCGGCGGCGCTCTCGGCCGAGAGCATCACGGCGTCGGCGCCTTCGAAGACGGCGGTGGCGACGTCGGAAACCTCGGCGCGGGTCGGCACTGGGCTCGTGATCATGCTCTCCAGCATCTGGGTCGCGACGACGACCGGCTTGCCCTTGAGGCGGGCCATGCGGGTCAGACGCTTCTGCGTGCCAGGCACCTTCTCCAGCGGCATTTCGACGCCGAGATCGCCGCGCGCGACCATGATCGCGTCGGAGGCGTCGATGATCTCCTCCATGCGGGCGACGGCTTGCGGCTTCTCGATCTTGGCCAGTGCCAGCGCGCGGCCGCGCACGATCTTGCGCAGCTCGGCCATGTCCTCGGGGCGCTGCACGAAGGAGAGCGCGATCCAGTCGACGCCGACCTCGGCCGCGACCTCGGCATCGGCGCGGTCCTTATCGGTCATGGCGGAGACGGCGATGGTGGTGTCGGGCAGGCTCACGCCCTTGCGCGAGGACAGGCGCCCGCCGACCAGGACCTTTGTCACCGCTTCCTGGGCCGAAGCCTTCTCGACGACGAGGCGCAGCTTGCCGTCATCGAGGATGAGGTGGTGCCCGGGCTCGAGCGCGCTCAGGATTTCGGGATGGGGGAGGTGGACGCGCTTGGTGTCGCCAGGGGCGGGGTCGGAATCGAGCGTAAATCGCGCGCCCTTTTCCAGCATCACGCCGCCGTCGCCGCCGAACTGGCCGACGCGCAGCTTCGGGCCCTGCAGGTCGGCGAGGATGCCGACCGGGCGGCGGAACCTGCTCTCAAGCCCACGCAACATCGCCACCTTATCGGCCAGCGTCTCGCGCTGGGTGTGGCTCATGTTGATGCGGAAGACGTCGACGCCGGCAGAGAACAGTTTTGCGCACATCTCCTCGGTTGAGGAGGCGGGGCCCAGGGTGGCGATGATCTTGATCCGGCGTTCGCGCTTCATTGTTCTTCCCCTGCGACCGGCGAGCCCATACGGCACCGGCCGCGCCCTTTCGTTCGTTCTGGAGCGCGGTCAGCCCGTCGCCGGGGCCTCGCTTCCGTTTCTTGTCCGCAGGGCCGGCTGACCCTGCGTCGGTCGTCTACCTTATGCCGAGACTTTCGCCCGACGTAAGCTGGTCAGGGCCGCGGAGTTGCGCCGCCGCCCGTATCGGTGAGCTGGATCGTCCAGCTCTTCTGCTCGCCTGTATCGACCTCGAAGAAGCCGGCCCGGTCATAGCCGCGCGCCAGGCAATCCTCTATGCCCCGGATAGTGAACTCCTTGTTGCGCACGCACATGACCGATTTGCCGGTCCATTCGCCGCCCTTGTCGTAATCGACGGCGTGAACGTAGTAGAAGCGCGCCGCCAGCGTGCCGCGCAGCAATGTCTCGCAGCCGCGCGGGCTGATGTTCCACCAGCCCTCGGTGATCCAGCCCTGCGCATCGCGGTAGCCGATCGCGACGCCGATGCGGCTCGAGGTGGTGTTGCACATGCGCAAGTCCGCCTTGGCCGGAGCCACGCTTCCGAGGAAGGCGGCCGCGCAGAAGGCGAGGGGGAGGACCGTTCGAGGAGAGCCCGGCATTCTCACGGTTCGATCAGGATCACGCGGCAGTCGTTGACATTGGTCAGCGTCGGTCCCGGCTGCAGCAAATCGCCGAGCGCTTCGAAGAAGCCGGTCGAATCGTTGTCGGCGAGGGATCGGGCGGGATCAAGGCCGATCTCGGCGGCGCGGGTCAAAGTCTGGGGATCGACCAGTGCGCCGGCCGGGTCGGTCGCCTCGCCGCCGCCGCCATCGGTGCCGTCGGTATCGCCGGAGAGCGCGACGATGCCGGGTTCGCCGGCGAGCGCAATGGCGAGCGCCAGCGCGTATTCCTGATTGGGGCCGCCGCGGCCGGAGCCGCGCAGGGTCACGGTGAGCTCGCCGCCGGACAGGATGGCGGCGCGCTTGCCTTCGCGCTTCAGGCGCTTGGCGAGATCGGCATGGGCAGCTGCGATATCGCGCGCCTCGCCTTCGAGATCGGCGCCGAGATCATGCACTGCATAGCCGGCGGCCTCGGCCGTCGTGCGTGCCGCCGCCAAGGCGTCGGCAGGGCGGGCGATGATCCGATATTCGCTGTTGGGGAAGGCGGGGTGACCGGGCTTCGGCGTCTCGTTTGCGGGATCGTCGAGAAGCTTGCGGGCGGGGGGCGGCAGGTCGAGCCCATAGCGGGCGACGATGGCGCGGGCTTGCTCCGTCGTGCTGGGATCGGCGACGGTCGGGCCGGAGGCGATGGCGGTCGGCTCGTCGCCGGGCACGTCGGAGATCGCGAGCGTCAGCAGCCGGGCCGGAGCGGCGGCGAGCGCAAGCCGCCCGCCCTTGATCCGCGAGAGCCGCTTGCGGACGATGTTCATCTCGCCGATCGGCGCGCCCGAGCGCAGAAGCGCCTTGTTGACCGCCTGCTTCTCGGCGAGCGCAAGCCCGCCGGCGGGCGCGACCCAATTGGCCGAGCCGCCGCCGGAGAGCAAGACGAGCACGAAGTCATCTTCGGTCGCGGAGCCTGCGAGTGCCAGGGCCCGCTCGGCGCTGTCGATGCTGCCCTGATCGGGCACGGGGTGGCCGGCCGCGACCATCTGAATGCGCCTGGTGGGCGCGGTGTAGCCGTGCCGTGCTACGGCATGGCCGAGGAGGCGGTCGGACGGAAAGCCCTGGTCGAGATAATGCGCCTCTGCGAGTGCCATCATGCTACCTGCGGCCTTGCCGGCTGCGAGCAGGATCAGGCGTCCATTCGCGGGCGGTGCGGGCAGATGCTGCGGCAGGCAGCCTGCGGGATGGGCGCGGGCGACGGCGGCGTCGAAGATCGCGCGGGCGGTCGCGCGCATCGCGGCGATGGCGGTGGTGGATTGCGGCACGCCGCGCGGCTCCCTTGATCCCGGCCGCTTCGCGGCTCGCTCCTTGTCACCGTTGTAGGGTGGCTTGGAAGCGGCGTCATCAGCCGTCTGGCAATTTAGTCATACTTTTTGAGAAGATTGCGCGGTGGAGACGGGCCGGCGCCCGACTGTGGGGTGTCAGGACTGTTGATGGGCGGCCGGGCTTGCGCCAGTTCGGTCTTGACGGGCGCCCCCCATCCGGGCGAACGCTGCCGGCCAATTTCGTATCCGAGAAGGTTATCAGATGGACGATCCGGTTCAGGGCGACCAGCTCAAGAGCATCGTCGAGCGCATCGAGCGGCTCGAGGAAGAGAAGAAGACGATCGCCGACGACATCAAGGAGGTCTATGCCGAGGCCAAGGGCAACGGCTACGACGTCAAGGTGCTGCGCAAGGTCGTGGCGCTGCGCAAGCGAGACCTCGACGAACGCAAGGAAGAGGAAGCGATCCTCGATCTCTACCTGCAGGCCGTCGGCGAAACCGCGTAAGCGGTTTTCTGTGCAGCAACCCATAATTTGGACATCGAACCCATAATCTGTACCTGACTACCCCCATAATTTGGCTATGCGCTACCAAGGCGTATACTAGGGGGTAGTAAGGAAGGGTTCCGGTCCGAGTTGCGATCTGGAGCGCTGCTTCAGATCGCGAGGTGCTGTCCATGATGGGCAGCACCTCTAGGATTTCTGCAATCGGAGAAGCTCGCATTCGCGTGCCGGCGTCAAAGCGCTGGCCGATGCGTATTGCGCGCCGTCAGCCCTGAGAAGCTCCGCAGAGGCAATTACCCACTGGACGCCGCCCCCGTCGCGCCGACAATCTGGCCTGGCTTCACGGATTCGGCCGACTATGGACAAGCAAGATCTAAAGTTCCCTGCTGACGTTTGCGGATGGCTCGAAACGCGATGGGGAATGGACCAGACCTACGTCACGCTTCTCGGCCTTCACCAGCCCACATATGAGATAGGATCGCGGACGCAGTTCAGCGTCGAACTTACATTCACGAAAATCTATAGACCTTACAGAAGCCGCCTGAGTTTGGTGCGCTTGAAAGACCAGTACGAGGTCACGACCCGAGACGTTTCCTCCGTCAAGGAAGTGCTGGCCGAGCGGTTCGGAAAGCCCGTCCGCAGCGGCACTTCGGATACAGTGTTCTGGAGATTTCCAACCACGACCGTCTCGATGTGGCACCTCGTCGGTCGCGACGGCTTGATCGTCATTGACTTCCAACCCACGGCCACCTTCCAACAGGCCGCGAGCGCATTCTGATCGGAAGATAGCCTATCGACGCAGCTTGGCGTGCTGCAGGTCGCCAATCGCGTCGAGCATTCGTGTGATCGCTTTAGCCCCTTCGGGGGTTTCATCCCATATTTTTCGCATGCTGGCTTCGGCCAAGGCCCATGATGCATTCCGCTTCGCCGTCTTGGCCTCCCGCCGGGGAATTTCCACACCAAGCGCCCTGCAGACTTGCACCAAGTTGTGGCTCAGCGTCTTGAACTGTCCCGAGCGGATCCTGCTGACCTGACTCGCATCAACCCCCGCGATTCTGGCGATTTCAGCCAAAGAACTGCCGCTGGCGTCGAATGACGCACGGATTTTTTTAGAAAGAAGCTCAAGCTGCTTGCTTGTTGGTTTCATGCAAATTAGCATGAAGATATTGGGGTTAATTTGCAAGGAGGCGATATGGACGAGATTCGCTTTTATCGGGCGAGTGAGAAGCCCTACGGCGCCTTTAGCAACCTCTACCGTCGCGACGTGATTTTCGAAGGCGAGGTCTTCGCAACCAGCGAGCACGCCTATCAAGCCGGGAAGGCCCGCAAGCCTGAAGTCCGCAAGTGGCTGATGGAGGCGCCATCGCCCGCCTTGCTGGCGATGGCGGCGCATGGCCTCTATTACTGGGACGTCGCGCCTGGTTGGTCGACGTTCAAGTTCGATCGGATGCGCGCCGTGCTACGCGCGAAGTTTGATCAGCATGACGACCTGAAGGCACTTCTTCTTTCGACGGGCGAAGCGCGGCTTGTGGAAAGCGCGACCGTCGATAACGAAGTCAACAGGCTGTGGGGCGAGGTCAACGGTGCCGGTAAAAACACCCTCGGCGTGATGCTGATGGAGCTTCGCGCCGCCTATCGGCTGCAGCAGACTCCGGAAACCGAACGACTTCTAGTCGCAGTCGCTTAAGGGACTAGGCGGTTTCTCGGCTCAGAACGCCGCGGGCGTATTCTGCACCACGCGCCTTGAAAACCCCGCGTGCGCCTGCATAGCCGCAATTTTCCGCGGCCAGTCGCTGCCCAGCTACGACGCCATCGACCAGTCCAGCGGCGTGAAGCTCTTGGGACGTGGGGCGGTGTGAGATCATCCAGTCGATCAGCCCGACACTGACCATGTCCCCGCATCCGCACGTATCCAACACGGACTCGGCTGGGATTGCATCACACCAGACGCGGCCGCTATCGTCCGCAATCTCAAGTCCAGCCGCTCCGTGCGTGACGATGCGGACTGCGCCCGATGACGTCGCCTCGAGGCGAGCGCCGAGCCTGTCTGCGGAATATTTGACGATCGAGGCCATCTGAAGCGCCGCTTCGAAAAGATCCTCATGATCGACGTCCGAGGGCTCGAAAAATATGATGGCGCCGCCGGACGAGGCTGTTTTCATGGCTTCGATGATGGTCGGCGAAACGCGGTCGGCATAGAACACAAAGCATGTGCTGAGCACCGGCATAGCAGGGCTCAACTCACCATCGTCGATCGGTTGATAGCGAGGCAGATCCTCCCGTGTGACCGGGCACCTGAAACTGAAATCGTGAGCTCCCGTTGCCGTATCGAGCTCTTGCGCGAGGATTGGCGAACGAACGCCGGCGCGACGGCTGATAAACCTGACCGATGCTCCTGCCTGGGAGAATTCCTCGACCAGACGCTCGCCCTCGTTGTCGTCGCCGAGGGCCAAAACTGGCGCCACATGGCGTTGAAGCATGGCGAGAGAGACCAGGACGTTGCCACACGATCCGCCGAGCGTCTCGTCCGTCAGGTCGCCGTCAGCATAAATCCGGTCCAGCACCGTGAATCCGGTCCCGGCCACCTCGATGGCATCGTCAAGCAGGGAGATCGGTAACCGCATGCCTGACATATGGCTCACCCTTTATGGGCTGTCGATAGACAGCGATTGGACATCCAGCCTTATTCTGCGCCCCTCATCGGGCCTCAACGCACGTAGCACCTTCAGCAATGCATCTGGGCCGGTCGGATAATCTCCGAACAGAGACCAACAGCCGTCAGCAGCGCCACACACCTCTCCAACGCTTATCCCGAACGGATGTGCCAGGAGCGCGTAATCGTTACCTGACCTTCCGCCGCTATCCCCGAAGCATAGGACCTCAGACGATCGCATGGTGGAAGCACGAACGACTTCCACAACGTTAAGTTTGGTGGATGACGAAGGGATAAAATCGAAACTGTGACCCGAACGCACGACCTTCACCCTGTCAGATCGCTTTTGCGGGAACCCCCGAACTGGAGAAAATCAGGTCGCTTTACAACCAACTGCGACGCAGGAGCGGCGGCGATTTCGAATTAACACCGTTCAACTGGAACAACGAGGATGACTGCAATGAATGGCAGAAAGTCCTAGACATTATAGACAACCACCTTCCCATCCAGCCCGCGTTTCGTTTTGCAGATGGTCTGCTCCCGCACAAATTCCATCTCGCAACCAAAGGCAATCTTGATAATCTCATCAAGCTCCTTTTCCGTGCCACCTCAATTGCCTACGACGACGGCGACGACAGCCTCCGCTTGGACGTCTTGGCGGAGTCGTTCGAGAGGATGAGGCGGGGGAGCGACGCCGCCAATCCTTTCGGTGATATGCGCAGGCGTGTCTCTGAGCCCCAATTGATTGAAGATGACGAGGAAGAAGATGACGATGAGGTCACGGGCCTAAGGAATATGCCCCGTCAGATGCGCGACAGCTATTCCAGGAGGCACGGCTGATGGCGACGATGAGAAGCCCGTTCCCCGGCCGCGTGAAGCATCATATCGACGAGCCGGCGTATAGCCTGCTTCTTCGGACATCGCTCGAAAATGGCATGGTGCTGATTCACAAGATGTTCGACATGGCGGGGCCGCGAGAAGCGTCCAGTCTCTCGAAGCTCTCTCCCGACGAGGTCGCTCGCCTCTGCAAGGCGGACCCAGTAGCTGTCGCCTTCGCCACGCCCGCGGTTTCGCCTTCCCGCGTGGATGTGCTCGGCGAGACCTTCAGCGCCGAGCATTTTAGCATCAACCGACGTCGCTGGTGCCCTCAATGTCTTGGAGAAAACGGCTACCACCGCGTCTGGTGGGACATAACCGCGGTATCCTCGTGCCCCTTCCACCAGGTCAAACTGGTATCGAACTGCGGCTGCGAAAATCGGCCCGTCCAGTGGCGTCACAATCCGATGCTGAGGTGTCGACGGGGCCACGAATTGCACCGGGTGGCTGCTCCAGCGGCCACCGCGGAGGCTTTGGCTCTCGATGGGTACATCGTGCGCCGGCTGCTTCAGATTGATCAGCCCGCCAGTTCATTTGACGGAATGGCTATGTCCGAGTTCCTCGCGCTCTGCGAGCGGCTAGGACAAGTTTCAAAAAGTCGCGACTTCAAATTGATGCAGGTTCGCCGGAGCATTCGGCCGGGGGAGCTTTGCGCTGAGGGCTTTCGGATTCTATCCAATTGGCCCGACGCATTCCAGGAACTGCTTAATCGCTTGAACGCGGAAAGCGAGAGACGCGCCGGTCGGCAGGGCGTCATCAAAGCTTATGGCGAATTCTATCTTTGGGTACGAGAGCTTCCCGACCACGAAATCGGCTTGGCTATGAAAGGGGAACTGCGCCGGCACGCCGAAGCTCACCTCACTTTGAAGGCCGGAACCGATCTCGGCGGCGCGCCGGTTAGGTTCGATACAGTAACTGTCGAAGAAGGCGCTCGCCGCTGTGGACTGGGGTACGTCCGCTTTCGAGACCTCCTCGCCAAGCTGGAAATCCAGGTGAGGGGAGAAGGGCAGGGGGCTCGGATTGATATCCGCCGCGATGAGTTCGAGCACCTCGAGGCCAGAGTTAAAGGCTTCAAGATCTTGAAGCAGGTCACCACCGAGCTTGGGATCGACGCTGTCGCGGTCGCAGAGCTAGCCCGAGGCGGGCATTTAAAGGTCATCGCTGAAGGTACAGGCGGGTCGGATTGGCTTTTCCCACATAGTGCCGCGTCCGATTTTCTCGCAAAGCTTTGGACACGCGCGGGAGCCAGTTCGCCTGAGCCCGGGCGCTATGTTCCGCTTGCGGCGGCAGCCAAGAGCGCTGAAATTTCCCTCACACAGGCTGTCGATGCGATTTTTAGCGGTGAGGTCGTCAGCGTTCGTGGCGGTAAGGAGCCGGCGTTGTCGGCGATTTTGGCCGACCCGGCTGAGCTCGCCTCGAAGAAGGCGCTGGATGGCGTTGCGCTGTCTGTAGCCGCGGAGGATCTGGGACTTAGGCAATCCGTGCTGGATGAAGCGCTGGCGGCTGGCGTCCTAAAGGTCGCCGGTCCTCCTGGCCAGCAGCTGGTTCTTCATCGGGCGCTAGCTGAGTTCAAAAGGAAATACGTGGGTATCGTCGAGCTTCGGCCGCTCTTGAATGTCCGGAATTTTCAGCTGGCGGTAGAGAGGCTGGCAGGTGCCGGCATCATGCCAGTTGTCACCGGAACGCGCGTCAGCGACTACATATATCGGCGTGGAGCAGTCGTCGATCTCGACAGAGCATCTCAGCATACCGGGACTACACCGGCGCGCGGCCGCAACCGTAAGGACATCGCCAAAGAGCTGTTCATGGAAGCCTCGATGCTTCGGCAACTCGTTGAGGCGGACCTAATTTCGATGCAGCCAGGCTGCCCTTATGGGAGCATCAGTGATGGGGAAGTCGCTCGGTTCAAGGCCGCTTATGCGACGTCCTCGGATCTGGCCAAGGTATTTGGCATTGAGGGATGGAAAACTATCATCACTCAGATGGAGCAAAACGGCGTGGGTGCTGTCTGCAGACCGCCGCAGTTCGACGCTTTTCTGTTCCCGCGGCCAGAGGCGCTGCGCGTGATGCAGTCGTACGTCGATGCCAATAAGCCGGTCGCCCTCCCCGATCGCGGACCGTCTGTCACGCTCAAGGAAGCGGGAGCTCAGCTCGGCATGGCTTACAACATGGCGACCGATGTGGCGCGAGCGAACATTCTGCCTAACCACTATCAGGGCCGGGCAATCATGGTGACGTTGGCCGATATTGAGGCTTTCCGAAAGCGCTATATCTTGGGCAATGAGCTGGGCGCACTGGCCGGGCGGGACGAGCATCGAGGAAGCGGCGCAGCGGTTACTAATAGACTTCTGGAGCATGGTCTGAAGCCTATATGTCGCCGGCCGCAGTTCTATTCGTATCTCTTCGAACGGAGCGCGGCGTTAGAGGCCATGAAGCGCGCTAACCTGTTGCCTTCATAGCGGTGGCGCTGCCACCAGATTCGAAGAAGGTTTTCCTATCCAGGCAGCTGCTGATCACCCGCTCGGCAGCTGCGACCTCTTGAATTAAGTTTTCAATCGCCATAGTCGACTCGCAGGGCAAATCATTTCTGATTGCCATGACGATTCTCTATCGGGCTTCTGGAGTTATTGATGGCTGAAGACAGCGAAAATCTAACTGCTTTGGTTGCCGACATAGTCTCCGCATACGTTTCAAACAACAGTGTTCCGGTCGCTGACCTTCCTAGCCTCATCGCCACCACACATGCTGCGCTTTCGGGCCTTGGCAACCCGCCTGAGCCCATCCCTGAAGAGCGGCCAAACCCCGCAGTGTCTATCAAGAAGTCGATCACACCTGAGTTCTTGATCTGTCTTGAGGACGGGAAAAAGTTCAAATCGCTCAAGCGCCATCTGCGCACGGCCTACGATATGACGCCCGACGATTACCGTGCTCGTTGGGGTCTGCCACCGGACTATCCAATGGTCGCTCCCGCCTATGCCGAAGCGCGCTCGTCGCTCGCCAAGAAAATGGGGTTGGGTCAGCAGCGGCGAAAAACGCCGGCACGTGGTAGGACCGGCAAGACGAACTAATTTATCGAGCCGTATCTCAGCTGGAGGGCTTAATGACCAAGAATGAATTGATCGCCGCGATCGCCGAAGACGCCACCAAGTCCAAGGCTGATGTCTCGGCTGTATTGGCTTCACTCGCCAATGTGGCTTCAAAGACGCTCAAGGCGGGCAATGATTTGACTCTCGGTGGCATCGGCAAGTTATCATCCGCTAAACGCGAAGCTCGCCAAGCCCGCAATCCTTCGACGGGCGCCATGATCGACGTGCCTGCAAAGACCGTGGTTAAATTCAAGGTCGCGAAAGACCTTGCTGACGCCGTCGCGTAATATTGATGTGGTGCCGCCGGGGGTTACGGGCGGATCGGTCATTGCTGATCCGCCGGGGTCGCTTCCGGCACTGGTGCGGGGTATCGATCGTCCAGATGGCCCACCCCCCTGGAGTGCCGGCCGCATGAGCCCTGCCGATCGCGTCGCGCGCCTGAAGATCGAGCTCGATGACTGGAGCCCAGTCATCTGGCGGCGTGTCGAGGTGCCACTGACCGCTTCTCTCAAGGCTCTGCATGACGTTATCCAGGCGGCAATGCCGTTTGAAGACTATCATCTCTTCCAGTTCCGCGCCGACGGGAAGCGCTTCGCCATCCCCGATCCGGAGTGGGAAAGCCTGCGCGACAGGACCTTCTCTGCTAGGACGACCAAGCTCGGCGCGCTCTTCGATCGCGGTGTCACCCAACTTTCCTACACCTACGACTTCGGTGACGATTGGCGGCACACAGTTACCGTTGAAGACGTCTTCGCCTCGGATTTCGGCACTGAGTACCCTCGATACGTCGATGGTGCCCGGCGCGGGCCACCGGAGGATGTCGGCGGAATCCCAGGCTTCCAGCTCTTTCTCGACGCCATCGCGGACCCCGACCACGAGCAACATGACGAACTCATGCGATGGCACGGTCGTCCTTTCGAACCAGAGCAACTCGACGTGGCTGACATCCGGGGCCGCATCGCCAAGCTCGCCAGGCGTCGCGCCATTGGCAAGGCCGCGTTCGCCAAGAGCAGACGCTAGGTCAACTGATCGGGCCGCATGCGCCCGCGGCCCTCGCCGGATGGATACCCTTGACCCATACAGACCAGTCCCCACGGCACCCCGCACCCGTGAATACCTCAACCCGCCTTACCGGCTCGTCGATCTCAACGCTCGATTTAAGCGTAAGCTCTGGAAATCGTCATATGTCCAAGCCCTCCAGGCTCGGAACATCAACGTTCATGCCCCATTCCGAAAGGTGGGGCCGGCACGTCGCTTACTTTGAGCCGACGGGCTCTGGCGCTGTGCTTGTTGCGTAGCGTGTCAGCAATGCCCGCCAGCAATGTCCGACGCGACGACGGTTTGTGCCCAGGCGTCTCTGATGGCTTCCCTTCAGAGGAAGCCTGCGGGGCTTTCCTCGACCCGGCCTTCGTCACGCGGCCAGATGCCGGTTGAAGAAACTGGCCAGCTTGTCGAACGGGATTACGTCGACCTTGTCGTATAGATCGACGTGGCTGGCGCCCGGGATGATCATCAGCTCCTTCGGCTCCGCGGCGGCCGCATAGGCGGTCTCGCTGAAATAGTGCGAATGGGCCTTTTCGCCGTGGATCAGCAGGACAGGTCGCGGCGAAATCTCCTTGATGTAGGTCAGGAGCGGCATGTTCATGAACGAGAGCGGTGTGGTCCGAGTCCAGGAATTGCCGGAGTTGACCGCACGCGCATGATAGCCGCGCGGCGTCCGGTAATAGTCGTGGTAATCGACCAGGAACTGGGCCTCGCCGCCTTTCAGGTCGTTGTAGGGTGGCTGGTAGGCCGGGGCTCCGTTCGCGGCGTCTTCCCAGCGCTGCCTGCTCAGTTGCTCCAGCATTTGCGTGCGCTGTTCAAGCGTCACGCTGTCGTTGTAGCCCTTCGACATGACACGGGTCATATCGTACATAGTGCTGGCGACGACGGCCTTGACCCGCTTGTCCACGGCGGCGGCATTCAAGGCCATGCCGCCCCAGCCGCAGATGCCAATGACGCCGATCCGTTCGCGGTCGACCGACGGGTGAAGGCCGAGATAGTCGACCGCCGCGCTGAAATCCTCGGTGTTGATATCCGGCGAGGCGACATTGCGGGGCTCGCCGCCGCTTTCGCCGGTGAAGGACGCATCGAAGGCCAGCGCGGCGAATCCGCGCTCCGCCATCATCTGCGCGTAGAGACCCGACGACTGCTCCTTCACCGCGCCGAACGGTCCACCGACGGCAAGCGCCGCCAAGCGACGATCGGCCCGGTCTCTCGGCAGATACAGATCGCCCGACAGGGTGATGCCGTAGCGATTCCTGAAGGTGACCTTCCGGTGATCGACCTTGTCGCTCTTCGGGAAGGTCTTGTCCCAGTCCGCTGTCATGGTCTGAGCCTTTGCGTTGGAGAGGTTGAAGAGTGATGCGGCGGCCAGGGTGGCGACGCCCGCACCGGTCAGCTTCATCAGGTCGCGACGCTCCAAGCGCTTGGGCGGCGTCGCGATTGTGTTGGTGGGATCCATCGATATCTCCCCGTTCTCTGTGATTATTCGGGCTTCAGCAGACGGTTTCCGTTGCCGATCAGTGCGATGCCGATGGCGGCCACAACCACGCTCCCAATGAAGGTCGCGGTGATCGACAGGCCGTCGAGGAGCAGCCCGCCGACCACTGCGCCGAACAGGATCGAGGTCTGGATCGCCGCGACCATCAGGCTGCCGGCGGCCTCCGGCGCATCGTTCGCGTTCTGCGACATCCAGGTCATCCAGATCACCGACATGGCGGTGTTCGTTGCGCCCCAGATCGCCAGGAAAAGGCCCGCCGCGGCGACCGAGCCGCCGAGCAGCAGGAGACCAGCCGTGCAACCTCCCATCAGCAGAGCGGGCAGCTTCAGGAGAGAAGCGACGCTGCCATGCAGGAAGCGGCTGGATGCCCAGGTGCCGACGAAGCCGGCGCAGCCGAGCACCAGCAGCAGGATCGAGAGCGTGGTCACATCCGCACCCGTCACCTGCTCCAGAAACGGGCGCAGATAGGTGAACATCGTGAAGGCCGAGCCCCAGGACAGCATCGAGGCGACGAGGCCGCGCAGGAAGTACGGGCGCTTCAGCAGGCCGAACATGGTCCGGACATCCTGCCGCTGGCGCGTGGGCAGCGATGGCAATGCGATGAGGTGCCAGACGAGGTTGACGGCGACGATGGGCGTGAGTGCCCAGAACACCGCGCGCCAGCCGAACAGGCCACCCAGATAGCTGCCGACAGGCGCGGCGAAGGCGGCCGCGATGGCCTGCCCGCCATACATCAGCGCCAGCGCACGCGGCACGTCGCTCTGGGGAACCAGCCGCATGATCACAGCGGTCGCCAGCGCCCAGAAGCCACCGATGCAGATGCCGAGCAGGGCACGGCCGAGCATCAGCACCGTGAAGTTCGGCGCGGCCGCGACCAGGATCAGCGAGACCAGCATGAAGGCCGCCATCGCGATCAGAACCCATTTGCGGTTCAGCGTTCCGGCAGCCGTCGTGATGGCCATGCTCGCCGCAACCGCGAAGAGGCCACTGATCGAGATCGCCTGCCCGGTCTGCCCCTCGGTCGCGCGCAGCCCCTCCGCCATCGGCGTCAGTAGACTGACCGGCATGAATTCCGAGGTGATCAGCATCGCCACGCAGAGCGCCATCGACAGGACGGCGCCCCAGGCGGCGGTCGGCTTGGTTCCTTCCTCCGATACGGCGGCAATCGCCATGGTGGTTCGCTCCTGAATCCGTTGTTGCAGTGCAAACTAGCGACCTCGCGGCGAAACGATTAGCCGCCTGAATTGGAATGCGCTGATCGACCTGATCGATTAATCTCCGGCGGGCAGATGCCGAGGGATCTCATGGACAAGACCGATCTCAACCAGCTCAGATGGTTTCAGGTCGTGGCCGAGGAGCACAGCTTCACCCGGGCGGCGGCGAAGATCGGCGTCGCGCAGTCGACCCTGAGCTACGCAATTAAGCAGTTCGAAGACCGCATGGGCGTCCGCCTTCTGACCCGAACCACCCGCAATGTGGCGACGACGGCTGCGGGCGAGCGGTTGCTCCAAACCATCACGCCGCGGATCGCGGAGATCGAGGACGAGATCGCGGCGCTGACGGCGTTGCGCGACAAGCCCTCGGGCTCGGTCAGGCTGACGCTGTCGGACCATGCGCTCGAAAGTGTGGTCTGGCCGAAGCTGAAGCCGATCCTCCGCGACTATCCCGACATCCATGTTGAACTGATCCTCGATAGCACCTTCCGCAATATCGTCGAGGAGGGCTTCGATGCTGGCGTCCGTCTGGGCGAGAGCGTCGAGAAGGATATGATTGCAGTCCGCATCGGTCCGGACTGGCGGCTGGTAGCGGTCGCTTCGCCCGGATATCTCGGTGCGCACGGAGTGCCGAACAATCCTCAAGACCTAGTCCAGCATGTCTGCATCAACATGCGCCACGAAACAGCCGGCGGGCTCTATACCTGGGAGTTTGAGAAGGGCGGGCAGGAACTGCGTGTTCGGGTGAGCGGCCAGCTCACCTTCAACAACTCCTATGCCATTATCGAAGCGGCGGTGAATGGGTATGGAATCGCCTACGTGCCCGACGATATCGCTAAGCGGCATGTCGGATCAGGCCAACTGATCCAGGTACTGGACGACTGGTCCCCCTTCTTCGACGGCTATTTCCTCTACTTTCCCAGCCGCCGCCAGAATCTCCCAGCCTTCAAGATCATCATCAACGCTTTACGGCACCGAGGCCGGACCGGATGAAAGCCGTTCTCCAATTAGGCTGATAATCCGCCTTGCAAAAGGCGTCTAATGTGCGGTCGTGCAAATGGCTTCGGCTTCCGGCTCTTGCGCGTGTGTTTGGATTGGGCTGAGGGCCGGCGTCCGATAGTCTCCAGGGGAGATGCTACTGAGGCGGCATTGGGAAATTGCCCTCGCCAATTTGCCGTAAGAGCCCTCCGTTCGGATTCATGATCTCAGTCGATCGCTGGTTCCGTTCGAGCCGAAATCGACGCTTCCGCAGTCGTCCACTGTTGGATGTGCAGATCCTGTCATATTGACTCCATCTCTGTGGTCATCATACTGGTCTTACCAGAATAAAAAATGGTTTCAGGGATGGAAGCTCAAGATGCCGACAGCGCCTCGGGGTTCGAGCGCGTGTTCGCCTATCTGCGAGAGCGGCTGCTTGACGGCACGCTGAAACAGGGCGAACGGCTCGTGGCCGAGCGCGAACTGGCCATCCAGCTGTCAAATCGCATTGAAGCGCATCCCCCTTATCGCGTTGAAGGCTAGCCCCCCTTAGGCTCGCGCCGACGTGCCGGGA
>NZ_JANLGI010000007.1 GCF_024655635.1 Allobosea sp. 47.2.35 | reverse complement strand
CTGGGGAGCGGGCATGGCGGGAGGCTGCGGCCGGGGCGCGGCCGGAGCTGGCTGCATCTGCGGCGGGCGCGGCGCCTGCGGCTGGGCAGGCGCAGCCGGGGCAGCGGGCCGTTCCGGACCACGCTGCTGGCCGGGCTGTCCACCTTGTGGAGGCTGCGGCCGCTGCCGTGGCGCGCGGGGATCATTGTCTCCGGCGGCGGGGGCCTGTGCGACCCGGTATCCGGCCTCGGCGAAGGCCTGCCCGGCTTGCGAAAGGACGAGGGCCGGCAGGACGGTCCCGACCAGCAACCAGCGTTTCGTGCGCATCTTTATTCCCGTCGTTCGTTTCAACGTGCGGGTATCAGGCCGCTTCCGGCCTGAACCCCCGATGAAGCGAAAACGGCGGGAATCGGGCAGCGGTTCCCGCGCTGCGGCGTTTCAGAGGCCGGTCTCAGCCTTCACATAGGCCGCGATCTCGGCATGGGTCGCGAACCAGCAATCACCCTTCGCCTTGGCCAATCGGACCAGCTCCTCGAGGATCCAGAAGCGCGAGCGATAGGTGATGACATGCGGATGCATGGTCAGCAGGAAGAGCCCGCCCTCGGCATAGGCGCCCTCGAACTCGCGGCGGAAAATGTCGAAGACCGCCTCCGGCGACGTATAGGGTCGGAGCGCCTGGAAGCGGTTCATGCTGAGATAAGGCGCGTCGTCGCGGATCCATTCGACCGGCAGTTCGACAATGCCGGTCGGCTCGCCCTTCTCGACGATCTCATAGGGGTCGTCATCGGCGAAGAGCGAGGAATCGTAGAGCAGGCCGAGCTCGCGCTCGATCGAGAGCGTCACGTCGGAAAAGTCCCAGGACGGCGTGCGCATGCCGACGGGCCGAACACCGGTGACCTTCTCCAGCGTATCGGCCGAGCGCAGGTGCAATTCGCGCTCGTTTTCGGGCGGCACGGCCGTATTGACCTCGTGAATCCAGCCATGGAGACCGATCTCATGGCCGGCGCCGATAATGCGGCGCTGCTCTTCCGGATAGAGCAGGGCGGTGACGGCCGGCACGAAGAAGCTCGCCGGGATGTCCTGCCGTTTCAGGAGGTCGAGGATGCGCGGCACGCCGACGCGGTTGCCGTATTGGCCCCAGGACAGGCGCCCGACCGACTTGCCGCCGTCGCGCAATTCGTTGGTTTCGTGATCGACATCGAAGGAAAGAGCGACCGCGCAGCGCGCGCCGTTCTTCCATTTCGCGGGCTTGAGATTGCGGCCGGCGCGGACCTGCTCGACCTTGCCGCGCCAGACCTCTTCCGGCCATTGCCAGGGCAGGAGTTCATCGGGCTGGCTCGTCATGGCGGCTCTCCTCAGGTCGTCGCAGCGCCCGGCAATACCGGCACGGCGGCGAGCAGGCGCTTGGTGTAGTCGTGCTGCGGATGGTCGTAGACCTCACCCGCCGGGCCGCTCTCGACGATCCGGCCGCGATACATGATGGCGACGCGGTCGCAGAGATGGCGGACGACCGAGAGGTCGTGCGAAATGAAGATCAGCGTCAGGTCGAGTTCCTGCCTGAGCCGGATCAGCAGGTTGATGATCTGCGCCTGGATCGAGACGTCGAGCGAGGCGACCGGCTCGTCGCAGACGACGACATCGGGCTGCATCGCGAGCGCGCGGGCAATGGCGACGCGCTGGCGCTGCCCCCCTGAGAACTGATGCGGGTAGCGATCCGCGAAATCAGGGTTCAGCCCGACCGCCGCCAGCCATTGCCGGACATAGTCCTTCGCCTGCGCGCGCTCGACGAGCCCATGCGCCAATGGCCCCTCGGCGATGCTGTCACCGACCGTCATGCGCGGGTTGAGCGAGGCGAAAGGGTCCTGGAAGATGGTCTGGACGCGCGTCGTGACCTTGTGCGGCGGCTCGCCCGCGCTCATCACCGGTGCGCCATCGATACGGACGGAGCCGCTGTCGGGGGCATAGATGCCGGCGGCGACGCGCCCGAGCGTCGACTTGCCGGAGCCGGATTCGCCGACGAGGCCGAGCGCCTCGCCGCGCTTCAGCACCAGCGTGACGTCGTCGACCGCCTGCACGGCGGCCGGCGGCCTGGACAGGCCGATCTTCTGGGCGAGCTTGCGGAACAGGCCCGGTGTCCCGGCGAAACGCTTGGCGACATGCTCGATGCGAACATAGTGCGTGGCATCGGCGACGGCGGGCGGTGCCTGCTTCACGGCGCGCGGCGGCGGCGCGACATCGGAACCGACGCCGCCGGCCAGGAGCTTGCCGGGCTCGGAGCGCGAAGGCAGCGCGTCGAGCAGGGCCTGCGTATACGGGTGCTGCGGATGGGTCAGCACGTCGAGCGTCGGCCCGGCCTCGACGACCCTGCCGTGGCGCATGACGCAGACATGATCGGCCAGTTCCGCGACCACGGCGAGATCATGGCTGATCCAGATCAGCGCCGTGCCGAGTTCGGCGACGAGCTCCTTCATCTCGGCGAGGATTTCGGCCTGCACGGAGACATCGAGCGCGGTCGTCGGCTCGTCGCAGATGATCAGCTTCGGCCGGTGCAGCAGGGCGATCGCGATGGCGACGCGCTGGCGCATGCCGCCGGAGAACTGGTGCGGGTAGAAATCGACCTTGGCCTCGGCATCGGGAATGCGGACCTGCGCCAAGGCCGCGACGGCGCGGCGGCGCGCCTCGGCACCGGAGACCGCCTGATGCGCTTCCAGGGCCAGCCTGATCTGCGTGCCGATGGTCAGCATCGGGTTCAGCGTCATCATCGGGTCCTGGAAGACCATCGAGATCTGCTTGCCGCGGACCTTGCGCAATGCGGCAGGCGGCAGGCCGGTGAGTTCCCGCCCCTCCAGCTTGACCGAGGAGCCTGGCTCGACGCGGCCGGGCGGATCGATCAACCCGATGATCGAGAAGCCGGTGATGCTCTTGCCCGAGCCGGATTCGCCGACGAGGCCCATCACCTCGCCGCGCTTCAGCGCGAAGGAGACGCCATCGACCGCCTTCACCAGGCCGGCGCGAGCGTGGAAATGCGTGGCGAGGCCAGTGACTTCGAGGAGAGGCGCGTCGCTCATCGCTTCAGCCTCGGATTGACCTGATCGCGGATGCGGTCGCCGACGAGGTTGATGGCGACGATCAGCACGATGAGCGCGATGCCGGGATAGATCGAGATCCAGTAGCGGCCGGAGAGCATGTACTGGAAGCCGTTGGCGATGAGCATGCCGAGCGAGGGCTCGGTCACCGGCAGGCCGACGCCGAGGAAGGAGAGCGTCGCCTCCAGCGCGATGGCATTGGCCACCTGCACGGTCGCGACCACGATCAGGGGCGGCAGGCAGTTCGGGAAGATATGGCGCAGCACGACGCGCCAGCCCGGCAGCGGCGTCGAGAGGACGGCCTCGACATAGTCCTTGCCGCGCTCGGCCGAGGCCGCGCCATGGGCGGTGCGGGCGAAATAGGCATATTGCGCGGCCGCGAGCGCGGCGATGAGCTGCACCTTCCCCTGCCCCAGCAAGGCAGAGAGCACCAGCGCCAGCAGGATCGCCGGGAAGGCGAGCTGCAGATCGATGACGCGCATGATGAAGGCTTCGCGGCGCCCGCCGGCATAGGCCGCGCCGATGCCGAGCGCGACGCCCAGCGTGAAGGCGATCGCGCCGGCGACCAGCCCCATCTGGAGGGAGATGCGCAGGCCGTAGAGGATGGCCGAGAGCAGGTCACGCCCCTGCGCGTCGGTGCCGAGCCAATGGGTGTAGCCGCCTTCGCCGACGAAACCGGGCGGGCGACGCGCATCGGAGAGCGAGAGATTGGCGAGGTCGTAAGGGTTCTGCGGCGCGACCAGCGGCGCGAGCAGGGCGATGCCGATGATCAGCACGACGACGGCGAGCGCGATGACCGCCGTCCTGCTTTCGCGGAATTCGGCCCAGAAGCGGGCGACGGGAGAGGCGTTCTTCATCGTGCGCCTCCTTTCCGCAACCGCGGATCGAGCCCGACATAGGCGAGGTCGACGAGGAAGTTGATGGTGATGAAGACGAAGGCGACGAGCATGAGATAGGCGACCATCACCGGCCGGTCGAGCGACTGGATGGAATCGATGATCAGCTTGCCGATTCCGGGCCAGGAGAAGATCGTCTCGGTGACCACGGCGAAAGCCAGCGTCGAGGCGAATTCGAGACCGAAGACGGTGACGAGCGGGATCGCGATCAGCCTGAGCACATGCCGGCGCAGCACCGTCCACTCGGACAGGCCGGCTGCACGGGCGAATTTCACGGTGTCGGAGAGCATGGTCTCGCGCGTGCCGGCGCGGGCAAGGCGCGTCATCAGGGCGAGCTTGAAGAAGGCGAGGTTCAGCGCCGGCAGCAGCAGATGGCTTAGGCCGTTCAGCGTCAGGAAGCTCCATTCGACGCCGAGGATCGGGACGGTCTCGCCGCGGCCGCCGGCCGGCAGCCATTGCAGTTCGACGGCGAAGGCCATGATCAGGACGAGGCCGATCCAGAAGGTCGGCACCGAGAAGCCGAGGATCGAGACCGTCATGATCAGCTTCGAGGCAAAGCTGTCCGGCCGGTAGCCGGCATAGATTCCGGCGGGGATGCCGATCAAGGCCGCGCCGCAGACCGCGGCCAGCGTCAATTCCAGCGTCGCCGGCAGGCGCGACAGGATCAGGTCCATCACCGGCATGCCGAAGACGAAGGAGCGGCCGAAATCGCCGTGCAGCACGCGGCCGAGGAAGGTCAGGTACTGCTCCCAGAGCGGCCGGTCGAGCCCGTATTGGGCGATGGTCTGGAGGCGCAGCTCCTGGCTGACATCGGGGCCGATCAGCACGTCGATCGGGTTGCCGATCGCATAGACGCCGACGAAGACCAGCACCGACATGACGAGCATGACGACGAGCGCCTGCGCCAGCCGGACGGCGACATGGCCTAGCATCGGTGGAGCTTCCGGCGCGGCCTCACGGCCAGTTCTCCACCATCACGGCTCGCGTCTCCGCGACACCGACCTGCCAGAGCCGGAGCATCTCCTCGTCCGACCGCTGGTAGAGCCCGTGGAAATTGCCGTCGCCGAGGATTTCGCGGCGCTTGGCCGGGCTCGCGGCCTGATACTCGGCCGCGTTGAAGGGCGGCTTCAGCGTGTCGGGCATGGTGACGCCAGCGAGCCGCGTCCAGGGGAAGTTCTCCATCCAGGAGGCGTGCGAGGCCGCCGGATCGACCGCCTGGACCGCCGCCTGGAATTGCGGCGCCGCCCACCAATTGTGCAAGCGAATGCTGGCATCGGGATGCGCATCCAGCCATTCGGTCGCGAAGTTGAGGGCGGGAGAATTGCCGCCATGGCCGTTGACGAGGATGATGCGGCGGAAGCCCGAGCGATAGAAGCCGTCGAAGATGTCGCCGAGCAAGGCCGCATAAGTGCTCAGTTTCAGCGAGATGCTGCCGGGGAAATTCAGGAAGCCCGGCGTCAGGCCATAGGCCAGCACCGGAAAGACGGGAATGCCGAGCGGCTCGGCTGCCTCCTGCGCCACGCGCTCCGAGAGGATCACGTCGGTCGCGAGGCTCAAATAGGCGTGCTGCTCGACGCTGCCGAGCGGCAGGACGCAACGGTCATCCCGCTTCGCCTGGGCCTCGATCTGCATCCAGTTCAAGTCGGCGACACGCACGGCGCGATCCTTGCTTAGCTTCCGCAAGCGGTAGACAATCCGGCAGGCAGCGCGGACCACCCGTTGCAGGCATCCTTGACTCCGGCCTCCGGGAGCGTCAAGTTCCATTTGGAACTAAATCGGCCGAGAGATATTCCCGATGCGACGCGCGCCGACCTCTCCTTCCCGCGCCGATCCGGAGCGCGAGGCCGCATTGGCCGAGCTCGATCCGCTGACCGTGACCAAGCTCTGGGACAATCCCTGCTGGCTGTCCTTCCGGCTGAACTTCGTCGCCTTCCGCTTCAACGACCCGGTCTATCGCTGGATCGAGACGCGCTACGGCCTCGTCCGGCCGGAATTCGTCGCGCTCTACGCGGTGGGCCTGAAGGAAGGTGTCGCCGCCAAGAACATTGTCGCCTCTTCCGGCCTGCCGAAGAACACGCTCTCGCGCGCCGTGCAGAAGTTGCTGCAGCGGCGCCTGCTCAAGCGCGAGACCGATCCGGACGACCTGCGCAGCTATGTGCTCCATCTCACGCCGGCCGGACGCAAGATATTCGACGAGACCATGGTGCCGATGGTCGAGCACCAGACGGCGATGCTCGCCGGCCTCAGCGCGGACGAGCAGCGCCAACTCTGCGCCTTGATGGACAAGCTCGTCATCGCCTCGCCCGCCTGGCCTCAGGAACTCCAGTCATAACCACACAAAAACAGGGGATACCGTCATGACAATCGTGAAGAGCTTCCGCCTAGCCGCCGTCGCCGCCCTGCTCGGCGCCACCGTCTCGACCGGCGCACTCGCCCAGACGCTGACCATCGGCGTTCGCGCCGGTCCGGAATCGATCGACCCGCATTTCACCGCGACCGGCACCCATGCCGAGGCGCTGAAGCATGTCTTCGACACGCTGACCTGGTCGGGCGACAAGCTCCAGATCGAGCCGCGCCTCGCGCTGAGCTGGAAGACGCTGGAGCCGACGGTCTGGGAGTTCAAGCTGCGCCCCGGCGTCAAGTTCCATGACGGCTCGGACTTCACCGCCGAGGACGTGAAGTTCTCGATCGAGCGCATCCCGGTCGTCGCCGGGCCGAACCCGACGACGATCTATGTCCGGCGCGTGAAGGAGGTGAAGATCGTCGACCCGCTGACGGTCCATATCGTCACCGACGGGCCGGCGCCGAACCTGCCGAACGATTTCATCCGGCTCTTCATCGTCTCGCACAAGGCCGCCGCCGGCCTGACCAAGGACAATGCCAACGAGGCCTTCAATTCCGGCAAGGCGGCGGTCGGCACCGGCCCCTACAAGTTCGTCTCCTGGACGCCGAAGGACCAGATGGTTCTCGACCGCTTCGACGGCTACTGGGGCGCGAAGGAGCATTGGGCCAAGGTCGTCCGCAAGGAGCTGCCGAACGACGCCGCCCGCGTCGCCCAGCTCAAGGCGGGCCAGGTCGACATTATCGTGCGCGCACCGGCTTCCGACGTGCCGACGCTGAAGCGCGATCCCAAGCTCAATGTCGCGACGATCGAAAGCGTCTATCTCTTCAACATGGAGCTCGACATGCGGGACAAGTCCCCGCAGGTCAGCGCCAAGGACGGCTCGGCCCTGCCGAAGAATCCGCTGCAGGATGTCCGGGTGCGCGAGGCGATCGACCTCGCCATCGACCGACCGGCACTGGCGGAGATCGCGATGGAAGGGCTCGGCACGCCCGCCAACCAGCTGGTGACGCCGACCATCGCCGGCTTCAACAAGAGCCTGCCGGCGCTCAAGCCGGACCTCGCCAAGGCGAAGAAGCTGATGGAGGAAGCCGGCTATCCCAACGGCTTCAAGGTCGGCTTCTCCTTCACCAATGACCGCCTGCCCGGCGACCGGCAGGTCGGCACCTCGATCGCGCAGATGCTGGCGCGCATCGGCATCGAGGTGAACGCCAATGCGCAGCCCGGCGCAGTGTTCTTCCCGGCGCGCCTGCGCGGCGATTTCTCGCTGTCGATGTCCGGCTGGGGCACGCTGACGGGCGAGGCGAACTACACGCTCTCCTCGGTGGTCCATTCCAACGACCCGGCCAAGAAGCTCGGCGCCTTCAACGTGCTCGGCTACAAGAATGCCGAAGTCGACAAGCTGATCGAGGACGCGGCCGTCGAGATGGACGAGGCCAAGCGCAACCAGATGCTGTCCGACGCCGCCGCGATCATCGCCAAGGACCGGCCGCGCCTGCCGATCGCCGCCGTCGGCTCCGCCTGGGCGATGCAGAAGGACAAGGTGACGATCACCCCGCGCGTCGACGAGGACACGCTGGCGATGGACATCAAGCCCGCCAAGAAGTAACGGGGCCGCCTTCCAAGCCCTGGCCGGCTCAAGCCGGCCAGGGCGGATCACGTTCAAGACCCGACAGGATACCGACATGACCCTCGCGCTTGCCATCCATGGCGGCTGCGGCACCTTGCCGAAAGCCGAGATGACGGAGGCCGAATGGGCCCAGGCCCGGTCCGATCTCGCCAGCGCGCTCAGGGCCGGCTGGGCGATCCTGAGCAAGGGCGGCGCCGCTGTCGACGCCGTCGAGGCGGCCGTGCGGGTGATGGAGGATTCCCCGCATTTCAACGCCGGCCACGGCTCCGCCTTCAACACCGAGGGCGAGCATGAGCTGGACGCCTCGATCATGGACGGGGCGACGCTGGCGGCCGGCGCGATCTGCGGCGCCAAGCGCATCCGCAATCCGATCGTGGCCGCCAAGGCGCTGATGTTGCGCGGCGATCCCGTGCTGCTCGCCGGCCCTGCCGCCGATGACTTCGCCGAGCATGAAGGCGTCGACACCGTCGCAAACGAGCATTTCTCGACCGAGCGGCGGCGCAAGAACCTCGCCTCGATGAAGCTGCGCGAGATCGTCGGCACCGCCGCCGAGGCGAGCGAGGCCGAGAAGCACGGCACGGTCGGGGCCGTCGCCTGCGACGCTGAGGGCCACCTCGCCGCCGCGACCTCGACCGGCGGCTATACCAACAAGCCGGTCGGCCGTGTCGGCGATTCCCCGATCATCGGCGCCGGCACCTATGCCCGTGACGGGCGCTGCGCCGTCTCCGGCACCGGCAAGGGCGAGTATTTCATCCGCTACTGCGTCGGCCATGAGATCGCGTCGCTGATCGCCTATAAGGGCCTCTCGCTGGAAGCGGCGACGGACGCCGTCCTGGCCGAGCTCTCCGAGCACAAGATCGGCGCGGGACTCGTGGCGGTCGGCGCCGATGGCGGAATCGTCGCCCCCTACAACACCGAAGGCATGTATCGGGGATGGGTGACGGCAGACGGCCTGATCCATGTCGCCACGCATGACCATGTCGAGCTGGCGGGGCAGGCGTGAGCGAGCCCATCCTGATCTGGGGCGCCGGCGCCATCGGCGGCACGCTCGGGGCCTATTGGGCGCGGGCCGGCATTCCGGTCCTGCTCGTCGATATCGTCGCGGAGCATGTCGAGGCCTGCCGGACCAAGGGCCTCGCCATCACCGGACCGGTCGAGGCATTCACGCAGATCGTCCCAGCCGCAACGCCGGCTGAGCTGACCGGCCGCTACAGCCGTATCGTGCTCGCCGTGAAGGCCGGCGCGACGGAAGCGGCGCTCGCCGCGTTGAAGCCGCATCTGACTGATGAAGGCTTCGTGCTCTCCGCCCAGAACGGGCTGAACGAACTCGCCATCGCGAGGGCGGTCGGCGAGCGGCGCACGATGGGCTGCTTCGTCAATTTCGGCGCCGACTGGCTCGGGCCAGGCGAGATCCTCTACGGCAATCGCGGTGCTACGGTCGTCGGCGAGATCGACGGATCGATCAGCCCGCGCGCGACCGAGATGCACCGGCTGATGCAGCTGTTCGAGCCCGACGCGATTCTGACCGACAACATCTTCGGCTATCTCTGGGGCAAGCTCGCCTATGGCGCGATGCTGTTCGGGACGGCGCTGACCGATGATTCGATGTCAGCGAACTTCGCCGATCCGCAGCGGCTGCCGGTCTGGCTCGCGCTCGGGCGCGAGGTCGGTGCGGTCGCGGCGAAGCGCGGCGTGACCTCGCTCGGCTTCGGCGAATTCGACCCGATGGTCTTCGCGCCCGGCCGGCCGGAAGCCCCGCAGGTCGAGACCATTCGCTGGCTCGCGCACTACACGTCGCAGACGGCCAAGACCCATTCCGGCATCTGGCGCGATCTCGCCGTGCGCAAGCGCAAGACCGAGGTCGACCCGCAGATCGGCGTCATCGCCATGCTCGGCCGCGAGGTCGGCATCGCGACGCCCGCGATCGAGACGCTGGTTTCGCTGATCCACGACATCGAGGACGGCCGCCGCCCGATGGCCTTCGAGACGCTCAAGGTATTGATCGACCAATGCAGATCCGCTTCGACGGCCGCGTAGCACTCGTCACCGGCGCAGCCCAGGGCATCGGGCGCGCGATCGCCGCTGCGCTGGCGGAAGCGGGCGCGCGCGTCCATCTCGCCGATATCGACGAGGGCGGTGTGCAGGCCGCCGCGAAAGCGATCGGCGCGACCGGCCATGCCGCCGATCTCGGCTCGCCCGAAGACGCACAGGCGCTGGTGCGGGAGATCGTGGCTGCGGATGGCCGGCTCGACCTTCTCGTCCATGCCGCCGGCGGGGTGCGCGGACAGGTCGGACGGGCGATCGAGGCGATTTCCGAGGGGGATTGGCGTGTGATCTTCGCCGCCAATGTCGATGCCGCCTTCTTTTTGGCGCAGGCGGCGGCGCCCGCGATGAAGCAGGCCGGCTATGGACGCATCGTGACGATCTCGTCGGGCGCGGGCTTGAGGCCGAGCCTCACCGGCATCCAGGCCTATGCCAGCGCCAAGCATGCGCTGGTCGGATTGACCAAGCAGCTCGCCTGGGAGTTCGGCCCGCATGGCATCACCGTGAACTCGGTGGCGCCGGGCTTCGTGCGCTCCAATCCCGCGAGCGAGCGGCAATGGCAGAGCTATGGGCCGGAGGGGCAGAAGAAGCTTGTCGAGAGCATCCATACCCGCAGGCTCGGCACGCCCGAGGACATCGCCAACGCCACGCTGTTCTTCCTGAGCGAGCAGGCCGGCTGGATCAGCGGGCAGGTGCTCTCGGTGGATGGCGGGCGGTCGTAGCGGCCGCACCATTCGGGGAAGGCCGCGCTGACGACGAGAAAAGCGTGTCATCCCGTGCGCGCTGCAGCATGCCAATGCTGCTGCGCAGACCCGGGATCGTGTGCAAGAAGAGGCGCCTCTCTGGGGCGCGCGCAGAAAAGACGCCCTTTTCCGGGGACGGTCCCGTGTCTGCGCAGCGGCACTGCGCGCCGCAGCACGCACGGGAAGACAGCGGTGGTACGGTCACCCGGTCGACGCTGGTCCAAGGGCCTACACCTCACCCCTGCCCCTCTTACTGATCTCGGCTGTTGCCGAGATCAGCACTTCAAGTGTCGAAGTCGGCAACAGCCGACTTCGATGCAGGAGAGGGGTTCCCCGCGCCTGCCTTGGTTGGCCGGGGGCTCGAATGCGGTCAACCGCAATTCGCCTGATCGGCCGGCATGTCCGCGCCAACCATCCAGTTGGTGCCGAAGCGGTCGATCAGCATGCCGAAGCGCGGCGACCAGAAGGTCTCGCCGATCGGCATGGTGATCTTGGCGCCGCCCTCGGACAGGCCAGCGAAGATGCGGTCCGCCTCCTCCGGCGTCGGCACGCTGACGCTGACCGAGACCGAGCGCATCGGGCCGTCGCTGTTGTTCGGCGGCGCGTCCGAGGCCATCAGCAATTGGCCCTCGATCTCGAGGCAGGCATGCAGGATCTTATCGCGCCATTCCGCCGGGACATGCTCCTCGGCCGGCGTGCCCTTGTGGTCCATCATGGCCTGGATCGTGCCGCCCAGGACCTTGTGATAATGGGTGAAAGCCTCGCGGCAATTGCCCTCGAACATCAGATAGGTCGACAGTTTCATCGCGTATCCTCCTGCGTGCCTGTGGGAAGCGCTCAGCGCTTGCGGTGGTAGTTGGCGGCCATGAACTCGCTCCACTGGCCGTCCGGGCCAAGCGCCCGCGAGGTCAGGGTGCGGTGGTCAGGCGACAGGAAGGTGATGATGTCCTGATACTTCGTCATCGAGCCGTCGCCGGTCATGCTCGGCCCCTCGGTGTCGAGGACCAGCGACTTGCCGTCGGCCGAGAGCGCGCCGTCATAGGTCCACATCATCGTCATCATCGAGGCGACGAAGCTGCCGACGAAGCGGCCCCTGGCCGGGTCGAAGCCGAGGGTCATCAGGCTGGTGACCGGCTTGCCGTCAGGCCCTTCGCCTTGCCCCTCGCCCAGCGTCCAGAGCCCGCCGAGCGAGCGCACGCTCTCCGTACCCTTCGACGAGGAAGGCGGCTGGTCCGGCCCCATCGAGCAGTTCATCTCGGCGGTCCAGTCGCCGATCAGCTGGTGGAGCCACTCATGTTCCTTCTGCGGTTCGCCCATCATGGTCTCTCTCCTCTGGTTTCTCGTTCTCTGGGTGATCGGGATTATGCGCCGCCTCAGGCGGCGCGCTCGGCCGCGGCCTTCATGGCCTTGAGACCGCTTTCGAAATCGCCGCCGACCATGCGATCCATGTCCATGAAGACATGCATGATCTTGGCCGCGAACGGCGTCGGGCCGGTCATGATCCAGGTCACGTTCGTCTGCTGACCCTGCGGGGTCAGTGCGAAGACGACGTCGTTATGCGCCTCGAAGGGCTTGAGGAAATCGAGCTTGAGCCCAAGCTTGCCCGGCACCTGGGCCTCGGTGATGCGCATGCTGCCTTCGCCGACATTCTTGTCGCCGGCCCAGGCATAGGTCGCGCCGACGCCGGTCTCCGGCCCGCCGAAGCTGCGCTTCATCGCGGGGTCCTTCTTCTCCCAGGGCGACCAGGCGCCCCAGGCCCGGAAGTCGGCGATCAGCGGATAGATCCGCTCCGGCGCGGCATTGATCGCGATGGAACGCGTGACCTGGAAGGTATCGGGCTTGCGGGCGGCCAGGACGAGCACGACGACGGCGCCAGTCGCGACGAGGCCGAGCAGGGTCAGAAGAATGGTCTTGAGCATGACGAGCACCTGAAACTGAGCAAAAGGAATGGCTTTGGCGTCAAACGCCGGGTTCATCGGGTAGTTTCGCCTTGATCTCGCGGAGCATCTCGTCCAGCCGCCCCAGGCTTTGGTCCCAGAAACGGCTGTAATGCTCCAGCCATTGCGAGACGTCCTGCAGCGGGCCGGGGTCGAGCCGGCAAGGTCGCCACTGGGCTTCCTTCCCCCGCGTGATCAGCCCGGCGCGCTCCAGCACCTTCAGGTGCTTGGAGACCGCCGGCAGGCTCATCGCGAAGGGCTCGGCCAGTTCCTTCACCGAACTCTCGCCTTGCGACAGCCTGGCCAGGATGGCGCGGCGCGTCGGGTCGGCGAGGGCTGCGAAGGTCAGGCTGAGCGGGTCCGTCGACATCTTATGAAACCGATCAGTTAATTAACTGATCGGTTTACTAATCGCATTCCTCCTGCCTGTCAACCGGGCTGGGCCGCAAGCTGGCGCGAACCACCGCCGGTTGTTGTCAGGAGCGCGGACACGCGGCTAGAACCGGAGAGAGAATGAGGAGGGTTCATGAGCTTCGAGACCGCAGCGACACCGGAAGCCGCCGTGGACCGGCTCGAACGGCTCTATGACGAGGCGCGCTCGGCCTTGCGCAGCGACCTGCAGCGCTTCTTCGACACCGGCGAGGCGCCGACGCCCGAGGACCGGGAGCGCTATCGCTACCCGATGCTGCGCGTGACCTATGAGCCCTCGAAGCTGCCGGCGGCGACGCGGCGCGGCTACGCCAAGTTCGCGGTGCCCGGCATCTATTCGACCACGGTGACCCAGCCGGCCGAGTTCCGCGCCTATCTGCTCGACCAGCTCAAGCCGCTCGTCGCCGAATATGGCGCGACGATCGAGACCGGCGTCAGCACGCAGGAAATCCCCTACCCTTACGCGCTCGAAGGCGGCGACGAACTGGGGCGCGGCAAGATCACTGCCGCCGAGCTCGCGCGCTATTTCCCGACACCGCTGCTGGCGCTGGTCGGCGACGAGATCGCGGATGGCACCTACGAGCTGATCGAGGGCGAGCCGCGTCCGCTTTCACTCTTCGACGCGGTCCGTGTCGATTACTCACTGCGCCGGCTGGTGCATTACACCGGCACCGACTGGCGGGCAGTGCAGCCCTGGGTGCTCTTGACCAACTACCATCGCTATGTCGACCAGTTCGTCCGGCTCGGCCTCGCCGAGATCGAGGCGGGCACGGCCGAGGCCCTGGTCGCGCCGGGCGGCATCCGCATCGACAAGGACGGGATCGACGTCTCGGCGGCCGAGCGGGTGATGTCGGCGCCCTGGCACCGCTTCCAGATGCCGGCCTATCACCTGATCCGGAAGGGCGGCGAGGGCGTGACGCTGGTCAATATCGGCGTCGGCCCCTCCAACGCGAAGAACATCACCGACCATCTCGCGGTGCTCCGGCCGAATTGCTGGCTGATGGTCGGCCATTGCGGGGGCCTGCGCCAGACCCAGATCATCGGCGACTATGTGCTGGCCCATGCCTATCTCCGGCAGGATCGCATCCTTGACGATCTCGTGCCGCCGGATATTCCGATTCCGGCGCTGGCCGAGGTGCAGGTCGCGCTCCAGCAGGCCGCCGCCGACATCACCGGCGAAAAGGGCGACCGGCTGAAGCAGCGTCTGCGCACCGGCACCGTCGTGACCCAGGACGATCGCAACTGGGAATTGCAATGGACCAAGGAGCGGCGGCGCATCAACCTGTCGCGCGCCATCGCAGTCGACATGGAATCCGGCACGATCGCGGCGCAGGGCTATCGGCTTCGCGTGCCCTACGGCACGCTGCTCTGCGTCTCCGACAAGCCCTTGCACGGCGAGATCAAGCTGCCGGGCGCGGCCAACGCCTTCTACGAGCGCGCCGTCGGCGAGCATCTGCGGATCGGGCTCGACGCGCTGGAGAAGCTGAAGGTCACCGGCTCGGCGATCCATTCGCGCAAGCTCAGGAGCTTTGACGAGCCGCCGTTCCGGTAAGCGCTGGCCTCAGCCGAAAACGCCGTAGGCCAACAGCCCCGCGATCACCCAGAGCGCGATATTGCCCCAGCGGTTGCGCCGGGCCTCGGCCCGGCCGATCGCCTCGACGCTGCGTTCGTCGAGCGAGAAGCCGTGGCGCGAGGCGTCCTCGAGTTGGCCGAGCACGCGCTCGGCCCGGATGACCGTGTCGGGCAGGGTCGCGAGCGAGCCGAGCAAGGAACGGGCGCCGCGGCCGGCATCCGCCAGCTTGCCGAGGGGACCCAGATTCTCGGTGATCCAGCTCCGCACCACCGGATCGGCCGTGCCCCACATGTCGAGATGCGGGTCGAGCGAGCGGGCGACGCCCTCGACCACCACCATGGTCTTCTGGAGCATCACGAGCTCGGTGCGGGTCGCCATGTCGAACATGCCGGTGATCTCGAAGAGCAGGGTCAGGACCTTGGCCATCGAGATCTGGTCGGCGCGCTTGTCATGGATCGGCTCGCCGACGGCGCGGATCGCCTGGGCGAAATCCTCGACATCGTGATGGGCCGGGACATAGCCCGCCTCGAAATGTACTTCCGCCACGCGGCGATAATCGCGGGTGATGAAGCCGAGCAGGATTTCGGCGAGGAAGCGTCGCTCCTTCAGGCCGAGCCTACCCATGATGCCGCCATCGACCGCGACGAGACGCCCCTCCGCGTCGACGAAGAGATTGCCGGGATGCATGTCGGCATGGAAGAAGCCGTCGCGGATCGCGTGCTTCAGGAAGGACTGGATGATCTTGCGGGCCAGTTCCGGCAGATCATGGCCGGCAGCGCGCAGGCCCTCGACATCGGAAAGGCGGACGCCGTCGATCCATTCGTCGACCAGCATCTCCCGCGCCGTGAGCTGCCAATCCGGCTCCGGCACACGGAAGTCGGCGTCGTCCTTGGTATTCTCGGCGAATTCGGACAGCGCGGCGGCTTCGAGCCGCAGGTCCATCTCCATCGCGACCGAGCGCGCCAGGGTCTCGACCACGCCGGTGAAGCGCAGGCGCCGCGCCTCGGGAGAACGCGCCTCGGCCATTTCGGCACCGAAGCGCATCGCGGCGAGATCGCGGTTGAAGCGGTCGCGGATGCCGGGACGCAGGATCTTCACCGCGACCTCGCGGCCATCCTTCAAGCGGGCGCGATGAACCTGGGCGATCGAGGCGGCGGCGACCGGCTCGCTGAATTCGGGAAACAGCGTCTCCAGCTTCACGCCATGGGCTGCTTCGACGATGGCGCGGGCCTCGGCCATCGGGAAGGCCGGCATCCGGTCCTGCAGGGCGGAGAGGTCCTGCGCGATCTTCATGCCGACGACATCGGGCCGCGTCGCCAGGAACTGGCCGAACTTCACATAGGACGGGCCGAGCCGGGTCATCGCCGCCGCGAGCCGCGTCGCGGAGGAGCCGGCGCCACGCCGCTCGATCAGGCGACCGACGCGGATCAGGCCGCGCGCCAGTGGCGGCAGCACGGAGGGGTCGACCAGCGCCAGCGCGCCCTCGCGCGCCAGCACGAAGCCGACGCGCGCGCCGCGCAGCATGTGGAAGAAGGAGGAGATCATGCCGCCTGAGCCAGCATCACAGCTTCCAGCCGGAATGCAGCGCCACGACGCCGCCGGTCATGGCTGTGAACTTCGCGCGGCGGAAGCCGGCATCCTCGATCATCCCCGCGAAAGCCTGCGGCTTCGGGAACTTGCGGATCGACTCGACGAGATACTGGTAAGGCTCGGCCTCGCCGGTGACCATGCGGCCCATCGGCGGGATGACCTTGAAGGAATAGGTCTCGTAGATCTTGTCGAGCAGGGGCACGTCGACATGGCTGAATTCGAGGCAGAGGAAGCGCCCGCCGCGCTTCAGCACGCGCCAGGCCTCGGCCAAAGCCTTGTCGATCTGCGGCACGTTCCGGATGCCGAAGGCGATGGTGTAGCAGTCGAAATGATTGTCGGGCAGGCCGAGCACCTCGGCATTGCCCTGAACGAAGCGGATGCGATCATCCTCCGGAAAACGCTTGTCGGCGCGCTCGCGCCCGACGCGCAGCATGTCGGCATTGATGTCGAGCACGGTGACATCGGTCTGAGAGCCGCCGGCCTCCAGAACCGAAAAAGCGACGTCACCCGTGCCGCCGGCGACATCGAGATGGTGGAAGGGCCGGTCCTTGGCCGGATTGATCGCGGTCAGGAGCGCGCTCTTCCAGGCCCGGTGCAGGCCGCCCGACATCAGGTCGTTCATCAGGTCGTAGCGGTTGGCGACCTTGTGGAAGACGTCGTCGACCTTCGCCTGCTTCTCGGCAAGCTTCACCGTCTCGAAGCCGAAATGGGTGGTGTCGGAGGCTGCTGTCACGGTCGGGCCGGCCTTGTGCAAATCTGTCTTGTCTTCGCTTGTGCCGATCAATAGCCAAAGGCGGCGGGCTTGTCGCGGGCCCTCTCGACGCAGGCTTTACAAGAGAGTTCAGGGATGCCGGAGCTACCCGAGGTCGAAACCGTCCGACGCGGGCTGGAGCCCGCGATGCTGGGCGAGCGCTTCCAGCGCGTCGAGCTGCGCCGGCCGAACCTGCGCTTTCCCCTGCCCGAGCGCTTCACCGAGCGCCTGACCGGGCGGCGGATCGAGGCCCTGTCGCGGCGAGCGAAATACCTGATCGCCGATCTCGACGACGGCGCGGCGCTCGTGATGCATCTGGGCATGAGCGGGCGTTTCATCGTCGAGGCGCCCGGCACGCCGCCGACCGAGCCCGGCTCCTATTATAATGAGATCGGCCGGCATCTGATCCATGACCATGTCGTGTTCGAGATGGGGACCGGCGCGCGCGTCACCTATAACGACGTGCGCCGCTTCGGCTTCATGGACCTCGTGCCGCGGGCCGAACTCGCGACATCCAAACATTTCGCGGGGATGGGGATCGAGCCGCTCGGCAACGAACTCTCCGGCGAGACGCTGGCAAAGCTCTTTGCGGGCAAGTTCGCGCCCTTGAAGGCCGCGCTGCTCGACCAGCGGCTCGTGGCGGGCCTCGGCAATATCTATGTCTGCGAGGCCTTGTTCCGTGCCGGGCTCCACCCGGAAGCGGAAGCCGGCACGATCGCGACGCCCACAGGCCGGCCGCGCGAGAAGGCGCATGAGCTCGCCCGCATCATCCGCGAGGTGCTGGAAGAGGCGGTCGCGGCTGGCGGCTCGACGCTGCGCGACTTCGCCCATGCCGACGGCTCGCTCGGCTATTTCCAGCACCGCTTCAAGGTCTATGACCGCGAGGGCGAGGTTTGCGTCACGCCGGGCTGCGGTCAATTGGTGAAGCGGTTGGTGCAGTCGGGGCGCTCGACGTTTTATTGCGAGAGCTGTCAGAAGCGGGCGGTTCGCTAGGGGCGCGCAGTCCGCATGGGGTCGGGGGCGGACGCCACCTACCTAGAACGCAGACAAGAACTGCATTCTATCGATGCGACGATTCCAACTCTCAAGATTGCGCCCCGCGTCGAAGTACATCTCAATTCGATGGAGTTCGGTGTCGTCACAGTGGAGCATGATCGTAGCTTCGGAATCGTCGATCGTCGCACCGGCGCTGAGAGTGCGGGTAGGATTTTGGAGCGGATGAGCAAGCACCGCACCCTTCACGTCGATAAATGCACCAATATTGCTATATTCTACGGCTTGAATAGCTGCGGAGCCCTCATCCGACTTAAGATGCGGTGAGGCTGCCGCGAGGCACTCATTTACAAACAGCGCGAGATCATTCTTGATTTCGATCACGCTATTTTCCCTTCGTAGAAAGACGCCGACGGCTCTTTTCTCGATCCTAGCTAGTTGGCCGGGGGATGTCTGCAATTGGAGAGCGGACATTCCCCAAAACTAATCCCCGCCCTTGCAACCTGTGCCTATCCTCGCTCCACCTCACCCCGAGGGGCGGCCATCCGGAGGCAAGCTGCATGGCGGGGCGGGGGCGGCGCCCTGCGGCCGGGTTTGCACCCCGGACTCGGGAGGCTGCGGGGCACCGCCCTGGGGGTACTACGGCCCCTGTGCGAGGAGCTCGCTGGAAGGCTCGGGATATCCGAGGCCGGACGTGGAACGGGTGACGAGGCGATGAGCCGAACTGATCCGTGGACCGCGCCGGGCATGAGAAACCCCAGCCCGATAAGCGCGGCCCGTGGCTTTCAAATCGCCGGCAAGCGGAGCGCCACGGGGCGTGCGGAGGGTGGCTCAATCCTTCCGCGCCGCATCCTGGCTCAACGGAAGCGGCTCTCTATCCACCGCGCCTCGCGGCGCTCCGCTGCCTCTCATTGATGCACGAACGCGGTGACGCGGGCGGGCGACGATTCATGTGCGGGAACCATGGCGCGGAACCCCTCTCCTGTAAGGAGAGGGGCAGGGGTGAGGTGTAGGCCCTTGGACCAGCGCAGCACAAGGCTAACGGCGGCAGCGGCCGAGGCACGACTAAAGCGTTTTCCGCCCTGCCCTCACCCCTGCCCCTCTCCCACACGGGAGAGGGGTTCCCCGCGGTTCCCGCGCCACTCGCCACGAGATGGTCGGGACGAGCCCGACCATGACGGCAGGCGGCGGGGAGGCAGCGCGAATGCGCGGATGCGTGCGACGCGCATGGACCGCTCCTCCACCGCCCGCTAAAGCTGCCATCACAGGAGCATCCGGGAGGCCGCCATGGCTTATGAGACCATTCTCGTCGAGACGAAGGGCAAGGTCGGGCTGATCACGCTCAACCGCCCGCAGGCGCTGAACGCGCTGAACGGCCAGCTCATCGGCGAGATCAACCAGGCGCTCGACGGCTTCGAGACCGATGACGGCATCGGCTGCGTCGTCCTCACAGGCTCGGAGAAGGCCTTCGCCGCCGGCGCCGACATCAAGGAGATGCAGAGCCGCACCTTCCCCGGCACCTATCTCGACGACAAGTTTGAGGACTGGGACCGGATCGGCCGGCGCCGCAAGCCGATCGTCGCGGCGGTCGCGGGGTTCGCGCTCGGCGGCGGCTGCGAGCTCGCCATGATGTGCGATTTCATCATCGCCGCCGACAATGCCAAATTCGGCCAGCCCGAGATCAATCTCGGCGTCATCCCCGGCGCCGGCGGCACGCAGCGCCTGACCAAGGCGGTCGGCAAGGCCAAGGCGATGGACCTGATACTCACCGGCCGGATGATGAATGCCGAAGAGGCCGAGCGCTCGGGCCTCGTCGCCCGCGTCGTGCCGCTCGCCGATCTCCTCACCGAGACGCTGAAGGCGGCCGAGCAGATCGCGGCGAAGTCGCTGCCTTCCGTGCTGATGGCCAAGGAATCGGTCGAGCGCGCCTTCGAGGTGACGCTGCAGGAAGGCCTGCGCTTCGAGCGCCGCGTCTTCTCCTCGCTTTTCGCCACGCTCGACCAGAAGGAGGGCATGTCCGCCTTCGCCGAGAAGCGGAAGCCCGATTTCAAGAACGGCTGAGCGGCCGGCCATCGCCTGCCGCATGGCGGCGTCGAGCGGCACCGCCTTGATGAAGCGACACTCCTGCTGGCAGATAGCCCTCGTCTTTCGCCAGCAGGATCTCCCGCGATGAACGCCCAGACCGGACCGTCCCTCCCGACCTATGCCGATGTCGAGGCCGCGGCCATCAGGCTCAAGAGTATCGCCCATCATACGCCGGCGATGAGCTCGGCCACCGCCAACCGGCGCACGCAAGCCAGCCTCGTCTTCAAGCCCGAGAACCTGCAGCGCATGGGCGCCTTCAAGTTCCGCGGCGGCTACAATGCGATCGCCTCGCTCAGCCCCGAGCAGAAGAAGGCCGGCGTCGTCACCTATTCCTCCGGCAACCATGCCCAGGCCATCGCCTATGCCGGCCAGCTGCTCGGCGTGCCGACCACGATCATCATGCCGAACGATGCTCCGGCCGCGAAGGTCGCCGCGACCGAGGGCTATGGCGGGCAGGTCATCCGCTATGACCGCTACAAGGAGAACAGGCTCGAGATCGGCAACAAGCTCTCGGCCGAGCGCGGGCTGACGATCATCCCGCCCTACGACCATCCTGACGTCATCGCCGGCCAGGGTACCGCGACCAAGGAATTGATCGAAGATGCCGGCCCGCTCGACATCCTGCTCGTGCCGCTCGGCGGCGGCGGCCTGCTCGCCGGCGCGGCGCTCGTAGCCAAGGCGCTGAACCCGGGCTGCCGCGTCTTCGGCGTCGAGCCGGAGGCCGGCAACGATGGCCAGCAATCCCTGCGCAAGGGCGAAATCGTCGCGATCGGCGTGCCCAAGACCATCGCTGACGGGGCGCAGACCGCCTTCCTCGGCGACCTGACCTTCCCGATCATCCAGCGCGAGGTCGAGGATATCGTCACGGTCAGCGACGACGCCCTCGTCGACGCGATGCGCTTCTTCGCCGAGCGGATGAAGCTCGTGGTCGAGCCGACCGGGTGCCTGGCGGCGGCCGCCGCCTTCACCGGCGCCGTGCCGGTCGCAGGCAAGCGCGTCGGCGTCATTCTGTCGGGCGGCAATGTCGATCTGGCGGGCTTCGCCGCCTTTATCGCGCCCTCCGCGTGAGTTCGACGGGGCTGCCGCGATTCCGGCGTTGACGCCGGCCCGGCAAGCGACTATAGCCCCACCATTCGCGGCGGCCCGCGCAAGCACGGCCGCCGCGCACGTTTTTCCAGCAAGGATGCGGCCAGCCCCGCCGGCAATGACGCCAGGCGCCCGGTCGCGATGAAGAGACGAGGACGTTTCGATGGCCAATACGACGTCGGCCAAGAAGGCTACGCGCAAGATCGCTCGCCGCACCGAGGTCAACAAGGCGCGCCGCTCGCGGATGCGCACCTTCCTGCGCAAGGTCGAGGAGGCGATCGCCTCCGGTGACAAGGCCAGCGCTGCCGAAGCCCTGAAGGCCGCCCAGCCGGAAATCATGCGCGCCGCGCAGAAGGGCGTGGTTCACAAGAACACCGCCTCGCGCAAGGTCTCGCGTCTCGCTCACCGCATCGGTGCGCTGGCTTCCTGAGCCAAAAGTTCTAGGCGTTTCGACGACCCGAAAGCCCGGCCGCAAGGCCGGGCTTTTTCGTTGGCTTCATGGCCTCTGTGGCGCACTCGCCACAGGCTCTGACGGAACAAAACAAAGCTGCTTTCAAGCTATTTTCGCAAGCTTTCCACGGCCTTGCGGACTTGACTCTCAGGCACCGTTCAGGGCGCGAAATCGCCCTTCGGGCCGGACTCTGCCGCTCATAAAAAGATGTGATTTTTCATCACCTTAGCAGGCAAAGCATTTTGGGCGACGGAATCGCGGCGACTCTGCGGCAGGCTTTTCGAGGCGACGCAAAAAAAGATTCGGGTGCTGCCGGAAAGCCCGACATGAAGAAAATCTTAAGTTCCCCAACCAATTGCGCCGCACATCCCCAGCCATCGCCACACCGGGCCGAGCCCGAGTCTCGAAAGCCGGCTGAAAGGGGTGTTGCAGCCCGTCGAGAGCGCCTTGTAAGGTCCCCCTCATCGCCGGGCGGACAGCAATGACCGCCGCGGGATTTCCAGAGATGATCAGCGTTTTGGCTCGCGACCATGGAGGTTGGAGGATGTGACCCTTTGTCTTTCTTGATCGAGATGAAGGGTGGCGTCGTCCCTCGGCGAGCCTTCCAAGCGTAATCAACAGAACCGGAACCGAAGCCCGTCGTGGCGCCATGCGCCAGTCGGGACCGGAACCATTTTGACCAGACATAAGCACCGGGACGACGGTCAGGAAGCGGCCGCCGAACCCTCAGTGCGGGCATTTTCAAAGAACGGGGCCATTGATGTTCGAGCGGCAGGATTTCGGAGACACGGTCGAGGCGGCGTCGGTGGTTGTGACGATCGCGGCTGAAGACTCGGCCGTCGTCCAGATCGAGGAGGTTTCGATTCAGGACGCATGGGAGCGCGTGCGCCGCCGCCTGCGGGCAGAGCTGGGCGAGGACGTTTTCTCGAGCTGGTTCGGCCGGCTGGAGATCGCGGGGATCGTCGAGGGCGTGGCCTATCTCACCGTCCCGACCCGCTTCCTGAAGAGCTGGCTCGAGGCGCATTATACCGAGCGTCTGCGGGTGAACTGCATGGCCGAATTGCCGGCGCCCAACGGCGTGATGCTCTCGGTGCGCACCGTATCGCGCGATCCGGCCGCCCAGCCGCAGATCGAGGCCCTGCGCAGCCGCCCCGCGACTGTCGCCGCCCCCGCCCCGACCGAGGCCGGCCGCCCCGCCGTCGCCGGCAGCCCGCAGCCCAGCGAGAGCGACCTCGTCGATGCCTGCGGCACGGCGCTCGACCGGCGCATGAGCTTCCAGAGCTTCGTCGTCGGCAAGTCGAACCAGCTCGCCTTCGCGGCGGCCGAGCGCATCGCCGCCGCGCCGGCGGGCCAGAGCCCCTATAATCCGCTTTATCTCCATGCCGGCGTCGGCCTCGGCAAGACGCATCTGCTGCAGGCGATCGCGCAGGAAGCGCGCCGCCAGGGCAAGCGCGTCGCCTATTTCACCGCCGACCGCTTCATGTACGGCTTCGTCGCCGCCCTGAAGTCGCAGACCGCGCTCGCCTTCAAGGAGAAGCTGCGCGGCATCGACCTGCTCGTCGTCGATGACGTGCAGTTCATCCAGGGCAAGTCGATCCAGCAGGAATTCGGCCACACGATCAACGCGCTGCTCGATGCCGGCAAGCAGATCGTCGTCGCCGGCGATCGCCTCGCTGGTGAGCTCGAGGCGCTCGACGAGCGCATCCGCTCGCGGCTCGGCGGCGGCCTGGTGGTCGAAGTGGGAGAACTCGACGAGACGCTGCGCGCCACGATCCTCTCCAGCCGGCTGGATGCGCTGCAGACCGCCCATCCGAACTTCCAGGTCAGCCCCGATGTCGTCGCCTATGTCTCGCGCGTCGTCGCGACCAATGGCCGCGACTTGGACGGCGCCGCCAACCGCCTGCTCGCCCATGCGACGCTGTCGGGCCAGCTCGTGACGCTGGAGACGGCTGAAGCGGCGATCCGCGACCTCGTCCGGACGCGCGAGCCGCGCCGCGTCAAGATCGAGGACATCCAGAAGCTGGTTGCGACGCGCTACAATGTCAGCCGCGCCGACATCCTCTCGGAGCGCCGCACCGCGGCGGTGGTGAAGCCGCGCCAGATCGCGATGTATCTGTCGAAGGCGCTGACCCCGCGCTCGCTGCCCGAGATCGGCCGCCGCTTCGGCGGGCGCGACCACACGACCGTGCTGCACGCCGTGCGCAAGATCGAGAAGGCCATCAGCGAGGATCGCTCGCTGCATGACGAGGTCGATCTGCTGAAGCGCATGCTGCAGGAGTGAGGCCTTCGGGGATTCACCACCCCCGTCAAATGGTTGTGGTTGCCGGAGTGGGCAGGCCTTGCGCCCCCGCCCGGCGTCCGGCAATGTCGCTGGCCATTCATTTCGGCTCGCGCGTTCGCGCGTGGGCGGCCAGCGCCAGAAGACTAGACAATCATGAAGGTCACGGTCGAACGTTCCACGCTGCTCAAGTCGCTCGGCCACGTGCATCGCGTGGTGGAGCGCCGCAACACGATCCCGATCCTGTCAAACCTGCTGCTCTCGGCCTCCGAGAACGGCCTGCGGCTGAAAGCGACCGATCTCGATATCGAGGTGGTGGAGACGATCCCCGCGGACGCGGCCGAGCCCGGCGCCACGACCGTTCCAGCCCATACCCTCTACGACATCGTCCGCAAATTGCCTGACGGCGCCCAGGTCTCGCTGGAGACGACCGGCGATAGCGGCCTCGTGCTGCGCTCGGGCCGCTCGCGCTTCCAGCTCCAGACCCTGCCCGAGAGCGATTTCCCGGATATCACCGCCGGCGAGATGGCCCATCGCTTCGTGCTGCCGGCCGGCGAGCTCAAGCGCCTGATCGACAAGACCCAGTTCGCGATCTCCACCGAGGAGACGCGCTACTATCTCAACGGCATCTATCTCCACACGATCGATGTCGATGGCCACCCGGTGCTCCGCGCCGTCGCAACCGATGGTCACCGCCTCGCCCGCGTCGACACCGCCGCGCCGAAGGGCTCGGTCGGCATGCCCGGCGTGATCGTGCCGCGCAAGGCCGTGTCCGAAATCCAGAAATTGCTGGAGGACGGCGAGAGCGAGGTCGCGGTCGAATTGTCCGGCTCGAAGATCCGCGTCGCCACGGCCAGCGTCGTGCTGACCTCGAAGCTGATCGACGGCACCTTCCCGGACTATCAGCGCGTCATCCCGAGCGGCAACGACAAGCGCCTGACCGTCGACAAGGGCGATTTCGCCGCGTCGGTCGATCGTGTCTCGACGATCTCGTCCGAGCGCGGCCGCGCCGTGAAGCTCTCCATGGCCGAAGGGCGCATGACGCTCTCCGTCACCAACCCGGATTCGGGCTCGGCGACCGAGGAGATCGAGGTCGATTACGAGGCGAGCCCGCTCGATATCGGCTTCAACGCCCGCTATCTCATGGATATCGCCGCCCAGCTCGACGGCGACACCGCCCTGCTCAAGCTCGCCGATCCCGGTTCGCCGACCGTGATCCAGGATCGCGAAGGCGCCTCCGCGCTCTATGTGCTGATGCCGATGCGCGTCTGATCCGGCGATCATGGCCGCCGTCGCGCGCCTGATCCTGCAGGATTTCCGTTCCTACGAGGCCCTCGATCTCCCGATCGAGGGCCAAATCGTTGCGCTCGCAGGCGAGAACGGAGCCGGCAAGACCAATATCCTCGAAGCACTCTCGCTGTTCACGCCGGGGCGGGGCCTGCGCCGCGCCGAGATCACGGCGATGGCGCGGCAAGGTGGCGACGGTTCGCTCGCCGCCTCGATCACGCTCGCCGACGAGGCGGGCCGGCTCGGCATCGGGCTGGGCCCGCTCGATGCGGAGGGACGCCGGCCGCGGCTCGCCCGGATCGACGGCGCCAATGCCGGCTCGGCGCTCGCCTTCAGCGACTATCTGCGCGTGGTCTGGCTGACGCCCGATCTCGATGGCCTGTTCCGGGGCGCGGCCGGCGACCGCCGCCGCTTCCTCGACCGGCTGGTGCTGGCGATCGACCCGAGCCATGCGACGCGCTCGAACGCGCTGGAGCGGGCGCTGCGCTCGCGCAATCGCATCCTGGAGGAGAGCCCCAATCAGGGGCAATGGCTCGACGCGGTCGAGCGTGAGGTCGCCGAGCTCGGCGTCGCGGTTGCGGCCGCGCGGGCCGAGACCGTGGCGCGGCTCTCCGCCATCATCGCCGAGACGCGCGACGAGGCCTCGCCCTTCCCCTTCGCCGATATCGCGCTCTCCGGCGAGATCGACGCGCTGGTCGCCCGCCTGCCGGCCGTCGATGCCGAGGATGCCTATCGCGACCTGCTGCGCCAGAGCCGCCATCGCGACCGGGCCGCAGGGCGCACGCTCACGGGGCCGCAGGCCTCCGACCTCGAAGTCCGGCACGGGCCGAAGGACATACCGGCAGGCCAGGGCTCGACCGGCGAGCAGAAGGCCCTGCTGATCGGGCTCGTGCTCGCCCATGCGCGGCTGGTCGCGGCGATGAGCGGGATCGCGCCGCTCGTCCTGCTCGACGAGATCGCGGCCCATCTCGATCCGCGCCGCCGCGGAGCGCTCTATGAGGGGCTGACGGGCCTCGGCTGCCAGGTCTGGATGACCGGGGCGGACGCTGCCCTGTTCGGCGACCTGCCGGCCGGCGCGCAGCGCTTTTCGGTCACGCCGGGGCGGATCGATCCGCTCGATTGATCGGTCAGGCCACGGCTTGCGATAGGACGGGTGCGGGCGTTCCTGCTAATCTCATGGGCAGTTTCGGAGGCTTTCCATGGACATTTCCAGCCTTGCCCTGTTCGCCGGCGTCTATTTCCTCGCCGTCGCCTCGCCCGGACCGGCGATTGCGGCGCTGGTCGCGCGCTCGCTGTCCTCGGGCTTCCGGCGGTCACTGCCGTTCCTCGCCGGCATCGTCATGGGCGATCTCGTCTGGTTCACGCTTACGGCGCTGGGCCTCAGCGTGCTCATGCAGAGCTTCCACGGCGTCTTCGTCGCGATCAAATATGCCGGCTGCGCCTATCTCCTCTATCTCGCCTACAAGGCCTGGACGGCTCCGGCCGAGGCGCCGAAGCCGTCCGCCGCCGCGCGCGGCGAGGGCATGCGTCTCTTCCTAGGCGGCATCGCGCTGACGCTCGGCAATCCCAAGGTCATGGTCTTCTTCCTGTCGATCCTGCCGCTGGTCATCGATCTCAACGCGATGAGCACGCTTGCCTTCGTCGAGGTCGCCGCGCTGATCGCCCCGATCATCACGGGGACGCTGATGGCCTATGCCTATGCCGCCGACCGGGCGCGGCGGCTCGTCGCCAGCCCGCGGGCGATGCGCTGGATCAACCGGATGACCGGCGGCGTGATGGCGGGCGCCGCCGCCGCGATCGCGACGCGGAGCTGACCGGCCTTGGCTCTGGCGGCAGGGCTCATCGATCTCGGCTTCGCGCTGTTCCATGCCGCGTTCCGGCGGCTGTTCGGCTGGCCGGAGCGGCTCGCCCCCTCCGGCAGCCTGAACACCGCGATCACGCAGACGCTCAACGCGATGCTGATCTTCGTCTTCCTCGCCTATGGCGCCACGCTGATCTGGCTATCCGGGCAAGGCAGCGTGCACCCCGTGCTGCCGCTCGTGGGCGCTGCCTTCTGGGGCCTGCGACTCGCGCTGCAATTCATCTGGTTCGACCTCAAGCCCTGGCCGTCCAAGCTGATCGCCGCGGTTTTCGCGGGTACCGCAGTGGTTCATCTGCTGGCCGTGCAGGTCTAGGCACAGGATATCCGGCGAAAGGCTGGCCAAGCGCGCCCGGCTGCGGCACATCCCTTGTCCATGTCGCCATCCCGCGAATCAGACGCCCGCGCGATCCTCAAATCGGTGTGGGGCTATGACGATTTCCGCCCCGGCCAGTGGGAGGTGATCGCAGCCGCGCTCGATGGCGAGGACGTCTTCGCGGTGATGCCGACCGGCTCCGGCAAGTCGATGTGCTACCAGCTCCCGGCACTGGTCTCAGGGGGACTGACGCTGGTCGTCTCGCCGCTGATCGCCCTGATGCGCGATCAGGTCGGTCAGCTCGTCCGAGCCGGCGTCTCGGCTGCCTCGCTCAACTCGATGAATACGGAGGACGAGGCGGCGCAAGCCTGGGACCGCCTGAATTCCGGCGATCTCAGGCTGCTTTTCGTCTCGCCCGAGCGCTTGGCCGGCGAGGGGCTGGTCGGCCGGCTGAAGCGCCTCGGCGTGAACCGGCTCGCCATCGACGAGGCGCATTGCGTCTCGCAGTGGGGCCATGATTTCCGCCCGGAATATCGCCTGCTCGCCAAGACGCGCGAGGCCCTGGGCGGCGTGCCCGTCACGGCGCTGACGGCGACCGCCGACCGGCAGACCCAGGCCGATATCGCCCAGCAATTGTTCCCGCAGCCGCCGCGGATGGTGGTGCATTCCTTCGACCGGCCGAACCTGAAGCTCGCCTTCGCACCGAAGGAGCAGCCGCGCCGGCAGATCGACGATTTCCTGCGCCGACACCGCAACGGCTCCGGTATCGTCTACTGCTCCTCGCGCAGCAAGACCGAACGCCTCGCTACCGCACTGAGCGAAAAGGGCTGGAATGCCCTGCCCTATCATGCGGGCCTCGAGCAGACGCAGCGCAACCGCAACCAGGATATCTTCCTGCAGGAGGACGGGGTCGTCGTCTGCGCCACCATCGCCTTCGGCATGGGCATCAACAAGCCCGATGTGCGCTTCGTCGTCCATGCCGATATGCCCGGCTCGATCGAGGGCTATTACCAGGAGATCGGTCGCGCCGGGCGCGATGGCCTGCCGGCGGATACGCTGACGCTCTATGGTGTCGACGACATGTCGCTCAGGCGCCGCCAGATCGACGAGAAACAGATCGACGACGAGCGTCGGCGCATCGAGCACAAGCGCCTCAACGCGATGATCGATCTTTGCGAGAACGCGCTCTGCCGGCGCAGCGCGCTGCTGGCCTATTTCGGCGAGGAGACACCGCCCTGCCGGCACGGCAATGCGCCGTTCCGTTGCGATCTCTGCAGCGCCGAGGCGCCGGCCCTGCAGGACGCCACGCTCGATGCGCGCAAATTGCTCTCCGCCGTGATCCGCTCCGGCGAGCGCTTCGGCGCCGGCCATCTCGCCGATATCCTGACGGGCACGACGACCGAGGTCGTCCGCCGCCAGAACCATGACGGCCTGAAGACCTTCGGCGTCGGTGCGGACAAACCCAAGGCCGCCTGGATGGGGCTGACGCGCAAGCTCTTCGCGGCGGGCGCGCTCGCCGAGGCCAGTATCGAGCATGGCGGCTTCTGCCTGACGCCGAAGGGCGAGGACATTCTGTTCGGGCGCGAGAGCATCGCGCTCCGGGCCGACCCCTTCGCCGAGCGGCGCTCCCGCCGCTCCGAGCGCGACGCGGCGCGCGCCGACGGGCTCGACGAGGGCACGGCCGGCCTGTTCGAGCATCTGCGCAAGCTCAGGCTGCAGATCGCCCGCGAGGAGGGCGTCGCGGCCTATATCATCTTCACCGACCGGACGCTGATCGCGATGGCGCGCGAGCGGCCGCTGGGCCTCGACGAGATGCGGGCGATCGAGGGCGTCGGCGAGCGCAAGCTCGCGCAATACGGCGAGGCCTTCGTCGAGGCGATCTCGGAATTCAGGGGCTGACAATCGACGCGAATTTGCCGCCGCGTTGGCCTCTCTACGCGCACGCACGCGTAGGCGCGTGAAAAAGCCATCGTCACACCCTATATTGTCGTTTCGAATCAGGATCATCGCGGGCGCTCGCTCGCCCGCTCAGGAACCACTTCATGACCGATGCCGCCCTCAGCGCCCAGCCCGACGACTACGGCGCCGATTCCATCAAGGTTCTCAAGGGCCTGGACGCGGTGCGCAAGCGGCCCGGCATGTATATCGGCGACACCGATGACGGCTCCGGCCTGCACCACATGGTCTACGAGGTCGTCGACAACGCCATCGACGAGGCGCTCGCAGGGCATGCCGACCTCGTCACGGTGACGCTGAATGCCGATGGATCGGTAACCGTCAGCGACAACGGGCGCGGTATCCCCACCGATATCCACAGCGAGGAAGGCATCTCGGCGGCCGAGGTCATCATGACCCAACTCCATGCCGGCGGTAAGTTCGACCAGAACTCCTACAAGGTCTCGGGCGGCCTGCACGGCGTCGGCGTCTCCGTCGTCAACGCGCTCTCGGTCTCGCTCAAGCTGCGAATCTGGCGCGGCGGCAGCGAGCACTACATGGAATTCCGCCATGGCGACGCGGTGGCCCCGCTCGCCGTCGTCGGCCCGCAGGGCGACAAGCGCGGCACCGAGGTGACCTTCCTGCCCTCGCAGGAGACCTTCACCATGGTGGAGTTCGACTACAAGACGCTGGAGCACCGCCTGCGTGAGCTCGCCTTCCTGAACTCGGGCGTGCGCATCGTCCTGACCGATGCGCGCCATGCCGAGATCGTCCGCGAAGAGCTGATGTACGATGGCGGCGTCGAGGCCTTCGTGCGCTATCTCGACCGCGCCAAGTCGGCCGTGATCGAGAAGCCGATCATGCTGACCTCGGAGAAGGACGGCATCACCGTCGATGTCGCGCTGTGGTGGAACGACAGCTACCACGAGAACGTGCTCTGCTTCACCAACAACATCCCGCAGCGCGATGGCGGCACCCATCTCGCCGGCTTCCGCGCCGCGCTGACGCGCCAGATCACCGGCTATGCCGAAAGCTCCGGCATCTCCAAGAAGGAGAAGGTCTCGCTCACCGGCGACGATTGCCGCGAGGGCCTGACCGCGATCGTCTCGGTCAAGGTGCCCGATCCGAAATTCTCCTCGCAGACCAAGGACAAGCTGGTCTCCTCGGAAGTCCGCCCGGTCGTCGAGAACGTCGTCAACCAGGCTCTCTCGGAGTGGCTGGAGGAGCATCCGGGCGAGGCCAAGACCATCGTCGGCAAGGTAGCGGAAGCCGCCGCCGCCCGCGAGGCCGCCCGCAAGGCGCGTGACCTCACCCGCCGCAAGGGCGCGCTGGATATCGCGTCACTCCCGGGCAAACTGGCTGACTGCCAGGAGCGCGATCCCGCCAAGTCCGAACTCTTCATCGTCGAGGGTGACTCGGCCGGTGGCTCCGCCAAGCAGGGCCGCGCCCGCGAATACCAGGCCGTGCTGCCGCTGCGCGGCAAGATCCTGAACGTCGAGCGGGCACGCTTCGACAAGATGCTCTCGTCGGATCAGGTGGGCACGCTGATCACCGCGCTCGGCGCTGGAATCGGCCGGGCGGAGGCCGATCAGGGCGGCTTCAACCTCGCCAAGCTGCGCTACCACAAGATCATCATCATGACCGACGCCGACGTCGACGGCGCCCATATCCGCACCCTGCTCTTGACCTTCTTCTACCGGCAGATGCCGGAGCTGATCGACGCCGGCCATCTCTTCATCGCCCAGCCGCCGCTCTACAAGGCGGCACGCGGCAAGAGCCATGTCTATCTCAAGGACGAGCGGGCGCTGGAGGAATATCTGGTCGACTCGACGGTGGACGGCGCGACCTTCCGCACCAGCGAGGGCGTCGAGCGTGGTGGCGCCGACCTGCGCGCCCTGATCGAGGAAGCCCGCAACGTCCGCAACGCGCTGGCGCAGCTCCATTCGCGCTATGACCGCCGCGTCGTCGAGCAGATGGCGATCGCCGGCGTGCTGCACCCGGTCAGCGAGGATGACGAGGCCAAGGCGAACGAGGCGGCCGCTTATGTCGCGCGCCGGCTCGACGCGATCTCGGACGATCTGGAGCGCGGCTGGGAGGGCAAGGTCAGCGAGGGCGGTTTCGTCTTCTCGCGGATGATCCGCGGCGTGAAGCAGGCCGCGACGATCGATGCCGGCCTGCTCGCCAGCGCCGAGGCCCGCAAGCTCCACGCGGCAGCGGCCTCGCTTCAGGAAGCCTATGCCAAGCCCGGCGTGCTCGCGCGCAAGGGCGACGACTTCACCGTCAACGGCCCGAGCGACCTGTTCGACGCGGTCTCGACCATCGGCAAGAAGGGCGTCTCGCTGCAGCGCTACAAAGGCCTGGGCGAGATGAATCCCGACCAGCTCTGGGAAACCACGCTCGACCGCGACGTGCGCTCGCTCTTGCGCGTCAAGAACGACCAGAACGACGAGGCCGACGACCTCTTCGTCAAGCTGATGGGCGATGTCGTCGAGCCGCGGCGCGAGTTCATCCAGACCAACGCGCTGAACGCGACGGTCGACATCTGATCGCCGCGACGTCCGGACGATGGCCCAGACGACCCCCGCCACGCTGGCGCTGAAGCAGCTTGAAATCCGTTTCGAGCTGCACAGCTATGCGTACGATCCGAATGCCGAGCGCGTCGGGTTGCAGGCGGCGGAAGCTCTGGGCGAGCCGCCCCAGCGCGTGCTCAAGACATTGATCGCGCAGGTCGACGGCAAGCCGGTCTGCATCGTGCTCGCCTCCGACCGCGAGGCCAGCATGAAGAAGGTCGCGGCTGCCTTTGGTGGGAAGACTGCGGCGATGATGCCGGTGCCGGATGCCGAGCGCCTGACCGGCTACAAGGTCGGCGGGGTCAGCCCCTTCGGGCAGAAGCGCAAATTGCCGACAATCGTGGACGAGCCGGCTTCTTCCGAGGCGCTGGTCTATGTCAATGGTGGCCAGCGCGGCCTGCAGATCGCGCTCGCACCTGCCGACCTCCTCAGCGCGGCCAATGCCCGCAGCGCCGTCATCTCGGCCTGATACCAACCTTCCCGAGCTTTCCCGATACGCCCCGATGGCTTAGTGCCGCGGGAGCATTCCTCCAAGGTTCCCCATTTCCATGATCCGCCTCGAGAACATCAGCAAGCAGAACGGAAAGCAGATCGTCTTCATCGAGGCCTCGGCAGGGCTCCTGAAGGGCGAGAAGGTCGGCCTGGTCGGGCCGAACGGCGCGGGCAAGACCACCTTGTTCCGAATGATCACCGGCGAGGAGGCGCCCGACGAGGGCGTCGTCTCGACCGATCGCGGCATCACCATCGGCTATTTCAGCCAGGATGTCGGCGAGATGGCCGGGCGCAGCGCCGTCGCCGAGGTGATGGACGGGGCCGGCCCGGTCAGTACGGTCGCGGCCGAGCTCGCCGAACTCGAAGCCGCCATGGTCGATCCCGACCGGGCCGACGAGATGGAGGAGATCATCACCCGCTATGGCGAGGTGCAGGGCCGCTTCGAGGAGCTCGACGGCTATGCGCTCGACGGCCGGGCGCGGGAGGTGCTCGCAGGGCTGGGCTTCAGCGAGGAGATGATGGAGGGTGATGTCGGCGGCCTCTCCGGCGGCTGGAAGATGCGCGTCGCGCTCGCCCGCATCCTGCTGATGCGACCGGACGCGATGCTGCTCGACGAGCCGTCGAACCATCTCGACCTCGAAAGCCTGATCTGGCTGGAATCCTTCCTGAAGAACTATGACGGCGCCGTGCTGATGACCTCGCATGACCGCGAGTTCATGAACCGCATCGTCGGCAAGATCATCGAGATCGATGGCGGCGCGCTGACCAGCTATTCCGGCGATTACGAGTTCTACCAGCAGCAGCGGGCGCTGGCCGAAAAGCAGATGCAGGCGCAGTTCGAGCGCCAGCAGGCGATGCTCGCCAAGGAGATCGCCTTCATCGAGCGCTTCAAGGCGCGCGCGTCGCATGCCGCGCAAGTGCAGAGCCGGGTCAAGAAGCTGGACAAGATCGAGCGTGTCGAGCCGCCGCGGCGGCGCCAGAGTGTCGCCTTCGAGTTCCAGCCGGCGCCGCGCTCCGGCGACGACGTCGTCAGCATCAAGAACGTGAACAAGGCCTATGGCAGCCGCAGCATCTATGATGGGCTGAACTTTCAGATCCAGCGCAAGGAGCGCTGGTGCGTGCTCGGCGTCAACGGCGCCGGCAAGTCGACGCTGCTGAAGCTCGTCACCGGCACGACCGAGCCCGATGCCGGCACGGTCAATATCGGCGCCAGCGTCAAGCTCGGCTATTTCGCCCAGCACGCCATGGAGGTGCTCGACGGCGAGCGCACCGTCTTCGAGGCGCTGGAGGATCGCTTTCCGCAGGCCGGGCAGGGTTCGCTGCGCTCGCTCGCCGGCTGCTTCGGCTTCTCCGGCGACGATGTCGAGAAGCGCTGCCGCGTGCTCTCGGGCGGCGAGAAGGCGCGGCTCGTCATGGCGATGATGCTCTATGATCCACCGAATTTCCTGGTGCTGGACGAGCCGACCAACCATCTGGACATCGCCACCAAGGAAATGCTGATCACCGCGCTCTCGAACTACGAGGGCACGATGCTCTTCGTCAGCCACGACCGGCATTTCCTCGCCGCGCTCTCCAACCGACTGCTGGAACTGACGCCCGACGGGGTCCACGCCTATGGCGGCGGCTACACGGAATACGTCGCCCGCACCGGGCAGGAAGCGCCGGGCCTGCGGAGCTGACCCTCCCACGCTTACCGCGCGAAGATCGACCAGCCCGTCGCCTCGGTCAGGCGTTCCAGCGCCAGCGTGCCGAGCAGGGAATTGCCGTTGGCGTTGAGGCCGGGCGACCAGACTGCGATCGCGGCCTTGCCCGGAGCGATCGCCAGAATGCCGCCGCCGACGCCCGACTTGCCGGGCAGGCCGACCCGAAAGGCGAAATCGCCGGAAGCGTCGTAATGGCCGCAGGTCAGCATCAGCGCGTTGATGCGCCGCGCCCTCTGGCCGGAGACGACGCGGGGCCCGCCGGGCTCGTAATAGCCGCCATGCATCAGGAAGCGCCCGGCCATGGCGAGCTGGCGGCAAGTCATCGCGATGGCGCATTGGTGGAAATAGACGCCGAGCGTCAGTTCCGGCGCATGGGTGATGTTGCCGAAGGCCTTCATGTAATTGGCGAGCGCGATGTTGCGAAAGCCGGTCGCCTGCTCGGCTCGCGCCACCGCCTCGTCGATGATGATCGTGTCATCATCGGCAAGATAGCGCATGAAGCGCAGCAACTCGCCGATGGCGACGCGCGGCTCGTGGCCGGCGAGGTTGATGTCGGCGACAACGAGGGCACCGGCATTGATGAAGGGATTGCGCGGCACGCCCTGTTCGCGCTCGAGCTGGACGATGGAATTGAACGGTGTGCCTGAGGGCTCGCGGCCGACCCGGCGCCAGAGCGTATCGCCGACCTTGCCAAGCGCCTGCGTCAGGGCAAACACCTTCGAGACGCTCTGGATCGAGAAGGGCTCCTCGCTGTCGCCGGAAGCATGGATCTCACCATCCGCCGTCACGACGCAAAGCCCGAACTGGCGGGGATCGATACGGGCGAGCGGTGGGATATAGGTCGCGACCTCGCCGCGCTCCTCGGCTCGGCGCATCTCCTCGGTGATGTCGCGGACCAGCCGCCCGATATCCGTCACGCTTCCCGCCCCGGCTGTTCCGTCTCGGCGCGACAGCCAAGCCTCAGCGCGCGCCTGCGGTCAAGCACGGAACGAAAGCCGTTGCAGTCCACGTCAAACTGCGGTGATCTGAGCCTTCGAAGCCCGGAGGCAACCCGCATGCGCCGCGCCATCGCCGTTTCCGCCCTGCTGATGGCCGCCCTGCCAGCCATGGCCCGCCCGCTCGAAAGCGAATTGCCGGTGAAGCGGGACGCCTGCTGGGAGCGCGCCTATGACGAGGCCCATCTCAAGGCGCATCCGCAGCAGAAGGTCACGAAGATCCGCCTCGTCCACAAGCCCGGCAACTGGCAGGCAGAGCCGCATGCGGCGCTCTATGTCGCTGTTTATTTCAACCTGCGCCAGCGCACGACCACCGGCCGCTTCGACTACCAGCTCAGCGGTTTCTGCAAGCCGCAGGGCAAGGGTCTGCGCTGCGTGCCGGAATGGGATGCCGGAAGCTGGCGGCTGGAGAGCGGGCCGCAAGGCGTGCTCGATATCCGCAATGGCGGGATCATCGCCAATCCCAACCCCTATGATGCCGAGGAGATCGCCGATAACGCGGTGAAGATCCCGGCGAAACCCGATGACGGGCTCTGGCGGCTGATGCCGGCGAAGGACGCCTGCGAGATCGAGTGACGCGCCCCTACTGCAAGCGCGGGTGACGCCCGCTCGAAGCGCGCGCGTCCAGGACGGAGCGCTGCCCGGCGATGACGCAGAGCGACTTGCCGCGCGATTTCGCCTGATAGAGCGCCGCATCGGCGGCGGCCATCAGGCTGTTCATGTCGCGGCCATGCTCCGGCGCGAGCGCGATGCCGACGGACGCGCCGATATTGAGCTGGTCACCGCTATCGAGTTCGTAGGGCTCGGAGATCTCGCGCACGATGCGCTCGCCGAAGCGCTGGAGCTGCACCCGCTCGGTCTGCTCGGAGAGCACGACGAACTCGTCGCCGCCGATGCGCGCCGCGACATCGGAGCTGCGGACGAGACCGCGCAGGCGCTCGGCGACAAGCTGGAGCAGCGCATCGCCCGCCATATGCCCGTAATTGTCGTTGACGGCCTTGAAGCCATCGAGATCGAGATAGACCAGCGCCAAGCCCCGCGGCGCGGTCTCGCTCTCGAAACGGGTGGCGAAGGCCTTGGCCAGGCCAGTCCGGTTCGAGAGGCCGGTGAGCATGTCGTGCCGGGCGTGGAAGGCGTTCTCGCGCTCGGCCCGCATGGTCGAGATCAGCATGGCGTTCAGCTTGTAGGCGGCAACCGTCATGCTGAAGAGATAGAGCGGGATCTGCATGAAGGTGATCAACAGCATCGGCTCGGAGATGAAAGGCGTCGCGAGCACGCAGGGCCCGAGCGTCAGGCCGATCATCACGCCGGCCATGCGCGGCGCGGCGAAGTTGCGGAAGCAGATGCCGCCGACCATCGCGGCGGCCGAGAGGCAAGCCAAAGTCGCCGCGACCCAGTCTCCGCTGGTCAGGCAGAGGAAGGTACCGGCCCCGATGCCGGCCGCCCAGGCGACACCGAGCAGCAGGTAGAGATCGGTCGGTGTCGAGGCGCCACGCGCTGCGCGGCGGCGGGCATGGATCAGCACGACAAGGCGAATGCTGCAGCAGAGCAGCTCGAAGGCGCACCACAGCATGAAGGGAAGGGTCGGGATGCGCCAGGCGATCAGGAAGGAGACCGCGAGCGAGTTGATCACGCCGCCGGCGAAGATCGGCAACGTGCCGTAGAGACTGCCGATCAGCGCGACCCGGATTTCCGGCGGCACATCCGGCCCGGCATCCGCCAGCCAACGCGTCAGGCGCCAACGCGGCAAACTGTAACGGAGGACTGCGCCACTCATCGGCTGTTTAGGCTCCTCGCTGGCAGGCCGACCAGCACGCAGCCGGTCGCGCGTGCTGCCTAACAGCGAGGTCTTACGATTCCGTGTGGAAACGTCGGCAATTCGCGGGAAACGCCGATGACGCAGCGTCAACTCGGCGAAAAATCAACGAATTTGACGATAAACCCAAACTCGCGCCGGCGGGATATTGCGCAGCACCCAGTCGGAAACGGAGGCCTTGAGCCCCGAGCCCTTGCGCGGAATCGGCGAGATCACCGAATAGGTGAACTGGATGAAGGGCGCGCCCTCCACGAGCAGCGGAAACACTTCGCGCGCCAATGCCGTGCGCGCGGCCGGCGGACGGTTGAACAGCGGCAGGCTGGAGACCAGCGCGATCGCCTTCTCCTGGAGATGGCCGGCCAGCGTCGTCGCCAGGGCATAGGCATCGCCCTGCACCACCGTCGCCCGCGGGAAACGCTTGCGCAGCAATTCGCAGAATTCAGGGCTGTACTCGACGAGGATCAGGCGGCTTTCGTCGATGCCGCGCTCGATCAGCGCCTCGGTGACAGGGCCGGTCCCGGGGCCGATCTCGATGACCGGACCGGGCTGCTCGGGATCGACATAGGACGCCATCCGCTTGGCCAGCGCAGGGCTCGACGGCGTGACCGAGCCGGTCCGGCGGGGATCGTCGATCCAGGACTTGATGAAACGCGCCTCGTCGCCGAGCTTCGCTTTGGCCTCGCTGACGCGACTCTTGAGCTTCTCCGCCTTGCTGCGGACCTCGCCCTCGACCTTGTAGCGGACGGCCGCGACCTTCAGCTTCGCCTCGGCCACGCGATCGACGAGATCGGCGGCGGTGACGCGCATCTCGCCCTCGATCCGCGTCGCGACGCGGGACTGCCCAAGACGGGCGGCCAGCGATGCAGCACGCGGTGGGCGATGGCGGATCGTCGAAGACATGACACCCCTTGAACGCCGCGGAGACGACGCGTCTGACGCAAATCACGTTACCTGCGCGGCATATGGGGTCAAGAGCGGGCCGCCGCCAAGCTTTTATTCCATGTCGAAGGCGCCCGGCCCCGTCAGATCAGGGGTCGCGGGGCCGTGGTCCGTTCGTAGACCGCCGCCATCCGCGCCGTCAGGTGCGGGTTCAGCAGGGTCAGCCGTCCCTGTGAGAGCGAGAACAGGCCCTCCTTGCGCAGCCGCGACCAGGTCTTGCTGGTGTGGACGAGCGAGAGGCCGAGCGCATCGGCGATCTGCTGCTGCGAGAGCGGAAAGGCGAAGCTGTCATTCGTGACGAGGCCTAGCGCATCGGCGCGGTGATGGAGCGAGATGATCAGCGCCGCGAGACGCTCGGCCGCGCTGCGCTGCCCGACCGAGGTCAGGTTGTCGTCGACCATGCTTTCCTCTCGCGAGCCGAGCCAGGCCACTTCATAGGCCAGCGTCGGCATCCGTTCGAACAGCTCCCACAGGCGCTTGCGCGGGAAGACGCAAAGCTCGACATCGGTCAGTGCCTCGATGCCGTGCTCGGCCGCGCTGAGCAGCGAGGCCTGTAAGCCCACGAGATCGCCCGGCAGCAGGAAGTTGAGGATCTGGCGGCGCCCGTCCGGCAGGGATTTGTAGCGGAAGGCCCAGCCCGAATAGAGCGTGTAGAGTTCCGCATCCTCCTGACCGGGATGGATGATGTCGAGGCCCGCGCGCACGGTGCGGTGATCGACCTTCATCGTCTGGATGAAGCGGATCTCGTCATCGGTCTTGTCCCGGAAGGCCGGTTTCAGCCGCAAGGGACAGGCAAGACATGGCGTGCCGAGGCGTGCCGGCCGGTTGGCGATGTTCATGGTCGAATGCGATCCCCCGATCACCGGCAAGGAGCCGGCTTCGGAACAACGCGGCGACCCGGCTCAGCGTTCCGCAAGGATAGGGCGGATCAGCCTTCACGGAGCTTTTAAGGAACCAAAGCGTCATTTCGGACGTTTTCCATGCCGAAAGCCGGTCAATCGACCGGCCAGCCCTGGAGACATACATGCCGAAGTCCAGCCTCGCGCCGGCCATGCGCGCCATCGTCTTCTTCGGCCTCATGGGAACGGCCGTGACCGGCCTGACCCTGGGTGCCGGGCTCCAGATGCCTGAAGACCAGAGTTCGACAACGGTGGCGCTGGCAAAGGGCGCGAGCGAGCGTGGTTATGCCGACAGCCTGCAGGTCGCCGCCGTGGACCATGCCGACCGTTCGCGCAGCACGGCGAAGCGCGCGATCGCGTCGCCGTCGCAGCAGGCGATGGCCGGCGGCCCGGTCACGCATATCGTGCGCTGAGACGCCAACCCATTTTCCCAGCAAGCGCGCTGCCATTCCGGACCGGTCTGGCGGCGCGTTTTCGTTTGAAGTCTGGATATTCAGGAGCCGTGGCCGATGCGCCAGCGGCCCAGGCTGCGGCCGTGAGGCTCCTGCGTCTGCACGGCCTCGATCTGGGTGAGCAGCCCCGCGAAGAGCCGCGGCGGCGCGCTGTGCTCGATATCGCGATCGACCTCGAGCCCGACCTCGATCGCGGAGGCATCGACATCCAGCACCTCGACGGTGATCCGGACGCCGGGCGTGCCCCGCAAGGCGCGCGACGCCACATCGGCGACGAGAAAGCCGAGCGGGATGATCCGGTCGACGGAGAGCGTCGCGGCGGTCTCGATCCGGCTCGTGACCCATTGGTCGCGGCTGCGGATCAGGTTCGAGATCATCGTGACGACGTCGTCCAGGAAGAGGTCGATCCGGACCGGCTGCATCTCGCCATCGGCAAGCGTGAAGCGATAGGCCGCCGACAGGACATGTACGCGGCATTCGGCATCGGCCAGCGCCAGCCGCGCCTCGTCGCGATGATCGCGCTTGCTCAGCCCGATATAGCTCTGCACGACCTGAAGGCTGTTCTTGACCCGGTGATGCAGCTCGCGAACGAGGAAACGGTTGTCGTCGAGCGCCGTCTGGAGGCGGCGCTGGCGGACCTCCTGCTCCTCGACCATGCCGTTGAAGGCCTCGGCGACGCTGCGGATGTCGCTCGGCATGTCTTCCGCCACCGCGGCGCGAATCCGGTTGTTGGTGGTCCGCGACCGGGCGGCGACCTCGATGCCGCGCAGCCAGCGCAGGCAATGCTTCTCGATCGCCCGCATGCAGACGAGGCAGAGCAGCGCGAGCGTCAGGAGCGGCGCGAGCAGCAGCACGACGAATTGCAGCCGGGCCGCCTCGGCCGGCCGGTCGTCGAAGCTCGCGACGATGTAGAAATCCGGCTCCGCGACCATCCGGGCCGCATAGACGCTGTCCTCCCCGCGGCGGCTCGGGCCGGTCCAGCGGGCGTGTTTCTCCGGGATCAGGTCGGTGCGCGGGAGCCACGACATGTCCCGGTTCTCACCCCGGCTGGCGACGAGACCGGCGTCGCGCCCGACCAACGCAACGTTCAGAACCTGCCCGTCCTCGCCGAGATCGAAGACATTCTCGAGCAGTTCCGGGGAGACCAGCAGGAGCGCCTGCTGCAAGCCGCCATTCGCACCCGGGAAATCCGAGGCGAGGATCGCGAGATAGCGTCGCCCGCCGGCCGTGACCTGATCGTAGCGCATCCGGCCGAGATTGGCGCCGTTCCACATGCCGATGGCCGAGCGGCCAGCGAGCTTGCCGGCGATGCCGTCCAGCGTTTCGGCGGAAATGTCGGGGTCGAGCGACCCGGTGCAGAGCTGCCCGTCGGCCCGCCGCAGTAGGAAGGCGCGGAATCCTCCAGCACGCTCCATCGCCTTGACGCCGGCGTCGCGGCAGCCGGACGTGTCGAGACCAAGCTCGCCGGCCGTGGTGCCGAAGGCGAGCAAGGCGCGCGACATGCCGCGATACCAGACACGGGTGCGCACCGCGAAATCATCGACGGTGCGCGCCTGCGCCGCCTCGATCGCGACGATCGCGGCCCGGTAGGTGGCGTAGGCCGCGAAGGCCGAGGCACAGGCGATCGGGATGGCGATCACAACCAGCAAAGCCAGCAGACGTGTCCGGACAGTGCTGAAACGCCGCAAACGCATCAGAAGCCAACTGGTTCGGAACCAACTCTCTGCATCGCCGCCGCGTTGGTGCGGCCCGGCCCGAGATCGTCGACGCTGCCGATGGAGAGCAGTTCGGCGAGTTTCGTGCGGGCGCGATTGACCCGGCTCTTGATCGTGCCGATCGCCACGCCGCAGATCTCGGCCGCCTCCTCATAGGACAACCCGGTGGCGCCGACCATGATCAGCACCTCGCGCTGCTCCTCGGGGAGCTTCGCCAAGGCCTTGCGGAAATCGGCGAGGTCGAGATGGCTCTCCTGGTTGCCATGGGTCGCCATGCGCTCGGCATAGGTGCCTTCGCTGTCCTGCACCTCGCGGCCGCGCTTGCGGTAGAGCGAATAATAGGTGTTGCGCAGGATGGTGAAGAGCCAGGCGCGCAGGCTGGTGCCGGGCTCGAACTTGTCGGAGTTGCCCCAGGCCTTAAGCAGCGTGTCCTGCACGAGGTCGTCGGCCAGCTGCATCGAACCCGAGAGCGAGGCGGCGAAAGCGCGCAGATTGGGAATCTCGCGGATCAGCCCGTCCTTGAAATCTTCGGTCCTGCGTTCCCGCGCCAGATCCTCGACCCGGTCGGCGGACGCGATCTCACTGGGACTCATCACGCGACTCTCCAGCTGCACGCTGCTCGGTCGCCTCAAGCTGCGCCAGCAGCACGAGAAACTTGTCGGGCACGGGTGCGTTCACGATGTCGTCGTAATGGGCCTTGAGGGAGCGGCCGATGGATTCCTGCACCTTCGGGTCCAGAACCAGATCGAAGCCCTCGTCGGGATCGTCCGGCTCAGTCATCGCTGCATCCAACCTGCTCATATCAGCCCTCGCACCACCACCGGGTCAGCTTTTCCAGCCAATCCCACATCTCCACGTCCCGTCATACCTGGTCTTGCCACTTCCTGCCGGCGATGCCGAAGCCACGTCGCGCTGGCGACACCAATGCGCCTTAATAACGGGCTCCCCAGCCCAAGGTTCCATGCTCCCGCAAAAATAAATTTCTTGTCTCAGACGCATCCTAAGCCATTATTCCAGCACGTTAAAAGGGACGCGTTCATGTCGATTGCAAAAGAAATTGCGCCTCATCTTCCGTATCTGCGCCGGTTCGCGCGGGCGCTATGCGGCAGCCAGCCGAGCGGCGATGCCTATGTCGTCGCCATGCTCGAAGCCCTCGTTGCCGACCCCTCGGGATTCCCGCGCGACGTTGACCCGCGCATCGGCCTGTACAAGACCTTCCTGAAGCTGTGGTCCTCGGCCAGCGTCGATGCCGCCGCCCCGGTCGTGGAGCTGTCGCGCGCACCGGCCGAGCGCAATCTCGAGGCGCTGACGCCGCGCCCGCGCCAAGCCTTCCTGCTGCGCACCGTGGAAGGCTTCCCGCTCGACGACGTCGCCAAGGTGATGGATATCACGGCCGCCGAGGCTTCCGCGCTGATCCAGACCGCCGGGCAGGAAATCGCCGAGCAGGTGGCGACCGAGGTGCTGATCATCGAGGACGAGCCGATCATTGCGCTCGATATCGAGACCATGGTCGAGGAGCTCGGCCACAGCGTCACAGGCGTCGCGCGCACCCAGCGCGAGGCGCTCGCACTGGTCGCCAAGAAGCGCCCCGGCCTCGTGCTCGCCGATATCCAGCTCGCCGATGGCAGCTCGGGCCTCGACGCCGTCAACGAGATCCTGTCCTCGATCGACGTGCCGGTGATCTTCATCACCGCCTATCCCGAGCGGCTCCTGACCGGCGACCGGCCGGAGCCGGCCTTCCTGATCACCAAGCCGTTCCAGCCGGAGGCTGTGAAGGCCGCGATCAGCCAGGCCCTGTTCTTCGACCGCCGCGCCGGCCGCAAGGCCGCCTGACGCCTCGACTTACCGTCGAAAGCGATCAAGGCCCGCGGCGCGATCCGCGGGCCTTTTCTCTTGCTGTTCGGAACCCGAGCGGAAATGATGCGTTCGGCGTTGAATGACAGTTTCGTTTGCAGTTGGGGAGGGCGTGGACCATGGCGACGACCTGCTTCTCGGCCGCGATCGCGGCACTATCGATCGGGACTGCCCTCTTCTCAGGATTCATCCAACCGGGGGCCCCGAGCGCGGAGATTCTCTCCCTCGCGCTCGCCGGTCTGACCGGTCTGGCGATCGCCAGCGCCTCGGCCCTGGACAGCTAGGTCACCCCACCCAGCCCGACGCGAACAGGCCGGCCGCACCTTGCGGCGAAGTGCGGTGGCTTGACCCCGTCAAAGCGACTGTGTCGGGCATGGTTGTCGTTGGAATCTGCCTTGCCCCGATGGGTGCCGCCGCAACGCCTGTGGTCGCGCCGATTTCCCAGCAGCGCCCTCCATCCCGACCGCCTGAACTGCGGCCGTCCGTGCCGAACACTCCGGCGCCGAACGAGGCACCTGCGGTCGCGCCGCAGCCTTCGAGCGCAACGACCCCAGATGCGCCCTCCGGACAGGCTTCATGCCTTGCCGCGCTCGCAGCGATCCCCGGCAACCGGGTCCTGCCAGCCAGCCCTGACCCCAAAAACACTGACCCGGCCTGCCGCGTCAGCGAGCCGGTCCGGGTCGAGGCCCTCGCCATCAGGCGACCGGGCGGCAGCGCCAGCGTGAGCTTGGATCCCCCGCCCGTGCTGAGCTGCGCCATGGCGAAGACCCTGGCCGGCTGGCTCGACGGCAGCGTCCAGCCTTTGGCGCGCGGCCATTTCGAGCGCGATCTCGCGAGCTTGCGTGTCGGCGGCGGGCATGAATGCCGGCGGCGCAACCGGGCCTCGGCCGGCCCGGTCAGCGAACACGCGACCGGCCAGGCCCTGGATATCTTCGCCTTCAAGCTGGGGAGCGACGGTAATGCGTCGCAGGTCGTGGTGGAGAAACCGGAAGGCCTGGCGCAGAACCGCTTCCTCGATGCGATCAGGCAATCGGCCTGTGGCGCCTTCATGACCACGCTGGGGCCGGGCTCGGACGCCGCCCATGCCAACCACCTGCATGTCGATATTCAGGAACGGCGCTCACGCGCCTCCCGCTTCTGCCAGTAGGGGATCAGTGGGGAAGCTCGGGCGCCCCGAAGCTCAGAAGGAAGCCCTGCTCGTCGTCGCCCGGAGCGATGTCGCCGACCAGACGAGGCCCGCTGCGGCGCGCGACCATGACAGCCAGCGCGGCCTCCTGATCGAGACCCGTGGCGACGAGATCCTCCAATTCCCAGAAAGGCGGCAGCGCCGTCAGGGTTTCGGGATCGATTATTGTTGGGGTTTCCCCACGCGGACGACTCACGGACATCGACATTCCCATGCCAAGATGAAACGCCAACGCTACAAACTCATACTGGTTCCTTAACCCGGAACTGTGGGTTTCTTGGGGCGTTCGTACCGCCAGTTCACCAGGAGCATTCGAGATGAGCCTTGGGCATTCCCGACCCTGCCTAACCGCCCTTGCCCTCGTCGGCCTCATAGGAATGCATGAGACGGCCGCCGCGCAGCCCGCCGGCCCGCCGACCGGGCGCCTGTCCTGCACCATCGGCAACAATTTCGCGGCCATCGCCAAATCCCAGCGCCCGACCGAATGCCGCTTCAGGCCGCGCCGCGGGCCGATTCAGCATTATAACGGGATCGTTCGGAGCTTCAGCCTGGATCTCGGCTCGGTGCGCACTGCGACCATGGTCTGGCGCGTCTACGGCCCCTATGCGCGCGCGCCGCTCGGCGCGCTCGGCGGTTCGTTCAAGAGCGGCAGCGCAACCGCCCCGTCGACGCCCGGCAATGCACTGGTCGGGGGCAAGGACAATGAGGCGAGCCTGCTGCCGCTGCCGCTCCAGGGCAATCGCGGCATCAATGTCGCGATCGGCGTCACGGCGCTCGACCTGACGCTGGTCGAGCCCGGCCGCCGGCGTTGACGTAAACGAACTGCGGGCAGGCTTACGTTTTACTAACCTTGACCGGTCAAAATCGACTCAAATTCCTAGCTTTCGGCGAGCGTGCCACGTCGAAGCAGGAACATCGCCAATCCTGTCACGTTGAGACCGCGTAACAGGATTGCAGTGTGAGTGAGAGAGCCGGTCAATGGCTGATATCCGCGTACTCATCGTCGAGGATGATCCGTTCATCGCGATGGACATCGAGACCGCCGTGGCCGAGCAGCTCGGCGACGGCGTCGAGCTGATCGTCGTCGAATCCGTGGCGGAAGCGCACCGGATGACGGCGCAGCAGCTGGCCTGTGCCCTGCTCGACATCGATGTCGTCGGCGGCAAGACTTTCGACGTGGCCAGCACGCTTCAGGAAAGCGGCACGCCCTTCGCCTTCGTCTCGGGATCGGCGCCGCATGAAGTACCGGCGACGCTGCGCAGCGCCCGCTTCCTGCGCAAGCCGTTCTCGACGCGCGAGGTCGCGGCCTTCGTCAAAAGTGCAGTGGGCGTGACCGGCCTCAAGGCCCTGCAGGGCTGACGCCGCACGTCAGGCGTGAGCCGGAAGGCTTTCCCGCTTCGGAAAAACGATCGTCACCTGCGTGCCCGGGCGCTCGGCCCGCTCGGGGTGCGCCGGCTCTGAGGTCATCGTCGCCCGCATGCTGCGCAGCAGGCTGGCGATCACCGTCTGGCCAAGCCCCTTGCTTGCCGTCTCCAGGGGCATGCCGACGCCGTCATCCTCGATCGACAGCGCGAGCGCCGGTTCCCCGTCCTGCTCCGTCGGAGCGAATCGGATCACGATCCGGCCCGACATGCCCTCGGGAAAGGCGTGCTTGATGGCGTTAGTGACGAGTTCGTTGACGATGACGACGAAGGACACGGCGTCGCGGCCGGGCAGGCGGATCGATTCCATGTCGAGATCGATCCGGATCGGCCGGCCTTCCGCCGATTTTCCGATCTCGGCGAGCAGGTCTTCCATATAGGGCCGCGCGTCGATCTCGTCCGTTTCGATGTCGAGGCGCAGGCGCCGCTGCCCGGCGGCGATCGCCTGGATGCGCGACTGCGCCTGGGCCAGCGCCGCCTTGACCGCAGGCTCGCGCGTCTGCCGGCTCTGCACGTTGAGCAGCGCCGAAACCATGGCGAGGTTATTGCCGACCCGGTGATTGACGTCACGCAGCAGCGCCTCGATGCGCAGGCGCTCGCTTTCCAGCTGCCGCGTGCGCTCGCTGACGATGCGCTCCAGCTCGGCATTGCTGATGGCAAGCGCGGTGCTGCGGCGCTGGCGGCTGCGCAATTGCTGCCAGGCGGCGAAGGCGAGCCCGGCGAGCGCGATGACGATGCCCGTGCTGCCCCAGAGCCGGCGGCGCTCCTCGCGGCTGTAGAGCGACCTCAGGCGGATATTCTCGCTCTGCTGGATCGCCTGGACCGTATCGCGCAAACGATCCATCGCGGCGATGCCGCTTTCGCTGCGGACCAGCGCCAGCGCCTCCGCCCGGCGGCCCGCGCGTTCCAGAGAGATCGTCCGATCAAGCTCCGCGAACTTGGTGGCCATGTCCTCGCGCAAGGTCCCGACCCGCTCCTTCTGGGCCGGATCGGCATCGACCAGCGCCGTCAGGATGTCGAGCTCGGGGCCGGCGGCGGCCCTGCCCTCGGTGAAAGGATCGAGATAATTTGCCTGTCCAGTCAGCAGGAAGCCGCGCTGCCCGGTCTCGGCATCGCGCATCCGGCCGAGGAAGCGCTCGGCGCGCTCACGGATCTCGATCGCATGCGAGACACGGTCCGCCGTCTGCCGCGCCTGCCAGTTGATCCAGGCAGCCAGCACCACTGCGAGCGCCACCACCCCGATCGCGATGATCGTGGTCGTGGCCGAACGAAAGCGCGCGCCGAAGACCGGAAAAACCGGCAGCGGGAAGCGATTGCGAGGCCTCACCTGAGCAGACATGCAAGTCTTGTTAAGGGACGCATGCCGACATCCCTATGTAAAAAGACATGCTTCGTCCATGCCTGCCGATTCACACGGAATCAGGCTTCCGCATCGTCATCTTCGCCGCCCGCGACGATCTGGCGGCCCAGAATCGCGCCGAGCACGATGATGCCGCCGGCAACCGCCATGCGCCAGCTAAGGCGCGAGCCAATGAGCTTCGCGGCGATGGGCGCCGCCGCAAGAACCGCCGTCGCAGCCGGGCGCGGCGGCCGGCGCCGTCCCTTGACGACAAGGGCGATGCAGATGGCGAAAAACCCAGCCAGAAACAAACCACCGGCGACCCAGAGGCTCGCGGCGATCGCACCGTAGTGTTGCACCAGCACGGTATGCAGAGCGTTCAGCGCATAGCCGCCGGCGCAGAGCATCAGCAGGACGGCGAGACCGAACAGGCCGTAGACGATGACATTGCGCCTCACCACCCCGGACACCTCCGAGGCGATGAAGGAACCGATCCCCCCGAACATGGTCAGCGCGCCGACAGGAAGCCGACGAACAGGCCGACCGCCGCCGCGATGCCGAGCGCACGCAGCGGCCGCTCGCGAATCTCGTCCTCGATCAGCTGCTGCAGCTCGGTCGCCTGCTCCTTGGCGACATCGACCATCTTGTCGGTGTCGACGCCGACGGCGCGCAGGCGCTCGCTGACGGTGGCCGCGATATCCTCGGCGCTGCGGGTCAGCGTGTCCTCCAGCGCGCTCGCCTGGCGCTTGGCACGGGCTCCGGCCTGGCGCGCCTCGGCGGCGACATCCTCGGCCCCGGCCTCGACCTCGGCCTTCGCACGTTTGGCGGCGGCGGCGGTCTGACGTTTCGCGGATGTCGTGGTGGCCATGGCGGTGTCGTCCTGTCGCTGTTGCAAGTTTCGATGGTGGCGGGGAGATGCGGCTGCCGCAAGGGCTTCCGCCTGCTTCGGCAACGCATAAGCGGGATTTCAGTTCCGGGGCCGCGATCAGGCCGCTTTCGCCTCGCCAGCCTCTTCGGCGTCCGCCTTGGCCTTGTCGCGGCGATAGCGCGCGAATTCCTCCTGCGCGACCATGGCGACGATGACGATCGGCGTCGAGAGCACCGCGCCGACAGGCCCCCAGAGCCAGAGCCAGAAGATGAAGGCGACGAAGACGAGGAAGGGCGAGATCGTCAGCCGGTTGCCGACGAAGACGGGCGTGACCGCGTTGCCCTCGATCAGGTGCAGGACGTAATAGGCCGTCGCAGGCCAGAGCGCCGCAACGATCGAGGGCGCATCGAGCAAGGCACCAGCCAGAAGCAGGATCGCAACGATGATCGGGCCGATGAAGGCGAGATAGTTGAGCAGGAAGGCGAGCGCGCCCCAGAAAACCGGGAAGGGCAGGCCTGCCATCCAGGCGATCGCCATGGTGAGGACGCCCATGCCGAGATTGATCGTCGTCACCAGTGCGAAATAGCGGGCGACGCGGGCCTCGATCTCCTCGAAGAAGGAACCGGCCGAACGGCGCGCGCCACGGCCTAGGCAGAGTCTCAGCACCCGCGCCTTGAGATGACGACGGGTCGCCAGCCAGAAATAGATCGTCGCGACGAAGATCAGCATGCCGCCGGCCGCCGTCGAGGACGTCATGGCGATGTCGAAGAGCGGGTTGCCCTGGGAGACGCTGAGTTCGGCGCCCTTGCCGGTGATCGAGGCGATGCCGCGCTTGAACTCGTCCATGAAGGCGAAGACACCGGCGAGCTTGGTCTTGAGCGCCGTCATCATGGCCGGGGCCTGATCGCTCCAGCCGGCGACCGGCACGGCGAGGATGGCGATCGCGGCAAGCAAGAGACCGATGAAGAACAGCACAACCAGCGCCGCAGCCGCATGCTGCGGCACGCGGTGCCGCGCCAGCACGTCGACGAGCGGGCCAAGCACGAGCCCGAAGATCACGCCCGCCACGATCGGTATCGCGATGACCTTGGTCAGGGCCAGCGAGGCCGTCGCGAGAATGACGAAGATGCCGACGATGGCGTAGCGGACGATAAGGTCATGCTCCGAGGGCGTGACCTCCGCATTGTCCTCCACCGGTTCCGGTTCCGCCATGTAGCGCGGAAACGGCCTCCAGGCCGATGAGCTGAGCATGTCCCCGATTCCAACGCGCAATCCGCGCCCCCCTGGCGCGTCGGAGGGATCAACGCCGGAAGGATCGGCCGGGTTCCGGCCGGGCGGAGGCGCTCAGTGCGCCTCGTCCCAGTTGTCGGCGGCGCGGGCTTCGACCGCGAGCGGTACCCGGAGCTGCACGGCCGGATGCGGCGCCTCGACCATCACCTTCTCGATGATCGGCAGGGTCTTCTCGACCTCGGCCTCCGGCACCTCGAAGACGAGCTCGTCATGGACCTGCAGGAGCATGCGGGCATTGAGGCGATTGGCGGCGAGCGCGGAGTCCATCCGGGTCATCGCCCGGCGGATGATGTCGGCGGCCGAGCCCTGGATCGGGGCGTTGATCGCCTGACGCTCGACGAAGGCGCGCTCGGACGGGTTCTTCGAGGCTACCGCCGGGAAATGGCAGACGCGGCCGAAGATCGTAGTGACCTGGCCATGGGCGCGGACATGGGTCTTGGTCTGGTCCATGTAGTCGCGGATGCCGGGGAAGCGCTCGAAATACTTGCGGATATAGGCGCTCGCCTCCTCGCGGCCGATGCCGAGCTGATTGGCAAGGCCGAAGGCCGAGATGCCGTAGATGATGCCGAAATTGATCGCCTTGGCGCGGCGGCGGACCTCGCTCGGCATGCCCTGCACGGGAACGCCGAACATCTCGGACGCCGTCATCGCGTGGATGTCGATACCATCCGCGAAAGCCTGCCGGAGCTGCGGGATCTCGGCGATATGGGCGAGCAGGCGCAATTCGATCTGGCTGTAATCGGCCGAGACCAGCTTGTAGCCCTTCTCGGGCACGAAGGCGGTGCGGATCTTGCGGCCGGCCTCGGTGCGGATCGGGATGTTCTGCAGGTTCGGTTCGGAGGAGGACAGCCGGCCCGTCGTGGTCGCGGCCAGCGCATAGGAGGTGTGAACCCGGTTCGTCTCGGGATTCACATAGCCCGGCAGCGAGTCGGTATAGGTCGATTTCAGCTTGGCGAGCTGGCGCCACTCCAGAATCTTCGAAGGCAGCGCATGGCCCTGCTCGGCAAGGTCCTCCAGCACGCCGGCACCCGTCGCCCATTGGCCGGTCGCGGTCTTCTTGGCGCCTTCCAGGCCCATCTTGCCGAACAGGATGTCGCCGAGCTGCTTCGGGCTACCGATCGTGAACTTCTCACCGGCGAGCTCGTAGATCTCGTCCTCCAGCCGCGCCAACCCTTGCGCGAAATCGCCGGAGAGCCGGGAGAGGATCTGCCGGTCGATGGCGATACCGCGACGCTCCATCTTGGCGAGGACCTCGACCATCGGCCGCTCCAGCACCTCGTAGACCGCCGTCTTCTTCTCGGCGACGAGGCGGGGCTTCAGCGCGAGCCAGAGCCTCAACGTGACGTCGGCATCCTCGGCGGCGTAGTCGGTCGCCTTGTCGAGCGGCACCTTGTCGAAGGTGACCTGGTTCTTGCCGGTGCCGGCGACCTGGGAATACGGAATCGTCTCGTGGCCGAGATGCAGTTCCGCGAGCCGGTCCATGCCGTGCGTGTTGTTGCCGGCATCGAGCGCATAGGAGATCAGCATCGTGTCCTCGATCGGGGACACGCTGAGGCCATGACGCTCCAGGATGAGCAGGTCGTATTTCAGGTTCTGGCCGATCTTGAGCACGCCGGCATCGGCGAGCAGCGGCTTCAACGCCGCGACGGCCTGCGCCAGCGGAATCTGGTCGGCCAGCAAGCCTTCGTCGAAGAGACCGCCATCGCCGCCGCGATGCTGGAGCGGGATGTAGCAGGCCCGGCCCGGCGCAACCGCGAGCGAGATGCCGGCAAGGTCGGCCTGCATCGCGTCGAGCGAATTGGTCTCGGTGTCGAGGGCGACATGGCCGGCTTCATAGGCCCAGCCGATCCAGTGTTCGAGATCGGCGAGCGTGCGCACGCATTCATATTTCGAGCGGTCGATCTTACCGGCGATCGCCTCGTTCCTGCGGGATGTGGCGAGGTCGGCCGGCTTCAGCCAGCCGTCTTCACCAGCCGAAGTGCCTGAGGCTGCGGCGGCAGGCGCCGGAGAGGCGGCAGCTGCGATGCCCATGGCCGCATCCCCGGCGGCATCGGCACCGGCATAGAGCGCCTTGAGCTCGGCCGCGCGTGCGCCACCCGGAGCCAGGTCCGGATCAGCATCGACGGCGCCGACATCCGCCTCATAGGCCTCGGCGACGCGCTTGGTGATGGTGGTAAACTCCATCGCCTTGAGGAAGGCGATGAGCTTCGCCGGATCGGGCTGCTCCAGCGTCAGGTTCTCCAGCGGCGTCTCGACCTTCACGTCCTCGACGAGGCTGACGAGCTTGTGGGAGATGCGGACCTTCTCGATCACCTCGGGATTGGTCAGCGTTTCCCGGCGCTTGGGCTGCTTAATCTCGCCGGCACGCGCCAGCAGGGTTTCGAGATCGCCATATTCGCCGATCAGCTGGGCCGCCGTCTTGATGCCGATGCCCGGCGCGCCCGGCACGTTGTCGGTGGCGTCGCCGGCCAGCGCCTGAACATCGGTGACCTTGTCCGGCATGACGCCGAAATACTCGACGACCTCGGGCTCGCCGATGCGGCGTTCGGCCCGGAAGCCGGCGCCCTTCTTCTGGTCGCCGGAAGCGGGGTCATACATCGCGACGCCCGGCTTCACGAGCTGCATCAGGTCCTTGTCAGCGGAGACGATCAGGACGTCGGCGCCAGCCTCGCGCGCCTGCTTCGCATAGGTCGCGATCAGGTCGTCGGCCTCGTAGACATCCTGCTCCACGGGAATCAGGCCGAAGGCGCGCACCGCTTCGCGCATCAGCGGGAACTGGGGGATGAGATCGGGCGGCGGATCGGAGCGATTGCCCTTGTAGGCCGGGTAGATCGCCTTGCGGAACGAGTTCTCCGACTTGTCGAAGACGATGGCGAGATGGGTCGGCCGGACGCCGAGCACGCCCTCGCGAACGAACTGGAAGAGCTTCGTCGCGAAGAGCCGGACCGCGCCGGAGGGCAGCCCGTCCGAGCGGGCATTGTATTTCCGGTCCTGGTTGATCGACTGGAAATAGGCCCGGAAAATGAAGTTCGAGCCGTCGACCAGGAAGAGATGGTCGCCGGGCTTCAGGGCGGGGGCGGTGGTGGCTTTCTCGCTCATGGCGCGGACCATAAGCGGGCCGGCGCAACGGGTCCATTGCATCCGGCCTGCGATTCGCAGCAAGCTGACCAAATTGCGTCAGGAGCGAAGCGCCCGTGAGTCCCTACGTCACCATGCCCCTCGTGTTCGAGGGTGTTCCGGAAGCGGAGATGCAGGGGCGGGCGGACGCCTTCCTCGCCCGCATGCGCAAGCGCCGCACGGTGCGCGACTTTTCGGACAGGCCGGTGCCGCGGGAGCTGATCGAAACGGCGGTGCGCGTCGCCGGCACCGCCCCGTCCGGCGCCAACCAGCAGCCCTGGAGCTTCGTCTGCATCTCAGACGCCCAGCGCAAGAAGCTGATCCGCGAGGGCGCGGAAGAGGAGGAGCGCGCCTTCTATGCCGGTCGCGCCGGCGAGGAATGGCTCGACGCCCTCGCCCATCTCGGCACCGACGACCAGAAGCCCTTCCTGGAGACAGCCCCCTGGCTGATCGCGATCTTCGCGCAGCGCTGGGGCCATGATGCCGAGGGCAACAGGATCAAGCACTATTACGTGCCTGAGTCGGTGGGCATCGCCACCGGTTTCCTGATCGCGGCGCTGCATGATGCGGGGCTGGCCACGCTGACGCATACGCCGGCCCCGATGAATTTCCTCAACGAGCTCTGCGGACGGCCCGACAACGAGAAGGCGCTGATCCTGCTCGTCGTCGGCTATCCCAAGGAGGGTTGCCTCGTCCCCGCCATCGGCAAGAAGCCGCTGGAGGAGATCGCGACCTTCCTGTGATCTCTAGGGGCTGCTTGCGGCGGTGGCAGCGCGCAGCCTTTGCCGATCGATCTCATGAGGCAAGGTCGCCAGAGCGCGCTCGCGGCTGTCCTCGGCGAGGTCATGCGCCGCTTCGGCGAAGCGCGGGTTCGTCGCAATCGTCGCCAGCGTGCGCTGCAGGCGCAGGGCGACCTCGATCATCGCCGCGCCGTCGCGCGCGATCGGCACGATGCAGTCCTCGAGGAGCGAGCGCGGGGCGAGTATCGGTACATGAACATTGGCCACCGGCTCCGGCACGTCCTCCGGCACCGGCCGCGTCAGAAGCCTAGCCAGCGACGCCAGCACGTCGATCGCGGTGCCGGGGTCGTTGACGGCCGGTGAGAGTGCACGGGAGGCGATCTCGGAGAGCACGATCAGCCCGAAGCGCGGATCCTGGCGGAAGGAGCGGCGGTCGCAGATGATGAAGGCGCCCCGGATCTCTTCGGCCCGCTCCTCGTCGAAAGCGCTGGCATAGGCGAGCGTCTCGCCCCTGCCGACGAAGGCGCCGGGGATGCGGGCGACGTCGATCTCGCCGCCATCCTCGCAAAGCTGTGCCAGGGCCGCGATATCGACATGCTGGAGATAGCCGGTCCGATCCGCCGTGATCGCGCGGGCGCCGGCCGGCGGCGTGCGGCCGGGCTGCGCGCCCATCGTCCGGGAGACGGCATAGTCGTCCAATGCCTCGGCAGCGGCGGCTGCGACGCGATCGATCGTCTCGTTCATCCGGCCGAGCCGCGACAGCGCGTCGATCCAGCCGACGAAGGTCGCCACCACCACGGCGACGACCAGCAATGTCACGAGGAAGAGCAGCAAGCGCCCGCTGGAGCCGTAAAGGCCGGTGCTCAGCGCGATGATGCCGGCGAGGCTGAACAGGAACGCCCCGATGAAGGTCGCCAGAGCGTTCTGCGCACCGGTATCGGCCTGCAGGAGATAGGTCGCGCGCGGCGTCGCCGAACTCGCCGCCGCGCCATAGGCGGACACCATCGTCGACAGCGAGAAGATCGCCACCGTCAGCATCGACGACGCCAGGATACCCAGCACCTTGTCGACCGCATCCGCACCGATTTTGGCCGATACGTCCTCCGGCACCAGCGGCGCCGCGACGATCGATGCGAGCGCGCTGGCGATACCCAGGAGCGCGAAGAGCGCCGCCCTCACCCAGAGGCGCTCCGAAAGCTGTTTCAGGACCCAACGCAGGCGTGTCAACGCGCTCCCCCCTCGACACCGCTACAACATGGCCGGTGCCGAGGCGGTTCCGCAATCGCTCAGCCTGTGATCTTGTCGATCTCGGCGAGGTCTTCCGCGCTCAGCGCCCAATCGGCCGCCTTGACGTTGGCCGCGACCTGTTCCGGCTTCGTCGCGCCTGCGATGACGCTGGAGACCACGGGCTGCGCCGCCAGCCAGGAGAAGGCGAGCTCGACGAGCGTGTGGCCGTGCTGCTCGGCGAAGGCGGTCAGGCCCTCGATGCGGCGCCAGTTGTCCTCACTGAAGATCTCGTCGGCGCGCTGCGGCAGCTTGGTCAGGCGCGCGCCTTCCGGCATCGCCGCTCCGCGCTTGTACTTGCCGGTGAGCGCGCCATTGGCGAGCGGGAAATAGGGCAGCAGGCCCATGCCGTAATGAGCGATGGCGGGGATCAGGTCCTTCTCGGCGCCACGCTTCAGCAGGCTGTACTCGTCCTGCGCCGAGGCGAAGCCGGGGATGCCGAGATCGCGCGCCGTCCACTGGGCATCGGCGACCTGCCAGGCGACGACATTCGAGCAGCCGATATAACGGACCTTGCCCTGCCGGACGAGGTCGTCCATGGCGCGCAGCGTCTCCTCGATCGGAGTCAGCGGGTCGGGCCGGTGGAGCTGGTAGAGATCGAGCCAGTCGGTCTTGAGGCGCCGCAGCGAATCCTCGACCGCGTTCATGATGTAGCGGCGCGAGCCGCCCTTCTTCACGCCCTCGGCATCCATGTCCATGCCGAACTTGCTGGCGAGCACGATCTGCTTGCGGCGCGCGCCCAGTACCTCGCCGAGCGCGGTCTCGGAGCCGCCCCGCTCGCCATAGATATCGGCGGTGTCGAACAGGGTGATGCCATGCTCGATCGCGGCATCGACGACCTTGCGAGTCGCGTCGAGATCGATGCGGCCGCCGAAATTGTTGCAGCCCAGCCCGACGAGCGAGACGCGCAGGCCCGAGCGGCCGAGATTGCGGAATTGCATGGTGTTGATCCTTCCCCTGAGAGGGCGGCAGAGGATCAGAGCCGGCGCGGCGAGACAATGGCGCCCGGCGCAAGGCGGACACGCGGCAGCCGAACAGGCCGTGGCTTCAGACGGGGGTCAGCCAGCCCGTTCGGGCGAGGACGAGGCGGGCCAGATCGGCCGGCGACTGTCCGTCCGTGTCGATGACGAGGTAATCCTCGGCAGCTTCGACCGCCATGCGACGGGACTGGCGCAGGCTGCGCTCGATCTGCGCCTCGCGGCCAGCGCCCTGCTCGCGGCGGTCGAGACGCGCGAGCAAGGCCTCGTCACCGGCGCGCAAGCGCACGATGGTGATGCGCGCATCGGGGATGGCAGCGAGAATCCAGCGCCTGTCGAAGGCGGGATGGAGGATGACGCCGGACATCAGCAGGCGCCGGTGGCCGAGTGCGCGATAGGTCGCCCACAGCGCCGCCAGGTTGAGCTGGCTGACATCGCGCGCGCCGGGCGCGAGCCGAGCAAGCTCCTCGGCGCCGGGCTTGGGGAAGACGCGATCGAGCTCGTCGCTCTCGATCGCCGCATGCGGGATGCCGGCCTCGGCCAGCAGCCCGCTCGCCTCCCAGCACAGGGTCGACTTGCCGACCCCTGCGGGGCCGGTGATCAGGAGGATCTCGACGTCCGTGCCGGACAAGTCGCTCAGGCCACTTCGGCCTTCTGCTTCTGCGAGCGCTTGCGCTCGTTCGGGTCGAGGATGCCCTTGCGCAGGCGGATCGACTTCGGCGTGACCTCGACGAGCTCGTCATCGTCGATCCAGGCGAGCGAACGCTCCAGCGTCATCCGGATCGGCGGCGTCAGGCGAACGGCCTCATCCTTCGATGTCGTGCGGATGTTGGTGAGCTTCTTGCCCTTGAGCACGTTCACCTCGAGATCGTTCTCGCGGGTGTGCTCGCCGACGATCATGCCCTGATAGACCCTCCAGCCCGGCTCGATCATCATCGGGCCACGGTCTTCGAGGTTCCACAGCGCGTAGGCGACGGCCTCGCCGGTCTCCATCGCGATCAGCACGCCGTTGCGGCGGCCGGCGATCTCGCCCTTGTAAGGCAGATAGGCGTGGAAGAGGCGGTTCATGATCGCGGTGCCGCGCGTGTCGGTCAAAAGCTCGCCCTGATAGCCGATGAGGCCGCGGGTCGGGGCGTGGAAGACGAGACGCAGGCGATTGCCGCCCGACGGACGCATCTCCAGCATGTCGGCCTTGCGCTCGGCCATCTTCTGCACGACGACGCCGGAATGCTCCTCGTCGACGTCGATCACGACCTCCTCGATCGGCTCCAGCAGCTGGCCGGCCTCATCGCGCTTGAGCACGACGCGGGGACGCGAGACGCCGAGCTCGAAGCCCTCGCGGCGCATGGTCTCGATCAGGATCGCGAGCTGGAGTTCGCCGCGGCCGGAGACGATGTAGCTGTCCTTGTCGGTGGCTTCCTCGATCTTCAGCGCGACATTGCCCTCGGCCTCCTTGAACAGGCGGTCGCGGATGACGCGGGTCGTGACCTTGTCGCCTTCGGTGCCGGCGAGCGGGGAATCGTTGACCGAGAAGGTCATCGACACAGTCGGCGGGTCGATCGGCTGGGCCTTGATCGGCTCGGTGACGGCCGGGTCGCAGAAGGTGTCGGCGACGGTGCCCTTCACCAGGCCGGCGATCGAGACGATATCGCCCGCGACGGCTTCCTCGATCGGCTGGCGCTCGATGCCGCGGAAGGCGAGGATCTTCGAGATGCGGCCGGTTTCGACGGTCGAGCCGTCGCCAGAGAGCACCTTGATGGTCTGGTTCGGCTTGGCGGTGCCCGAGGTGACGCGGCCGGTGATGATGCGGCCGAGATAGGGGTTGGCCTCCAGGAGCGTGCCGATCATACGGAACGGGCCGTCCTCGACCGCCGGGGCCGGAACATGCTTGAGGATGAGGTCGTACATCGGCGCAAGACCCTGGTCCTGCGGGCCTTCCGGTGAGTCGGCCATCCAGCCCTGCTTGCCCGAGCCGTAGAGGATCGGGAAGTCGAGCTGCTCGTCGGTCGCATCGAGCGCGGCGAAGAGGTCGAAGACCTCGTTGATGACTTCGGTGGTGCGGGCGTCGGGCTTGTCCACCTTGTTGATCGCCACGATCGGGCGAAGGCCGAGCTTCAGCGCCTTCGAGACCACGAACTTGGTCTGCGGCATCGGGCCTTCGGCGGCGTCGACCAGAACGATGGCCGAGTCGACCATGTTCAGGATGCGCTCGACCTCGCCGCCGAAATCGGCGTGGCCGGGGGTGTCGACGATGTTGATGCGCGTATCCTTCCAGACGACCGAGGTCGCCTTGGCCAGGATGGTGATGCCGCGCTCCTTCTCGAGGTCGTTCGAATCCATCACGCGCTCGGCGACGCGCTGGTTCTCGCGGAAGGCGCCGGACTGCTGCAGGAGCTTGTCGACGAGGGTCGTCTTGCCATGGTCGACGTGCGCGATGATGGCGATGTTGCGCATGGACATGCGGGTAGGGCCTTGCTTTCAAGGCCACGAGCCGGTCTGGAGCGATGCCCCGCCGGCGCAGCCTGTTTCACGTGAATCTGGAATTCGTTGCGCTGCACATAAACGCTGACGGGCTTTTCGGCAACCGCCGAGCCTGCCGAAAAGTAAATGCGCTCAGGTCTCGGCCAGCGCGCGCTGCCGTTCGGCGACCGCCCGGCCGACCTGATCGATGGCGAGGCGGTAGGCGGCGAGCGCCGCCGTGTCGAGATCGCCCTTGGCGTAATCGGCGAGCACGCGCGTCAGAATCTGGTCGGCCTCGCGGCCGAGCCGCATCAGTTCGACCTCGTCCTCGCAAGCGCGGATCAGGGCCAGCAACCCGAGCAATTCGTCGAGGCCCGACATGGCCCGTCGGCGCCGGTTGGCGCTCTCGCGGCCGAGCAAGGCGGCGCCGCCCGTGCCCACCGCCGAGAGCGCCATGGCGCCGATATAGAACCAGTCGCCATAGCGATCGAAGAAGCTTTCCTGCTCGCCGTCGATATAGGCGGCCGCGCCCGAATGAACCGGCAGGGGCGCGTCCTTGTCGGTCGAGGGTGTCTCCAGCGCCTGCACGGCCGGCAGTTCCGACGCGAGCGTGAGGCGCAGGCCCAGGATATCCTTGGTCAGCTCGCCGACGAGATTGTCGTCGAGGCTCTGCGCCGCGACGAGGCGCGAGGTGATCGAGATGGTCTGGAGGCTCTCGGCCGGACGGGGCGGGTCGCCACCCAGCGCGCCGCGCACGATCTCGCCGGATTCGATCGCCCGGTAATGCGCCGCGAGCGCATCGGCCTCGCGGACTGGAATCAGCACGGGATCGTTGCCCCAGGCCTCGCGCAGGCGGCGCAGGCCGTCGTTGTTGGTGTGGGAGCCGACGGCGTTGATCGAGAAGAAGACGTCAATGCGCTTCTCCTTGGCCGCCGCCACGATCTCCTCCTGGCCGAGCTTGACGATCTCGACCTCCTCGGGCCGGACCTCGTATTGCGCCAGCACCCGTTTCAGCAGGGTGAGATTGCCGGCCGGATTGCGGGAGACGCCGATCCGGCGCCCGCGCAATTCGGCGATGCGGCCGATCGCGGCCTCGCTCCGGGTGATGAAGAACGGAAAGGTCCGCCTGGTGATCAGGACCGTGTCGGCGGTCGAGGGCATGGCGATGTCGGCGCGCAGCATGGCGAGATCGGCCTGGCCGGCATCGATCTTCTTCGCACTGTCCTCGGAGCCTTCGGTCAGAACGAGGCGGAGGCGGATGGAAGCCTTGTCGCGATTGAGCCCCTGCACGAAGGCTGCCGCCATGCGGGCATCCTCGGAGCCGAGCGGCCCGACGGCGAGGCGCAGGGTCCGCGGCTGGCCGACATAATAGAACACCGCCACGACGAGCCCGGTGACGGCGAGCAGGCCCGCCATCATCGTCAGCCCGCGCCTGCCCATGCCCAGCCGGATCAACCCGTCCCCCTCTTCGCCCTGTCCGAACATGGCTTCCTTCGTCATCATGTCGCAAGTACGGCATGCGCCCGCGAACGGACCGTGCTAAACGCCGGGCCATGTCCAATGTTTCGCCCTTCCTGATCAAGATCTGCGGCCTCTCCACCCCCGAGACGCTGGAGGCCGCGCTCGCGGCCGGCGCCGACATGATCGGGCTGAATTTCCATCCGAAGAGCCCGCGCTACGTCACGCTGGAGCGCGCTAGGGAGTTGGCCAGGATCGCTCGGGGCAAGGCGCAGATCGTCGCGCTGGTCGTCGACTGGAGCGACAAGCAGGCGGCGGAGCTTGCCGAGGCGCTGAAGCCCGACTGGTTCCAGTTCCACGGCCGCGAGACGCCCGAGCAGACCGCGGCCCTGCGCCGCGCCGTCGGCCGGCCGGTGATGAAGGCGCTCGGCATCGCGACGGCGGGAGACCTCACGGCCGTCGCAGGCTATCGCGACGCGGCCGATCTCATCCTGCTCGACGCCAAGCCGCCGAAGGATGCGGCCTTTCCCGGCGGGCATGGCAGACCCTTCGACTGGGGCCTGCTCGCCGGCCTCGACCCTTCCCAGCGCTTCATGCTATCGGGCGGGCTCGATCCGGCGAATGTCGCTGAAGCCATCGGCATCGCGAGGCCGGCGGGCGTCGACGTCTCCTCGGGCGTCGAAAGCGCGCCGGGGGTCAAGGACCCCGCACGGATCGCGAAATTCATCGCATCGGCCCGCACGGCCGCAGCGGCACTGCAAGAAGGTTTGACGGCATGAACGCCCCCTCGACCCCGAACAGCTATCGCAACGGCCCCGACGAGAACGGCCGCTTCGGCCTGTTCGGCGGCCGCTTCGTCGCCGAGACGCTGATGCCGCTGATCCTCGAGCTGGAGGAGGCTTACAAGGCCGCCAAGGCCGACCCGGCCTATCACGCCGAGATGACCAGCGGCCTGAAACATTATGTCGGCAGGCCCTCGCCGCTCTATCTCGCCGAGCGGCTGACGGACCATTTCGGTGGCGCCAAGATCTACCTGAAGCGCGAGGAGCTGAACCATACCGGCTCCCACAAGGTGAACAACGTGCTCGGCCAGATTTTGCTGGCGCGGCGCATGGGCAAGAAGCGCATCATCGCCGAGACCGGCGCCGGCCAGCATGGCGTCGCCACCGCGACGCTCTGCGCCCGCTACGGCCTGGAATGCATCGTCTACATGGGTGCGGTCGACGTCGCCCGGCAGGCGCCGAACGTCTTCCGCATGCAGATGCTCGGCGCCACCGTCGTGCCGGTCGAATCCGGCACCAAGACGCTGAAGGACGCGATGAACGAGGCGCTGCGCGACTGGGTCACCAATGTCGCGACGACCTTCTACTGCATCGGCACGGTCGCCGGCCCCCATCCCTATCCGGCGATGGTGCGCGATTTCCAGTCGATCATCGGCAAGGAAACCCGCGAGCAGATGCAAGAGGCGGAAGGCCGCCTGCCTGATTCTCTGATCGCCTGCATCGGCGGCGGCTCGAACGCGATGGGGCTGTTCCATCCCTTCCTCGACGATTCCAGCGTCGAGATCTACGGCGTCGAAGCCGCCGGCCACGGCATTCCCAGCGGACTGCATGCGGCCTCGCTCACCGGCGGGCGCCCCGGCGTGCTGCACGGCAACCGCACCTTCCTGCTGATGGACGATGACGGGCAGATCAAGGACGCGCATTCGATCTCGGCCGGGCTCGACTATCCCGGCATCGGGCCGGAGCATTCCTGGCTGCACGATGTCGGCCGGGCGACATACCTCTCCGCCACCGACGAGGAGGCGCTGGAGGCGTTCCAGCTGATCTCAAGGTTGGAAGGTATCATCCCGGCGCTGGAGTCAGCGCACGCACTCGCCCGCGTCGCCGATCTCGCCCCGCAGAAGCCGAAGGATCACCTGATGGTGGTCAATCTCTCCGGCCGCGGCGACAAGGACATCCCGCAGGTCGCGGAAATCCTGGCGGCGCGCTGACGCCACCGGGGCTCACGAAAGTCTTATGCGGGGCCTCTCGACTCTCCCCGCCGCACTGGCAACCATGAGTTGCCATCGGTGCATCCGCACCGGGCATCCTTGTGCGCAGCGGGACCGGGGCCAGTGGGGGGCAGCGGTAACGACGACCTTCCGATCAAGGTCGGGCCGGGTTCAGCCGGCCTGCCGGTCGAGCTCGCCTTCCTGACGCGACACGGCCTGCCGCCTTCCTCGCTCGCAGGCGCGGCTGAAACATCCCGGCGCAACCGCACCGAACCGGCCCGCGAAGCGATCGTACAGGGCCTGATCGACGAGACCCGCTTCTACCGGGCGCTAGCCGCCGAGATGGGGCTCGCCTTCCTGGCGCAGCCTCCGGCGCTCAGGCCCGGCGGTGGGCATGATGCGATCCTGCGCCAAGGCATCGCACCGACCGATGGCGATCCGCGCTTCCGCTTCATCCTCGCGCCCGAGGGGCCGGCGCTGCGGCGGATGCTCGAAGCCGGGCCGCGGAACCGCGACGACATCGCGGTGACGACCCCGCGCCGCTTCGGCGACGCCCTGCGCCACAGCAATGCCGGCGCGCTGGCCGAGCAGGCGGCCGGGCTCGATCCAGCCGGGCTCGCGCGTGACAGCGCCCGCACCGGCGCGAGCCGGGGTCAGGTGATCGCTGCCGGCTGCGGCGTCGCCGCTGCCGCGATCGGCGGGGTGCTTGCTCCGCTCGAAACCTTCTTCGGGCTTGCGCTCCTGCTCGGCCCGCTCTTCCTCGGCCTGATCCTGCTGCGGCTTGCGGCTTCTATCGAGCGCTCGGCGCCCGATCTCTGGCACAGCCATCGTTGGCGGATCGACGATGCCCGCCTGCCGGTCTACACGGTCGCGATGCCGCTCTACCGCGAGCTTGCCGTGCTCCGGCAATTGACGGATGCGCTTGGCGCGCTCGACTATCCCGCAGCCAAGCTCGATATCCGCCTGCTGATCGAAGCCGACGACACGACCATGCGCAGCGCATTGGCGCAGATGGCGCTGCCGCCGCATTTTTCCGTCACCATCGTCCCACCCGGCTTTCCGCGCACCAAGCCCCGCGCGCTGAACCTCGCCCTGCTCGAAGCGCGTGGCACGCTCTTCACGATCTACGACGCCGAGGACATCCCCGATCCGCAGCAATTGCGCATGGCGGCGGCGCGCTTCCTCGGCGGCCCGAAGGAGCTCGGCTGCCTGCAGGCGAGGCTGGTGATCGACCATGCCGATGAAGGCCTGCTGCCCGGGCTGTTCGCGCTCGAATATGCCGGGCTGTTCGAGGTGCTCAATCCCGGCCTGCTGCAGTTCCAGCTGCCGATCATGCTGGGGGGCACCTCGAACCATTTCCGCACGGAGGCACTGCGCGCGGTGGGCGGCTGGGACGCCTGGAACGTCACCGAGGATGCCGATCTCGGCTTCAGGCTGGTGCGCGCGGGCTATCGCATCGGCGATTTGCCCTCCAGCACCCGCGAGGAGGCGCCGGTCTCCATCCCCGCCTGGCTCAAGCAGCGCTCGCGCTGGATCAAGGGCTATATCCAGACGCTGGTGACGCATTCGCGCGCGCCCGTGCGGCTGATGCGCGAGGCCGGGATAGCCGCGACCTTCGCCTTCCTGTCCCTGGTCTTCGGCACCGTCGCGACGGCGCTCGGCTATCCCGCTTTCGCAATCGCCGCGCTGATTGCCTATTGGGACGGCTCGCTTTTCGAACCGGTCGGCACCGCCGCGACCCTGACCTCAATCATCGCGCTCGGCGTCTGGCTGCTCGGCAGCGTCGCGCTGTTCGTGCCGCCGATCGTCGGCGCGCTGCGCCGGGGCGCGCCAGGGCTGCTGCTGCTCGTGCCGCTGTTGCCGCTCTATTACGCGCTGGTCTCGGTCGCCGCCTGGATGGCGTTCTACGAATATTTCAACCGCCGCTTCGCCTGGAACAAGACGGAGCATGGGTTGGCGCGCCGGCGCGCGCCGATCGAAACCTCTACGAGTGACGCAGCCATTCCGCCGCGGCCTGAGCCGGAGGCTGTTCGATATTGAAGGCGCCGACGAACTTGCCGTCCTTGCCCATCAGATAGACCAGCGCGGTGTGGTCCATCGTGTAGTCGCCATCCTTGAGCGGCACTTTCTTGGCATAGGCGCGGTAGGCCTTGACCACGGCGTCGATGGCCGGGCGGTCGCCGCTCAGGCCCACGATGCGGGGATCGAAGGAGCCGAGATAGCTCTTCATCGCGTCCGGCGTGTCGCGCTCGGGATCGACCGTAATGAAGAGCGCTTTAAGCCCCTTCGCCTTGGCGCCGTCGCCGGCCGCGCGCAGGGCCTCCGAGATCTCGAAGAGCTTGGTCGGGCAGATATCCGGGCAATGGGTGAAGCCGAAGAAGACCAGGAAGGGCGAACCCTTCAGGTCGGTGTCGGAGAGCGGCTTGCCCTCCTGCGTCGTCAGCGTGAACGGGCCGCCGACGCTCGCTACGCCACTGCCGCCGCTTCCCTGGCGGCCGGGCGAGAAGGTCAGGATCGCGGCTGCGGCGAGCGCAAGCGCCCCGGCCAGGAATACGACGAGGGGCAGGACGAGACGGCGGTTCACGAAAGACTTCCCGGACAGGCGGCCTCAACCGCTAGAAACAAGCCACGATGGCGGCGATCAGACCGTCGGTGAAGAGCCGGTCGCCTTCGCGCCACCAGAGCAGCAGGCCGGTGAGGAACAGGGCGAAGAAGCCTCCGCCGATCAGCATGAGGCCAAGACGGCTCGAAGAGCCGGCCTCCGTCTGCGTTGTCTCGTCTGCCTGCGACATGGGCACAACCTATCGCCGGATCGCGCCGACCGAAAGCGGGCGGCGTGACGCAGGGGGCTCACGATACGGCGATGCGCCCCGGACGAGGCGCATCGCCACTTTTCGGCTTATGCCGGTCTCCGGCCGCTCACTTCAACGGGAAGGTCAGCGGCGAATAATCCGTTACCGGCCGCTTGATCCAGTCGTTGCCGGGCGCGGCCGCTTCCGTCCGCTTCTGGCCTTCGTGCAGGCGCAGGGCCGCGGCCGGATAGTCCATGGTCAGCACGGTGCCGTCGCGGACGACGAGGCTGCCGTCGACATAGACACGGTCGACAGCGCGTTCGGCGGCGGCATAGACCATGCTGCGGACGGGGTCGCGGCGCGGCTGCATCATCGGATGCTTGAGGTCGACCATGACGAGGTCGGCCTTGCAGCCCACTTCCAGCCTGCCGATATCGTCGCGGCCGAGCGCGGCGGCGCCAGCCGTGGTCGCGGCCTCGAAGATGTCGGTCGTGGTCAGCGTGCGCGGGTTCTCCGCCATCATGCGGGCGACATAGCCGACATGACGCATCTCCTCGAGCATGTTGTGCGGATAGGTGTCGGTGCCCATGCCGATGCGGACACCGGCGCGGCGATAGCGCCCGAAATCGTCGAGCGCGATGCCGCGGCGCATGAACACCGTCGGGCAATGAGCGACCATCGTATCGGTCTCGGCCAGCAACGCGAGGTCGCGACGGCTGTGCCAGCCGACGCGTGGATAATCGTCGAGGAAGATGCCGTGGCCGACGATGCTGGTCTTGCCGAGCACGCCGAGCTTCTCCAGCCACTGGATCGGCGTCACGCCATGACGGCGGGTGATCTCGTGGAACTCGACCGTCGATTGGGCGGCGTGGATCTGCCAGGGCAGGCCGCGACGCTTCGCTTCGGCGTGGCTGTCCTTGATCAGGCCCTCGCTGCAGGTGTCGATCTGCGCCGGGCAGACCATGCCGAAGAGGCGCCCTGAAGGGTGCTTCTGCGCCTGCTCGATGACGTCGAAGGCGGTCTCCATGGCCGCCTCGCCAGCCTTCTCGTCCCACTCGTATTCGACGACATGGCCGTTCTTGGTGTACCAGCGGGCCGAGCGGAACATCGGCGAGACGCAGACGCGCAGGCCGCTATTGGCTGCAAGGTCGATCCAGCCGGGATGGGCGACCGAGAGGTCCGCGAGCGTGGTGACGCCGGAGAGCAGCAGCTCCGAATAGGCGACCTGCACGCAGTCCGGCACGGCCTCGGCGTCGGGCCGCAGGATCGGCATGAACTCGTAGAGCGAGGAATTGTAGAGCGCGGGCGAGCCGAGCTCGTCGAGGAAGCCCTTGTTCAGCGCCTCGCTCGACGGATGCGAATGGATGTTGACGAGGCCGGGCATGACCATGCGCCCGCTGCCATCGACGGTCTCGTCGGCCTGACCTTCATAGCGGGGCCCGACATAGCGCAGCGTGCCGTCCTCGAAGGCGACATCGGCATTGTGCAGATAGACGTGACGGGAGGCTTCCGCATCCCAGGCGACAACGACTTCGGCGTTCTTGATGACCGTGATCGTCATGACATTTCCTCCCTAGCAATCCAGACATAGAAAAAGCGCCGCGTGGCTCGGGCCACGCGGCGCTGGAGACGTTCAGCGCTTCAGTTTGAGGTCGAGCCCCTTGTAGAGGCCGGCTCCGTAGAGACCGTGGGCGCGCGCGCCCTCGACCCGGTCGGTCGCGACGATCCAGAGCGGCTGCGACGATAGCGGCACCCAGACATTCGCCTCGGTGAGCTGGGTCTGCACCTCGGCCAGCGCCTGCTTGCGCTTGTCGGCGTCGGTCGCCATCGACGCAGCCTTGAGCAGTTCGTCCGTCTTAGGATTCTTCCAGTTCATCCGGTTCGGTGTGGGGGCCTGTTGGCTGCGGAAATAGAGGCTCATCGCCTCCGTCGCGGTCACATAGGGGTAGGACATCAGGAACGCGTCGAATTCCTGCGTCGCCAGCTTGCCCCAGGCGACGGTCGCGTCCCAGAGCTGGATCTTCATGTCGATGCCGACCTTGCGCAGATCCGCCTGCATCGCCTCGGAGATGCGCGGATTGTCGCTGTTGCGGATGCCGTAGACGGTGAAGCTGGCCTTTTCGCCATCCTTCTCGCGGATGCCGTCCGCGCCCATCTTCCAGCCGGCGTCTTCCAGCAGCTTGGCGGCCGCTTTCGGATCGTGTTTCGGCATCGCCTTGGCCGAATTCTGATCGTAATCGACCACGGCGGGATTGAGCAGGGAGGGAAGACTCCTGCCTTTGCCGAAATAAATCGCCTTGGCGATGGCTTCCTTGTCGACGGCCATATTGGCAGCCTCGCGGATCGCCTTGTCCTTCACCACCGGCTTGTCCACCTTGAAGCCCATGAAGACGTCGTAGATGTAGTTGTCCTGCCGCTGGACCGTCATGCCGGGGATGCGCTGCATCGTGTCGAGCGCGATATAGGGCATGTAGTAGGTCACGTCGGCCTGCTTGGCCTGGATCGCGGCCATCAGCGTGTTGGACTCTGGAATGACCTTCCAGACGATCTCGTCGATCTGCGGCTTGGGGTCCTTGTAGATCGGCGGGCCCCACGAATAATGCGGGTTCTTCTTGAGCACGAGCTCCTGGCGCGGGGTCCATTTCGACCAGCAATAGGGGCCGGTGCCGTTGAAGCCCTGGACGCCGAAATTCGCGCCGAGCTTCTCAACGGTCGCCTTGTCGACCACAGAGGCGAAGGATAGCGCGAGCTGGAACATCAGGTCGCCATAGGGCTCCTTCAGCTCGTAGATCAGCGTGGAATCGCCATCGGCGCGGATGTCCTTGACCGGGCCGCCACGGAAGGAGACCGGCGACTTGTTGGCCGGGTCGGTCCAGCGCCTGAGCGAATAGACGACATCGTCGATGCTCATCGGCCGGCCGTCGCAGAACTTCACGTCCTTGCGGATCTTGAAAGTGTAGGTCAAGCCATCCGGCGAGATCGTCCAGCTCTCGGCGAGGCCGGGCTTGATCGTCTTCATATCGAAATCGACCGTCACCAGCGTGTCGGCCAGCATGTACATGACCTCGGCCGCCGCGGTCGCGGTGGTGCGGATCGGATCGTAGTTGTCGGCATCGATGATGCGCAGAATCGAGAGCGGCGCCTTCTGTTGGGCGACCGCGGGCACGGCCGCAAAGGTCGCGGCGGCGGCGCCGGCGAGAAGCAGAGTTGAGAGTTTAAACATCGAGCAAGTCCCCTTTTTGACGCTTCTTGGTTGATGTCGGCGCTATTTGCGCAGCTTGGGATCGAGGGCGTCCCGCAGGGAGTCGCCAAGCACGTTGAAGGCCAGCACCACCGCGAAGATCACCAGGCTCGGCAGGACCGAGACATGCGGCGCGAAGAACAGGAAGTTGCGCCCATCCGCCGCCATGGCGCCGAGCTCGGCCGTCGGCGGCTGGGCGCCGAGGCCGAGGAAGGACAGCGCCGCGCCGAGCAGGATGACCTGGCCGAAGCGCAAGGTGACGAAGACGAAGATCGCCGAGAGGCAGTTCGGCAGGACGTAACGCAGGATGATGCGCAGGTCGCTCAAGCCCAGCGAGCGCGCCGCCTCGATATAGCCCTGCTGCAGCACGACCAGCGCCGAGCCGCGCACGACGCGCGCCATCAGGGGCACGGTCGCGATCGAGAGCGCGATGATGACCGCGAGCAGGCCGGGGCCAAAGATCGCGGCGATGGCGAGGCCGAACAAGATCGCGGGGAAGGACAGAAGGACGTCCATGAATCGCATCAGCACGCCGGACACCTTGGGATAGTAGGCGGCGGCGAAGCCGATGACGCCGCCGATCGCGCAGCCGAAGGCGACGGAGGCCGAGCCCATGAGCAGGGTCGTGCGCAAGCCGTAGAGCAGCCGCGTGATCATGTTGCGACCCTGCCCGTCCGTGCCGAGCAGGCCGGCCTCGCCCGGCGGCTTCAGCGTATTGGCGAGGTCGTTGCCGAACGGATCGGTCGGAGCGAGCCAGTGCGCGAAGACCGCGGCGAGGATGGCGAGGACGACGAGCGCCAGCGCGATGCAGGAGCCGACATCGGACATCAGCATCCGGAGCACGGTCTTGCGGCGAACGGGCGTGGCGGCGGCGACGCTCACGGCTGCTTCAATCGTCTGGGCGCCGGGCTTGAGCGCATTCATGGGAGAGTTCATCAGGTGCCCCTCACGCGCGGATCGAGCACGGCATAGAGGACGTCCACCGCGAGATTGACCAGGATGAAGCCGAGCGAGAGCATGATGATCGTGCCCTGCGCCATCGGCAGGTCGCTCGACAGGATGGCGCCGACCGCGAGCCGGCCGATGCCGGGCCAGGAGAACACGGTCTCGGTGACGACGGCGCCGCCGAGCAGGAAGCCGATCTGCAGGCCGATCAGCGTGACGACCGGGACCAGCGCATTGCGCAGGGTGTGGCGCAGCACGACCGTAGCCTCGCCAAGCCCCTTGGCACGGGCAGTGCGGACATGGTCGGCGCCGAGTTCGTCGAGCACCGAGGTCCTGGTCATGCGGGCGACCGGGCCGACGAAGACGCCGCCCAGCGTGATCGCGGGGAGGATGATCCCCTGGATGCCCTCCCAGGTCCAAAGCGGGCCGGTGCGGCCGGTGAAGGGCAGGATCGGATAGTAGAAGCCGAAGAGCCAGATCAGCCCGAGGCCGAGGAAGAAGACCGGCAGCGAAACGCCGGCAACCGAGAAAGCCATGATCGCGCGGTCGATCAGCGAGCCGCGGTAATAGGCGCCGACCGTGCCCAAGAACATGCCGAGCGGGATCGCCCAGACCAGCGAGGCCAGCATCAATTCCAGCGTCGGGCCGATGGTGCTGCCGAGCTCCTGCGTCACCGGGACGTTGTTGATGATGGAGACGCCGAGATCGCCTTGCGCCAAGCGCCCGATATAGATCGCGAACTGCTTCCAGAGCGGCTGGTCGAGCCCGAGTTCCTGACGTATCGCCTGGACGACGTCCTGTGTTGCGGTCGGGCCGGCGCGGACCTGGGCCGGATCGGTCGGCACGACCTGCATCAGCAGGAAGCCGATCAGCAGCACGCCGAGCAGGACCGGCAGGACCAGCAACAGCCTTTGCAGCGTATGTTTGAGCATCGCGGAGGTCCCGGCCTATTGCGCCGCAGCCGCAAGCTGGCCGTGCCGGTCGAAGACGACCTCGCCGCCGAGCAGGGTCAGGTCGCAGCGCACCTCGTTCTCGACCTCCTCGACGGGGATCGCGAAGATATCGTGCGAAAGCACGGCGACATCGGCGAGCTGGCCAGGCACCAGCCGGCCGAGCTTGTCCTCGGCGAACTGGGTATAGGCGCCGAGCAGGGTATAGGCGTGAACCGCCTCCTCCATGCTCAGCTTCTCGGCGCCGCCGATCTCGGTATGGCGCTTGGTCTGGCGGGTGACCATCGTGAAGAGGTTCTTGAACGGGTCGGTGGCACAGACCGGGGCGTCCGAACTCGCCGCGGCATGCAGGCCGCCATCGAGCCATTTGCGCATCGGGTAGGAGGCGCCGGCACGCTCCTCGCCCAGATTGATCACGTAGAGATCGCCGAATTCGTAGATGAAGGCCGGCTGCGGCACCGGGTCGATGCCGGCAGCCGCCATGCGGGCGAGCTGTCCGTCGGTCAGGAAGCCGCAATGCTCGATGCGGTGGCGGCGGCCCTTGATCGGATGCGCGGGGCTGTCGGCCTTCTCCATGCCGGAGAGCACCTGCTCGATCGCGGCATCGCCGATCGCGTGGATCGCGAGCTGGTAGCCGAGTTCGTGGTAGTGCCGGAGATAGCGATGCATGTCGGCATCGGAATAGATAAAGATGCCGCGATTATCGGGATCGCCGACAAGGTAGGGCTCGCTCATCGCGGCGGTCAGACCGCCGGCACTACCGTCGCCGAAGACCTTCATCGCGCCGTAGCGCAGGAGGCCGGTCTCGCGGCCGAAGCGATAGCCCGCCGCATGGGCCTCGTCGCCGATGCCGTCGGCATTGCCGTAGATGCAGACCCAGGTACGGACCGGCAGCGTGCCGGCGCGCGCGACCGCCTCATAGGCCTCGATCTCGGCCATGCCGGCGCCCATGCCGACACCGGCATCCATGACGCTGGTGAAGCCCTGCGCGAGCATGTAGTGCCCGGCCTTCTCGATCGCGGCCTTCAGCTCGGCGGCGCTCGGCTTCGGCATGGCGTCGACGATCAGGCGCATGGCGCTCTCGGCCAGCAGGCCGGTCAGCTTGTTGTCGCGACGCTCGATCAGGCCGCCATCGGGGCTCGGCGTGTTGTGGCCGATGCCTGCCGCAGCCATGGCGCGGCCATTGACGACGCCGACATGGCCGCAGGTGCGCTTGATGTAGACGGGGTTGTCCGGCGCAACGCGATCCAGCTCCTCGGCGGTCGGATGGCGGGCCTCGGCCAGCTCGTTATGATCATAGCCGCGGCCGGTGACCCATTCGCCGGGCTTCTTGCCTTTCACGGCGACGGCGATGCGGCGCAGAATCTCGTCGATGCTGTTGACGCCCTCCTCGGGGCGCAGGTTGACCTCGCTCATGGCGAGGCCAAGCGGCAGCAGATGCATATGCGCGTCATTCAAGCCGGGGATGGCGACGCGACCGGCGAGATCGACGACCTTGGTGGCCGGCCCCTGCAAGGCGACGATCTCGGCGGCCGAGCCGGCGGCCAGAACCTTTCCCCCGCCGATCGCCAGGGCTTCCACGAAGCCTTCCGCCAAGCCGCAAAAGATGCGGCCATTCAACAAAACGGTCTCGGCTTGCGTCATCGGCCCGGATTACCCTGCTTTCCCTGTTGAATTCTCGCCGCGAGGCATTGGCGAGGCGATAGTCTTCGGCAAGCATCTCCCGTGCCATGCACGCGGCAATGCGCGAGCATGCAGCCCTATCGTATCGAATGGGGATCTAGTCTGGACGGTGTGCTTTGAACGCGAAAACTATTCCACTCCGCCGGTTCCCCATGACACTATTTTCTTATTGGCTTTCCGGCAGCATTGCTCAGAATATTGAACATGGCAAGGGCCGCCGAGCAAACGCGCCCTGCATGACGCGCAGGAACGACAAGGCGCGCGGAAGAGGGAAACGGAACGGCCATGAGCTTTGACGTCGGCGGAAGGCTGAAGGAAATCAGGTTGGCGGCCGGGCTTTCGCAGCGCGAGCTCGCGGCGCGCTCAGGCGTGACCCACAGCCTGATCTCGCTGATCGAGCAGAACCGGAACAGTCCGTCAGTCGCGTCGCTGCGCAAGATCCTCGACGGCATCCCGATGACCATGGTGAATTTTTTTGACGAGGCGAAGGCCCCGCGCGACAAGGTGTTCTTCGAGGCCTCCGACTTGCTCGACCTGACCTCGCGCCTGCATCAGGTCAATGGCGGCGAGAGCCGGGGCCAGATGTCCTTTCGCCAGGTCGGGGACGCGCAGGCCCATAACCTGCAGATCCTGCACGAGTCCTATGACCCCGGTGCCGATACCGGCGCCGCCATGCTCAAGCACGAATCCCATGAGGGCGGGGTGGTGCTGGCCGGCGAGCTTGAGATCACCGTCGGCGACCAGATCAAGGTGCTGAAGCCGGGCGACGCCTATCTCTTCGACAGTCGCATCCCGCATCGCTACCGCAATATCGGTACCGAGCGATGCATCGTGGTCAGCGCCTGCACGCCACCCTACCTTTGAGGAAACGCGGCGGCTGCGTCGACAAAGCTTAGAATTCATTTAAACTATTGATATTATTTGATTTTTACTTCAACATCAGATAAACATCGCCTCCTCACCGAGGTCGCGATGCCCGCCAATTCCAGCCCCGTACGGAAATCTGCCACGAGCCTGGAGCTGTTCTCGCGCAATCTCTCGCTCTCCGCCGGCACCTTCCTGATCCAGGAAGGCGAGCGGATCGTCGGTCCGATGCGGCCGGGGCTCAAGGTCGCGGTCATGCTCGAAGGCCGGCAGGCGCTGGAGCTGGACGATCGCCCGGCCGTCGTTCTCGACGGGCCTACGGTCCTCGTCGCGGCCAATGGCGGCGAGCATACGCAGCAGCGGACCGGTCTCGCCGACGGCGCGCTGCGCTGCGCGCTGATGCAGTTCGATTTCGATTTCGTCGCGCGCGAGTTCGGGCCGGATGTCGCCAGGGCCGCCCGCCTCGCCTGCTCCGACGATGCCGGCTTATGGGTGCGCCCGGCCGATGCCCCGATCCGCTCGCTGGCGCTCCAGATGGCGGAATGCCCGGTCGGCGAAGCGCTGCGCCCACTCTATCTCGCCGGCAAGGCGCTGGAACTCGGCGCACTGGTGCTCGACCGGATGCTCGGCGAGCGGCCCGTCCGCCCGGGAAGGCTCAACCCACGCCTGCGCGAGCAGGTTCATGCGGCGCGCGACCGCCTGCTCGAAACCTTGCAGGAACCCCTCAGCCTGGCGGAGCTGGCGCGCGAGAGCGGGCTCAATCCGACCAAGCTGACCTCCGCCTTCCGAAGCGAGTTCGGCGCCAGCGTCTTCGAGTACCTGCAGGAGCAGCGCCTGCAGCGGGCCTATGCGATGATCGCGAGCGGAGAGGCCAGCGTCGCCGTCGCCGCCTTCCAGGTCGGCTACAGCCCGGCGCATTTCTCGGGGCTGTTCCGCAAGCGTTTCGGCGTCGCTCCGAGCTCGCTGCGCTGATTCAGACCATGTCTGTGCCCTCCCGCTCTTGCTTGGACGCGTTCGAAACGCGACCGAAAGAAATACTGCCGCGATCGAAAGCCAAGCGCGTTGCCGGCTGCATGGCCTTCCTGAAAGAACCCCGGGGACGAGGGCGCGCAGGCGCCAGGGGCAGGAATGCAGGCATGACCGGGATCAACAGCAGCAATCGCGCGATGGGGCGGGCCGGCGTGGCACTGGCCGCGCTTCTCGTCGGTGGCGCCGGCGCGGCGCTGGCGCAGGGCGCCCAGCCGCAGCCGGCCGGCACGGCGATCGGCCTCGATACGATCGACGTCCAGGGCGAGCGCGCCGGCGGGCCGGTCAACGGCTATGTCGCGCGCCGCAGCGACACCGCGACCAAGACCGACACGCCGATCATGGAGACGCCGCAGTCGATCACCGTCGTCACGCGCGACCAGATGGACGCCCAGGGCGCGCAGAATGTCAGCCAGGCGCTGCGCTACACCGCCGGCGTGCTCGGCGAGACCCGTCTCTCGATGGGTCGCTATGACAGCGTCTTCATCCGCGGCTTCGGCGGCTCGGGCGGCACGGCCGGCTTCGTCAACAATCTCGACGGGCTGCGCTACCAGCGCGGCATCAACTTCCTCGTCCCGACCTATGAATCCTGGGGCCTGGAGCGGGTCGAGGTGCTGCGCGGCCCGTCCTCGGTGGTGTTCGGGCAGGTGAAGCCCGGCGGCATCGTCAACATGGTCAGCAAGCGCCCGCGCGAGGAGCGGCACGGCGAGGTCCAGCTCCAGTTCGGCAGCCATGACCGCGCCCAGATGGCCTTCGATTTCGGCGGGCCGATCGACCAGCAGAAGACCTGGCTCTACCGCGTCGTCGGCCTCGGCCGGGCGGCAGACACGCAGGTCGACTATACCCGCGAGGAGCGCATCTTCATTGCGCCCTCGCTGACCTACCGGCCGAACGGTGCGACGAGCCTCACCCTGCTGGCCTCGTTCCAGCGCGATCCGGAAACCGGCTTCTACGGCTTCATCCCGGCGGTCGGCACCGTCCTGCCGAGCCGCGCCGGCCGCATCCGCAGCAATTTCTTCCCGGGCGAGCCGAATTTCGAAGGCTATAGCCGCAACCAGGCCAATCTCGGCTACGCCTTCGAGCATCGCTTCAACGACGTCTTCACCTTCCGCCAGAACGTCCGCATCTCCGATCTCGAATCGCGCAACCGCACTGTCGCGGTCGGCGGCATCGCGGCCGATCAGAAGACGCTGACGCGCCGCGCCACGATCTCGAACGAACGCGCCCGCACCGCCGGCATCGACAACCAGCTCCAGGCCGATTTCCGCACGGGGCCCCTGACGCATAAGGTGCTGTTCGGCGTCGACGGCTACTGGACCGATGCCAAGGCCGCCACCGGCGCAGGCGGCACGGTGCAGTCGCTCGACTTCACCAACCCGATCTACGGGCGCCTGCCCTTCGTCCTGCCGACCGTGCCGAGCACCACTCAGACGACGGCCCAGTACGGCATCTACCTGCAGGACCAGATCAAGCTCGACCGGCTCTCGCTGCTGGTCGGCGGCCGCTTCGACCGGGCCGAGGCCCGCACCCGCGCGCTGTCCACCGGCGTGCTGACCAAGCAGGACGACACGGCGCGGACCGGCCGCGTCGCGCTGATGTACAATTTCGACAATGGCTTCGCGCCCTATGTCAGCTACTCGACCTCGTTCGAGCCGGTGGCCGGCACGGCCTTCGGCGGCACGCCGTTCAAGCCGACCGAGGGCGAGCAATACGAGGCCGGCTTCAAATACGAACTGCCGGGCACCAACGCCTTCCTGCAGGCCTCGGTCTACCAGCTGACCCAGACCAACGTCACGACGACCGACCTCGCCCACCCGACCTTCCAGATCCAGACCGGCGAGATCCGCGCCCGCGGCGTCGAGATCGAGGCGCGCGCCAGCGTCTTCGAGAATCTCGATCTCGTCGCGGCCTATACCTATACCGATGCGGAGGTGACCAAGAGCAACGGCGTCGATCTCGGCAAGCGCCCACCGGTCGTGCCGCGCCATACGGCGGCGCTGTGGGCGCATTACACGTTCCGGACGGGCATGCTCTCCGGCCTCGGGCTCGGTGCCGGCGTGCGCTATGTCGGCGGCGGCGCGGGCGATCCCGGCAATACCTTCTCGACCTCGGACTACACGCTGGTCGATGCCGCGATCAGCTACGACCTCGCCGCGGCCAGCCCGGCGCTCAAGGGCTGGAGAGTGCAGGTCAACGCCCAGAACCTGTTCGACAAGGAGTATATCTCCGGCTGCTACGGCACGACGCAGTGCTCCTTCGGCCTGCGCCGCACCGTGCTCGCGACCTTGTCCTACCGCTGGTGAGAGCGCCGATGCAGCCAGGCAGCCCTGCCGATCCCGCATTCGCCCCCGTCACGCTGCCGCAGGCCTGGCAGCGTGATTTCGAGGCGCGGGACGGTTCGCGCTACCGGCTGCTGATCTCCGTGCCGGAGGGCCCCGCTCCGGCACGCGGCTTTCCCAGCCTCGTCCTGGTCGACGGCCACGCGCTGTTTCCGGTCGCGGCCACCGCCGCCCGCCTGCAGGCGCAACGCCCCGAGGCGACCGGCGTCGGCCCCGCCGTCGTGATCGGAATCGGCTATCCCGGCGAGCGGCCCTTCGATGCCGAGCGGCGCCAGCGCGACCTCCTGCCCGCGCCTGACGGAGCCGACCGCTTCCTCGACATGATCGTCGACGAGATCCTGCCGGCGGTTGCGCGGATCGCTCCGCTCGACCCGGCACGGCGCGGGCTGGCCGGCCACTCCTATGGCGGGCTGTTCGTGCTGCACACGCTGTTCACCCGGCCCGGCCTGTTTACGTCCCTCGTCGCCGGCAGCCCGTCGATCTGGTGGCAGGACCGCGCCATTCTCGCGAGCGAGGAAGCGTTCCGGCGCGCCGGCTCCGCTGCCGCCGGGCGATTGCTGATCACGGTCGGCGGCCATGAGCAGGAGCCGGTGCTCGCCGTCACCCAGCAACGGGCCGAACGCCTCACGCGGGCGCGGATGTGCGACAATGCCGCCGAGATGGCGCAGCGCCTGTCCGCCTCCGGCCGGCTCGACTGCAGCTTCACCGAATTCCCCGGCGAGAACCATGTCTCGGTGATCCCAGCGATGCTCGCACGTGCCGTGGCCTTCACGCTCGCCGGCACGGCGCAGGACGAGGCGGCAGCAGCATGATGCTGGACAGGCGTTCACTGATCCTGGCCGGCTTGAGCCTGCCGGCACTGCCCGCCATGGCCGCCGCGCCGGTCGTCGCGACCGATGTCCTCGGCCGAACCGTCAAGCTTGCCGCCCCGGCCAAGCGCATCGTGCTGGCGCAGGGCCGCCAGCTCAATGCGCTCGGCCTGATCCATCCCGACCCGGTCAGCATCCTCGCCGGCTGGGGCAGCGATCTCGAACGGCAGAACCCGGACGGGCTCGCCCGCTATCGCGCGCGCTTCCCGGTGATCAATGCACTCCCCCTCGTCGGCGACGGCGGAACCGCCACCGGCTTCTCGCTGGAACGTGCGATCGCGCTCGGCCCCGATCTCGTCGTGCTCAGCAAATCGCTCGCCGGCACGCGCCGCGGCCCCGGCGATCTCGTCGAGAAGCTGGAGGCAGCCGGCATTCCCGTCGCGGTCGTCGATTTCTACCTGGAGCCGCTGCGCGACACCGTGCCGAGCCTCAGGGCGCTCGGCATCCTCATCGGTCAACAGGAACAGGCCGAGCGGCTGATCGCCTTCTACGAGGGGCGGATGAAACGGATCGCGAGCCGGGTCAGGGACGCGAAGCGCCCTTCCGTCTTCATCCACGCCCATGCCGGCGGCTATGATTGCTGCATGACGGCCGGGCAGGGCACGTTCAACGAGTTCATCCAGGCCGCGGGCGGGCACAATATCGCCGCCGCGATGCTGCCGGGCGCGACCGGGCAGATCGGTCTCGAACAGCTGATCGGCGCCGACCCGGACGTTTATATCGCGACCGGCGGCACGCATCTCGCCAAGCTCGGCGGGCTCGTGCTCGGTCTCGGCGTCAGCGAGACGGATGCCACTGCCAGCTTCGCCAAGCTTCTGGCCACGCCCTCGCTCAAGATGCTCAGCGCCATCGAGAAGCGGCGCGCCTTCGGCTTCTGGCACCTGTTCAACGATACCCCGCTGCATGTCGTCGCGATCGAGGCCCTGGCGAAATGGCTCCACCCGGAGCGCTTCGCCGATATCGACCCGGCCGCGACGCTCGCGGAGGGCGCCCGCTTCTCGGCGATCCCGCTCGACGGGACGCTATGGATCGCGGCACCGCCGAAAGCCTAACGGAGACCAGCATGCTCGCTACCTCGACCCGGATCGCGCTCGCCAACCCGGCGGGCGTCCTGAAGCCGCTCTGCGAGCATCTCGTCGAGCACGAGGCCGTCATCACCGAGCAGGACGGCACGACAATGATCGCCCTCGACGGCAGCCTGGCCCGGATCGAGCTCACGACAGCCGCGCTCGATGTCCATGTCGAGGCGCCGGATCTGTCCACCCTGCTCGGCATGAAGCGGGCCATCGCCAGCCATGTCATCGAGTTCGCCCCGAAGGACGCAGCACCCGAGATGCGCTGGAGCGGCGATGGCACCGGCCCCGCCCTGCCGCCCGAGTTCCGTATCCTGACGGTCACCGGCGTCGAGCGGATCACGCCGCATATGGCCCGCATCCGCTTTACCGGCGAGAACCTCGCCCGCTATGACCATATCGACGCGCTGCATGTGCGCCTGTTCATCCCGCCCGAGGGCGTGACCGAGCCGAGCTGGCCCATGGTCGGCGATGACGGCTTGCTGCTGCCCTCGCCAGCCGAAACCAAGCCGCTGGTGCGCAAGTACACGATCCGCGAGATCGACGTCACTGCGGGCACGCTCGCGCTCGATTTCGTGCTGCATGAGGATGCCGGCCCCGGCTCGGCTTTCGCCTTCCGAGCCAAGGCGGGCGACCGGATCGGCATGGCAGGTCCCGGCGGGCGCGGGCTTAGATCGGCCGAACGCTATGTCTTCCTCGCCGACGAGACCGGTTTGCCCGCCGTGGCGCGGATGCTGGAGAACCTGCCGGCCGAGGCCGTTGGACAGGTCTTCATCGAGGTCGCCGACGCCGGCGAGGAACAGCCCCTGCGCCACCCGACCGGGATGGTGCTGACCTGGTTGCATCGCGGGGACGCTGCGCCGGGCAGCCTGCCGCTGCTGCAGGACGCCTTCGCGACGCTCGACTGGCCAGCGGACGGTCCTTCAACCTATCTCTGGTCGGCGTCGGAACATGCCGCGTTCAAGGCGATCCGGGCGGCCTCGCGCGGCAAGCTCAGGCCGGAGCGCGACCAGAATCTCGTCGTGAGCTACTGGCGCGCCGGAGCCTCCGACGAGGAGCATGTCGCCGCGAAGAAGGCCGAAGCCGCGAAGGCCTGATCAGCCCTCGCGTACCGCAACCACGAACAGACGCGGGAAACGCAGCAGCACCTTCCCGTCGCTCTCGACCGGGTAGTGCGGCGCGATGCGCTCGAGATAACGGGCGAGGAAGTCCTTCTGCTCCTCGGCCGTCAGCCGGTCGAGATAGGGCTTCAGCCCGGTGCTCTTGAACCATTCGGCAATGGCTTCGAGATTGGCGAGCGCGTGGACATAGGTGGTCTGCCAGATATCGACGCGGCAGCCCGCGTCGATCAGCCAGCGCCGGTAATCGCCGAACGCCCCGATCACCGAGCGCTCAGCCTTCGCAGTGGCAAGCTTTTCCGCCCAGGGCCCCTCCGCCGCGACCTCGCGCATCGCGACATGCGAGCGCTCGTCGAGATTGTTCGGCATCTGCACGGCGAGGCAGCCGCCTGATGTCAGCGAGCGTGCCAGACGCGGGAAAAGGCCCTCATGGTCCGGCAGCCATTGCAGCACAGCATTGGCGAAGATCAGGTCGTAGCCAGCCGCGTCGGACCAGCTGTTCACGTCGCCGAGGATGAAGGAGAGGTTGGGCAAGCGCTTCCTCGCCTTCTCCAGCATGTCCGGCGAGGAATCGAGGCCCTCGGTGACGGCACCGGGGAAACGGGCCGCGACCAGTTCGGTGCTGTTGCCGGGGCCGCAGCCGAGATCGATGCAGCGCCTGGGATCGCTCAGCGGCACGCGGGCGAGGAGATCGGCAGGCGGGCGCGTCCGCTCGTCCTCGAAGCGCAGATATTGCGCGGCGTCCCAGTCCGGCTTGGCATTCATCGCTCGCTCCTGTCCCGCAGCGTCGCCATGCGAAGCAGCGCTATCCGGCTCTTTTAGCGCGAAACAGCGGCGTCCGCAGGCTTGCGCGCGAGAAGGGCGAAACGGGTCGAGGACCCCAGTCGAATCGCATCATGCAAGGGGGCGGCGCGCTGCTGCTCGCGCACGACCTGATGGTAATCGGCCGAGACGATGTCGATGAAGCCGGCGGCGGTCAGCATGTCTTCGAGACGCTGCCGGCTGAGGCCATCCTTGAAATAGAAGCGGCTGGTGATCGAGGCATGGGTGTCGGCATCGATCTGGTGGACGGCCGCGCCGCGCTTCTCGCGCAGCCAGTTGCCGAAGCGGTTGACCAGTGCCTGCCATCGCGTGCGGTTGATCCAGTCGCCGTCGATGATCAGCATGCGGCCGCCGGGGCGCAGGACGCGGAACCATTCGCTGAGGGCCGCTTCCGGATCGGTCAACGTCCAGACGAGATGGCGGGTGATCGCCGCGTCGTAGCTCGCGTCTTCGTCGAGCAGGCGCTCGGCATCGCCCAGCCGGAAGCGGGCGGCGTTGCCATGCTTGGCGCGGGCGCGCTCCAGCATCGCCTCCGAAAAATCGAGCGCGGTGACGCGGTGGTTCAGCGAGAGCAGGGCGCGGGTGATCTCGCCGGTGCCGCAGGCGAGATCGAGCACATCCAGCGGCTGGGGCCCGAACGAGTCGCCGATCAGGCGCTGGAAGGCCTTCAGTTCGCGATCGGACTTGATCGCGTGGCCAAAGGAGAGATCGAAGCTCTCGGCCCGCGCCGACCAATAGGCGCGGATCTCTTCCTTCAGGGTGAAATTGTCATGCGAGGCGGGCGCGGACATGGCTTTAGAAGCTTTCTCGCATTTTCTTCACGCGAACCGGGACCCACTTCGCTCGAAAATGCTTCAGTGACCGTGGATATAGGGCTCGACCAGAAGCGTGCCTCGAGCCGAACGCTCCAGATGCACGCCGACCGCATATGTCTCCGATACCGCCGAATGCGCAAGCACATCCGCAGGTGCGCCCGCTTGCGCGATGCGCCCTGAATTCATCACCAGAACCCGGTCGGCGAAGCGCGCCGCGAGCGAGAGATCGTGGATCGCCACCACCGTGACGATGTCGCGCCGGCGCGTCGCCTCGCGGATCGTCGCCATGACGTCGAGCTGGCGGCGCACGTCGAGCGCGCTGGTCGGCTCGTCGAGCAGAAGCACGTCGGGCTCGCGCACCAGCGCCTGGCCAATCGCGGCGAGCTGGCGCTGGCCGCCGGAGAGCGTCGCGATATCGCGCGAGGCGAAAGCGCTAAGGCCGAGTTCCTCGATCACCGCTTCGACGGCGCGGGTATCCTCGGGCGAGGCCGCGAGCGCATAGCCGCGGTGCAGGCTCTTGCGGGCGAGCAGGATGATGTCGAAGACCGAAAGCGCCACGCGCGCCCCGGTATCCTGCGCGAGATAGAAGACCTTGCGGGCGCGCTCCCGCTGCGAGAGCGACGAGAGATCGTCGCCATCGAGCGCGACCGTGCCGCGCTCCGGCCGCAAAAGGCCGGCGGCGCAGCGGAACAGCGTCGACTTGCCGGAGCCGTTGGGGCCGACCAAGGCGGCCAATTCGCCGCGCGGCAGCGCCTCGGTGCCCAGCCCCTGCAGGACCGGCGTCATGCCATAGCGGAAATCAAGATCGCGGATCAGCAGCGCCATGGCTCAGACTCCCCGCCCACGGATCGACATCACCAGGCTGATGAAGAAGGGCACGCCGATCAGCGCCGTGATGATGCCGATCGGATAGATCACGCCTGGCGTGATCACCTTCGAGACGGTCGAGGCGAGCGAGAGCAGAACCGCACTCGCGATCGTCGCGGTCGGCAGGAAGAAGCGCTGGTCCTCGCCGACGAGCAGCCGTGCGATATGCGGGCCGACGAGGCCGATGAAGCCGATGCCGCCGACAAAGGAGACCGAGACGGCCGCGAGCAGCGAGGTCGCGACGAGGATTTCCAGGCGCAGGCGGTCGACGCGGACGCCGAGGCTCTCGGCGCGCTCGTCGCCGAGGCGCAGAGCCGTCAGCGCCCAGCCGCGCATCAGGAAGAACGGCAGGGCAAGCGCTATCAGCAGCGCGGCGACGCCGACCTTCTCCCAGCTGGCGCGGGCGAGGCTGCCCAGCGTCCAGAACACGATCTGGGTGAGCTGCACCTCGTTGGAACGGTACTGCAGCAGCGCGGTGATGGCGTTGCAGGTGAAGAGCAGGGCGATGCCGACGAGGATCATCGTCTCGGCGCTGACGCCGCGCAGCTTGGTCATGAAGAACAGCACGAGCGAGGCCGCCAGCGCGAAGACGAAGGCATTGGCCGTGACGATATAGGGCCCGGCGCCGGGAATGACGCTCCAGCCGAAGACGATCGCGACGGAGGCGCCGACCGTTGCGGCGGCGGAGACGCCGAGCGTGAAGGGATCGGCCAGCGGGTTGGCGAGGATGGTCTGCATCCCGGCGCCGCTCAAGCCCAGCATGGCGCCGACGGCCATCGCCATCAGCGCGATCGGCAGGCGCAGGTCCCAGACGATGACGGAGAGACGCGGTGTGGCCGATTGCGGGTCGATCAGCGTGCGCAGGACGTCAGCGAGCGGCAGGTTGCCGGGTCCGATCGAGACATCGAGCGCCAGCGCGACGGCAAGCGCGACAACGCCGAGCAGGACGAGCTTCAGCCGGCGCGCATTGCGCCGGCGATAGTCCCCGGTGGCATTTGCCGTCATGGGCAGGGTCGCGGCCATCGTCGCTCGGGCCATCCTTACTGGAGTTTGGCCCAGAACACGCCGGAATAGGGGATCGGCAGGAATTTCTCGTGGAACTCCTTGAAGACCGCCTCCGGGTCGATGTCCTTGAAGCGGTCCGGATAAAACTCCTTCGCCATGGCGAGCTCGGCGATGAAGTAATAGGGCGCGTCGTAGAACTGGTGGTAGAAGGCCATCACCTTCCTGGCCTGCACGGCCTTGAGCTGCTGGAAGCCCGGGCGGTTCATCAGCGCCGCCAGTTCCTTCTGCACCTTCTCGGGCGTCGCGTCATAGCCGAGGCTGACCGCGCTGCTGCCGGGATTGCTGCCGTACCAGTTGGCGCCTGTGAGGAAATAGACGTCCGGATTGTCGGCGAGCACCTTCTCCTGCGCGGCCTGCGCCTGGAAGGCGGAGAAGAACTGGCTGCCCCAGTTGCGCCCGCCGGATTCCTCGATGAAGCGGCCGAAATTGAACGGGCCGAACGTGGCGCAGCAGGGCAGCAGGCCGGCGGCGCGCTCGACGAAGACCAGCGGCTTCTGCTTGTCGGGGATCGCGCCGACACGGGCATAGATGCTGCGGGTCTGGCGCATGTAGTAGTCGGCGAAAGCGTTCGCCTCCTTCTCGCGGCCGAGGATGCGGCCGAGCAACTGCACGCTCGGCAGCACGTTCTGGGTCGGGTCCTGGCGGAAATCGACGAAGATCGTAGTGATGCCGGCCTTCTCGAGCTTGGCGAGCAAGCCGGTCTCCTGCGCCTTGAAGTAGTTGGACAGGTCGAGGATGTAGACCTCGGTGCCGAGCGAGGCGATCTTCTCCATGCTGACATCGGCGGCATAGGGATTGCCCATGTCCGCGACATCCTTGGCCTTCGGGAACTTGGCGAGGTATTTCTGCCAGGCGCCCGGATCGTTCTGGATCAGGTCGTTGCCCCAGCCGACGACGCGCTTGAACGGGTCCTCGCGGTCGAGCATCGCGAGCGTATAGAGCTGGCGGCCCTCGCTGAGGACGATCTTCTGGGGATCGCGGGTGACATTGACGACGCGGCCGGCAAGATCGGTGACCTCGATCGTCTCGGCGGCGGCGGCGCCGGCAAACAGAAACGACGCACCGACCAGAACAGCGGAGGAAAGACGGGCAAGCCAAAGGGGAGCGGGCATCGGAGAGCATCCTGCCGGGAAAGATGCCCTCGCGCTATCACAGCCCGTCTTGGGACGGCAAAGCAATTCTATCTGTTTTGAATCGATCTAAATTAGATCTATTCTAGAATTCCGCCAGCCTACGCCAGTCTTCGACAACAACCTGCATTCGAATCCTGCCGTCGTCTTGCGGTCAGCTCAGACGACCGGGGCCTTCCATCGCCTCCCGCGCCCGGATGGCGAAGCGTCGGGCGAGCGGCGCGACCTCGGCCGCATTGGCCGCGGCAGCCGTGCCGGCACGGACCCGGTCGGCGATACCGACGAAGATCACGGCGAAGCGGAACAACGCGAAGACGAGATGGAAGCGCAGCAGCGGCGCCGTCGGCACGGCATGGGCATAATAATGGGCGAGGAACGCGGCCTCCGTGGGAATGCCGAGCGCGGCGCGGTCGAGCCCGAGGATGCCGCCATATTCGTCCGGTGCCGTATGCCAGGGCATGGCGCAATAGCCGAGATCGGCGAGCGGATGGCCGAGCGTCGAGAGTTCCCAGTCGAGGATGCCGATCACTTCGGGCTTCTCGGGGTGAAAGAGCAGATTGCCGAGCCGGAAATCGCCATGGGCGATCGAGACACGGCCGTCATCGTCAGGCAGATGCGCCGGCAGCCAGTCGGCGACCACTTCCAGTTCGGGGATGGGTTCGCCCGGCGATTCCCGGAGCTGCTTCGTCCAGCGCGCGATCTGGCGCTCGAAGTAATTGCCGGGACGGCCGAAATCGCCGAGGCCGACATCGTCTGGCCGCACCGCATGGAGCTTCGCCAGCGCCTCGGCCATGCCGAGATAGAGCCCGCGTCGCTCCTCGGACGCGAGACCGGGCAAGGCGGCGTCATGGAAGACGCGGCCTTCCAGCCGCTCCATCAGATAGAAGGGCGTGCCGAGCGCTTCGGGATCGGCGTGGAACAGGACGGCACGCGGCACCGGCACATTGGTCTTCGACAATGCTTCGAGCACACGGAATTCCCGGTCGATCGCATGGGCGCCTCGCAGGATCGGCCCTGTCGGCTGCTTGCGCAGCACGAGGCGGCGTGCCCCCCAATCGACGAAATAGGTCGGGTTGGACTGCCCGCCACCGATCCGTTCGAGCGCGAGTTCGCCGGCGCCAAACTCAGCGCGCAGGATATCAGCCAGGGCGGCCGGCTCGAAATCGATGGCGGCGGGCGCGGGCGCTGCCATCGCCTCAGCCCCGCGCCTGACCTGCGACCGGCCAGCGCCAGAAATCTCGGCCTTCCTCGGTGAGGAAGCGGTTCAACACCATCTTGTGGACTTCATCGGCGCCATCAACCAATCGCGCCTGCCGGGCATAGCGGTAGATCCATTCGAGCACGGTGTCCCGGGAATAGCCGCGCGCACCATTCACCTGGATCGCGACATCGGCGGCATCGTGCAGGACGTTGGCGACCTGGACCTTGGCCATCGAGACCTCCTTGCGGGCGAAGCCGCCGCGATCGAGTTCCCAGGCCGCCTTTATCACCAGCAGCCGGCCGATTTCGATGCGCATGGCGAGGTCGCCGAGCTTGAGCTGGATGCTCTCGCGATCGGCGAGGCGCTGGCCGAAGCCATAGCGCTCGGCGGCATAGGCCTGGGCGATCTCGATGCAGCGCTTGGAGAGGCCGAGCCAGCGCATGCAATGGGTGAGGCGCGCCGGGCCCAGCCGAACCTGCGTCACCTTCATGCCCTTGCCCTCGCCGGCCAGCACGTTCTCGACGGGGATTTCAAGCCCGTCGAATTCCAGCTCGCAATGGCCGCCATGCTCCTCCGGCCCCATGATCTCGATGCGGCGCAGGATGCGCCAGCCCGGCTGGTCGGCATGGAAGAGGAAGGCTGTGAGGCCGTTGCGCGGATCGTCCGAGGTGCGGGCGACCAGGATGAAGTGCTTGGCCTCCTCGGCGCCGGTGATGAACCATTTCCGGCCGCTGACGATGTAATTGTCTCCGCGCCGCTCGGCCCTGGTCTGGATCATCGAGGGGTCGGAGCCGCCGCCCGGATGCGGCTCGGTCATGGCGAAGGCGGAGCGGAGCTTGCCCTCGACGATCGGCTTCAGCCAGCGTTCCTTCTGTGCGGGCGTGCCGAGCGCCTCCAGCACCATCATGTTGCCGTCGTCGGGCGCCGCCGAGTTGAAGATGACCGGGCCGAAGATCGAGCGGTTCATCTCCTCGTAGCAAACCGCCATGCCCATCTTGCCGAGCCCGGCACCACCGGTTTCCGGCTTGAGCTGCAGGCACCAGAGCCCCTCGGCGCGCGCCTTGGCCCGCATGGTGTCGAGCAGGGGCAGAGCGATATTGCCATGGGCGTCGTAGGAGGCCCGGTCGGCTTCGAGCGGCAGGATCTCACGCTCGACGAAGGCGGCGATCCGCGCGCGGTAATCCTCGATCCGGGGAGAAATCTCGAAATCCATGGCGATGCTCACAGGGAGGAAACGAGATGGCCGCCATCGACCTCGATGGTGGAGCCGGTGATGTAGCTGCCGGCAGACGAGGCAAGCAGCAGCAAGGCGCCGTCGAGCTCTTCCGGTTGGCCGAGCCTTCGCTGCGGGATGCGCTTGATCAGGTTCAAGCCGGCCTCGGTCGCGAAGAAATCGCGGTTGATATCGGTCTCGATATAGCCGGGGCAGAGCGCGTTGAGGCGGATGCCGTCACGGGCCCATTCGAGCGCGAGCGCCTTGGTCAGCTGGATCACACCCGCCTTCGAGGCCGCATAGGCACTGACGCCGCCGGCAACGCGATGGCCGAGGATCGAGGCGATATTGACGATGGCGCCGCCCCGGCCGGCCTCGCGCATGCTGCGTGCGACGGCCTGCGCGACGAGGAAGACGCCCTTCAGATTAGTGTCGAGCACCGCATCCCAGTCCGCATCGGACAGATCGGCCGCCGGGCCAGCGCCGCTGACGCCCGCATTGTTGATCAGGATGTCGAAATGCCGGCCGTCGAGAGCTTCCGCGATCGAGGCGGCGTCAGCCACGTCCAGCACCAGATGCTTTGCGTTACCGCCGGCTGCAGCGATCTCTGCGCCGGCCTGATCCAACGCGGATTGCCGGCGGGCCGCGAGCGTGACGTCGACGCCGTGATGCGCGAGCAGCCTGGCGAAATGCAGCCCCAGCCCGCTAGACGCGCCCGTGACCAGCGCGCTCTTTCCTGAGAGATCGTCGAACATCAGGCATCTCGCTTCGAACCTGCCAAGTCTCGGCCGGCCGCGCTTCGGGATCAAGGCGCCCAAACGTCGAAGAGCCCCGGCGCGGGACGCCGGGGCTCTCAAATCCGTTACAGCCTCTGAAGGCCGCCCTGATCACTGCCAGGTCTGGCGGCCATACCAGGCATCGACATCGCTGCGGGCCTTATCCTTGGCGAGTCCGTAGCGCTCCTGAATCTTGCCTTCCAGCTGGTCGCGCTTGCCGGCGATGACGTCGAGATCGTCATCAGTCAGCTTACCCCATTGCTCCTTCACCTTGCCCTTGAGCTGCTTCCAGTTTCCTTCGACGCGGTTCCAGTCCATCGGGACCTCCTCGTGTGAGAGTGGATTCCCATAAAGAACGCATCAGCGGCGCGATTGTTCATCGAGAATGCCACTGGGCATAAAATACCCGGATAAAATCTTGCCTTATTAAAATCCGGGTATTATTAAGTCCCTTCGAAGAGGATGGGTTGCACCGATGCAGACCGCGGACAGGAAGGCGGCAACGGCCGCCTATAAGGAACGGAAGTCGGTGGCGGGCATCTTCGCCTTCCACTGCGAGGTCGCCGGATTGGCATGGGTCGGGCGCGCACCCGATCTCGCGACGATCGAGAATCGCCTGCGCTTCACCTTGCGCCATGGCAGCCATCGCCAGCGCTTGATGCAGGCGGCATGGAACGCGCACGGCCCTGAGGCCTTCCGCTTCGAGGCGCTCGAAAGGCTGGAAGACGAGGATATCTCCTACGTGCTTGATCGCGTGCTGAAGGAGCGCCTCGCACATTGGCAGGCGAAGCTCGGCGCCGAGGCGCTCTAGGCAGCGGACTGGAGCGGCGTTGGCGCGCCGCTCAATCGTCCATCTTGAGGGCGGCGATGAAGGCTTCCTGCGGGATTTCGACCTTGCCGAACTGCCGCATCTTCTTCTTGCCTTCCTTCTGCTTCTCCAGAAGCTTGCGCTTGCGGGTCGCGTCGCCGCCATAGCACTTGGCGGTCACGTCCTTGCGCAGCGCCCGGATGGTCTCGCGAGCGATGATCTTGCCGCCGATCGCCGCCTGGACCGGGATCTGGAACATGTGCGGCGGGATCAGCTCCTTGAGCTTCTCGCACATGGCGCGGCCGCGGGCATCGGCGCGCGAGCGATGGACCAGCATCGAGAGCGCATCGACCGGCTCGGCATTGACCAGGATCGACATCCGGACGAGATCGCCCTCGCGATAATCGGTGATCGCGTAGTCGAAGGAGGCATAGCCCTTCGAGATCGACTTCAGCCGGTCATAGAAGTCGAACACGACCTCGTTCAGCGGCAGGTCGTAAACGACCTTGGCGCGCGAGCCGACATAGGACAGATCGGTCTGGATGCCGCGGCGATCCTGGCAGAGCTTCAGGACGGAACCGAGATATTCGTCCGGCGTGAAGATCGTCGCCTTGATCCAGGGCTCCTCGATGAACTCGATCTTCATCACGTCCGGCATGTCGGCCGGGTTGTGCAGCTCCAGCGTCGTGCCGTCGCGCAGCTTGAGGCGATAGACCACCGACGGCGCGGTCGAGATCAGGTTGAGGTTGAACTCGCGCTCCAGCCGCTCCTGGATGATCTCCAGATGCAGCAGCCCGAGGAAGCCGCAGCGGAAGCCGAAGCCGAGCGCAGCCGAGGTCTCCATCTCGTAGGAGAACGAGGCGTCGTTGAGCCGCAGCCGGCTCATCGCGGCGCGCAGCACTTCGAAATCGGCGGCATCGACCGGGAATATGCCGCAGAACACCACCGGCTGCACCGGCTTGAAGCCCGGCAGCGGTTCGGCGATCGGCTTCTTCTCATCGGTGATGGTGTCGCCGACGGCGGTATCCGCGACCTCCTTGATCGAGGCGGTGAAGAAGCCGACCTCGCCGGGGCCGAGCTGCTTGACCTCGGTCATCTTGGGCTTGAACACGCCGACGCGATCGACGCCATAGGAGGCGTTGGCCCGCATCATGCGAATGGTCATGCCCTTCTTCAGCACGCCATCGATGACGCGCACGAGCACGACGACGCCGAGATAGGCGTCATACCAGCTGTCGACCAGCAAGCACTTGAGCGGCGCATCGGGATCGCCCTTCGGCGCCGGCAGCTTCTCGACGATCGCCTCCAGCACGCCCTCGATGTTGAGGCCGGTCTTGGCCGAGATCGGCACGGCCTCGGAGGCATCGAGCCCGATCACGTCCTCGATCTGCTGCTTGATGCGCTCCGGCTCGGCGGCCGGCAGGTCGATCTTGTTGAGGACGGTGACGATCTCGTGGTTGGCGTCGAGCGCCTGGTAGACGTTGGCGAGCGTCTGCGCCTCGACGCCCTGCGAGGCGTCGACCACCAGCAGCGAGCCCTCGCAGGCCGCGAGCGAACGCGAGACCTCATAGGCGAAGTCGACATGGCCGGGGGTGTCCATCAGGTTCAGGACATAGTCCTTGCCGTCCTTGGCACGATAGTCGAGCCGCACCGTCTGCGCCTTGATGGTGATGCCGCGCTCCTTCTCGATATCCATCGAGTCGAGGATCTGGTCGCTCATGTCGCGGGCGGCGACGGTGCCGGTCTGCTGAATCAGACGGTCGGCCAGCGTCGACTTGCCGTGGTCGATATGGGCAACGATCGAGAAGTTGCGGATATTGTCGATGGAACGGGTGCTCATGCGCGCGCCATAGCAGTGAAGGCGCGCGGCGCCAAGCGGCTGGCCTGTTCGAAGGCCGCTAAGGCGTGTTTTTCCCGAGGCTGCCACGTCATCCCGGACGGAGCGAAGCGGAGATCCGGGATCCATCGTAGAGCGCGACGCCCTTTGATGGGTCCCGGGGCAAGCCCGGGATGACGAGTTGGTCACGCCGGTAGCAAATGCAGCTTGCAAATTCCAATATCTGAGAATTATTCTCCATTCATGAAGTTCGAACACGACACCGAGATCGACCGCATGCTTGGGCAGCGCCTCAAGGCGGCCCGCCAGCGCCATGGGCTGACGCTCGACGCCCTTGCCGAACGCAGCGGCGTCAGCCGGGCGATGATCTCCCGCGTCGAGCGCGGCGAATCGAGCCCGACGGCGGCGCTGCTGGTCCGGCTCGGCTCCGGGCTCGGCCTCTCGCTCTCGGCCCTGCTGGAAGAGAATGCAGGAAGCGGGCCGCTGGCGCGCCGCGACGCCCAGCCAGTCTGGCGCGATCCGGCGAGCGGCTACCTGCGCCGCAACGTCTCGCCGCGTGGGACAGGCTCGGGCTTCGAGATCGTCGAGGTGGAGCTGCCGCCCGGCGCCGAAGTCCGGCTCGACAATGCGACGGGCGCCGCCCCGCTCGACCAGCAGATCTGGGTGCTGCATGGCCGGCTCGACCTGACCGTCGAGGGTATCCGCCACGAACTCGCCGAGGGCGACTGCCTGCAGATGCATCTGCGCGGCCCGATCATCTACCGCAATCCGGGCGATGCACCTGTGCGCTACGCCGTCATCCTCGCTGCGAGAAGCGGCGCCTTTCCGGGACATGTCGCATGAACGCAGCCAGCCTCGCCGTCTCCATCGAAATGCTTGATGCCAAGGCTGCCGAGGCGGCCGTTCCGGCACTTGCGGAGATCCTGCGCGACAGCGTCGCCAACGGCGCCTCGGTCGGCTTCATGAGCTGGAACACGGCGGCCGATTACGAACGCTTCTGGCGCGATGTCGCGGCGGGTGTCGGGAGCAGTCAGGTTATTCTTCTGGCCGCGCGGACCGATGACGGCATCGTCGGCACGGCGCAGCTCCACCTGATCGGAAAGCCGAACCAGCCGCACCGAGCCGAGATCGCCAAGGTGCTGGTGCATTCGCGCGCGCGCCGGCAGGGCATCGGCGAGGCGCTGATGCAGCGCGCCGAGGCGATCGCGCGCGAGAAGGGCCGCGACCTGCTGGTGCTCGATACCGACGAGCATGGCGCCGCACGGCGGCTCTACAACCGGCTGGGCTGGACCGAGGCCGGCACCATCCCGCGCTATGCGCTGATGCCGGATGGCGCCGATTGCGGCTCGACGTTTTTCTATAAGAGCCTGGCTTGAGCCACCGTTGTCATTCCGGGGCACGCCGCAGGCGTGAACCCGGAACCCACGACTGGGTGAGGCATTTGACATCCCACGACTAGCGGCTCGCCCAGTCGTGGTTTCCGGGCTCTTCGTTGCGCGAAGCCCCGGAATGACAAAGAAGGCTCAGCCTTCGACCTTGCCGCGGATGTAAGGCTCGACCGGGCCCTTGAGCGTGATGGTCATCGGGCGGCCGAAACGGTCCTTGGCGTTACCGGCGGAGACCTTCACCCAGCCCTCGGAGACGCAATATTCCTCGACATTGGTCTTCTCGACACCCTTGAAGCGGATGCCGATGTCACGCGCGAGCACCTCTTCATTGTAGAAAGGGCTGTCCGGGTTGACGGAAAGACGGTCGGGGAGCTGCTCGGACATGGGTCGCACCTGAATTGGGACAATGTTGCTTTGCCCGCTCGATAACCGCTTCCGCCGGCAAAGCCAACTCAGGGCCTCGGCCGACGCCTCAGCGGCTGCCGTCCAGCAGGCGGCCCACGACCTTGGCGGTATAATCGACCATCGGGACGATGCGGGCATAGTTCAGGCGCGTCGGGCCGATGATGCCGACGACGCCAACGATGCGCTGCTCGGCGTCGCGGAAGGGCGCGGCGACCATCGAGGAACCCGACATCGAGAACAGCTTGTTCTCCGAACCGATGAAGATGCGCACGCCATCGCCATCCTCGGCCCGCGTGAGGAGGTCGATGACGTCGGTCTGCGTCTCCAGATCGCCGAAGAGCATGCGGATGCGTTCGAGATCCTCCTGCGCCCGGAGATCATCGAGCAGATTGGCCTGGCCACGCACGATGAGATGCCGGTCGCTGCCGGGGCCGGCCTGGGTCGCGATCCCGCTTTCGACGAGGCGGGCGGTCAGGGCGTCAAGCTCGCGCTCCATCAGGGCGCGCTGCCCGCCGATCTCGCTGCGCAGTTCGGCCAGCGTCTTGCCGAGGATACGGGCGTTGAGGAAATTCGCGGCCTCGCTCAGCGCCGAGGCTGGCAGGCCGGGCGGCAGCGCCAGCAGGCGGTTCTCGACCGTGCCGTCCTCCGAGACGAGAACGACCAGCGCGCGGGCGGGATCGAGCCGGACGAATTCGATATGCTTCAGCCGGACATCGGCCTTGGTGGTGACGACGACGCCGGCGCCGCGCGACAGCCCGGACAGCAGCGCCGAAGCTTCCGTCAGGGTCTGGTCGAGATTGCGGTTGCTGGCGGCGACCCTGATCTGCGCCTCGATGCGCGAGCGCTCGTCGGCCGTGAGATTGCCGACCTCCATCATCGCATCGACGAAGAAGCGCAGGCCTCTTTCCGTGGGCAAGCGCCCCGCAGAGGTGTGCGGCGCGTAGATCAGCCCGGCCATTTCGAGGTCGGTCATGACATTACGCACCGTCGCGGGCGAGAGCGCCATCGGCAGCAGGCGGGCGATGTTGCGCGAGCCGACCGGCTCGCCCGTCGTCAGGTAGCCGTCGACGATCTGGCGGAAAATCTCGCGCGAGCGCTGATCGGTCTCGACCAGGCTGCTCATCGTCTCGGGGCGGGGCGTATGGGCGCTCATGAACCTTTTTCAGGCGAACCGTCGTTCTCGTCCTATTGTCGTCATGCGGAGCATGCGGATCAAGGGGCAGAACGGCTCCGTACCTTGCCGCGCGCGGCGCAAACGCCTACAAGCCGCCACTTCCCCGCAAGACAGGAATATTTCATGCGACCCTCCAAACGCGCCGCCGACGAGATGCGCAAGGTCACGCTCGAACGCGGCGTGGTGCGCTATGCCGAGGGTTCCTGCATGGTGACGTTCGGCGAGACCAGGGTGCTCTGCGCCGCGACCGTCGAGGAAAAGGGCCCGCCGTGGCTGCGCGGCACCGGCAAGGGCTGGGTCACCGCCGAATATTCGATGCTTCCGCGCGCCACGCATGAGCGCACGCGCCGCGAGGTCACCTCCGGCAAGCCCTCCGGGCGCACGCAGGAAATCCAGCGCCTGATCGGCCGCTCGCTTCGCGCCGTCGTCGACCTCACCGCGATCGGCGAGCGCCAGATCGTCGTCGATTGCGACGTGCTGCAGGCCGACGGTGGCACCCGCACCGCCTCGATCACCGGCGCCTGGGTCGCGCTGCACGATGCGCTGAAATGGATGGAAGGGCGCGGCCTGCTCAAGGGCACGAACCCGCTCAAGGACCATGTCGCCGCGATCTCCTGCGGCATCGTCGCCGGCAACCCGGTGATCGATCTCGACTATGTCGAGGATTCCGGCGCCCAGACCGACGCGAATTTCGTCATCACCGGCTCCGGCGGCATCGTCGAGGTGCAGGGCACGGCCGAGGGCGCGCCCTTCTCCGAGGAAGAGCTTCTGTCGCTGCTGAAGCTCGCCAAGGGCGGCGTCGCCAAGCTCGTCACGCTGCAGAAGGCCGCGGTGGCCTGAGCATGAGCCAACACCGCCTCCTCACTGGCAAGGTCGTGATCGCGACCCATAACCAGGGCAAGTTGCGCGAGATGCGCGACTTGCTGGCGCCCTATGGTATCGAGCTCGTCTCGGCCGGGGAGCTCGGCCTGCCCGAGCCGGTCGAGGATGGCACCATGTTCTCGGAGAACGCGGCGATCAAGGCGGTTGCCGCGGCGACCGCCAGCGGTTTGCCGGCGCTGTCCGACGACTCAGGCATCTGCATCGACGCGCTCGACGGCGCGCCCGGCCTGTTTTCGGCCAATTGGGCGGGGCCGGGCAAGGATTTCGCCCCGGCAATCGGGCGCGTGCAGATGGAGCTCGCCAAGCGCGGCGCGACCACGCCGGAGAGGCGCAAGGCGCATTTCGTCTCGGCGCTGGTGATCGCCTGGCCGGACGGACATCAGGAATTGTTCGAGGGCCGTGTCTTCGGCATCGTGACCGAGCAGGCGCGCGGCCTGGGCGGCTTCGGCTATGATCCGATCTTCCTGCCGGAAGGCCATGAGAAGACCTTCGGCGAGATGACCGCGGAAGAGAAGCACGGCATCCCGGCCGACGGCTCGCCCGGCCTGTCGCATCGCGCGCGCGCCTTCCATGTGCTGGCTGCGGCCTGCCTGAGGAAGCCGGCGTGAGCGCCCCGGCCGCCTTGTCCGAGCGGCCTTCCATCCTGCATCCGACCGCGGATGCGGGCTTCGCCGTCTACGTGCATTGGCCGTTTTGCCTGGCCAAATGCCCCTATTGCGACTTCAACTCCCATGTCCGGCTGCAGCCGCCGGACCAGCAGCGCTACATTGCCGCCTTCCGCCGCGAGATCGCGCATCGCGCCGCGCTGGTGCCGGGCCGCACGGTCTCCTCGATCTTCTTCGGCGGCGGCACGCCCTCACTGATGGAAGGCCGCACGGTCGGCGCGATCCTCGATGCGATCGGTGAATACTGGGCGGTCGACCCCCATTGCGAGGTCTCGCTGGAGGCCAACCCGACCAGCGTCGAGGCCGGGCGCTTCCGCGACTTCCGGGCGGCCGGGGTCAATCGCGTCTCGCTCGGCGTGCAGGCGCTGAACGATACCGATCTCAAGGCGCTCGGCCGGATGCATTCGGCCGAGGAGGCACTCGCCGCCGTCGCGATCGCCCGGCAATATTTCGAGCGCTACTCCTTCGACCTGATCTATGCCCGCTCGCCCTTGCAGACGCCCGCCTTGTGGCGCGCCGAGCTGGAGCTGGCGATCAGCCATGCGGCCGAGCATCTCTCACTCTACCAGCTCACGATCGAGCCGGGCACCGCCTTCGAGCGATTGTTCCGTTCCGGCAAGCTCGCCATTCCCGATCATGATGCCGGCGCGGCGCTCTACGAGACGACGCAGGAGATCACCGCCAGGCACGGCCTGCCGGTCTACGAGATCTCGAACCATGCCCGGCCGGGGGCAGAGTGCCGGCACAACCTCGTCTATTGGCATTATGGCGAGTATGCCGGCGTCGGCCCCGGCGCCCATGGCCGGCTGGTGACGGCGCAGGGCCGCATGGCGCATTCGACCGAGAAGCGACCAGAGGTCTGGCTGGAGCGCGTCGAGGCCGAGGGCCACGCCCTGGTCGAGGACGAGCGGCTATCCGAGGAAGCGCAGGGCGATGAATACCTGCTGATGGGGCTTCGCCTCGTCGAGGGCATCGATCCCCAGGTGTTCAAGGCGCTGGCCGGGCGCCCGCTCAACGCCAAGCGCGTTTCAAGCCTGATCGAGCAGAAGCTGCTGATGGAGCGCGCGGGCGGCCGGCTCGCGGCAACGCCGGACGGCGCGCTGCTGCTCGATGCGCTGGTGGCCGATCTGGCGGCTTGAGCAGAGCTCTTGCTGGCGCGGCGGCCCCTAGCTATCTTCTTAGCTAAGGAGGCTTTCATGACCCAGTTTTCGGTTCACGACGCCAAGACCAACCTATCAAAGCTGATCGCGGATGCCCTCGACGGCGGCGACGTGGTCATTGCCCGCGGCAATGTGCCGGTGGTGCGCCTCGTGCCCGTCGCGCCACGCGGTAAACGGCGCTTTGGAGCCCTCAAGGGCAGGATCGCGATCGACGCGCGCTTCGACGAACCACTGCCCGAGACCGAGCTCGGCGGCTGGAATCTCACGTGAGATTGCTGCTCGACACTCATGCCCTGATCTGGTGGCTTGCGGGTGACGACGCGCTGAGCAACCGGGCCCGCGAGGCTATCGCAGACGAAGCCAACAGCGTCGCCGTCAGCGCCGCCTCGGCCATGGAGGTCGCCACCAAATTCCGCATCGGCAAGCTCCCCGACGCGGCATTGCTTGCGCAGGATTTCGAGACGATCATCGCCGATCAGGGCTTCGTCGAACTGCCGATTGCCATCCGCCATGCGGTGCGCGCCGGCGAGATGAACATCACGCACAAGGACCCGTTCGACCGCCTGCTGATCGCACAGGCTCAGGCCGAGGACATGACGCTGGTTTCGAACGAAGCCCTGTTCGACGGCTTCGCCGTCAAACGCCTCTGGTAGCGCCGCTCAGCCCTTCCCCAGCCGCGCGCCCGTCTTCGGGTCGAAGACATGGACCTTGTCGGGATCGACGGTGATCCAGAGCCGGCCTTCCTGCGCCGCGATCTCGCCGGTCGCCGCCTGCATCACGAAGGGCTGGCCGGCGAGCTTGCCGTGAAAGAGCTGGGTCGCGCCGAGCTCCTCGATGAACTCGACATCGAAGGGCAGCGAACCAGCCTGCCCTTCCGAGGCGATCTCGACATCCTCCGGCCTTAAGCCCACTTCGACCGGTGCCTGCGCCGCCAGATCCTCGCGCAGGTCACGGACCTCGATGATGGCGTCGCCGAGCGCGACGATGCCGGGGCCGTCGACGGCGCCGGGCAGGATGTTCATCGGCGGCGAGCCGATGAAGGTCGCGACGAACTTGCTCGCGGGCTTCCGGTAGACCTCGGCCGGCAGGCCGATCTGCTCGACCTGCCCGGCATTCATCACGACCAGCTTGTCGGAGAGCGTCATCGCCTCGACCTGGTCGTGCGTGACGTAGATCGCGGTGACGCCGAGCGCGCGCTGCAGCTTCTTGATCTCGACGCGCATCTGGACGCGGAGTTTCGCGTCGAGGTTGGAGAGCGGCTCGTCGAAGAGGAAGACCTGCGGCTTGCGCACGATGGCGCGGCCCATGGCGACGCGCTGGCGCTGACCGCCGGAGAGCTGGCGCGGCCGGCGCTCCAGGAAGGGCTCGATCGCGAGGATGCGGGCCGCTTCCTTGACGCGCTTGTCGATCTCGTCCTTCGGCGTGCCGCGGTTGCGCAGGCCATAGGCCATGTTGTCGTAGATGTTCATATGCGGATAGAGCGCATAGTTCTGGAACACCATCGCGATGTCGCGGTCGGCGGGCTCGACCTGGTTGACGACGCGCTCGCCGATCGCGACCTCGCCAGACGAGATCGTCTCCAGTCCGGCGACCATGCGCAGGAGCGTGGACTTGCCGCAGCCGGAGGGACCGACGAGGACGCAGAAGCCGCCATCGGGGATGTCGAAGGAGACGCCTTTGACGGCCTCGACGCCGCCGGCATAGACCTTCTTGACGTTGCTGAGAGTGACCTGGGCCATTCGCGGATTACTTCTCGGTTTCGACCAGGCCCTTCACGAAGAGCCTCTGCATGGCAATGACGACGAAGACGGGCGGCAGCATCGCCAGCATGGCGGTGGCCATGGCGAGCTGCCATTCCGTCAGGGCGTCGGCGGTGACGATCATCTTCTTGATGGCGATGACGATGGTCTGCATCGAGTCCTTCGTCGTCACCAGAAGCGGCCAGAGATACTGGTTCCAGCCATAGATGAACTGGATGACGAAGAGCGCGGCGATCGTCGTCATCGAGAGCGGGATCAGCGTGTCCTTGAAGAACTTGAACGGGCCGGCGCCATCGATCTTCGAGGCTTCGAGCAGTTCGTCGGGGATCGTCATGAAGAACTGCCGGAACAGCAGCGTGCCCGTCGCCGAGGCGATCAGCGGGATGGCGAGGCCCTGATAGGTGTCGAGCATGTTGAGGTCGGAGACGATCTTGAAGGTCGGGAAGATGCGGACCTCGACCGGAAGCATCAGCGTGACGAAGATGATCCAGAACGCCGCCATGCGGAACGGGAAGCGATAATAGACCACCGCATAGGCCGAGAGCACGGAGATGAAGATCTTTCCGAGCGCGATCGTGATCGCCATGATGAAGGAGTTCAGCATCATGCCGATCACCGGCTCGCGCGTCGTGCTCGACGTGCCGACGAAGAGAATGCGCTTGTAGTTCTCCAGGAAATACGGGCCGGGATAGAGCGGCATCTGGCCGTTGATCACGGTCGCGGCGTCCCAGGTCGAGGCGACGAAGGTCAGCCAGACCGGAAAGGCGACGATCAGCACGCCGATCGTCAGGATTATATAGGCGATCGCATCGCCCAGGCGGCGGTCCTCGACCATCAGGCGGCCCTCCCCATCTCGCGCAGCAATCCGGCCAGCGCATCCGCACAGGCATCGAGGCAGGCCTGCCCCTTCTCGGGCGTGGCACGGCGCGCATCGCCGACCACGCCGGTTTCGGTCATCTCCCGGAAGGAGCGGTGGCGCGAGACCGTGGCGCGTCCCGGCAGGCCGTCGCGCGCGCCAAAGGCCTCGGCCAAGCGCGGCTCACGCACCGAGCCCGGCGCCAGCACCATCATCATCGAGGTCTCGACCTCGCAGGCGTGCTGGACGCCCTTCTGGTCCTGGAGCAGCGGCGGGAACGCGTCCTGCGCCAGCATGAAATAGGTCGTCGCCTCGACATGCAGCCGGGTTTCGCGAGCGAAATCGGGCAGGAAGGCGGAGAGCGCGGCGATGTTGCCGCCATGGCCGTTGACGATCAGCACGCGGTGGAAGCCGTGGCGCTCGATGCTCTTCAGGAAGGAGAGCAGCACGGCGCGATAGGTCGGGATGTCGAAAGTGAAGGTGCCGCCGAAGGCCATGTGATGCTCGGCCATGCCGCACCAGAGCGTCGGCGCCACGACGACGTCTACGTCGCCGGCACGCTCGGCCGCCGCCTTGCAGACGCCGCTGCACAGGATGGTGTCGACGCCGACAGGCAGATGCGGGCCATGCTGCTCGATCGAGGCGACAGGCAGGACGACGATCGTGTCCGTCGCGGCCTTGGCGCGCAGTTCCTCGGCGGTGAGGTCCATCCAGAGCACGGAAGAGGAACGGGTCACGGCGCGGGCCTCAGCAGCGGCAAGAAGAAGGCTTCGGTCAATGTCTTCGCCAGGAAGGGCGCGCGCCTCGCCGCCTCGCCCTCGTTGACGATGATCATCGGCGTATGGTTGAGCACCTTGTAGAGACCGTCCTTGCGGCGCTCGGCGAGCGAGCCCTCGGTCAACGAGCGCAGCACGAGCGTGAGATCACGGCTCTTCAGGCTGCCGGTCGGCGGCGAGATGTCGAAGCGGACATGCAGGAGCCGGAACATGTCCAGCCCCTCGTCCGAGGCCCGCCGATCCAGCGCCGCGTCGTCGGCGAAGACGGGGACGGCGACGAAGGGGACCTTGGCCTGCTCGGCCTGCCTGCGCATTTCGCCGATCAGCTGGCTGCAGATGCGCTCGGCCCAGGCCAGCGTCGTGGCCGGCCCGCAATTCAGCACGATGCCGGACCAGGCGTCGATCCGGCGCCCCTGCGCGGCAGCCGTCGCCGGCAGCAACATGAGGCCGAGAAGCGCGACGGCAAAGGCACCGGCCGGCCACGCCATCAGTAGCTCACCTTGCGCTCGATGAAGCGGAACTGCACCGCGGTGAGCCCGATCACCATGATCAGCAGCAGCACCGACTGCGCCGCCGAGCCGCCGAGGTTCGAGCCGCCCTTGCCATCGGAGAAGACCTTGTAGACCAGCGTCTCGGTCGCACCCGAGGGGCCGCCGCCGGTGACGGTGTCGATGATGCCGAAAGTGTCGAAGAAGACGTAGACGATGTTGACGACGAGCAGAAAGAAGGTCGTCGGCGAGAGCAGCGGGAAGACGATGGTCCAGAACCGGCGCATCGGCCGGGCGCCGTCGATCACCGCCGCCTCGATCACGCTCTTCGGGATCGATTGCAGGCCGGCCAGGAAGAACAGGAAATTGTAGCTGATCTGCTTCCAGGTCGCCGCCAGGATGACCAGCAGCATGGCGTGGTTGCCATTGAGGCGCGGATTCCACGGAATGCCGAGGGATTGCAGGCCGCGCGCGAGCATGCCGAGCGAGGGATCGAACATGAAGATCCAGAGCACGCCGGCAATGGCGGGGGCCACCGCATAGGGCCAGATCAGCAGGGTCTTGTAGATTTCGCCGCCGCGCAGCTGCCGGTCCGCCATCACCGCGAAGAGCAGCGCGATCGAGAGCGAGAACACGCAGACGAAGGTGGAGAAGATGATCGTGTTGATGAAGGCCTTGAGATAGCCGGGATCGGCGAAGAGCATCTGGTAGTTCTCGAACCAGACGAATTCCGTCGAGGTGCCGAAGGCATCCTCGAGCAGGAAGCTCTGCCAGACCGCCTGGGTCGCCGGCCAGTAGAAGAAAATGATGGTGATGGCGAGCTGCGGCAGAAGCAGCAGAAAGGGGATCGTGAGCCCCTTGAAGTATGCGTTCTTCTGCATCGGCTTCCCTGGAACGAGACGGTCATCCCGGACGAAGAGTGTCCGGGATGACCTTGGATAGGCAAGAGCTAAGCGCTTAGCGGGCCGCGGTGCGCTCGAACTGGCGCAGCATCTGGTTACCGCGCTCAGCTGCCGCATCCAGCGCCGCCTGCGGCGACTTCTGGCCGTTCAGCGCCGCTTCCAGCTCCTCCGACCAGATATCGCGAATCTGGACGAGGCTGCCGTAACGCAGGCCCTTCGAGTTGTCGGTCGGAGCCTTGTTGGTCAGCTCGAGGATCGGGGTCTCGAGATAGGGCTTGTCCTTGTAGAAGCCGGACGCCTTGACCTTGTCGTAGGCCGCCTTGGTGATCGGCAGATAGCCTGACTCGGTGTGCAGCTTTACCTGGCGATCGACATTCGACAGGAAGGTGAAGAACTTGGCGACGCCCTTGTACTCGTCAGCCTTCTTGCCGCCCATCACCCAGAGCGAAGCGCCGCCGATGATCGAGTTCTGCGGGGCGCCCTGCACGTCGGGATAATACGGCATCGCGGCATTGCCCCAGTCGAACTTGGCGTTCGCCCTGACATTACCGAAGAAGCCCGACGAGGTCAGGAAGATCGGGCATTCGCCCGAGGTGAAGCGGCCTTCGCCGTTATTGGTGCGGCCGGAATAATCGTAGGTCTTGTCCTTCTGCAGCTCGACCAGATTGGTCCAGTGCTTCAGGAAGGCCGGGCTCTTGTTGAAGTTCATGACGGCGTCGAAGCCGGCCATGCCGTTGACCTTGGTCGAGAGCGGCACGTTATGCCAGGCGCCGAACTGCTCGATATTGGCCCAGGTCGCCCAGGCGTTCGAGACACCGCACTTGTCATAGCCGGCGGCCTTCAGCTTCTTGGCGGCCTCGAAGGTCTCGGGCCAGGTCTTCGGCGGCTTCTCGGGGTCGAGGCCCGCCTTCTTGAAGGCGTCCTTGTTGTACCACATCACCATCGACGAGGAGTTGAACGGCATCGAGAGCATGTCGCCCTTGGCCGTCGAATAGTAGCCGGTGATCGCGGGCAGATAGGCGCTCGGGTCGAACTTCTCGCCGGCTTCCTTCATGACCTCGTGGACCGGCTTGATCGCCCCCTTGGCCGACATCATCGTGCCGGTGCCGACTTCGAAGACCTGCAGGATGTGCGGGGCCTGGCCGGCGCGGAAGGCGGCGATGCCGGCGTTCAGCGTGTCGGGATAGGAGCCCTTGTAGACGGGCACGACCTTGTAGTCCTTCTGCGAGGCGTTGAAGTCCTCGGACAGCTTGACGACGACGTCGTTATTGGCGCCGGTCAGCGCGTGCCACCACTGGATCTCGGTCTGCGCGAGAGCCGGCGAGGCCCCAACGAGCGCAAAGGCCGCGACCGACATCAGGATGCGCGATTTGATGGTCATGGAACATCTCCCTTCCGCGGGCGAGCGCCGCCGCGGTTCTTGTCGTTGGTGCGCAAGCTAGCATGAAGCGCAGGCGACATTTCAATGACAAATCGATGACGGTCAGTGCAATCCGCCTATGGTCGCGGTCAAGCGGCGACGCTGGCGCATGACGGCTCCTCGCTTGCGCAATTGTGCATAACCGGCTGATCTGCGCTCCCCGATCCGAATCCGCCCGTGGATGCCGCCATGCCCAGCCTCGATCTTGCCGTGACCGCGACCTTGCCCAAGGACGCCGATGCCGCCACGCTTGCAGGCCGTGTCTGGCGGCCCGATCTCGGCGGGCCGGCCGTCGTGACGCTCCGCGACGGGCAGGTCATCGACGTGACCCGCAGCTTCCCGACCAGTCGCGATCTCTGCGAGAACGCCGATCCGGCTGCCGCGCTGCGCGCTGCCGATGGGGAGGCGATCGGTTCGCTCACTGATATCCTCGCCAATACGCCTGTGGATCGCCGCGATCCCAAGCGCCCTTGGCTGCTCTCGCCGCTCGACCTGCAGGCGGTGAAGGCCGCGGGTGTCACCTTCGCGGTCTCGATGCTGGAGCGCGTGATCGAGGAGAAGGCGCGCGGCAACCCGGCCGCCGCCGCGACGATCCGCGGAGAGATCGGCAAGCTCATCGGCGACGACCTCTCCAAGCTCAAGCCCGGCTCGCCCGAGGCGATGCATCTCAAGGACGTCCTGATCAAGCAGGGGGCCTGGAGCCAGTATCTCGAAGTCGGAATTGGGCCGGATGCCGAGATTTTCACCAAGGCCCCGCCGATGTCGACAGTCGGCACCGGGGCGGATGCGGGCCTGCATCCGGCGTCGAGCTGGAACAATCCGGAGCCCGAGATCGTGCTGATCGTCGCCTCGGACGGACGGATCGTCGGCGCCACGCTCGGTAACGACGTCAACCTGCGCGATGTCGAGGGCCGCTCGGCCCTGCTGCTCGGTAAGGCGAAGGACAACAATGCGGCGGCGGCCGTCGGCCCCTTCATCCGCCTGTTCGATGCCGGCTTCACGCTCGACCATGTCCGCCAGACGACGGTGACGCTGACGGTCGAGGGCGAGGACGGCTTCCGGCTGGAAGGCTCCTCCTCGATCGCGAGGATCAGCCGCGATCCGGCCGATCTCGCCGCGCAGATGATCGGCCCGCACCATCAGTACCCGGACGGGGCGGCGCTCTATCTCGGCACCATGTTCGCGCCGATCAAGGATCGCGATGCGCCGGGCGGCGGCTTCACCCATAAGTACGGGGACATCGTCACCATCGCCGCGCCCGAGCTCGGCAGCCTCGTCAACCGGATGAAGCGCACCGACGCGTGTGCGCCCTGGACCTACGGCGCCTCGCACCTGATGCGCCATCTCGCAAGGCGCGGGCTGCTGTGAGGCGATAGCCGACGCGGGACGCTACGCCATTCTTGACCGAAAGCCGCGAGAAGCAGCGGTTTCGTCAGGCGGATGGTAAGAATTTTCTGCCAGAGAGCGGGCTGGACCAGGAGGGTTCGGCGTGGCGATGAGCGAGATCGGGAGGCAGAACTCCCAGGTCGGCACCAAGAATTTGGGCGGCAAGGGCGCGATGGCAAGGATGGCCGGTTCACCCTTCGCCTGGATCGTGGCGTTCGCGCTGGCAGCCATCGCCGGCCTGATCCTGCCGCTGCGCCTGCCGCTCGGGCCGAACGCCTGGGACACCGTCGTCTATCTCGACGCGATCCAGCGCATCGAGCTCGGCCAGGTCCCGACCATCGACTTCTTCGCGCCGATCGGCCCGCTCGGCTTCTATCTGGCCGCGGCTCTCGACGTCACCTTCCCCAACGCCCAGCCGATGCTGCTGATCAACTGGGCGCTGCTGCCGGTCATGCTGCCGGTGCTCGCCCTGCTCGCCCGCGAGGTCTCGCGGCGCTCGCGCCCGCAGGCCCTGGCGCTGGTGCTGCCCTTCCTGCTGTTCGCGGCCTTCCCGATCAACCTGCATGCGCTCTATCCGTCGCCCGGCTTCGACGGCTACGGCTTCTACAACCGCCATGTCGCGCTGCTGCTCTACCTGCTGATCGCGACGCTGATCTTCGCCGAGCGGCGCGGTTTCAGGATCGCGCTCGTCGCCGTGCTGATGCTGGCGCTGTTCCTGACGAAGATCACCGGCGCGGTCTCCGGCACGCTGCTCGTCGGCTATGCCACGCTCAGCGGCCGGATGCGCTTCCGCGACGCGCTCATCGCCGCCGGTTTCGTGATCCTCGCGCTCGGCGTGCTGGAAATCGCGACCGGGCTGAGCTCCGCCTATGTCACGGACATCCTGACCCTGCTCGGCCTCAACACCGACACGCTGCTGCCGCGCTTCCTGACCGTGGCCTCGGTCAAGTTCAACGTGATCGGGCCGTCGCTCGTCCTGCTTGCCGCGCTCGCCTATGCCGCCTGGCGCGACGGTTTGCCGAGGATGCTCGCCGGCTGGCGGGCGCTGATCGACGCGCCGATCGGCTGGTTCACGGCCGGGCTGTTCGCGCTCGCGCTGTTCGAGACCCAGAACACCGGATCGCTCGAATTCATCGGCCTGTGGCCGATCCTGCTGCCGCTCGTCGCCGACTGGTGGCAGCGGCGCGACGACCGGCTGCGGCCCGTCGTTCTCGTGCTCGTGCTCGCGGTCGCGCTGCCGAGCGCCGTCATCTGCATCGAGCGCAGCATGCGCGCGGTGATGAGCGCGCCGACCTATGTCGCCCTCGACCTGCCCGATCTCGGGCCGCTCGGCCGGATCAGCGTGAAACGCGACATCGCCGCGCGCGCCGCCGCGATGCTCGATCATTACGCGACACAGCCCGAGGGCTACCGCGACCTGATCCGGCGCGACATCCTGCCGTCCTACATCCTCTATTCGGAGATCGACTACCAGGCGACCTGGATGCTCGAGATCCAGCAGGCGATCACGGCGATCAAGGCCTGGGAAGCCGCCAACAAGCGCGAGCTCAACGGCTTCTTCACCTTCGATTTCGTCGATCCCCTGAACCGCCTGCTGGAACGCTCGCCGCCGCGTGTGGTCCCTGTCGGCGTGGACCCCGGCCGCAGCACGCCGGACCTGCAGCCGGGCACCATCGAGGCCCTCAGGCAGACCGACGCGCTGCTGATGCCGAAATGCCCGGTGACGACGCCGCGCGAAATGATCCGCAGCCATTTCGCCGCCGCGCTCGAAGGGCGCGAGCGGACCGCGCTCGCGCCCTGCTGGGACATGTATCTTCGGAAGTGACCGGCCGAGATCAGCCGGCCGCCGTCTGCCCGGCCTCCCAGCCGAGGATGGCGCGCTTGCGCGTCAGGCCCCAGTGATAGCCGGTCAGCGCGCCGGACTTGCCGATGACGCGGTGGCAGGGCACCACGAAGGAGATCGGGTTCTTGCCGACCGCCGTGCCGACGGCCCGCGCCGCGCTGGGCTTGCCGATATGGTTGGCGACCTCGCCATAGGTGGTGGCGCAGCCGACGGGGATGCGCAGCAGCGTCTCCCAGACCCGAACCTCGAAATCGGTACCGATCAGGACGACACGCAAAGGCGTCTCCGGCGACCAGGCCTTGGGTTCGAAGATGCGGCCGGCATAGGGCGCGGTCAGGACCGGGTCGTAGTGGTAATCGGCATGGGGCCAGCGCCGCATCATGTCGGCCAGCGCCTCGGCCCTTCCGCCGACGACCTTGCCGCCATCGGCGCTGTTCGAGACCCAGCCGAGCCCGGCAAGGCCGCGCTCGGTGATCACCACCAGCGCCTCGCCGAAAGGCGAGGCGTGAAAGCCATAGGAGAGCTTCAGGCCCTCGCCGCCGGTCTTCCATTCGCCGGGCGACATCGCCTCATGCGTCACGAAGAGATCGTGCAGGCGGCCGGGGCCGGAGAGGCCGACTTCCAGCGCCGTGTCGAGGATGCTGGCCGAGGCGGAGAGCAACCCCTTGGCGTGGTCGAGCGTGATCGCCTGGAGGAAGGCCTTCGGCGTCAGCCCGCACCAGCGCCGGAAGAGATGATGGACATCGGTCGGGGTCGCGCCGGCGGCCTCCGCGATCGCCTCGATCGTCGGCTGCTCGCGCCAGTTATGGGTGATGAAGGACAGGATGCGCCGGACGGTATCGTAGTCCGAGCCGGGCGCGACGGCCGGGAAATCGGCCTCGCTCGGCATCGCATCGGTGGCGCGCGCCAGCACCGCATTGGAGAAGCGCGTCGGGGTCATCGCCGTTTTCATGGAAGCATGAGCGTTCATGGGAGCCTCGCATCATTCGTCATGATGCGAATCTAGGACGCCCACCATGCCGTTCCCACCCGAAAGCTGGCAAGGGCGGGGTTGCAGGACCCCGTAGGATGGCGGCTCATAGGGCTATGACCTCTCCCGCCGACGCCATCATCGATCTCTACCAGCGCCATGCCGCCACCTATGACGGCTTGCGCGGCAAGCTGCTGATGGAAGGCCCCTGGCTCGCACGTTTCCGGGCCTTGCTCGCGCCGGGCGCGACGGTCCTCGATATCGGCTGCGGCACCGGCCAACCGATCGCCCGGCATCTCCGCGAACAGGGCCATGTCGTCACCGGCGTCGATTCCGCCCCGGCGATGATCGCCCTGTGCCGGGCGCGCTTTCCCGAAGGCGACTGGCAGGTCGCCGACATGCGCAAGCTCGCGCTCGGGCGCCGCTTCGGCGGATTGATCGCCTGGGATTCCTTCTTCCACCTGACGCCCGAAGACCAATGCGGGATGTTCAAGATCTTCGCGGCGCATGCCGCTCCGGGCGCCGCCCTGCTCTTCACCAGCGGACCGGCCCATGGCGAGGCGATCGGCACTTTCGAGGGCGAGGCGCTCTACCATGGCAGCCTCGCTCCCGGGGAGTACCGGACTCTGCTGGCGGAGAACGGCTTTGCCGAGATCGACCATGTCGTCGAGGACCCGAGCTGCGGCGGGCATACGATCTGGCTTGCTCAGGCCGGACCGGCTCCGGGCGCGTTGTAGTCCGGGCCGCGACGGGCGCTCGACAGGGCGGAACCCAGCGCATCGGCAAAGCCGGAACGCTCATGCGGCGACAGCGCGGAAGCGATCGCGACGCTCTGCCCGCGTGAGACCAGCTTCAGGCCGAGCAGGCCGTAATCCTCGTCCGTCTGGCGCTCCAACCGGGTCCAGATCGGATTGAAACGCCAGATCGTCTCGCGGCCGTGATGCGAGACCTTGCGCAGGAAGACCTCCAGCGGCGTCACCACGATACGCTCGAAGGCACGCGCATGCCGGAAATTGACGTGGAAGGCGACGAAGAGCGCGATCACGTCGATGCCGAAGAAACCGGCTACCGGCCAGGCGCCGAGCACGACGAAGGGTATCGAGGAGATCACGCTCGCCAGGCAGACCAGCGTCATCACGATGCGGAAGCCGTTCTGGCCGAGCGAGCGATGCGGCGTGATCGTCGCGTCGAAGACCGGCCGCTGCGACGCGTCCGCGATCTCGCTGCCAGGGCTATTGCCGGTGATCATCCGGCGACTATAACGCCGTCATGGATCAGCGGAACAGGCCCCCTCGCGCCGTGGCGCCGGCAAAGCGCATCACGTTGCCGCGCGCCCGCAAGCCGGCGGAGATTCACGAGATATTCCGCCGCTTCCAGGCCGCCAATCCCGAGCCCAGGGGCGAGCTCGACCACACCAACGCCTTCACGCTGCTGGTCGCCGTCGTGCTCTCTGCGCAGGCGACCGATGCAGGCGTCAACAAGGCCACCCGCCCGCTCTTCGCCATTGCCGACACGCCTGAGAAGATGCTCGCGCTCGGCGAGGAAACCGTCCGCGAATACGTCAAGACGATCGGACTCTTCCGCACCAAGGCGAAGAACGTGATCACGCTCTGCGAGAGGCTGATCGCGGAGTTCGGCGGCGAGGTCCCGACGACGCGCGAGGCGCTGGAAAGCCTGCCGGGCGTCGGCCGCAAGACGGCAAATGTCGTGCTCAACATCGCCTTCGGCGAGATCACCCATGCGGTCGACACCCATGTCTTCCGCATTGCCAACCGCCTGCGCATCGCGCCGGGCAAGAACGTGCTGCAGGTCGAGCTTGGGCTGGAAAAGGCCGTGCCGCCCGAATTCGGCCGGCACGCCCATCACTGGCTGATCCTGCACGGGCGCTATACCTGCAAGGCGCTGCGTCCCGAATGCGTTCGCTGCATCCAGAACGACCTCTGCGACTCCGCCGACAAGCGCATCGCCTGAACCTCTCGCATGACCTTGCGTGAGCCCTCCCTTCGTCTGCTTGACAGGCTTTCGGCGCTGGGCTGAGCTTCGCGCGCCGGACCGCCTTCGAGGCTCGGAGAAGCCTGAGAGCCAGCGGCAGAGGAAGCTCAGGAGGTCATCGAGATGAAGCGTTTCGTCCTCGCGGCGAGCATCGCCGTTGCCGCCCTATCCATTCATGCCGGCGCCTTCGCCCAGTCCAAGGGACCGGTCGTCGGGGTCAGCTGGTCGAATTTCCAGGAAGAGCGCTGGAAGACCGATGAGGCCGCGATCAAGGCGGCGGTCGAGAAGGCCGGCGGCACCTATCTCTCGGCCGACGCGCAGTCCTCGCCGGCCAAGCAGCTCACCGACGTCGAGAGCCTGATCGCGCGCGGCGCCAAGGCGATCATCGTGCTGGCGCAGGATGCGCAGGCCATCCGCCCCGCTGTCGAGAAGGCTGTGAACGAGGGCATCGCCGTCGTCGGTTACGACCGGCTGATCGAGATCCCGCAGGCCTTCTACCTGACCTTCGACAATATCGAGGTCGGCCGGATGATGGCGCGTGAAATCCAGAAGGCGAAGCCGGAAGGCAACTACGTCTTCATCAAGGGCTCGAGCCAGGACCCCAATGCCGGCTTCCTTTATCAGGGCTCGATCGAGGTGCTGAAGCCCGCAATCGACGGCGGCAAGATCAAGAATGTCGGCGAAGCCTTCACCGACCAATGGCTGCCGGCCAATGCCCAGCGCAACATGGAGCAGATCCTGACGCGCAACCAGAACAAGGTCGATGCCGTGATCGCCGCCAATGACGGCACAGCGGGCGGCTCCATCGCCGCGCTGACCGCGCAGGGGCTTTCCGGCTCGGTGCCAGTCTCCGGCCAGGATGCCGACCGCGCGGCGCTCAACCGCGTCGCATTGGGCACCCAGACCGTGACGATCTGGAAGGATGCGCGCGAACTCGGGCGCAACGCCGCGGAGATCGCACTCAGGCTTGCCGGCGGCGCCAAGCTCAACGAGATCCCGAAATCGGTGAGCTGGGATCAGGGTCCGTCCAAGCAGAAGATGACGGCCTTGTTCCTGACGCCGGTTCCGGTGACGAAGGACAATCTCAATGTCGTGATCGATGCCGGCTGGGCGCCGAAAGCGGCGGTCTGCCAGGGCGTCGCGGCCGGCAAGGTCAAGGCCTGTGACTGAAGCCGCGCCGGCACCGGCCAGCCCGGTGCAGGAGGCGCGCGGCCTTGCCGATCGTCTGCGCGAGATCGAGTTCGATCCGCGCATGATCGGCATGGTCGCCGCGCTCGCGGTGATCTGGCTCGGCTTCGACTGGCTGTCGGACGGCGCCTTCCTGACGCCGCGCAACCTGTGGAACCTGCTGGTCCAGACCGCCTCGATCGCGATCATGGCCTGCGGCATGGTGCTGGTCATCGTCACCCGCAATATCGACCTCTCGGTCGGCTCGATGCTCGGCTTCGTCGGCATGGTGGTCGGGCTGGTGCAGGTCCGGCTGCTGCCGGAGCTCTGGGGCCTGGAACACCCGCTGACCTGGATCGCCAGCCTGCTGCTCGCGATGACGCTGGGTGGGTTCGTCGGCCTGCTGCAGGGCGCGCTGATCGCCTATCTCGCCATCCCCTCCTTCATCGTCACGCTGGGCGGCCTGCTGGTCTGGCGCGGCGCGGCCTGGTGGGTCACGCAGGGCCAGACGATCGCGCCGATGGATTCGCGCTTCCGGCCTCTCGGCGGCGGCGTCGAGGGCGCGATCGGCACCAGTGCCTCCTGGGCGATCGGCATCGGCCTTTGTGTCGTGATCTGCCTCGGTGCCGCGCTGATCCGGCGCCGGCGCAAGCGCTTCGGCTTCGCGCTGCGGCCGCTCTGGGCCGAGATCGCGATCGCCGGGCTCGGCTGCGCGGCCGTGCTTGCCATGGTGATGGTCGCGAACGCCTATGCGCTGCCGGCCGGCATCGCGCGGCGCCTCACCGAGGCGAAGGGTGGCGTCTGGCCGGAAGGCGGCCTCACCATCGGCCATGGCTTGGCGGTGCCCGTGCTGATGGCGCTGGGCGTCGGCGTGGTCATCACCTTCCTCGCCAATCGTTTGCGTTTCGGCCGCTATGTCTTCGCCATCGGCGGCAACCCCGAGGCCGCGCAGCTTTCCGGCGTCAACACACGCAAGGTGCTGATGCTGGTCTTCGGGCTGATGGGCGTGCTCGTCGGCATATCCGCCTGCATTTCCACGGCCCGGCTCAACGCAGCGACAAATGCCGCCGGCACGCTGGACGAGCTCTATGTCATCGCCGCGGCGGTGATCGGCGGCACCTCGCTTGCCGGCGGCGTCGGCACCATCGCCGGCGCCATGCTGGGCGCGCTGGTGATGCAGTCGCTGCAATCCGGCATGGTGCTGATCGGCGTCGATGCGCCCTTGCAGAACATCGTCGTCGGCATCGTCCTCGTCCTCGCGGTCTGGCTCGACGGGCTCTACCGCAAGCGGCTGAGCTGAGGAGGTTCCATGAGCATCGCGGAACCGGCAGACATCGCCGACACCCATCCCGGCCAGGGCACGCCCCTGGTCGAGATGCGCGACATCTCGATCGCCTTCGGCGGCATCAAGGCGGTCGATGGCGCGAGTGTCGACCTGATGCCGGGTGAGGTCGTCGGCCTGCTCGGCCATAACGGCGCTGGCAAGTCGACGCTGATCAAGATCCTGTCCGGCGCCTACAAGGCCGATGCCGGCACGATCCGGGTCGATGGCGAGGAGGTCACGGTCTCAAGCCCGCTCGATGCCAAGCGCCATGGCATCGAGACGATCTACCAGACGCTGGCTCTGGCCGACAATGTCGATGCCGCCGCCAATATCTTCCTCGGCCGCGAATTGCTGACCGGCTGGGGCACGCTCGACGATGCGACGATGGAAGCCGAGACCCGCAAGGTGATGGGCCGGCTCAACCCGCATTTCCGCCGCTTCAAGGAGCCGGTGAAGGCGCTCTCCGGCGGCCAGCGCCAGTCGGTCGCGATCGCGCGAGCGATCTATTTCAACGCCCGCGTGCTGATCATGGACGAGCCCACGGCCGCGCTCGGGCCCGCCGAAACCAAGCAGGTCGCGGAGCTTATCCTGCAGCTCAAGAAGCAGGGCATCGGCATCTTCCTGATCAGCCATGACCTGCACGATGTCTTCGACCTCGCCGACCGCGTCACGGTGATGAAGAACGGCAAGGTCGTCGGCACTGCCCGCACCGCGGACGTCACGCAGGACGAGGTGCTGGGCATGATCATCTCGGGCAAATGCCCGCCGGCCGCGGTGGCGGGGCCGGGGGCTTTGCGGGGATAGAAGCGGGCGCCGCGCCTCATTTCGCGTCGAGCAGGTCCTTCACCGACAGGAGCACCAGCTCGTTGTCGTCGGCCTTCCTCGGGTCGCGCGAGGAGGAGAAGGGCAGGTTGTTGTCGTTGCCGACGACGATGACGCCAGCCGCGCGATCGACCACATCGACATTCTCGATGGTGAAGAACGGGAAGGGCAGCACGCCGTCGATGGCACCCTGCTTTGCCTTGCCGTCGGGATCGGCGATCTTCAGAAGATCGATGAAGCCGACCTTGCGCACGGGCTTGCCGAGATTGGCCTCGGTCATCTCGATCTTCACGACACGCTTGAACTTGGCGAGGTCGTGGAAGCAGTCCGGGCCTTTCTGACCGGCGGCACAGGCCTTGTCGGCGGTGCCTTCGCCGTTATCGCGCTCGATGATCAGCGCGGTGGTAGCGTCGATCATGTTGAAGTCGCCGATGGCGTTGCCCTTCTGCTCAAGGGGGTAGAACCAGGAGCGACCGGTCCATTTCTCGTTGGCGACATCGAATTCGAGGATGCGCAGCACTTCCTTGCCGTCGACCTCCTCGTTGCCCTTGGTCTCGGCGTTCCAGAGCGGGCCTTCGAGCAGCGGGTAGAGGAAGCGGCCATCCGGCGACTGCGCCATGCCCTCATAGCCCTTGGAGCGGCGCACGTTGAAGGCGACGCTCTGGTCCGGCGCACCGGGCGTGGTGATGGCGTAGTGATCCGGCGAGCGGGCGGGCTTGCCGTCGACCAGCGTCTCGAACACGGCCTCGACCTTACCGCTGGCATCGACGCGGATGAGGTAGGGGCCGAATTCCTCGCCAACCCAGAACTTGCCGCCGATCGGCTGAATCGATTCGGGGTCGAAATCCGCGCCGGTCAGATAGCGCTTCTCCGTGCCTTCCTGGACGATGCGGAACGGCACCTTCTTGTCGGGATCGTGCAGGAAAGTGGTCGAGAGGCGCTCGACCGCGCCCTTGCCGAAATCGGCCTTGAGGCGGTGGAAGAACAGCATCGCGTCGGGCGAGTTCGCCTTGGCGCCGAAGCCGTTATCGGTCAGCACGAGGAACTCGCCGTTCCCCAGCGAGCGGATACCCGAGAAGCCCTGCACCGGCTGGCCGGCGAAGGGGGTGGAGAGCCCGGTCGGGCGCCCGCCCGAGGTGCCCATGACGGTGCCGACCGCCTCGACGCGCTTGCCCGGCGTCACGAACTTGCCGGAGACCTTGAGATCGGCCGGCGCATCGGCGGGCGCGGGGATGATGGTGTTCGCCGGCAGCAGGGCATGACCGACGAGCTTGGCAGGGAATTCCTTCTGCGTGTCCTGCGCTCCGGCGAGCATGGTCGAGGATAGCAACAGGGCGGCGATGAGCGGCAGGCGCATGGATTGGCTCCGGAATAGGGCGAAGCCTTCGCTTCGCCCGGCCGGATTGCGCCGCGACGACAGCGCCGCGACCGTTCCGTGACAGCCGTCCGGCGAGGCTCAGTAGCCTCTTGCCGGATCGACCACGTTGAGCAATGGCTCGCCCGCTTCCAGCCGCCCGATCTGCGTGGCGACGGCGGTCGCGATCGCCTCCGGCTCCGACATCGCCGAGTTATGCGGCGTCACCGTCACCCCCGGATGGCTCCAGAGCCGCGACTCCGCCGGCAACGGCTCAACCTCGAAGACGTCGAGCGTCGCGCCCTTGAGCGTGCCGGCATCGAGCGCAGCGAGGATGTCGTCCGCGACCTGCAGGCCGCCGCGACCTGCATTGATCAGGAACGGCCCGCCGAGCCGCCCGCCCTGCGCGAGGCCCGAGAGCATCCCGGCATTGATGATGCCGCGTGTATCCGGAGTCAGCGGCAGCAGGCTGACGAGGATATCGGTGCGCGCAAGGAAGGCCTTCATCCCGTCCTCGCCGGAGAAGGTCTGCAAGCCCGCGATGGTCTTGGGCGAGCGGCTCCAGCCCGCGACGTCGAAACCCATCACGGCTAGCTTGCGGGCGGCGTCCTGGCCGAGTTCGCCCAGCCCCATGATGCCGACGCGGACCGAGCGGGCGGCCGGCTGGTTGCGGTCGTCATCCCAGAGCTTTTCGCGCTGCTGGCTATCGTAGCGGCGCTGCTGGCGCAGGTAACTCAGGCAGTGCAGGACGATGTATTCGCTCATCCGCGTCGTCAGGTCGGGATCGACGATGCGGGCGATCGGCGCCGCCGGCAGCTTGTCATCGGCGAAGAGGAAATCGACGCCCGCGCCCAGCGAGAAGATCGCGGCGAGATTGGGCAGGCCGGTCAGGCTGCCGGGCGGGTGCTTCCAACTCGCGACATAGTGGACGGCGCGACGGTCGAAGGGCTCGCCGAGGACGACGATCGGCATATCCGGCAGCAGCGCCTGGAAGCGCGCGCGCCAATCCTCGACATGCCAGCCCGTCATGGCCAGAAGCAGACTCATCCCGACACCCTCTCCGTAATCCGTTCGGCGACCAGCGGGCCGCGCGTCGCACCCTCCCCGATCCGATAAGCCTTGCGCAAGCGCTCGCTTGCCGCTTGGTAACCGGCCTCATCGCGGGCATGAACGATGCCGAGCGGCCGGTCGCGCCCGACCGCATCGCCGATCCCGGCCAGCGCGACGATGCCGACGGCATGGTCGATCGGGTCCTGCGGGCGTACCCGGCCACCGCCGAGCGCGACGACAGCAAGTCCGACGGCGCGGGTGTCGACCGAAGCGACCGGGCCGGCCGTTTCGGGATAGACCGGCTTCACGACCGGGGCTGCGGCGAGATGCTTCTGCGGCGCTTCCAGCAGATCGGCCGGGCCCCCGAGCGCCACGACCATGCGGGCGAAGCGCTCGGCCGCGGCGCCTGAGGCGAAAGCCTGCTCGATCTTCGCGCGGGCCGTCTCGATATCCGGAGCGAGCTTGCCGAGCAGCAGCATCTCGGCGGCGAGCGCCACCGTGACCTCGTGGAAGCGCGGCTCGCGGTGGCGGCCCGTGAGATGGTCGAGCGCATAGGCGACCTCGAGCGCATTGCCGGCGGCGGAGGCGAGCGGCTCGTTCATGTCGGTAAGCAGGGCGGTCGTCGGCATGCCCGCGCCATTGGCGACGCCGACCAGCGCCTGCGCCAAAGCCTGCGCCTTGCCGTAATCCGGCAGGAAGGCGCCGGAGCCGAATTTCACGTCCATCGCGAGGCCGTGCAGGCCGGCGGCGAGCTTCTTCGACAGGATCGAGGCCGTGATCAGGGGCAGCGATTCCACCGTCGCGGTGACGTCGCGGATGGCATAGAGGCGCTTGTCGGCGGGGGCGAGATCGGCGGTCTGGCCGATGATGGCGCAGCCGGCCTCCCGCACCACCTTGCGGAAGAGATCGATGCCGGGCTGCGTGACATAACCCGGCACCGCATCGAGCTTGTCGAGCGTGCCGCCGGTATGGCCGAGGCCACGGCCGGAGATCATCGGGACATGGCCGCCACAGGCCGCGACCGCCGCCGCCAGCGGCAAGCTCACGGTATCGCCGACGCCACCAGTGGAATGCTTGTCGAGGGCGGGGCCGGGCAGGTCGTCCCAGCGCAGCACCGTGCCGGAATCGCGCATGGCCAGCGTCAGCGCCACGCGCTCGCGCTCGTTCATGCCGTTGAAATAGACCGCCATGGCGAAGGCAGCGGCCTGGCCCTCGCTGACCGAGCCGTCAGGCAAACCGGCGATGAGCTGGCGGATATCGGCTTCGGGCAATTCCGCACCGTCGCGCTTGGCGGCGATGATCTCCTGGGTCAGGCGCATCAATAGCTCCCACGCGGCGCGGCATCGGGCGCGGCGCCATCAATAGCCGCGACGAGCGCGCCATAAAGGCCGCTGGCGCCGAAGCGGAAGGTTGTCGGCGAAACCCAGTCTTCCCCCATGATCGCATCGGCAAGGTCGAGATAGCGCGTGGCATCGGCCAATGTCCGGATGCCACCCGACGGCTTCAATCCGACGGAACGACCCGCCTCCGCGATGACGCTGAGCATCACGCGGGCGGCCGGAATGCTGGCAGAATTCGCGGTCTTGCCGGTCGAGGTCTTGATGAAATCGGCGCCGGCCGCGATGGCAAGCTCGGCCGTCGTCCTGACCTTGTCGAGATTGGGATATTCGCCGGTTTCCAGGATCACCTTCAGGCGACGCTCGCCGCAGAGCATCTTGACGTTGCGGACCATGGCCGCAGCCGATGTCGTGTGGCCCGCGAGAACAGCCCGCCAGGGCAGCACGAGGTCGATCTCGTCGGCGCCGGCGGCGAGAGCCTCTTCGGTCTCGCGCATGGCCGGGGCGATCGGCGTGTCGCCATCGGGAAAGTTCACGACGGTCGCGATGCGGACGGGGCCATCGCCGAGCTCGGCCCGCGCCGTCGCGACGAAGCGCGGCCACAGGCAGATCGCCGCGACCGGCACCGGGCCGGAGACGGCGCGATGGCAGAGATCGCGCGTGCCTGCTTCCGTGGCATCGTCGGCGAGATCGGTGAGGTCGAGCAGCGCGAGCGCGCGCCGGGCGAGATCGGCATCGGACATGGCTTACAGCTCCGACAGGAAGGCGCGCATCAGGCGCTTGAGCGCACCCGCCGCGAGGCCCGCGACATCGCGCGTCTCGGTATGGTGCGGCGTGCCGCCATGGAGCCCTGCGCCCATATTGGTGACGATGGACAGGCCGGCGACGCGCAGGCCGTGGCGACGCGCCAGGATCACTTCCGGCACGGTCGACATGCCCACGAGATCGGCGCCCAAAACCTTCGCCATGCGGATCTCGGCCGGCGTCTCGAAGCTCGGCCCGGTGAACCACATGTAGACGCCCTCGCCGAGCGGGATCGCCGCCCGCTGGGCCGCGCGCTTGAAGCGGCCGCGCAGATGCGGGTCATAGGCATCGACCATGGGCACGAAGCGCCCGTCGCCCTTGTCGCCGATCAGCGGGTTGGGGCCGTTCAGGTTGATATGGTCGGTGATGAGGGCAAGGCTGCCCGGACGCATCTCCGGCGAGAGCGAGCCTGCAGCATTAGTCAGGATCAGCGGCGGCGAGCCGAAGGCGGTGAGCACGCCGAGGGGCACGCGCATCACCGCGGAATCACCGCCCTCGTAATAATGGGCGCGGCCTTCGTAGATCAGTACCTTGCGGCCATGCAGCGTGCCATAGCAGAGTTGGCGGGCGTGGCCGGAAACCTCGCCGCGCGGGAAACCCGGCAGATCGGCATAGGGAATGCGCACGGCATTCTCGATATCCTCGGCGACGGCGCCGAGGCCGGTGCCGAGCACGATCGCGCAATCGATGGCATCGACGCCACGTTCCGCCAGGATCGACGCCACCTTGTCGAAGGCCGGATCAGCCGCCATCGCTCACTCCCTCCCAGCCGCCGAAGCGGCCCCGCATCAGCGCGGCAAATTGGCCGGTCCGAAGGAGGCTGGCAACAGCTCCTCCAGCGTGAAGCGCGCGCGGATGCCCTCGGGCCCGGCGATCGCGACCGGCGTCTCCGGCGTGGCGAATTCGCGGATGCGCTGGCGACAGGCGCCGCAAGGCGTGACCAGCTCGGCGCCCTCGCCGAAGACGAGCACGGCGCGGATCGCCTTCCCGCCGGCCGCGATCATCGCCGCGATCGCCCCGGCCTCGGCGCAGGAGCCGACAGGATAGGCGGCGTTCTCGACATTGCAGCCGGCATGGACGGCGCCGTCATCGGCGAGCAGCGCGGCGCCGACCTTGAAGCGCGAATAGGGCGCATAGGCGCGCGGCTGGATCGCGGCGGCAGCCGCGAACAGGGCCTCGAAATCGGGTTCGGCCGGCAAATCAGCGTTCCTTGACATAGGGCAGGCCGGAGGCCTTGGGCGGCGTCGCCTTGCCGATGAAGCCGGCGAGCAGGACGATGGTCATCAGATAGGGCAAGGCCTGGATCGCTTCCACCGGCACGAGGCCGATGCCGGGCAATGTCACACCCTGAAGCCGGATCGCGACCGCGTCGAGCAGGCCGAAGAGCAGGCAGGCGCCCAGCGCCGGCCAGGGCCGCCAATTGGCGAAGATCACGGCGGCGAGCGCAATGAAGCCGCGCCCCGCCGTCATGTGCGGGAGGAAGCCGGCCGATTGCGCCACCGCGAGATAGGTGCCGCCAATGCCGCAGAGCACGCCGCAGATCGCAACCGCGCCATAGCGCAGGCCGGCGACCGAGATGCCGGCCGTGTCGACCGCCGCGGGGTTCTCGCCGACGGCGCGAATGCGCAGGCCGAAGCGGGTACGCTTCAGGACGAAGGCCGTGACGATGACGCAGAGCAAGGCGAGATAGGCCGGCGCACCGTGGCCCGAGACGACCTCGTCATAGATCAGGCCGAGCCCGGGCACGTTTTCGCGGGCCCAGCGGGCGAAGGGCAGGCTGATCTCGCCGAAGCGGGCGGCGCCCTCCAGCGAAGGCGTGCGCCCGCCCTGCCCGTACCAGGCATTGCCGAGGATCACGGTGAGCCCAGCCGCCAGCATGTTGATGGCGACGCCGGAGACGATCTGGTTGCCGCGCCAGGTGATGGCGGCGAAGCCATGAACCAGCGCCAGCGCCAGGGCAGCGAGGATGCCGGCGCCGAGCCCGATCCAGGCCGAGCCGGTGACGAAGGCCGCGACCGCCGAGGCGAAGGCGGCGATCAGCATCTTGCCCTCCAGGCCGATATCGACGACGCCGGCCCGCTCCGACCACAAGCCCGCCATCGCCGCGCAGATCAGCGGGATCGACAGCCGGATCGTCGAATCGAGGATGACGGCGATGAGCTGGAGCAGGTCCATCAGGCCGCCCCCCGCCCGGTTCGCAGGACGCTCGCGACAAGCCGCCGGAACAGCCCGTCGAGCGCCCCCGCGAAAAGCACGAGCACGCCGCCGATGACCACGACCATGTCGCGGGTGATGGCGGGCTTGTCGAAGGAGAGTTCGGCGCCGCCCTGGTAGAGCACGCCGAAGAGCAGGGCGGCGAGGCCGACGCCGACCGGGTGGCCACGCCCCATCAGGGCGACCGCGATGCCGACGAAGCCGTAGCCGGCGGTGAAATCGAGCACCAGCCGATGCTGGACGCCGAGCGCCTCGTTGACCGCGAGCCCGCCGGCGAGCGCGCCCGAGATCGCCATCGCGATCATGGTCACAGTGGCGGGCGATATGCCGGCATAGGCAGCGGCGCGCGGATTGGCGCCAACGGTGCGGATCGCGTAGCCCAATCGCGTGCGCCAGATCAGCAGCCAGACGGCGACGAGCGCCATCAGGGCGAGGAAGAAGGCGCTGTTCAGTGGGGTCGAAGGCAGCTTCAGGCCGAGCGGCGCGAGCAATTGATGCATCGGCGTCAGGATGGCGCCGGCCGGGAAATCCGGGGTCTCCGGCTGCATCGAGCCGGGTTTGCCGATGACCTCACGCAAGAGATAGACGATCAGCGTCGCCGCGACGAAGTTCAGCATGATCGTGGTGATGACGACATGGCTGCCGCGCTTGGCCTGGAGCCAGCCGGGAATGAAGGCCCAGAGCGCGCCGCCCGCCGCCGCTCCCAGGATCGCGAAGGGCGCGGCGAGGAAGCCGGGCAGCGTGGGCAGCGCAAGGCAGACGATCGCCATGGCGATGCCGGCAACCGTCGCCTGCCCCTCGCCACCGATATTGAACAGGCCGGCATGGAAGGCGACGGCGACCGCAAGCCCGGTGAAGATGAAATTCGTGGCGTAGTAGAGCGTGAAGCCGATGCCCTCGGTACTGCCGAGCGCACCGCGCAGCAACAGGGCCGTCGCCTCGAGCGGATTCTCGCCGATGCCGATGACGACGAGCCCGGCGACGAGCAGGGCTGCTGCGACCGAAACCAGCGGCACCAGCGCGATATCGGCCCAGCGCGGCAGTTCGACAGGGGCGGCGCTCATGCGGCCTCGTCCGTCACGCCGGCCATCAACAAGCCGAGATCGCGTTCGTCGGCCTTCTCCGCGGCCCGCTCGCCGGTGATCCGGCCGCCGCACATGGCAATGATCCGGTCGGAGAGCGCCATCACCTCCTCCAGCTCGACCGAGACGAGCAGGATCGCGACGCCGGCATCACGCAGTGCCACCAGCCGGCGATGGATGAACTCGATCGCGCCGATATCGACGCCGCGCGTCGGCTGGCCGACGAGCAGGACTTTTGGGCCGCGCTCGATCTCGCGGGCGAGCACGATCTTCTGCTGGTTGCCGCCGGAGAATTTCGCCGTCTTCAGCGCCGGATCGGGCGGGCGCACATCGTAGGCCGCGAAGGCCTCGCGGGCATGGGCCTCGATGCGGGCCGGCGAGAGCAACGGGCCGGAACCGAAGGCGGGATCGTGCTGATAGCCTAGAATGGCGTTCTCGGCGGCGGAGAAGGCGGTGACGAGGCCGCTGCGGTGGCGATCCTCGGGAATATGCATCAGGCCGAGATCGCGCATGCGCGCCGGATGGCGATCGGCGGCAGCCAATATCTGCCCGCCCAGCCTGATCACGCCGCGGCTCGGCTGGATCAGGCCCGCCAGCACCTCCAGCAATTCGCTCTGGCCATTGCCGGCGACACCGGCGATGCCGACGATCTCACCGGCATGGAGCGTGAGATTGACGTCCTTCAAGGTCTCGGTGCCGCGCCCGTCGCGGCAGGACAGGCCGACCGCCTCCAGCACCGGCGCGCCACGCGCGCGCGGCTGTTTCTCGACGCGCAGCAGCACGCGCCGGCCGACCATCGCCTCGGCCAAAGCCGGCGGCGAGGTTTCCGCGGTGGCGACATGGGCGACCATCTCGCCACGGCGCATCACCGAGACGCGGTCGGTCACGTCCATGATCTCGCGCAGCTTGTGGGTGATCAGGATCACCGTCTTGCCCTGCGCCTTCAGCGCCCGCAGCAAGGCGAAGAGCTGGTCGGCCTCGGCCGGGGTCAGCACCGCCGTGGGTTCGTCCAGAATCAGGATTTCGGCGCCGCGATAGAGCGCCTTGAGTATCTCGACGCGCTGCTGCAGGCCGACGGAGAGCTCGCCGACGATGGCGTCGGGATCGATCGCAAGGCCGTAGTCCTGCGAAAGCTTCGCGAGGGCGGCCCGCGCCTTGCCGACACCGCCTTTCAGAAAAGCCCCGCCCTCGGCGCCGAGCACGACGTTCTCGACGACGCTCAGCGTCTCCACCAGCATGAAATGCTGGTGGACCATGCCGATCCCGGCCGCGATCGCATCGGCCGAGGAGCGAATGCGGCGCGGCTCACCGGCGATCCTGATCTCGCCGGCATCGGCCTCGTAGAAGCCGTAGAGGATCGACATCAGCGTCGACTTGCCGGCGCCGTTCTCGCCGACGATGCCATGGATCGAGCCAGCCGCAACCGACAGGGACACGTCCCTGTTGGCGGCGACCGGGCCGAAACGCTTGGAGATGCCGATCAGCGCGATGGCGGGCGCGGAACTCAAGGGAGCCGACCGCGCCTCACATCGTGCATTTCTGGTCGGACATGTAGTCGTGGACCTTGACCGTGCCGGCGATGATATCGGCCTTGGCCTTGTCGGCGGCGGCCTTCATCTCCGGCGTGATCAGGGCCTTGTTGGCGTCGTCCAGCGCCCAGTCGATGCCCTCTTCCTTCAGGCCGAGCACGGAGACGCCCGGCTTCCAGGAGCCGTCCTGCGCCGCCTTGAAGGAATTATAGGCGGCGACATCGACGCGCTTGAGCATCGAGGTGAGCACCTTGCCGGGATGCAGGGCGTTCTGGTTGGAATCGACGCCGATGCCGAGCTTGCCGGCATCCGCCACGGCGCGCAGCACGCCGATGCCGGTGCCGCCCGCCGCGTGATAGACCACGTCCGCTCCGCGATCGATCTGGGACTTCGCGAGCTCGCCGCCCTTGACCGGGTCGTTCCAGGCGGCCGGCGTCGAGCCGGTCATGTTCTGGAAGATCTCCGCGCCGGCCTTGCCGGCCTTGACGCCCTGGACATAGCCGCAGGCGAACTTGCGGATGAGCGGGATATCCATGCCGCCGACGAAGCCGACCTTGCCGGATTTCGAGGCCATCGCCGCCAGCAGGCCGACGAGATAGGAGCCCTCATGCTCCTTGAAGACGACCGACTGCACGTTCGGCAGTTCGACGACCATGTCGATGATCGTGAATTTCAGGTTCGGGAACTCGGCCGCGACCTTCTGCAGCGCCGTCGCCTGCGAGAAGCCGACCGCGATGATCGGCGAATGGCCGTCGCGGGCGAAGCGGCGGAGCGCCTGCTCGATCTGGGCGTCGTTGGTCGGTTCGAAATCGCGGAAGTCGACATTGGTCTCCTTCTTGAACTTCTCCGCGCCGATGAAGACGCCCTCGTTGAAGGATTTGTCGAACTTGCCGCCCTTGTCATAGACGATCGCGGGCTTGATCGTCTGCGGCTGCGCCAGAGCGGCCACACTGGAAAGCGCAACGCCGGCAAGCGCCGCCGCGAAAGAACCCAAACGCATCGAACCGATCCCCTGTTGCAGCCGGGCGCCGTTGTCCGGCCCTCGATGGCGGCACGATGGCATGGCCCGAGCGCGCGGCCAAGCTGGCGAAAGGTCATGTCCCGTGCAAAGGCCCGGCAAGACCGGCGCGGCGATTGCCGAACGCCCGCCAGCGGCCTTAGGCTGTCACCCATGATGCTGAACGACGACGAGATCGAGCGCTATGCGCGCCATATCGTCCTGCCGGAGATCGGCGGGCCCGGCCAGCAGCGGCTGAAGAACGCCCGCGTCCTCGTCATCGGCGCCGGCGGACTCGGTGCGCCCCTGATCCAGTACCTGGCGGCGGCCGGTGTCGGGAAGATCGGCATCGTCGACGACGATATCGTCTCGCTCTCGAACCTGCAGCGCCAGACCATCTTCTCGACCGAGGATATCGGCGCGCACAAGGCGGTGGCCGCTGCCCGCTTCGTGCGCAACCTCAACCCGAATGTCGTGGTCGAGGAGCATGTCACCCGCATCGACCCGCACAATGCCCGCGCGATGATCGCCTTCTACGACGTGGTCGCCGAAGGCTCCGACAATTTCGCGACGCGCTATGCCGTCTCCGATGCCTGTTTCCATGAGCGCAAGCCGGTGGTGATGGGCGCGCTCGGCCGTTTCGACGGCTCGCTCACCACGATCCGCGCCCATGAGACCGGGGCTGACGGAAAGCCGAACCCAACCTGGCGCTGCCTGTTCCCGGAGGCGCCGCCGCCCGGCGCGATCCCGACCTGCGCGGAAGCCGGCGTGCTCGGCGCCCTGCCCGGCATCATCGGCTCGCTGATGGCGCTGGAGGTGGTGCGCGCCATCACCGGCTTCGGCGAGCCGCTCGTCGGCAAGCTCCTGCTGCTCGATTCGCTGGCGATGCGCTTCGAGACGCTGCGCTATGGCTGGGACGAGGCCAATCCGCTCAACGGCAACATGCCGCCGGAAGGCCGATCTTAACCCGCCCCTGCTAGCAAGCCTCGTCGACAGGGACGAGGAAGAGCGCCATGCAGGCCGGTGGCACGATCGAGGCGCGTGTTTCGACAGGAGCGCGACGGCTCCCGAACCTGCCGCTTGCCCTGCTCGGCGCCGCCATCCTCGCCTGCGCGTTGCTCTTGACGTTGCCCCTGACATTGCCGCTCGGGCCGATGTATTGGGACCTCGTCCTCTATCTCGACGCCGCCAACCGGATCGGCGACGGTCAGGTGCCGCTGATCGATTTCATCGCCCCGGTCGGGCCGCTCGGCTACTGGCTCTTCGCCGGGTTCGACGCGCTGTTTCCCCGCGCGCATCCGCTCCTGCTGGCGCAATGGTGCCTGTTCGCCGTGACGGCCCCGGCCATGGCCGTGGTCCTGCATGCCATCGGCCGGCAATCGCGCGCCACGGCAATGGCACTGCTCCTGCCCTACCTCGCCTTCCAGATCCTGCCGGTAAATGTCGAGCATTACTCCTTCTTCCCCGGCACGGACGGGTTTGGCATCTACAACCGGCATGTCAGCATCGTGCTCTACGTGCTGGTTTCAGGTCTGGTCTTCCTGCGCGGCCCCGCGCTCGGCGCCGTCATCGGCTGGACGCTGACCGCCCTGTTCCTGATCAAGATCACCGGCTTCCTCGCCGGCGGCCTCGTCACGGCTTTCGCGCTCGCGGCCGGGCGGATCGGCTGGCGCCAGAGTCTCGTGATCGCCGCTGCGGCCGGACTGGGAATGCTCGGCCTGGAACTCGCGACCGGGCTCGTCAGCGCCTATCTCGACAGCATCCTCGCGCTGATCGCGATCAATGCCGGCGGCATCCTGCCGCGCTTCGTCCAGGCCGCCTCGCTGCATCTCGACATCGTCGGCGCCGGAACGGCGCTCGGCCTCGCGCTGCTCTGGCTGGACCGGCGCGATATCGCGGAGGCCGCGCTTGCGCTCCGCCACCGGCCGTCGATGGCCAATCTCGCCCGCCTGCTCGACCGCGAGGTCGCATGGCTCGCGGTCGTCCTCGCCGCAGGGTTGTTCTTCGAGACCCAGAACACCGGCGGGCAAGCCTTCATCTTCATCTGGCCGGTCCTGCTGGTGATCCTGTCGCGCTGGCTCGGCAGCGGGCGGCGCGGCGCGCTCGTGATCTGCGGCCTCGTCGCCGCCACCGCGATCCCGCCGGCCGAAACCGTGCTCCAGCGCGGCGCGCGGGCGCTGATGGCCCAGGCCGGCTATGCCGCGCTGCCTAACCAGCATCTCGGCCGCCTCGGCCAGGTCTCGCAGCATGCCAATGTCATCACCCGTGCCAGCACGATGCTCGACCTCTACGCCGCCCATCCCGCCACCTTCCGGGATTTTGCCGCCCGCGAGATGCTGCCGTCACCGCAGCTCTATTCGGAACTGGACTTCCAGGCGTCCTGGCTGATGGCGGTCGATGAGGGCGTCTCGGCGATCCTGGCGCATGAGCAGGCGAGCGGGCGCCGCTTCGAGACGATCATGAGCCTCAACTTCGTCAACCCGTTCCCCGCCGTGATGGGCCGCAGCGCGCCGCGCGGCATCGCCATCGGCGCGGACCCGTTCCGCGCCGTGCCGAAGCCGGACGATACGGAGATCACGCTCGCCCGCGAGGCCGACCTCGTACTGTATCCGCTCTGTCCGGTCACGGTCGCGAACGAGGCCCTGCGCCGGATCTACGAGCCGGTCCTGGAGGGCCGGCGGGAGATCGCGCTCGGGCGCTGCTGGAAGGGCTATATCAGGGCGAGTTAGCGCCCGCGCTTCGCCTCGATCACGTCAAAGAGCTGCGCCGCGAGGTCCGGGCCGCCGAGCTTCTTGATCGCACGCACGCCGGTCGGCGCAGTGACGTTGATCTCGGTGAGCTTGCCGTGGATCACGTCGATGCCGACGAGCAGCAGGCCGCGCTCGCGCAAGGTCGGGCCGATCGCCTCGCATATCGCGAGTTCCTGCTTCGACAGGTCGGTCGGGCGCGCCGCTCCGCCGCGCACCATGTTGGCGCGCAGATCACCCACCGCCGGGACGCGGTTGACAGCGCCGGCCGCCTTGCCATCGATCAGGATGATGCGCTTGTCGCCCTCGGTGACCTCCTTGATGAAGCCCTGCACCACCCAGGGCTCGCGGAAGAGGTTGCTGAACAGGTCGAAGAGCGAACCAAAATTCGGATCGCCCTTGCCGGTCTTGAAGACGGTCGCGCCGCCATGGCCGTAGAGCGGCTTCATGACGATCTCGCCATGCTCGTCGCGGAAGGCCTCGATCTCCGCCTTGTCGCGGGTAATCAATGTCGGCGGCATCAATTCGGGGAAATGGGTGACGAGAATCTTTTCGGGCGCATTGCGCACGGAGGTCGGGTCGTTGACCACCAGCGTCTTCGGGTGGATGCGCTCCAGCATATGGGTGGTGGTGACATAGGCCATGTCGAAGGGCGGGTCCTGCCGCAGCAGCACGACGTCCAGCGTCGAGAGATCGACCTTCTCCTCGGCGCCGGCGGTGAAATAATCGCCATCGACATCGCGCACGTTGACCGGGCGCATCGGCGCGGTGACCTTGCCGTCGCGCATCGAGAGCTTGTCGGGCGTGTAGGTGTAGAGCGAGTGGCCGCGCGCCTGCGCTTCCAGCATCAACGCGAAGCCGGTATCCCCGGCAATCCGGATGCGCTCGATCGGGTCCATCTGGATGGCGACGTTGAGGCTCATGACAGGCTTCCTGTTGCAGGCAGGCGGTTCTTATCGGACCGCAGACCGGGTTCCTGCAAGTGGGTGGCCTTGCGTCAGAGGACAAGCGCGAAGGCGGCGGGGACATGGCGCGGCCGGCGCCAGGGCGCCAGGAAGACCGCATCGGCCCGCAAATGATGATCGATGGCCCAGGCATTGCGCGAGAGCCAGTGCCGGATGCGCCGCTCGACGAGGCGCTGCTTTTCCGGAGTTATCGCGATCATGGCGTCGTCTAGCCGACCGCGCGCCTTGACCTCGACGAAGGCGATGGTGCGGCCGCGCTTCATCACGAGATCGATCTCGCCGCCCTTGCCGCCGAAGCGCCGTTCCAGCAGGCGATAGCCCTTGGCGCTGAGCCAGAGGATGGCGAGCCATTCGGCGCGGCGCCCGGTCAGGCCCGAGCGCTTTGCCTTATGGCTGCGCCCGCCCGGATCGGCGCCGGCCCTGCTCACGGATCGTCGCGGGTGAGTTCGAGCGCGCGGGCATAGACCTTGCGGCGCGGCTGGCCGGTTTCGGCCGCGACCTGCGCCACCGCTTCCTTCAGCGACACCTTGGCCATGGCCGCGCGCAGGCGCTCGTCGATCGCCTCGTCGCTGGTGACGAGATCGGCGGCGCCGGGCGGGCCGATGATCACGACGATCTCGCCGCGTGCCTCCTCCTCGCTCTCGTAATGGGCGGCGAGTTCCGGAAGGGTGCCGCGCCGGACCGTCTCGTAGAACTTGGTGAGTTCGCGCGCGACGGCGCCGGAACGTGCACCGAGCACGGCGGCGGCGTCCGTCAGCATCTCGGCGAGGCGGCGCGGCGATTCGAAGAAGACCAGCGTGCCGGGAATGGCGGCGAGCTCGGTCAGGCGCGTGCGGCGCCCTCCCGATTTCGGCGGGAGGAAGCCCTCGAAGAAGAAGCGGTCGGTCGGCAGGCCGGCCAGAACCAAGGCGGCCAGCACGGCGGAAGGGCCGGGAATGCCGGTGACGGGCAGGCCTTCCGCCACCAGTTCGGCGACAAGCTTGTAGCCGGGATCGGAGACGAGCGGCGTACCGGCATCGGAGATCAAAGCGAGCTTGCCGCCCTCGCGCAGCTTCGCCAGCACCTTGGGCCGCATCTGCGCGGCATTGTGCTCGTGATAGGGCAGGAGCGGCGTCGATATCCCGTAATGCGCCAGCAGCGTCTTCGACGTCCGGGTGTCCTCGGCCAGGATCGCATCGGCGGCGGCGAGCGTCGCCAGCGCCCGGAACGAGATGTCGCGGAGATTGCCGATCGGCGTCGCGACGATATGCAGGCCCGGCGCCAGCGGCTCGGCCTCGGCCTTCAGGCCGAAGGCGGTGTAGCTGGGGGGGCGGGCGGCGGTATCGGTCGACATGGCGCCACGCTGCCACAGCGGCTGCGCCCGCGCCATGGCAAGGCGCGCGCCGACCGCTGCAACCTATAGTTAACAACTTGAAAATAGGCTTCCGCACTGGCACGAGAGGTCCGGGGGTAGAACAGTTCCGCAGGACCTATCGCCGGGCCGCGTTTCGCCGGCCCGGTCACGACTGGAGATCGCCCGTGTTCCACCATCGGCATATCGCACCGATCCTGCGGTTCAAGGCACGGGCCTTCGCCGTGATGCTGCCGCTTGCGCTGGCGGCCTGCGGCGGCGGCACCTCCGGCCTGCCGGGCTTCGATTCGGGCACGCCCGCGGCCGGCGGCGGCGCGCCGACCGGCCAGACCATCGGCACCGGCAAGGTCAAGGTCGGGCTCATCCTGCCGTTGACGGCCGAAGGCCAGGGCGCCGTCGTCGGCAATTCCCTGAAGAACGCCGCAGAAATGGCGCTCGCCGAATTCCCGAACGCCGACCTGATGCTGCTGGTCAAGGACGATCGCGGCACGCCGGAAGGCGCTCGCGCCGCGGCGCAGGAGGCCCTGTCGGAAGGGGCAGAACTGATCGTCGGCCCGCTCTTCGCGCCCTCCGTCCAGGCGGTCGGGCAGGTGGCGCGCGCCGCCAATAAGCCGGTCATCGCCTTCTCCAGCGATTCCAACGTCGCCTCGCGCGGCGTCTACCTGCTCTCCTTCCCGCCCGAGAACGACGTCAACCGCGTGATCGGCTATGCCGCCCAGCAGGGCCGCAAGTCCTTCGCAGCGCTCGTGCCGGACACCGCCTATGGCAAGGTTGTGGAAGCCGCGTTCCAGCAGGCCGCCGCCAATCGCGGTGTCCGCGTCGCCGCGATCGAGCGCTTCAGCTCGGACCCGGCCGCGATGAAATCCGCGATCCAGCGCCTGATGCCCTCGCTCGCCCAAGCCGATGCCCTGTTCGTGCCGGCCGCCGCCGACACGATGCCGACCGTGGGCCAGCTCCTGCAGGAGGCCGGCTACAACCCGGCCAAGGTCAAGCCGCTCGGCACCGGCGTGTGGAACGACGCCAGCATCGCGCGCGTGCCGGCGATCCAGGGCGGCTGGTTCGCCTCGCCCGACACGGCCGGGTTCAACGCTTTCGCAGGGCGCTACCAGCAGCGCTTCAACAGCGCGCCGACCCGCACCGCGACGCTGGCCTATGACGCGGTCTCGCTGGCGGCGGCGCTGGCGCGCACGCAAGGCTCGCAGCGCTTCTCCGAGGCCGTGCTGACCAACGGCTCGGGCTTCGCCGGGGCGGACGGCGTCTTCCGCTTCCGTCCGGACGGACAGGTCGAGCGCGGGCTCGCCGTACTCGAGCTGCGCAACGGCCAGATCGTCACGATCAACGCCGCGCCGCGCGATCTCGGGCCGAGGTCGCAATAGGCGCCCAAACGACAACGGCCGGGCAAAGCCCGGCCGCTTCCTGATCGCGTTGGGTTACGTGCCTCAGCTCAGCGGCGCATATTTCACCACGCAGCCATAGGCCTTGGTGCTGGCTTCCGAGACCGGCTTGCCGGCCTTGAGCTCGGCGACGGCCTGGCGGACATAGCTCTTGGCGCCTTCGAGGCTCGCCGCCGACGAGGTCGGCTTGTCGTCGATCGCGCCCATATAGGCGAGCGTGCCCTTGGGATCGATGATGTACATGTGCGGCGTGGTCTGCGCGCCATAGGCGCGCGCCACCTTGCTGTTCGGGTCGAGCAGGATGCCGGCCGGGGCGGCGTTGCGCTGGACCGTCAATTCCTTTGCCTTGGCGGCATCGACATGCCCCTGCTCGCCCTGCGGCGAGGAGATCACCGAGAGCCAGACCACGCCCTCCTTCGCCATGTCCTTCTGCAGATTCTGCATGGTCGCGCTGTTATAGTGCTTCCGGACATAGGGGCAGTCATGGTTGGTCCATTCGAGGATCACCGTCTTGCCGGCGAACTCCGAGAGGTTGCGCGTCTTGCCTTCGACATCGACCGCCTGGAAGGCGGGAGCGGGGGCGCCCACCTTGGCCGCGCCTTGCGCGAGACCGGCTGCCGGGAAGGCGAGGCCCGCGAGGGCAAGGCCGGCGATGAAAGTCTGTCTGGTCAGGCTTTGCATGTCTGTCTCCCTGGGTTGATGTCGAAAACCTATGGCAGAGCTGCCGTCTTCGTGGTGCGCCCGGCCGCACGCTCGGCCGCGGCGATCAATCCGTCCACGGTGAGGAGCTGCGGCAGGATCTCGGCCTGCGCCTCCCTGCGGGCGGGGTAGAACAGATAGAGCGGCACGCCGGCGCGGCCCTGCTCGGCCAGCGCCTTGGCGATGCGGCTGTCGCGATTGGTCCAGTCGGCCTTGAGATAGACGACGCCGAGCTTCGCAAAGGCGTCCTTCACCTCCTGTCGGGAGAGCGCGACGCGCTCGTTGGCGATGCAGGTGATGCACCAGGCGGCGGTGAAATTGACGAAAACCGGCTTGCCCTGCGCCTGCAGGGCTGCGACGCGCTCGGGCGACCAGGCCTCGATATCGCCGGCCCGCGCCTCGGTCGCCGCGCCGGGAATGGCGTTCTGAACGGTGAACCAGCCGGCGCCGAGCACGACCAGCGCCGCCAGCACCGAACCGAAAGCACGCCGCGCGAAAGAGCCGCGCGTGACGCCGACGAGCCAGACGGCGAAGCCCGCCGCCAGCACGGCCACGAGCGCCGCGAGCACGCCCTGCGGGCCGCTCTGCACCGAGGCGACCCAGATCAGCCAGATCGCGGTCGCGAACATCGGGAAGGCGAAGGCCTGTTTCAGCACCAGCATCCAGCGGCCGGGCTTGGGCAGCAGGCGCAACAGGCCCGGAGCGAAGGAGAGCGCGACCACAGGCAGGGCGAAGCCCAGCGCCAGCGCCATGAAGACGGACAGCGCCACCGCCGGAGGTTGCGTCACCGCATAGCCCATCGCCGCGCCCATGAAGGGCGCCGTGCAGGGCGTCGCGACGACGACCGCAAGCACGCCGGTCATGAAGGCGCCGAGCCGCCCGCCCCGGCTGGCGAGGCCATCGCCGAGACCGGTCACGGAGGTACCGATCTCGAAGGCGCCGAGCAGGTTGAGGCCGATCAGGATCATGACCACGGCGAGCCCGATCACCAGCGGCGGGGACTGGAGCTGGAAGCCCCAGCCGACGCTGCTGCCGAGGCTGCCCAGCGCGATCACAGCGCCGGCCAGCACCATGAATGTGATGAGCACGCCGCCGAGGAAGAGCAGGCCCTGCTCGCGGACCTCGGAGCGATTGCGATGCGCGAGCTGCGCGAAGCCGAGCGCCTTGATGAACAGCACCGGCAGCACGCAAGGCATCAGGTTGAGGATCAGGCCGCCGGCGAAGGCAAAGGCAAGCGCCGCCCAGAGCGTGAGATCGGCGCCCTCGGCCGGCATCGGAATGCGTATGACGGTCGGGCGGGTTTCAGGCGCAGCCGTCGCGCCGGCCGCCATCAGGGCGGGATCGGCATCGGCGAGGAGGGTCAAGGCCCTCGGCGCACCCGCCTCCGTGAAGGTCAGGACGCCGGAGATTTCGGGCTTCTCCAGCTTGAAGGCGCTCGAACGGGTCAGCGTCAGGACGGGCTTGTCGCCGGCCACAAAGGGCTGGTCGGCCGCATGCTCGATCAGCGTGTCGGAGATCGGGAAGAAGCGCAGATCGGCGACACCTGCCGGCAATCCCGGCAGGTCGAGGACGAGCTTGCCGGCATCATCACGCAGCTTGCCGCGGAAGGGCGCCGGCTTCGGCAGCGCCGCGATGGCGGCATCGATCCGCGCCTCGGCAGCCTGATCGATCGTGCTTGCAGCGGCGACGGGCAGATCGAGCGTGAAGGAGCCTTCCTCGGGAATGCAGATCTTCTCGCAGACGAGCCAGGTCGCCTCGGCCTTCAGCGCAAAATTCTCGCCCGGCTTGGCATCGGCCGGGACGGTGATCTCGAGCGGCAGCAGGACCGTGCCCTCGAAGCCGAAATTGACGAGGGGCTCGACCCGGATCGCCTTGGGCGCCGGCCACTGGATATCGCCGGCGGTCGCGCCGGCCGGCAGATCCCATTTGATCTGGGTCGGCTCGCCGGAATCGCCGGGATTCAGCCAATAGGTATGCCAGTGCGGCGCCAGCTTCTGGACGAGCGCGACCTTGAAGCGCTCGCCCGGCGCGACCGCGTCCCGGCTCGACAACAGGGTCGCGGTGACGCGCGGCGAGGTGACGGCGGCGGATTCGGCGGCGAGCGCAAAGCCCGGAATCGCCAGCCCGAATGCCAGCACTGCCCCGCGCAGGAAACGCTTGCCGAAATGAAGCCGCATGATGCCGTCGCAATCCCCGATCATCCCGACCCCATGCCTCAATCCGCCCTTTCGTGCCAATGACAAGGCAGTGAGGCGGGGTCAGGAGTATTCTGGGCGATCGGGCGTCTGGAGGCAGCGTGCCATGATGTCGCCGCCCCTATGCGGAGCGGCGCAGTTGGTCAGATCGCGGCGCCGTCGGTGACGATGTCGGCGCCGAGGCCCTGGCGGACCGCTCGCACGATCTCGGCCTCCGCCGCCGCGCCACGCCGGCGCGGGCGGGGTGCGTCGATGCGGTGCTCGGCGATGATCTGGCCGGGCGCGCCCGACAGGACGACGACGCGATCCGCGAGATAGGCGGCTTCGTCGATATCATGGGTGACGAAGAGCACGGTCTTGCCGGTGCGCTGCCAGACGCGGATCAGCTCGTCCTGCAGGTTCTCGCGCGTCAGGGCATCCAGCGCCGAGAAAGGCTCGTCCATCAGCAGGATTTCCGGCTCGACGGCGAGTGCGCGGGCGAGCGAAACACGCTGACGCTGCCCGCCGGAGAGCTGATGCGGCCAGCGCTGGGCCAGCGGCGCGAGGCCGACGAGATCGAGCATCGCGGTCGCCTTGGCGAGACGCTCGGCACGGGGGGCGCGGTCTTCGAGCCCGAAGCCGACATTGGCGACGACCTTGCGCCAGGGCAGCAGGCGCGAATCCTGGAAGACCAGCGCGACCGGCCGGCGCGTCCGGTCTTTCGCGTCGATGACCACCTCCCCGCCGCTCGGCTTGGCGAGGCCAGCGATGACGCGCAGCAGGGTCGATTTGCCGACGCCGGACGGGCCGACGATGGCCAAAAACTCGCCGCGGCCGACCGAGAGATCGAGCTTGCGCAGGACCTCGGTCTCTTCGCCGTCGCGGGTGAAGGTCAGCGACAGACCCCTGATATCGATCACGCTTTCCAACGCAGCACCCATTTCTGGAAGGCGACGAAGCCGGTGTCGAGCAGGCCGTAGAGCGCCGCCATCGTCAGCATGTAGACCACGACGATATCGGTCGCGAGCAGGCTGGATGCCTGCATCATGCGCTGGCCGACACCGGCGACGCCGAAGATCTCGGCCGCGACCACCGCCATCCAGGCCTGGCCGAGCGCCGTCCTGATGCCGACGAGGATGCCCGGCAGGGCCGCCGGCAGCAGGATCTTGAACAGGCGCTGCCAGGGGGAGCGAAAGCCGAAGGCGTCGGCGACCTCGATGAGATCGCGGTCGACGCCGCGGATCGCGCCTTGCGCCGCGAAGAAGACGATCCAGAACACGCCGATGGCGATGATGAAGACCGCTGCGCCCGGCGTGACGCCGAACCAGATGATGGCGAAGGGCACCCAGGCGAGGCCGGGGATCGGCCGTAATACCCGAACGACCCAGGCCGTCGCCTCCTCGGCGATCCGGGACATACCGATCAGCACGCCGAAGGCGATGCCGAGGCCGGCGCCGACGAACAAACCGACGAAGTAGTGCCAGAGCGAACCCAGTATGGCCGCGAACCAGGCGCCGGAGGAGAGCTCCCGCATGAAGGCTTTCGGCAGGGCGCTCGGCCCCGGCAGGAAAGCCGGATTCACCAGTCCGAAGAAGGGCATCGCCTCCCAGAGCAGGAGGAAGGCGACGAGGCCCAGAAGGGCGAGGGCCGGAGCCCGAAGCGTGGTCACGATATCAGCCGCCCACCTTGACCGCGCGCTCGTAATACTGGGTCTCGAACAGTCCGTCGAAGGGGAGTTCCTTCTCCAGCGAGCCGAGCTTGACCTGGTAGGCCTGCATCGCACGGGACGGCTCGATGATCTTGCGCGGGTCGATCTCGAACTTGCTGGCCGGCGAGACCAGCGCCTTCTGGATCAGTTCGGGATCGACGATGCCCTTGCCGAGGGCGGCGCCGACATGGGGCGCGGCCTTGTTCGGATCGGCCTTGATCAGAGCGGCTGCCCTGACGAGGCCAGAGACGAGGTTCTGCACGGCCTGGGGATTTTTGGTGGCGAAGGCGCCGGAGACGGCGACGACCGTGCCGGGCTGGCCCGGAAAAACCTCCTCACCACCGGCGACGAGCTTGATCTGCGGGTTGCGGGTCTGGAGGATGGTCAGCGCCGGCTCGCGGACGGAGCCGCCATCGACCGCGCCTGCGAGGATCGCCTGCTGGGTCGCGTCGATGCCCATCGGCACGATCTCGACATCGGCCTTGTCGACCTTCGCGACCTCCCAGAGCCAGTATTGCAGCGTCGTGTTGGGCACCGAGCCGGCCGGCTGGGTGGCGAGGCGCGCGGCCTTGCCGTTGGCGGCCCGGAAGGCCTTGAAGGCGGCGGCGGCATTGGTGCCCGCCGTGAAGAACTTGGTCAGCGACGGCGCACTGACCACGACGTTCTCGCCGATCGCGGTCGAGGCGACGACGCGGATATCGATGCCGCGCGAGCGGGCGACAGCGAGCGGCGCGACGCCGGCGACATAGACGTCGATTGTACCCGAAGCCAGCGCCTGGATCATGTTCGGGCCGGATTCGAAGACGGTAACGGCAACATCGATGCCGCCCTGCTTCAGCCAGCCTTCGCCATTGGCGACGAAGAACGGCGCCGTGCCGACGATCGGGATATAGCCGACACGCGCGGCGACACTCTGGGCGCGGGCCGGAGCGGCGAAGGACATGGCCGCCGCGAGGCTCGACCCGGCGATGAGGAACTGGCGGCGATCCATCGTTCAAATCCCTTTCAAAAGCAGGCCCAAACGAGCCCCCATTGACAGATTGAGAAAAGGATTTTCTATCTGGATGCAATAGATGAGCTAGAAAAAGATAATTCTTCTCTTTCGTGCGAAATCTGCGAAACGAATTTCTCCAGATAGCGAGCTTGAAAGAATGGACGCCATCGACCGCAAGATTCTGACCGTGCTCCAGGCGGACGCGAATATCTCGATCGCGGAGCTCGCCGACCGCGTCGGGCTCTCGCAGACCCCTTGCTGGAAGCGCATCCAGAAGCTGGAACAGGCCGGCGTGATCCTGAAAAGGGTCGCGCTGGTCGCGCCCGAAAAGATCGGGCTCGGCCTCACCGTCTTCGTCCAGATCGAGACGGCGGACCATTCCGGCCCGTGGCTGGAGAAATTCGCGCAGATGGTCGCGGCGATGCCGGAGGTGATGGAGTTCTACCGGATGGCGGGCGATGTCGACTACATGCTGCGCGTCGTCGTCGCCGACATGGCCGCCTATGACGGCTTCTACAAGAAGCTGATCGAGACGATTCCGCTCAAGAACGTCACGTCGCGCTTCGCGATGGAGCGGATCAAGGCGACGACGGCCTACAAGGTGCCCGATCTGCCCCGCAACTGAGGAAGGCGGGGCAACGCGCCGCGCATGACAGCGCGGCGCGGCTGATGCTACGTAACGGACAGTTCGCCATTCGCGCTGCCCGAGGAGCCGCCTTGTCTGCTTCCCGCTCCGTTCTCCTGATCATCGGCGGCGGCATCGCCGCCTACAAGATGCTGGAGGTCATCCGCCGGCTGAAGGATCGCGGCATCGCCTCGCGCTGTATCGTGACCAAGGCCGGCGAACAGTTCGTCACGCCGCTGACCGTGTCCTCGCTGGCGGGCGAGCGCTGCTTCACCGACCTGTTCTCGCTGACCGACGAGGCCGACATCGGCCATATCCAGCTCTCGCGCTCGACCGATCTCGTCGTCGTCGCGCCCGCCACCGCCGACCTGATCGCCAAGATGGCGAACGGGCATGCCGACGACCTCGCCTCGACCGCGCTGCTCGCCACCGACAAGCGCGTGCTGATCGCACCGGCGATGAACCCGCGCATGTGGCAGCACCCGGCGACGCGCCGGAACATGGCGCAACTCGAAAAGGACGGCGTGCTCGTCGTCGGCCCCAATGTCGGCGCCATGGCCGAGCGTGGCGAGAGTGGGCCGGGCCGCATGGCCGAGCCGCCGGAAATCCTCGCCGCGATCGAGCTCGCGCTCGCCGGCGAGAAGCCCAATGCCCAGCGTGCCATCGGCTTCCTTGGCCGGCTGCCGGGCGGTGACCTTGCGACAGGCTCTCTGGCAGGCCGGCATGTGCTGATCACCTCGGGGCCGACGCATGAGCCGATCGACCCCGTGCGCTACATCGCCAACCGCTCCTCCGGAAAGCAGGGTCATGCCATCGCGGCGGCGGCCGCGGCTGCTGGCGCGCGCGTGACGCTGGTCAGTGGGCCGGTAAATTTGCCGGATCCGGCCGGGGTCGAGACCATCCATGTCGAATCGGCCCGCGAGATGCTCGCCGCCGTCGAGACGGCGCTGCCGGCCGATATCGCGGTCTTCGCCGCCGCCGTCGCCGATTGGCGCGTCGCCGATGCGGCCTCCGACAAGCTGAAGAAGGATGGCAAGGCGCTGCCGCCGCTCTCGCTGGTCGAGAACCCCGACATCCTCGCAACGATCGCGCATCGCAAGAGCGGGCGCCCGCCGCTGGTCGTCGGTTTCGCGGCGGAAACGCAGAACGTGATCGACTATGCCCGCGCCAAGCTGGGCAGGAAGGGCTGCGACTTGATCGTCGCGAACGATGTCGGCGGCACCGGCGTGATGGGCGGCGATGCCAATACCGTGCATCTGGTTACCGCGACCGGCGTCGAGACCTGGCCGACCCTGCCGAAGGGCGAGGTCGCCGCGCGGCTGATCGCCCATATCGCGGGGCTCGCGCCGGCCCGGCAGACGGATTGAGCGATGGTCTCGGTCCTGCTGCAACGCCTCCCGCACGGCGCCGACCTGCCCTTGCCAGCCTATGAGACGGAAGGCGCGGCCGGGCTCGACCTGCGCGCCGCCATTGCCGAAGGTTTTTCGCTCGCCCCGGGCGAACGCGCGCTCGTGCCAACCGGGCTCTCCATGCAGCTACCCGAGGGGTTCGAGGGGCAGGTGCGTCCGCGCTCGGGGCTGGCTGTCAAGCATGGTGTCACAGTCCTGAACGCGCCCGGCACGATCGACAGCGACTATCGCGGCGAGGTCAAGGTGCCGCTGATCAATCTCGGGCAGGAGCCCTTCGCCATCGCACGCGGCGACCGGATCGCGCAGATGGTGATCGCACCGGTGACGCGAGCCGTCCTGACCGAGGTTGCAGGGCTCGACGCCACGGCGCGCGGCACGGGCGGCTTCGGCTCGACGGGCGTCAGCGGAGAGAAGCGGCCATGATCCTGCTCTCGCGCCGCAGCCTGCTCGCCATCGCCGCCGTGGTCGATATCGCCCTGCATGCAAGGCCGCAGCCGGTCGCCGCCAAGCTGCTCGCCGCGCGCCATGCCCTGCCGCCGCGCCATCTCGAAACCCTGCTGCAGACGCTGGTGCGCGTCGGCATCCTCAAGGGCGTACGCGGCCCGCGCGGCGGCTACGAGCTCGCCCGCGAGCGCCGCAAGATCACGGCCGGCGACATCGCGCGCGCCGCGATGCAGGAAGCGATCGAGGAAGCGCTCGGACCGGAGCCGCAATCGCGACTGGTCGACGAGGTCATAGGACCCGAGGTCGCGCACGCTTCGGCGGCGTTCCTCGCGGCGCTGGACACCGTGACGGTCGAGGAACTGTGTCGCAGGGCGCAGGCCAAGGCCGTCTTCGGCGAGCCCGGAGCGAAATCCGATTTCACGATTTAGTCATGTGATTTATTTCTTTATTCGACAGATTCTGTGAATTGATCTAGCGTCGCGACCGAACGTTCTCTCGTCCAGAGGAGTCATGTCATGGCCGAAGCACAGAAGACGACGAAGGCGCCCGGACGCGGACGCATCTACAACTCGATCACCGACACGATCGGCGATACGCCGCTGGTCAAGCTCAACCGCCTGCCGGCCGAGCGCGGGGTCAAGGCGACGATCCTCGCCAAGCTTGAGTTCTTCAATCCGATCTCAAGCGTGAAGGACCGCATCGGCGTCAACATGATCGATGCGCTGGAGGCTTCCGGCGCGCTCAAGCCCGGCGGCACGCTGATCGAGCCGACCTCGGGCAATACCGGCATCGCGCTCGCCTTCGTCGCGGCAGCCCGCGGCTATCGCCTGATCCTCGTCATGCCGGAGACGATGTCGCTGGAGCGGCGCAAGATGCTCGCCCTGCTCGGCGCCGAGCTGGTGCTGACCCCCGGCCCCGGCGGCATGCGCGGCGCCGTCGCCAAGGCCGAGGAGCTCAAGGCCGAGATCGCAGGCTCGATCATCCCGCAGCAGTTCGAGAACCCGCATAATCCCGAGATCCACCGCAAGACCACGGCGGAAGAGATTTGGAACGACACCAATGGCGCGGTCGACATCGTCATCTCCGGCGTCGGCACCGGCGGCACCATCACCGGCGTCGGCCAGGTGCTGAAGGCGCGCAAGGCGAGCGTGAAGATGGTCGCGGTCGAGCCGGAGGATTCTCCCGTCCTGTCGGGCGGCCAGGCCGGCCCGCACAAGATCCAGGGAATCGGTGCCGGCTTCGTGCCGGGCATCCTCGATCGCGGCATCATCGACGAGGTCGTCACCGTCGGCAACCAGACGGCGTTCGAGACGGCGCGTGCGCTGGCCAGGAGCGAGGGCATCCCGGCCGGCATCTCGTCGGGTGCTGCCGTCGCGGCGGCGCTCGAAGTCGGCGCCAAGCCGGAGAACGCCGGCAAGACCATCGTGGTGATCATCCCCTCCTTCGCCGAGCGCTACATCTCCAGCGCTCTGTTCGAGGGGCTGTGACCGCAACGGCCATCCAGATCGTCCGGCTGGCGGAGAGCCTGCCGGACGATTTCGAGGCCTTGCGCCATGAGGCGAGCGCGGAAAGCTACCGCTTCATCGAGGGGCTGCGCGAGGAATGGCTCGCCGGCCATTATGGTGGTGGGGACGAGCGCTTCGTCACCTTCGCCGCCTTCCATGAGGGTGAGCTCGCCGGCATCGGCGCCCTGACGCCCGACCCTTACGACCCTGCGCCTGATCTGCTGCGCGTCCGGCATGTCTATGTCCGGCCGCTGCATCGCGGCGCCGGCATCGGGCACGTGCTGGCTGCCGCACTGATCCAGCAGGGGCTCGATCTGGCGCCGCGGCTCTCGTTGCGCGCCGCCGATCCGCGCGCAAGCGCCTTCTGGGAAGCCAACGGCTTTGCGCCCGATACGAGCGGGACGCGCCGCTCGCATCTGCTGACGCGCTAGCGACGTCTCAGCGCACCAGAACCAATCGATTGTTCCAGGGATCGGCGACCGTCGGCGCGCCATCGGACTCGTTCCCGCCGGCTGCCAGAATGCGCTGGCGCATCGCCGCGAAATCAGCTTCGTCGCGGGCGACTAGCTCGAAACGGTCGAGCCCGGCCTCGCCGGGCCGGCGCGGGCCTGCGCCGCGGCTGCCCCAAATGTTGCCGGCGATATGGTGATGATAGCCGCCGCTGGCGAGGAAGCTCGCGCCGGGATAGTGCACCATCAGGTCGAAGCCGAGCAGGTCGCGGTAGAAGGCCTCGGCTGCCGCCGCGTCCCCGACGCGCAGATGGATATGGCCCATCCCGGCGCCCTCGGGCATGCCGGCATAGGCGGCCTCGTCAGCTTCGCTCAAGAGCTTGTCGAGATCGAGCCGCTCGGTCGCCATGGCGATGCCGCCATCGGGCTTGCGCGGCCATTCCGCCCGCGTGCGGTCGCGATAGATCTCAATGCCGTTGCCTTCGGGATCGGAGAGATAGAGCGCCTCGCTGACGAGGTGGTCGGAGGCGCCTTCGAGGGGAATCCGCGTGATCGCCGCATGCCTCAGCCAGTTGGCGAGGTCCTGCCTGGACGGCAACAGGATGGCGAGATGGAACAGGCCGGCAGTCGAGGTCGGCCGCGCCGCGCCGGCTTCCAGCCGAACGAGCACCTGCCCGCCGACGCCGAGATCGGCGCTTGCCGCATCCTGCCGGATGACGCGAAGGCCGATCGCATCGCGATAATAGGCGGTCAGCGCGGTGAGATCATGCGCCCGCAGCGTCACAGCGCCGATGAAGATGGGCGCCTTGTGAGCTTCGAGAATGGCGGCGGAGGCCGTCCGTTCGATCGTTGCGACCATGGCAAATCCTTTCGCGGCGACCCTGCCGGCCGCAGCCTCAAGATGGCGCTTCCGCCCGATCTTGTCGCCCACCCGGCCGGCAAGACTGCGATTGCATGGCTGCAATGACGGGCTTCAGCCGGGGCGCGGCCGATCGATGGCGAAATGGCGGAACCAGCGCTTCTCCCGCCCGCTGACCAGAGCCCCGATCAGGCGCGAGGCCATGAAGCTGAAGGTGATGCCGTTGCCACCATAGCCATAGGCCGCGAGCAGGCGCGGATGGCCGGGCACGCGCCCGATCAATGGCAGGCCGTCTCCGGTCTGGCCGAAGGCGCCGGACCAGGCATGATCGAGATCAAGGCTGGCCTGCGGGATCAGGGCGTGCAGCCGCGCCTGCAAGGCCCTGGTTTTCGACGGGCCGAGCTCGTCGCGCCGGTCGGGATCGTCGAAATCCTCATCCTCGCCACCGAAGACGATACGGCCATCCGTGGTCGTGCGGCAGTAGCAGTAATCCTCCGACGCCTCCCAGACGAGCGCGGGTCCGGGCCAGAGCACCTGCGGCACCTGCGGAACCGTCGCGATCGCCCAGCTCGACGCCACACGATGCAGATCGTCCCTGACGATGTCGGGCATGACATAGCCGGTGGCGAGCACGATGCTGCCGGCCTCGACCACCCGCCCGCTCGCGAGGGTGACGGCGGCCGAGCGACCGGCCCCGTCGAAGCCCACGGCCTCGTCGCGGATCAATCGCGCTCCGCGTTGCACGGATACTCCGAGGAGACCGTGGCACAGGCTGAGCGGGTCGGCCTCAGCCGAACCGGGCGAGACGATGGCCGCCGCCCGGTCGAAGCCGAAGGCCTCGCGGAGTGCGGGGTGTTCGACGAAACTGCCGGGCAACCCGGCGCGCTCGCGCAGGGCGGCTTCCTCCCGAAGTTCGCGCGGGCCACTTTCGCCCGCCGCGAGATAGACGGTCTGGCGGGCTGAAAACCCGCAGGAGAGCGCGAGTTCACTGGCCAGTCCGCGCAGGCCCGCAACCGCCTGGAAGCTCAACCGATAGACCTCGGCGGCTGCGGCGAAGCCATGCAATGCCGCCAGTTCCGACAATCGGAGGTCGATTTCCCATTGCAGCATCGCGGTCGAAGCCGCCGTGCTGCCGAAGCCTTCCCGCTCGCGGTCGATCAGGACGACGTCGCGGCCCATCGCCGTCAGGTGCTCGGCAACGAGGGCCCCGGTGATGCCGCCGCCGATGATGGCGATGTCGCAACGCGTGTCAGCCTTGATCTCTTGTCCCGCGGGCCGCACCAGGGCCGGGCGCCATGGCCCCTTGCCGGTGCGCAGATCGTCCTGACGCGTGCCCTGCGGGTCGAGCATCACTCCGCCCTGGGCGGGCCGACCCGATCGGCCATCGTGGCGCCGCGCTGGCCGAGCGGCTTCGGCCGGCCGGTGGTGGTGTCATGTGCCGTCTGGTGCTCCAGCTCGGCATTGAGCTCGGCGCCGGCCAGCACGATCATCGCCGAGAGCCAGAGCCATGTCATGAACACCACGACGGTCGCGAGCGAGCCATAGGCCGCCGTGTAATTGCCCAGCGTCGAGACATACCAGGAGAAGCAATAGGAGGCCGCGCCCCAGAGCAGAGCGGCGGCAATGGCGCCGGGCATGACCCAGATGAAGCGCATGCGCTCCCGGCTCGGGCCGATCCAGTAGAGGATCGCGATCGAGAAGGTCGCCACGACGAAGAAGGCCGGCCAGCGCACCAGCCCGATCAGGCGCTCCAGCTCGGAATGGAAGGGAAACAGCGCGGTCACGACGGGAAGGCTGGCGATGGCGATCAGCGCGGCCGTGAGCAGGACGACGCCGCTGACCGTGGTGAAGAGCGAGATCGCATTGAGCTTGAGGAAGCTGCGCTTCTCGGTCTCGCGATAGATGATGTTGAGCGCGTCGAAGATCGCCTTCACCGCCGCATTGGCCGACCAGGCCGCGACGAGCAGGCTGACATAGAAGGTCGTGGACAGGACGAAGCCGGACTGGGTCGAGAGCCTGACCGCCTGCTCGTGGATCAGCTCGCGTGCTGCCTGTGGGAACATCGTCGTCACCGTGTCGAGCTGCTCGGCAATGGTCCCGGGATCGGTGAAGTAGCGATAGAGCGTCACCATCAGCGACAAGGCCGGCACGAGCGAGAGCAGGGTGAAGAAGGCGACCGCACCCGCCAGCGACGAGAGGCGGTTCTCGGCGACGTTGCCGGCAAAGCGCAGCAGCACGTCCTTCCAGCCGAGCCAGGTCATCTGCAGCGGCGTCTTCGCCAGCCGGCCGCGCACCGCTTCCTCCCGATGCCGCCCGAGCTTGTCGGACAGCAATCCCGACAGATAGCCGAGCGCGACCCCGATCCCGGCGGCGCCCGTGATCCGTTTCAGGAAAGCCATGTCGGACCCGTTTCTCCGCAGCCAGTTCACGCCTGCAAGCATGCGAGCAACCGCATCCGGCCGCAATCGTTCCGATGCGGAACCCGGGAAGGCACGGCTTAGCCGGTTGTTAACCTTAATGCTTCGTTATGGCGGGGCGCAGCCGCGAGCGGCAGGCGCTTGTCTGTCCTTCCGGATACGCCCGATGACGAAGCTGTTCAGAACCGGCCTGACGGGCCTCGCGATCCTGCTGTCGGGCGCGGCCGGAGCGGCCGACCTGCGCAAGATCGCCCTGCCGCCGGCTCCGGACCTGCCGGCGCTCTATTCCTGGAGCGGCTTCTATGCCGGCCTTCAGGGCGGCTATGCCTGGGGCGACAGCCGGGTACGGATCAGTGCACCGGGCGGCGGTTTCGCCCCCGTCAGCTTCCGTGCCGGCGAGGATACCGCCTTCGGCGGCGCGCATGCCGGCTTCAACTACCAGCTCGGCGGCATCGTTCTCGGCATCGAGGGCGATGTCGAAGCCCTCGACAACCGCAGCCGCTTCGACGGGATCGGCCTCTCCGCCCGCGTCAGCCAGGACTGGCAGGGCTCGGCCCGCGCCCGCCTCGGCCTCGCCTTCGACCGTTGGATGGTCTACGGCACCGGCGGCGTCTCCTTCACCGAATACGAGCGGCGCGTCTTCACGCCCGGCGGCGGCTTCGGCGAGCGGCTGACGAGCGCACGGACCGGCTGGACTATCGGTACCGGCGTCAACTTCGCCTTCACCGACAACCTGATCCTCGGCGCCGAATACCGCTACACCGATTTCGGGCGGAACCGCTTCGCCAGCTCCGGCGCCTTCCCGGGCCTGACCGGCTCGCAGGACCTCTCGACCCACAGCGCCCGCGCCAGCGTCGCCTACAAGTTCTGAGGTCGCCTCAGAAGCCCGTGCGCTGGCGGATCGCGGCGGCCAGCGTGCCGTCGTCGAGATAATCGAGTTCGCCGCCGACAGGGACGCCATGGGCGAGCTTGGTCACCTTGACCGGCAGATGCGCCATGAGGTCGGTGATGAAATGCGCCGTTGTCTGGCCGTCGACCGTGGCGTTGAGCGCGAGGATGACCTCCTTCACCGCCGGATCGGAAGCCCGCGCCACCAGCGCGTCGAGCGACAGATGCTCGGGGCGGACGCCGTCAAGCGCCGAGAGCACGCCGCCCAGCACATGATAGCGGCCGGACACCGCGCCCGAACGCTCCAGCGCCCAGAGATCGGAGATGTCGGCGACGACGACGATCAGAGAATCGTCACGGCGCGGATCGGTGCAGAGGCCGCAGGGGTCGCTGGTATCGACATTGCCGCAGCGGGCGCAGACGACGATGCGCTCGCGCGCCACCGCCATCGCCTCGGAGAGCGGGCCGAGCAGTTGCTCGCGCTTCTTGACGAGATGCAGCGCGGCCCGCCGGGCCGAGCGCGGCCCGAGCCCCGGCAGCTTGGCCAGGAGCTGGATCAGCCTTTCGATCTCGGGACCGGCAATGGCGCGGGACATCAGGCTACCCCGTCATTCCGGGCGGCTCGCGCCATGCTCAAAACAACTTCATGCCCGGCGGGATCGGCAGGCCCTTGGTGATCTCGGCCATGCGCTCCTGCATGACGCGCTCGCCGCGGGTGCGGGCATCGTTGGCGGCGGCGACGATCAGGTCCTCGAGAATCTCGCGCTCGTCCGGCACCATCAGGCTGGGATCGATCTTCACACCCTTGAGCGCGCCCTTGGCCGACATCGTCACCGTGACCATGCCGCCGCCGGCGCCGCCCTCGACCTCGATATTGTCGAGCTCGGCCTGCATGTCGGCCATTTTCTGCTGCATCTGCTGCGCCTGCTTCATCAGGCCCATCATGTCACGCACGGGAAATCCTCCTCGCAATCGTCAGAAATCGATGCCGTCGAAATCCGGTTCGGAATCGTCGAACAGGGGCTCGGCATCGGGCAGGTATTCGTCTTCGGTCGGCGTCGAAGCGGCCATTTCGGCCGCGGCGATGGCGCGGGGATCGCGGACATCGACGATGCGCGCGCCGGGGAAGCGCTCCAGCACCGCCTTGACCGACGGGTGAGCCGCCGCATCGCTCTCGCGCTGGTCCTTCGCGGCCGCCGCCTGCTCCCGCATCGTGGCGCCGCCCTCGTCATTGACGACCGCGACCATCCAGGTCTGGCCGGTCCATTCCTTGAGCCGACGCGACAGGTCCTGCGCGAGGGTGCGCGAAGCGCCCTCGGCCAACGAGAACTCGATGCGGCCGGGCTCGAAGCGCACGGGCCGGATATCGCGCTCCAACGCGATCTTGAGCGTGATGTCGCGGTGCTGGGAGGCCAGCGCGACGACATCCTCCAGCGTGGCGACGATCGCCATCGGCGCGGCAACGGTGCGCGCGACCGGGGTGGGGGCGGGATTGGCGCTGGCGAGGATCGGGCGGGCGGCGAGCGCGGTGTTGCCGCCGCCTGAGGGCGGGCGCGGCATGCCCATGCCATTGCCACCGCTGTTGCCGGCGGGGACGGAGCCCGTACCATCGCGCAGCATCTTCAGCGCCTCATCCGGCGTCGGCAGGTCGGCGGCGTGCGCGAGGCGCACGAGGACCATTTCGGCCGCCATGACCGGCCGATCGGCCTGCTTCACTTCCGCAATGCCCTTGAGCAGCATCTGCCAGGTGCGGGCGAGGATGCGGACCGAAAGGCGCTGGGCGAAATCGCCGCCGCGCACGCGCTCGGCCTGGGCGAGGCTGTTGTCCTTGACCGCCTCGGGCACGAGCTTGAGGCGGGTGACGAGATGGGTGAACTCGGCGAGGTCGTTCAGCACCACGACCGGATCGGCGCCGGCATCGTATTGCGCGCGCAATTCGCCGAGCGCGGCGGCGATGTCGCCCTTCATCACGGCTTCGAAGAGATCGATCACGCGGGCCCGGTCGGCAAGGCCGAGCATCGAGCGGATATCGTCGAGCGTGATCCGGCCCGCCGCATGGGCGATCGCCTGGTCGAGGATCGAGAGGGAATCGCGCACCGAACCCTCGGCGGCGCGGGCGACGGCAGCGAGCGCCTCCTGCTCGGCATCGACGCTCTCCGCCCGGCAGATATTGGCGAGATGATCGACCAGCACGTCGGATTCGACGCGGCGCAGGTCGAAGCGCTGGCAGCGCGACAGCACCGTGATCGGCACCTTGCGGATTTCCGTCGTCGCAAAGATGAACTTCGCATGCGGCGGCGGCTCCTCCAGCGTCTTCAGGAAGGCGTTGAAGGCGCCGGTCGAGAGCATGTGCACCTCGTCGACGATATAGACCTTGTAGCGCGCGGAGACGGGCGCATAGCGCACAGCGTCGTTGATCTGGCGGATGTTGTCGACGCTGTTGTTCGAGGCGGCGTCGATCTCCATCACGTCGATATGGCGGCCCTCGATGATCTCGCGGCAATGGATGCCGAATTCGCGCAGGTCCGTGGTCGGGCTGCCCTGCCCGTCAGGGGTCTGGAAGTTCAGCGCGCGCGCCAGGATGCGGGCGGTCGTGGTCTTGCCGACGCCGCGCACGCCGGTCAACATCCAGGCCTGCGGGATGCGCCCGGCCGCGAAGGCGTTGGTCAGCGTGCGCACCATCGCTTCCTGGCCGATCAGGTCGCCGAAATGCGCCGGCCGATATTTCCGCGCGAGCACGCGATAGGGCGCGGGCGCTCCCATAGCGGCGGCTTGCGGCGCGGGCGCCGGATCGAAACCGGCGAATCCCGGTTCGTCAGCAGAGGCGGCGTCGATTGGGTCGGTCATGGAAACTGGTTTCGCCAATCGGGAGGCGAGGGTCAATGGCGCCGCGCCGGTTCCGCAATCCGGTCCGGCGCTTTGATGGGCGCATGAGGTGGGAGGCTGGACGAAGACCCGTTCGGTCTCGTTAGGGCTGCTTCCTTCCGGACCTGACCCGGTTGGCGAGTGAGACGTCCCTCGCCAACCTCCCGCCCGCTATATCGGGGATGTCTCGGAGAATCGCAAGCCGGCATCGCGAGGCCGCGAAGCTTCGTCGCAGCCGGCGTCAAATCTGCCAGTTTGGCGTTGACTTGGTGTCGTCCATCCGTCATAAGCCCGCGACCTGCGCAGCCGAAAGGCGGCGCCGACCCTTATCGCATGACAGGCTCGGTTGGCCATGCTTTCCCCGGAAAGCCGCGGCCGTCGTGCTCATAAAGGCCCCGGAGACGGACCGTGAAGAGAACCTATCAACCCAGCAAGCTGGTTCGCAAGCGCCGCCACGGCTATCGCGCTCGCATGGCGACCAAGGGTGGCCGCAAGGTCATCGCCGCTCGCCGCGCCCACGGCCGCAAGCGCCTGTCGGCCTGACGAGCCCTGGCGCGTCACGATAGCGCGCCGGTTTCGGAAGACAGGCCAATCGCCATGCGCCTCGCCCGTCTGACGCAACGCAAAGAATTCCTGGCGGCGGCCGATCACGGCCGCCGTTTTCGTTCGTCCGCCTTCATGGCGCAGGTGCGCGATGCCGCGCCCGACGAGCCCCGCAAGGGCGGCGAACCCGTGGCCCTGCGGCTCGGCCTCACCGCCTCGCGCAAGACCGGCAATGCCGTGAAGCGCAACCGCATCCGCCGGCGCCTGCGCGAAGCGGCCAAGCAGGCGCTCGCCAGCCAGACCGAACGGCGCTGCGACGTCGTGATCGTCGCGCGCTCCGACGTGCTCGGCGCCAAATTTCAGACGCTCGTCGCCGATCTTTCGATTGCCATCGACCGGGCAAAGCCTCACAAGCCGCGTGAAGCAGCCTTTGCCGACAGGCGCCGCCCGCCCCCCAAGCGCGGCACGCCTTCGCAAGCCTGACCCGCCGCGCCTTTACCGGACCAAGCGAGATCCGTTTCCGACCATGATGAAAGAAGACAACCGCAATCTGCTTCTCGCGATCGTCATGTCCGTGGTCGTGCTGCTCGGCTGGCAGTTCTTCTACGGCGTGCCGCAGATGGAAAAGCAGAAGCAGGCCGCGCAGCAAGCACAGCAGGCCCAGAGCCAGCAGGCGCCGGCTACTCCCGGCTCCGTCCCCGCTCCCGGCCAGCCCGCAGGCTCGGCCGCGCCCGGCACCGCTGCGACGCAAACCCTCGGCACCCGCGAACAGGCGCTGGCCGCGAGCCCGCGCCTCCGGATCGATACGCCCAAGATCAGCGGCTCGATCTCGCTGACCGGCGCGCGCATCGACGACGTCTCTCTCAAGGCCTATCGCGAAACCGTCGATCCGAAGAGCGCGAATATCGTCCTGCTCTCGCCGCTCGGCGGCCCGAACGCCTATTATTCCGATTTCGGCTGGGTCGCGGCGCCGGGCAGCAACATCCCACTGCCGAACGCGACGACGGTCTGGACCGCCGACAGCCAGGTGCTGACCCCGGCCAAGCCGGTGACGCTGAGCTGGGACAATGGCCAGGGCCTGACCTTCCGGCGCGTCATCAGCATCGATGACAACGCCATGTTCACGATCCGCGACGAGGTCGAGAACAAGGGCAGCGCCGCCGTGAACCTGTTCCCCTACGGACAGATCGTCCGCCAGGGCAAGCCAGTGACGCTGGGCTATTACGTGCTGCACGAGGGCCTCGTCGGCAATCTCGGCGAGCAGGGCCTGCAGGAATACACCTACGACAAGCTCGACAAGGAGCCGCTGCTCTCGCCGGGGACCACCGGCAAGGTCTGGAAGGACGCCGTCGGCGGCTTCGTGGGCATCACCGACAAGTACTGGGCGGCCGCGGTCATCCCCGACCAGCAGCGCAAGTATGACGGCCGCTATTCCGCGGTCCAGACCGGCACCGGCCATACCTACCAGGCCGATTTCCTCGGCGAGAGCGTCGCGGTCGCGCCGGGCGCCACCGCTTCCGCCAATGCCCGGCTCTTCGCCGGCGCCAAGGAAGTCGCGGCCGTCGACGGTTACGAGAAGAATCTCGGCATCAAGCGCTTCGAGCTGCTGATCGACTGGGGCTGGTTCTATTTCATCACCAAGCCGCTCTTCTTCGTGCTCGACTGGATCTACAAGCATGTCGGCAATTTCGGCGTCGCGATCCTGCTGGTCACGGTGCTCTTGAAGATCCTGTTCTTCCCGCTCGCCAACAAGTCCTACGCCTCGATGGCGAAGATGAAGGCGCTGCAGCCGGAAATGACGGCGATCCGCGAACGCTACGCGGACGACAAGATGAAGCAGCAGCAGGCTCTGATGGAGCTTTACAAGACGCAGAAGATCAATCCGGTCGCCGGCTGCTGGCCGGTGCTGCTGCAGATTCCTGTGTTCTTCGCGCTCTACAAGATCCTGTTCATCACCATCGAGATGCGGCACGCGCCGTTCTTCGGCTGGATCCACGATCTCGCGGCGCCGGACCCGACGAACCTGTTCAACCTGTTCGGCCTGCTGCCCTTCACCCCGCCGGCCTTCCTGCATCTGGGCCTGTGGCCGATCATCATGGGCATCACGATGTTCATCCAGATGAAGATGAACCCGGAGCCGCCGGACCCGGTGCAGAAGATGATGTTCACCTGGATGCCGGTGTTCTTCACCTTCCTGCTCGGCTCGTTCCCGGCCGGCCTGGTGATCTACTGGAGCTGGAACAACCTGCTCTCGGTGATCCAGCAGGGCTACATCATGCGCAAGCACGGGGTGAAGATCGAACTGTTCGACAATCTCAAGGGCATGTTCGGCAAGAAGCCGGCAGCAGCCGGCGGCGCACCCAACCCCGCCAACAGCAACAAGAAGTGAGTGATCGAAGGGCGGGGTTTCCCGCCCTTCGCTTTTGAAGCCAACACCATCGAAACGATGCCGCTACCCGATCCGAGCACGCGCCACCCGATCCCCGGCTGGAAAGGCACGGCCTTCCTGAAGGCGGTGGTCGACCACCCGCTGATCGCGGTCGGCGACTACAGCTACTATGACGACTCGCGCGGGCCGGAGCATTTCGTCGCCCGCTGCGTGCGCTATCATTTCGACTTCATCGGCGACCGCCTGATCATCGGGAAATTCGTCGCGATCGCGCAGGCGGCGCAGTTCATCATGAACGGCGCCAACCATCCGATCGGCGGGTTCTCGACGTATCCCTTCCAGATGTTCGGCCTCGGCGATCCCTCGGATTTGAAGCGCCCCGGCCCGAACAATCGCGGCGACATGGTGATCGGCAACGATGTCTGGATCGGGCGCGAGGCGGTGATCATGCCGGGCGTCACGATCGGCGACGGCGCGATCATCGGCACGCGGGCGCAAGTGACGAAGGACGTGCCTGCCTATGCGGTCGTCGCCGGCAATCCCGGCCGCGTCGTGAAGATGCGCTTTGCGCCCGAGATCGTGGCCGAACTGCTGGCGATCCGCTGGTGGGACTGGGAGGCCGACAGGATCGCGCGCCATGTCGACGCGATCCAGGGCGCCGATATCGACGCGCTGCGCCGGGCCGTGTAGGCAGGAGCCCATGACCACATCGACGACCAAGCCCTATGACGCCGAGGAGATCGAGGCCGCCCGCAAGCTCTTCGAGGGCCCGTGGGATTTCGTCTGGGCCTCGACCAAGATCGACGACCTGCCACCGATGATCGGCCAGGAGATCGCCTTCGCCGGTCGCTCCAATGTCGGCAAGTCGAGCCTGATCAACGCGCTGACGCGGCGCAACGCGCTGGCGCGGACCTCGCATACGCCCGGCCGGACGCAGCAGCTCAATTTCTTCCGGCAGGTCGCGCACGAGGAGCCCACCGGGGCAGTATCTCAAGGCAGCAAGCGCTCGCGCGAAAAGCCGGTTCCGGTTTATTCGCCCCATGCGCCGACCATCGTCGACATGCCGGGCTACGGCTATGCCGCCGTCGGCAAGGAGAAGGTCGCGGCCTGGACCCGGCTGATCCACGATTACCTGCGTGGCCGCTCGAACCTGATGCGCGTCTATGTGCTGATCGATGCCCGCCATGGCATCAAGGATGTCGACGGCGCCGTGCTGGAGACGCTCGACAAGGCCGCCGTGTCCTATCAGGTCGTGCTGACCAAGGGCGACGCGCTGAAGAAGGCCGACCAGACCTTCATGACCGAGGCGACCTATGACGAGATCAAGCGCCGCCCGGCGGCTTTCCCGGAGGTGCTGCTGACCTCTAGCGAGACGGGCGCCGGCTTGCCGGAATTCCGCGCCGCGATCGGCCGCGTGCTGGCCGAGCACGGCTGAAGCCCGATGACGGCGACGCGCCTGCATCTTGCCCTCGCCGCCCTGATGGGCTTCGCCGGCGTCGCCTTGCTGGCGGCGGCCGCCCACATCACCGGCACGGCCAATGTCCAGACAGCCGGGCAGATGCTGCTGTTCCATGCCTCGGTGATCATCGGCGCCACTGCGGCGCGCCGGGGCGGGCATCTCCAGGATCTGCTGGCGCGGGTCGCGCTCTCGGCGATCATCCTCGGCGCAACGCTGTTCGCGGCCGACCTCGCCCGGCGCGGCTTCGCCAATGAGGGGCTGTTTCCGCGCGCCGCGCCGATCGGCGGCTGGTTCATGCTCGGCGGCTGGCTCGGTCTGGCCGTCGCCGCCGTGACCGCGAAGCGCAGCTGAGCGGCGCGCGGCGTTCTTCCACCGCCGCGTAAGTTCGGCTAGAAGCGCCCCGCATCTGTCCTTGCGGCCGCGCGGAGCCTGCCCGAATGACCGACCATCCCCATCTGACGCCGTCGCAATCCGCCGAGCTGCTGGTCCAGGCGCTGCCGCATATGCAGCGCTACGACCAGGAGATCATCGTCATCAAGTATGGCGGCAACGCCATGGGCGACGCGGCCACCGCCGAGGATTTCGCCGAGGATATCGTGCTGCTCGAGCAGTCCGGCCTGAAGCCGGTGGTCTGCCATGGCGGCGGCCCGCAGATCGCGGCGATGCTGAAGAAGCTCGGCATCCAGTCCGAGTTCAAGCAGGGCCTGCGCGTCACCGACGAGGCGACCGTCGAGGTCGTCGAGATGGTTCTGGCCGGTTCGGTCAACAAGGAGATCGTCGGCTACATCACCCGCGAGGGCGGCCGCGCCATCGGGCTCTGCGGCAAGGACGGCAACATGGTCACCGCCCGCAAGGTGACGCGGACCATCGTCGATCCTGATTCCAAGATCGAGGAAGTGCTCGATCTCGGCTTCGTCGGCGAGCCCGAGAAGGTCAACACGACCGTGCTCGACGCGGTGCTGAAGGCCGAGCTGATCCCGGTCCTGGCGCCGGTCTGCGCCGCCGCCGACGGCCAGACCTACAATGTCAATGCCGACACCTTCGCCGGCGCCATCGCTGGCGCGCTCAACGCCAAGCGCCTGCTGCTGCTCACCGACGTGCCGGGCGTCCTGAACAAGGACAAGCAGCTCATCTCCGAGCTGACGATCGAGGAATGTCGCCACCTGATCGCGGATGGCACGATCTCCGGCGGCATGATCCCGAAGATCGAGACCTGCATCTACGCGCTGGAAAAGGGCGTGGAAGCCGTCGTCATCCTCGACGGCAAGGTGCCGCATGCGGCGCTGATCGAGCTCTTCACCGATACCGGCGCCGGCACGATCATCCGACGTTGATCGGCCGTCATTCTCGGGCGGAGCGAAGCTCCGACCCGGGAATCTCATGACCAGTAGGCGCTGGTTTCCGAGATGGTCGGGTCAAGCCCGACCATGACGGCGTGAAGCAGCGCCGCGATTAAGCCCCCGCCAAGGACTTGCGGCGCAGACTCCGGCTCGCCACATCTCGGAGTCCAATGACAATACTCGCAGATACACCCGCCGCGACCCCGCCCCTGACGGCGGAAGGCTTCGCGCATGTCGACCACTGGATCTTCGATCTCGACAACACGCTCTACTCGCATGAGAGCCGCGTCTGGCCGCAGGTCAACGAGCGCATCACGCTGTTCCTGCAGGAATTGTTCGGGCTGGACGGCCTGTCCTCGCATGCGCTGCGGCAATATTACTATCACCGCTACGGCACGACGCTGAAGGGACTGATGGAGGAGCACCGGATCGATCCGGACCAGTTCCTCGACTTCGCCCATGACATCGACCTGACGCTGCTCGAGCCCAATCCGGAGCTCGGCGCGGCGCTCGCGGCGCTGCCCGGCCGCAAGCTGATCCTGACCAACGGCTCGGTCGGCCACGCCAAGAACGTCGCCGGCAAGCTCGGCATCCTCGACCAGTTCGAGGACATCTTCGACATCGTCCATGCCGGCTTCCTGCCGAAGCCCGAGCGCGCGACCTACGAGAATTTCCTCGCCAAGCATTCAGTTGATCCCGGCCGCGCCGCGATGTTCGAGGATATCGAGAAGAACCTGATCGTGCCGAGCGACCTGGGCATGAAGACCGTGCTGATCGTGCCGCAGACGCCCGACCCCTTCCGCGAAGCCTGGGAACAGGTCGCGATCGAGGCGGGTCATGTCCATCATGTCACGGCGGACCTCACCGGCTTCCTCAAACCGCTTGGGCGCTCGAACGAACAGCAAGGCTGAGCGGGAGGCGTTTCCTCCCGCCGAGGTTCCCTAAAAAAGGAAATTCCGTTCTTCTTTACGAACTCCTTGGGAGCTGATACTGCTCCTGTCCGTTATAAAGAACGGATCGAGAGTTCCATGCCGTCACCGGACAAAGCCGCAGCCAAGCTGCACCCCGAGACCCGCCTCGTCCATGACGGCATCCAGCGTTCGCAGTTCGGCGAGACCTCCGAGGCGCTCTACCTGACGCAGGGCCATGTCTACGACAACGCGGCGCAGGCCGAAGGCCGCTTCCTGAACACCGATCCCGGCTTCCAGTACGGCCGGCTTGGCAACCCGACGACGGCGATGCTGGAGGCCCGCATGGCCTCGTTCGAGGGCGCCGAGACCTGTCGCGCCACCGCGACCGGCATGGCGGCGGTCACAGCGGCGATGATGGCGCCGGTGCGCGCCGGCGACCATGTCGTCGCGGCGAGCGCGCTGTTCGGTTCCTGTCGCTACATCATCGAGGACCATCTGCCGCGCTACGGCGTCGAGACGACGCTGGTCGAGGGCACCGATCTCGACGCCTGGCGCAAGGCGGTTCGCCCCAACACCAAGCTGTTCTTCCTGGAATCGCCGTCGAACCCGACGCTCGAAGTGCTCGACATCGCCGCCATCGCGGAGATCGCCAAGGAAGCCGGCGCCAAGCTCGTCGTCGACAATGTCTTCGCCACGCCGCTCTACCAGCGCCCGCTCGAGCTCGGCGCCGACATCGTCGTCTATTCCGCGACCAAGCATATCGACGGCCAGGGCCGCTGCCTGGGCGGACTGATCCTCGGCTCGAAGGAGCTGATCGAGGCCGATATCCAGAACTACCTGCGTCAGACCGGGCCGATCCTGTCGCCCTTCAACGCCTGGGTGATGCTGAAGGCGCTGGAGACGCTGCCGCTACGCGTCGCCAAGCAGGCGCAGAACGCGACGGCCGTGGCCGACTGGCTGGCGGCGCAGAGCAAGCCGACCAAGGTGATCTTCCCCGGCCACAAGAACCATCCGCAGGCCGAGATCATCAAGCGCCAGATGAGCGGCCCCTCGACCATGATCGCCTTCGAGGTTCCCGGCGGCAAGGACGGCGCCTATCGCCTGCTCGACGCCTGCAAGCTGATCCGGATCTCCAACAATCTCGGCGACGCCAAGAGCCTGATCGTCCATCCCGCGACGACGACGCATCAGCGCTTCACGCCGGAGGTGCGCGCCGCGATGGGCGTCAGCGACGGACTCGTCCGCCTCTCGATCGGTCTCGAGCACCATGACGACCTGATCGCCGATCTGGAGCAGGCGCTGGCGAAGGTTTGAGGTTGCTACGGAAGTAGACTCGGATAGCGCGGGGAACCCTCTCCCGGAGGGAGAGGGCAGGGTGAGGGGTAGGCCGTTGGATACCGTAGCTACGACCTGACCGCCGCGCCGTTGGGTGTTCACTGGGCCGGTCCAGGGGCCTACACCTCACCCCTGCCCCTCTCCTTACAGGAGAGGGGTTCCCCGCGCCCTTTGCCATCGGCCAGTGGCCATCGCCGCCCGCCCCTGCTAAAGCGGGGCCGTTTCCCGCTAAAGGCTTGAGAGGCCAGCATGCGTTCGGGCGAAGTGAAGCGCCGCACCAACGAGACCGATATCGCGGTCTCGCTCCTGATCGACGGCACCGGCAAGGCCGATATCGCCACCGGCGTCGGCTTCTTCGACCATATGCTCGACCTCTTCGCCCGCCATTCGCTGATCGATCTCACGGTCAAGGTGAAGGGCGACACCCATATCGACGACCACCATTCGGTCGAGGATGCCGGCATCGCCATGGGCGAGGCGCTGAAGCAGGCGCTCGGCACCAAGAAGGGCATCCGCCGCTATGCCGACGTCCACCTGCCCATGGACGAGACGCTGACGCGCGTCGCCGTCGACGTCTCCGGCCGGCCGTTCCTGGTCTTCCGCACCGCGTTCACGGCACAGAAGATCGGCACCTTCGACACCGAGCTGGTGCGCGAGTTCTTCCAGGCCTTCGCGATCAATGCCGGCATCACGCTGCATGTCGAGACGCTCTACGGCGACAACGCCCACCACATCGCCGAAAGCTGCTTCAAGGGGCTGGCGCGGGCGCTACGGCAGGCGCTGGACGTCGATCCGCGCGAGGGCGACCGCATCCCCTCGACCAAGGGCGCCCTGTAGGAGGTCTCGATGGCGTTCTACACCGTGATGACGCCGCCGCCGGAAGGCGACCGGCGCGAGGAGATCGAGCAGGCGCGGCTGATCCCCGAAAGCTTCGCCTGGGGCGCTTTCCTGATCCCGGGCCTCTGGCTGCTGGGCAAGCGGCTCTGGCTGGCGACGCTGCTCGTCGTGCTGGTCTGGGCCGTCGTGATCTATCTGAACAGCCGCTTCGGGCTGCATGCGACGGCGCTCGGGCTGATTCACTGGTTGATCGCGCTGTTCCTCGGCGTCGAGGGCAACAACCTCGTTGCCAGCAAGCTGGCCCGCAAGGGCTGGCGCGCGTCCGATGTCGTCGAAGCCCGCAACCTGGCGGAAGCCGAGCGCCGCTATTTCGAGCGGGCGCTCGCTGGCGAAGCGGCGCTGCCGCGCGTCGAGACGGCGCCGGCCGCGCCCGCAGCTCGCCCAAGCGGCCCGCTGCCGATCATCGGGCTGTTTCCGGAGGCCCAGGGACGATGAGCCAGTCCGTCGCGATCATCGATTACGGCTCGGGCAACCTGCATTCGGCCGCGAAAGCCTTCGAGCGTGCGGCGGCCGAGGCCGGCATCCCGTCGACCATCCATGTCACCAGCGACACCCATGTCGTGCGCGCGGCCGATCGCATCGTGCTGCCGGGTGTCGGCGCCTTCGCCGATTGCCGGCGCGGGCTCGATGCCGTGCCCGGCATGGTCGAGACGCTGGAGGAGGTCGTGCGGGGCAAGGGCCGACCCTTCCTCGGCATCTGCGTCGGCATGCAGCTCCTCGCCTCGCGCGGGCTGGAATATACGGTGACACAGGGCCTCGGCTGGATTCCCGGCGATGTCACGCTGATCCAGCCGAAAGACGACGCCCTCAAGATCCCGCATATGGGCTGGAACACCCTGCACAAGCAGGATGAACATCCGCTGCTGGACGGCATCGAGACCGGCCCGCAGGGCTTGCACGCCTATTTCGTGCATTCCTATGCGCTGGCGGCGTCGCGGCCGCAGGACGTGCTGGCGCTCACCGAGCATGGCGGACCGGTGACCGCGATGGTCGCGCATGGCAATGTCGCCGGCACGCAATTCCACCCCGAGAAGAGCCAGAAGCTGGGGCTGAAGCTCATCACGAATTTCCTGAGCTGGGCACCATGATCCTCTTTCCCGCGATCGACCTGAAGGAAGGCCGCTGCGTCCGGCTGAAGCAGGGAGACATGGCGCAGGCCACGATCTTCAATGACGACCCGGCCGCGCAGGCCGCCGATTTCGAGGCCCAGGGCTTCCAGTGGCTGCATGTCGTCGATCTCGACGGCGCCTTCGCCGGCAAGCCGATGAACGCGGCCGCGGTCGAGGCGATCCTGAAGCGCGTCGCGTTCCCGGTGCAGCTCGGCGGCGGCATCCGCGACATGAAGACGGTCGCCGGCTGGCTCGAAAAGGGCATTCGGCGTGTCATCATCGGCACGGCTGCGGTGCGCGATCCCGGCTTCGTGCGCGAGGCGGCGAAGGCCTTTCCGGGACAGGTCGCGGTCGGCATCGACGCGCGCGACGGGTTCGTCGCGGTCGAGGGCTGGGCTGAAACCTCCTCGCTGGCAGCGGCCGATCTCGGCAAGCGCTTCGAGGATGCCGGCGTTGCGGCGATCATCTACACCGACATCGCCCGCGACGGCATGCTGGAGGGTATCAACTGGGAGGGCACGATCGCGCTGGCGCAGGCCGTGTCGATCCCGGTGATCGCCTCGGGCGGCCTTGCCTCGATGGCCGATATCGAGCGGCTCTGCGCGCCCGAGGCTGCGATCCTCGAAGGCGCGATCACGGGCCGCGCGCTCTATGACGGGCGGATCGATCCGGCGGCGGCGCTGAAGCGGCTGGCCGCAGCCGGCACGGGAGCGGCGGCATGACGCTCAAGACCCGCATCATCCCCTGCCTCGATGTCAAGGACGGCCGCGTCGTCAAGGGCGTGAAATTCGTCGACCTCGTCGATGCCGGCGACCCGGTCGAGGCCGCCAAGGCCTATGACGCGGCCGGCGCCGACGAGCTCTGCTTCCTCGACATCACCGCGAGCCATGAGGATCGCGGCATCCTGTTCGACGTGATCACACGCACGGCCGAAGCCTGCTTCATGCCGCTCACCGTCGGCGGCGGCGTGCGCAAGGTCGAGGATATCCGGGCGCTGCTGCTTGCCGGCGCCGACAAGGTCTCGATCAACACGGCCGCCGTGACCAACCGCCAGTTCGTCAAGGAAGCGGCAGAGAAGTTCGGCGCGCAGTGCATCACCGTCGCGATCGACGCCAAGCAGGTCACGCCCGGCCGCTGGGAGATCTTCACCCATGGCGGGCGCAACGCCACCGGCATCGAGGCCGTCGCCTTCGCGCGCGAGGTCGTCTCGCTCGGCGCCGGCGAGTTGCTGGTCACCTCGATGGACCGCGACGGCACCAAAGTCGGCTATGATCTCGGCCTGACGCGGGCGATCGCGGACGCGGTCTCCGTTCCGGTCATCGCCTCGGGCGGCGTCGGCGACCTCGACGATCTCGTCGCCGGCGTCGCGCAAGGCCATGCCTCGGCTGTGCTCGCCGCCTCGATCTTCCATTTCGGCACCTACACGATCGGCCAGGCCAAGGCGCATATGGCGGAAGCCGGACTCAGGATGAGGCTGGATTGAGATGGCGGGCTTCACTCTCTCCGATCTCGAAGCCCGTGTCGCCGAGCGCGCCGCCGCGTCGCCCGAGGAATCCTGGACGGCGAAGCTCCTCGCCGCCGGACCGGAACGGGCCGCCAAGAAGTTCGGCGAGGAGGCGGTCGAGGCCGTCATCGCCGCCGTCAAGGGCGACCGGGCCGAGCTGATCGCCGAGAGCGCCGATGTGCTCTATCATCTTTTGGTTGTGCTTCGGGCGCGCGATGTTGCATTGCAGGACGTCTTGAGCCAGCTTGAGGCCCGCACGGCCCGCTCCGGACTGGCGGAAAAGGCGGCCAGACCCCGGTAGCCAGCCGGTTCAGTTGCGTGAGGATGGACCCGGCAGGATGACCCTCCCTTGAATCTCGAAGCCTGGATTGCGGGTCGCGTCATGGACCAGCGCCTGATCACCACTCCCCCGGAACGCGACCTGGTCTCGCCCTATCGCGCCTTCTCGCGGGATGAATGGGCGCATCTGCGCGCCGATGCGCCGCTGACGCTCTCGGTCGACGACCTCGCCAAGCTGCAATCGCTCAACGATCCGATCTCGCTCGACGAGATCGTCGCGATCTACCTGCCGCTGTCGCGCCTGCTGTCGCTCTATGTCGCGGCGACGCAGGGGCTGTTCAAGGCGACGCAGCGCTTCCTGCTGGCTGAATCCGAACCCAAGGTGCCCTATGTCATCGGGGTCGCCGGCTCGGTCGCGGTCGGCAAGTCGACCACGGCGCGCGTACTGAAGGCCCTGCTCTCGCGCTGGCCGAACACGCCGAAGGTCGAGCTCGTCACCACCGACGGCTTCCTGCTGCCCAATGCCGAGCTGGAGCGGCGCGGCCTGATGGGGCGCAAGGGCTTTCCCGAGAGCTATGACGGCAGCGCGATCCTGCGCTTCCTTTCCGACGTCAAGGCCGGCAAGCCGCAGGTGACCGCGCCGGTGTACTCGCATCTCGTCTACGACGTCGTGCCCGGCGAGACGGTGACCGTCGAGCGGCCGGACATCCTGATCCTCGAAGGGCTCAATGTCCTGCAGCCGGGCCGGATGCCCAGGGATGGCACGGCCATCCCCTTCGTCTCCGATTATTTCGACTTCTCGGTCTATCTCGATGCCGACGAGAACGATCTGCATCGCTGGTACGTCAATCGCTTCATGACGCTGCGCCAGACGGCCTTCCGCGATCCGCGCTCGTTCTTCCGCAAATATGCGGAGATCGGCGAGGAAGAGGCGCTCGCCATCGCCGAGAAGCTCTGGACCGGGATCAACCTGCCGAACCTGCAGGAGAACATCCTGCCGACGCGCCAGCGCGCCAGCCTGATCCTGACCAAGGGCGCGAGCCACCGTATCCAGCAGGTCGCCCTGCGCCGGCTGTAACGCGGGTTCCGGGATCGCGATGACGACCTATGTCGCCCTGCTGCATTCGATCCTGCTCGGCCCCGGCAAGCGATTGGTCATGGCCGATCTCAAGGCGATGGCGTCGGAGCTCGGCTTCGCCAATCCACGGACCTGGGTCGCCACCGGCAACCTGATCTTCGAGGGCGAGGATGCACCGATTGCCGCGGTCGAAAGCCGGCTGGAGGCGGGTTTCCGTGCCCGGTTCGGCAAGCCTGTCGACATCATCCTGCGCACGGCGCCGGCCTGGCTGCGGCTGGCCGCGCAGAACCCCTTCCCGGATGGCAACGGCGCCCGAGTCGGTATCCGCGTCATGCGTGCGCCTCTCGGCCCGGATACCCTCGCCAAGCTGGAGACGATTGCTGCGCCCGGCATGGGACTCGCGCTGCGGGACGGCGATCTCTGGATCGATTTCGCGGGCGAGCCGAGCGAGGCGCGGCTGCTCTCGCATCTGACGACCAAGAAGCTCGGCATCGGCACGCTGCGCAACGCGAATACGGTCAAGGCGCTGGCGGCCATGCTCGCGTGATGACCGGCCTGTCCTCTCTCGGCGCGATGGCGCTCGCGGCCTTCGTCGCCGCGACCCTGCTGCCGGCGCAGTCGGAAGCGGTCTTCGTCGGGCTGCTCGCCGCGAAGAGCGTCGATCCGCTCGCACTCTTCCTGACCGCGAGCCTCGCCAACACCGCCGGCTCGATCCTCAACTGGTGGCTCGGCCTGATGATCGCCCGTCATGGCATCGACAAGCTGCCGGCCCGCCTGCGGCCTGATCCCCAGCGTTTCGTTCAGGCGCAAGGTCTGTTCGCCCGATTTGGCTGGCCCTCCCTGCTGCTGGCCTGGCTGCCGCTCGTCGGCGATCCCCTGACCTTCGCGGCGGGGACGCTGAACTACCCGTTCTGGCGGTTCACGATCCTCGTCCTCGTCGGCAAGGCCGGGCGCTATGCGGCGCTCTGGGCAGGCTGGGCGAGTTTCGCCTGACCATCCGGGCTTCGTCCGGGGCCATCTCGCAGAATCTACCCTTAGGTCATCCGCATATCGTTTGCGAAACCGGCCGGGCCGGGCTACCAGCGAAGCGTCCGTTCAAGGAGATCAGACTATGAGCATTCAGCGTATCGGCGTCGGCCCGCGCATGTCCAAGGCCGTCGTGCACGGCAACACCGTCTATCTGGCCGGCCAGGTCGCGGACAAGGCTGCCGGCAAGAGCGTCGGCGAGCAGACCGCCGACATCCTCGGCATCATCGACGGCCTGCTGGCCGAGGCCGGCACCGACAAGACCAAGCTGCTGATGGTCAACATCTGGCTCTCCGACATGTCGACCTTCGCCGAGATGAACGCCGTCTGGGACAAGTGGGTCGTCGCCGGGGCCACGCCGGGCCGCGCCACGGTCGAGGCGAAGCTGGCCGCGCCGCAGTTCACGGTCGAGATCGCGGTCATCGCCGCGAAGTAAGCCCATTTCGATCGCCGCGCGCCCGGATGGGTGCGCGGCGATCCCTGTGATCACGCCGGACCGGAGCGGGAGGCCACCATCAGCCAAGCCGACCAGATCGCTCCGCTCCTGGCAAGCGTCGCCGGACGCCGCGGCCTGTCGCCGATGGCGATGGCGGCCATGATGGCGGATTGGCTCCGGCGCGCCGGCGCCACACTTCCGGGAGAACGCCTGCTCGACCGCAAGGCCAGCGATTTTCTCGCGCTGTCGAACCGCCTCGCGACACCGCTCGGCGATGCTGAGATCAAGCGCCTGCGCGGCGAAGCCTCCACTGCCACCGTCGAAGGCCGTTTCGCCGAGGCCGACAAGAGCCTCGCCCAGGCCGAACTGCATGCCATCGGCGGCTCCACCGATCTATCCGCCCTTCCGCTCGAACGCCGGCTGCTGATCGGCGAGAACCGCGCGGATCGCGCGGCGCTCAGCTTCCTGCGCACGACCTCCGAAGGCTATCGCGAAGCGGCTGCCCGCTATGGCGAGGCCTCCGCCCTGATCGGCCTCGCAGCTATCGACCGCAGCCGGGAGGCAGCGCTCGATCAGGCGAAGGTGCTGGCGCGGATCAGCGAGGATTTCGGCGGCCGCGAAGGCTATGACGGCTCGATCGCCGCCCTGCGCCGGCTGCTCGAAGGCCTAGACAGCCTCGCCGATACCATTGCCTTCGCCGGAGTCCAGGAAGCCATGGCTTCGGCACTCGAAAAGCTCGCCGCACTCACCGGCGACGCCAAGCTGCTCGACGAGGCCCTCGTCCATTGCCGAGCCGGCATCGAGGACCTGCGCCATGACGAGGCACCGGCGCTCTGGCGCGCCCTGAAGCTGCGGCTGGGCCGGCTCGCGGTCAATCTCGGCGTCTCGCAGAAGGACGACAACCTGCTCGAAGAGGCGGTCGCGACCTATGCCACCGCGCTCGCCGTCTGGAAGCGCAGCGACGACGAGGCCCGCTGGCTCGAAGCCGAGCACATGATCTCCCGCGCCCGCGCCACGCTCGGCCGGCGCCGCAGCGACCTATCCCTGCTGGAGCGCGCCTTCAACGGGCTCAACCGCGTCTCGCAGGCGACCGATCGCAGCCGCGATCCCCTGCGCTGGGCCGAATTGCAGGATCAGATGGGCGGCGTCCTTGCCGCCATGGGCGAGCGCTACAGCGAGCCGGTCGTGATCGAGGAGGCGATCGCCGCGTTTGGCGCGGCGCTTGAGGAGTATCGGCGGGAGCGCGCACCGCTGCTCTGGGCGCAGACTTCAGCCAGCCAGGCCGAAGCCATGCTCCAGCTCGCCCGCCGCAACAAGGACAAGACGCTGGCGCAACAGGCGCTCGCCCAATTGATGGCGGCAACCGAATCCGCCAAGCAGGCGCCGAATGGCGGCGCTGTCGCCACCGACCTGCAGAAGCGGCTCGGAGCCGCCGGCACGACAGCCGCCAAGCTGATCGCCGGCTGAAGACCTCAGCGCGGGCGGCGTGCCGCCAGCCGTTCCAAGGCCGCATCCAGCGTCGCATCGCGCTTGGCGAAGCAGAAGCGGACGACGTTTCTGACCGCCCCTTCGGCATAGAAGGCGCTGACGGGAATCGCGGCGACGCCGTTCTCGGTCACCAGCCTGCGGCAGAAATCGACATCGTCGCTCTCGCCGAGCGGGGCGATGTCGACATTGAGGAAATAGGTGCCGGCGCTCGGCAGCACCGCGAAGCCGAGATCGCGCAATCCAGCCGCGAAGCGATCACGCGAGCGCTGGAAATCGGCGCGCATGCCCTCGTAGTAGCCGTCATCCTTGCCGAGACCATAGGCCACCGCGGCCTGCAGGTTCGGCGGCGTCGTGAAGGTGAGGAACTGGTGCGCCTTGGACAGCACGCGCATGATCGCCGGCGCCGCCATGACGAGCCCGACCTTCCAGCCGGTCAGCGAGAAGATCTTGCCGGCCGAGGAAATCTTGACGGTGCGCTCGCGCATGTCGGGCCGCCCGAGCACCGAGGCATGGCGGTGCCCGTCGAAGACGACATGCTCCCAGACCTCGTCGCAGATCGCGATCGCGTCGTGGCGGACGCAGAAATCGGCAAGCAGGTCGAGATCGGCCTTGCCGAAGATCGTCGCCGTCGGGTTCAGCGGGTTGTTGAACAGCACGACCTTCGTCTTTGGCGAGAAAGCCTTGGCCAGCGCGTCCTCGGTCAGGCCGAAATGCGGCGGGGTCAGCGTCACGAATTTCGGGATGCCGCCGGCGCGCCGCACCAGCGGCAAGTAGGCGTCGTACATCGGCTCGAACAGCACGACCTCGTCGCCCGGCGTGATCAGCGCCATCAATGCGCCCGCGATCGCCTCGGTCGCGCCCGAGGTCACCATTATCTCTGTCGTCGGGTCGAGATCGAGCCCCTGCCAATGCTTGTAGTGCTTGGCCGCGGCCTCGCGCAGCTCGGGCAGGCCCATCATCGGCGGATACTGGTTCCAGCCATCGACCACCGCCTCCGCCGCCTTCCGGCGAACGTCGAGCGGGCCGGGATCATCCGGAAAGCCCTGCCCAAGGTTGACCGCACCGGTCTCGCGGGCGAGCTGCGACATCACCTCGAAGACGGTGGTGGGGAGGGCGGAGAGGATCGGATTCATCGCGGTCGGATCGGCTCGGCAAAGGCGGGAGCCGTGGCTTTAGCATGCCGGACCGGCCGGCGCACCCGATGGAAAAGCGATCTGTCTGAGGGATAGAAAATAGCGAATGATGAATGTTGACATTCGTCAGCGTTCAGTGTTTATTCAGTTCAGCCGGCCTTCGGCGGACGCCTGTTGCGACTTCGCCCCTTTGGCGCAGCAGGATGCCGCAGAAGGCCGGCGAACCTTGTCAGGATGGTGCAAGCCATCTCCCGGCGCGCGAACTCCGCGCCAAACTCTACCAGCGCCCTTGCCTGAAGATTGCCGCGGCCGGTTTCCGTGCCCGTGGAAACCGCGCTAAGCAGGCGCATGGCCCGCTCCCCCGTCCCCGCGATCATGATCCTCGGCACCGGCTCCAATGTCGGGAAGTCGCTGATCGTCGCGGGCCTGTGCCGGCTCTTCGCGAATCGCGGCCTGAAGGTGCGCCCGTTCAAGCCGCAGAACATGTCGAACAATGCCGCGGCGACCGAGGCTGGCGAGATCGGCCGGGCACAGGCGCTTCAGGCCCGCGCCGCCCGCGTCGAACCGCATCCCGACATGAACCCGGTGCTGCTCAAGCCCGAGGGCGAGCAGGGTAGCCAGATCATCCTGCAGGGCCGCGTCGTCGGTCGCCTCGCCTCGCGCGACTTCGCCCGGCGTGGAGATTTTATGCCGCAGGTTCTCGACAGCTTCACGCGCCTGGGCGAGAGCGCCGATCTCGTCATCGTCGAGGGCGCGGGATCGCCGGCCGAGACCAACCTGCGCGCCCGCGACATCGCCAATCTCGGCTTCGCGCGGGCGGCGAATGTTCCGGCCGTGCTGATCGGCGATATCGACCGCGGCGGCGTGATCGCGAGCCTGGTCGGCAGCCACGCGGTGCTCGATGCGGAAGACAGGGCGATGATCCGCGCCTTCGCGATCAACCGCTTCCGGGGCCATGTCGAACTGTTCGCGCCCGGCGTCGCGACGATCGCGGAGGCGACCGGATGGCCCTGCCTCGGCGTCGTGCCCTGGTTTGCCGATGCCGCCCGGCTGCCGGCGGAGGACGGGCTCGATATCCGCTCGGGGCGGAAAGCGGGTGCCCGCATCAGGGTTGCCGTCCCGGTGCTGCCAGGCATCGCCAATTTCGACGATCTCGATCCCCTCAAGCTCGAGGCGGATGTCGACCTCGCCATGATCGGGCCGGGGCAGGCGCTGCCGGGCGATGCCGACCTCGTCATCCTGCCCGGCTCCAAGACGACGCTGCGCGATCTCGCGGCGCTACGGCGGGAAGGCTGGGACATCGATATCCTTGCCCATCGCCGCAGGGGCGGGCGCGTGCTCGGGCTCTGCGGCGGTTACCAGATGCTCGGGCGGGTGGTGCGCGATCCGCTCGGACTGGAAGGCCCGCCCGGAGAGGCGCCGGGTCTCGGCCTGCTCGATGTCGAGACCACGCTCGACGCCGACAAGACCGTTCGCGAAGTCGATTTCATCGATGCCCGCAGCACGGCCCAAGGCCGGGCCTATGAAATCCATCTCGGCCGGACGGAAGGCGCCGATACGACCCGCGCGCCGTTCCGCGTCGAGGGCCGGCTGGAAGGTGCAGCAAGCCCGGACGGACGGGTCGCCGGCAGCTATCTGCATGGCATCTTTGCTTCGGACGCGGTGCGCGGGTCCTGGCTCGCCGCGATCGGTGACCAGCACCGAAAGCCGTCAGGCCTGCATTATGACGATGCGGTCGAGGCAACCCTGGATCGGCTCGCCATGCATTTGAATGATCATTTCGATACGGAAACCCTGTTCAATCTCGCGAAGAACCGCAATTCCGCGGCCTGAGCCGGTCGGGAACATCGAGCGCCCTGATCTGTTCCTTCAGCAGAGTCCCACCCAGAGATTGATGCACATCAAGGCAAAAGTCTTTATTCGCCATTATGTTGACGAATGACGAAATTCGTCATAACGATCAATTCTTCACCGCTTTCGTTTGAAACAACCCAGCCGGCGACGCCGTGAGTAACCCCGAACGCGATACCAGGCAGATCATCGTCGACACCGCCGAGCGCTTCTTCCGCGACATCGGGTACCAGAAGACGACCGTGGCGGACATCGCCAAATCCCTGCGGATGAGCCCCGCCAACGTCTATCGCTTCTTCGATTCGAAGAAGTCGATCAACGAGGCCGTGCTCGAGCGCTACAAGCGCGAGCAGGAAGAGGCGATCGCCGTGATCGCCGACGAGGATCGGCCCGCTGCCGAGCGGCTGCGCGACATCCTCGCCACCTGCTATCGCCTGAACGCCGCCCGGTTCGCCGGCCACGCGCGGATGCAGGAAATGGTCTGCGCGGCGATGGAAGAAAGCTGGGACGCGATCATCGCCCATATCGAGCGCTTCGACATCGTGCTGCGCCGCGTCGTCGCCGACGGCATCGCGCGTGGCGAGTTCCGCGCGATGGAGCCGGCCCATGCCACCGGCTGCATCCGCACGGCGATGATCCGCTTCATGCACCCGCTGCTGATCACGCAATGCGAGTGCATTCCCGGCCCGACGCCGGACGAGATGATCGCTTTCGTCCTCAGCGCGCTGGAAGCCAGGCCCCAGGCCCAGTGAGCGATCCTCCAGATTTTTGATTTGGCATCGGCTTTCCCGAAAACCGCGTTCCACCTTTCGGGCCGATGCTCCAACGCGTTGACAAGCCGCCGAGGGAGCGGGATACCGCCCGGACATGGCCTTCCTGCCCAAACAGAATCTCAAGAAGCTCGCCGTCGTCCTGCATGACCTCGCGGTCACGGCGCTGGCGATCTGGCTCGTCTTCGTCGTTCGCTTCGAAGGGGCGCAGCTCGTCGAGCACCTGCGCTACCTGCCACGCTTCCTGCCCTTCTTCGTGGCCTATGCCGGGCTGGTTTACTGGCTGTTCTCGCTCTACCGCTCGAAATGGCGCTTCGCCTCGCTGCCGGACCTCTCGAATATCGTCAAGGCGGTGTCCGTCCTGACGGTGTCGCTGCTCGCGGTCGATTACGTGCTGGTCGCGCCGAATTTCTACGGCGCCTTCTATTTCGGCAAGATCTCGATCGCGCTCTACTGGCTGGTGCAGATCGCCCTGCTCGGCGGGCCGCGGCTGGCCTATCGCTACTTCAAATATGCGCGCTCGCGCACCAGCGCGGTCCGCGAAGCGAACCTGCCGGCGCTGCTGCTCGGGCGCGGCGTCGAAATCGAAATGGTGATCCGCGCCATGGAAGCCGGCACGATGCGGCGCCTGCGGCCCGCCGGCATCCTGTCGCCGCGCGCTGACGATCTCGGCCAGTCGATCCGCGGCGTGCCTGTACTCGGACTGCTCGGGGATATCGAGCGGATCGCCGGCGAGGCGATCGAGCGCGGCGAAGCCTTCCGCCGCATCGTCGCCACGCCTTCCGCGCTGCTGCCTGAGGCGCAACCCGAGAAATGGCTGGCCCGCACGCGCAAGCTCGCCCTGCCGATCTCGCGCATCGACAGCCTGGGCGAGGGCGTGCGCGACACGGAAGTCGCGCCGCTCGAAATCGAGGACCTGCTGGTGCGCTCGACCGTCGCGATCGATCGCGAGCGGCTCGGCTCCTTCCTGAAGGGCAAGCGCGTCATCGTCACCGGCGGCGGCGGCTCGATCGGCTCCGAGATCTGCCTGCGCTGCGCCGCCTTCGGCGCGGCCGAGCTGCTCGTCGTCGAGAGTTCAGAACCGGCCCTGTTCCAGATCAGCGAGCAGCTCTCGGTTCAAGCGCCGGAGACCGCGGTCTCCGGCGTGCTGGCCGATGTGCGCGACCGCGAGCGGATCATGCCGCTCTTCGCCGGCTTCAAACCCGACATCGTCGTCCATGCGGCGGCGCTGAAACATGTGCCCTATCTCGAAGCCGACTGGAGCGAGGGCATCAAGACCAATATCTTCGGCTCGGTGAACGTCATCGACGCCGCCGTCGCGGCCGGTGCCCACACCTTCGTGATGATCTCGACCGACAAGGCGATCGAGCCCGTCTCGATGCTGGGCGCGACCAAGCGCTTCGCCGAGATCTATGCGCAGTCGCGCGATGCCGAGCTCGTCGCCGCCGATTCCGGCATCCGCCTCGTCGCGGTCCGCTTCGGCAACGTGCTGGGCTCGGCCGGCTCGGTGGTGCCGAAGTTCAAGGCGCAGATCGCCCGTGGCGGCCCGGTCACGGTGACCAGCCCGGAGATGATCCGCTATTTCATGACGATCCGCGAGGCCTGCGATCTCGTGCTGACCGCCGCCTCCCATGCTCGCGCGAGCGATGGGGAGGCGGAGCGCGCCGCCGTCTATGTGCTCAAGATGGGCCAGCCGATGCGGATCATGGACCTGGCCGAGCGGATGATCCGTCTCGCCGGCTTCGAGCCGGGCGAGGATATCGAGATCATCGTCTCCGGTGTCCGGCCGGGCGAGCGGCTGAATGAGATCCTGTTCGCGCGCGACGAGCCAATGGCGGAAACCGGGCTCGACGGCGTCATGGCGGCCAAGCCGATCTTCGCCGGGCGTGATCGGATCGAAATCTGGCTGACGCAGCTCCAGGCCGCCGTGAAGGCCAATGACCAAGGTGCGGCCAATGCCGTGCTCGACGAGGCGATCCCGGATTTCAGCCGGCGCGACTCGCGGCAGCCAGCTGCGCCAGCGCCGTCTTCGTCTCAGCCTGCGGCCGCCAGCCAGCACTGAGCAGGCGCTCCGGCCGGGCGACGAGGCTTCCTGCCAGCTTGAGGAATGTCTCCTCGCGGCCGGCGAGGCGCGCCAGCCGGTGCAGCCAGCCCTCGGGGACGGGCAACAGGCCGGGACTGCGACCCAGCCCCGAGCGCATCGCCGCGAGCATGTCGGCGACGCTGATCGGCTCCGGGTCGGACAATGCGTAGCTCTGCCGGCCCGGGCAGGCCGGGGTCAGCGCGAACAGGATGGCGCCGGCGAGATTCTCGATCGCGAGCAGCGAGCGCGGCGCGTTCAACCCACCCAGAGGCAGCGTCACTGGCAAGCGTGCCAGCTTGAGCAAAGCCGCCATATTGGCCTTCACGCCCGGCCCATAGATCAGGACCGGGCGGAGCGCGACCCAGTCGAGATCGCGGGCGGCAAGGCCCTGTTCCGCCGCCAGCTTCGAGCGGCCATAGGCGTCGCCGGGCGCGGGCTCCATATCCTCGCGCAGGGGCGGGCCGTCGAAGGCGTCGGTCAACGCCTTGATCGAGGAGAGATAGACGAACCGCTGCACCCCGGCCTTTTCGGCGGCACGGGCGAGTTCCAGCGTCGCCTCGGTGTTGATACGGCGATAGAGCACCTCGTCGAGCCCCGGCCCGGCATGGGCGAGGCCAGCCATGTGCACGACATGGTCGATGCCCTCCAGCGCGGCGCGCCAGTCGACCGGCATCGACAGATCGCCGGTCACAACCGCCTCCGCGCCAGCAGGGACAGGTTGAGGACTGCGCAGGGCGAGGCGCGGACGATAGCCCGCCCGAATCAGCGCCGCGACGACATGCGGTCCGACGAAGCCGCTGGCACCGGTGACGAGGATGCGTTCCTCAGCCATGGTGCGGGCCGGTCGCAAAGCGGCGCAGCAGCAGGCCGGTCAGTAGGGCGGCCATTCCCAGGCAAGCGAACTGGACCGGGAGTGCCGGCCAAGCCAATGAAACTCCGGCGATCGCGGCCAGCGCAAGATTGAGCAGGGCGACGCGGCCGACCACCGCGATCACGCTGAAGCCGTTCGTCGTCGCCTGCTGGTAGAAATGCGAGCGATGCGCCTCCCAGACCTTCTCGCCACGCGCGAGGCGGCGCAGCAGCGTGATCGTCGCGTCGGCGATGTGGTAGAGCGGCAGGATCAGGGCGGCGGCGAAGGCGCCCGTGCCGGCGAGCCGATAGAGCAGATAGGCGGTCAGGAGGCCGATCGGCAGCGAGCCGACGTCACCGAGGAAGAGCCGCGCAACCGGCCGGTTGAAGGGCGCGAAGCCGAGCAGGCCGCCGCAGAGCGCGGCAGCGAGCCAGCCCGTCACCGGATCGATCGCACCGGACATGCCGGCGAGCGCCAGCACAGCCGTCAACGGCACGATGCCGGCGACGGTGATCCAGTCGAGCCCGTCCATGAAATTGACGAGGTTGACAAACCACACGCCCGCCAGAAGCGCGAGCCCGCGCTCCACAGCCAAGGGCAAGAATTCCGGGAAGAGACGCAATTCCGGCGCGACGCGGAACAGCACGAAGCCGACGCAGGCCGCCTGCAGCACCAACCTGACGCTCGCCGGCAGCGGCCGGATGTCGTCCCAGGCGCCGACGATGCCGAGCGCCGTCACGGCCAGCGCCAGTACCAGCACGGCACGGGCCGCTTCGCCTTCGACCGGCACAAGCCAGAGCGTCGCGCCCAGCGCGATGAAAGCGCCGGCGAGAACCGCGATGCCGCCGCCCTGCGGTGTCGGAATCCTGTGGCTGGACCGGGCATTCGGGCGCGCCAAGGCATAGCGCAGGAGAAGCGGACGCAGAGCCACGCAGAGCACCGCCGCCAGAACGGCGGCGGCGGCACAGATCATCAGGGGGTTGAGCACGTTTTCCAAAGTGCCCGCACCATAGTCGAGGCGATGCAAAAGCCTAGAGGCCAACCGAGCTCAATTGACGCCAAGCGCGCGCGACTACTGCCGGAAGCCGATCAGCACGCCATCGGCGCCCAGCTGGAGTTGCAGACCCTGGCGACGGGTGGACAGCTGGAGCGTCACGCCCTTGTCGTTGCGCAACCATGTCGTGCCGCGGCCGGCGGCACCCACGGCCCAGCCTTCCTTGAGCTGGACATAAGGTCCGGCGAAATCGGAGACGCGGCGCAGCCCATAGACCGTGCCCGAGGCGACGGAACGCGAAGCACCGATCGAGCCGATGCCGAGCCCGCCGACCGTGATCGGGTAGGAGCGGCCCTGGTAGCGCAAGGTCCCACCACCAGCCTCGCCGGACGCGATGAAGCCGGCCTGGACCTGCTCGAGGCGCACGGTCCCCGTCGAGGGGCCGAGCGAGCGCTGCTGCGCCATGGCCGGCGAAGCCAGCATCAGTACGGCGGCGATGGTGGTGGCTGTCTGCCTGATCGTGATCATATCCTGCTCCTTGCGCCGAACCGGCGGCGTCGCGGGATCAACACGCGAAACGCGGATTCGATCCCGCGCCGTGAGCCGAATTGCAGGATGCCTATGTCCCCGCTGCCTGCGAGGCGGGGCGTAGGGCCGATCAGTTGCCGCCCTTCTCGTTGCGCAGGGCGTTGGCGACCTGGTCGACGAGGCGGCGCGGGTCCGGATGACCATCATACTCGATGACGCCGATATTCAGGCTGTTCTGGAGCACAGTCTGGCCATCGATCGAGAAATGGGTCGCCGCGTAGCTCTCGACGATGCCGCGGGCGAACACCGCCGCCTCCCTCGCATCGGTCCCGACGCGAATGATCAGGAAGGTCTCACGACCCATGCTGAAGACCGTATCGCTCGACCGCACTGCATTGAGCAGCATGGCCGCCGTCTGCTGGACGACCGTGTCGGCACCACCCTCGCCGAGGCGCGCTCGCAAGCCGTCGAATTGCGAGATCTCGAGCATGATCATCGAGAAGGGCCGGCTCGTCCGCCGCCGCAGGGCGACCTCGCGGGAGATCGCAGCCCGGAGATAGCGCCGGTTCAGCAGACGCGACAATGGATCCCGGGCGCTGCCGACGTCGAAAGAATGGCTGAACAGGATGCTCAGGAGATTATTGATCTGGCTGACGATCTGCCTGATCTCCCGGAGATGGCCCTGGCTGCGGGCCGTCTCGCCGCTGTCGCGCAATTGCCGGACATGCTCGTCCGCCTCGGCGACGAGCCGGGCGATCGACGCATATTCGGCCGAGCGACCGAACAGCAGGTTGGCCCGGTGGGAGAACCAGAGGCCGAATTCGGACCGGCTCAACGGCAAGGAGCCATCGGCTTCGCCAGCGACATGGGAGCCGAAGAAGACAGCCTGCGCCCATTCGGCGAGCGACGCCTTCTGCTTCTCCCGCTCGGCGCGAAAGTCATGATCGATCGAGACCTGGCGCAGCGCCTCCTCCGCCCGCAGGTTGCGATCGAGCCCGCTGATATGGGCGGCGGCGATCGCGGCAGCCGCGACATCGATGACCCCGGACACGTAAAGTGCTGCCTGGACGAACTCGTCGCGGGACAGCCGCGTATGCTTGAGGCTGTTATAGATGCCGCGCTTGAGCACCCGCGCCGCGAGCATGCTCAGCGCCGTCGGAATCTGGATGCGGGCATGGGTCGACCCGATCTCGGACTGGCGCATCAGGAAGGTCGTCGCGTCGATCGCTTCCTTCGGAAAGACGTCGACGAGCCATTGCGACAGGGCTCCCCGAAACCGCCCGGCGATGACCTCGTCGTCGAACAGGGCCTGGACCCGCGCATGGCGGGCGAGATCCAGCCAGAGCTCATCGACCAACTCTACGGCGAAATGCCTGACTGTGCTTGCTACCATAGCGCGCACCGGCGCCGGAACATTGCCGCTCAAAGTTGAAATCTCAACCTTCAGTTGCGTGAAATCTTCGTCTTCCCAGAGCGCTGCGCTCAGCATTTCACCTTATCCGGCAGAATAGATGCTCCTGATGAGAACGATCGGTAGTATCTTATAGTTATCAAACGACAACAAACCTATCTCCAGCTCGTTAACGTGGCGTTTACACATCTTAACGCGTTAATCCGACACCGCAGCGCTTTCCCACCATCCGTTCGAAAATCTCTGAGATGACCGCCTGGAATCCACGAATTCGTTCCATGGTTCGTTAATTTCAACCCGGCCGTTCACCTTCGTTAAGAAACCATTGATCGCCTCATTTGGCGCGCCGGCTCGTAATTTAACTTAACAGAGCTTTTCTGCCTCACGTCGCATCGCGTCAGGGACGGACCATGGCTTTCAACCTCTTCAGCAGTGACAATGCTTCAGCACAGATCGATGCGATCCATCGATCCCAGGCAGTAATCGAGTTCGATACCAAGGGTACGATCCTCTTCGCCAACGCCAATTTCCTTGCGGCAACCGGCTACCAGCTGGCGGAGATCACTGGACGCCATCACGCGATATTCCTGCCGCAGAACATGGTCGAAGCGCCTGACTACACGGCCTTCTGGAACGCGCTGCGCCAGGGGGAGCCGCAGGAAGGCCAGTTTCTGCGCATCGGCAAGAACGGCACGCCGCTCTGGCTGCAGGCGATCTACGCGCCGGTGCTGGGGCGCGGCGGCAAGCCGGTCAAGATCGTGAAATTCGCCACCGACATCACGGCACAGAAGGCAGAGATCGCCAATTCCGAGGCACAGATCGCCGCGATCCGGAAATCGCAGGCCGTCATCGAATTCAGCCTCGACGGCACCATCCTCGATGCCAACGAGAATTTCCTGGCCGCCGTCGGCTACCGGCTCGATGAGATCAAGGGCCAGCACCACCGGCTGTTCATCGCGCCGGAACAGCACGCCTCGGAGGACTACAAGCGCTTCTGGGCGAAACTCGGCCGCGGCGAATACGATGAAGGCCAGTATCTGCGGATCGGCAAGGGCGGGCGCCGAATCTGGATCCAGGCCACCTACAACCCGATCCTCGACGCAGCGGGACGACCCTACAAGGTCGTGAAATTCGCCTCCGACATCACGGACCGCCGCGGCGAGCAGGAAGCCCTCCAGCGCGCGGTCGCGGAAACGCAGCAGGTCGTCGCGGCTGCCAAGCAGAAGAACCTCAACCCGCGCATCGAGATGGCCGGCAAGGCCGGCGACCTGCGCAATCTCTGCGAGGGCGTCAACGCCCTGATCGAGACGCTGTGCGAGGTCGTCACGACGACAGCCGACATCTCGGACACGCTCGCCAGAGGCTCATCCGCGATCAACCGGGACAGCCGCAACCTCGCGCAGCGGACCGAGGAACAGGCGAGCAGCCTGGAAGAGACGGCCGCGACGACCGAGGAACTCGCGGCTTCCGTGAAGCAGAGCGCGGCGCGGGCGCAGGATGCCACGGCCCTCGGCGAGAAGGCCAATGCCATCGCCAATCAGGGCGGCGACATCGTGACCGCGGCCATCGCAGCGATGGAGCGCATCGAGCGCGCCTCCGCCAATATCGCCGAGATCATCAACGTCATCGACACGATCGCCTTCCAGACCAATCTGCTAGCGCTCAACGCAGCCGTCGAGGCGGCGCGTGCCGGCGAGGCGGGCCGCGGCTTCGCCGTCGTGGCCTCGGAGGTGCGCGCCCTGGCGCAGCGCTCCAGCGATTCGGCCAACGATATCAAGAAGCTGATCACGGACTCGGCCGAGGAGGTCTCGGCCGGCGTGAAGCTGGTCCAGGAAGCCGGCACCGCGCTGACCGAGATCGTGCAGTCGTCGCGGCAGGTCTCCGACGCGCTGGCCGACATCTCGACCGCCTCGCAGGAGCAGGCCAACGGGATCGAGGAGGTCGCCAAGGTCGTCGCCCATCTCGACGAGATGACGCAGCAGAACGCGACGATGGTCGAGCAGAGCCACGGGATCGCCGGCACGCTGGAGGATTCGGCCAAGCGGCTCCAGACGCTCGTCACCTCGTTCCAGATTCCGCTGGACCGGCTGAGCGACAAGGCCGGTGCGGTCGCCTTCGCGCGGCCAGTCCCGGAGGATGCCGAACCGGCGCCGACCGTTCCCGCCCGGCTGCAACGCAAGGTGCTGCGCGCGATGAACGGCGGCCACGGCGACTGGTCGGAATTCTGACGCCCGCCGCCGACACCGCCCAACCTTTCAACCTGAGGCATGCCGCATTGCGACGATAGCGGCGGCATGTCCCCAGCCATGACGAGACCGATGCCATGAAGCAGGATGACCTCAGCACTTGCATCGCCGGGCTGGCCAGCGCCCAGATCAGCCTGTTCGGCATCCTGTTCAAGCATCTGGAGAACCGGCTCGGCAGCGAGATCAAGCGCGACTTCGCCGATGAGCTCGGCCGGATCATCGACATCTCCGAGCAGAGCGGGCAGCCGATCCAGCCCTTCCAGCGCATCATCTTCGAGCATATCGCCGACTGGCTGAAATCGCCGGAGCGCGGCTGGACGCCGATCGTGATCGACGGCGCGAAAGCGGCGCAGGCGATGGCGGCCACGACCGCGCCGTCACCGACAGGCCACGGCACGACAACAAGCTGAATGTTCGAGAGAATTTGGAGCGGGCGATCGGGATCGAACCGACGACATTCAGCTTGGGAAGCTGACGTTCTACCACTGAACTACGCCCGCATGCCCTTCACGCTGGCGAAGCAACGCGCGGCAGGCCCGCGTTCATAGCGGGTCCGGGCGCGAGTGTCATCCGGGAATCGCTGGCGATTGCGAGAGGGTGAACGCCGCGCTCGCTCAGCCCTTGAAGTGCTTCGAGAGCTTCGGGGCCTGGCCCTGGCAGTTCGACTTGAGATCGGCGCCGTAGAGCGCTTCCGGGCGTGCCGCCATCGCCTCATAGACGAGGCGACCGACAATCTGACCGTCCTCGATGATGAACGGCACGTCGCGGGAGCGGACTTCAAACACGGCCCGAGCGCCCTGGCCGCCGGCGGCGCGCCGGACATGGTCCAAAGCGCTGCGCTCTCGATCCGTCAACCAAGCGAGGTTTAGCAAACAAACCTCGAGGTGCCTTCTACTTGATCGGCTCGAATTCGCCCGGCCGCCAGCTCTTGTCGAACCAAGGTTCGAGCGGCCCATAGAGCCGAAGAATCGTATACCATCCCTTGCCGGCGACGGTTTGGATCCAGTTGGCTTCCTTGCCTTCCGGTGCCTTCGGACCGAAATAGAGATCGATCGAGCCATCGGCATTCGCGATGAGCTTGTCCCGCTTGTTGTTCTTGCTCGGGAAGGTCTGTCCGGTCTGGAGTTCCGAGCGGGTCTGCGGATCGTAGACTACCACGGACCAGAAATCCTTCGCCGGCGGATTGGCGGGAATGCGAAGCCTGTATGTCTTCGCGCCGTCCAGATAGTCGCCGCTCCGGTCCGTAGCGGCATAGGCGTACTGGGAACCGGCCCCGATCATCTGCTCGACCATGGCGGGTGTGTTGACCGTCGCCTGGTAGAAGAACAGGGTCCTCGCATCGAGGTAACGCCCGCCCTTTCCGCCGTCGCGAAGCCACTGATAGCTTCCGCCGACAAAGGCCGCTCCCCAGGCGCTGTTCGGATAGAGATGGAAGCCCTCGAGGCGCGGGCGGAAGATCATCGCGCGGGCGGTCGCGTTGCCGACGGCGACGGCCTCGGTCAGCAGCTTCTTCATCCGGGCGTCCGGAGCGAAGGGTTTGCCCTTTTCGATGCCGATAGAAGCGAACAGTCCCAGCAGCTCGGGATCGAGCATCGAAGTCGGTTCACGATCGATGACGGTATGGAGTTCCTTGTAGAACTCGAAATTATTGGCGTGAATCGTGTTCCAGGACTTCCGCGACCCGCTGATGAACTCCATTTTCGGCGGATTGGCACGCTTGCTGAGCGGATAGATTTTCAACCCGTTCTTGAAGGAAGCCACGGCCGCGTCGGGCTTTCCATCGACCAGGAAGCCGCGCAGGATCAGCCAGTTCACGTAGCTGGTCGATTTCGAGACGAAGTACTTTTCACCGTCGACCTCTGCCTCCATGCCACCGACGGGCGGATTGAGATCTCCCTTATAGTCGGGCGGGAGGATCAGATACTTGCCTCCCCGGCCGCGATCGGGCCCCGGAGCGCACATGTCGGTCACGAAGCGGAAATAGGCGTCATTGACCGTGCCGGGACCGGTCCTGGCGGGAATCTCGACGACCGTCGGCCCGTCCGTTCCCAGGTGAAGAAAAGCGCTGCCATAGACGGTATCGGTATTGCCGGTGAGGAACAGCGGCGCCGAGTCCATCAGCTGGTCGAGAAGGATCACCTTGTTCGACGTGTCCGCGCCCAGATCGAGATGGCCGAGACGCAAGCCCTCGATCGATGTGGCCGGGACGCCGTTGAGGAACGTCTCGACGCCACGCAGGACGTCGAGATTGTCATAGAGCCGCTCGACCGTTGCCTTGTCCGGCATGCCGTCGAAGAACTTCATGGTGCCGAAGCGGGTCTCGACCGCATCCGGCGTCATGATCTTTTCGGGGATCTTGTGATTGTAGCCTGGCGTTTTCCCTTCACCAGCCGCAGCCAGCGTCGTCGCAAGCAACCCGGCAACGGCCAGCGCGGCAGGCCGGAGCATTCCAGACAGCATCATGGTCTTTCTCTCAGATGTTCCGGCAGCCATTCATCACCTGGACAGCAAAAAGGAGAGGGTCGAAGAACAGGGTGGTCCCCGGCGAAAGCGGCAGGCTCGGCCCCGGTCACATGCGCCCCATCGCCCATGTGCAGCGAACTGGAAACCATGCCGGCACGCGAAACCGAGCACACTTCATCGAGGCTAGCTGCGCCGCCTCCTCGGATCTTGCCATTTCGCGCCAAGCCCGCGCGTGGGTCACCTTTTGAGGCGCGTAGCGATCTGCGACATGCGTTCGCTGGATTCGATCAACAGGTGACAGGCCGTGTCGAGGCGCATCTGCGCGACCATCTCGCTGCAGCTCGTGCCCATTTCGGCGAGATGGCGCTGCAGCGAGCGCGCGCTGACGCGCAGCTCTCTTGCGGCATCCTGAAGAGATGCGCCAACGTCCGCGCCTGGCGCGATATTTCCGTAGGCTTTCCGACGGAACATGTTGGTCGCGGGCAAGCGGCTCAGTGCCAGGAAGGCATGGGTTCCTTGGCGCGAAACGGCGACGCCGTTCGGGCTCGCCGCGCTGGCGATGATCCGATCAAGGCGGCCATTCGGCCAAAGCCGGTAGAGCGGCCGCTCGGTCACGCTGCCTTGCCGCAGCAGGAGGACGTCGCCGGCTCGGGCTGCCTCGCCGGCCCGCAACCGCAACCGAGCTGCCCCTCAGCCTTCGCCTCGGCATCCGCCGCACAGCAGGCATCGGCCTCGACAGGAGCAGGCCCGCCACAGCAATCGCCCGAAGGCGCCGCCTTGCAAACGCCGGTCTCCGGCAGACCGAGCCTCACGTCATCGGCCGCAACCAGATCGCCGGCGAGCGCGGCCGCGATCGACCGAACCTGCTCATAGCCGGTCAGCATCAGGAAGGTCGGCGCCCGCCCATAGCTCTTGATGCCCGCGATGTAGAATCCCGGCTCCGGATGCGCGAGCTCGCGGTGACCATGCGGGGGAACCGAGCCGCAGGAATGCAGGTTCGGATCGATCATCGGCCCCAGCGTCCTGGCACTTTCGAGCCAGGGGTCGAACTCGATCCGAAGCTCCCGGGTCAAAGACAGATCGGGCCGCTGCCCGGTGCAGGCCACGATGCGATCGACGGGCCCGATAATGCGACCAGCGCCACCGACGTCGCCGTCCACCACCAGCATTCCGGCTTGTTCGCGGACGCCCGTGACGGCAAAGCCCGAGACCAGTTCGATGCGGCCTTCCGCGACGAGACGGCTCAGGCGCTGCCCGAGATCGCCCCGCGCCGCGAGCTGGTCATCGCCCCCGCCGCCGAACACGCGGGACAGATCGCGTCCGCGCGTGGCCCAGATCGCCTTCGTGCCGGGTTCGGCAGCCGAGAGTTCATCGAGATCGAGCAGGACATTTGCCGCCGAGTGGCCCGCACCGATGACCAACGTCGTCCGGCCGGCATAGGTCGATCGATCGCGGCTCGACACATCGGGGATCCCGTAGGCGATGCGATCCTTGAGCGCCTCCTCGCCATCCGCCGCGAGTCCACCAGCGCCGATGGGGTTGGGTGATGTCCATGTCCCCGATGCGTCGATCACGGCGCGTGCCTGGTCGCGTCGCGTCACCCCGTCGTCCCCGACGACGGTGAGCACGAAAGGACGCTGCTCCCGATCGCGGCTGACCACCTTGTCGATGCCGTGGCGGCCGACCGCGGTGATACGGGCGCCGTATTCGATCACGGAGGCGAGCGACGGCGTCGCGGCCAGCGGGGCGAGATAGCCATCCACCAGCTCGGCTCCGGTCGGGTAAGCCTGCCCGTCCGGTTCCTCCCAGCCAGCCTCAGCCAACAGACCTCGCGCGGCCGGAGCGATATTGAATCCCCAAGGCGAGAACAGCCTGACATGACCCCAGGCGCGGATATTCTTCCCCGCCTCGCGGCCTGCCTCATAGACCTTCACCGCTATCCCGCGTTCGATGAGGTTTGCCGCCGCAGCGAGCCCGACTGGCCCAGCTCCGATGACGGCGACGGGAAGCTCGGTCATTCTGTCCTCCACTATTTCTAGAATGATAGAATTATGCGGCAAATAAAAAGAACTTCTCAGGCGGCCTTTTCCGGCGCTCGAGAGCAGCCCTCCTCGATGCAACACTCGTCGCCGAGGAAGCCGAGAAGGGCATCCATGGCTGGGTAGACAGCACGGCAGATCAGCGTGGTGGCTTGACGCTCCTGCGAGACGAGGCCGTTACGGATCAGCCGCTGAAGGTGGTGTGACAAGGTCGAGGCCGGGATCCCAAGGCGCTCCTGCACCTGATTGACGGGCAGGCCACCGTGACCCGCCCGGACGAGAATCCGGTAGAGCTCCAACCGGGTTGGATTCCCGAGAGCCTCAAGCTGCTTCGCTGCTTCTTCGACGTTCATGGAAATACAATGCGGTCGGCCAAAGGCAGCGTCAAGCTATATTTCCATGAATATCGAATTATTCTCCGACCGGAATTGCGGCCGCCTTGCCGCCGCGCTCGTACCAACCCTTCGACCGGTTCACGATCCAGACGACGGTGAGCATGACCGGCACCTCAATCAGGACGCCGACGACCGTGGCGAGCGCCGCGCCGGAGTTGAAACCGAACAGGCTGATCGCAGCGGCGACGGCGAGCTCGAAGAAGTTCGAGGCGCCGATCAGGGCGGACGGCCCCGCGACGCAATGCTGCTCGCCGGCGACCCGGTTCAGCAGGTAGGCCAGTCCGGCGTTGAGGTAGACCTGGATCAGGATCGGCACTGCCAAGAGCGCGATCACCATCGGCTGGGCGAGGATCTGCTCGCCCTGGAAGCCGAAGAGCAGGACGAGGGTGGCGAGCAGGGATACGAGCGAAACCGGTCCCAGCCGGCCGAGCAGTCGATCGAGCGCGGCCGGTCCGCCCTTTGCGAGAATGCGCCCGCGGACGAGCTGCGCAACGATCACGGGAATGACGATGTAGAGCACCACCGAAAGGACGAGCGTTCCCCATGGCACGGTGATCGCCGACAGGCCGAGCAGCAGACCGACGATCGGCGCGAAGGCGATGACCATGATCGTGTCGTTGAGCGCGACCTGGCTGAGCGTGAAATGCGGCTCACCCTTGGTCAGGTTCGACCAGACGAAGACCATCGCCGTGCAGGGCGCTGCGGCCAGGATGATGAGACCGGCGATGTAGCTGTCGATCTGGTCGACGGGCAGCCATGGCCGGAACAGCCAGGCGATGAAGAACCAGCCCAGCGCCGCCATCGAGAAGGGCTTAACCGCCCAGTTGATGAAGAGGGTGACGCCGATTCCGCGCCAGTGCCGGCCGACCTGCCCGAGCGCCGCGAAGTCGATCTTCAGCAGCATCGGGATGACCATCAGCCAGATCAGGACCGCGACGGGCAGGTTGACCTTAGCGATCTCGGCCGAGCCAATCGCCTGGAAGACGCTCGGCATGACATGGCCGAGCGCGATCCCGACGACGATGCACAGCGCGACCCACACCGTGAGGTAGCGTTCGAAGGTGGACATGAGGACCTCAGGCGAGAGCCGCAGGGCGACCGGAGGCATCGACGACGAGTTCGCCGCCCTCCTTGCGGAACTCGCCGCGCTGCGGTGGCAGCAGCGGCAGCACAGCCTCGGACGGCCGGCACAGCTTCACGCCCTTGGGAGATACGACCAGCGGGCGGTTGATCAGGACGGGATGGGCCTCGATCGCATCGAGCAGGGCTTCGTCGGAAAGGCCCGGATCGCTGAGGCCCAGTTCAGCGAAGGGCGTGCCCTTCTCGCGCAGGATGTCCCGGACGGTCAGCCCGGCACGGCCGAGGAGCAGCTTCAGCAGCGCCCGACTCGGCGGCGTCTTCAGGTATTCGATGACGTGCGGCTCGACGCCCGCATTGCGGATCAGGCCGAGCGTGTTCCGGGACGTCCCGCACGCCGGGTTGTGATAGATGATCACGTCCATCACGCGACCTCCGGACGACCGCCGCTCGCGCCCTCGAGACTGCCGATACGCCGGACCTGCTGCGCCAGGGCCATCTCGTCGAGACTCGCGACAGGAAGCGACAAGAGGACGTTGATCCGATTGCGCAAGTAGCGCAGCGCCGTCACGAAGGCCCGCTCGCGCTCGATCTCGCTGCCCTGGAGGTTGGACGGGTCCTCGATGCCCCAATGCGCCGTGATCGGCTGGCCCGGCCAAAGCGGGCAGGCCTCGCCTGCCGCCTGGTCGCAGACGGTGATCACGAGGTCCATGACAGGCGCACCGGGCCCAGCGAAGACGTCCCAGGTCTTCGACGAGAGGCCCTCGGTCGGGATGCCCTCGGCATCCAGCACCTTGAGCGCCATCGGCTTCGGCCCGGGACCGCCGTCGCTGCCAGCGGAGAAGGCTCTGAAGCGCCCTTCCCCGAGATGGTTGAGCAAGGCCTCGGCCATGATCGAGCGAGCGGAGTTGTGCGTGCAGAGGAACAGCACGTTGTGGATGCGGTCAGGCATCGGTCGTGACCTTCGTTGGGCAGCAGGGCGTGAGCTCAACCAGGAGCGGCGCGCAGATCTCAGCCCGGCCACCGCAGCAATCCTTCAGGAGGAAAGCGATGGTCGATCGCAGCGCGTCGAGGTCGGCGCGATAGACGATCGAGCGGCTGATGCGCTCCGAACGAACGAGCCCGGCCCGGCTGAGAATGCTCAGATGGGACGACATGGTGTTGTGGGGAACGTCGAGACGACGGGCGACCTCGCCGGCAGGCAGCCCCTCCGGCTCCGCGCTCACCAGCAGGCGGAAGACGTCGAGGCGGGTGTTCTGCGCCAGCGCCGCCAGGGCGAGGATGACTTGCTCGCTTTCCATATGTCGAGACTTATCGACATAATATCGCAAATGCAAGCGGCGCGTTGCCCCTCCAGCCTCCTGCTCCTTCAGTACCTCGATGATCTGCCCTTCCGTGAATCGTGAGGGGCGCATCGTCCGTCTCCGTGAGTGACGGACTCTCCTCAAATCTGGAGAAGGATCAGGGGCTCAGGTCACCCCACAGGTCAGAAAAACTGCTTCGACAGCTTCAGGCCCTGCCCCTGATAGTTGGACTTTATTTGTTGACCGTACAGCTTATCAGGCGTTTCAATCATGTCTTCAAAAATCAAAGTTCCAACTCTTTGACCGTGATCGAGCATAAAAGGAACATCATGGCTTCTAATCTCAAGAACGACCTTACTATTGTTTCCTGATTTAGATTTTGATTTACCAAAGAACGGGTCCAAGAATCCGGCATAATGTACGCGAACCTCACCAACCGCAGTATCATAAGCTATCATTTCTGCAGCTTCATCTTCGCCGATCTCAATATCCTCAAGCGAGGCCATGATATAGAACTCGTCCGGCACGAGGACGAGTTCTCGCCTGCCGGGGCGGCATTGGATTGGTTCCCAGAAATCGTTCCTGTCATACTTTCCGATCTGCTGAAGATCGATCAAGCCAGTGGTTTTACGCGCCCGATACGCGACTACGCCGTTGGCAGCCGCTCCTTCCAGATCGATCGAAACAGGAAACGTCCGAGTGGGACGCCCACGGTCTGAAGCAGCTTCACGGAACCGGAGTTGGTTGAGCGAATCGCCGGCCCGCGCAATCACCGGAAAAGAGCGCGGCACAACTTCGGCAAACAAGGGGCCAGAATAGCCTGCGGGAATCTCGTCGAACGCGGTTCCGCAATCTGCGATGAGGCGAACGAAGATATCGAGTCTACCGGACGAGCTTTTGGGGTTGGCGCGTGCACTGGTGCCTGCTTCCAGGCGCAGGCTCTCCTGAAGCGGAATGATGTGAACGCAGTTCCGTTCAAGGACCTGAGGCTTCGTCAGGTCCATCTCATGCGTTGCGAGATCGCTCAAGCGCTGCGCGACTGAATTTCCCTTACCCGGCAGAAAGCTCGTGGGGACGCGATACGCTCGGTCCCCCAAGCGAAGATCGAGGCTCGCTGGTTGGATCGCGGCTTCATTGATCGGCGTACCAGCGCAGATGACGCCCGCCTCAATAGCTCGCCGGATCCACTGCGACGGCCAAATTCCAAAATTCATCGTTTCTCACACCAAAAGAGTCTAGCAGGCAGTCTACATGTAACGGCATGCTCAGGCCGCCATCGCCCGCGCCATCCGACAGGTTGTCCACGCCAGAATCGCCGCATCCCCGCATTGACGCTGGCGCCGGCCGGCCGGTAACACATCACGGCGGCAAGGCCGCGACCGGCCGAAGCGGAGCCTTCGATGTATCAGGCCCAGACGCATGGCGTGCGCGTGACCGCGGCACCGAGTTTCATGGATGCGGAATCCTCGCATGCGCAGGGCCGCTATTTCTGGGCCTATGCGATCGAGATCGTGAACCTGTCGACGCAGACCGTGCAATTGATGACCCGCCACTGGTTCATCACCGACGGGCGCGGCGAGGTGCATGAAGTCCGCGGGGAGGGCGTCGTCGGCAAGCAGCCGGTGCTGCGGCCGGGCGAGAGCTTCAACTACACCTCAGGCTGCCCGCTGACGACGCCGGACGGCTCGATGCACGGTTTCTACGCCATGCAGGATGAGAACGGCACGATCTTCGATGTCGAGGTGCCGCTCTTCCCGCTCGATTCCCCCTATGTGAAGAAGGTTCTGCATTGACCGCCTCCGCTCCAGCCGGGCAGCGCTATACGCCGCTCGAGATGCTCGCCCGCCTCGTCGCCTTCGACACAGTGAGCGACCAGTCCAACCTGGCCCTGCTCGCTTTCGTCGAAGACTATCTCGCCGGCTGGGGCGTCTCCGCCGTGCGCTTCCCGAATGAGACCGGCGACAAGGCAGCGCTGTTCGCGACCGTCGGCCCGCAGGATCGCGGTGGGATCGTGCTGTCCGGCCATACCGATGTCGTGCCGGTGGTCGGGCAGGCCTGGAGCCGCGACCCGTTCACGCTGCATGTCGAGGATGGCAAGGCCTATGGCCGCGGCGCCGTCGACATGAAGGCATTTCTGGCGCTCGGGCTGGCACTCGTGCCGGATTTCCTGGCGGCCAATCTCAACACGCCGATCCATCTCTTCCTGTCCTATGACGAGGAGGTGACCTGCCTCGGCGTGGTCGACGGCATCAATGCGATGGGCAAGACCCTGCCGCGGCCGCGCGCCGTCATCGTCGGCGAGCCGACCATGCTCGATATCTGCGACGCCCATAAGGGCGTTCGAACCTTCCAGACCGTCGTGAAAGGTTTTGCGGCCCATTCCTCCAAGCCGCAGCTCGGCGCCAGCGCCGTCCATGCCGGCGCGCTGCTCGCCGCCGAGCTCGACCAGATGGCGGAGGACGCCAAGCAGCGGCCGGACACGAGCGGCCGCTTCGACCCGCCCTATGACACCATTCATATCGGCACCTTCCATGGCGGCATCGCCCGCAACATCCTGGCCGATCGCAGCGAACTCCTCTGGGAGATCCGGACGGTGCCGAGCTCCGATCCCGAGGCCGGCCCGGCCCGCTTCGCGCAGACGGCCGGCAAGGTGCTGGCGCGGATGCGCTCGACCGCACCGAGCGCGGCGATCGAGACGCAGATGACCTCGGATGTGCCGGGTCTGGCGCCCGATCCGGGCTCGGAGGCCGAGCGGCTGGCCATGCGGCTCTCCGGCCGCGACCATACGATCGCCGTCGCCTATGCGACCGAAGCCGGGCATTTCCAGCAGGCCGGGCTTCCGACCGTGGTCTGCGGCCCGGGCTCGATCGATCAGGCGCACCAGCCGGACGAGTACATCACGCTGGAGCAACTGGCCGCCGGCGAGGCCTTCATGCGCAAGCTGATGGCGGAGTGCAAGGCGGGGTAAAGGCTGGCAGTTGTCTCAGCCCGCCGCGCCTCGATCGCACCAAGCGCGACAATAAGAGCGCGGGGAACCCTCTCCCGTAGGGAGAGGGCAGGGTGAGGGGTCGGCCGCTCACCGTGCTTGCTGTGAGGTGGTCGCTGCGGTGAGGCTGCGTTTTGCTGGTCCAGGGGCCGACACCTCACCCCTGCCCCTCTCCTTACAGGAGAGGGGTTCCCCGCAGTTCCAATGCCTCTACTGCCTCGCCGCCTGCCCGTCCTCGACCTCGGCCGGATCGAAGGAGTAGCGCCGCGAGCAGAACTCGCAGGTGACGCCGAGCTTGCCGTCATCGGCGATCATCGCCTGGCGATCCGCCGGAGCGAAGCCGCGCAGCATCGAGAGCACGCGCTCGCGCGAGCAGCGGCAGGCCTCGTGCACGGTGACCGGCTCGAAGACGCGGGCGCCGCGTTCGTGGAACAGGCGATAGAGCAGGCGCTCGCTTTCCAGCGTCGGGTCGAGCAATTCGTGATCCTCGACTGTCTCGACCAGCGAGCGGGCCTCCATCCAGGCATCGTCGGCGATCCCGTCCGGGTCGGGGTTGGCGAGAATCTCGTGGCCTTCCGGCACGTCGCCGGGATGGATGTCGGCGGCGCGCAGGCGGTCCGGCGAATGCGGCATGAACTGCACGAGGATGCCGCCGGCGCGCCATTGCGGACGCCCGCCTGTGGTCACGGTACCGACGCCGAGGCGGACCCGCGTCGGAATCTGCTCCGACTGGCGGAAATACTGGTGCGCGGCCTCTTCGAGGCTCTGGCCCTTCAGCGCAACGATGCCCTGGTAGCGCGTCGTGGCCGTGCCCTGGTCGACGGTCATGGCGAGATGGCCCTCGCCGAGCAATTCGCCGGTCGAGACCTTGTCGAGCGCGATCGCCTCGACGAGCTTGGCCTCGTCGATATGGGCGACGGCGCGGAAATTATCGGGCGCGTTGAAATCGACCACCATCATCGGGATCGCGCCGTCGCTCTTGGTCTGGAGCTGGAAGCGGCCCTCGAACTTGAGCGCCGTGCCGAGCAGGACGGTGAGCGCAGCCGCCTCGCCGAGCACGCGCGAAACGGGCTCAGGATAGCCGTGGCGATCGAGAATCGTGTCGATCGAGGCGCCCAGCCGCACGACGCGGCCGCGCACGTCGAGATCGGGCACGGCGAAGGGGATGACCCGATCGTCGAGCCCGGCGGTGCTCATGGTGTCGTCCACGGCCATCAGGCCGCCACTCCGCCGAAGCACCAGGCGAGAATGCCCTTCTGCGCGTGCAGTCGGTTCTCGGCCTCGTCGAAGACGGCCGATTGCGGGCCGTCCATGATCGCGTCCGTGACCTCCTCGCCGCGCGAGGCCGGCAGGCAATGCATGAAGATCGCGTCCTTCTCGGCGCGCTCCATCAGCCTGTCATCGACCTGATAGGGTCGCAGCAGGTTGTGACGGGTGCCTTCATCGTCGTCGCCCATCGAAACCCAGCAATCGGTGATGACGCAGTCGGCGCCTTCGACCGCTTCCTCGGGGCGGTGGGTCAGCTTGATCCTGGCGCCCTGCTTCTTGGCCCAGGCGATCAGGGCCGGCGGCGGAGCCAGCTCCTCAGGCGTCGCGACGGACAATTCGAAATCGAGCCGGCCGGCGGCATGGACCCAGGAGGTCAGCACGTTGTTGGTGTCGCCGGTCCAGGCGATGCGCTTGCCCTCGATCGCTCCCTTGCGCTGCTCGAAGGTCATGACATCGGCCATGACCTGACAGGGATGCTGGCGCTTGGTCAGGCCGTTGATCACCGGGACGGTGGCGTATTTCGCCATCTCGACCAGCGAGTCGTGATCGAGGATGCGGATCATGATCGCGTCGACATAGCGCGAGAGCACGCGGGCGGTATCCGCGATGGTCTCGCGCTCGCCGAGCTCGATCTCATGGCCGGCGACCATCATCGGCGAACCGCCGAGCTCACGGATGCCGACATCGAAGGAGACGCGGGTGCGCAGGGACGGCTGCTCGAAGATGGTCGCGACGACCTTGCCCTCGAGCAGGCGGTCCCCGGCGGCGGCGGGGGTACGGCGTCGCGCCTTGATCTCCTCGCCCGTGCGCAGGATCGCGCGCAGCTCGCTGCCGGAGAAATCGGAGAGATCGAGGAAATGGCGCGTCACGGGCGCTTCCTTACGCTTCGCTGGTGTGGGGCTTGCGGATGAACTTATTCGGCAGCCGGCCGCTTCAGCGCGGCTTCGATCGCGCCAGCCGTCTTGTCGAGACGCGACACCGCCTCGGCCACATCGGCCTCAGTGATGATCAGCGGCGGCAGCAGGCGCACGACATTGTCGCCGGCACCGACGACGAGCAGGCCGTGGGCACGGGCCTCGTTGACGAAGTCGGTGTTGAGCGTGTGGAGCTTCAGGCCAAGCATCAGGCCCTCGCCGCGGATTTCGGCGATGACGTCAGGATGCTTGTCCTTGAGCTCGGCCAGCGACTGCTTCAGGCGAAGAGCGATCTGGCCGACATTCTCGATGAAGCCGGGCGCCAGCACGACGTCGAGCACGGCATTGCCAACCGCCATGGCAAGCGGGTTGCCGCCGAAGGTGGTGCCATGGGTGCCCAGCGTCATGCCGGAAGCCGCCTCTTCGGTCGCGAGGCAGGCGCCCATCGGGAAGCCGCCGCCGATGCCCTTGGCGATCGACATGATGTCGGGCGCAACGCCGTACATCTCATGGGCGAAGAACTTGCCGGTGCGGCCGACGCCGGTCTGAATCTCGTCGAAGATCAGCATCAGGCCCTGCTCGTCGCAGAGCTCCCGCAGCAACTTGAGGAACCGGGCAGGCACGGAACGCAGGCCGCCCTCGCCCTGGATCGGCTCGATCATCAGCGCGGCGGTTTCCGGCGTGATCGCGGCGCGCAGCGCCTTCTCATCGTCGAAGGGCACCTGGTCGAAGCCGTCGACCTTAGGGCCGAAGCCGTCGATATATTTCTGCTGGCCGCCGGCAGCGATGGTCGCCAGCGTCCGGCCGTGGAAGGCACCCTCGAAGGTGATGATGCGATAGCGCTCGGGATGGCCCTTCGCGGCATGATACTTCCGCGCCATCTTGATGGCGCACTCGTTCGCCTCGGCACCCGAATTGGTGAAGAAGACGCGTTCGGCAAAGGTCGCCTCGCAAAGCCGCCGCGCCAGCCGCTCGCCATCCGGCGCACCATAGAGGTTCGAGGTGTGCCAGATCTTGCCGGCCTGCTCGGTCAGCGTCTTGACGAGATGCGGATGGGCATGGCCGAGCGCGTTGACCGCGATGCCGGCGCCGAAATCGAGATAGCGCGTGCCGTCGGCCGTGATCGCCCAGGGGCCTTCGCCGCGCTCGAAGGCGACGGGGGCACGGGCATAGGTCGGAACGAGCACGGACTGGCTGGCGGAAACAGGGGCGGGAGCCATGAGACGAAGATCCTCGCGAAGGGGACGGGGTGAGATCGGATTGGCGCTGGACTGATAACGACGATCCGGGGATGAACGCTGCATGATGCAGCCATGATACGACCCGGCGGCGACGTTATCGTCGCACCCAGCTCCTGACCTCTCGTCGCGCCGTCATCCGCATCATCGGAACCTTGATCCGCCAAACATAAGCGCCGCCCGATCGGGGGCGGCGTCACCTTGTGGATAAATATGCTTAAGGCGGCCGCGGCTGTCAATTGAATGCCGCAGGGACAGTGTTGCCGAAAGGATTCGCTTGACCGCTCAAACGCGAATCGTCTGGGGAAAAGCCGAATTGCGATTCGCCGACTCTTGTTCGCGAGTCACCGCAGCTTGTATGGTCGGCTTCGTCAGATACGACATTTCGTGCGGCGCCTCCTGTACCGTCTGTTGCGGCAGCAACGGCCTTGTCCCTGCGACAAAGCCGCCGGTCCCGGATTCCGTCACGAAGCGCCCTTAAAGGCAGGACCCGCAAGGGGCCGGCCGGACAAGACAGGTGATGCGGATGAACGAAGCCGGAGCATGGACGGACGAGCGCGTCGAACAGCTCAAGAAGCTCTGGAGCGACGGACTGAGCGCCAGCCAGATCGCCGCCGAGCTGGGGAACGTCACGCGCAACGCGGTGATCGGCAAGGTTCACCGCCTCGGCCTCTCGGGGCGGGCCAAGAGCGCGGCGCAGCCCGCCGCGCCGCGTAACAGCGCCCCGCGCAAGGCACCGGCCCGCTCGCCGAGCCACCCGATGGCCGGTGCAGCCTCCACCCCGACGCGCGGCGCCCATGCACTGGCACCCGAGTTCGCCCCCGAGGCGGAGATCGAGGTGGAAGCCGCGCCGCTGCCGTCGGAAGACGTGGTGATCCCGTTCTCGGAGCGTGTCACCATCATGGACCTGCGCGAGTATATGTGCCGCTGGCCGATGGGCGACCCGACGACCCCCGAGTTCCGCTTCTGCGGCGCCCGCTCGCAGACCGGCCTGCCTTATTGCAGCCACCACGCCCGCATCGCCTACCAGCCCGCCGCCGATCGCCGGCGCGACCGGAGCAAGGCCCGGGCCTGAGAAGTTTCGGAACATCGATAGCAAAAACCGGCCTTTCGGCCGGTTTTTTGTTGGACGGTCGAAAGTTACGTCATGCTCGGGCTTGACCGAGCATCTCATGACCAGGAGACGCCAGAGCCTCCTCCGGAAAGAGATTCCCGGGTCTGCGCTTCGCTCCGCCCGAGAATGACGGTGGTGTCACAACCGCCTTTTCTTCTCCAGCGAGCGGCTCCAGCGCGAGAGCGCGAAGCAGATCAGCCAGTAGATCGCGCCCGAGAAGGCATAGGCCTCCATGTTCATGCCGACCCAGTTGGGATCGGCCAGCGAAGCCTGCGCGATGCCGAGCAGGTCGAGGATCGAGACGACCAGCACCAGCGTCGTGTTCTTGATCAGCGCGATGAACTCGTTCGTCATCGCCGGCAACGAGATGCGCAGCGCCTGCGGCAGGACGATCAGGCCCGTCGCCTTCCAGTAGTTCAGACCGAGCGCGGTCGCGGCCTCGCGCTGGCCCTTGGGCAGGGCCTGCAGGCCACCGCGGACCGCTTCCGCCATATAGGCGGCGATGACGAAGCCGAGCCCGATGACGGCGCGCGCCAGACGGTCGATGCCGATGCCGCCGGGCAGGATCAGCGGCAGCAGGAGCGAGGCGAGGAAGATCACGGCGATGATCGGCACGCCGCGCCAGAACTCGATGAAGATCACGCTGATCAGGCGGATGATCCTGAGTTCCGATTGCCGGCCGAGCGCGAAGATAATGCCAAGCGGGATCGCGATCAGGCTCGAATAGATCGAGATGAACAGGGTCAGCGTCAACCCACCCCATTCGCGCGTCTCGACATGGCGCAGGCCGAAGCCGCCGGAGAGCAGCCAGATTCCGAGCGGCGGCAGGACGACCAGCAGCGCCAGCGCGAGCTTCAATTTGAAGCGCTGCGGAGCAAAGACGACCGCCAGCACGCTCGCCAGGACCAGAATCCCGGCGATGTCGACGCGCCAGCGCTGGTCTACGGGATAGAGCCCGTACATGAACTGGCCGAAGCGGGCGCGGATGAAGACCCAGCAGGCGCCGCCAGCGGCGCAATCGGCCCGCGTCGAGCCGACCCAGGTCGCATCGATCACGGCCCAGCGGATCAGCGGAACGGCAATCCAGGCCATGAGGACGACCAACACCACCGAGGTGAAGCCGGTGAAGGGCGTGGCGAAGAGGCGCTCGCGCCAGATCGAGAGGGCGGAGGTGCGGGTCATCGCGTCACCAGGGCGATGCGGGCGTTGTACCAGTTCATCAGTGCCGAAACGGCAAGACCGATGACGAGGTAGACCGCGAGCGTCATGGCAATGATCTCGATCGCCTGGCCGGTATTGTTGAGCGCGGAGCCCATGAACAGGCTGACCACGTCTGGATAGGCGATAGCCGCGCCGAAGGACGAGTTCTTGAGCACGTTAAGATACTGGTTGGTCAATGGCGGGGTCATCACCCTCAGCGCCTGCGGAATGACGACGAGGCTGAGGATGCGGCCGGGACGCAGGCCCAGTGCCGATGCCGCCTCGCTCTGCCCCTTCGCCACGGATTCAATGCCGCCGCGCACGATCTCGGCGATGAAGCCGGCGGTATAGGTGACGAGTGCGGCGAGCAGCGCGACGAATTCAGGGATCACGACGAAGCCGCCGCGATAGTTGAAGCCGCGCAGCACGGGGATGTCCCAGCGCGTGGCGAGGCTGGCCCAGGCGATGGCGAGCGCCGGGACGACCACGATCAGGCCGATGCCGATGGCGAGCAGCGGCGCATCCTGCCCGGTGCGGTCCTTGCGGCGGCGCGCCCAGGCGCTGGCCAGCCAGTAGCCGAGCCAGGACACGAGGATCGCTAGCGCCGCCCAGCGGAAATTGCCGGGCGCATCCGGCAGCGGAATGGTGAGGCCGCGATTATTGAGGAAGGCGACGCCGAACAGGCCGATGCTCTGGCGCGGCTGCGGCAGGGCGGCGATGACGCCGAAATACCAGAACAGCACGAAGAACAGCAGCGGGATGTTGCGAACGAACTCGATATAGGCGCCGGCGATGGTCGAGAGCAGCCAGTGCGAGGACAGGCGCGCGATGCCGAGCGCGAAGCCGAGGACGGTCGCCAGCACGATCGCGATCACGGTCACCAGCATGGTGTTGGCGACGCCGACCCAGAACAGGGCGAAGATGTCGTCGGACTGGGTGTAGCCGGTCAGGACGAAGGGCACCTCGATGCCCGATGTCCGCCAGAGGAAGTCGAAGCCCGAGGCGATGCCGGCCTTGACCATGTTCTCCGAGGCATTGCGCACGAAGAAAACGGTCAAGCCGACGAGCAGCAGGATCAGGGCGATCTGGTAGAACCAGTCGCGGACACGCTTGTCGTTGATGACGGATAGGAAGCTGCTCACGACCACCTCGATCGAGGTTCGCGGACGTCATTCCCGGGCCTGACCCGGGAATCTCGTGACGCTTTGGCTGGATTCCGAGATGGCGGGCCAAGCCCGGCCATGACGAGCCTTAACCCGCTCTCACTGGAAGGGCGGGGTGAAGAGCAGGCCGCCCTTGGTCCAGAGCTGGTTCTGGCCGCGCTCCATCTTCAGGCCCGAGCCCATGCCGACGGTGCGCTCGAAGCTCTCGCCGTAATTCCCGACCTGCTTGATGGCGTTGTACATCCAGTCGTTCGAGAGCCCCATCATCGCGCCGAAGCCACCCTCGGCGCCGAGCAAGCGGCGGACTTCCGAGTTCTTGGAGTTCGCCTTCATGTCGTCGACGTTCTTGGAGGTGACGCCGAGCGCCTCGGCCGCGATCATGCCGTTCAGCACCCAGCGCACGATGAGCTGCCAGCGCTCGTCGCCCCAGCGCGTCACCGGGCCCTGCGGATCGTTCGAGATCGGCTGGGTCAGGATGACGTGATCCTCGGGGGTCTTGAGCTTGGCGCGCTGGCCGGCGAGCGCGCCGACGCCGGCGGTATAGGCGTCGCAGCGGCCCGCGTCATAGGCGGCGATGGCGTCGTCGTTCTTCTGGAAATTGGTGATGGTGGTCTTGAGGTTGCGCTCGCGGAACCAGTCGGCGGCGTTCTTCTCCTCGGTCGAGCCGGCGGCGACGCAGACCGAGGCGCCGTCGAGATCGGCCGCCGTCTTGGCATTGGCCGACTTGCGGACGATGAAGGTCTGGCCCTCGTAGAAATTGATGCCCTGGAAATTGAGGCCGAGCGTCGCGTTGCGCGAGAAGGTGATGGTCGAGTTGCGCGAGAGCACATCGACCTGGCCCGATTGCAGGATCGGCCAGCGCTGCTGCACCGAGGTCGGGGTGTACTTCACCTTGTTGGCATCGCCGAGCACCGCGGCGGCGAGCGCCTTGCAGTAATCGACGTCGAGCCCGCTCCACTCGCCCTTGTCATTGGCGAAGGAGAAGCCTGGCAGACCGAGATGCACGCCGCATTCGAGATTGCCGCGCGCCTTGATCGCGTCCAGCGTCGGGCTCGGCGACAGCTGCTGCGCCTGCGCCAGCGAAGTCCCTGCGGCCAGCAAAACCGCCGCTCCCAAAATCCTGAAAGTCATATCCGTCTCCCCGAAGCCGTCGGGCGGCTTTCTGTGTTGCAAGCGCGACTATGCAACAGGCGCGGGGAAAGCGATAGCGTATCGAAAGGCGTGGGGAGGACCAGACCGATCCTCCCTGTCGGATGCTGTCAGGGGCCGGCGGGCCGGTCCCGCCTCAGTTGCCGAAGATGGTGTTGAGCTGGCTGCCGACCATGATGAAGGTGGTGCGCTTCGGCACCTCCTTGAGGCGGACGGCGCCGATATAGGTCATGGCCGAGCGCACGCCGCCCATCAGTTCCTGCATCGTGCCCTCGACCGGCCCGCGATAGGGCACCTCGACGGTCTTGCCCTCGGAGGCCCGGTATTTGGCGACCCCGCCGGAATACTTGTTCATCGCCGTATCCGAGGACATGCCGTAGAAGGTCATCGCCACCGGCACCTTCTCGCCATTGCGCTCCTCGTAGCGGATCTCGCCCTCGCATTCGTCATGGCCGGCGAGCATGCCGCCCATCATCACGAAATCGGCGCCGCCGCCATAGGCCTTGGCGACGTCACCCGGCACGGTGAGCCCGCCATCGCCGCAGACGAAGCCCTTGAGGCCATGGGCGGCATCGGCGCATTCGATGATGGCGGAGAGCTGGGGATAGCCGACGCCGGTCATCTTGCGGGTGGTGCAGACGGAGCCCGGCCCGATGCCGACCTTGACGATATCGGCGCCAGCCAGGATCAGAGCCTCGGTCATGTCGCCGGTCACGACATTGCCGGCCATGATCGCCGCATCCGGGAAGGCGGCACGCGTTGCCTTGACGGTGTCGACGAATTTCTCGGTATAGCCGTTGGCGACGTCGAGGCAGATCTTGGTGATCGGCGACTGGGCGTGGACGGCTTTCAGCTTGTCATGGTCGGAATCGGTCGTGCCCAGCGAATAGAAGGCATTGGCCGAGCCGGGCTCGCGGAAGAAGGCGATCAGTTCATCAGCGCTGTAATGCTTGTGCAGGGCGACCATGGCGCCGTGCTTCAGGAGCGCGCGGGCCATCGCCATCGTGCCGACCACGTCCATGTTGGCGGCGATCAACGGGAAACCCTTCCACTCCTTGCCGGTATGGGCGAAGCGGAAGCTGCGCTCGACATCGACCTCGGCGCGGCTGCCCAGCGTCGAGCGCTTCGGGCGAATCAGCACGTCGCGGAAATCGAGCTTCGGGTCGTTTTCGATGCGCATGAGCAGGCCTCTGGCTGTCGATGTCGCCGGGCAAAGGCCCGGCGGCACGCATGCGGAGAGGCGTGCGCCGATTCATAGCGCCCGCGACGGGGCCGGCGCAATCCCGGGCGCGGTCAGGCGGTGGCAGGCGGCGGGACCGTGGTGCGGGCGTTCTTGCGGATCGTGTAGAGCGTCGCGCCGATGACGATGGCCGCTCCCGCCCAGGTGGTCAGCGCCGGGATCTCGGCGAAGAAGACGAAGCCGGTGAAGCTCGCCAGCAGCAGGCGGCTGAAATCGAGCGGCGCCAGCGCCGCCGCCTCGCCGACCTGATAGGCGCGGGTGATCAGCCATTGCCCGGCCGTGCCGAACAGGCTGAGCGTGATCAGCCAGAACCACTGGTTGGGCGTCGGCGTCTGCCACCAGAGCAGGGTCGGCACGGCCAGAAGCACGATCAGCACCATGCCCTGATAGAGCAGGATCGTGTCGGTGCGCTCGCTCGCCGCGAGCTTGCGGACGCTGACCGTGATGGCGGCGCCGCAGACCGCGCCGGCGACGGCGAGCAGGGCGTAGATATCCAGCCCCTCGGAGCTCGGCCGCAGCATGATCAGCACGCCGACGAAGCCGATCACGGTCGCCGCCCAGCGCCGGCCGTCGACCACCTCCTTGAGGACGAGCACCGCCGCGATGGTGACGAAGAGCACCTGGCTGAAGCCGATCGCGGTCGCTTGCGCGAGCGGGATTTTGACGACGGCCGTGAAGCCGCAGAGCATGGAGAGCAGCGTGACCACGCTGCGGAAGATCTGGAGGCCGAGCCGGTCGGTATGCAGCGCCTGCCGCAGGCTGCCGGCGGCGAAGAGCAGCAGGATCGCGGTCATGATCACCTGCCGGATCAGCAGGATCTGCACCAGCGGGATGCCCTGGCCGACATGCTTGATGCCGGCGACCATCACCGCATAGACGAGCATGGAGGCAAACATGAAGACCGAGCCGCGCAGGTTCGGGCTCGCACCGCGCCACCAATAGCGCAAGCGCGCCCGGCGGCTCGCAAACCAGCTTTCGCTTGAGCCGCCCCGCGGGGCTGTCTCGACGATCGGGACGGAGTGGGGCGATCCGAACTCGGAAGGAACGGAAGCGGCCGGCTCCTGCCATGCAGGGGCCTCGCCCTCGAAACCCGGCCGCTCCTGGCGGCCGGACTGCCGATCCTCGCTCATCGCCCTCAACCAGTGGTCGCGGCCGATGACCGGCCCGGCATTTCATTCCCTGGCGCAAATCATTGAGGAAACGTGGCAATTCGGCCAATGACAAAGTCACATGGCCGCATTGTCCCGGCCGCGCGACGCGCAGGGGCGGCATACCCGGCGCGGGCTGTGCAAGGACGCGAACAGATTCTAGGACGAGTCCGAGAGGGACCTGCCGCTTGACGCTTCAAGACCGCCCATATCCCTGCCGCTGCGCTGTGGAGGCTAACCCGACCGGCGCATGCCGCCGAACCGGGCGCGGCGAGCCCATTCGATGAAGGTGCTGCTCGACGATTTCATCGGTGGCCTGAAGGCGCTGGCTCCCAGCCGCTTCCCCTACCGGCGCTTCGCTCTGGCCTTGGCGCTCGGCGGGCTCGGCGGCTGGCTTTTCGTGCAGGCTAGGCTGCCCTTGCCCTGGATGCTGGGCTCGATGGTGTTCTGCACCTTCGCCGCCGTGATCAGCCTGCCCGTGGCCGCACCAGCCGTGATCCGCCCGCCGATGACGGCCGTGATCGGCGTGATGCTCGGCGCCTCCTTCAAGCCGGAGGTCGTCGCGCAACTGCCGAACTGGCTGCCAACGCTGGCCGGGCTCGTGCTCTTCATGGTCGCCTGCGGGCTGTGCTGCGTCAGCTATTTCCGGCGCGTCGCCGGGTTCGATCCCGTCACCGCCTTCTTCTCGGGCATGCCGGGCGGGCTGATCGAGATGGTCACGGTCGGCGAGGAGAAGGGCGGCGACGCCCGCATCATCGCCCTGATCCATTCGGCCCGCATCCTCCTCGTGGTAATGACGCTGCCTTTCATCGTGCAGTGGATCGGCGGCGTCAGCTTGAGCGGCGGACGCGTCGCTGGCCCATCCATCTCGCAGACGCCTGTCAGCTCCGAGCTCTGGCTGATCGGCTGCGGCATCGTGGGCGTGATCGTCGGGCACTGGCTGCGGATGCCGGCGAAATACCTGCTCGGGCCGATGCTGGTCAGCGCGATCGTGCATGTCACGGGCCTGAGCGCCGCGATGCCGCCCTCGGAGATCGTCAATGCGGCGCAGCTCGTGCTCGGCGTGACGATCGGCTGCCGCTTCGTCGGCACGGCACCGCGCATCATCCTGCGCGTGCTCCTGCTCTCCGTCGGCTCGACCGTGATCCTGCTGGCGCTGACGCTGGGCTTCGCCTGGCTGGTCGCGCTGGTCTCCGTACACGGCCACGTGCCGCTGATCCTGGCCTATTCGCCGGGTGGCCTGGCCGAGATGAGCCTGATCGCGCTGGCGCTCCATACCGAAGTCGCCTTCGTGGCGGCCCACCACATCATCCGCGTCTTCCTCGTGATGGTCTCGGCCGGGCCGATCTTCGGCCTGATCGGCCGCCGTAACCGCAAGGCGGCAGTGGAATAGCCGCCTTACACCAGCGCGGCGGCAAGCCCGCGCGCGAGCCCTTCCGCAAGCGCGATGCGCTGTTCCGCCATGAAGGCGGCGCCGTCGATCCGCTCCCAGTCGCCGGCGCGGATCGATGCGACCCGCTCCATCACGGCCCGGGCGAAGTCGACCGCCGTGTCGGCCAGGGTGAAATTCGCGGGCACGGCCGTGAACCCCCGACAGGACAGCGTGGTCGCGACAGCCGGCAGGCCGAGCTGCATCGCCTCGATCGTCTTGAGCTGCACCCCGGTGCCAGCCCGGCTCGATAGCGCCACGAGGCGGCATGAGCGCAGGAAATGCTCGGCCGACGGCACGCGACCGACAAGCGTCACGCTGAGCGGCGGGCGCAACTCCGGCGGCACGCGACCGGCAACCGCGATGCGGATATCATCGGGCAATAGCGGGCAGATTTCGCGCAGGAACCATTCGAGGCCGATCAGATTGGGCCCCCAGGTCCAGGTGCCGATCAGGCCGACATCGAAGGCCGGCGCCGCGTCGCCGTCGTCGGGCATGGCGGCTGCGCCTTCGCCGGACACGAGCGGCAGGGCACAGGACTTCTCCCGATAGACCGGCCCGAGCACATGGCGATCCTCCTCGGCGAGCGTCCAGATGAAGCGGGCTTCGTCCCAGAGCCCGCGCTCAAGCCGCTCCAGCAATCGCGCCTCGCGCCGGTAGAGCCAGCGCAGGACAGGGTTTCCGGCATGGTCGGCGTTCTGATCGGCCGAGACATGCTCGATATTGTGCTCGACCAGGATGCAGGGCGCGATCCGCGTGAGCTCCGGGAAGGCACCGGGCAACAACACCGAATTCAGGATCAGCGCATCGAAGGGCCCATGTGCCGTCACGGCCTCGACGAGGCGTCCTTCCCCGATCAGCCGGAGCTTGGCGCAGGCGACCGGCATTCCCAATCGCATGGCCGCAGCGAGCCAGCGCAGTTTCGCTCCGGCAGGCACGACCGCGTTCTCGATATCGGCCTCGGCAACGACGACCGCCTGATCCGGATCGGCCGGAACCTCGCCGGGGCGCAGGAAACCGATCGCCGTGACGTCATGTCCGGCATCGCGCAGCGCCTTCAGGATCGCCGCATTGGCGATCTCGAAGCCGGTATCCGGCCGGGCGACCGGGATCAGCGAGGTCAGGAAAGCAAGACGCAAGGAGGACAGCTCGTCGGCAGGTGATATTCCACTCCTCTCATTGGCCGGGCAGGTCAAGCGGCGTCCTTGACTATGATCAACGGGGGCTGGCCGGACCGGCCCTTGTTTCGACTGCGGCAAACACGGAACCTTAAGCTGCCGCGGCCTAGTTTTCCGGGTGATGACGATGGCCAGCCAGACCAGAGACGATGCGCAAAGGGGCGAACGAGGCCATTCTGCCCTCCCGGTTTTCGCCGTGCCCGAAAGCTTCGAGATCACGGCCGGATCGGCGCCGGAGGCGCTGGCGGGCGTCACGAGCGTCGTCTGCGTTCCGACCTTCAAGCGACCGGACATGTTGGAAGCGACGCTGCGCTCGCTCGCCGCCCAGCAGGGCGGGCATGATTTCGCGGTGATCGTGGTCGAGAACGAGGGGATCGAGCGGGCTGGCGCGGCGCGCGCCAGCGCCCTGCACGCAGCAGGGCTGTTCAAGGGTTTCGTCATCGTCGAGCCGCGACAGGGCAACTGCAAGGCGTATAACGCGGCCTGGCGCTGCGCGCTGACGCGCTTCCCGGCGCTGGAGCAAGTGCTCGGCATCGACGACGATGAGGAGGCTGAGCCCGGCTGGCTCGACGCCTTCGTCACGGCAGCCCGAACGGCGCCCGCTGAATTGTTCGGCGGCTCGGTCACGGCCGTCTTCGCCGACGCTTCGCGCGCCTGGCTTTCGGCGCACCCGGTGTTCCGCTCGCATTACGGAACGAGCGGCCCGGTGCCGATGCTCTATTCGAGCGCGAATTACCTGATCCGGCGCAGCGTGCTCGACAAGCTGGGCTTCCCCTTCCTCGACGAAAGCTTCGACTTCACCGGCGGTGGCGATACGGATTTCTTCACCCGCGCCAAGGCCGCCGGCTTCCGCTTCTGGTGGGTGCAGGAGGCCGCGCAGCGCGAGACCATGCCGGAACGGCGCAGCGAGTTCGACTGGATCCATGCGCGCGGCCTGCGCAACGGCGCGATCTCGGCGGCGATCGAACGGCGGCAGAATCCGGGACCGGGCGGTAGGCTTCGCGTGCTCACGAAATCGCTCGCCCTGCTTGCCGCGTCGGTCCCACGCGGGCTCGCCTTGGGGCTTCGCACGCGCTCGGGGCTGATCGGGTTCTACCATGCCCAGGTCGCGATCGGCCGATTGATGTCGGAATTCGGCGTCGCCAACGAGCAGTATCGCAAGCCCGAAAAGAACTGACGGGATCGCGCCGGGCCGCAGCGCTCAGGCGGCGTTGACCACGACGCCGCGCAGCTTGCCCGCATGCGTTCCAAGCTGCGCCTTCAGGCGCTCGGCCCCGGCCTCGGCGGATTTGCCGTCGCGCGCGACCAGCACGATGTCGTCCACCACCTCGGCGAAGCGCCCGATCAGGCTGTCTGCTGCTAGATGGCCGCCATCCACGATGATCGGCCCGAAGCGATGTGTCGCCGCGAAGGCGCCCGTCCGCAGCGAGCCAGCCCCGGCCGGCGGGATCGCCCCCGCATAGGGCATGAAGGTCAGTCCGGTCCCCTCGTCCTTCATGATCGCGCGGCCCAGCGCCGCCTGGCCGGACATGACATCGCCAAGGCCGATCGATGCATCCGCGGCAAAGACCGTCGTCAGGCCATGAGCGCCCTCGGCGGCATCGACGAGCAGCGCCGGCAGGCCGGACTGGGCCGCGTCGAGCGCCAGATTGAGGGCAAGAGTGGTCGCGCCCGCCTGCGGCTCCAGGCCGACGACCAGGATGCGGCGGCGCGGCTCGCCGCCAGCGGCCCGGGCCAGCTCGCGACGGGTCGCGGCAACGGCCGCTGCGAAGCCTGACTGCGGCTTGTCGATGACATCGACGAGATGGGCCTGACCCTGAAAGACCGAGCGCGCCTCGGCCACGTCGCGCCGCCAGCGGCGGTTGCGCACCTGCGGGATGGTGCCCAGCATGGGCAGGGGTGCCGGTTCGGACACAGGTTCGGAAGTGGCCTCGGGAACGGGCGCGGGTTCCGACGGGCTTGCGGCGCGCTTCGCGGAGCCGCCTGGGATCGCCATGAGGCGCCGCCAGTTCGCCGGCCTTGCGCTTGCCTGAGCGGGCTGCTGCGTCGGAAGCGGCTCTGCGGGCGCAGCCGCTGGCGTCACCGGCCTGGGCGGAGGCGGCGTAACCGCGACAGCCGGCGCAGGCGCCGGGGCTTGGGCCGGACGCGCGCTTTCGACCGGTTCGGTCGCGACCGGGCGCGGCGCACGGCGCCAGAACGGCTTGCGCTTCGGAGGTGGTGGGGGCTCCGGCGGACGCGGCACGGCGAACACGGCAAGGCCCAGCGCCAGCAGGACGCCCGCCCCGCCGCCGCCGAAAGCGCCGAGCAGCGCCAGCGTCCGGCGGCTCATGCCGCTCTTCTCCAGCGGCGGCATGGCCGGGCTGATGATACGGGCATTGGTGGTGTCGATGCCGCCGAGCTCGCCCGTCTCGCGGGCGCGCCTCAGGAAGGCGTCATAGATGGCTCGGGAGGATTCGACCTCGCGCTCGAGCTCACGCAACTGCACGGAGGCCCGGCCGGCGGCGTATTGACCGGCCGTGAGCTGATCGACGCGACGGGCCAGCTGGCGTTCGGCCTCGACCGCACGGTCATACTCGACCTTGGCGGCGCGCCCGATGCGGGCGAGTTCATCGCTGATCTGGCGCCTCGCATCGCGCACCTGTGATTGCGCCGAGGTCAGCGCCGGATGACGCGCGCCGAGCGAGGAGACGAGATCGGCCTCGCGCGCCAGCGCCGCGCCGAGCTGGGCGCGCAAGGCGGTCATCGTGTTGGAGGCGACCGCTTCGGGAATGGCCCCGGCCTCGATGCTGGACGCGCGCGTGCCGGCGATCTGGTCGTATTTCGCCTTGGTCTCGGTCGTGCGGGTGCGGGCCGCGACGAGCTGCGCGCTGTTGAGCGACAACTGCTGCTCGCCGAGCGAGCGGTCGCCGACCCCGACGATATTGTTGGCTTCCTTGTATTTCTCGGCCTTTTCCTCGGCGATGCGCAAGCGGTTGCGCAATTCCTCGAGGCGACTGGTCAGTGCGGCCGTCGCCTTCTGCGCGGCTTCGGCGCGCACCGCGGCCTGGTCCTCCAGATAGGCCTCGGCCAGCGCATTGGCGATCTTGGCGGCCTTGTCCGGGTCCTGCGCCGTCGCGGAGATGTCGATGACGAAGGTGCGCTCGCCGCGGCGCACCGAGACCGTGCGGTCAAGCGCCGCCAACGCGTAGAGCGTCGCCTTCGGCGAGGGGCCGGTGTCGGCCCCCAGCAAGCGGGACAGGAAGCTGCTCGATGGACCGCCGAAATCCGGATCGCGATCGAGGCCGAGGCGCTCGACGACCCGCGACTTGATGCTTTCGGAAGCGATCACGCGCGCCTGGCTTTCGAGATAGCCGGTGATCGAGGTCGGATCGCTGCCGACGTTGTTGGGGGAGACGTCGTTCTGGAGCACGCGCAGGTCGCGCGGATCGATGAAGAGCTGCGCCGTCGAAACGTATTTCGGCGTCATCAGCAGGCCGCCGAGGATCGCTAGCGCCAGACCGAGCACGGCCATGAGCACGATCAGCCAGCGCCGCGCCCAGAGCGTCCCGAGAATCCAGAGGGGGTCGGCGAGCCGCGCGAGCTGGGCAGGCAAGGCCGAGGCCGGCCGCTCAGCGCGGTCCGGCCTGTCCTGTGCTTCGCTCGTGGCGGACCCGGTGGTGAACATGACGCTACGCTTCACTGTCCCACATCACGCGATCCCGCGCCGGTAGCGTTCGAGCACGGCCATCATCGGCTTGGGCCTGTAATCGGCATCAAGCGGCAGAGGCCGGGCACGGGCGCTGTCCTTGCGCGGGAAGGTTTCGTGAACCCAGGAATAGCGGTCGGTCAGCCCCCAGGCGACGATCGCCTTCGGACGCTTGGCCGATACGACCGCTTCGAGGAAGGTCGAGACCAGGGCGGCGGCGGTCTTGTCGCGCTGCGCCGCATCGGCCGGCAGCTTCCAGTCGATGACGTCGAGCTCGGTGATCTCGACATCGAGACCGAGCGCGTCGAGATCACGCATGAAGCGCTGCACGCCCTCCACGTCGATGCCCTTGTCGGCATAGAGATGGGCCTGCATGCCGACGCCATGGATCGGGATGCCCTTGTCCTTGAGGCGGCGGCAGATATCGAGCGCGACCTTGCGGCGGGCCGCGGCGCCGGGAACCGGCTCCTCGAAATGGAAATCGTTGAGCACGAGCCGTGCCTTGGGATCGACCCGCGCCGCCGTGCGGAAGGCGATGTCGACATGCTCCGGCCCGAGCAGGCGCTGCCAGATGGTATCGCGCCAGGGCCCACCCTCGAGAGGATCATATTTGATGACCTCGTTGACCACGTCCCAAGTCGCGATCCGACCCTTATAGCGGCCGACGACGGTCTCGATGTGGCGGACAAGCTCGCGTTCGGCCTGGGCGCGTGTCGTCATTTCTCGCGCCCAGTCAGGCAGCGCCTCGCCCCAGAGCAGCGTGTGGCCCCGAAGGGTCTTCTTGTTCACCTCGGCGAAAGCGACGAGTTCGTCGGCGCCGGAAAAGTCGAAGCGGGACTGGTCGTGCCGCAGCGCCTCCCATTTCAGGTCGTTCATGGGGACGATGACGTCGCAATAGCGCTTCAGCGCGTCGCGATAGCGCACATCATCCCGGAAGGCGCCGATCTCCGCCGCGGAGCCGAACGGGATCGGCCGCACCGCGGCTGCACCGGTCCCCGTCATGGCGCCGGCCATCAGGCAGGCGGACGCGCCACGCAGCACGCCGCGGCGCGTCGGCGCTGCCTCATTCCGGTCCGTTTCAGCTTTCCGTTTGGTCAATCGGGACGCTTCCGTGTCGTTTAGGGTCGTTCAACGCCTCTGGTCTAAGAGGTGATCGTCACGTTGCAACGCAAAGGCACGCGCCGGGCCAGCCGCCGCGGAAACGGGTCATGCTGCCGGATCGCGCCACCATCTTCGCCTACCTCACCATCCTGAGCGGCTCCGCTGGCCGGCTCGTGATCTCCCTTGTCTACTTCCTCATCGTTGCGAATACGTTGACCCTCGGCGAATTCGGTCTGTTCGCCACGGCGTCCTCGACCGGGCTCATCCTGTCGCGGCTGCTGGCCTTCGGCTTCATCTCGCCGCTCTACCGGGTCGCCACTGTCAAGCCGCGCCTGCTCGGCGCCTATCTCTCCGGTTTCGCGGGCCTTTCCGCCCTGTCGCTGCCGCTGATCGTCGCGGCGGCCGGCGCGGCCTATCTGCTGCTCTTCGCGGAGCGCCTCGCGCTCCTACCCTTCGCGGTGATCATCGTCGCGGAGGTGCTGGGCTGGCGGCTCGTCGAGGTCGTCGCCATCGTCAATAACGGCCTGAGGCGCTTCCGGCAGGCGGCGCTGCTCGTCATCATCGGCTCCGGCCTGCGGACTATGGCGGCCCTGCTCTTCGCCGGTTTCGGCCATGCCAGCCTGGAAATCTGGGCCTTCGCCTATTGCGGGGCGACAATGGCGAGCGCGCTGATCGCGCTTCTTGCCTTCCTGCCGAGGGCGCGCTGGCGCTTCGTGCGCAGCCTCTATCCGCGCCGGATGGCGGATGCGGTCTTCGCCGGCGCCGCCGATATCGTGTTCTACGTCCAGTCCGAGCTCGACAAGCTGCTGGTGCTCGGGCTTGCCGGGGAGCGCACCGCCGGCCTCTACGCCATCGCGCTCCGGGTGATCGACCTCACCGCCATGCCGGTGCGCAGCTTCAACCAGATGCTCGTCCAGAAGATCATGAAGGATCGCGGCGTCGGCGGCTTCAGGCGGCTCGCGGCCTACGAGGCCGGGATCGCGCTGGTCTCGGTCGGCGGGCTCGTCGCCGTGATCGTCGCGCTGATGCCCTTCCCGAACCTGCTCGGCCGCAATGTCTCGGAAGCCGCCTATCTGTTCGCGCCGATGCTGCTGGTCCCCGCCTTCCGCAATCTGGTCGAGTACCATGCCGAGCTGCTTTATGCGCGCGAGCGCACGGGCTCGCGCATCGCACTCCTGTGCCTGCTCACAGCAATCAAGGCCGGGCTGATCTCGGTGGTGATGACGCGTTTCCCGGAGGCCGGCAGCTGGGCCGCCTGGATGAACCTCGTCTTCGGCGCTGTCTATCTCGCCTCGGCCGGCTTCACTTACACGCTGCTGGCGCGGGCGCAGCGCGGGCCGTCACGCTGAGGCCTGCTGCTCGAACAGGGCGCGGATGCGGTCGAGCGGCTGGCCGATGAAGGACTGGACGCCGACGGCGACCTGCCAGGGCTCCAGCACCTCCTCGAAAGAGGCGAGCCCCTCCATGCCGGCGACATCCTCGCTGAACCAGTAGACCTTGCAGAGCTCGCGCGCATCCGGCCAGTGGCCGGCGGCCTCGAGCCCGAGCACGCGTTCGACGAAATAGCCGTAGATCAGGTATTCCGAAAAATGGCGCTCGCGCGCGATGGCCGAGACCCAGTCGCGGCCGCTGACGCTTTCGACATGGTCGAGCAGGGCCAGCACGTGGTCGCGCCGCCAGCTCACGAGATTGTTGATGTAATCGGGGCTCGGGAAGGTCGGCGCGTCGAGCCCGAGCAGGGCCGAGGCATGCGTGCACCACGGCACATGTCGCGCCATGTCGGCCGTGATGGCGTCCGGCTTGCGATAGAGCCTGACGGCCCCGTCATCCGACAGGCTGGTCACGTCGAAGGGGCGCAGGAACAGCATGTCGGAATCGGCGAAGAGGATGACGTCCTCGGCGCAGACCGTGGCCACGGCGAATTTCCTGAGCTGCTGGGCATGCCAGCCGCGCAGCGGCGGGATACCCCGCGCCAAAGCCCGCAATCCCGTCCAGAGGCGCCGCTTGCCCAGGCTCAGCGGATCGGGGCGCGGCTTCAGCCAGCCCGGCAGCAATTGCGATTCCGGCAGGATGCGCCGGCGCGGCCCTTCGAGATCCCGGAACAACGGGACGTCGCGGTCCTCGACGAGGAGATAATGAACGGCGTGACCGCTGACGAAGCGATCGATGCTGGCGCAGAGCAGCCGGCAACGCTCGATATCGCCCCTGTAGCTCGGCGTCGCCAAGGCATAGGTCGTGCTCAATATCGGTGTCTCACCCGCTCCGCCGGCCGCCCATGGCATATTGCCGGGCGATGCGCATCAGGAAAGCGGGATTTCCGAGCACGTAGCGCCGCCAGAGACGGCGCGGCTCGAGCCAGAGACGGAATATCCATTCGAGTCGTGCCTTGCGCACGAACTCGGGAGCACGCTGCACCTCGTCGGCGAAGAAGTCGAACAGTGCGCCGACGCCGGCCGCGACCGAGCAATGCTGCGGCCCGAGCTTGTCGGCGATGAAGTGCTCCTGCAGCGGATTGCCCATCGCCACCAGCAACAGGTCGGGGCGGTCCGTCTTGAGGCCGTCGAGAAGGCGCGGCTCCTCTTCGGCCGTGAAATAGCCGTGCGAGACCACGCTGAAACGATGGTCAGGATAGCGCTGCGTCAGGTTTGCCGCCGCGCGATCCGCGACGCCCGGGCGACCACCGAGCAAGGCGACGCGCATCGGCCGCCGGGCTCCGGCAAAGAGCGCGGGGAAGAAATCCGTGCCGTTGAGGTTAGCCGGGAAGGCCTTGCCGTAGAGTATCCAGCTGCCGACATCGACGCCGATGCCGTCGGCGAGCACGAGAAAGGTCGCGAGGCTGCGCAGCAAGGCGGCGTTGCCAGCGGCGACGTTCACCAGGTTGGCGTTGCAGAAAGCCATCTTCATGTGGCTTCCGGTCGACACCGCGTCGGTCACCTCCGCGATCGCCGCGTCGCGCTCCATCACGGCGATGCCGATGCCGCCGATATCGCGCTTGGCATAGCCCGGCCGCTTCCGGCTTCCGGCTTCGCTGGCGATCGTGATGGAGGCGGTTGCGGGCACGGCGATCTCGATGAGGGGCACAAGGCCCATTCCGAATGCCGCCATTCCTTGGTCGATCCGGGCCCGGGGTCAAGGCAAAGCCGGCTGAAAGGTGAATGGCTTATTCCCGCGTTCCGCGAAGCCGCGTTAATGGCAATCCTCTTGCAGCAACAAGGCCTTGTACCGAACCGGAACGAAAGCGCCGGCGATCGCGCCACCCCTCCCGAGCGCCGCCCCACCCCGGTACAGCCAGCCTCCCGAACTGCCCCGATCCGACACAGGAACGCGACCATCCCTCGCCGATTTTTTTGTCATCATCCTTAACGAAACGCATGGCGGCCCTGCGCATTTCACCGAAACGGCCATGCCCTCTTGGCCGGTGCCGATCCGCCCGGCTAGGGTGGCCGCATAAAATTCGGGAGGGCCGGCATGAACCAAATCGATTTAAAGAAGCGCGTCGCCATCGTGACCGGCGGGGCGCAAGGCATCGGCCGCGCCGTCGCCGAGCGTTTCGCACAGAGCGGCGCGACCGTCGCGATCTGGGATGTCGACGCCGCGCTCGCAGCCAAGGCCGCCAGCGAGATCGGCCATGGCGCGATCGGCGTTGGCGTCGACGTGACCGATGCGGAGGCCGTCCAGAAGGCGAGCGACGCGCTGGAAGCCCAGCATGGCAGTATCGACATCCTCGTCACCAGCGCCGGCATCGCCGGGCCCAATCACAAGACCTGGGAATATCCGCTGGAAGATTGGGCCCGCGTCATGAAGCTCAATGTCGACGGCACGCTGCATTGCTGCCGCTCGGTGATCCCCGGCATGGTCAAGCGCAATTACGGGCGCATCGTCCTGGTCGCCTCGATCGCAGGCAAGGAGGGCAACCCCAACGCCTCCGCCTATTCCGCCTCGAAGGCAGCGGTGATCGCGCTGACCAAGTCGCTCGGCAAGGAGCTCGCCGACAAGGACATCGCCGTGAACTGCATCACGCCCGCGGCAGCGCGCACCCGCATCTTCGACCAGATGAGCGAGGAGCATATCGGTTACATGCTGGCCAAGATCCCGCGCGGCCGCTTCCTGCTGCCCGACGAGGTCGCTTCGATGGTCGCCTTCCTCGCCTCGGCCGAGAACAGCTTCACCACGGCCGGCGTGTTCGACCTTTCGGGCGGCCGCGCGACCTACTGAGGCGAACCGGGGCGGATCATGCCGCCGGGGAGAAGCTGCTTGGCGAAATTGCCCGTCGCAGTTTTCAGAACCCTGATCTAGCTTGATGGCATGACGCAAACGCTTCCCTCCGCCGCCGTCCTCGGCGCCCGCGCCTTCGCCGCGCTGGCCGGCCTCAATCGCTTCAGCGACGAGCCCGGCAAGCTGACGCGGCTCTATCTGTCGCCCGCACACAGGCAGGCGGCGGAATGGGTCAAGGGCGCGATGGAGGTGGCGGGGCTGACCGCCTTCATCGATGCCGCCGGCTCCGTGCAGGGCCGGCGCGAGGGCACCGTGCCGGGCGCGCCGGCGGTGCTGATCGGCTCGCATATCGATACGGTCAAGGATGGCGGGCGCTTCGACGGCAACCTCGGCGTCGTCGCCGGCATCCTCGCGGCGCAGGCCCTGCGGGATGCCGGGATCAGCCTGCCCTTCCCCCTGGAAGTAATCGGCTTCGGCGACGAGGAGAATGTCCGCTTCCCGACGCATCTCTCGACCTCCGAGGCGCTCGCCGGCGCCTATGACCCCGCCTGGCTGGAGGCGCGCGACAGCGAGGGCGTGAAGCTCTGCGAGGCCCTCCTCGCCTTCGGCGGCAATCCGGCGGGTATCGCGGCGCTCGCCCGCAAGCCCGGCTCGATCCAGGCCTATCTCGAGATGCATATCGAGCAGGGCCCAGTTCTGGAGGCGGAGAACGAGCCGGTCGGCATCGTCACCACCATCAACGCGCAGAGTCGCGCACGGGTGCGCGTCACCGGCGAGGCCGGCCATGCCGGCACCGTACCCATGGCCTTGCGCAAGGACGCCCTGGCAGCTGCCGCCGAGATGGCGCTGGCGCTGGAACAGATCGCGAGCGCTCATGAGCTTGCCGTCGGGACGGTCGGGGTGCTCCGGCCGGAGCCCGGCGCGACCAATGTCGTCCCCGGCGCGGCCGAGTTCACCATCGACTATCGCGCTCCGCAGAATGAGACGCTCGCCTCGATGGAGGCGCAGATCCAAAGCCGCTTCGGCGAAATCGCGGCGCGGCGCGGCGTCGGGCTCGAGATCGTCCCCTATGCCAGGGCCGCGGCGGTGCCGATGGAGCCCAGGCTGCAGGATGCCTTCGCCGCCGGTATCGCCCGCACCGGCAGCAATCTCGCCGGCCGGCGCCTGCCCTCCGGCGCCGGGCATGATGCCATGGCGATCGCGCAGGTCGCGCCCGTCGCCATGCTCTTCGTGCGCAACGAGAAGGGCATCAGCCACTCGCCGCTGGAGAACATGAGCGAGGCCGATGCGGGCATCGCCATCCGCGTCCTCATCGAAACGATTCTGGAACTGGCCGGGCACTCACAGTAGAACGATTCCAGCCGCGACACCGCGCGCCATTCCACCAGAGGCCCGAAAGGCCTAGGAGAGGCGCGCCGCAGGAGGCTGGAATGGATTTCGAGAGTTTCTTCCGCGAAGAGCTAGACGGATTGCGCCGCGAAGGCCGTTATCGCGTCTTCGCCGACCTGGAACGCCAGGCCGGCCGCTTTCCGCTTGCGACCTATCATGGCGAGAGCGGCCCGCGCGACGTCACCGTCTGGTGCTCGAACGACTATCTCGGCATGGGCCAGCACCCGAAGGTGCTCGCCGCGATGCATCAGGCGCTCGACGGCAGCGGCGCCGGCGCCGGCGGCACCCGCAATATCGGCGGCACCAACCATTACCATGTCCTGCTGGAGCGCGAGCTTGCCGACCTGCATGGCAAGGAAGCCGCGCTGATCTTCAATTCCGGCTATGTCTCGAACTGGGCCTCGCTCTCGACGCTGGCCGCGCGCATTCCCGGCTGCATCGTGCTGACGGACGGGCTGAACCATGCCTCGATGATCGAGGGCATTCGCCATTCGCGCGCCGAGAAGCACATCTTCGCCCATAACGACCCGGCCGACCTGCGCCGGAAGCTCGCAACGCTCGATCCCGCCCGGCCGAAGCTCGTCGCCTTCGAGTCGGTCTATTCGATGGATGGCGACATCGCCCCGGTCCGGGAATTCTGTGACATCGCCGACGAATTCGGCGCGATGACCTATATCGACGAGGTCCATGCCGTCGGCCTCTATGGAGCGCGCGGCGGCGGCATCTCGGAGCGCGAGGGGCTGACCGATCGGCTGACCCTGATCCAGGGCACGCTGGCGAAGTCCTATGGCGTGATCGGCGGCTATATCACCGGCTCGGCGGCGCTCTGCGACTTCATCCGCAGCTTCGCCTCCGGCTTCATCTTCTCCAGTTCGCTGCCGCCCGCCGTGGCGGCGGGCGCGATCGCGGCGATCCGGCATCTCAAGGACAGCTCCGTCGAGCGCGAGCGCCAGCAGGACCGCGTCGCGGCCTTGCGGGCGAAGCTCGACGCCGCCGGCATCCCGCATCTCGCCAATCCCAGCCATATCGTGCCGGTGATGGTCGGCGAGGCGAAGGCTTGCAAGGCGATCAGCGACGAATTGCTCGCCCGCTTCGACATCTATGTCCAGCCGATCAACTACCCGACCGTGCCGCGCGGCACGGAGCGGCTGCGGATCACGCCCTCACCCTTCCATTCCGACGCCGATATCGACGCGCTGGTGGCGGCGCTCAGTGCGATCTGGGTGCGTGACGGATTGAAGCGGGCGGCCTGAGGGGCGTCCAAGGCGTCATTCTCAGGCAAGCCCGAACATGACGCCATGCTTCAGAGATTGAAGACGCGGTGGGGAACGAATTCGCCGTTCTGGACCGAACCCGTCGAGACCAGCGTGCCGGCACAAGTGGCGTAGGCGGCCTCCAGCTCGATCGGAGCGCCGGCGCCGCGCAGCAGGGCGCTCTGGCCGCGCTTGAGGCGGGCGGCGGCGTCGCGGTGGAGCACGATCTCCGGGATCAGCGTCAGCGCCGCCTTGACCGGCTGGAGCGCAGTCAGTGCGCTTTCCGGGCTCTCGCGCAGGGTCTCGACGCTCGCGGCATCGGCGACAGTGAACGGCCCGACGCGGGTGCGGCGCAGATGCGCGACATGGCCGAGGCAGCCGAGCTCCAGGCCTAGATCGCGGGCGATAGCGCGGACATAGGTGCCCTTGCCGCACTCGGCCTCGAAGGTCGTGGTGGCGCCGTCATGGCTGACGATGCGGAGCGCGTCGATCTCGACGGGCCGCGCCTCCAGCTCGACCTCCTCGCCATCGCGGGCAAGGTCATAAGCGCGCTCGCCGGCGATCTTGATCGCGGAGAATTTTGGCGGCGTCTGCAGGATCGTGCCGGTGAAGCGCGGCAGCAGGGCCAGGATCGCCGCCTCGTCGGGGTGTTTGTCCGAGGTCGCGATGACGCTGCCCTCGGTATCGTCGGTATTGGTCTGCGTGCCCCAGGCGACGGTGAACTGATAGGCCTTGCGGCCGTCCATGACGAAGGGGACGGTCTTGGTCGCCTCGCCCAGCGCGATCGGCAGCAGGCCCGAGGCCAGCGGGTCGAGCGTGCCGGCATGGCCGGCCTTCTTGGCGCCGAAGGCGCGCTTCACGACGCTGACCGCATGGGTCGAGGTCATGCCGATCGGCTTGTCGAGGATGACCCAGCCATGGACATCGCGCTTCTTCGGGCGCGGCGCCGGCGCGGCGTCCTGGTTCGGAGCGGCTTCGGATGGATTTTCAGCGGTCATCGTCACGGCGGTCGTCTTCAGGGGCTTCGTCTTCGTGGTCCTGGTCGATCTTCAGGCGCTGGACCTGCGTGTCGCGGCGCACGGCCTCGGTGTCGAGCAGCGCGTCGATGCGCTCGGCCTCGGCGAAGCTCTCATCGGCGCGGAAGCGCAGGTCCGGTGCGTATTTCAGGTTCACGCGATGCGCGATCTCGCCGCGCAGATAGCGCTTGTTGGCGTCGAGCGCCTTGAGCACCGGGGCAATGTCCAGCCCGCCGAGCGGCATGATGTAGCAGGTCGCGAGCTTGAGATCCGGCGAGAGGCGCACCTCCGGCACGGTCACGACATGCTTCGCCAGCACGTCGTCATGGATGTCGCCCCGTGCGAGCATCTCGGCCAGCGCATGGCGGATCAATTCGCCGACGCGCAATTGCCGCTGGGACGGGCCGGAAGGTTTTGCAGGTTTAGCCATGGTTCTCGTTTCTCCGGGATCGGACCGGACCAAACGTCCCGGCGGGCCAGGCCCGCCGTCTCTTCAAAGATGAGGCGCTGGACGCGCTCTTCTCGTCACGAGATGGCCGGACACCAAGGCCCGGCCATGACGCGCTGTTTCAGGAAGCGCAGCCTTTAGAGGCTGCGCTTGATCTCTTCGACGCGATAGCACTCGATCACGTCGCCGGCACGCATGTCCTGGTAGTTCTCGAAGGCCATGCCGCATTCCTGGCCGGCCACGACTTCCTTGGCATCGTCCTTGAAGCGCTTGAGCTGGCCGAGCTTGCCCTCGTGAACCACGACGTTGTCGCGGATCAGGCGGACATTGGCGCCACGCTCGATCGTGCCATCGGTGACGCGGCAGCCGGCGATCTTGCCGACCTTCGAGACGTTGAAGATCTCGAGGATCGTCGCGTTGCCGAGCATGGTCTCGCGCAGAGTCGGCGCCAGCAGGCCCGACATCGCATCCTTCACGTCATCCATGAGGTTATAGATGATGTTGTAATAGCGGATCTCGACGCCGGCCCGGTCGGCCGCCTCGCGCGCTTCCTTGTGGGCGCGCACGTTGAAGCCGACGACCACCGCGCCCGAAGCCTGGGCGAGTGTGACATCCGACTCGGTGATGGCGCCGACGCCCGAGGACAGCACGCGGGCACGAACCTCTTCGTTGCCGACTTTTTCAAGCGCGCCGACAATGGCTTCGACCGAGCCCTGCACGTCGCCCTTGACGACGAGCGGGAACTCCTTGCGGCCGGCGCCTTCCTTGAGCTCGCGCATCATCTCGGCGAGCGAGCGGCCGGCGCCCGAAGCCGCGCCACGCGCGGCGAGGCGGTCGCGACGCTGACGCTCGCGGTAATCGGTGATCTCGCGGGCGCGGGCCTCGGACTCGACGACCGCGACGCGGTCACCAGCCTCGGGCGTGCCGTTGAAGCCGAGAACCTCGACCGGCATGGAGGGCGGAGCCTCCTTCACCTGCGCGCCGGTATCGGCGATCAGGGCGCGGACGCGGCCCCATTCGGCGCCTGCCACGACGATGTCGCCAGTGCGCAGCGTGCCACGCTGGACGAGCACGGTCGCGACCGGGCCGCGGCCACGATCGAGCTTGGCCTCGATGACCGTGCCTTCGGCGGCGCGATCGGGGTTAGCCTTGAGGTCGAGCAGTTCAGCTTGAAGCGAGATCGCCTCGAGCAGCTTGTCGAGGTTGTGGCCGGTCTTGGCGGAAACCTCGACTTCGAGCGTCTCGCCGCCCAGCGTCTCAACCTGAATCTCGTACTGCAGCAACTCGGCGCGAACGCGATCCGGATTGGCGTCGGACTTGTCGACCTTGTTGATCGCGACGATCAGCGGCACGCCGGCCGCCTTGGCGTGATGGATCGCCTCGGCCGTCTGCGGCATGACGCCGTCATCGGCCGCCACGACCAGCACGACGATATCCGTCACCTTGGCGCCGCGGGCGCGCATGGCGGTGAAGGCGGCGTGGCCTGGGGTGTCGATGAAGGTCACTTCCGAGCCCAGCGGGGTCGTCACCTGATAGGCGCCGATATGCTGGGTGATGCCGCCGGCCTCGCCGGTGACGACCTTGGTCTTGCGGATCGCATCGAGCAACGAGGTCTTGCCGTGGTCGACATGGCCCATGATGGTCACGACGGCCGGCCGCGACTCCAGGGTCTCGTCGGTGTCCGGCGTGTCGAACAGGCCTTCCTCGACGTCGGATTCGGCGACGCGCTTGACAGTGTGGCCCATTTCCTCGGCGATGAGCTGCGCGGTATCGGCATCGATCACGTCGGTGATCTTGTGCATCGCGCCCTGCTTCATCAGCAGGCGGATGACATCGACGCCGCGCTCCGTCATGCGGTTCGCGAGTTCCTGGATGGTGATCGTCTCGGGGATGATCACCTCGCGCATCACGCGCTCTTTCTGCGCGTCGGAAGCCCGGTGGCCGGTCATGCGCTGCACGCGCCGGCGGAACGAGGCGACCGAGCGTGTCCGCTCGTCGTCGCCGCCGGTGGCGGTGGCGAGCGTCAGGCGGCCGCGGGGCTTGTCGTTGCTGGTCTTCGGGGTCTTGGGCGCGGCGGGAGCCGGGCCACGGCCGGGGCCGGCGCTCAGGCCGGGACGGCGGAAGGCGGCCTTGACGTCGACATCATCCGAGCGATTGCGGGTGGTGTTGGCCGAAGGCGCCTGACGCGCCGGACGCGCGACCGCCGGCTCGGACGGAGCCGTGGTGTCGAGACGCGGCGGGCGCGGCGAATCGGAGCGCGGCGGGCGGCTGTCGAGACGCGGCGGGCGGGCGCCGGTGTCGCGCATCGGCGGGCGCGAGGTGAACTCGCGCGGGCCGGACGGGGCCGGACGGCCGTAATACTGGGTCGGCTGCGGCGCCGGAGCCTGGGGCGCAGGCGCGGCTTCGCGTGCCTGCGGCGGCGGAGCGGCCGGGCGGGCCGGCTGCTCGTCGCGCTGGCGCGCGGCCATCTCGACCCGGCGCTTCTGGTCGTCTTCCTGACGGCGGCGCTCTTCCTCCTGCCGCTGACGGGCGGCGGCGGCTTCGCGCTCCTGGCGCTCGCGCTCGACGGCGGCAGCACGCTGGCGCGCCTCGTCCTCGGCGATGCGGCGGGCTTCGGCCTCGCTGCTGCGGGCTTCCGAAAGGGCGCGCTGACGGGCGTCCTTCTCCTCGTCGGAGAGGGTGCGCAGCAGCATGCTGCCGGCGGGACGCTGGGGCGGCTGCGGAGCGGCGGGGCGCGGCGGGGTCGCCTGCGGAGCCGGGGCCTGCGGCGCACGCGGCGCGACGGGCTCCTTGACCTCATGCCCGGCGGCGCGGCGCTTGACCTCGACGACGACCTGCTTCGTGCGCCCATGCGAGAAGCTCTGGCGAACAGTGCTCTGCTCGACAGGCCGCTTCAGCGACAGGGTCTTGGGCGGGTTGACGGAGAGTGTCTTGTCGCCCGGGTTCTTGGTATCGGTCATTCCGCGTTCGGTCCTGCCGGTTCGGTCGTGTCTTCGGTGTCGTTCTGGTCGGATGCGGCGGTATCGTCCGTCCGATACCGGACGAGCCGACGCCAGCGGGAGAGCACACCCTCGGCCGCCGGTCCCGGAGCAAGCGCGGCATGTATCACATGTGCCCGCCCCAACGCCAATTCCAAATCCGCCGCCGCGAAAATCGTGACGACGGGCAGTTCACGGGCCTTGAGCCCTTCGGCCTCGCGCGCGGCGCCAAGCCGCCTGACGGCCTGGCCGATCTTGCGCTTGCCATCCTCGGCGCCGTCGCTGGCGGCGATGACGCCGACGCAGCGGCCTGAGCCGATCAGGGCTTCGACCTTGGCGAAGCCAGCGATCACGAGCCCCGCCTTGTTGGCCATCGACAGCGCCTGCAGCGCATCGCGCAGCATCAGCGCATCGATCATCTCCGGAAGGTCTGCGGGAACCGCGACCTTCGCCTTGAGCGAACGCTCGAAGGCCTTGCGCTTGATCGCCTCGGCCACCGTCTTGCGGCTGAGGCTCGCCCAGACACCACGTCCGGGCAATTTCCGGCGCAGATCTGGCACCAAGGTGCCGTCCGGCCCAGCGACGAAGCGGATCAGATCGTCAGGCGCCTTCGCGGCCCGCGTCACGACGCAGCTCCGCTCCGGTCCGTCCTTCTGAGCCGCCTTCACCGCGACGATCCCGCTCAGGCCTCGGCCGCCTCGTCGGCTTCCGCTTCAGGCTCCTCGGCCGGCGCCTCGACCCAGCCGGCATGAATGCGGGCGGCCATGATGATCGCTTCCGCGTCCTGGCGCGACAGGTCGAACCCGTCGAGATAGCCGGCGTGACGGGTGGTTTCGCCGTCCTTGCGCTCGGTCCAGCCGACGAGATCGTCCGTGGCGCAGCCCGCGAGATCCTCGACGGTCTTCACATCGTTCTCGCCGAGCGCGACCATCATGGAAGTGGTGACGCCATCGACCTCGCGCAAGGCGTCCTCGACGCCGAGCGCCCTACGCTTCTCGTCCAGCTCCGCCTCGACGGCAGCGAGATGCTCCTGGGCGCGGCTCTGGATCTCGCCGGCGGTGTCCTCGTCGAAGCCCTCGATCGAGGCGAGCTCGGAGAGATCGACATAAGCGAGCTCCTCGACATTGCGGAAGCCTTCCGAAGCCAGCAGCTGGCCGACCGTCTCGTCGACGTTCAGCGCGTTCATGAACAGGTCCGTGCGCTGCACGAATTCCTTCTGGCGGCGCTCGGACTCCTCCTGCTCGGTCAGGATGTCGATGTCCCAGCCGGTGAGCTGCGAGGCGAGGCGGACGTTCTGGCCGCGACGGCCGATGGCGAGCGAGAGCTGCTCGTCGGGCACCACGACCTCGATCTTGTCGGCTTCCTCATCGAGCACGACCTTGGCGACCTCGGCCGGCTGCAGGGCGTTGACGACGAAGGTCGCGACATCAGGCGACCACGGGATGATGTCGATCTTCTCGCCCTGGAGCTCGCCGACGACGGCCTGCACGCGCGAACCACGCATACCGACGCAGGCGCCGACCGGGTCGATCGAGGAATCGCGCGAGATCACGGCGATCTTGGCGCGCGAGCCGGGATCGCGGGCGACGGCCTTCACCTCGACGATGCCGTCATAGATCTCCGGCACTTCCTGGCCGAAGAGCTTGGCCATGAACTGCGGATGGGTGCGCGACAGGAAGATCTGCGGGCCGCGCGGCTCGCGGCGCACGTCGTAGACATAGGCACGGGCCCGGTCCCCGACCTTGAAGGTCTCGCGCGGGATCATCTCGTCGCGGCGGATGATGGCTTCGCCACGGCCGAGATCGACGAAGACATTGCCGTATTCGACGCGCTTGACCGCGCCGTTGACGATCTCGCCGATGCGATCCTTGTACTCGTCGTACTGACGGTCGCGCTCGGCCTCGCGCACCTTCTGGACGATGACCTGCTTGGCCGACTGGGCGGCGATGCGGCCGAAATCGAAGGGCGGCAGCGGATCGGCGATGACGTCCCCTGCTTGCGCAGCAGGATTATGGCGCTTGGCCTCGTCGACGGTGATCTCGATCGCCGGGTTCTCGACGGTGTCGACGACCTGGAGATGGCGGGCGAGGCGCAGTTCGCCGGTCTTGGTGTTGATCTCGGCATGGACGTCCGTCTCGATGCCGTAGCGCGAGCGGGCGGCCTTGGCGATGGCGTCCTGCATGGCATCGACGACGATCTGACGATCGATCGACTTCTCGCGGGCGACCGCGTCGGCGATCTGCAGCAGTTCGAGCCGGTTGGCGCTGACGACCATGACGCTCACTCCTCTTCGTTATTGTCTTGCGGGTCCGTCTTGCCGGCCTTCTTCGGCCGCGGTCCCAGTGATTTTCCTCGGCCCTTCTTCGGGCCGGCGATGTCTTCGGCGGGGGGCATTTCCGGCGGCAGGCCGGACTTGCCGCGGCGCAGCGCCTCGGTGATGAGCGCATCGGTCAGCACGAGGCGGGCCTCGGCGATCGCCCGCATCGGAATCGCGACGTCACGCTCTTCCTCGCTCTTGGCGTCGTCGCGCATCAGCAGTGCGTCCTGGCCGGCGACACCGCGCAGGATACCACGAAAGCGCTTGCGGCCGGCGACCGGCTCGCTGGTATCGATCTTGGTGAGGTGACCGGCCCAGCGCTCGAAATCGCTGGCGCGCACCAGCGGCCGGTCGATGCCCGGCGACGACACTTCGAGATGATAGGCCGCCTGGATGGGGTCGTCGACGTCGAGCGTCGGCGAGACCGCCTGGCTGATCTCCTCGCAACCCTCGACATTCATCGTGCCGTCCGGCCGCTCGGCCATGATCTGCACGGTGCAGCCGTTCTGGCCGGTGACGCGCACGCGCACCAAGCGGTAGCCGAGATCGACGATCGCCGGCTCGATGATCACGGCGACACGCGCCGCGACGCCGCTCTCGACGACGAGGCGGGGTTCATGATCGGGTGCCGCTGTCGGCGCGTGGGTGGGTTCGCTCATGGCCTGAGACCGTTCCGTCTGCCTCCGGCGGGTCGCGGCCAATAAAAAAGAGCGGGCCGGTGGGCCCGCTCTTGATCATCGGCGTTAACCGATACCAGAGCTGTTGGCCGCTATTTAGTCCGCATCGCCCCGATATGCAAGCTCGGTTGCGGCGGCGCTAACCCGATGGTCATCCTTCGCGTGGCAGATTACGCAACGGGATACCGGTTGAGGACTTGGTATGAGTGCGGTCGGCTCGCTGCTGCGAGATCTCGAATCCACGATGCTGCGCGGCTCGAGCGACGAGCGCGCCGACATCCTGTCGCGGCTGACGGACCTGTTCCTGGCCACCGCCGTCCATATGGACGAGGAGCAGGTCGGCGTCTTCGACGTGGTGATCGGGCGCCTGTCGCGCGCGATCGAACTGCGCGCACGCGTCGAATTGTCGGAGCGGATCGCGCCGGTGCCGAACGCGCCGAGCGGCGTCGTCCGCCAGCTCGCGCTCGACGAGATCGCCGTGGCGCGCGCCGTGCTGGTGCAGTCGCCGCGCCTGAACGACCAGGATCTCGTCGCGGTCTCCGCAGCCAAGGGGCGCGACCACATGCTGGCGATCACCGAGCGGCCCGAGCTCGGTGAACCCGTCACCGATTTCCTGATCCTGCGTGGTGGCCGCGTCGTCACCCATGCGGTCGCCGCCAACCAGACGGCGCGTTTCTCCCGCCATGGCATGGGCGTGCTGGTGATGCGGGCGGCACAGGACGATGCGCTGCAGGCGACGCTGGGCTTGCGGCGCGACATCCCGGCCGAGCTCGTCGCCCAGCTTATGACCGCCGCGAAGAACTCGGCCCGGCGCCGGCTCAGCGAGAGCCTCGAACCGACGCTTGCCGGCGATGTCGACAGCGCGGTCGAGCGTGGGGCGGATGCCATCACCGCCGGCGGCCAGATGCCGGGAGAGCTCGGCGCGATCAGCGCTGCGCTCGTCAATATTCGCGAGCTCAACGAGGCCGGCCTGCTCGACGAGGCCAAGGTCCGTGCCTATGCCCAGGAGGGCGCGACCGAACATGCGATCTGCGGCGTGGCCGTGCTGGCGCAGCTCGGCCTGCCGGCGAGCGAGCAGATCATCCTCGGCAGCGACCGCGAGGCCGTGCTGCTGGTGGCGCGCGCGCTCGGCTGGTCGTGGGAGACCACGGCGGCGCTGATCTCGCTGCGCAAGGATTTCGGCAAGTCGCAGGCGGCGGTCGACCGCGCCCGCGAGAGCTTCCGCACCCTCGCCCAGGGCACCGCGCAGCGCGTGCTCGGCTTCCTCAGGATGCGCGACGCAAAGCCGTGAGATAGCTGGAGATGCGCCCCTCGCGGACCGCCTTCGCCTCGTAGCGGGTGCGGATCCAGCCGGGATAAGGCGTGCGCCAGTCGCCCGGACGCTCGTCGGTCCAGTCGAAATCCGGCGAGGCCATCAGACGCGACAGCGTCCAGCCGATATAGTCGTCGATATCGCTGGCGAAGCGGAAGCGCCCGCCAGCCCTGAGCGCCCTGGCGAAGAGGCCGAGCGTATGCTCGGAGACGAAGCGGCGCTTGCGCTGGCGGCGCTTCGGCCAGGGATCGGGATAGAGCAGATCGATCGCGTCGAGGCTGCCGGCCGGAAAGCGCGGCAGCAACAACGCCGCATCGTCGTCCCAGACGCGGATATTGGTCAGGCCCTCGCGCTGGGCCACCGCCAGGAACTTGGCCATGCCGTTGATGAAGGGCTCGACGCCGATGAAGCCGATCTGCGGACTCTCGCGCATCCGCATCAGGAGATGCTCGCCGCCGCCGAAGCCTATCTCCAGCCGGACAGCCTCGACTGGTCCCGGGAACAGGGCCTTGAGATCGGCGATCTCGCCCTCCGGCAGGCGCAGGCGCGGCAGGGTGTGCTCCATCAGATGGCTCTGGCCGTCGCGCAGCGCCTTGCCCTTGCGGCGGCCATAGAAGGCGCGGTCGTTGTCGTGTTCGATCATGGCCCCGCCTTGGCTGCTCGACAGGCGGACATCAAGTCCCTCGATGCCACAGCCCAAACAAAAAACCGGGGCTCGCGCCCCGGTTTGATCGTCCGATCGTGCCTGAAGGATCAGGCGACGGCCTTCTTCAGCGCGTCGACCAGGTCGGTCTTCTCCCAGGAGAAGGAGCCGTCACGGCCGGCCTTGCGGCCGAAATGGCCGTAGGCCGAGGTCTTGGCATAGATCGGCTTGTTGAGGCCGAGATGGTTGCGGATGCCATTCGGCGAGAGATCGACCAGCTTGCCCAGCACGTCCTCGAGCTTGGCCTCGTCGACCTTGCCGGTGCCGTGCAGATCGACATAGATCGACAGCGGCTTGGCGACGCCGATGGCGTAGGAGAGCTGGATCGTGGCGCGGTCGGCGAGCTTGGCCGCGACGACGTTCTTGGCGAGGTAGCGCGCCGCGTAAGCCGCCGAACGGTCGACCTTGGTCGGGTCCTTGCCCGAGAAGGCGCCGCCGCCATGCGGGGCCGCACCGCCATAGGTGTCGACGATGATCTTGCGGCCGGTGAGGCCGGCATCACCGTCCGGGCCGCCGATCACGAACTTGCCGGTCGGGTTGATGTGCCAGACCGTGTCCTTGGAGATCCAGCCATCCGGCAGCGCCTGGCGGATATAGGGCTCGACGATCTTGCGGACATCCGCCGAGGTCAGCGTCTCGTCGAGGTGCTGGGTGGAGAGCACGATCTGAGTGACGCCGACCGGCTTGCCGTTCTCGTACTTGACGGTGACCTGGCTCTTGGCGTCCGGGCCGAGCTTGGCGGCGTCGCCCTCGCCCTTCTTGCGGGCGAGCGTCAGGGTCTCGAGGATCTTGTGAGCATAGTAGATCGGGGCGGGCAGCAGCTCGGGGGTCTCGCGGCTGGCATAGCCGAACATGATGCCCTGGTCGCCGGCGCCGACGTCCTTGTTGCCGGACTCGTCCACGCCCACGGCGATATCCGCGGATTGCGGATGCAGCAGCACGTCGATCTTGCACTTCTTCCAATGGAAGCCGTCCTGCTCGTAGCCGATCGCCTTGATCGCCTTGCGGGCGGCCGACTTGACCTTGCTCTTCATCGCCTTCTCGTCGAGCGAGGTGCGAACCTCGCCGGCGATGACGACGCGATTGGTCGTCGCCAGCGTCTCGCAGGCGACGCGGACCTTGCTCGCATCCATGCCCGCCTTGGCCGCTTCCTTGAAGAAGAGATCGACGATCTCATCGGAGATACGGTCGCAGACCTTGTCGGGATGCCCCTCCGAGACGGACTCGCTGGTGAACAGGTAATTCTGGCGTGACACGGTCGGGGATTCCCTGAATCGGCACATGGAAAAGGCCGGCGCAGCGACGCCAGCCAAACGAAGGGCCCGTCATTGCAGCGGACGCGTTCGCCGTCAAGCGCTAAAATCCGCTTATCGGGAAGATCGTTCGTCACATCGAACGAAATGAGCGCGAAATTACGCCGTTCCAGCGTCTTCCTCTGCCAGGGCCTCGACGAGATCGATGATCCGGCGGCGCACGCGACCGCTCTTGATCCGCGTGAAGGCCTTGGTCAGCTGCACGCCTTCGCTGGTGGCGAGGAATTCGGAGATATAGGTCGTCGCGGCGGAATCGGCGAAGCCGAGTTCCGGCATGTCCCCGGTCGGCGCACCGTCGAAGAAGAAGGAGACAGGCACGTCGAGCATCTTGGCGATCTGCTGCAGGCGGCTCGCGCTGATGCGGTTCGAGCCCTTCTCGTATTTCTGGACCTGCTGGAAGGTCAGCCCGAGCGCTTCTCCGAGCTTCTCCTGGCTGACGCCCGCGAGCATCCGACGCATGCGAACGCGACTACCGACGTGCTTATCGATCGGATTCGGGACCTTCTTGATCATGATTCACCCTGCTTAGGCATCAGTGTCATGACCAGGAGCCGCCATCCTGGTCGGCGCGGTAATCGTCCCTTTATTATAGGCGCCGCAGCTAATCCACCCTCCAGCGCGAAAAAGTTCCAATTGGGATCATTCTCGAACCCTAAACCGGGAAAGTGCAAGAAAAATAAGCACAAGCCCAGCAAAGAGGCTATCGCCCAACCGGGCGTAGGGCGTGACGGGACCAGCGCGCGGCAGCCCCGAATCGAGCACGCCTTCGACACCGAGCGGCAGGCTCGCGATCGTCCGTCCATAGGCGTCGACCACGGCCGAAATGCCGGTATTGGCGACGCGCACCAACGGCAAGCCTTCCTCGATGCTGCGCAACCGCGACTGAGCGAAATGCTGGTAGGGGCCGCTGGTCTGGCCGAACCAGCCATCATTGGTCAGGTTCAGGAAGAAGCCGGCGCGAGGGCCGCGCGCGGCGACCTCGCCCGGGAACACCGCCTCGTAGCAGATCAGCGGCGCCGCCGTCGGAAGACCCTTGATTGCAAGCGGCGTTCGTACGTTTCCCGACGCAAACCCGCCGGGTATCGAGACAAATTCCGACAGGCCGACACCGCGGATCAGCGCATCGAGGAATGGCGGCAGATACTCGCCGAAGGGAACGAGATGGACCTTGTCGTAGCTGGCGACGATGACGCCCTCGTCATTGACCACCTGGATCGCATTGTAGATCGGCGGCCGGCTTTCGCCGGGCAGCGTCTCGCCGGCCCGCGCCGCGCCGGTGATCAGCGTCACGTCGGGCGGCAGCACGGTCCCGATGCGCGACAGGGCGCCGGGCGTGCGGCCGAGCAGGAAGGGAAAGGCCGATTCCGGCCAGATCAGATGCGTGACGTTCTGAAGGCCGGGCGTGGTCGGGCTGGTCGCCCGGTCGCTCAGGGCGAGGTAGCCGTTCAGGATCGCCTCGCCGTTGCGGCCATTGAACTTGGCATCCTGCGGCAGATTGGGCTGCATCAGCCGCAGCTTCACCCCGGCCACGAGCGGCGCGGGAGCGGACGGCACGCGCCAGTACCCGAAAGCGAAGAGGCCGGCCAATGCGGCGAGCGCCAGAAGCGGCGGCAGGCGGCGCCCGGCCGGGGTCTCCGCGGTTCCAAGCACCGCCGGAGCCGCGCCGATCGCCACGGCGAACAGGGTCAGGCCATAGAGCCCGATCAGCGACGCAGCCTGCGCAAGATGAATTTCGCCCGCCAGCATCATGCCATAGACGTTCCAGGGGAAGCCGGTCAGGACATGGCCGCGCAGCCATTCGCTGAGCGCCAGCATCGCGGCAAGCACGAGGATGCGCCCGGCGCCCTTGGGCCAGGCCAGGCGGGCGAAGCCGAAGGCGAAGGCCGGGAAGACGGCGAGAAAGGCCGGCAAGGCGACAACGCCGAGCGGCATCGCCCAGGCGAATTTGTCGGCCTCGACGAGAAAGGCGGCGCCGAGCCACCAGAGGCCGGCGAGGAAGAAGCCGAAACCCCACCACCAGCCGACGGCGAAAGCAGCCCGGAACCGGCGCCAGAGACTGGTGCCGACGGCGCCGTCGATCAGCCAGACCGCGACGGTCATCGGTACGACGATAACAGGCCAGAGGTCGAGCGGCGGCAAGGCGAGAGCGCCGCTCGCGCCAGCGAAAAGCGCGATCAGGCGCTTCCGCCAGCCCCAGCCCAGGATGACGGCTTCCGCGACGCCGGAGAGCCCCATCAACCCGGCTCCATCGCCGGTTCTTCGGCCTCAGGTTCGCTGCGACAATGGATGGTCAGGCGCTTCACGCGGCGCTGATCGGAATCGAGGATCTCGAAGCTGAGCCCGTCCGGCCCCCTCACCGTCTCTCCCAGTGCGGGAACGCGGCCCGCAAGCGTGACGATCAGCCCGCCCAGTGTATCGATGTCGTCGGCGATCTCGTTGCCCGAGAGATCGACGCCTGTCGCGATCTTGAGCTCGGCCAGCGTCGCGCGGGCATCCGCCGTGAAGCGGTTCTCGCCGGCCGGGACGATCGGCGTTTCCTCGAGATCATGCTCGTCCTCGATATCGCCGACGACGATCTCGATCAGGTCCTCGATCGAGACGAGGCCGTCGGTGCCGCCATATTCGTCGATGACGAGCGCGATATGGGTGCGGGTCGACTGCATCCGGACGAGCAGGTCGACCGCCGGCATCGAGGGCGGCACGTAGAGGACGGGTCGCAGCAGCTTGGTCTCGGACAGGCGCGTCGAAAGATCGACGGCGGACAGCGTGTGCGGAATCGCGAGCTTGCCGTTCTCGTCCGGCGGCCCGTTTTCTCCGGGGCGGGCCTTCTCGGCGATATATTCGAGGAAGTCGCGGATATGAACCATGCCGCGGGGGTCATCGAGCGTATCGTCGAAGACGGGCAGGCGCGAATGGCCGGCGGTGCGGAAATGCGCGAGCAACTCGTCCAGCGTCGCCTCGGCCGGGACGGCGACGATATCGGCGCGCGGGATCATGACATCGCCGACACGGCGCTCGCGCAGGCTCAGCACATTGGTGAGCATCGCGCGTTCCTGGGCGGACAGGTCGGCGAGTTCGCCGTTCTCCTCGGCCAGGGCCTCGACGATCTCCTCGCGGGCGGTGCCGCCGCCGCGCAGGCCGAGCCGGTCAAGGAACTGGCCGAGCCAGTGGCCGAGGCCACGGCCGGCGGTTTCGGTCTGGGATTGTCGACTGTCGTCGCTCATGATCGTGGGGGCTTACACGGAAGAAGGAACGGGCGCCGTGACGAGCTCGGCACCGGCATAGGGATCGGCCACGCCGAGGCGGGCAAGAGCTTCGACTTCGAGCGCTTCCATGCGGCGCGCCTCGGCCTCTGTCTCGTGATCCTCGCCGAGGAGATGAAGCAGGCCGTGAATCGCGAGATGGCGCAGATGGTCCGTCACGCTCTTGGATTCGGCCTCCGCCTCGCGCAGTACCGTCTCATAGGCGATGACGATGTCGCCCAGCAGCGGGCTCTGCGCGATGCGCTCCGGCGGCGCGGCCGGAAAGGAGAGCACGTTCGTCGCCTTGTCGAAGCCGCGCCAGTCGCGATTGACGATGCGGATGCGCTTGTCGTCGGTGAGCAGCAGGCTGAGCTCGGCGCCGGGCATGGGCTTGCGCGGGGCCACCGCGATCCCGGCTTCCAGCGCCTCGTTCAACAAGGCGCGCAGGCCCGGCAGCTTGCCGAGCTCATGCCAGCGGCGGGACTGCGCCCTGACGTCGAGATGGATCTCCGGAGACGTCTTCTCGGGTGGCGGCGCCAAGCGCCGCCCGCGAGGTCGATCCTTCATCGCGGCCGCTCCCGCGCCAACATCCGCTTCAGCCCTTCGCTGTCGCCTTCCCGGTTGAGATCCGGGGGCGCCTCGGGATTGCGCAAGCGCTCTTCCCGTTCCGCACGCTCATGGCGCGCAGCGCTCTCATAGGCCATGACGATGCGTCGCACCAGATCATGCCGGACGACGTCGCCCTCCTCGAAGCGGGCATAGCCGACGCCTTCGACATCCTTGAGCAGCTTGACGGCCTCGATCAGGCCCGAGCGCTGGCCCGGTGGCAGGTCGATCTGCGAGGGATCGCCGGTGATGATCATGCGCGAGCCCTCGCCCAGGCGGGTGAGGAACATCTTCATCTGCATCGAGGTGGTGTTCTGGGCCTCGTCGAGCAGCACCACGGCATTGGAGAGGGTGCGCCCGCGCATAAAGGCGAGCGGCGCGATCTCGATCATGCCGGTCTGCAGGCCGCGCTCGACATGGCGCGCCTCCATGAAGTCGTTCAGCGCGTCATAGATCGGGCGCAGATAGGGATCGACCTTCTCGCGCATGTCGCCGGGCAGGAAGCCGAGGCGCTCGCCGGCTTCGACGGCCGGGCGCGACAGGATCATGCGCTCGACCACGCCCTGCTCGATCAGCGAGACGGCGTGGCCGACCGCAAGCCAGGTCTTGCCGGTGCCGGCCGGGCCTTCGGCAAGCACCAGTTCGTGGCGCTTGAGCTGGCGCAGATAGGCATCCTGCGCCGCGTTGCGCGCCCGGACCGGCCCGCGCTTGCGGGTCACGACCGCGTCAAAGGAGGTCTTGCCGGCATCGGCGGTCGGGAAGAGCGAGCGCTGCACGTTGCTTTCCTCGATCGCGCCATCGACCTCGCCGAGCGTGACCGGCGCGCCGGCCTTGGCACGGGCATAGAGCGTCTTCAGCACGCGCCCGGCCTGCTCGGCCGTCTCGCGGGCGCCCTTCACCGTGACGTGGTTGCCGTTGGGGCTGACCACGACGCCGAGCCGGCGCTCGAGATGGGCGAGGTTCTGATCGTACTGGCCGAAAACCAGGCTCGCGAGCCGGTTGTCGTCGAAGGAGAGCACGACCTCCGTCGCCGAAAGCCCTTCACGGACCGCGCTTTCGCGCACGCCGCCCTCGGGGCGGGCGGGCGCGAGATCGCGCCGCGGGTTCCGATCGGGTCTTTGCGTCGAATCAGCCTGTGCCAAATGCGTCGCCTCGCTTCAGGTCCGAGAGCCGGATGATCCGGTTCCGGTACCTATTCCAGCCGGGCAGGAGCGCCCGGCCGGGTCGTCTCGCAGCATAACCGGACGCAACAATCTCAGCCTGATGACAGGCCGGCGCCCGTCCCTGGCAAATGGTGATGAGCCCGGGCGCGCTCAAGCGGCCAGCCCCTTTCCATCGGTCTCTCCGGCTTCCACCAGCCGGCCGAACAGGGAATTCGTGCTCGTCTTCTCGATCACCACCCGCACGATGTCGCCGATCTGATTCGCGTCGCTCTCGATCTGCACAGCCTGCAGATAGGGCGACTTGCCGGCAAGCTGTCCCGGATAGCGTCCCGCTCTTTCCAGGAGGACATCCACCGTCCGTCCGACCATGGCCCGGTTGAAGGCCTGCCGGTGATGCTCGATGCGCTCCTGCAAACGGTAGAGCCGCTCCTTCATCAGTTCGCGCGGAACCTGCGCGTCGAGATCGGCCGCCGGCGTGCCGGGGCGCGGCGAATAGTTGAAGGAATAGCTGGACGCGAAGCCGATCTCGTCGACGAGACGGATCGTATCCTCGAAATCGGCATCGGTTTCGCCGGGGAAGCCGACGATGAAATCCGAGGAGAGTGCGATATCGGGCCGGGCGTCGCGGATGCGCGCGATCAGGCGGCGGTATTCGTCGCCAGTATGCTTGCGGTTCATCGCGGCGAGGATGCGGTCCGAACCCGCCTGCACCGGTAGGTGCAGGAAAGGCATGACCTGCGGCAGGTCGCGATGGGCGGCGATGAGGTCGTCGTCCATGTCGCGGGGATGGCTGGTGGTATAGCGGATGCGGGCGATGCCCGGCACCGCGGCGACCCGGTGCATCAGGCGCGCCAGGCTCCAGACCGCGCCGTCCGGCCCCTCGCCATGATAGGCGTTGACGTTCTGGCCGATCAGGGTGACGTCGCGCACGCCGGCCTCGGCGAGGCGCTCGACCTCGGCCATGATCTGCGCGACCGGCCGCGAGAACTCGGCGCCGCGCGTATAGGGCACGACGCAGAAGGCGCAGAACTTGTCACAGCCTTCCTGCACGGTGACGAAGGCCGAGACGCCGCGCGCCAGGATCGCCTGACGCTTCGGCGCCGGCAGGAAGCCGAACTTGTCCTCGACCGGCAGATCGGTATCGACGACGCGGCGCTTGCCCGCCTCGGCCAGCAATTCGGGCAGGCGGTGATAGGCCTGCGGCCCGACCACGAGATCGACGGCAGGCTGGCGACGCTGGATCTCGCCGCCCTCAGCCTGGGCAACGCAGCCCGCCACGACGATCTTCGTCTCCTGGCCTTCGGCGCCTTGCGCCTTCTTGATGTCGCGGAGCTTGCCGAGCTCGGTATAGACCTTCTGCACCGCGCGGTCGCGGATATGGCAGGTGTTGAGCAGGATGAGGTCCGCACCCTCCGGCGTCGCCGTCTCCTCATAGCCCTGATGGCTCAGGATATCGGCCATGCGCTGCCCGTCATAGACGTTCATCTGGCAGCCGAAAGACTTGATATGGACTTTCTTCATCGGTGCGGATCGGGTCTCCAAAGCGCATTCTTTACTGCGGATCGGGCGCCTTGGGAACGGCCGCAGGGCGCAAGGGCAAGATAAGCAAGCGGCGGACCAACCGGTGTCACGCCTCCGCGCGGCCGGTGACAGCCCGCTGGCGGGCCTTGCGGACGGATGCTTCGGCCAGCCGCGCCGCTTCCTTGCGCGAGGTCTTTCGACCCATCACGATCGGCTCGCCCCAGACCAGTTCGACATCGACCGCGCCGCATTCCAGCACATGCTTGAGATGCGGCCAGAGTTCGGTATCGCCATACCAGGCCAGGGACGCGCGCCCGCCGCGCCCGCCCGGAAGGCCCTGCCAGCCGGTATAGGTGAGGGTCAGCGGATAGACCGTCACATCCGCCGTGGCATCGCCCATCGCCTGATGCGCGGCGCCGAGCAGGGAGGAGCGGAAAGGCAGGATGCGCGTGCCGTCGCCGGTCGTGCCTTCGGCGAAGAGCACGACCTCCTCGCCATTGGCGATGCGCGCGCCCATGGTGGCGGCCATGCCGGCGGTCGCACTGCGGCGCTGCCGGTCGATGTAGAGCGTGCGCTGTAGATTGGCGAGGAAGCCGACCACCGGCCATTCGCCGACCTCGCTCTTGGCGACGAAGGCGAGCTCGCGCTCGGCGCCGATCACGCCGATATCGAGCCAGGAGACGTGGTTGGCGACGATCAGCGCCCCGGTTCCGGCCGGTGGCGGAGCACCCTGGACCTTTCGCCGAACGCCGAGGCACCAGCAGGTCAGGCGGTGGAAGCGCAGCGGCAAGGCCCCTCGCCGCGAGGGCATGACTCGCATGACGACCAGCTGGGCGAGGACGAGCCCGAGCGTACCCGTGCACAGCATCACCAGCCGGGCGAGCGCGCCAATGCGGAGTCCGTTCATGCGCAGGCGGGTCCGGTCATCGGCGAAGCGGCGATCTCGTGGAAACTGGAGTGCCGTCAATGGCGCGATTGCGCCGGCTTGTCACGCAAGATCGAGCCGCATCGCGATCGCGGTCGCGCGCGTCCCATCGGGCTTGGGGTAATAGCCCTTGCGCCGGCCTACCTCGCGGAAACCGAAATGGCGGTAGAGCCGCTCTGCCGGCAGGTTGCCCTCCTCGACTTCGAGAAAGACCTGCGCGGCGCCCTCTTCGGCCAGACGGGCAAGATGTGCGGCGAGCAGGGCGCGGCCGAAACCATCGCGGCGACGGGCGGGCGCGACGACGATGCTCAGGATCTCCGCCTCGTCGGCGGCCTTGCGGGAGATGACGAAGCCTTCGGGATGCCTGCCGCCGCCGCTGAAGACGCCGTCCGTCATGACCGCGGGATCGGCGATCAACGCCGCGCACTCGGCAGGCTCCCAGCCACGGGCGAAGCCGCCATGATGATGCAGGGTCGCGACATCGAGCGCGTGCCCGGCATCGAGCCGCATCGTCCGCAGCGGGACCGAATCAGCGTGAAGCAATCTGCGCAGCCAAGCCATGCCTCCTGTTCGCACAGATTGACGCAACGGCAACCACCATTTGGAGGATGCGCTCACCGGCGCGGCAGGCGGGCTTTGTCCTGCGGCGTCGTCTCGGGCGCCTTCAGGTAGAGCGGGCGGGGCGGCGCGCTTTCGGGATCGGCGATGAAGCCGAGCCGGGCGACCCAGGCGATATCGGGCGCCTTGGCATCGTCGATCACCAGCGCGTCGAGGCCGATCGCCCAGGCTTCGTTGGCGACGGCCAGAGCCGACGAGCCGACGAGGCTGACGGGGCCGGCGCCGATGGCGCGGGCCGCATCGCGATAGCTGACCTGCCGGAGCGAGACCAGCGGCTTGCCTTCGGCCGTCAGGGCCTGGAACCAGACCTGCCCGTGCTTGGCGTCGAGCGCAGCGGCGATGACGCGGCCCGACTCGCGCCCGATCAGGGGCGCGGCACAGGCCGCGACGGTGGTGACGCCGACCGCCGGGATGCCGGCCGCGAAGGCGATGGCGCGGGCCGCGCTGACGCCGACACGCAGGCCGGTATAGCTGCCGGGGCCGACGGTGACGGCGACGCGGGAGAGCGAGCCGAAGCCGCCCTCGACATCCTTCATGACCCGCTCGACCAGCGGCATCAGCGCCTCGGCATGGCCGCGATCCATGGCGACCTGCTCGACCGCCAGCGGCTTCACCATGTCGGCGGTGTCCATCACGCAGGCCGAGCAGGCACCAAGCGCGGTATCGATCGCGAGAATGCGCATCAGGATGTCATTCCGCGAAAGGCCCGGCTCATCGTCACCAACGGTTCCGTTTCGCTCAGATGGCTTCGACTTCGCGCACATCCGGCAGGAAGTGGCGCAGCAGGTTCTGGATGCCGTGCTTCAGCGTCGCGGTCGAGGAGGGGCAGCCCGAGCAGGAGCCCTTCATCGCCAGATAGACTGTGCCGTCGCGATAGCCGCGGAAGGTGATGTCGCCACCATCGCCGGCCACCGCCGGGCGGATGCGGGTTTCGAGCAGGTCCTTGATCGTCTCGACGGTCTGCGCATCGGCGGGATCGAAGAACTCGCCCTCCTCGATCACGTCGGCGGCCGAGCCGGCAGCCAGGACCGGGGCGCCCGACATGAAATGCTCCATGATCGCGCCGAGGATCGCGGGCTTCAGATGCGGCCATTCACCGTCCGACTTGGTGACGGTGATGAAATCGGAGCCGAGGAAGACACCGGAGACGCCGGAGACGCCGAACAGGCGCTGCGCCAGCGGCGAGCGCTCGGCGTCGATGACGTCGCGCAGGTCGAGCGTGCCGTCGGGCATGACCGCGCGGCCGGGAAGAAACTTGAGGGTCGCCGGATTCGGCGTCGCTTCGGTCTGGATGAACATGGGCTTGCCTCCGGTACCGGCGATTCAAGGTCGCCGTTCCTGGCTCCGATATAGGCTGCCGGCTGGAATCATTCCAGCGGCATGGACGCGCAGGCCGCCATCTTCAGGCGAGGGCGTCGATTTCCTCATCCTCCAGATGGCCCGGCACGATGGCGACGGGGATCGGGAAGCTCGCCGAGGACTTGCCGGCAAGCGCCGAGACCAGCGGGCCCGGCCCCTTGCTGCTCGTACCAGCCGCCAGCACGAGCAGCGAGATATCCTCGTCCTCCTCGATCAGCTTGACGAGCTCGTCGGCCTTGTTGCCGACGCGCACGACCATCTCGGGTTCGAGCCCGGCCAGCGCACGCACCGCCGCGGCAGCGCCTTCAAGGCGCTTTTCGGCCTCGGCCTCGGCTTCGGCCTGCATCACTTCGCCGACACCGAGCCAGGTCTCGTGCTCGGGCGGGGTCGCGACGCCGAGCAGAACGATCGCCGCGCCGACACGGGCGCAGCGACGCGCGGCGAAGCGAATCGCCTTGCCGCATTCCTCGCTGCCGTCGACCACGGCGAGGAATTTCGGGCGATGGCCCGTCTCGTAGGACCGCCGTCTCTTGACCATGAACTGTCCTGCCGCCGCTTCAGGGACGGGCATGGTGGCCTGCGCCGGTACCCCGGCGCAAGTGCACCCAGGGTCTGCCCTCGCTATGGGCACTATTTTGATCGAACCAAAACGGTCGAGAGCAAGGAGGAGCCCGCCGCCCGATACCCGAGGTATCGGGCAAGGGACCGACACAGCTATCGCCCGTTTTGGTTCGACCCCGAAGGGGCGCGGGCATTTTGGGCGGCTGGTGCGTCGCGCGGCCTTGCAAACCGGGCGGTTTGCTGCGGCCACGCTCCTGCCCGCCGACCAAAAATGCCCAGCGTCAAAACAGCGCCCATAGCGAGGGCAGACCCTTACGTCACCGACTCCGGACGAAGCCCACGATGTCCTTGACCTCGCGCATGATCGGCGCGGCGATCGCATCGGCCCGATCGGCGCCCGCGCCGAGGATATCGTCGATATGCTTGGGGTCCGCCAGCAGGCGGCGCATCTCGCCGGCGATGGGCGCGAGCTTCTCGACCGCGAGATCGACCAGCGCCGCCTTGAAGCCGGAAAACTGGCTGCCGCCGAACTGCTTGAGCACGGCATCCTTCGACGCTCCCGAGAGACCGGCATAGATGCCGACGAGGTTCTCCGCCTCCGGACGGCCCTCAAGGCCCTTCTCCTCGGAGGGCAACGCCTCCGGATCGGTCTTGGCCTTGCGGATCTTCTGGGCGATCGCCTCGGCATCATCGGTCAGGTTGATGCGCGAATAGTCGGAGGCATCCGATTTCGACATCTTCTTGGTGCCGTCGCGCAGGCTCATCACGCGCGGCGCCGGGCCCTGGATCATCGGCTCGGGCAGCGGGAAGAAGCCGAGCTCGCCGGTGCCGAGGCCGCGTTCGGCGATCTGAGCCCCGAAATCGTTGTTGAACTTCTGGGCGATGTCGCGGGTCAACTCCAGATGCTGCTTCTGGTCCTCGCCGACGGGCACATGCGTCGCCTTGTAGAGCAGGATGTCGGCCGCCATCAGGTTCGGATAGGCATAGAGGCCCACCGAGGCGTTCTCGCGGTCCTTGCCGGCCTTTTCCTTGAACTGGGTCATGCGGTTGAGCCAGCCAAGGCGGGCGACGCAGTTGAACACCCAGGCGAGCTCGGCATGGCCGTGCACCTGGCTCTGGTTGAAGATGATGCTGCGCTTGGGATCGACGCCGGCCGCGATATAGGCGGCCGTGACCTCGCGGATGGCACGCTTCAGGTCGGCCGGGTCCTGCCACATCGTGATCGCGTGCATGTCGACGACGCAATAGATGCATTCATGCGTATCCTGCATCGCGACCCAGTTGGTCAGCGCGCCCAGATAATTGCCGAGATGCAGCGTCGAAGTCGGCTGCATGCCTGAGAATACGCGCTGATGAAAACCCGACATGGGGCACTCCGTCGTCACGATGGAGAAGGGAAGCGGCGCTTCTGGCTCAACCCCGCCGCTTGCGCAAGGGGAGAGCGCCGAAGGCCCCTAGCGCCCAGCCCGCGGCGCCGTAGCTCGCGAGCCCCGCAAGGCAGAGCAGTCCGAGCGCTCCGACCCGGTGCAAGGCCGGCTGATCGGAGGCCAAAGGCCCGTTCAGCAGTCTGAGCAGCAGTTCCAGCACAGCCAGCATGACTGCGCTGGCGCCGAGGCTGGCGGCGATCGGCCGCAAGGCAATGAGGCTCGGGCGCCAGATGCCGTCCCGCAGCAGCATTCCGCCGAGCAGGCAGGCCTGCGCAACGAAGGCGCAGGTCGCCGCAAGCGCAGCCACCCCGGCAGCATTGCTCTCGTCCGCCAGGCAGAAGCCGATGATGGCGGCGATCAGCACCGCGAGGCCGCCGGAGATCAAAGGCAGGCGCGGCGCACGACGGACGAAATAGACCTGTCCGAAGACTTTTGCGGCGATGGCAAAGGGCAGGCCGTAACCGAAGGCGGCAAGCGCCGCCGCCGTGCGATCGCGATCGGCGGCATCGAAGCGGCCATGCTCGAACAGCACGGAAACAATCGGCTCAGCCAGCGCGACCAGCGCGGTAGCGGCGGGCAATGCCAGCGCGAGGCCCAGCGCCAGCGCCTGACCGAGCATGACGTCAGGGCCTTCCCGGTCTGCAGCCAGCGCCATGTCGGAGAGCACGACGGTGCCCATCGCGACGCCGACGAAACCGAGCGGGAGCTGGAAGACGCGATCGGCATAATAGAGCGCGGCGACGGCGCCCGGGCCGGTCGAGGCGATCTGCGTCGCCACCAGCAGGACGAGCTGCGCGGCGGAAGCCGCGAGCAGGGTGGCTCCACCGGTGCGGACGAGCCGGGTCATGTCCGGCGACCAGCGCAGGCGCGGCCGCGGCAGACCGGGGCCGCGCAGTGCCAGCAAGATCATGACGAGATGAGCGAGGCCGGTCAGGCTGGTGCAGAGCGCGAGCCAGCGCGCGCCCGTTTCCGGCGGCGCGCCCTTCGCGTGCAGCAGCAGCAGCACGACGAGCAGGATCGCGTTCATCAGGGCCGGGGCCAAGGCCGCGACGGCAAAGCGCTTCTCGGCATTGAGCAACGCGGCCAGCATGGCAGCCAGCGTGGTCAGGAACAGGAAGGGCAGCATCAATCGCGTGTAAGACGCCGCCAGCGCCAGGGTTTCGGGCGCATCGGCGAAGCCGCCGGCCAGGCCGAGCACGAGCCAGGGCGCGAACAGCTCACCAAATCCAACGAGCACCAGCAGCAACAGGCCGATCTGCCCGGCCCCCTCGCCAGCAAAGCCGCGTGCCGCCGCTTCGCCACGCTCGCCCTTGATGGAGAGATAGAGCGGCACGAAGGGCGCATTGAGGCCGCCCTCGCCGAGCACGCGCCGGACGAGATTGGGCAGGCGCAAAGCCGCGAGGAAAGCATCGGCCACCGGCCCGCCGCCAAGCAGCCGCGCGATCAGAACGTCACGGGCAAAGCCGAGCAGGCGCGAGGCGATCGTGGCCGCGCCGACGACCGCGGAATCGCGGGCCAGACGGGAGGATTCCGGCGTCGATGCCGCCGGCTTCTCCATCAGAGAATGAACCGGCTCAGGTCGGCATTCTTGGCGAGATCGCCGATGCGGGCCTCGACATAGGCCGCATCGATCGTCACGACCTCACCGGAACGATCCGGCGCCGTGAACGAAATCTCGTCCAGAATGCGTTCGATCACCGTCTGGAGCCGGCGGGCGCCGATGTTCTCGACCGTGGAATTCACCTCGACGGCGATGCGGGCGATGGCGTCGATCGCGTCCGGCGTGAAGGTCACGCTGACCTCCTCGGTCGCCATCAGCGCCACCGACTGCTTGATCAGGCTCGCTTCCGTCTCGGTCAGGATGCGCTTGAAATCCTCGATGTCGAGCGGGTTGAGCTCGACGCGGATCGGCAGGCGGCCCTGCAATTCCGGCAGCAAATCGGAGGGGCGCGAGACGTGGAAGGCGCCTGATGCGATGAAGAGGATATGGTCGCTCTTCACGGCGCCGTGCTTGGTCGCGACGGTGGTGCCTTCGATCAGCGGCAGCAGGTCACGCTGCACGCCTTCGCGCGAGACATCGGCGCCGCCCTTGCCCTCGCGGGCGCAGATCTTGTCGATCTCGTCGAGGAAGACGATGCCGTTCTCCTCGACCTCGCGGATCGCAGCCTGGATGATCGCATCCTGGTCGATGAGCTTGTCGCTCTCCTCGGCCAGCAGCGGCTGATAGGCGTCCTTGACCAGGACGCGCTTGGGCTTGCCCTTCTGGCCGAAGGCCTTGCCGAGCATGTCGGAAAGGTTGATCGCGCCGATCGAGGCGCCGGGCATGCCGGGAACCTCGAACATCGGCGCGGAGGCGCCACTGCCTGCCGCCACCTCGACCTCGATCTCCTTGTCGTCGAGCTCGTTGTTGCGCAGCTTGCGACGGAAGGAATCGCGCGTCGCCTGGCTGGAATTGGCGCCGACGAGGGCATCGAGCACGCGTTCCTCGGCCGCGACATGGGCCTTGGCCTGGACATCCTTGCGCCGGCTCTCGCGCACCAGCGCGATCGCCACCTCAAGAAGATCGCGCACGATCGACTCGACGTCGCGGCCGACATAGCCGACCTCGGTGAACTTCGTCGCCTCGACCTTGAGGAAGGGCGCATTGGCGAGCTTCGCAAGGCGTCGCGCGATCTCGGTCTTGCCGCAGCCGGTCGGCCCGATCATCAGGATGTTCTTCGGCGAGACCTCCTCGCGCAGCGGCCCTTCGAGCTGCTGGCGGCGCCAGCGGTTGCGGAGCGCAATAGCGACGGCGCGCTTGGCGTCCTTCTGGCCGACGATGAAACGGTCGAGCTCCGAGACGATCTCGCGGGGGGAAAAAGAAGTCATGATGCTGGCTTGTCCGAATGAAACTGCATGATGAGAGCGGCATCAGTGCCGCTCGTGACCTCCGGCATCGGCCGGAAGCCAGCCTTGCGATAGGCCGCGACCGCACGTCCGTTGCCGGGGTCGGGATCGATGACGATGGTGCGATAGCCCTGAGACCAGAGCTGCTCGCAGAAGCGGCGCAGCACAGCCGAGCCGATACCCTGACCAAGCCGGTCGCCATCGGCCAATGACAGATCCACGCCGACCGCCGTGGCCGGCACCTGCATCAGCCAGGGATTGTCATCCGCCCATTCGGGTCGTTGATGCGGCGCGACATGCCAAAACTGGATATAGCCGGCAGGCCTGTCCGTCACTGCGAACAGAAACGGCCTGCAGGTCAGATCGCGCCCCTCGACCATGTCTCGGATATAGCCGAGCTCGGTCTCCGGCTCGCCCCACCATTCCTGCCAATGGGGGCGGCGTAGCCACTCGGCCAGCAGCGCATAATCGCCCCGCTCGACCGGCTGAAAGGCGATTTCGCCGTGATCGCGCTGCGTCACGCCGCCTCCAGCGTCTCGATGACGAGCGAGTGGTTGGTGTAGACGCAGATGTCGCCGGCGATCTTCATCGCCTTGCGCACGATCGCCTCGGCATCGGGCTCGACATCGATCAGGGCGCGTGCCGCCGAGAGCGCGTAATTGCCGCCGGAGCCGATCGCCATCACAGCGCCATGCTCGCTGGCTTCCGGCTCCAGCACGTCGCCGGTGCCGGAGATCAAAAGCGAGACCTCCTTGTCGGCGACGAGCAGCATCGCCTCCAGCCGGCGCAGATAGCGGTCGGTGCGCCAGTCCTTGGCGAGCTCGACGCAGGCGCGCAGCAACTGGGTCGGGTATTGCTCCAGCTTCTTCTCCAGGCGTTCGAACAGGGTGAAGGCATCGGCAGTGGCACCGGCGAAGCCCGCGATCACCTGCCCCTTGGCGAGACGGCGGACCTTGCGGGCATTGCCCTTCATGATGGTCTGGCCGAGCGAAACCTGGCCGTCGCCGCCGATGACGACGCGCCCGCCCTTGCGCACCATGAGGATGGTGGTGGCGTGCATCACGGGGGTGGTGCTGTTTTCAGACATGAGATGGCCAACCGGAGGTCGAGACAGGGCAGCGGATGCTGCCAAACATGTTCAGGAGAGGCCGCACTATCAAGGGGGGCGCCAGCATGCCACTTGTGAAGGGTATAGTGAAATACACAACCTGCGCTTGAATGACCATATTCACTTGCAGTTGAATTTCAGCTTTCGTGGCATATGCGAAGCCATATCAGCGATAAGCTCCACCACATGCACGCGAGTCCTTGGCCTCTGCCGTAGAGCATCCGCAGCAGAATTCGGGATTGCCTTAATGATAAACTTTTAAGCAGTTTTTTATCATTAACGCCCAAAGGTCAGGGTTTAGATCGGCTTCCATCGTCGGGAAGCCGCCTCGGGGCGTCATCATGAAATCAATCCGGCTGAAAATCCTCGCCATGCTGGCCATCGTCGCCGGCGGCGCCATCCTGTCGGCGATCATCAGTATCTATGGCCTGCAAAAGGCGGACGACTTGAATTCGCGCTCCCAGATGCAGGGCAATGTCGCGTTGCTTACCCAGCGCATCAACGGCGTCGTCACCGCCGTGGTGATGGAATCGCGCGGCGTCTACATGGCGAAAACGCCGCAGGAAATGCAGGCATACGGCAAGGGCATTGAGGACCGTCTCCCGACACTGCGCAAGTTCACCGCCGACCTTCAGAAGGCCGCTCCGGCGGAAGAGCGTGAAACGGTCGGGAAAATCGCCAAGGCCGTCGAGGAATTCATCACGTTCCGGGCCGAAACTGCTCGGCTCGGCCGCGAGGTTTCCGCCGCAGCCGCGAATGAGCAGGGCAATAACGAAGCCAATCGCGCCAATCGTAAGGCCCTCAACGACCTGTTGATCGGCTTCAGCCAGCGCATTGAGCAGGCCGGTATCGCAGTCGGCGATGAAGCCACAGTCTTCTCTCAGCAGATCCAGTGGCTGATGCCGCTCGTGCTGCTCACGACGCTGCTGGTTTCGGTCGGCGTCGCGCTCGTGTTCGCGCAGCGCTCGATCACCAAGCCGATCCTCGACCTCAGCCAGGTCATGGAGAAGCTCACCGCAGGCGATACCAGCGTCAACGTCCCTCATTCCAACCGTCCGGACGAGATCGGCGCCATGGCGCGCGCGGTCTCCGTGCTGCGCCAGAGCACCGAGCAGGTCGCCTTGCTGCAGGAGCAGGAACGCGCTGCCGCCGCAGCGCGCCTTGCCCGGGCGCAGTCGATGGAAGCGGTGGTCTCCGATGTCGGCGAAGTCGTCGCCGCCGCTGCGGCCGGCGATTTCTCGGCACGGCTCCAGATCGAGGATGCCGACGAGCAGATGCAGCGGCTGGTGGCCGGCATCAACGAGATCAACGCGGTTGTTGACGGCGCGACGACGGAGTTCGCGGAGATCCTGCAGGGGATCGCGGGTGGCGACCTGACCAACCGGGTCGAGACGGCCTATCGCGGCCGCTTCGCCGATCTCAAGGGCGCGATCAACGAGACGGTTGACCGCCTCTCGGACACGGTGGCGACGATCCAGACGACCTCGGCCGATGTCGGGCTGGCGGCGCGCGAGATCAACATGGGCGCCGACGACCTGTCGAAGCGCACCGAGGAACAGGCCTCCTCGCTGGAGGAGACCGCGGCCACGACCGAGGAGCTCGCCGCTTCCGTCAAGGCCTCGGCCCAGGCCTCGAAGGATGCCGCGCGCATCGCCGACGAGGCGATGCAGGCGGCGCAGTCGGGCGGCGCCATCGCCGGCCAGGCGGTCGACGCCATGGCCCGCATCGAGACCGCCTCGCAGAAGATCTCCGACATCATCCGCGTGATCGACGACATCGCCTTCCAGACCAACCTGCTCGCGCTCAACG
>NZ_JANLGI010000006.1 GCF_024655635.1 Allobosea sp. 47.2.35 | reverse complement strand
CCCCCCCCCCCCCCCCCCCCCCCCCCCCCCCCCCCCCCCCCCCCCCCCCGGCCCCTCGGTGGGCAGGCGACGAATCCCGCGCTTGCGCAGTCCCGTCCGGCCCAGCTTCCCGCCGCGGCTCCGAAGGTCGAGGCGCGTGCCACCACGCCGCCGGCTGCCACGACGCCTGTCGCCCCGACCCGCGTCGCCAGCGCTGCGCCCGCTCCGGTCGCTGCGCCGCCGGCTCCGGCAACCGCTGCCGTCCGTGCCGGCACGGGCGATTTCGTGGTGCAGCTCGGCGCTCCGGGCAGCGAGAGCGAAGCCCGTGCCACCTTCGCGGCCTTGCAGCGCAAGTATCCTCAGCAACTCGGCGGCCAGGCACCGATCGTCCGCAAGACCGAGCTTGCCGGCGGCAAGACCGTGTTCCGCCTCCGCGTCGGACCTTATTCCCGCGAGGATGCCACGACGATGTGCACGCAGCTCCAGGCTGCCGGCGGACAGTGCTTCATCGCCAAGAACTGATCGCGACCGACCCGTGACGAGACATGACGGCGGCGCCCACCGGGCGCCGCCGTTCTCATTTGAATCAGACGCATGGCAGGGTGTGTTCCCACGCTTGTTTCATGCGTTCGGCCATGCGAGTAGCCTCCCCAATAACGAGTGGCCTGCCCCGAAAAGGCGGGCCGGCAGAACGCTGGAGGTAAGCCCATGGATCGCCGCAAGTTCGTCAAGGTCGCCGGTGCCGGCGCCGCAGGCAGCGCCGTCATCGCCGCACCCGCGATCGCGCAGTCGCAGCCCAAGATCAATTGGCGGCTGACCTCCAGCTATCCCAAGAGCCTCGACACGCTGTTCGGCATCTCGACCCATGTCGCGAAGCGCGTCGCCGAGATGACCGACAACAATTTCCAGATCCAGGTCTTCGCGCCGGGCGAGATCGTGCCGGGCCTGCAGGCGCTCGACGCCGTGCAGAACGGCACCGTCGAGTGCAGCCACACGCTGGCGAGCTTCTATATCGGCAAGAACCCGGCCTTCGCCTTCGAGACCTCGCTGCCCTTCGGCTTCAACGCCCGTCAGCAAAATGCCTGGCTCTACCAGGGCGGCGGCCTCGAGCTCTGCCGCGCCTTCATGAAGACCTACAACATCCACACCATCCCGTCCGGCAATACCGGCGCGCAGATGGGCGGCTGGTTCCGCAAGGAGATCAAGTCGCTGGAGGACCTGAAGGGCCTCAAGATGCGCATCGCCGGCATGGGCGGCCAGATCATGGCCAAGCTCGGCGTGGTGCCGCAGCAGATCGCGGGAGGCGACATCTATCCGGCGCTGGAGCGCGGCACGCTCGATGCCGTCGAGTTCTCCGGCCCCTATGACGACGAGAAGCTCGGCTTCGTGAAGGTCGCCAAGTACTACTACTATCCCGGCTTCTGGGAGGGGAACGCCAATGTCAGCTTCCTCGCCAACCAGGACAAGTGGAACGAGCTGCCGGCCTCCTACAAGGCGATCGTCGAGGCGGCCTGTGCCGAGGCCAACATGAACTGCCTGGCCAAGTACGACCATAACAATCCCGACGCGCTGATTCGCCTCGCCGGCACCGGCGCCGAGCTGCGGCCCTTCCCGCAGGAGGTGATGACGGCGGCGTTCAAGGAAGCCTTCGCCATGTATGGCGAGCTTGCCGCCAGCAACGCGAACTTCAAGACCTTCTATGATTCCTTCCTGCCGTACTGGAAGAAGGAGCAGCTCTGGTTCCGCATCGCCGAGCTGCCCTTCGACGCGTTCAACGCGCAGGCCTATCAGCAGGTGAAGTAACAATCCGGGCGGGCGCGGATCATTCTTGACCGCGCCCGTTCCGCTTCCTAACCCGGTAGCATGACATCGCGCGCCTTCATCGCCGGCTGCCTCGGCACGAGCCTCACCGCGGACGAGCGGGCCTTCTTCCGCGACGCAAGGCCCTGGGGCTTCATCGTCTTCAAGCGCAACACGCAGACGCCCGAGCAGGTCGCGGCACTCACCGCCGAGATGCGCGAGACGGTCGGCTGGCACGCGCCGATCCTGATTGATCAGGAGGGCGGCCGGGTGCAGCGCATGGGGCCGCCGAACTGGCCGAAATACCAGTCGGCGCGTGCCTTCCTTGCGATCAACGATCCCATCCGCCAGCGCGAGATCGTCCGCCTCAACGCCCGCCTGATGGCGCATGACCTGAGACAAGTCGGCATCGATGTCGACTGCCTGCCGGTGCTCGACGTACCGGTGGCCGGCAGCCATGATGTCATCGGCGACCGTGCCTATGCCCATGATCCCGATCAGGTGGCGCGGCTCGGCCGGGCGGCGGCCGAAGGGCTGATCGCCGGCGGCGTGCTGCCGGTCGTCAAGCACATGCCCGGCCATGGCCGCGCGCGCGCCGACAGCCATCACGACCTGCCGATCGTCGATGCCCCGCTCGACGAATTGCGTGCGCATGATTTCCGGCCGTTCCGGCATCTCGCCGACATGCCGCTGGCGATGACCGCGCATCTCGTCTTCACCGCGCTCGACGCCAGGAACCCGGCGACGATCTCGCGGAAGATCGTGCGTGAAATCATGCGCGGCGAACTCGGCTTCGACGGGCTGATCATGACCGACGACATCTCGATGAAGGCGCTGTCGGGCTCGTTCGAGGCCAAGTCGCGTGCCGCGATCCGGGCCGGCGTCGATGTCATCCTGCATTGCCACGGCATCATGGACGAGATGATCGCGGTCGCCGGGGCCGTGCCGGAGATGACCGGCGCCCGCGCCCGCCGTGCGAACGCCGCGCTCGGGCGCATCCGGCATGAGCCGGAGCCGGTCGATCTGGAGGCCGCGCGCGCCGAGATCGCGGCCGCGCTTGCCTTGAGCGCCTGAACGGCCGAATCTGCGCCTTCGGGGATGACAGGTGGGGCAGGGCCTTCGATGACGGCCGAATTGCCATTCGAGGAAGACCGCGCTGGGCGCGCGGGCGAGCCTTCGCTCGTCGTCGATGTCGACGGCTATGAAGGCCCGCTCGACCTGCTGCTCGATCTCGCGCGCCGGCAGAAGGTCGATCTGCACCGCATCTCGATCTTGGCGCTGGCCGAGCAGTACCTCACCTTCGTCGAGGAGGCGCGGGCGCTGCGGCTGGAACTCGCCGCCGATTATCTCGTGATGGCGGCCTGGCTGGCCTATCTCAAGTCGCGCCTGCTGCTGCCGGAGCCGCCCAAGGGCGAGGAGCCGAGCGCCGCTGATCTTGCGACCGCGCTGGCGCTGCGTCTGCGCCGGCTGGAGGCGATCCGTGCCGCTGCCAGCAAGCTTTCGGCGCGCGAGCGGCTGGGACTCGATGTCTTCGCCCGTGGTGCGCCGGAGGAGATCGTGGCGGGAGCCCGGCCGGTCTGGGAAGCCGAGCTTTACGACCTTCTCGCAGCCTATGCCCAGCAGCGGCAGAAGCGGGTGCAGGGGCATATCTCGGTCGGGCACCGCGCCGTCTGGTCGCTGGTCGAGGCGCGCGAGGCCTTGCAACGCTTGGTCGGCGCGGCCGGCGACTGGACCGAACTGGACGATTATCTCACGCAGTACATGAGTTCTCACGGCCTGCCGGTGCGGGAGATGCGGGCGACGGTCCGGGCTTCCGCGCTCTCGGCGATGCTGGAGATGGTGCGGGAAGGGGTGCTCGACCTCAGGCAGGAGGAAGCCTTCGCGCCGATCCAGGTGCGCCGCCGTTCGGCCCGGCCGGAAGGCTTGCCCTTCGCCGCCAAGGATGCCTCATGACCGGCATGGCAACTGAACCCGAGGACATCGAGACCGATGGCGGGGCGGAGGCCTTTTCGCAGGCGCTGCGCGTCGTCGAGGCGCTGCTCTTCGCCTCCGCCGTGCCGCTGACAGCGGAGGCGCTCGGCCGGGCTATTCCCGCCGGCATCGCGATCGAGCAGGTTCTGGCGCGGCTTGCCGAGAGCTACGCCTTGCGCGGGGTCAATCTGCGTCAGGTCGCGGGCGGCTGGGCCTTTCGCACGGCGCCCGATCTCGGCTACCTGCTCGCGGCGGAGGCAGAGCCGCCACGCCGGCTGTCGCGCGCCGCGCTCGAAGTGCTGTCGATCATCGCCTATCACCAGCCGGTGACGCGGGCCGAGATCGAGGAGATCCGCGGCGTCGCCACCGCCAAGGGTACGCTCGACATCCTGCTCGAGGCGGGCTGGGTCCGCCTGCGCGGCCGGCGGCGCTCGCCCGGCCGGCCGATCACCTACGGGACGACGCCGGGCTTCCTCGATCATTTCGGGCTGGATCGCATCGACGACCTCCCGGGGCTGGAGGAATTGAAGGGCACAGGCTTCATCGAGGGACGCCTGACGCGCGACCTCGCCGTGCCGGTTCCCGATGACGATCCGGGCTTGCGCGACGACGAGGACCCGCTCGGCGACCTGTTCAGCCCGCTTGACGACGGCGAAGGCGGATCGCAACAGGGGTGAGGAGCCCGGCCATCGGCCGGGATGGAACGGCCGGAGCGGTATCGACCTTGGCGGAAACCAAATCAGGATGGCTCGGCTGGGGCCGGCGCGGCACGGCCGGCGCGGCGATCCCGATGGCGCTCGGCTTCGAGGCTGTGACGCAGCGCTTCGGTTCGGTGACGGCGCTGTCGGATGTCTCGCTCTCGGTCAAGCCCGGCGAGATCGTCGCGCTCTTGGGCCAATCCGGCTGCGGCAAGACGACGCTGCTCCGGCTCGCGGCCGGGGTCGAGCGGCCGAGCGCGGGGCGCGTCCTGCTGGAAGGGCGCGACGTCTCGTCGCCTGATCGTTTCGTCGAGCCGGAGCATCGCGGCGTCGGCTTCGTCTTCCAGGATTATGCGCTGTTTCCGCATCTTTCGGTGCGCGACAATGTCCGCTTCGGCCTGCGCGGCCAGACGCCCGCGACGGCCGATGCAACCGCCCTGCGGGCGCTGGGGCGGGTCGGGCTCGCCGATCTTGCCGATTCCTATCCGCATATGCTCTCGGGCGGCGAGCAACAGCGCGTGGCGCTGGCGCGCGCGATCGCGCCGCGGCCGGGCGTGCTGCTGATGGACGAGCCCTTCTCCAATCTCGACCGGCGGCTGCGCGACGTGGTGCGCGACGAGACCGCCGCCCTGCTGGAGGAAACCGGCGCGACCTCGATCATCGTCACGCATGATCCGGAAGACGCGATGCGCATCGCCGACCGGATCGTCCTGATGCGGGCAGGGCGCATCGTCCAGATCGGGACCGGCGAGGAGCTCTACCGTCAGCCCAACAGCCTCTTTGCCGCCCGATTTTTCTGCGATCTGACGGAGATCGAGGGCCGTGTGTCGGGTGGGGCGGTCGATACGCCGCTCGGCCGCTTCGCGGCCCCCGGACTAGCGGAAGGATCGATCGCTGTCGCCTGCATCCGGCCTCATCGCGTCCGCATCGTGCCGAAGGGCTACTATCTGCGCGGGCGGTTGACGGCACGGCGCTTCCTCGGCGAGGCCGATCACCTTCAGGTGACCGTGGACGGTTTCGATCGGGCCTTGTCGGTGCGGGCGCCGCTCTCGGACGAGATCGAGGTGGGCGACGAGATCGGGGTCGAGATTCCGTCGGACGAAGTCCTTGTGTTTCCGGCTGCGGATCAATAGGTTCCGCCGCCGAACAAGCGACCGGGCAAGGATTTGGTTGGGGCCATTCCCCGGTCGACGCAATTTCGGAGGAGTTTCGCCATGGGTGGCGTGAGCATTTGGCACTGGATCGTCGTCGGCGTCATCGTGATGCTGCTGTTCGGGCGCGGCAAGGTTTCCGAGCTGATGGGCGATGTCGCCAAGGGCATCAAATCGTTCAAGAAGGGCATGGCCGAGGATGACGAGGCGGCGGCTCCGGCCGCCACCAACGTTGATCCCAAGGTGATCGACCAGACGAAGGCCGACAACGCCGCCGCCCAGGCCCAGGCCAAGGCCGAGCACAAGGCCTGATGCCGCCGTGCCCTCCGGGGCACGGGCTTGAGAGGACGAGCCGTCGATGTTCGACATCGCCTGGAGCGAGATGGTGCTGATCGGCGCGGTGGCGCTGGTCGTGATCGGCCCGAAGGACCTGCCCAAGGCCCTGCGCACGGTCGGCCAGACGATTGGCCGTGTCAGGCGCATGGCCTCGGAGTTCCAGGGGCAGTTCAACGACGCGATGCGCGAGGCCGAGCTCGCCGATCTGAAGAAGCAGGTCGAGGATGTCGGTGGATCGGTGTCGAGCGCGCTGAACAACGATTTCAAGCCGATCGATACCCCGAAGGACTTCGATACGGCCAAGCCGGACGCTGCGAAGCCTGACGACGCCGCCCTGAAGGAGGCCGAGGCCAAGCTCGCCTCGATTCCGCTGCCGGAGCCGCTTCCGCCGGTCCAGATCGCAGCCGAGGCGCCGAAGCCTGCCGACAAGCCGAAGCGGGCCAAGAAGTCCGAGGCGGAGCCTGCTCCCGTCGTCGCCGAGGCTCCGGTCGCCGTGGCCGAGCCTATCCCGGTGAAGCCTGTCCGCAAGCGTAGCGTCAAGGCTGTCGAAGCTCCTGCCGTCGTCGAGGCACCGGCTCCGGTTGTGGTCGCTCCGGCGAAGGCTCCGAAAGCCGCTGCGGCACGCAAGCCGAAGGCTGTGATCGCTGCCGCTCCGGCTGAACCCGCCAAGCCTGCCGCCCGCAAGCGCAAGGCCGCCAAGGGCGAGGAGAACTCCGCATGAGCGTCGCCAATCCTCGCGACGGCGAGGACGAGATCGAGGCCTCGCGCGCGCCGCTTATCGAGCATCTCGTCGAATTGCGCTCGCGATTGATCAAGTCGCTGATCGCGTTCCTGGTGATGTTCTTCCTCTGCTTCGCGCTGGCGACGCAGATCTACAACATCCTGGTCCAGCCCTATATCTGGGCGGCGGGGCCGGGCGCGAACGTCCAGCTGATCTACACCGCGCCGCTGGAGTATCTGTTCACCCAGATCAAGATCGCGGCCTTCGGCGCGGGCTTCCTGGCTTTCCCGGTGATCGCGACGCAGATCTACAAGTTCGTCGCGCCGGGGCTCTACAAGAACGAGAAGCAGGCTTTCGCGCCCTATCTGGTGGCGACGCCGCTCTTCTTCATCGCGGGTGCTGCGATGGTGTTCTTCTTCGCCATGCCCGTGCTGATGAAGTTCTCGATCGGCATGCAGCAGACCGCGACGGACGGGCAGGCCGGCATCGCGCTCCTGCCCAAGGTCAGCGAGTATCTCTCGCTGATCATGACGCTGATCTTCGCCTTCGGCATCGCCTTCCAGCTGCCGGTGATCCTGACCCTGCTCGGGCAGGCGGGCATCATCGATTCGCAATTCCTGAAGGAAAAGCGTCGCTACGCCATCGTCTTCGTCTTCGTCGTCGCGGCGGTGCTGACCCCGCCGGACGTGATCTCGCAGCTGATGCTCGCCGTCCCGATGATGCTGCTCTACGAGCTCTCGGTGTTCTCGGTGCGTCGCGTCGAGAAGAAGAGCGAGGCGAAGAAGGCGGAAGAGGACGCGGCGGAGTAACCGATCTCCGCTTCCGCCCGGAATGACGCGAGGGGTGGTTCCCTCGCGCGCGATCCCGGTCTAGAGCATGCGTCGCTGCATTCCGCAGCGATGGCATGGCCGGACGACGATGTACGACATCAGATGGATTCGCGAGAACGCCGCGGCGTTCGACAAGGGGCTTGAGCGCAGGGGCCTGGCGCCGCTGTCGTCCTCGCTGCTCGAACTCGACGATGTCCGCCGCTCGTCGATCGCCAAGGCGCAAGCCACGCAGGAGCGCCGCAACGCGCTCTCCAAGGAGATCGGCAAGGCTTTTGCGCAGAAGGATGTCGCGCTCGCCGATACGCTGAAGGCCGAGGTCGCGGCGCTCAAGGAGCAGCAGCCGGCGCTGGAGGCCGAGGAAAAGGCCGCCAAGGACAAGCTCGACGAGACGCTCGCCGCGATCCCGAACACGCCCTTCGACGATGTGCCCGACGGTGCCGACGAGCACGGCAATGTCGTGCTGCATGTCCATGGCGTGAAGCCGGAGGAGCGCGGGCTGCTCAAGGGCGTCAACGACCCCAAGCAGCATTTCGAGCTGGGCGAGGCGCTCGGCCAGATGGATTTCGAGAAGGCAGCCAAGCTCTCCGGCTCGCGTTTCGTCGTGCTGCAAAGTGGGATCGCGCGTCTGTCGCGGGCGATCGGGCAGTTCATGCTCGACACGCACACCGAGGAGCACGGCTATACCGAGGTGAACCCGCCGCTGCTGGTGCGCGACGACGCGATGTTCGGCACGGCGCAACTGCCGAAGTTCCGCGAGGACCAGTTCCGGGCCGGCGAGGAGCATTGGCTGATCCCGACCGCCGAGGTGCCGCTGACCAATCTCGCAAGGGAATTAATCCTCTCCGAGGAGGAGCTGCCGCTTCGATTCACCGCGCTCACGCCCTGCTTCCGTTCGGAAGCCGGCTCGGCCGGGCGCGACACGCGCGGCATGCTGCGCCAGCACCAGTTCGAGAAGGTCGAGCTCGTCTCGATCACGGCGCCGGAGAAGTCGCGCGAGGAGCATGAGCGCATGCTCGCCTGCGCCGAGGCGGTGCTGAAGAAGCTCGACCTGCATTATCGCGTGATGACGCTGTGCACCGGCGACATGGGCTTCGCCTCGCAGAAGACCTGGGACATCGAGGCCTGGCTGCCCGGCCAGAAGACCTATCGCGAGATCTCGTCCTGCTCGGTCTGCGGCGATTTCCAGGCGCGTCGCATGAACGCCCGCTACAAGACCAGGGACGGCAAGGGGCCGTTCTTCGTGCACACCCTCAACGGCTCGGGCACGGCGGTCGGCCGCGCGCTGATCGCCGTGATGGAGAACTACCAGAACGCCGACGGCTCGATCACCGTGCCGGACGTTCTGGTGCCCTATATGCGCGGCGTGACGCGGATCGAGAAGGCGGCCTGAGACATGCGTATCCTCGTCACCAATGATGACGGCATCCATGCCGAGGGCCTGGCCGTGCTGGAGCGCATCGCGCGCCAGCTTTCGGACGATGTCTGGGTCGTGGCGCCCGAGACCGACCAGTCCGGCGTCGCGCATTCGCTGTCGCTGTCCAATCCGCTCCGGTTGCGCCAGATCGACGAGAAGCGCTTCGCGGTGCAGGGCACGCCGACCGATTGCGTGATCATGGCCGTGCGCGCCGTCATGAAGGAGGCGCGGCCCGATCTCGTTCTCTCCGGCGTCAATCGCGGCTCGAACGTCGCCGAGGACGTGACCTATTCCGGCACCATCGCCGCCGCCATGGAAGGCACGCTGCTCGGCGTGCCCTCGATCGCGGTGAGCCAGGCCTACTCGCCCGGCAATCGCGATTCGATCCGCTGGGACTGCGCTGAGAGCCATGCGCCGGGCATCATCCGCCGGTTGCTGGAGGAGGGCATCCCGGAAGGCGTGCTGTTCAACCTCAACTTCCCCAATGCGGGGCCGGACGAGGTCGATGGCGTCGCCGTCACCGTGCAGGGCCGGCGCGACCAGGAGCTGGTGCAGCTGGAGCCGCGCAAGGACGGCCGCGGCAATCCCTATTACTGGATCGCCTTCCAGCGCAGCGGCAAGGAGCCGGCCAACGGCACCGACCTGAAGGCGCTGGCGGAGAAGCGCATCTCGATCACACCGCTCGAGCTCGACCTGACGCATGAGCCGACGCTGACGCGCTTCGCGCAGCTCTTCGCCTGAGCCGGGGGCGGGGAGGGGCATGAGCGAGGACGCGCCGGCCAGCGAAGGCGAGCGCACCGTCGCCTTCCTGCTTTCGCTCCGCGCGCGGGGCGTGCGCGACCTCGCGCTGCTGCGTGCGATGGAGCGGGTGCCGCGCGACCGTTTCGCGCCGGCCCGCTTCGCCGATCTCGCCCGGCAGGACGTCTCGGTGCCGCTGCCCTGCGGCCAGACGATGACCGCCCCCCATACTGTCGCCAACCTGCTCGGCGCGCTCGACATGCAGCCGGGTGCGCGCGTGCTCGAGGTCGGGACCGGCTCCGGCTATGTCTCGGCGCTGCTTGCCGCGATGGGGGCCGAGGTCGTCTCGCTGGAGCGCTACCGCTCGCTGGCGCTGGCCGCGCATGAGCGGGTTTCGGGCAGCGGTTTCGGCGGCGCGATCGACCTGCGCCATGCCGACGGCTTCCAGCCAGACCGGACGCTCGGGCGCTTCGACCGCATCCTCGTCAACGGCGTCACCCAGGCGGTGCCGGAAGCACTGCTGGCGCGGCTGTCGCCGGGCGGAAGGCTCGTCGGCGCCCTGCGTATCGATGGCGCGGCGCGGCGGGTGGTGGTCACGCATCTCGAAGATGGGCAGTTCGATCACGCAACTGGCCCAGCGTTGCGCCTGCCGCCACTGATCCCCGGACGGTCGCGCGCGCTGTAGATCGACCGGCGGACCGCAGGCAGGCCGAGCCGTCTATCGGCGCTGAAGCACGTCGGAATCGGCGATGCCGTCGCCGGTCAGGCGCAGCTCGTTGCGGTCGAAGAAGCCGATGAAGCGCTTGCCGCCGATCTCGAAGACGACCATCCGGCCGGAGATATCGCGCAATCTCAGCGCGTCGCGCTGAAACGGTCGGGTGACGTCGATATTGCCGAGCATTCTTTCCGTGTCTATCAGGATCAGTTGCTTCTCCGAGCGCCAGGTCCCGTGCATCTGCTTCAGCATCGACTCGGCCGATAGGGCCGCCCGACCGGGAAGAAGCGCAAAACAGGCGAGGGTCACACGAAGCATGCCGTTGCGTTAGCGCAAGGGCGATGCTGCCGCAATTGCGGGGTTCGCCCGGGGCGCGGGGCCATAGATGCGGCGGGCCTCGTCATTCGTGCCGGCTGCGGCATCAACCAGATTTCCCAGGGCGTTTACGCGAAATTAAGCTCAACGGGACTTTAATCGCCTTCATCGAGTTGCGTCGTTCGCGAGTACTCAGTTCATGCGTAGCCAAGCCGGATCGATCAATCCCCGCGCTCTCCGTCGTTTGTCAACGGTGTGCCTGTTCGCCATCGGCGTCAGCGCGTGCTCGTCGGATACGATGCGTTTCACCGAGACGCCGTTCGACAGCCCCTTCAAGTCGGCTCAGGCGCCGTCCCAGGTTCGCGATCCGGTCACGACCGGCTCCATCGGGCAGGTGTCGAGTGCGCCGCTGCAGCCGGTGGCTTCCGCGCCGCTGGTCCGGGCGCAGCCCCTGCCGCCGCCGCAATCCTCCGTCGCGCTGAGCTCGCCCGCTCCGCAGGCCGTTTCCGGCGGTGCCGCCGGCTGGTCCGCGCAGGGCGGTACGCCCGTTGTGCTTGCCCAGGGCGAGACGCTCGACACGATCTCGTCGCGCTACGGCGTGCCGCGCGCCGCCATCATGTCGGCGAATGGGCTGAGCAATGCGAATGTCGCCCCCGGCACACGCATCACCATTCCCGTCTATAACGCCTCTGCTTCCGCTGCTCCGGCCGCCCCGGCGCCGGTCCGTCAAATCGCGCAGGCTCCCGCCGAGACGCAGCGTTTCGTCGCCGGCCCGTCGGCAGCTCCGCGTGTGACCCCGCCGGCCGCCGTCGATCCGAAGGCGCAGGCCAGGGCTGCCGCCGAGGCCAAGGCCACCGCCGCCGCTGAAGCCAAGGCGAAGGCTGCCGCAGACGCTCAGGCCATGAAGGAATCGCGCGCTCGCTTCGCCGCAGAGGCGAAGGCCAAGGCCGATGCCCGCAAGACCAGTGCCGCCCTGCCGACGCCGGCTGCGAAGCCTGCGGCTGCGCCGGTCGCCGCCGTGAAGCCTGCGCCCGAAGCGAAGCCGGTCAAGACCGCTGCGCCGGCCGCCAAGCCGGTGGTCGTGGCGAGCGCTCCGGCTGCCGAGCCGAAGCCGACCGCGATCCCGAAGGCCGAGCCCGCGCCCGAGCCTAAGACCACCGCCAGCATTCCGAAGCAGGAAGAAGAAGCCTCGCCCGGCGACAAGGCGGATTTCCGCTGGCCGGCTCGCGGTCGCGTCATCTCCGGCTACAGCGGCAAGGGTGGCAACGAGGGCATCAACATCGCTGTTCCCGAGGGCACACCGGTCAAGGCTGCCGAGGGCGGCACGGTCGCCTATGCCGGCAGCGAGCTGAAGGGCTATGGTAACCTTGTCCTGATCCGTCACCCGAACGGCTATGTCTCGGCCTATGCCCATAACGGCGAGCTCAAGGTGAAGCGCGGCGACACCGTGAAGCGCGGCCAGGTCGTCGCCAACTCGGGCCAGACCGGCAACGTCTCCTCGCCGCAGCTCCATTTCGAACTGCGCAAGGGTTCCGCGCCGGTCGATCCGACGCCCTACCTGAACAACTGATTCCGGAGCCGCGGACGAGGTTTCACCCTTCGATCGGTTCCGCGAGACCCTCCCGATCGAAAAGAACGGGGCTGCCCCAGAAAAGGGCGGCCCCGTTTTCGTTTGTGTTTCCAGCGTCGTCATGCCCGGGCTTGACCCGGGCATCTCGGAAACCGGTGTCCTCTTGTCATGAGATTCTCGGGTCAAGCCCGAGAATGACGCTCCTCAACCCTCCAGCTTCCGGCCCAGTCGGCCGGCAAGGTCCTGGATGTACTGCCAGGCGGTGCGGCCGGAGCGGGAGCCGCGCGTCGTCGACCATTCCAGCGCGTCGCGGCGCAATTCGTCGGCGGCGACGTCCAGGCCGAAATGGCCGGCATAGCCGTTGATCATCTCCAGGTACTCGTCCTGGCTGCATTTGTGGAAGCCGAGCCAGAGGCCGAAACGGTCGGACAGCGAGACCTTCTCCTCGATCGCCTCGCCCGGATTGATCGAGGTCGAGCGCTCGTTGTCCATCATGTCGCGCGGCAAGAGGTGGCGGCGATTCGAGGTGGCATAGAACACCACATTGTCGGGGCGCCCCTCGACGCCGCCGTCGAGCACCGCCTTCAGCGACTTGTAGGAGGTGTCGTCGCTGTCGAAGGACAGATCGTCGCAGAAGACGATGGCGCGGTGAGGATCGTTGCGCAGCTGGCTCATCAGCCCTGGAAGGCTCTCGATGTCCTCGCGATGGATCTCGATCAGCTTCAGCGGCAGCGCATCCTTGGCGAGGCGCAGGTTGGTGTCGGCATGGACGGCCTTGACCAGCGAGGACTTGCCCATGCCGCGTGCGCCCCAGAGCAGGACGTTGTTCGCCGGCAGGCCCTTGGCGAAGCGTTCGGTATTCTCGGCCAGCGTGTCGCGGACGCGGTCGACACCGCGCAAAAGCGAGAGCGCGACGCGGTTGACCTTCGGAACCGGCACCAGTTCCGAGCCCGATGCCTGCCAGACGAAGGCGTCGGCGGCCTTGAGGTCGGCGGCCTTGCGACGGGGCGGGGCGATACGCTCCAGCGCGTCGGCGATGCGCAGCAGCGTCGCGAGTGTCTGGTCGGTCTCGGTCGTGGTCATGGCGGCGTGGCCTTCGTTTCGTTCCGTTGAACCGTACCGTACCGTCCGGTACGGTTCATGCCGCTACCTAAACCACGCCGTGGATCGCGCGCAAGGGGCATTGCGCGAATGGCAGCCAGCCCATAGGTGAGGGATCGCGCATGGGAGACCGGGCGCGTCCGATTGATTTCACGGCGTTGCTGGCTATAGTCCGCGCGATTTTGCGGCCGGGCGGTGGTTTTGGCTTGCGTCTTCCATCCAGAGATTCGCGGTCGGCGGCGTGCCGCCGCCGTACCAGAGGAGTGTATTCGTGATCACCCCCGCTTTCGCCCAGGCCACAGGAGCCGGTGGCGGCGCCGACATGCTGATCCAGCTCGTGCCGTTCCTGCTGATCTTCGTCATCATGTGGTTCCTGATCATCCGGCCGCAGCAGCGCCGGGCCAAGGCCCATCAGGAGCTGATCAAGAACGTGCGCCGCGGCGACACCGTCGTCACCTCCGGCGGCATGATCGCGAAGGTCTCGAAGGTCGTCGACGACGGCGAGATCGAGGTCGAGATCGCCGACGGCGTGCGCGTGCGCATCGTGCGCGGCATGATCCAGGACGTCCGCTCCAAGGGCGAGCCGGTCAAGAACTGAGAATGCGGCGGCCCAGGCTCCCGATGAGGGAGCCCCGGCACGATTACAAGGCTGTTCACGCAGATGCTTCGTCTCCAGGCCCGCAAGGTCATTCTCGTCCTGCTCGTGCTGTTCATCGGCTGCGGGCTCGCCGTGCCGAACCTCTTGTCACCTGAGACGCGCAAGGCCATCGAAACCAACGCGCCGTCCTGGATTCCGCGGGCCTTCCTGCCGATCCATGCGGTGGTGCTTGGCCTTGATTTGCAGGGCGGGTCCCACGTCCTGCTCGAAATCGACCGGGCCGAACTGGTGCGCAGCCAGGTCGTCCAGCTGCGCGACGACGTCCGCCGTATCCTCCGCGAAGAGCGCGCCAACCCGCAGGGTGGCATCCAGACCACGACACGCGGCGTGCAGGTGCGCGTTCCGGACGCGACCGAGCGGGCCCGCGTGCTGCCGAAGCTGCGCGAGCTCGCCCAGCCGATCGGCACGCTCGGCGCCTTCGGCCCCTCCGGCAACCAGTCGATCAACATCACCGACCAGCCGGACGGGCTGATCCAGCTCACGGTCACCGAGGCCGGTTCGAACGAGCGCATCCGCCGGGCCGTCGAGCAGGCCATGGAAGTGCTGCGCAGGCGCGTCGACGCGCTCGGCACGACCGAGCCGAACATCCAGCGTCAGGGCCTCGACCGCATCCTGGTGCAGGTGCCGGGCCTGCAGGACCCGCAGAAGCTCAAGGAAATCCTTGGCCAGACCGCGAAACTCGAGTTCCGCCTCGTCGGCGATGCCAACAGCGCCGATGTCGACATGCTGCCGTCGCAGGATGCCGGTGGCCAGCAGGTTCCCGTGCTGCGCCAGCCCTCGGTCGATGGCGCCGACCTGATCGACGCGCAGCCGGCCTTCGATTCGCGCAGCGGCACGCCGATCGTGAATTTCCGCTTCAACATCCGCGGCGCCCAGCGCTTCGGCCAGATCACCACCGAAAATCTCGGCCGTGCGCTGGCGATCGTGCTCGACAACAAGGTGATCTCGTCGCCGGTGATCCAGTCGCCGATCACGGGCGGCTCGGGCCAGATCTCCGGCAATTTCACGGTCGAGCAGGTCAACAACCTGGCGATCCTGCTGCGCGCCGGTGCGCTGCCGGCCCGCATGACGATCGTCGAGGAGCGTACCGTCGGCCCCGGCCTCGGCGCCGACTCGATCCAGGCCGGCAAGATGGCGACCCTGATCGCGACCGTGCTGGTGGTGATCTACATGCTCGCGACCTACGGCATCTTCGGCTTGATCGCGAGCATCGCGCTCGTCGTCCATGTCGGCCTGATCTTCGGCCTGATGTCCTTCCTCGGCGCGACGATGACGCTGCCCGGCATCGCCGGCATCGTGCTGACCATCGGCACGGCGGTCGATTCGAACGTGCTGATCTACGAGCGCATGCGCGAGGAGGAGCATCAGGGCCGCAGCCTCGTCTCGGCGCTCGAAGCCGGCTTCCAGCGCGCCTTCGCCACGATCATCGACTCCAACGTCACGATGCTGATCGCGGCGGTGGCGCTGTTCTCGCTTGGCTCCGGCCCGGTGCGCGGCTTCGCGGTGGTCTTCATCCTCGGCATTCTCACCACCGTCATCACGGCGGTGACGCTGACGCGGATGCTGATCGCGATCTGGTATCGCTGGGCCAAGCCCAAGCGCCTGCCGTTCTGACGCAAGCCTTTCAGGAGATTGGCCATGCGCCTGCTTCGTATCGTTCCCGACAACACCAAGTTCAAATTCGTCTGGTTCCGCCGCTTCAGCTATCCGCTGTCGGCCGCCTATTCGATCCTGGTGCTCGTCCTCTTCCTCACCGTCGGCCTGAATTTCGGCATCGACTTCAAGGGCGGCACCCTGATCGAGATGCAGGCCAAGAGCGGCAGCATCGACATCGCCCAGATCCGCCACACGGCCAACGGGCTCGGCTTCGGCGAGGCCGAGGTTCAGGAGTTCGGCGCGGCTGGCGAGGTCTCGATGCGCTTCGGCATGCAGCCGGGCGGCGAGACCGCGCAGCAGGCGGTCGTGGTCAAGGCGCGCGAGGCCTTCGCCTCCAGCTATGAGTTCCGCCGCGTCGAGACGGTCGGCCCGCGCGTCTCGGGCGAGCTGGTGCAGGCCGGCACGCTCGGTGTCGTGCTCGCGATCGTCGGCGTGCTGATCTATCTCTGGTTCCGCTTCGAGATGCCGCTGGCGATCGGCGCGATCCTCGGCACGCTGCACGACATCGTGCTGACGATCGGCTTCTTCCTGATCACGCAGCTCGAATTCAACCTGACCTCGATCGCGGCGATCCTGACCATCGTCGGCTATTCGCTGAACGAGACCGTCGTTGTGTTCGACCGTACGCGCGAATTGCTGCGCCGCTACAAGACAATGCCGGTGGCCGAGCTGCTCGACCTCTCGGTGAACTCCACCCTGTCGCGCACCGCGATGACGGCGACCACGACATTCCTGTCGCTGCTGGCGCTCGTGATCTTCGGCGGCTCGGCGATCGAGGGCTTCGCGCTGGTGATGCTGTTCGGCGTCGTGGTCTGCACCTACTCGGCGATGTTCGTCTCGACGCCGGTGCTGCTCTACATGGACGTCCGCTCGGCCGGCGCCCGTGAGGAGGCGCAGGAGGCGGCGCGAGCCAAGTCTTCCGCCGCCAAGGCCAAGGCCTGAGCGGCTTCATGCCGCGCTTCGACGGGTTCGTTCCCGGCCGTTTCCCACTCGACGCCATCGGCGCGGGCGGGTTCCGCTTCGCCGAGATGAGCCACAAGGGCTCGATCATCGCGACGCCGGCCGGCATCCGCATCTGGCCGGTGACGCGCTTTTCCGAAGTCACGATCGAGAGCCTGCAACCGGTGCTCGATGAGGCCGGGACGATCGATTTCCTGTTGATCGGGACGGGGGCGGACATTGCCTTCATTCCGCCCGCCCTGCGTGATCCCCTGAAGCAGGCCGGAATCGCGGTCGAGGGCATGGCGACCGGCGCGGCGGCGCGGACCTATAACGTCCTCGTCGGCGAAGACCGGCGGGTGGCGGCGGCGCTGATCGCGGTCGACTAGGACCATGTCGTGAGCCGGCCATGTGAGCGGCGCGTAGCGATGACGCGGCGCTTGGCCTAGACTGGGCTTGGGCCAAGGGCGAATGATGACGGGCCAGGGCGGAACGATGCCGCAGACCGAGACCGACGACCGCAGGGAGATCGCGCCGGCGCGCCTGCCGGAGGCCTATGCCCATTGCGCCGCGCTGGTCCGCGAGCAGGATCAGGACCGCTATATCGCCGGGCTCTATGCGCCCGAGGACCGCCGGGCGGCGCTCTATGCGCTCTATGCCTTCAGCCTGGAAATCGCGCGCGTCAGGGCGCTGGTCAGCGAGCCGTTGCCGGGCGAGGTACGCCTGCAATGGTGGCGCGATGTGCTCGAGGGCCAGGCGGGCGGTGAGACGCAGGCCCATCCGGTGGCCGCGGCCCTGCTCGATACGATCCGGCGCTATCGCCTGCCGGTCGCGCCGCTGACCGCGTTGATCGATGCGCGCATCTTCGACCTTTACGACGACCCGATGCCCTCGCTGCGTGATCTGGAGGGCTATGCCGGCGAGACGGTGAGCGCCCTGATGCGGCTTGCCTGCATCATCCTGGCCGGCGGGCGCGATCCCGGCGGTGCGACGGCCTGCGGCCATGCCGGCGTCGCCTATGCGCTGACCGGGCTGATGCGCGCCTTCCCGTGGCATGCGGCCGAGGGGCAGGTCTATCTGCCGGCCGATATCCTCGCCCGCAACGGCGTGACCCGCGACGACATCGTGCGCGGGCGCGGCGGGCCGGGCGTGCTCTATACGCTCAAGGAATTGCGCGAGATCGCGCGCGGGCACCTGAAGAAGCTCACCAGCCTCAGCGAGACGATTCCCTCCGGCCTGAAGCCGGCCTTCCTGCCGGTCGCGCTGGTCGAGCCCTATCTCAAGCGGATGGAGGTCGGCGGCTACGACCCCTACCGCACGATCATCACCCTGCCGGCCTGGCGCCGGCAATGGGTGCTGTGGCGGGCGTCGCGGAAGCGCTGAGAGGCGTCGTGCCACCACTCTCGCGCAAAGCGATTTATCAGACCAGTATTCCAGATGGCGCGGGGAACCCTCTCCCATAGGGAGAGGGCAGGGTGAGGGGTAGGCCGCTCACCGTGATTGCCGTGTGGTGGTCGCTGCACGGCGGTTAGGCCAACGCCTCACTGGTCCGGGGGCCGACACCTCACCCCTGCCCCTCTCCTTACAGGAGAGGGGTTCCCCGCGGTTATTTTGTCTACCGAGGGTAGTGGTTCGGCCTACTCAGCCGCCTTCGCCTCGACGCCGCCGGCCCATTCGTCCATGACCTGTTTGGCGCGGGCCGTCAGCGCCTGCTTGCGGGCGAGGCTCTTGGCCGGGCCTTTCAGACGCTTGCCGTCCGGGCCGGTCGTCGCCACGCCCTCGATCAGCGGGAACAGGCCGAAATTGATATTCATCGGCTGGAAGGAGCGCGGGCCCTCGTCGATCGTGACGATATGGCCGCCGGTGATGTGGTTGACCAGCGCGCCGAGTGCCGTCGTCGCAGGCGGCATTGGCAGGTCGCGGCCGAGCCGCTCGGCGGCGGCCATCCGGCCGGCGAGGAGGCCGGTCGCGGCGCTTTCGACATAGCCCTCGCAGCCGGTGATCTGGCCAGCGAAGCGCAGGCGCGTATCCGCCTTGAGGCGCAGGCGCTCGTCGAGCAGCTTCGGCGAGTTGAGGTAGGTGTTGCGGTGGATGCCGCCGAGCCGGGCGAACTCGGCGTTCTGCAGGCCGGGGATCATCCTGAAGATGTTCGCCTGCTCGCCATATTTCAGCTTGGTCTGGAAGCCGGTCATGTTGAACAGCGTGCCGAGCGCGTTGTCCTGCCGGAGCTGGACCACGGCATAGGCCTTCACGGTCGGGTTGTGCTTGTTGGTGAGGCCGACCGGCTTCATCGGGCCCCAGCGCAGGGTCTCGCGCCCACGCTCGGCCATGACCTCGATCGGCAGGCAGCCGTCGAAATAGGGCGTGCCTTCCCACTCCTTGAACTCGGTCTTCTCGGCGGCGAGCAGCGCGTCGATGAAGGCCTCGTACTGGTCGCGGTCGAGCGGGCAGTTGATGTAGTCGGCGCCGGTGCCGCCAGGGCCGGCCTTGTCGTAGCGCGACTGGAGCCAGGCCTGGTCCATGTCGATCGAATCGAAATGGACGATCGGGGCGATGGCGTCGAAGAAGGCGAGCGAATCCTCGGATGTCAGCGACTGCAGACCCGCGGCCAGAGCGGGCGAGGTCAACGGTCCGGTGGCGATGATGACATTGTCCCACGCGGCCGGCGGCAGGCCTGCGATCTCGCCGCGATCGATGGTGACGAGCGGGTGGGCCTCCAGAGCGGCAGTGACGGCCTGCGAGAAGCCGTCGCGATCGACCGCGAGCGCGCCGCCGGCCGGGACCTGATGGGCGTCGCCCTTGGCCATGATCAGCGAATTCAGGCGGCGCATCTCCCAGTGGAGCTGGCCGACGGCATTGCTGGAGGAATCGTCGGAGCGGAAGGAGTTCGAGCAGACGAGCTCGGCCAATCCTTCCGTCTTGTGGGCGTCGGTGCCGCGGACGGGGCGCATCTCGTGGATGACGACAGGGACGCCGGCCTGCGCGATCTGCCAGGCGGCTTCGGAGCCGGCGAGACCGCCGCCGATGATATGAACGGGTTCCATGGCTGGGGATGTGTCCGCAGCCGGGCCGCAGGTCAAGGGACAGGCGGCCTGAAATGCAAAATGCCCGCCGTGAGGCGGGCATTCGCTCTTCGACCGAAGCTCGAGGGGAGGGGAAACACGAGCCTCAGGAGAAACTACACGGAACGCGTCGCGCCCGATGCGCGACGGTTCTCATTCTCAGGCCTTCAGGCCGCGGCGTGCGAACGCGCGATGAAGGAGATCTCCGAGCGCGACAGGCCGAGATCGTCGAGCTCGCGGTCGGTCAGGCGGGAGAGCTCGCGAACGGTCTCGCGATAGCGGAGGTAGGCGCGGATTTTGGCAGCGATCATGGTGACGAACATGGTGGTTTTCCTTAGCGATATTCCGGACCGGGGCGGTGCCCACAGCGACAATCTCGTTGTGCACTGCATATAAACCGGACAGCCTGCTTCCAACAGGGGCACGCGGTCAGCTCCGATATGCATTCAATGCATGACAAGTTAAGTTTCCGGTCATTTTCGTGGGATCGTTCTGCGCTGAACGTAACGCTTGCGGCGAAATTGAGGAAATCGACCGCCTCCGATTTGTGCGCCTGCCGGCCTGAAGCAGCGCGGCGCTGAAGAGTTGCCTATCAGATAGTCATGTTGCGGTTGCTAAATCGCGAGCCGTCGCAACAAGACAATTTTGCGTTGCAGCAAGGGGCGGTGCGGCTGCGATTCCTGGTCGCAGCGGAAGGCTCGCCGGCCGACACGCATTGATCCGCTACGGCAGTGTTTGCCCGGTAGAACTTGCCGATTCGACGGGCGTCCGGCAGCCGGTGCCTTGGTCGAGTTCCGGGTAACTTATTGAAATGGATGTCTGATTCTCCTGATTGTGCCCCGGCCCGGAGATTGCCTGCCAGTGCCCAGCAGAAAGGAGCACGCGATGACCATCTCGTTCTCGACCTCGAACTGGCCCGTCAATCTGACGAAGGCCTACGCTGCCACACAGGCCGCTGATGACGATTCGAAACAGGGGGCCGGCGCTTCCGCCTCGTCCTCTGCCTCGTCATCCTCGACCGAAGCCGAGTTCCTGAAGATCGCGCGGATGACGCCGGAGGAGCGGGTTCAGGCCGCGCTGCTGGCCAAGCTCGGCATGACCGAGGAGGAATTCAACAAGCTCGACGCGCAGGCCAAGGCCGACGTCATGACCAAGATCCGCGACGAGATGCTGAAGCAGATGGAAGCCAAGGGCGAGACCGCGAAGAAGACCGGTACGCTCGCCGATATCAGCGTGTGAAGCGCATTTGCGAGGCCGGCTGCTGCCGGCCTCGTTTCTTCGATCTGTTGATCAGCTCACCTTGCCCGCGTCGAAACGCAGCAGCCGCAGCGCGTTGGCGGTGACAATCACGGTCGCGCCGGTATCGGCGAGGATCGCGACCCAGAGCCCGGTATAGCCGAGCACGCTGGTGACGAGGAACACCGCCTTCAGCCCGAGCGCGATCGTGATGTTCGTGCGGATATTGCCCATCGCCGCCCGCGCCAGCCGGATCAGAGCCGCGACATCGCGCACGCGGCTCTTCAGCACCGCGCCATCGGCGGTCTCCAAAGCGACATCGGTGCCCGAGCCCATGGCGATGCCGATGCTGGCGGCGGCCAGCGCCGGCGCATCGTTGATGCCGTCGCCGACCATCATTACCGATGTCTCGCCGGAGAAGGCCTTGATCGCCGCGACCTTGTCGTCGGGCATCAGCTCGGCCTTGTGCTCCATGCCGAGGCCGGCGGCGATGGCGGCACCGGTGCGGGCATTGTCGCCGGTCAGCATTGTCGAGCGGATGCCCATAGCCTTCAGTTCGGCGATAGCCGCGGCTGCGTCCTCGCGAGGCTCGTCGCGCAGCGCGATGAAGCCGGCGAGCGCGCCATCGACGATGACGGCGGCGACTGTCTTGCCGGCGGCTTCCAACCCCTCGGCCGTGACGCGCGCCCGCTTGTCGAAGGGCGCGCGGCTCTCGGCATGGCGGGGAGCGCCGACGAAGACGGCGCGGCCATCGACCTTGCCGGTGACGCCCTGGCCGGCGAGCGCTGCAGCCTCGGCCGCCGGCTTATAGGCGATGCCGTCGGCGCGGGAGCGCTCCAGCACGGCCTCGGCCAGCGGATGCGCGGAGCCGTGCTCGACCGCGGCGGCATAGGCCAGAACCTCGGCCTCGCCGCCGGAGAGTGCCACGACATCGGTGACGCGTGGCTTGCCCTGGGTCAGCGTGCCCGTCTTGTCGAAGGCGACGAGGCCGGTCTTGGCGGCGGTCTCGATGACGACGCCGCCCTTCATCAACAGGCCCTGCCGGGCGCCGGCCGACAAGGCGGCGGCGATCGAGGCAGGCACCGAGATGACGAGCGCACAGGGGCAGCCGATCAGCAGCAGTGCCAGCGCCCGGTAGATCCAGACCGACCATTCGGCGCCGAGCAGAAGCGGGGGCACCAGCGCGACCAGCACGGCGAGGCCGACGATCGCGGGCATGTACCAGCGCGAGAACCGATCGATGAAGCGCTCGGTCGGGGCGCGGGCCTCCTGCGCTTCCTCGACCAGGCGGATGATGCGGGCGATGGTGTTGTCCTGCGCCGCCTTGTCGACGCGCACGCGCAGCGCCGCCTCGCGATTGACCGAGCCGGCATAGACGGGCTCGCCGACGCCCTTGGTCTTCGGCACGGATTCGCCAGTGACCGGGCTCTCGTCGATGCCGGAGGTGCCGTCGGTGATCTCGCCATCGGCCGGGATGCGGTCGCCGGGACGCACCAGCACGGTCTGGCCGATCCTGAGGCTCGCGGCATCGACCTGCCGGGTCGCGCCGTTCTCCTCGATAATCGCGGTTTTGGGCACGAGATCGCCGAGCGCGCGGATCGAGGCGCGGGCGCGATCGGCCGCGACGCCTTCGAGCACCTCGCCGACCGCGAAGAGGAAGACCACCAGTGCCGCCTCCTCGGCCGCACCGATGAAGAGCGCGCCGATGGCGGCGATCGTCATCAGCATCTCGATGGTGAAGGGGATGCCGGCACGCGCTGCCGCGAAGGCGCGCTTCGCCACGGGCAGGACGCCAACGATACAGGCCAGGATGAAGGCCCAGTGGCCGATGCCCGGCCAGATCAGCCCGGCAGCATAGGCGGCGCCGAGGAACAGGCCCGTGGCGATGACGAGGCGGCCCTTGCCGGTCTGGTACCAGCTCGCGCCCTCGGGCGTGGCTTCATGGACATGGCCAGGCAGGCCGTGGCCGTGGTCGTTCGCGGCGGTGGCTGACTTGGCGCCCTGCGAGGCGTGGTCGTGTCCGGCGTGGGAATGGCCGGAATGATCGTGCTTGTGATCGAGGTCATGCGCATGACCCGAGCAGGCGTCGCCGTGCTCATGCTTGCCGTGAGCATGGGCGTGGTCGTGATGCTCGAGGGCGTGGCCGACGTGATCATGACCGCAGCCGCACGCGTCCTGCTTGGCTGCCGGGCGCTCGACAGGATTCGCTAGCGCGGCCGTGGTGTAGCCGAGGCCGTTGACGCGCTTCTCGATCGCTTCCGGCGTGGTTGCGCCGGCATCGAGCGCGACGGTCAGCGTCTCCGACATCACCGAAAGCCTGACGTCGCTGACGCCGGGCAGGCGCTCCACCGCACCGCGAATCTTCGCCGCGCAGCTCGCGCAATCCATGCCGCCGACCTTCCAGGACAGGGTCTGGGCTGTGGTTTCGGGGCGGGCGGCCATGACGTGTCTCCGTCTCTCTTTCGCTACGGGACACTTCTCTACAAGCTGTAGCCACTTCAGGTTCAAGAGGGAAAATGCGCTTCGGGGGCATGGCCGTCATGCTCGAGCCTGACCCGAGCATCTCGGGAGGAGAACGCCCCTTGTTCTGCCAGAGGTTCTCGGGTCTGCGCTTCGCTTCGCCCGAGAATGACTGCGTGAGGCTGGCCTCAATCCAGCGGGAACACCGGCCGGCGCAGGCGTTTGTAGGGCAGGCCAGCGATCCGGCTGGTGCAGGGGCCGGGCGTCGCCACGGAGAAGCTGCCCTTGGCGATCTTGTCATAGGCGCGCCGATGCGCCACCGCCGCCTTGACGCCGATCGCCTTCAGTGCTTCCGGCTCGATGCCCTGCGAGCGGAGCTGGCCGAGGTCGAAGGGCGGGGTCTTGCGGCTGCTCAGCAGGACCGTGACGCCCTCGACCTGCACGACCACACAGGGCCCCATGCTGAAGCGCGAGCCCTGCGAGGCTGCCAGATGGCTGTTGAGGTCCTCCAGCGCGAACTCGCCGTCGCTGGCGCTGATGAAGCGTGCCTCGATCTCGATGGGACCTTCGGCGATGGCGCTGCCCCTGCCTCCGATCGAGAGCTTGCGGGTCTCGCCGGGTTTTGCGCCAGCCATGGCGGCGACGGCGGCGGGATCGGCGATGGCGACCGCGCAGTTCCCGACGTCATGGCGCAGGAAGGCCCGCAGCACCGAGGTGGCGTCGCCCGGCGCGCCGCCGCCGATATTGTCGGCCGGCTCGACCACGATATAGGGGCCGCCCTCCGAACGCAGGATTTCCGCGACGGCCTCGTCGAGATTCCATTCGGCCGGCTGGCCGAATTCGCGCAAGTCGATGGCCGTGGCCGCGAGGCGCTCCAGCGCATCGCGGGCGGGCGCTTCCGGGCCGGTGAAGGCGACCGCGAAGGCGACGCCGGCCTCGGGCACATCCGAGAAGGAATAGCCGCCGACGACATTGACCACCCAGATATCCGGGTTCTCCTGCTCGATCCGGCGCGCCAGCGCCTCCAGGTCGCGCATCGGCCGGTCGGCGGTGCCGGTTCCGGTCGGCGGCCAGACCACCGGGGCGTTGCAGGCGAGCATGCGCGGGAGTTCCCCGCTCGCGAGTGACCGTGCCAGCAGCTTCGCCGAGCGGACGGCGGATTCGCGCGCATCCGTATGCGGGTTCTCGCGATAGGCGACGAGCGCGTTGGTATGCGCCGCCATGGCAGCGGTGAAATTGGCGTGGAGATCGAAGACGCCGAAGACCGGTAAACTCTCGCAGCCCGGCACCGCGCGGATATGGGCGAGCAGCGTGCCTTCCGGGTCGAGGCAGTCGGTCGTGACCATCGCGCCGTGCAGGGCGAGCCAGATGCCGTCGAGCCCGCCATCGGCGAGCGCCGCCTTCAGGCCGGCATCGAATTCCACGAGGAAGCGCTGGAACACCGCATGCTCGACCGTGCCGGCGGGCAGGGCGGTGTAATCCACCGTCGGCAGCACTTCCCAGCCCTCGGCTTTGGCTACTTCCAGGAAGCCGTCGATCGTCGAGCCGTCACCGCGACGGGCCAGCAACTCCGCACCCCTGCGGATGGTGAAATCGACGAGCGTCGTCACCTCGTCGACGAAACTATGGGTCTCGTGGAAGAGCGATCCGAGCAGGATGCGGCGGCGGGACATGATCGGCTGAATCTCCCAGGCTCGCAGGACGCATTCATCTCGGCCGCCGATCTGTTCCGGATCAAGCCTGCATTGTTCCATTCGGAGGAACGCGAGTGCTTTGACAGGCCGGGTGCCGTCCCGGTTTCATGGGCGTGCCGGCAGCCCGAAAGGGCGGCTGCCGCCTTTGACCGAGAGAGCATGCGGATGCGCGTCTTCACTGCGTCGCTGGCGACGGAAACCAATACCTTCGCGCCGCTCTTCGTCGATCGCAGCGCCTTCGAGGGCGCCTTCTACTGCCCGCCCGGCACGCATCCGGACACCCCGACGCTGTGCTCGGCCCCGACCGTGGCGGCGCGCCCCCGCGCCGCCAGCGAAGGCTATGAACTGGTCGAGGGCACGGCGACCTGGGCCGAGCCGGCGGGCCTCGTCTCGCAGGAGGGCTATGAGAGCCTGCGCGACGAAATCCTCGGCCAGCTTGAGGCGGCGCTGCCGGTCGATATCGTGCTGCTCGGCCTGCATGGCTCGATGGTGGCGCGCGGCTATGACGATTGCGAGGGCGACCTGATCGCACGGGTAAGGGAGCTGGCCGGGCCGGATTGCGTCATCGGCGCCGAACTCGACATGCATTGTCATCTGACGGCCGAGATGGTCGCGGGCGCCGACATCATCGTCGCCTTCAAGGAGTTCCCGCATACGGATTTCCTGGCGCGGGCCGGGGATCTGCTGGAGCTTTGCCTCAGGACCGCGCGCAAACAGGTGAAGCCTGTGAGCGCCGTGTTCGACTGCCGGGGGCTCGCAGCCTTCATGACCAGCCGCGAGCCCGGCCGCAGCTTCGTCGACCGGCTACTCGCGATGGAGGGCAAGGATGGCATCCTCTCGATCTCGGTCGCGCATGGCTTCCAGGCGGCCGATGTCGCTGATGTCGGGACGAAGGTGCTGGTGATCGCCGATGGTGACGAGGCGAAGGCGGCTGCGCTGGCTAAACAGCTCGGCCTCGAAATCCTGCGCTGGGGGCAGGGCGCCTCGCCGAAACACTACAAGCCGGAGGAAGGCATCGCAGCGGCGCTGGAACTGGCAAAGCCCGGCAAGCCGGTGGTGCTGGCCGACCGCTGGGACAATCCGGGCGGCGGGGTTGCCGGCGATTCCTCGGTGATGGTCGAGGCGCTGCTGCGGCATCCGGATGTGCCGGCGGCGATCGGTGCCATGTGGGACCCGGTCGCGGTCAGTCTGTGCCGGGCTGCGGGCGTCGGCGCGGAGATTCCCCTGCGCTTCATCGGAAAAGCGGCGCCGTCCTCGGGCCGGCCGATCGATGCGGTGGTGACGGTTACGGGCACGACCGGGGACCTGCTGATCCCGTTCGCGCAGAGCTGGGTTTCGCTCGGGCCTGCCGCCGCGATCCGGATCGGCCAACTCGATATCGTGCTGGCCTCGACGCGGGCGCAGACCTTCAGCCCGCCGGTCTTTACCGATCTCGGCATCGACCTTTCGGCGAAGACGGTGGTGGTGGTGAAATCCTCCAACCATTTCCACGCCGCCTTCGCGCCGATTGCGGCACAAGTGCTTTACCTCGACAGCGGTGGACCCTACCCGCCCGATGCGAGCAAGATCCCCTACACCAAGGTGAAACGCCCCTTCTCTCCGCTGGACCCTAATCCATGGCTGTGACTGCTCCCGCCCCGCTCCCGCGCCTGTCGCTTCGCGAGATCGAGGATCAGCGCCTCGATGTGCTGGTGAAGGGCCTGCCGCCGGGCGCCTCGCTGCGGCTCGGCGATGTCGGCAAACAGGGCTGGAACGTGCTCGCTGGCGACATGCCGATGCCGCTGGCTGTGATCCGCGAAAGCGTTCTCACGGCCAACAGCGCCTGGATGAGCGCCTTCAGCGCCGCCAACGGCCTGCTGATCGCGCCGCATGGCAAGACGACGATGGCGCCGCAGCTCTTCGACCTGCAGGTCGCCGATGGCGCCTGGGCGATCACCGTCGCGACGATGCAGCAGCTCGCGGTCGCCCGGCATTTCGGCGTGAAGCGCGTCATCCTCGCCAACCAGCCGGTCGGGTCGCAGGAGATCGCCGCCTGTTTCGAGGCGCTGCGGGAACCCGGCTTCGAGCTCTATTGCCTTGCCGACAGCGTTGCCGGGGTCGGTCTGCTGGCGCAGGCGGCGAAGGGGCATGCGGGCGCCAACCCGCTACGGATCTTCGTCGAGATCGGCTTCATGGGGGGGCGCACCGGGGCGCGGACGCGCGAGGAGGCGCTGGCCGTGGCGCGTGCGGTCGCGGGCGCGCCGGGGCTGCGGCTTGCCGGTTTCGAGTGCTTCGAGGGACTGCACAGCGATACCGCCAATGCCGACCGATTGCTCGGCGAGGTGGTTGCCGTCGCGGCGGCGGCCGAGAGCGAGGGGCTGCTCGGGCCGGAGCCGATGGTACTCTCGGCCGGCGGGACCTCGCTGTTCGACCGGGTTGGCGAGGCCTTCAATGCCGCCGCCTTCAAGCGGCCGATCGTCAAGGTGCTGCGTTCCGGTTGCTACCTGACCCATGATTCCACGGTCTATTCGGCGGCGTTCCGACGGATCACGCTGGAGACCAGCCTCAAGCTGCCGCCGGGCGGCCTCGAGCCGGCGCTGGAGGTCTGGGCCTATGTCCAGTCGCGGCCGGAGCGCGGGCGCAGCCTGCTCACCGTCGGCAAGCGCGATATCTCGTTCGATTCCGGCATGCCGGTGCCGGTGCGCTGGTATCGGCCGGGCGGGGCGACGCAGCGGCCGGAGCCGATGCCGGCCGGCCATACGGTGCTCGGCCTCAACGACCAGCATTGCCATCTCGGTACGCCGGAGGAGAGCCCTTTGCAGGTCGGTGATATGGTGGCCTTCGGCATCGGCCATCCCTGCACGACCTTCGACAAATGGGCGGTGCTGATGCTGGTCGATGACGACTGGACCGTCACCGGCGCCATCCGGACCTTCTTCTAAGCGTCTGCACCGATACCATCGTCCTCATCCTGCGGCGGCTCCGCAGGGTGAGGATTGAATCTCCCGAAAGGTCCTGTGAGTGCGTGTTCCTTCAGATGGAACATCCAATCCTTGACGTGAAATATTTGACGCAACTACGCTTTTGACGATGAGGCCGGGCTGCCGCCCAACACAGATTCAGCCCGGCGCGATGCCCTGAAGTCGACAATCCGCTTCGTCCGGCATCGGCCGGAGCAGCGGTCGCAATCCGGGAGGATGGCCGTGCGTCTGGCGCTGATCCACATCGTTCAGGAGACGAACGACTTCAATCCGCTGCTGACGACGCTCGCCGATTTCGAGGCGTTCGGCCTCGTCGAGGGCGAAGAGATTGCCCGGCATTTCGGCGAGATCGGCCAGATCGGCGGGCATTACGCGGCGGTGAAGGAGAGCGGTCTCGCCATCGAGACGATCCCGATCATCCGGGCCTGGGCCGTGGCTGGCGGGCGCATCTCGCGCGAGGCCTTCGATTTCTTCCAGGCGAAGATCCGGGCGGGGCTCGAGACGGTGGGGCCGATCGACGGGCTCGTCCTGCATCTGCACGGCGCCTGCGCGGCCGAAGGCATCGACGATGTCGAGGGCGAGCAGGCCGAGCTTTGCCGGAAGATATTGGGGCCGGACGTGCCGATCCTGCTCGGGCTCGATCACCACGCCAATGTCACCCACAAGATCATGGCCAATTGCACGGCCATCGTCGGGCATCGCACCCAGCCGCATGACGTGTTCGATACCGGCAAGATCGGAACGCAAGTGCTGCTGCGTATCCTCATTGAGAAGTGCCGGCCGGTCATGGCCTGGCGCAAGATACCGCTGCTCTCGCATCAGGAGCAGTTCCTGACCTCGAAAGGGCCGATGAAGATCTGGTTCGACCGGGCCCGCGCGATCGAGGCCGACCGGCGCGTCCTGCAGGCCTCGAACTACCCGATGCAGCCCTGGCTCGATGTCGCGGAGGGCGGCTGGTCGACCATCGTGGTCACCGACAGCGATCAGGCGCTGGCCGAGAAGCTGGCGGACGAGCTGGCCGATCTCGCCTGGTCGATGCGCGATGATTTTCAGGTGCGCGAGGCGGTCTCCATCGATGACGCTGTGCGCAAGGCCGATGCGGCCGAGCGCGGCATGGTCGTCGTCAGCGATACCGGCGATACCGTCTTCGGCGGCGCGGCCGGCGACAGCAACCTGCTGCTGGAAGCGATGCTGCGGCTCGGCATCAGGAGCAAGGCGCTGATCCCGCTGATCTCGCCCAAGGCCGTCGCGACGTTGACGGCGGCGGGCGAGGGCGCCGAGGTGACGCTGCCGCTCGGGGGCGATGCGGCGACGGCATTCTTCAAGCCGCTGACCGTGACGGGCCGCGTGCGCAAGCTCGGCGGCGGTTCGATCCCGTTGAACTTCAACCATCAGCCCGAGGTCCACATGGGCCGTGTCGCTGTCTTCGATGTTGGGCCGGTGACGCTCTTGATCTCGGAGCTGCGCGGCGTCGCGGGCAATGTGCCGGACGTCTACGAGGCCTTCGGCATCGACCTCTCCGACTACAAGATGGCGGTGCTCAAGACGGCCTCGAACTTCCAGTATTTCGACCGCATCGCCTCCGGGCTCGTCCGCGCCGATACGCGCGGGCCGGGGCAATCGGACGTGTTCACCCTGCCGTGGCAGCGGATTCCGCGCCCGGTCTATCCGTTGGAGACAATAAGCGACTGGCGGGCGCATTCGTCCCAGCCGGGAGCGGGGAAAAGCTGAGACGAAACCAGAGACAACAAAGGGGAAAGCGATGACAAAGCTGTCGCGACGTCAATTCGGCATGGCCGGCCTTGCGCTGGCGGGCGTGTCCCTGGCGGGAGCCTTGCCGGCCTCGGCCCAGCAGCTCAAGGGCGGGAGATTGCGCGTCGCCGTGCTGAGCGAGCTGGCGAATTACGACCCGCAGCAGCTCTCGACGGTGAATTTCCACGTCATCAAGAACCTCTATGACAGCCTGATCGAGTACACGCCGGAGGGGAAGCCGGAGCCGAGCCTGGCGACGGAGTGGACAATCGCGCCGGACAAGAGCGCGGTGACGCTGAAGCTGCGCAGCGGCGTGACCTTCCAGAGCGGCACACCGTTCAAGGCGGATTCCGTGCTGGCGACCTTGCAGAAGGGCGCCGATCCCAAGCGCGGCAAGAACGTGTTCCCGACGATGTCGATCGTCAAGGACTGGTCGGCGCCCGACGATTCCACCGTGACGATCAACTTCAAGGCCCCGGTGCCCGAGCGCCAGATCCTCGACCTGCTGCAGTTCCTGATCCCGATCGACCCGAAGGGCATCGACACGGTCGAGACCGTGCCGGCCGGCACCGGGCCCTACACGCTGGTCAACCGCGCGGTAGGGCAGAGCCTGACGCTCAAGGCCAATCCGAAATACTGGCGCGAGAAGCAGCCGATCGTGCAGGACCTCGTCTTCACGGTGTTCAGCGAGGATGCCTCGGCGAGCGCCGCGCTGGAATCGGGCGCGGTCGATATCGTCTATAACGGCTCTTCGCGCAGCGCCGTCAGGCTCAAGAATGCCGGCTTTCAGGTCTTCGCCGGGCCGGGGCCATTGGTGCAGGTCTTCCGCATCAATTCGACGCGCGGGCCGTTCCGCAACAAGGCGTTCCGGCAGGCCTTCAACCATCTGATGGACCGGGCGAGCATCCTGCGCGTTGGCTATGCCGGCATGGGCAAGGTCGTGGCGCTGCCCTGGGCGCCGGCGAGCCCGGCCTATGACGAGAGCTACAACGCGACTTATGCCTATGACCTGGAGAAGGCGAAGAAGCTGATCGCCGCTTCCGGCCTTTCCGCCGACGAGCTCAAGAACTGGAAGCTGCTGGTCAATGGCAGCGACGAGCCTTCGGTCGCGATCAGCCAGATCGTGCAGGGCTCGCTGCAGAAGATCGGCATCCCCGTTGAACTCGACATGCGGCAGGGCGCGGAATACGTCACCGCTCTGCTTGGCGGCGATTTCGCCGCGACCTTCGGCGCCGTCGGCAACGTTCAGAAATTCCCGTCGCGCGTCGCCACCAACTCGATCTACCGCACCTCGGGCAATCCGGTCCTGAAGGACCCGCATCCGCATCCCGACTACGTCGCCGCGATCGCCAGGGTCGATGGCGCGTCCGGCGGGGCGGCGGAGGTCAAGGCGGCCTATGACAACCTCAACAAGGTCATGGTCGTGGAGGCCTTCGGCATCCCCACCAATTCCTACGATGTCGGCCTGATCGTCGCCTCCGACAAGATCGGCGGGATCACGCTCGATATGGATAACCTCTTCATCGCGCGCACCATCGGCTTCAAATGATGCGGCCTGACGGCGCCGGGCGGCGCGAGCGCGGCGCCCGGCGATGACGGAGACGTTGGCCCGGATCAAGGGATTGCTGCGCCGGCTGCTCGCCCGGCGCGGTGCAGCGCTCGGGCTCGGCTTTCTCGGGCTGGTGGCGCTGGCGGCGGCTTTCGCGACCGTGCTGCCCTTCGATCCGCTGTCGCAGAGCGTGGCGGCCTCGCTGCTGCCGCCCTCGGCCGAGAACTGGTTCGGCACCGACGAACTCGGCCGCGATATCCTGGCGCGCGTCATCTATGGCGCGCGGACCTCGCTTTTGACTGCGGTCGGCGCGGTCATCATCGCGGCGCTGGTCGGCGTGCCGATCGGGCTCGCCGCCGGCTTCTATGGCGACTGGCGCGATTCCCTGCTGATGCGCTGCATCGACGTGCTGCTGGCGCTGCCCAACATCCTGTTCGCGATGGCGCTGATCGCCGTGCTCGGCCGCAGCCAGGGGGCGGCGCTGATCGCGGTCGGCATCGCCGGCATTCCGGGCTTCGCGCGGATCGCGCGGGCGCAGGTCATGGCCCTGCGCCAGCTCGATTTCGTCACGGCGGTGCGCGGCTTCGGCGGTAGTCCCGGCTACATCATGTTCAAAACGATCCTGCCCAACGCCTTGAGCCCGCTGGTGGTGCAGGCGATCGTGCTGGCCTCGATCGCGATCCTGCTGGAGGCGGCGCTGGCCTTCCTCGGGGTCGGCGTGCCGCCACCGACGCCGAGCTGGGGCGAGATGCTGCGCACCGGCAAATCCTATCTCTACGAGGCGCCGACCTATGCGGTGCTGCCCGGAATCGTGCTGACGCTGACGATCCTCTCGCTCGATACGATCGGCCGGGCGCTGACCGCGATCCTCGACCGCGACGAGACCGATGCCAGCGGCGAGACGATCGGGGGCCGGCGATGACGGCCTATGTCCTGCGCCGCCTGTTCCAGATGCTGCCGGTGCTGCTGATCGCCTCCTTCGCGATCTTCGCGATGATCTATGCGGTGCCCGGCGGGCCGGTCGCGGTGATCGTCGGCGAGAATGCCGGGCCGGAGGAGATCGCCGCCGCGATCCAGCGCTACGGGCTCGACCGGCCGATGGTCGTGCAATACGCCGACTGGCTCGGACGCGCGGCGATGGGCGATTTCGGGCTCTCGCTGCACAGCCGCCAGCCGGTGCTGCAACTGATCGGCGAGCGCCTGCCGGCGACCTTGCAACTGGCGCTGGCGGCAATCTTCGTTGCGCTGGTCATCGGCATTCCCGTGGCGATCGCGAGCGCGGTGAAGCCGAATTCCTGGCTTGATCGCCTGCTCAGCGGCTGGAGTGCGCTCGCGCTGGGCGTGCCGACCTTCTGGCTCGGCATCCTGTTGATCCTGCTCTTCGCGGTGGAATTGCGCTGGCTGCCATCGGCTTCGCGGCATGTCCCGTTCTGGGAGTCTCCGGTCGATGCCTTGCGCAGCCTCGCGCTGCCGGCGATCACGCTCGGTACCTATGTCTCGGGCATCCTGGCGCGCTTCCTGCGGGCGTCGCTGATCGGCGAGGCGCGGGCCGATTATGTCCGCACGGCGCGGGCCAAGGGCGTGCCGGAGAACCGCATCGTCGGCTTCCACATCATGCGCAATGCGCTCCTGCCCTTCGTCACCATCGTCGGCTTGATGATGGCGAATTTCATCGGCGGCGCCGTGGTGACGGAGGCGGTGTTCACCTATCCGGGGCTCGGGCGCCTGCTGATCCAGGCGATCAGCACCCGCGACTACCCGCTGATCCAGGGCTGCATCCTGGTGATCCTGATCGCGTATATGCTGATCAACCTCACAGTCGACATGCTCTACGCCTGGATCGACCCGCGGATCGAATACCGATGAGCGCCCTAGCGCAGGTCGGCGGTCGGGCGCGAGCCGAGATGGGTCGAGATGCCGGCTGCGACCTCGCGCAGGCGCGTGCCGACCTTGGCCGCCAGCGAATGCGGCATCCGCATCAAGGGCGCCGAGACGCTGAGCGCCGCGACGGGGTAGCCGTCCTCGTCGAGGATCGGCACGCCGACGCACATGGCGCCGTCCTCGTTCTCGCCCATCTCCGTGGCGTAGCCGGTGCGGGCGACCTGCCGAAGCTGTCGCTCGATCTCCTCGCGCTCCAGCAGCGTGCGGCCGGTGCGCTCGGTCAGCGGCAGGTCGAGCTGCCTTTGCCGCTCCACCTCGGGCAGGAAGGCGAGGATCGCCTTGCCGAGCGCGGTCGAATGCATCGGATGGCTCTCGCCGATGCGGGCCTGCATGCGCAGCGACCGATTGGCCTCGATCAGGTCGATATAGACGACGGTGCCGTTGCCCTTGACCGCGAGATTCACGGTCTCGTTGAACTCCTGCATCAATTCGATCATGGCCGGGCGCGCCAATTCGCGGACCTTGCTGACGCTGGCATCGGCGCGGGCGATGGCACGCAGTTGCGGGCCGAGATTGTAGCGGTCGGTCGCACGGTTGTGGTCGAGGAAGCCGGCGGCGGTCAGCGTCTGCAAATAGCGGAAGGTCGTCGTCTTCGGGATCTTGAGCTCCTTGCTGACGGCGGTGAGCGCGATCTCGTGGCCGTGGCGGGCGACCAGCTCAAGCACCTTCAGCGCCTTCATCACCGGCTGCACGACATAGGGGTTGTCGGTTTTCGTGGGCATGGCCGCTCCGGTGGTCGCGCTCGCTCAAGGGCCAGGATGGCCAAGGCCTGCGAATTCCGCAAGGCGAAACCCCTGTTCCTTTACGCGGAGCAGGTGGTCTGGTGAGGTCGGGGCAACAGCGGGAGGCAACGCAATGACAGGCACGGACAGCCAGCAGGCGGGCGCCCTGCGCTTCGATGAATCCGCCCGGCAGATTGCGGCGAATGCACGTTTCATCGCCGGCGGCGTGAACAGCAATTTCCGATTGGGCATGCAGCCCGGGCCGCTCGTCTTCGAGCGCGGCGAGGGCGCCTATCTGATCGATGTCGATGGCAACCGGATCATCGATTATTACTGCGGCATGGGCGCGACGGTGCTCGGCCATACGCCGGCGCCCGTCATCGAGGCGGTGAAGCGTCAGGCCGAGAAAGGCATCCTCTTCGCCGGCCAGATGCCGGTCGAAGCGGAAGCCGCGCAATTGATCTGCGAGCGCATTCCCTCGGCCGAGCGCCTGCGCTTCGGCTCATCCGGCTCGGAGGTGGCGCAGGCCGCGATGCGCTTGGCGCGTGCTGCTACGGCTAAGCGGACCATCGTCAAGTTCGAAGGGCATTACCACGGCTGGTTCGACAATATCCTGTGGTCGACGGCGCCGGGATTGAACGCAGCCGGGCCCGAGGAGGCGCCGACACCGGTGATCGGCAGCAAGGGCCAGGATCCGCAAGCCGGAGAGGGGCTCTCGATCCTCGGTTGGAACGATCTCGCGGCACTGGAAACCCGCCTCGCCAAGGGCGATGTGGCCGCCGTGCTGATGGAGCCGGCGATGTGCAACCAGGGCGCCATTGCGCCGGCACCGGGCTATCTGGAAGGCGCGCTCGCCGCCTGCCGCAAGCATGGCGCGATCCTGATCTTCGACGAGGTCATCACCGGCTTCCGGCTCGGGCGTGGCGGGGCGCAGGAGCGCTTCGGCGTGACGCCGGATCTCACCCTCATGGCCAAGGCGATCGCCAACGGCTTCCCGGTCGCGGCGATCGCTGGCCGGGCCGACCTGCTCGACCTGTTCGCCGACGGCGTGCTGCATGGCGGCACCTTCAATGCCCAGCCGGTCGCGATGGCGGCGCTGGTCGCGACCCAGAAGGCGCTGACGCCGGAGCATTACGAACGCAGTTCCGCTCAGGGCCAGCGCCTGCAGGACGGCATCCGCACCATTCTCGCGGAGACAGATATCAAGGCGCAGGTCGCCGGCTTCCCGCTGATGTTCCATGTCGCCTTCGGGCTCGACGCGCCGGCGCGGAACTACCGGGATGTCGCGCGCGCCGACAAGGCCGCCTATAGCCGCTTCGCGCATGAACTGCTGAAGCGCGGCGTGCGCGTGCTGGAGCGCGGCGCCTGGTTCGTGTCGTCGGAGCATGACGCAGGCGTGGTCGATGCGACGCTGGCTGCCGTGCGCGACGCGGCGCGGGCGGTGGCTTAGCAGTTCAAGCCTCTCCTTTTGTCATTCCGAGGCTTCGCGTAAGCGAAGAACCCGGAACCCACGGCTGGGTGAGCCGGTCGCAGCCGAACCTGATGGTTCACCCAGTCGTGGATTCCGGGTTCGCGCCTGCGGCGCGCCCCGGAATGACAAGACTGGGTCGCCATGCGCTCCAATCCTGCATGCAGCATGCGCGTCGCCATTGACCCCGCGGCGTACCGTACCGGATAGTTCGCTCCGAGAGGGAGCGAATGCCGATGCCGCAGCCGAGACCGTCCACCGCGCTTGCCGGGCTCAAGGTTCTGGACCTGACGCGGGTGCGGGCCGGGCCGACCTGCGTGCGCGTCTTCGCCGATTTCGGGGCGGACGTGATCAAGGTCGAGAGCCCGCCGGGGCTCGATCCCAACGAGAACATGAGCGGGCCGCGCCTCGGCTACGACATGCAGAACCTGCATCGCAACAAGCGCTCGCTGGCGCTGAACCTTAAAACGCTGGAGGGCAAGGCGATCCTGATGAAGCTCGTCGACGAGGCCGATCTCGTCGTCGAGAATTTCCGGCCCGACGTGAAGGAGCGGCTCGGGCTCGATTTCGAGACGCTGCATGCGCGCAATCCGCGCCTGATCCTGGTGTCGATCTCCGGCTTCGGCCAGTCCGGTCCCTATCGGACCCGCGCCGGCTTCGACCAGATCGCGCAGGGCATGGGTGGGATGATGTCGGTGACCGGCCTGCCGGGGCAGGGGCCGGTGCGGGCCGGAATCGCGCTCGCCGATTCCTCAGCCGGGCTCTATGGCGCGGTCGGGGCGCTGGTCGCGCTGCAGGAGCGGGCGGTCTCGGGGCGGGGGCAGTGGGTGCAGACCTCGCTGCTCGAGGCCCAGATCGCGATGATGGATTTCCAGGCCGCGCGCTATCTCGTCGAAGGCTCGGTACCGCCGCAATCCGGCAACGACCACCCTTACCAGACGCCGATGGGCGTCTATCGCACGCGCGATGGCGCGATCAATCTCGGCGTCGGCGGCGAGGAGCAGTGGCGCTCATTCTGCCGGGCTATCGGGCGGCCCGAATGGGGCACCGATACCCGCTATGACAGCACGGAGAAGCGCTTCGCCCGCCGGCCGGAGCTGCGCGAGCTGATCGAGGAGATATTCGCGTCAGCCGACAGCGCTCATTGGCTGGAGGCGATGGAGCGCAACAGCGTTCCGGCCGGGCCGATCTATGCGGTCGATGAGATGTTCGAGGACCCGCAGGTGCGCCATCTCGGCATCGCCAAGCCGGTGAGCCATCCCGAGCTCGGCGATATCCGCCTGATCGGCCAGCCGGTGACGCTGTCGCGCACGCCCGCCGATGTCGCGACGCCGACGCCTGCGGCCGGCGCCCACAACGACGAGATTCTGGCCGATCTCGGCTATGACGAAGCCGGGCTCGCGCGCTTGCGGGCCGATGGCGTGATCTGACGGAGAGCCTGCGTGAACGACGAAATCCTGTATGCGGTCGAGGGCGGGGTCGGCACGATCACGCTCAACCGGCCCCAGGCGCGCAATGCGCTGACCTTCGCCATGTATGAGCGCATCGCCGAGATCTGCCGCGACCCGGCCGCCCATGGCGATCCGCGCGTCATCGTCATGACCGGGGCGGGCGACAAGGCCTTCGCGGCGGGGACCGACATCGCCCAGTTCCGCTCCTTCTCCAGCGCCGAGGATGCGCTGGCCTATGAGGAGCGGATCGAGACCGTGATCGGCACGATCGAAAGCTGCCCGGTGCCGACGCTGGCCGCGATCTCCGGCGCCTTCACCGGCGGTGGGGCTGCGATCGGGCTCGCCTGCGACCTGCGCATCGCGACCGCGAGCGCGCGCTTCGGCTTCCCGATCGCGCGTACGCTCGGCAACTGCCTGTCGATGGAGAATTACGGGCGGCTCTACGCGATCCTCGGCCCGGCGCGGGTCAAGGACATCGTCTTCACCGCGCGGTTGGTCGAGGCGGAGGAGGGCGCGCGGATCGGGCTTTACAACGAGCTGGTGCCGGACCATGAGGCGCTGATGCGCCGGGCGCGCGAGCTGGCGGAGATCATCGCCGGCCATGCGCCGCTGACGATGCGCGCGACCAAGGAAGCGATGCGCCGCCTGACGGCCGCGACCGCCGCCGGCATCGACGGCCATGATCTCGTGACGCTCTGCTACACCAGCGCCGATTTTCGCGAGGGCATGGAAGCGTTCCTCGGCAAGCGGACGCCGAACTGGAAGGGCAAGTAGCGCCCTTCCAGTGCGCGGCAGTGCTCAGGCCGGCTTTTGGAGCCGCCCGAGTTCGTGCAGCAGCGCGGCACCCGTGCGCAGGCCGCTGTAGAAGCAGTCCAGCGTCATGTTCTCGTTCGGGGCGTGGTTGGCCTCGTCGTGATTGGCGTAGGGCGTCACGAAGGCGGGGATGCCCAGGATCTTGGTGAAGACGTAGTTCGGCAGGCTGCCGAAGCCGGCCGGGATCAGCAGGGGCTCCTCGCCCTGAGCCGCCACGAAGGCGCGGCGCAGCGGCGCGGTATAGGGCGAGGCGATCGAGGTCTTCGAGGGCTGCATGCCCTTCTCCTCGGCGATGAACTCGACCTCGGGTGCATGCTTTTCGACGTGAGCCCTGACCTTGCGCAGGATGTCCTCCGGGTCCTGCGCCTCGACGAGGCGGATGTCGCATTTCACCAGCGCCTCGTTCGGCAGCACGGTCTTGGTGCCCGGTCCGCCATAGCCGCCATGGAAGCCGTTGATGGTCAGTGTCGGCCGGAAGCAGAGGCGCTCGTAGAAGGGCCGGTCGGCGGGCGCGTCGAGGCGCGTGAGGCCAACGCCCTTCTTGAAGGCCTCGATATCGAGCGGCAGGCGCTCGACCGCTTCCAGCTCCTCCGCCGTCGGCGGCTCGATGTCGTCATGCAGGCCGTCGATGGTGATCTCACCCTCGGGGTTCTTCATCGTCGCGAGGAGATGGACCAGCGTCCAGATCGGGTTCGGCACGACGCCGCCGAAATTGCCGGAATGGACGTCGCGGCTGGCATGGCGGCAGCGGAGATCGAAGGAGACGACGCCGCGCGAGCCGAACTTGATGGTCGGCGCACCGCTGGCATGGCGCGGGCCATCGGCGGTGACGGCAAGGTCGGCCTTGAGCAGATGCGGGTTGGCGCGGACGAAGCCGGCAATGTTCGGGCTGCCGATCTCCTCCTCGCCCTCAAGCACGAGGATGACGTTGCAGGGCAGTTCGCCATGGACCTTGAGATGGGATTCGATCGCGAGGATCTGGGCGAAATGCTGGCCCTTGTTGTCGCCGACGCCGCGCGCATAAAGCCGGCCGTCGCGGATCGTCGGCTCGAAGGGCGGCGAAACCCATTTGTCGAGCGGGTCCGGCGGCTGCACGTCGTAATGGCCATAGAGCAGCACGGTCGGCTTGCCCGGCGCCTTCTCCCAGCGCGCGACGACGACCGGATGGCCCTCGGTCGGGATCAGGCTGGCTTCCAGGCCGATTTCCGTGAGCATGTCGACGAGCAGCAGGCCGACCTCGGCGATGCCGATATTCTCGGCGCTGATGCTGGGGTGGCGCAGATACGCGATGAGGCGGTCGAGGAAGGCGCTGCGGTTGGTCTCGATATGCTCGAAGACCGCGGCGAGTGCGTCTGAGGAAGCCATAGCCAATGCCTGACAGGAGAGGAATCCGTGCCGCCCGCCAAGCGGGGGCGCAAGCGGCGGCCGAGTGGCCACCGAGGGCAGCCTAGACGCGGGGTCTGCGGCGCTCAAGCGCGGGCAGGGTTGTCACGGTGACTGGCAGCTCTGCGAATTTCGCTGGGCGGATTGCGGTTTGTGTTGTTCTTGTTTTGTTCTATAGTTGGATATGCAACTCGTTCTCGACCTCGACGGTGGGCGAGCGTTTCGGCCGCGAGACGGCCGCCGACCGCCCCGCTATTTCTTCGCGCTCCTCCCGGATGCGGAAGCGAAATCGCGGATCGACAGGCTGGCGCGTGACTTGAGAGCGCGGCTTCGCGCTTCGGGAGAGTTACGCGGGCCGGACAAATATCATGTGACCTTGCGAGGCATCGCTGCCCCTGATGGGCCGTTCGGGCAGAGCATCGCGATGGCACGCACGGTTGCCGACGCGATCCGGAAGACCTCTTTCGCCGTCATGTTCAATCAGGCCGCGAGCTTCGGAGCAGCACCAAACTACGCATTTTCCCTGACAACGGGGGCGGATTTGCTTGCTGCCAATGGCTTGTCCACCACACTCCTCGATGCCTTGCGGCACGCTGGCCTGAAGGTCGATGGATCGAGCTTCCAGCCGCATGTAACGCTCTTCTACGACCGGAGGCGTAGGGAGCCCTTAGCCTTGCCGCCGCTGAGCTGGCAGGTGCGCGAGTTCGTGCTGATCGAGAGCATCGACAACAGGAAGTACGTAATCCTAGGCACTTGGCCGCTCGCTTGAACTCCATGCAGCTGTGCAAGGCCGGTTTGCGGCAATCGGGGTGCCGCGCCGTTGCTTTGGTCGCGGCCGGCTCTATCGTTCCCGGCCGAAGCCTCATCCGATTCAGACGGAGCCTTTCATGGCCGATTTGTCCGCTTTCCCGATCACCAGGCGCTGGCCCGCCGCGCATCCCGACCGCATCCAGCTCTATTCGCTGCCGACGCCGAACGGCGTGAAGGTCTCGATCGCGCTGGAGGAGCTGGAACTGCCCTACGAGCCGCATCTCATCGATATCGGCAAGAACGAGACCTGGGGGCCGGAATTCCTGTCGCTGAACCCCAACGGCAAGATTCCGGCGATCATCGATCCCAACGGCCCGGACGGGAAGCCTTTCGGCCTGTGGGAATCCGGTGCGATCCTGCTCTATCTCGCCGAGAAGACCGGCAAGCTCCTGCCGAAGGACCCGGCCGCCCGCTACGAGACGATCCAGTGGGTGTTCTTCCAGATGGCGGCGATCGGCCCGATGTTCGGGCAGCTCGGCTTCTTCCATAAATTCGCCGGCCGCGAATACGAGGACAAGCGCCCGCGCGACCGCTACGCCAGCGAGAGCAAGCGCCTGCTCGGCGTGCTCGAGGAGCGGCTGGCCAGCCGCACCTGGATCATGGGCGACGACTACACCATCGCCGATATCGCGATCCTCGGCTGGGTGCGCAATCTCGTCGGTTTCTACGATGCAGGTGGGCTCGTGGATTACGCCAAGCTGACCCATGTGCCGATCTGGCTGGAGCGCTGCCTGTCGCGCCCGGCCGTGCAGCGCGGCCTCGACAGCCCGAAGCGCCCGGCCTGACGAGCAGCTGCTCCTTCGGTCCGACCAGAGAGCTTATTCGGGTTGGGCCGGAGGCAGCTTTTGCAGGCTGTGCACGACCATGCCGGCCCGAGACAGCCGCTCGCGGCCGCCGAGGCCTTCAAGCTCGAAGACGAAGAGCGCATGCGTGCAGCGTGCACCCAGCCGGCGGAGCAGTTGCGCCGTCGCCAGCGCGGTGCCGCCGGTCATCAGGCAGTCGTCGATGATGGCGACCGCACGCCCTTCCAGCGCCTGGCCCTTCGACAAGGCGATGCCGTTGCCGAGCTCGTAATTGGCGGCGAGGCTGCGCACGACATCGGCGCGGATCGAGCCGACCTTGCGGATATCGATGAAGCCGAGGCCGTTGCGCAGCGCCAGCGCACCGGCGAAGCCTAGGCCGCCGATATCGATGCCGGCGAGAAGGTCGATCTCCTTGTCGAGACGGGCCGACAGGGCCTCGCAGGCAGCCCTCATCCAGCGGGGATTGCTTGTGAAGCTCGTCGCATCGGGAAAATCCACGCCGGGGACGGGATGGTTCTTCCAGCGGCGATGGGGAAAAGCCGGGCTGTCCATCATTTTCGGCTCGGAGGTCGAAGCGGTATCCATGCTAATCCCTGCCTGTACCCGGCGATGCCGCCTGCGCTGTCATGCCTGTCTGCCGCCCGGCCGGCAAACCGTGATAACAGCCGGGTGGCGGATGCCGTGCGGCTTCACGAGGTTCGGACCACGGCATGACGATCACGATCTACGGCATCAAGAATTGCGACACGATGAAGAAGGCGCGCGTCTGGCTGGATGGCCATGGCGTCGCGATCGCGTTCCACGACTACAAGGCGAGCGGGATCGACAGGGCCTCGCTGGAGCGCTGGGTCAAGGAGCATGGCTGGGAGACGGTGCTGAACCGCGCCGGCACGACCTTCCGCGCGCTGCCTGACGAGGATAAGCAAGGGCTCGATGCCGGGAAGGCGATCGCGCTCATGCTGGCGCAGCCCTCGATGATCAAGCGGCCGGTGCTCGACCTCGGCAAGGGCAAGACGATCGTCGGCTTCAAGCCGGAGGTTTACGAGGCGGCGATCGCGAACGGCTGAAGCCCGCGCATGACGGAGCGGAACGGTCATCCGGCGCGCGGGTCTCTTCCCTAAACCCGCGCGCTGCTCTACCTCGCAGGCCATGACCGATCAGCCCCAATCCATGCAGCCCGAGATCGCTGCCACACCCGAATTCGCCTTCAAGGTCGCGGCCCGCGACGGCGCGGCGCGCACCGGCGCGATCAGCATGCCGCGCGGCGTCATCCGCACGCCGGCCTTCATGCCGGTCGGCACTGCCGCGACCGTGAAGGGCATGTATCCCGAGCAGGTGAGGGCGCTCGGTGCCGATGTCGTGCTCGGTAACACCTATCACCTGATGCTGCGGCCCGGCGCCGAGCGCGTCGCCCGGCTCGGCGGCCTGCACAAGTTCATGAACTGGCCGCACCCGATCCTGACGGACTCGGGCGGGTTCCAGGTGATGTCGCTGTCGCAATTGCGGAAGCTGACCGAGGAGGGCGTGACCTTCCGCTCCCATATCGACGGCTCGAAGCACGTGCTGACGCCCGAGCGCTCCGTCGAGATCCAGAACCTGCTCGGCTCCGATATCGTGATGCAGCTCGACGAATGCGTGGCGCTGCCTTGCGAGGAGAAGGTTGCGGAGAAGGCGATGCGCCTGTCGCTGCGCTGGGCCGAGCGCTGCAAGACCGCGTTCGGCGACCATCCGGGCCGCGCACTGTTCGGCATCGTGCAGGGCGGGGACGTGCCGCATCTGCGCGTCGAGAGTGCGCGCGAGCTCGCTGCCATGGACCTGAAGGGCTATGCCGTCGGTGGATTGGCGGTCGGCGAGCCGCAGGACGTGATGCTGGCGATGATCGAGACGGTCGAGCCACATCTGCCGCAGGAGAAACCGCGCTACCTGATGGGCGTCGGCACGCCCGACGACATCGTCAAATCTGTGGCGCGCGGCATCGACATGTTCGACTGCGTGATGCCGACGCGGGCCGGCCGCCATGGCCAGATCTTCACGCGTTTCGGCCGGATGAACCTCAAGAACGCCAAGCATGCGGAAGACCCGCGCCCGGTCGACGAACAATCCTCCTGCCCGGCGGCCAACAGCTGGTCGCGCGCCTATCTGCACCATCTGGTCAAGGCCGAGGAGATGCTCGGCAAGATGCTGCTGACCTGGGTCAATCTCGCCTATTACCAGGACCTGATGGCGGGCCTGCGCGCGGCGATCGCCGCCGGGCGGCTCGATGACTTCATCGCGGAGACCCGCGAAGGCTGGGAAAGGGGCGAGCCGGCTTGAGCACGGGCCTCGCCCTGCTGCCTCTCAAGATGGCGCTCGCGGCCTCGGTGGTCGTGAGCTGCTCGATGCTGGCCGAGCGCGCTGGGCCGCTGATGGCGGCGATGATCGCGACCTTGCCGATCTCGCTCGGGCCGGTCCTCGTTTTTCTGGCGCTCGACCATGGCCCGGCCTTCATCGCGGGTGCCGCGCTCGGCACGATGAACGCCAACGCGACCCATGCCAGCTTCGTGCTGAGCTATGTGCTGCTGGCCCAGCGCCATGGCGTGCTGGTCTCCCTCGGCGGGGCGCTGGCGATCTGGACGGTGCTGCTGCTGCTTCTGCGCAGCATGGCGCTGTCGGTGCTCCCGCTTACCGCGCTGACGATCCTCGCCCTGTCCGTCGTGCATGTGCTGGTGCGGCCCCATCTCAAGGTGCGCGCGAGGCCACCGGCGGGGATTTCGCGCTACGCGATCCCGATCCGCGCGGCCTGCGTCGCGGCGCTGGTCGGCATCGTGACCGGCCTCAGCGAGCGCGTCGGCCCGCAATGGTCCGGCATCCTCGCCGGCCTACCGATCATCCTCTCCAGCCTCATCATCATCCTGCATACGCGGGCCGGCGGCCCGGCCGCAGCCGCCGTCATCGGCAGCAGCGCTCTCGGCCTGCTCGGTGCGGGCCTCGGGCTCGCGGCGGTGCATCTCGCCGCCGTGCCCTGGGGCTCATGGACGGCGCTGGCCCTCGGCCTCGCCATTGCGGTTGTCTGGAACCTGATCCTGCTCGGGCTGGCGCGCCGGGCGGCGCCATGATGCCACGAACAGGCCGCCGATGATCAGCACGATGCCGACAAGCTGAAGCGAGGAGGGGATCTCGCCCAGCGCGGGAACCGCGAGCAGCGTGCCGGTGACCGGGATGAGCGGCGGAAAGCGTCCGACCACGGACGGCCCCAGAACATGCGCGGCCCAGCCCCAGACCCAGAGGCCGACGATGACGTTGAGCACGCCCTGATTGAAGCCGTGGAGCGCAAGCACCCACCAGGGGGCGACATCGAAGCCGCGGAAATAGAACAGGAAATAGATCGGCAGGTAGACCAGCGACAGGACCGAGACGATCGCGGTCGCCTTGAGGCCGTCGACCTGCCAGCGCTGGATCATCAGCGGATAGAAGCCCCAGAGCAGGCCGACACCAAGGAAGCAGAGATCGCCGCGCAGCGTCATGGCGTTCGCGCCGGCGCTGCCGGCGATGCCGAGGCAGATCAGGCCAGCGAGCACGCCGGCGACACCGATCATGAGCCGCCCGGTCAGGGCCGCGCCGAACATCACGACCGAGCCGATGATGCCGATCAGCGTCACCGTGCCCGGCCCGATGGTGGCGCCATGGGCGGCGGGCGCCATCGTCAGGCCGGTCAGCATCAGATAGGTCATCGGGAAGCCGCTGCTCAGCGTCAGCCAGAGGCCGCGCTTCCAGCCGACCCCGCCGCAGGAGGTAAGGCCGGGCCGCAGGAAGATCGGCAAGAGCAGCAGCCCGGCGATGGCGAAGCGCAGCGCCATCAGGTCATGCTGGGTCAACCCGTTCAGCACGGCATGGCGGCTGATGACGAAGTTCGAACCGTAGATCAGAACGGCCAGCAGCATGCCGAGCGCCGCGAGGCGCTTGCGGCGGCGCACCCTCGCATCCGTATCGAGCATCGTAGCTGGGGTGATCTGGTCCATCCTCTTTCTCTAACGCCGCATCGCCCCAGCCGTTACGGGCCGTTACGCATGGCGTCCGCGCGTATGGCGGCAGACCGTATTTGCGCCCCGTTTCGGCCCTGCTGGTGCCCAGACGCACCGGCTTCCTTGCATCGCAACATGCAAGGGGCGCAGCAATGCGGAGCGCGACCGATGTCGACAGATTCTGATTTTCCTGCCCCAGCCACGATCGTGACCCGATTGGGGAGCGATCTCCTGCTCTCGCTGGGCGTCGCCACGGCAACGGCCCTGCTCGTGATGGTGCCGACGCTCATCGCCGATGCGTCGCCCGATCGTGCCAAGGCGCCGACCTTGACCCTGCTGCGCGACGGCAAGCTCACGGATCGGCTGGCGGAGTTCGCCGCAGGCGGCGAGGAGGGTTTCCCGGAGGAGCGTCTGCTGACGCCGGCCGCGTTGGCAATGCCGATGGTGTTGGCCTGGCCCGAGCCGGGGGATTGGACACCACTGCGGGCGGTCGTTGCTCAGGCGAAGCCGCCGGCCGCGGCCAGCGCCGTCGCGCTGCCGCCGCGCCGTCTGGCGATTCTGTCCGAAACGAAGGGGCAGGCTATGTCCGCGCCGCTGGTGATCCTGCCTCCAGCCGCCGTGACCACGGCGGGGTCGGTTCAGGCCGTCGACGCAGCAGGCGGCGAGGCTGCGGATTCATCCCTGCGGCAGTACGTCGTCGCGCCGGCGATGAAAGTCGTCGATGTGGTGTCCGGTGCTGCCGGAAGCGTGCAGGCGGCAGGGTCATGGACCCTGACGCAGGCGAACGGCCTGCTGCCGCGCTGGTGAGCGCGGCAGCGTGAGGCTTTAGATCAGGCCAGCGCCTTCAGCGCGTTGCGGCCGGCATAGATCGCCTGCGCGCCCAGCTCTTCCTCGATGCGCAGGAGCTGGTTGTACTTCGCGGTCCGGTCCGAGCGGGCAAGCGAGCCGGTCTTGATCTGCCCGCAATTCGTCGCGACGGCGAGGTCGGCGATGGTCGAGTCCTCGGTCTCGCCCGAGCGATGCGACATCACGGCGGTGTAGCCGGCGCGCTGCGCCATCTCGACGGCGGCGAGCGTCTCGGTCAGCGAACCGATCTGGTTGACCTTGACCAGGATCGAGTTCGCCGTCTTTGCCTTGATGCCCTGCGACAGGCGGGTGACGTTGGTCACGAAGAGATCGTCGCCGACAAGCTGGCACTTCGAGCCGACGAGATCGGTCAGCGCCTTCCAGCCCTCCCAGTCGTCCTCGGCCATGCCGTCCTCGATCGAGACGATCGGGTAGTTGCCGACGAGCTTGGCAAGGTACTTGGCCTGGGCCTTCGGGTCGCGCGTCTTGCGCTCGCCTTCGTAGACGTAGGAACCGTCCTTGAAGAACTCGGTCGCGGCGCAGTCGAGCGCCAGCGCGACGTCCTGGCCCGGCTTGTAGCCGGCGGTCTCGATTGCCTGCATGACGAAATCGAGCGCGGCCTCGGCCGACTTGATGTTCGGGGCGAAGCCGCCTTCGTCGCCGACATTGGTGTTGTGGCCGGCGTCGTGCAGCTTCTTCTTCAGAGTGTGGAAGATTTCCGCACCCATGCGCAGGCCCTCAGTGAAGGAGGTCGCGCCGATCGGCATGACCATGAATTCCTGGAAGTCGATCGGGTTGTCGGCATGGGCGCCGCCATTGACGATGTTCATCATCGGCACGGGCAGGACGCGGGCCGAGGTGCCGCCGACATAGCGGTAGAGCGGCAGGCCGGAGGCTTCGGCCGCCGCCTTGGCGACGGCGAGCGAGACGCCGAGGATGGCGTTGGCGCCGAGCTTCGACTTGTTGGGGGTGCCGTCGAGCTCGATCATGGTCTGGTCGATCGCGGTCTGGTCCTCGGCGTCCATGGCGACGATCGCCTCGGCGATGGCGACGTTGACCGCCTCGACCGCCTTGAGAACGCCTTTGCCGAGATAGCGCGACTTGTCGCCGTCGCGGAGTTCCACCGCCTCATGCGCGCCGGTCGAGGCGCCCGAGGGAACGGCGGCGCGGCCCATCGAGCCGTCTTCCAGCACGACATCGACCTCGACCGTCGGATTTCCGCGGGAATCGAGGATCTGGCGTCCGATGATGTCGATGATCGCGGTCATGGCAGGCTCCGGGGAAGCAGGCGGGATGATAGGGCGCTTCTAACCAACCGGTTGCCGCGGGGAAAGCCTCAATCCGCAGGTTCTTGACGGTGCGGCAGGCGTCCGATGGCGCGGGGCTTGCGGATTGCCCGGGCATCCAGACGCTTCGTCCCATCGGGAAACGATCATGTTCCAGACCATGCCTAACCGCCGCCGGCCTTCACTCTCCTCTGTCCTGTTCTGGTCCGGCCTGACCGTCCTGTGGTGGGCGGGGCTTTGCCTCGTCGCGGGGCGGCCGGTCTGGTTCTGGTAGGTCTTCCGGTTCGTCGGGCAGGCCGAGATAGCTGCCGAGCATGAAGCCGGCCTGCAGCGCGAAGAGATAGCCGATCCAGACGAGGACGACGAAGAGTCCGAACTCGCCGCGGAAAATCCACGCCGGAAAGACGACGAGCGTGACCGCGGCGCTGGCGAGAATGATTGCCGGATAGCCATGGGACAGGCCGATCAACAGGCCGATCAAAAACAGTATGCCGGCAATGATCATGCAGTTCGGTCTAGGCTTCTGATTTCGTGAAATCGAAGTAGAGCGTACTGCTCGATCACGCAAACAAGCGTGTGGAAGATCGAGAGATATTTAAGAAAATTGCCGAGATAAATTACCTAGAATTTGAATCGTTCCGTAAATTTCTATTTTATATTTGGTTTTGTCCGGTTGTTTCGGTTCGTTGATGCTGAGCCGGCCTCTTTCCGGCAATTCGAATGGCGGCGGCGCCGGCGGCAGTTCCCAGACCGGCCGGAGATGCTCTAGAACGCCGGCCAAATGCAGGAGCATCCCATGACCATCGACGCCTCGACCTTGCAGCTCGGCCAGAGCAGCGCCTTGCCCGCCTCGCCGGAGGAGGCGCGGCTCGACCGCGTGCCCAATCCGCATGCCGGCACGAATTATCTCGCCCGCTTCACCTGCCCGGAATTCACCTCGATCTGCCCGGTCACCGGCCAGCCGGATTTCGGCATCCTCGTCATCGACTATCTGCCGGGGAACTGGCTGGTCGAGTCGAAGTCGCTGAAGCTCTATCTCGGCTCGTTCCGCAACCACGGCGCCTTCCACGAGGATTGCACCGTGAACATCGGCAAGACGCTGGTCGATCTGCTGGAGCCGGAATGGTTCCGTATCGGCGGCTACTGGTATCCGCGCGGCGGCATCCCGATCGACGTGTTCTGGCAGACGGGCGAGCCGCCGAAGGGCCTCTGGCTGCCTGACCAGGGCGTCGCGCCCTATCGCGGGCGGTGAGTCTTATCGTGCTCGCTTGAAATGCTGTGTCATGCCCGGATCAAGCCGGGCGTGACACTTTAAGCTTGGAGCCTGGGCTTCAGGTCCGCGTGCCCAATGGCGGCAGCAGGCGCGGGGTCACGATGCCCAGCGTGCCGATGGTGATACCGAAGACGACCAGCGCCAGCTGCGGGCCGAGCAGATGCAGGAGCGCGCCCATGATCAGCGGCCCGGTCGCGTGCCCCATGAAGAAGAAGCAGGCGAACAGTGCCATGGCCGAGCCGCGCGCCGTTGGCGCGAGCTCCGTCGCCTGGGCCTGAAAGGTGCCGTGCATCAGGAAGAAGCCGAAGCCGGTGACCAGGAAGATGCCGATCGCGCTCCACCACGGCCCGGGAATGATGAAGGCGAAATAGCTCACCGCCACAGCGAGCCCGCCATAGCGCATCATCTGGCGCGGGCCGACCCGCTCGACGAGGATACGGGTGAGGAGGCCATAGACCAGGCCGCCGAGCCCCATCGCGCCGATGGCGAGGCCGGCCTCCGAGGCACCGACGCCGGAACGCTGGTGCAGGATCGCGGCGATGAAGGGCTGCAGGCCGAAGACGAAGGCGCCTTCGATCATCACGAGCAGGTAGAGCAGCTTGCTGCGCGGGTTGGCGAAGACGGCCTTGTAGCTCGTCACCGCGCCGGCGAGGCTCAGGGGAGGCCGCGCCGCATCCGGCCGGGGCTTGAGCACGAGCCGCACCAGCAGGGCGCCGCCCGCCGCGAGAAGCCCGGCAATGACGAGCACGGCACGCCAGCCGATATGATCGGCGACGAGGCCTGAGAAGGTCGCGCCCGCCATCTGGCCGATGATCATGATGACGAGGAAGCGGCCGAGCATGATCTGCCGCTCGGCCATCGGAGCGCGGTCGCCGATCGCGGCCATCGCGGCCGGAATGATGCCGCCGGCCATGACGCCCCCGAGCGCGCGCAGCACGAGCAGCATCCAGAAGCTGGTCGCGAAGGCGGCAAGGATCGAAAGCACGCACAGCGCTGCGAGGCAGGTGGCGATGCTGCGCAGCTTGCCGACGGAATCGGCGATCGGGCCGAGAAAGGGCTGGCCGAGCGCGTAGCAGCTGGCGAAGGCCGTCACCAGGAAGGCGATCTGATGAACGCTCTGGCCGAACTCGACGGCCAGGGTCGGCACCAGCGGGTCGATCAGCCGCATGGTGAAGGTGGAGGCGAAACCGCAGAGTCCGAGGACCGGGATCAGGGCCCCCAGATTGTCGCCGGAGGCCTTGGCGGGTTCAGACATAGGCGAGTGCCGCCGGGGCCGTCCGCGACTTGGCGAGGCGGTCGAACGCCTGGAGTTCGGCGATCAGGCCCTTGAACTCGGCGAGCGGCACCATGTTGGGGCCGTCCGAGGGCGCCTTGTCGGGGTCGGGATGGGTCTCGATGAAGAGGCCGGCGACGCCGACGGCGACCGCCGCGCGCGACAGGACCGGTACGAACTCGCGCTGGCCGCCGGTCGAGGCGCCCTTGCCGCCGGGCTGCTGCACCGAATGGGTGGCGTCGAAGATCACCGGCGCGCCGATCTCGGCCATGGTCGGCAGGGCGCGCATGTCGGAGACCAGCGTATTATAGCCGAAGGAGGCGCCGCGCTCGGTCAGCATCACGTTGGCATTGCCGCTCTCGGTCACCTTGGCGGCGACATTGACCATGTCCCAGGGGGCGAGGAACTGGCCCTTCTTGACATTGACGACGCGGCCGGTCTTCGCGGCGGCGACGAGCAGGTCGGTCTGGCGGCAGAGGAAGGCCGGGATCTGGAGGATATCGACGACCTCGGCCACCGGCGCGCATTGGTCGACCTCGTGAACGTCGGTGAGAACCGGCAGGCCGGTGCGCTCGCGAATCTCGGCATAGACGGGCAGGGCCGCCTTCATGCCGATGCCACGGGCGCCCTTGACGCTGGTGCGGTTGGCCTTGTCGAAGGAGGCCTTGAAGACGAGGCCGATATTCAGCTCCTCGGCGATCTCCCTGAGCGCCAGCGCGCATTCGAGCGCATGGTTGCGGCTTTCCATCTGGCAGGGGCCTGCGATCAGTGCGAGCGGCAACGCATTGCCGAAGCGCACGGGGCGGGCGAGATCCTCGCCGATGGTGACGGTGGCGTTGGGAGTCATGGCGGCGTCCTTGTCCAGCGGGCTGCCGGGTGCTTGCCGGGCTTATGTCGAGTTGAGCCCGGCCGGGTCAAGTCAGGGCAGCCCTGCAACGAGCTTATAGATTGGGCTCCCTTGCGAACGGGCTGGCGAAGCAGGGGCGAGGTCTGTAAATTCGCAAGCGAAGCACTATCTCGATTGGCGATGCAGGATCGGATGTGAATACGGCGCGTACGAAAATGATGCAGTCAGGCCAGGACAGGGCAAGGCAGGCAGGGCGTCCGGTGCGCGCCGGCGACGGGCTCGTCATGGCCGACCGCCCCAAGCGCGGCCAGCCGCCGAACGATGGCGGCGGGCGCGAAGGCAACGGGCGCGAGGGCAGCGGCACCGCCGTCCTCACCCGGACGCGGACGCGCAAGCCCAATCTCTACCGCGTCCTGCTGCTCAACGACGACTACACCCCGATGGAGTTCGTCGTTCACGTTCTGGAGCGGTTCTTCAACAAGGACCGCGCCGAAGCTACGCAGATCATGATGCATGTGCATCAGAACGGCGTCGGCGAATGCGGCGTCTTTACCTACGAAGTCGCCGAGACCAAGGTTACGCTCGTCATGGATCTGGCGCGCAAGCACATGCATCCGCTGCAATGCGTGATGGAGAAAAAGTAGCCTTGGGTCATCGAGTTCTTTTGGAAATCAGATAGGAGCGCGCCCCTTGCCGAGTTTCTCGCGCAGCCTCGAACAGGCGCTTCACCGGGCTCTGGCCCTCGCCAATGAGCGCCGTCACGAATACGCCACCCTCGAACACCTCTTGCTCGCGTTGGTCGACGACCAGGACGCGGCGGCGGTGATGCGCGCCTGCAGCGTCGATCTCGACCTGCTCAGGCGCAACCTCGTCGATTACATCGACGCGGAGCTGACCAATCTCGTCACCGATGGCCGTGACGATTCCAAGCCGACAGCCGGCTTCCAGCGCGTCATCCAGCGCGCGGTGATCCATGTCCAGTCCTCGGGCCGCGAGGAGGTGACCGGCGCCAATGTGCTCGTCGCGATGTTCGCCGAGCGCGAGAGCCATGCCGCCTACTTCCTGCAGGAGCAGGACATGACCCGCTACGACGCGGTCAACTATATCAGCCACGGCATCGCCAAGCGCCCCGGCGCCAGCGAGAGCCGACCTGTCCGCGGGTCCGAGGAAGAGGGCGAGCCGCAGCGCGAGCAGCGCTCCGAGCAGGGCCAGCCGGAGGACAAGGACAAGAAGAAAAAGGAAAGCGCGCTGGACGCTTACTGCGTCAACCTCAACCGCAAGGCGAGGGACGGGCGCATCGATCCGCTGATCGGCCGCGAGGCCGAGGTGCAGCGCACGATCCAGATCCTCTGCCGCCGCCAGAAGAACAACCCGCTGCTGGTCGGCGACCCCGGCGTCGGCAAGACGGCGATCGCCGAGGGCCTCGCGCTCAAGATCACGCGCGGCGAGGTGCCGGAAGTGCTGGAGGACGCGACCGTCTTCTCGCTCGACATGGGCACGCTGCTCGCCGGCACGCGCTATCGCGGCGATTTCGAGGAGCGCCTCAAGCAGGTGATGAAGGAGATCGAGCAGCACCCGAAGGCGATCATGTTCATCGACGAGATCCACACGGTGATCGGTGCCGGTGCGACCTCGGGCGGCGCGATGGACGCCTCCAACCTGCTGAAGCCGGCGCTGGCCTCGGGCTCGCTGCGCTGCATCGGCTCGACCACCTACAAGGAATACCGCCAGTATTTCGAGAAGGACCGGGCGCTGGTGCGCCGCTTCCAGAAAATCGACGTCAACGAGCCGTCGGTGCCGGACACGATCGAGATCCTCAAGGGCCTAAAGCCCTATTTCGAGGAGTTCCATAAGCTGCGCTACACCAACGACGCCATCAAGGCGGCGGTGGAGCTCTCGGCCCGCTACATCCATGACCGCAAGCTGCCGGACAAGGCGATCGACGTGATCGACGAGACCGGCGCCTCGCAGATGCTGGTGACCGAGTCGAAGCGCAAGAAGACGATCGGCGTGAAGGAGATCGAGGCGGCGATCGCGACCATGGCGCGCATCCCGGCCAAGACGGTCTCCAAGGACGATGCCGAGGTGCTGCGCAATCTCGAGACCACGCTCAAGCGCACCGTTTACGGTCAGGAGAAGGCGATCGAGGCCCTGTCCTCCTCGATCAAGCTCGCCCGCGCGGGCCTGCGCGACGGCGAAAAGCCGATCGGCTGCTATCTCTTCGCCGGCCCGACCGGCGTCGGCAAGACCGAGGTCGCGCGCCAGCTCGCCTCCTCGCTCGGCGTCGAGCTGATCCGCTTCGACATGTCCGAATATATGGAGCGCCACACCGTCTCGCGGCTGATCGGCGCGCCTCCCGGCTATGTCGGCTTCGACCAGGGCGGGTTGCTCACCGATCAGATCGACCAGCATCCGCATAGCGTGCTGCTGCTGGACGAGATCGAGAAGGCCCATCCGGACCTGTTCAACATCCTCCTGCAGGTGATGGACCACGGCAAGCTGACCGACAATAACGGCAAGCAGGTCGATTTCAGGAACGTCATCCTGATCATGACCACCAATGCCGGCGCCGCCGACATGGCCCGCAACGCCTATGGCTTCACCCGGACCAAGCGCGAGGGCGACGATACCGAGGCGATCAACAAGCTGTTCGCCCCGGAATTCCGCAACCGGCTCGATTCAGTCATCTCCTTCGGCCATCTGCCGAAGACGGTGGTCGCGCGCGTCGTCGACAAGTTCGTGCTCCAGCTCGAAGCGCAGCTCGCCGACCGCAACGTCACGATCGAGCTTTCGGACGAGGCGCGCGAGTGGCTGGTCGACAATGGCTATGACGAGGCGATGGGCGCCCGGCCGATGGCCCGCCTGATCCAGCAGACGATCAAGACGCCGCTCGCCGACGAGGTGCTGTTCGGGCGCCTGAAGAATGGCGGCGCGGTCAAGGTCGTCGTCGTCCAGTCGGAGACCGGCATCAAGGTGCTCGGCCTCGAATTCCCGGACGGGCCGGCCAGGCCCAAGCCGGAGAAGGATGTCGCGGCCGCCACGGCCAAGCGCGTGCCGAAGCCGCGCGCGAAAGCTGCGGCTACCGGCAAAACGAGCAAGACTCCGCCGCGGCGAGCGCCTAAAGGTGGCGGAACTCCGGATGGGACGGGTGGCGCGCCGAAGGCCTCGGCCAAGGGCGTCCGCACGGTGCCGAAGGTTCCGCTGACGAAGGCATAAGAACGTGTTGTTCAAGCGAAAGACCGCGAGCCTCGCCGCCGATGGCGGCGAGGTGCTTCAGGAGGCCCCGGCGGCGCCTGTCGCGCCGGCGCGCCCGAAGAAGGAAAAGCTCGGCTGGTTCGAGAAGCGGGACCGGCGCCGTCGCCGCCGCAAGATCTTCGAGGAGGTGCTGGGCTGGATCCTGGTGCCGGCCTTCATCTACCTGATCTATCTCGGCGTGCAGGCTGTCGGCGGCATCCCGAAGGAACTGATCGACTTCGCCAATGAGCTGATCGCGCTGGCGATGAAGGGCGGCAAGGGCTGAGGTCGTAGCCGGGAACGCCTCAGGCGTTCTCAGCTCTTCACCCGGCAACCATTGCTCCTCCGTCGCAGCCCAGCGCCTTTGCTGGCGCGACAACTGCCAATCCTTGTCAGGATCGTGCGAGAAGGCGCGACTGAGCCGCCTGGCGCGCTTGTCTCCTCCGAAGCTGCCGCACATCATCGCGGCATGACGAAATACCTGATCTCCTTTCCAAGCGAAGCGATGGTGGTCACGGGCGAGCAGCTGGCCGCCGCCTCCGTCGATTCCCATGCCGTGATCGAGGAAGCCAAGGCGGCCGGCGTCTATGTCTTTGGCGGCGGGATCAACGAGCCGGTCGCCCCCGTGCTCGTCGCTGCCGATGGATCGGTATCCGAGGAGATTTATCCGGGCAGCCGCCTCAATGGCGGCTTTGCGGTGCTGGAGCTGCCGACGCGTGAGGAGGCGGTGAAATGGGCAGCGAAGCTCGCAGGCGCTTGCCGCTGCTCGCAGGAACTCCGCGAGTTCATGTACGATCCGGCCAGCTAGCGCGCGGCCGCGTTGGATTGGGGCTCTCGGGCAGCCGCACGGTGAACAGGCGGTCGGAGTGGCCGACGCCCCCACCGCCGTCGTACATTATCGCCCATGATCAGATTCGCTCTCGCCACCGCGCTGGTCGCGATCGCCCTGGGGGCCGCCGATGGTGCGCTCGCGTCCGGGTCGTGCCGCCCGACCCGAGACGGCAAGGACCGCATGGATATGTCCGGCGGCTGCCCGAGCGGCTATGTCGTCCGCGGTGCCTGCTGCGAATCCGTCCGGCCGATCTCGCAGCCCACCGGCGCATATACCTGCCCGGCCGGAACCATGCTGAGGCTCGGCGCCTGCGTCCCGCGCCAATAGGCGGTCAGCCGCGACAGCCCCGGATACCGGAGGCCTGACGCCTCAGGCGTTCTCCAGTTCCTCGCCGAGCAGCAGCCATTCCTCTTCCGCTGCCGCCAGCGCCTCCGACAGTTCCGCGCGCTGGCGCGAGATCTGCAGCGCCTTGTCGGGCTCGCGGGAGAAGGCGCCGTTTGCGAGCGCCGCGTCGACCTTTTCGATCAGGCCGGTCAGCTTGGCGATGCGCGCCTCGGCGAGATTGAGCTTCTGCCTGAGCGGCCCTTGGGCGGCCCGCTTCGTCGCCGCTTCCTTGCGCTCGTCGGCCTTGGGCTTGGCGGTAGCATCCGGCGCAGGCTTGCCGCGCTTCTCGGCCTTGGCGGCGCCCAGCACATAGGTGCGGTAATCGTCCATGTCGCCGTCGAAATTCTTCACGGTGCCGCCGCCGACGAGCCAGAGCCGGTCGGCGCAGGCCTCGATCAGGAAGCGGTCGTGACTGACGAGGATGACGGCGCCGGGATACTCGTTGATCGCGTTGACCAGCGCGGTGCGGCTGTCGATGTCGAGATGGTTGGTCGGCTCGTCGAGGATCAGCAGATGCGGCCCGTGGAAGGTCGCGAGCCCCAGCATCAGGCGGGCCTTCTCGCCGCCGGAGAGCAGCTTCACCGGTGTGTCGGCCTTGGAGGCGGGGAAGCCGATCTGCGCCGCCTTGGAGCGGACCTTCGCTTCCGGCGCATCCGGCATCAGGTCGCGCAGATGGCCGACCGGCGTGTCCTCGATGCGCAGTTCGTCGAGCTGGTGCTGGGCGAAATAGGCCGTCTCCAGCTTGCTCGACTTCTTCATCTCGCCGGACATCGCGTCGAGCCGGCCGCCGATCAGCTTGCAGAAGGTCGACTTGCCGTTGCCGTTCGAGCCGAGCAGCGCGATGCGGTCGTCCGGCGCCAATGACAGGTTGAGCCGCGACAAGACCTTACGCTCGCCATAGCCGGCGGCGGCATCCTCCAGCACGATCATCGGCGGCGAGAGCGGCTTTTCCGGGCCGGGGAAGACGAAGGGCTGCACGTCGCGATCGACGATCGCGGCGATGGTCTGCATCTTCTCCAGCCGCTTGACGCGCGACTGCGCCTGCCGGGCCTTGGTCGCCTTGGCCTTGAAGCGGTCGACGAAGGACTGGAGATGCTTGCGCTCGGCGTCCTGCTTCTCCTTGGCGCGGGCGAGCTGCATCTGCTTCTCGGCGCGCTGCTTTTCGAATGAGGAATAGCCGCCGCGATAGAGCGTCAGCTTGCCCTGGTCGAGATGCATGATGTGGTCGACCGAGGTGTCCAGCAATTCGCGATCGTGGCTGATGACGATCACGGTATGTGGATAGCGCTCCAGATAATCGTAGAGCCAGAGCGTGCCTTCGAGGTCGAGATAGTTGGTGGGTTCGTCGAGCAGCAGCAGGTCGGGCTCGGAGAACAGCACGGCGGCGAGCGCGACGCGCATCCGCCAGCCCCCCGAGAAATCGGAGCAGGGGCGCTGCTGCGCCTCTTCGTTGAAGCCGAGCCCGTGCAGCACCATCGCGGCACGCGCCGGGGCGGAATGCGCACCGATATCGGCGAGCCGCGTGCCGATCTCGGCGATGCGGTGCGGATCGGTCGCGGTTTCCGCTTCGGTCATCAGGGCTGTGCGCTCTGTATCCGCCGCGAGCACAACCTCGATCAGCGTCTCCGGGCCACCCGGCGCTTCCTGTGCGACGCCGCCGATGCGTCGGCCCCTCGGCAGGCTGATATTGCCGCTCTCGGTGCCGAAATCGCCGGTGATGATCTTGAACAGCGTGGTCTTGCCGGTGCCGTTGCGGCCGACGAAGCCGACGCGCGCGCCATCGGGGATGGCGGCGCCGGTATGGTCGAGCAGCAGGCGCTCGCCGAGACGGTAGGTGATGTCGTTGATCGTCAGCATGGCGCGTTCGTTTAGGCTTGGGAGCCCCGAAAAGGCAATCGAAAGCCGGAACAAGCGGCCGATGTCACCGTTTCGTCAAAATCTCGCCTTGGGACGGCCTCCGCCGGCCATCACCCAAGGGAAACCGGATCAACCGCGATTCGCCGAGGTTATCTTCATGGATACCCGCCTGTCCTTCGCCAGCTCCCGCCGCGCTTCCGCTACGGCGTCCCTCATGGTCCTCGTCTCGATCATCATCGGCAGCGCCGCAGCGCTCGTCGCGCTGGTGCCGCTGACCTGAAGTTGCCCAAGCCCCTGAGAAGACTTGTCGTCTTCCGGTCCAGCCGCTAACGCTGGCCCCATGGCACGCATCGCTTTCTATACCGGCTCCTTCGACCCCGTGACCAACGGCCATGCCGACGTTATCGCGGCGGCCGCCGGCCTCTGCGACAGGCTCGTCCTGGCGATCGGGGTCCATCCCGGCAAGACGCCGCTGCTCTCCGTCGATATCCGTGCCGAATTGCTGCGCGCCGTCGCCGGGCCCCTGCTGGCAGCCAAGGGCGCCGCGCTCGACGTCGTGACCTTCGACGATCTCGCGGTGGACGCGGCGCGCCGGGCGGGGGCTTCGATCATCATCCGCGGCCTGCGCGACGGCAGCGATCTCGACTACGAGATGCAGATGGCCGGGATGAACGGCACGATGGCGCCGGATGTGCAAACCGTGTTCCTGCCGGCCTCGCCCGGTGTGCGCTACATCACCGCGACGCTGGTGCGCCAGATCGCGGCGATGGGCGGGGATGTCTCGCCCTTCGTGCCGGCCCCGGTGCTCGCAGCGCTGAAGGCGCGCTTCGCCAAGGGCTGACGGCGCTATCCCTCGCTAAAGGCACATAACTTCGCCATCTTCCGCCGCTTCCTGCTGATTTTGGTTTGCATTTTGCCGAGAGCGATGGTGTCTCTCAGCTAGGCCGACTCGCTCTCCGATCTCCCGGCGCGATTCTGCGCGCAGGGCCCTCCGACAGGTTTTCCGATGCGTCTTTCCCGCTATTTCCTGCCCCTTCTGCGCGACACGCCCAAGGAAGCGGAGATCGTCTCGCACCGGCTGATGCTGCGCGCCGGCATGATCCGCCAGCAATCGGCGGGCATCTATTCCTGGCTGCCGCTGGGCCTGCGCGTGCTGAACAAGATCAGCAACGTCATCCGCGAGGAGCAGGACCGCTCGGGTGCCGTCGAGATCCTGATGCCGACCATCCAGTCGGCCGATCTCTGGCGCGAGAGCGGGCGCTACGACGCCTATGGCAAGGAGATGCTGCGCATCAAGGACCGGCATGATCGCGACATGCTCTACGGGCCGACCAACGAGGAAATGGTCACCGAGATCGTCCGTTCCTACGTCAAGTCCTACAAGGACCTGCCGCTCAATCTCTACCACATCCAGTGGAAGTTCCGCGACGAGGTCCGCCCGCGCTTCGGCGTGATGCGCGGCCGCGAGTTCCTGATGAAGGACGCCTATTCCTTCGATCTCGACAAGGACGCGGCGCGCCACGCCTATAACCGTATGTTCACGGCCTATCTGCGCACCTTCGCGCGGCTCGGCCTGAAGGCGATCCCGATGAAGGCCGATACCGGCCCGATCGGCGGCGACCTCAGCCACGAGTTCATCGTGCTTGCCTCGACCGGCGAGAGCGAGGTCTTCTGCCACAGCGACTACCTGAACTTCGAGACGCCGGCCGCCGATACCGATTTCGACAGCGTTGCCGGCCTGCAGGGCGTCTTCGACAAGTGGACGAGCCTCTACGCCGCGACCGAGGAGATGCACGACAAGGCAGCCTTCGAAGCGGTTCCCGAAGACAAGCGCGTCTCGGCGCGCGGCATCGAGGTCGGCCATATCTTCTATTTCGGCACGAAATATTCCGAGCCGATGGGCGCGACGGTCGCCGGGCCGGACGGCCAGCCCGTGCTTCTGCATGGCGGCTCCTACGGCATCGGGCCGAGCCGCCTCGTCGCGGCGCTGATCGAGGCCGGCCATGACGATGCCGGCATCGTCTGGCCCGAGGAGATCGCGCCCTTCGACATCGCGGTGATCAACCTCAAGGCCGGCGACGCGGCGACCGACGGTGCGGCCGAGCGCATCTACAAGGACCTGCTCGCCAAGGGCTACGACGCCGTGCTCGACGACACCGACGACCGGCCGGGCGCCAAATTCGCCACCGCCGACCTGATCGGCGTGCCCTGGCAGATCATCGTCGGCCCGAAGGGGCTGGCCGAGGGCAAGGTCGAGATCAAGCGCCGCGCCGGTGGCGAGCGCGAACTCGTCTCGCTCGAGGCCGCGCTCGACCGCTTCAAGGGCAGGACGGCGTGACGGCGGGCACCGTCATGAAGCTGGACATCGTGGGAGCTGCCGCATGAGCGCCGTCGCCGACAGCGCCGAGGTCCCGACCGGAACCAAGGCCTTCGCCGGTTTCGAGTGGCTGCTTGCCGGACGCTATCTGCGCACGCGTCGCCGCGAGGGTTTCGTCTCGGTCATCGCCGGCTTCTCCTTCCTCGGTATCATGCTCGGCGTCGCGACGCTGATCATCGTGATGTCGGTGATGAACGGCTTCCGGATCGAGCTGCTGAGCAAGATCGTCGGCGTGAACGGCCATATCTTCGCGACGCCGATCGACCGGCCGCTCGATGATTACGACAGCGTCGCGGCGCGGCTCAGCAAGATCTCCGGCATCAAGCTCGCGATCCCGCTGGTCGAGGGACAGGCGCTCGCCTCCTCGCAGACCGGCAACAATGGCGTGCTGGTCCGCGGCATCCGCGAGAGCGACATCAAGGCGATCCCCTTCATCGGCGGCAACATCAAGGGCGGCACGCTCGATGGCTTCGATGGCGGGACGCCTGGCGTCGCCATTGGCCGCCGCCTCGCCAACGCGTTGGGCATCCAGGTCAATGACATGATGACGCTGGTCTCGCCGCAAGGGGCCTCGACGCCCTTCGGCACAGCGCCGCGCATCAAGGCCTATCCGGTCAAGGCGATCTTCGAGATCGGCATGACCGAGTTCGACGGCACCTTCGTCTACATGCCGCTCGCCGAGGCGCAGGCCTATTTCAACCGCGACGGCGACGTGAACGTCATCGAGATCTTCGTCGACAATCCAGACCGGACCCAGGCCGTCCGCGACGCGATCGAGGCCGATGCGCCGCGCCCGCTCGTGCTCTCCGACTGGCGCCAGAGAAATCGAAGCTTCTTCAATGCGCTGGAAGTCGAGCGCAACGTGATGTTCATCATCCTGACCCTGATCGTGCTGGTCGCGGCGCTGAACATCGTCTCCGGCCTGATCATGCTGGTGAAGGACAAGACCGCCGATATCGCGATCATGCGCACCATGGGCTGCACGCGCGGCACGGTGCTACGCGTCTTCCTGATTACGGGGGCGGCGATCGGCGTCATCGGCACTTTGGCCGGGCTCGCTCTCGGCATCGTCTTCGCCAAGAACATCAAGTCGATCATGGCGGCGCTGAATTGGATCACTGGCGCCAATCTCTGGGACCCGACGGTGCGTTTCCTCAGCGACATCCCCTCCGTCATCGACTGGAGCGAGGTGACGAGCGTGGTGGTGATGGCGCTGACCCTGTCGCTGCTGGCGACGCTCTATCCGGCCTGGAAGGCGGCACGCCTCGACCCGGTCGAAGCTCTCAGGATGGGTTGAGCCGATGGCACAGGAAATGCCCGCGCTCTTCCTCTCCCAGGTCGAGCGCTACTACCCGCAGAGCGACGCGCCGCTCGAAGTGCTGCGCAAGGCCGATTTCGCGCTCTGGCCGGGCGAGGTCGTCGCCCTGGTTGCGCCGAGCGGCACCGGCAAGTCGACGCTGCTGCATGTCGCTGGCCTGCTAGAGAAGCCCGATTCCGGCGAGGTGTTCGTCGGCGGGCTCGCCACGACCAAGCTCGACGACAAGGGCCGCACGCGGCTGCGCCGTACCGAGATCGGCTTCGTCTACCAGTTCCACCATCTCCTGCCCGAGTTCACGGCGCTGGAGAACGTGGTGCTGCCGCAGCGCATCCGCGGCCTCGCCCGCGGCCTCGCGGAGGAGCGGGCATCGGAACTTCTGACCTTCCTCGGCCTCGGCGAGCGGCTCGACCATCTGCCGGGCGAATTGTCCGGCGGCGAGCAGCAGCGCGTTGCCATCGGCCGCGCCGTCGCCAACGGGCCGCGCCTGTTGCTGGCCGACGAGCCGACCGGCAATCTGGATCCGCAGACCGCGCAGCATGTCTTCGGCACGTTGATGGCGCTGGCGCGGGCCTCGGGGCTGGCGGCGCTGATCGCGACGCATAACCTCGATCTCGCCCGCCAGATGGACCGGCAGGTCACGATCCGCGACGGGCTCGTCGTCAAGCTGTAGGCGGCAGCGGCCGTCAGGCTGTTCCTTACCGGCACCACCACCTTTGTCATTCCGGATTCGCGCCTGTGGTGCCCCCGGAATGACAAAGACGGCTTCTGAGCGGAACGCCCCGCGTCATGCTCGCCCTTGTGGCGAGCATCCACGTCTTGAGCACGGCCCTCGTCGAAAGAAGGCGTGGGTGGTCGGGACAAGCCCGAGCATGACGCTGCAAAATCCAGAGCGGCGAGACTGATCGCCAACGCCCGCATCAGAGCATCGGTAGGATTTCATTAACCGCTATGCCGGGTTCGCGCTGCCCGCTTCCCTATCGACATTGACGAGAACAAATAGCGAACTAATATGAACGTATCAGAAACACAGGAGGTTCTCATGACTGCAGCGCGTAAATTCGCCGCCGGCCTTGCCGAGATCGCCTCGCTCGGCGTCTTCCTCGGCATGATCTGGCTCTGGGCCGCTATTCTCTCCGGCCCGCATGTCTGAGGACGGCAGGAGCCATCCACAGACGGGCCCATAAGGCCTCGACGCCGGCCCCGCCCAGGACGCATAAGAAGGGCCGGGTAAGGACGAGTCGCCCGGTTGCGGCGACAGGAGTGGGACATGAGCAGGGAAGCCGACGAGGCGCGCGTTCTCCAGGAGATCGGCTTCGTCCACCTGCATGTCCATTCGAGCTATTCGCTGCTCGAAGGCGCGATGACGATCGCGACGCTCGCCAAGATGGCGGTGGCCGACGGCCAGCCGGCTTTAGCACTGACCGATACCGACAATCTCTTCGGCGGTCTCGAATTCTCCGAGAAGCTGGCGGGCTCCGGCCTGCAGCCGATCGTCGGCGTGCAGCTCTCCGTCGATTTCGCCGATGAAGGCGAGGGCAGCCGCAAGCCGACACAGCCGCAGCGCCTGCCGCATATCGTCCTGCTGGCCATGGACGAGGGCGGCTACGGCAACCTGATGAAGCTCGTTAGCGAGGCGGCGCTGGCGACCGGCGGCTCGGGCCAGCCGATCACCACGGTCGAGCGTCTTGCCGCCTATAATAGCGGCCTGATCGCGCTGACCGGGGGGCAGGGCGGACCGGTGGATGTCGCCCTGCGACTCGGCCAGCTTCCGCAGGCCGCTTCGCGCCTCGCGACGCTCGCCGGCATCTATGGGGACCGGCTTTATGTCGAGATCCAGCGACATGGCGGCGAGGGCGAGGCGACGCGGGAAGCGCATCTCTTGCGCCTCGCCTACGACGCAGACCTGCCGATCGTCGCGACCAACGAACCCTTCTTCGCCAAGCCTGCCGATTTCGACGCGCATGACGCGCTGCTGGCCGTGGCCGAGGGGCGCCTCGTTTCCGACGGCACGCGCCGCCGCGTTACGCCGGAGCATTATTTCGCCTCGCGCGCCGAGATGAAGAAGCGCTTCGCCGACCTGCCGGAAGCGCTGGCGAACACCGTCGAGATCGCGATGCGCTGCCATTGGCGCGTCTCGACCCGCAAGCCGATCCTGCCGCGCTTCGGCGAGGAGGGGCGTGACGAGGCGGAGGAGCTGCAGGATCAGGCCCGCGCCGGGCTTGCTGCGCGGCTTGCCAAGCACGGCCCGGCCGAAGGCTTCACCGTCGAGGATTACGAGAAGCGGCTCGATTTCGAGCTCTCGATCATCACCCGGATGAAGTTCCCGGGCTACTTCCTGATCGTCTCGGACTTCATCAAATGGGCGAAGAACCATGACATCCCGGTCGGTCCGGGCCGCGGCTCGGGCGCAGGCTCGCTGGTCGCCTATGCGCTGACGATCACCGACGTCGATCCGCTGCGCTTCGGCCTGCTCTTCGAGCGCTTCCTCAATCCCGACCGCGTCTCGATGCCCGACTTCGACATCGACTTCTGCCAGAACCGGCGAGAAGAGGTGATCGACTATGTGAAGCACCATTACGGGCAGGAACGCGTCGCCCAGATCATCACCTTCGGCACGCTGCTCGCCCGCGGCGTGCTGCGCGACGTCGGCCGCGTGCTCGAAATGCCCTATGGCCAGGTCGACAAGCTGACGAAGCTCGTGCCGCAGAACCCGGCCAAGCCGATCTCGTTGAAGGATGCGATCGAGGGCGAACCCAAGCTGCAGCAGGCCGCCGAGGAGGAGCCGATCGTCGCGCGGCTGCTCGAAATTGGCCAGAAGCTGGAAGGGCTTCACCGCCATGCTTCGACTCACGCCGCAGGCGTGGTGATCGGCGACCGGCCGCTGGAGCAGCTCGTGGCACTCTCGGTCGATCCGCGCACCGGCATGCGCGTCACCCAGTTCAACATGAAATGGGTCGAGCAGGCCGGGCTGGTGAAGTTCGACTTCCTCGGCCTGAAGACGCTGACCACGCTGACCACGGCGGTGAAGCTGATCGCCCAGCGCGGCATCCATATCGATCTGGCGCAACTGCCCTTCGACGATCCGACGACCTACGCCATGCTGGCGCGCGGCGAGACGGTCGGCGTGTTCCAGGTGGAATCGGTCGGCATGCGCAAGGCGCTGGTCGAGATGAAGGCCGACCGGATCGAGGACCTGATCGCGCTGGTGGCGCTCTATCGGCCGGGCCCGATGGACAACATCCCGACCTATTGCCGCCGCAAGCTCGGACTGGAAGACCCGACCTATCTCCATCCCGGCATGGAGCCCTGGCTGCGCGAGACCCACGGCATCATCGTCTACCAGGAACAGGTGATGCAGGTGGCGCAGGCGCTCTCGGGCTATTCGCTCGGCGAAGCCGATCTGCTGCGCCGCGCCATGGGCAAGAAGATCAAGGCGGAGATGGACGCCCAGCGCGACCGCTTCGTGAAGGGCGCGATCGAGGGCGGCATCAAGAAGGACATCGCCTCCGAAATCTTCGACCTGTTGGCGAAGTTCGCGGATTACGGCTTCAACAAGAGCCATGCGGCGGCCTATGCCATCGTCGCCTTCCAGACCGCCTATCTGAAGGCGAACTACCCGGTCGAGTTCCTGGCGGCGTCGATGACGCTCGACATGGGCAACACCGACAAGCTCTCGGAATTCCGCCGCGATGCCGAGCGGCTCGGCATCAAGGTCGAGCGGCCGGCGATCAACCAGTCCGGCGTCGAGTTCGACGTCGCCGACGGCAAGATCTTCTATGCGCTTGGGGCCATCAAGGGCGTCGGCACCGCGGCGGTGGAATCGCTGGTGGCGGCGCGGCAGGCCAACGGACCGTTCCGCGATCTCGCCGATCTCGCCCGCCGCATCGATACCCGGCTCGTCAATCGCCGCACGCTGGAAGCGCTGATCGCAGCGGGGGCGCTCGACGAGCTGGAGGCGGACCGCGCGCGCGCTGTCGCGGCGCTCGACGGCATGCTGGCGCTCTCGAACCGCACCCGCGACGAGGCGGCGGCCGGCCAGTTCGACCTGCTCGGCGGCGGCGTGGTGCAGGAAGCCTTCCGCATCCCGCAGGTCGAGCCCTGGGCGCCGGCCGAAAAGCTCAGGCGCGAGCATGAGGCGGTCGGCTTCTTCCTCTCCGGCCACCCGCTCGATGATTACGAGCATGTGCTGAAGCGGCTGCGCGTGCAGCGCTATGCCGATTTCGCGCAGACGGTGAAGGTCAACGGCACCGGCGTCGGCAAGGTCGCTGTTTCCGTCATCGACAAGTCGGAGCGACGCACCAAGTCCGGCTCCAAGATGGGCATCGTCAACCTGTCCGATCCGAGCGGCCAGTTCGAGGCGGTGCTGTTCTCGGAAGGGTTGATGAAGCTGCGCGACCTGCTCGAGCCGGGCAGGGCGCTGGTGCTGCGCCTGTCGGCCGTGCTCGACGGCGAAGAGGTACGCCCGCGCATCGAGGATGCCGAGGAGCTCGATGGGCTCGCCGCGCGCCAGAAGCAGGATCTCGTCGTCTATCTGCGCGACGACAAGGCGGTTGCCTCTGTCGCCGAGCGCATCCGCCCGCGCGACGCCATGCGCGCTGAGGGCAAGGTCTCGATCATCATGATCATCGATGACGGCGCGCAGGAGGTCGAGATCGAATTGCCCGGCAAGTTCCCGGTCAACCAGCAGATCGCCAATGCCGTGCGCGCCGCGCCCGGCGTGGTCGATGTCAGGCTGCAATAGGAGCGCATCAATGGCCGACGACCGGACCGCGCTGCTCGTGGTCGACGTCCAGAACGATTTCTGTCCGGGCGGCAGCCTCGCCGTGCCGGATGGCGACGCGATCGTGCCCGTCGTCAATGCGCTCGGGCGCCGCTTCCGCCAGGTCGTGCTGACGCAGGACTGGCATCCGGCCGGACACGCCTCCTTCGCCTCCAGCCATTCGGGCCGTAAACCCTTCGAGACGATCGAGCTGGTCTATGGCCTGCAGGTGCTCTGGCCGGATCATTGCGTGCAGGGCACGGCGGGCGCCGCCTTCCATGCCGGGCTCGATCTGCCCCATGCCGAGGCGGTGATCCGCAAGGGCTTTCGCCAGAGCATCGACAGCTATTCCGGCTTCATCGAGGCCGATCGCCAGACGCGGACGGGACTGGAGGGCTATCTACGCGAGCGCGGCATCGCGAAGGTCGTCATTGCCGGGCTCGCGACGGATTTCTGCGTGAGCTGGACGGCACAGGATGCCGCCCGCGCCGGCTTCGAGACGATCGTGGTCGAGGATGCCTGCCGCGCGATCGATCTCGAGGGTTCGCTCGACCGGGCCTGGGCCGAGATGGCCGCAGCTGGGATCAAGCGCGTCTCGGCCGCGACCCTCGCGCCCCGAGGCTAAGCCCGGAGTCATGCCGCCGGCTTGAGCTGCGCCTGGACGCGGTCGCGCCCGAGCCGCTTGGCGCGGTAGAGCGCCTCGTCAGCCTCGACGAGGAGGTCGTCAAGCTCGCGCCCGCCGATTTCAACCTCGGCCACGCCGATGCTGAGCGTCGGCTGCAAACCGATCTCGGCGAGATCGGCGACCTTGTCGCGGAAGGCGCCGCGGAGGCGCTCGGCCACCCGCACCGCTTCCCGGACTCCGATATCGGGCAGGATGATGGTGAATTCGTCACCGCCCTGCCGGGCCAGGATGTCGGTGCTGCGCAGCTGTTCCTGCACGGTGCTGGCGAAGAGCCGCAGGATGCGGTCACCGGTGGCATGGCCGAGCGTGTCGTTGATCTGCTTGAAATGGTCGATGTCGATGAGCAGCAGCGCCGCGTGCTGCTCGCCGCGCGCTTGCCGCGCCAGCCATTGCTCGAGGCCGGAGCGGTTCATCGCCCCGGTCAGCGGATCGCGCCGGGCGAGCGTCGCGAGAATCCGGTTGCTGCGCTCGGCCGCGAGCAGCAGCAGCGCCTGGCCTCTGAGGATGACGAAGGCGACGCCGGTCGCGGCGAGCCAGCCCGTCGCTCCCGAATCGGTGGGGAACAGCGTCGTGCCGACCTGGTCCAGCGCCGCCAGCGTGATGCGCCCGGCATAGATCACCACGGTCGGCATGAACAGCGCAGCCAGGAGCCAGGCCGAGCGCAGCCTTTCCTGCCGGCCGAGCCGGACGGCCTCGCGCACGATCGCGGCATCGCAGAGCGCCATCACCGTCGCCACGACCATGACGCGCGTCGAATAGCCCTCTGTTCCCGGCGAGAGTGCGAGCAGGGTCCAGATGCCGAGGAGCACCACCCCGAAGCCGAACCAGTTGAGCTCGCGGCCGGCGAAGTTGCGGATGCCGAAGAGCAGCAGCAGGCAGCCCGCCAGCATCGCGGTGTTGGCGAACTCGATCGAGACGATGTCGGGAATCGTGCCGCGGAAAGCCGCGCCGAGCAGGCCGATCCCGATGCACAGGCTACTGACGCCCCACCAGACCGGGCTGCGGGTGAAGCGGCCGGTGGCGAAGGTCATCAATTGCAGTGCGCCGATGATGAAGCAGGTCAGCGCGCCGGTGACGAAGATCGTTCTCAGGTCGAGGGTCACGCCGAATCCAGCCTCCGGCAGCCGTCCTGTCGGAGCGGTCCGGGTTGTTCAGGCTGGTCGCACGCGCTAGGCAGGCGGCGGCGGGGGGGCGAGCATCTTGGCATGCTTGAGAACATGATAGCCTGAGGATATTCCCCATGACCTTTTACAAGTCGTTGATGGCCGCCTCCGCGGTCGCATTTCTGGGCTCGGTCGCCCCGTCCGTCGCCCAGACCCAGGCCGATCAGCTCAAGGTCGCCTATCAGGCGGCCCGCAATCAGCTCGGCATCCTCGGCTATTGCGCCGACAAGGGTTTCACCGACGCCGGGGCCGCCGACGTCCAGAAGAAGATGATCGCGATGATCCCGGTGCCGGCCGATGTCAGCGGCGGCGACGCGGCCGAGGCCGCCGGCCGCAAGGGCACGATCTCGGCCATGGGCATGGAGCAGAACATCGAGGCGATCGCCAAGGCGACGAACAGCACGCCGGCCGCCTACTGCAAGCAGATCGGCGATGTCGTGAAGCAGATGGGCGCCAAGCTGCCGCAGTGAGGCGAGCCCCGGCATTCTGCCGGGCGGATAACTGTGGACGGGCCCATGCGGTATCCGCATGGGCATCATCATGTCGCGCGCCCGGCTTTCCCGGCCCAAGCGGCTTGCAATGCGGCGCCATCCCCTGTAAGGCGCAGCCCATCCCACATGGAGCGCATCGCCTCGATCTCCCGAGGCGTTCCGGTGACGTGGCAGCTCATGCCCTGTTCATTCGCGCTCCAGAGGTTCAACCGGAAGGACTAGAACACCATGGCTCTGCCTGATTTCTCCATGCGCCAGCTCCTCGAGGCCGGCGCCCATTTCGGCCACCAGTCGCACCGCTGGAACCCCAAGATGTCCCCGTACATCTTCGGCGTCCGCAACAACATCCACATCCTCGACCTGTCGCAGTCGGTGCCGATGCTGCACCGCGCCCTGCAGGCCGTGTCGGACACCGTTGCTCGCGGCGGCCGCGTCCTCTTCGTCGGCACCAAGCGCCAGGCGCAGGATGCGATCGCCGATGCCGCCAAGCGCTCGGCCCAGTACTATGTCAACTCCCGCTGGCTCGGCGGCATGCTGACCAACTGGAAGACCATTTCGGCTTCGATCCAGCGCCTGCGCAAGGTCGACGAGCTGCTCAACGGCGGCGGCGCCGGCCTGACCAAGAAGGAGCGCCTGATGCTGTCGCGTGAGCGCGACAAGCTCGAGAAGGCTCTGGGCGGCATCAAGGACATGGGCGGCACGCCGGACATGATCTTCGTGATCGACACCAACAAGGAGCAGCTGGCGATCAAGGAGGCTCAGCGCCTCGGCATCCCGGTCGCCGCGATCGTCGACTCGAACTCGGATCCGGATGGCATCACCTTCCCGGTCCCGGCCAATGACGACGCCGGCCGCGCCATCCAGCTCTATTGCGACCTGATCGCCCGCTCGGCGATCGACGGCATCGGCCGCGCCTCGGGCGACCAGGGCATCGATGTCGGCGCCGCCGAGGCGCCGGTCGTCGAGGAGGCTCTCGAGACCGCTTCGGGCGCCTTCGAGACGCTGACCACCCCGCGTGGCGCTCCGGACGATCTGACCAAGCTCTCGGGCATGGGTCCGGACGCGGTCCAGAAGCTGAACGACGGCGGCATCTACCACTTCTGGCAGATCGCTGCGATGACCCCGGCCGACGTGACCAAGATCGACCACGACCTGAAGCTCGGCGGCAAGATCGACCGCGAAGGCTGGGTCGCCCAGGCTCGCGATCTCGCCGACGCGTAATTCGGTTAGCGGTTGCGGCGCGTCATCGGCGCGTCGCAATCGGGCCTCTCGATTGACGCCGGCTTTGAGACGTTAAGAGGACGCGCCGACGGCCGGAAACGGAGCGTCGGCGTTTCCCCATGCAGGCGTCCGCATCATTCCGATCCGTGGCCGGCCTTCGGGCCTGCGCCGCACCGACAGCAAGGACAAGACAGATGGCAGCGATCACCGCCGCGATGGTGAAGGAACTCCGCGACAAGACCGGCGCGGGCATGATGGATTGCAAGACCGCCCTCTCGGCGACCGACGGCAACATGGAAGCCGCCGTGGACTGGCTGCGTGCCAAGGGCCTGTCGAAGGCCGCCAAGAAGGCCGGCCGCGTCGCCGCCGAGGGCCTCGTCGCCGTCGCCGTGCAGGGCAATGAGGGCGTCGTCGTCGAGGTCAACTCCGAGACCGACTTCGTCGCGCGCAACCCGGAATTCCAGGCGCTCGCCAAGACCATCGCCGATGTCGCGCTGGAGCGTGGCGGCGACGTCGAGGCGCTGCTCGGCCATCACTATCCGGGCGGTGGCTCGGTGCAGGACGCCATCGCCAACGCCATCGCCACCATCGGCGAGAACATGACGCTGCGCCGCGTTTCCTCGCTCAAGGTCTCCTCGGGCGTGATCGGCTCCTATGTCCACGGCGCGATCACCGAAGGCCTCGGAAAGATCGGTGTTATCGTCGCGCTCGAGTCGACCGGCAAGGCCGATGAGCTCGCGGTGCTCGGCCGCCAGCTCGCCATGCATGTCGCGGCGACCAACCCGGTTGCTCTCGACCTCGCTTCGGTCGCCCCGGAAGTCCTGGAGCGCGAGAAGGCGATCCTGGCCGAGAAGAATGCCGGCAAGCCCGAGCACGTCCTCGCCAAGATCACCGAGAGCGGCCTGAAGAGCTACGCCAAGGAATATTGCCTGCTCGAGCAGGCCTATATCCATGACGGCTCGAAGTCGGTCTCGCAGGTCCTCAAGGAGATCGAGGGCAAGGTCGGCGCTCCGGTCGCGCTGAAGGGCTTCGCCCGCTTCGCGCTCGGCGAGGGCATCGAGAAGGAAGAGCAGGACTTCGCGGCCGAGGTCGCTGCCGCCGGCGGCACCACGGGCTGACAAGCTCGCTATCGAATGAGAGAAAGGCCGCGCATCGCGCGGCCTTTTTTGTAGGAAGATAGGGCTGCGTCGAATCGCGGCCGGCCCCCAGCTAGACGGAGAGACATCGATGAGACCCCAACGCGTTCTCGTGAAGCTCTCCGGCGAAGCTCTTGCCGGCCCCGTTGGAAACGGCCTGGACGGCGTCACGCTGACGGCGCTCGCGGCCGACATCGCCCATGCCTCGCGCGAAGGCGTCGAGATTGGAATCGTGGTCGGCGGCGGCAACTTCTTCCGCGGCGTCCAGGGCCTCAACAAGGGCCTCGACCGCACCACCGCCGATTCGATCGGCATGCTCGGCACGGTCATGAACGCGCTCGCGCTGGAGCATGCGATCGAGGCTGCCGGCGCCCCGGCGCGCGCCATGTCGGCGGTGCCGATGCCCTCGCTCTGCGAGAGCTATGCCCGCAAGCGTGCGCTCGACCACCTGAGCAACGGCAAGGTCGTCATCCTCGGCGGCGGCACGGGTAACCCGTATTTCACCACCGATACCGGCGCGGCCCTGCGCGCGGCCGAGCTCGGCTGCAGCCATCTCCTCAAGGCGACGCAGGTCGACGGCGTCTACAGCGCCGACCCGAAGAAGGACCCGGCTGCGACCCGCTACGACACGCTGACCCATGAAGACGCGATCAAGCGCGACCTCAAGGTGATGGACACGGCCGCCTTCGCGCTCGCCCGCGACGCGAGCCTGACCATCGTCGTCTTCTCGATCGCCGAGCCCGGCATGCTCGCCGCCGTCCTGCGCGGCGAGGGCAGGGCGACCTACGTCACGCCCTGAGGCCGCCTCAATAGGTTTGCCACAGGCCGGGTGTCGTCAGTTCGAGAAGGTGCCCATCGGGATCGCGGAAGTAGAGGCTCGTGCCGCCACGCTGCCATTGCATCCGCCCTTCGACGGCGATGCCGAGTTCATTCAGCCTGGTCTCCCAGGCCGGAAGCTCTTCGGAGTCGATCGCGAAGGCGATGTGGAGCGGCCCGCTGCCGTCATGCGGCGGGATCGTGCCGCCGGCCGAGCGTTGCGCCTGCAACGAGGCGCCGCGCTGGAACAGCAGCAGCACGTTCGCTCCCCCGACATCATAGGCGAAGAGAGTCTTCGTCTTGAGCAGAGGCGCGAGGCCGAGCTTGTCCTCGTAGAAGATGCGGGCGCGGTCGAGATCATCGACATAGAGGGCTGTCTCGACGATGCGGTTGAGGCGGGGCACGTCTTTTCTCCGTGGTTTCGTGCGGGCGGCACTGGCCGGCAAGCGAGCCGGCCTCTAGGATGAGATGGGCATCCGGAGGGGGCGGACCAGCGGGTTGCGTTAGAGGCTCTTGATCTTGACCCTGCGCAGCCTCGCCGCCATGGTCTCGCCGATTTTGGATTACCTGTAAGGTCCTGATTGAAATGGCCCAGACGACGTTCGACCTCGCCGACATCAAGCGCCGCATGGCCGGTGCGGTGCAGTCCTTCAAGGGCGACCTCGCCTCGCTGCGCTCCGGCCGCGCCTCCGCCAACATGCTCGATCCGATCATGGTCGAGGCCTATGGCGCCCGCACCCCGCTGAGCCAGCTCGCCACGGTCTCCGTGCCGGAGCCGCGCCTGCTCAGCGTGCAGGTCTGGGACCGCTCCATGGTCAACGCCGTCGACAAGGCGGTGCGCGAATCCGATCTCGGCCTCAACCCGCAGACGGAAGGCCAGGTCCTGCGCATCCGCATCCCCGAGCTGAACGAGCAGCGCCGCAAGGAGATGGTCAAGGTCGCGCATAAATACGCGGAGGAGGCCAAGGTCTCCGTGCGCCATGTCCGCCGCGACGGCATCGACGTGGTCAAGAAGCTGGAGAAGGACAGCGACATGACCAAGGACGACGCCGCGCGCAATTCCGACCTCGTCCAGAAGGCGACCGATCAGCACATCGCCGAGATCGACCAGGCGCTCGCGGCGAAGGAAAAGGAAATCCTGCACGTCTGATTTCCTGCGCGGGAGATTTCCCGCGCTCCTTCGGCCGAAGCCGAGCGAGGCTCATCCGCATGTCATCCGGTCAGCGCGAGGCAGGCCCGTCCAACCCGGCTCATGTCGCCATCATCATGGACGGCAACGGGCGCTGGGCGCAGATGCGCGGGCTGCCGCGGCAGGAGGGTCATCGCCGCGGGCTGGAGGCGCTGCGCCGCACGGTCCGCAATGCCAGCGACCTCGGCCTCCGGTACCTGACGCTCTACAGCTTCTCGACCGAGAACTGGCGCCGCCCCTATGCGGAAGTCTCCTTCCTGATGGGGCTGCTCAAGCATTTCGTCGAGAAGGACCTCGCCGAGCTTTCCGCCGCCAATGTCCGGGTGCGGATCATCGGCAGCCGCGACGACCTTGCGGCCGACCTGCGCCGCCTCGTCGAGCATGCCGAAGCCAGTACGCGCGACAATACCGGCCTCGTACTGGTGATCGCCTTCAACTACGGCTCCCGCGACGAGATCATTCGCGCGACGCGCCGGCTGGCGGTGGAGGCCGCGGCGGGGCGGATCGACCCGGCCGCGATCGACGAGGCCGCGATCGCCGGCCGGCTCGATACCCACGACATTCCCGATCCCGAGCTGGTCATCCGGACCTCGGGCGAGACGCGAATCTCGAACTTCCTGCTCTGGCAGGCGGCCTATGCCGAGTTCATCTTCGCCCCGGTGATGTGGCCTGATTTCGACCGCGCCGCCTTCGAGGACGCGCTCGCCCAGTACCGCCAGCGCGATCGCCGCTTCGGTGGACTGTCCACGCCCTCCGACCGCAGCGTGGGCGTCGCGTGAATGCGCCGTCTCCCTCCGCGCCGCGCGCAAACTCCGAGCTCAGGCTCAGGGTCGCCTCGGCGCTGGTGCTTGGGGCGCTGGTCCTGCTCGTCACGCTCTGGGGCGGCTGGCCGTTCCGGCTGGTCTGGATTCTCGTCGCCGGGCTCGTCGCCTATGAATGGCTTGCGATCGTCGGGCGGGGCAATGCGATCCCCGCCGGCATCGGCGTGATCGCCACCGGTCTCGTGCTGAGCTACTCACCGGCAAGCCCGGCCGCGCTTGCGGGCACCGCGGCGGCCGCGGCCCTTCTCGGCGCGCTCGCGACGCCTTTCGTGCGCTCGCGTTTGGCGCTGGAACTCTGCGGTGTGGCCTATGCGCTGGCCTTCGCACTGGTCACGCCGGCCTTGCGCGATCTTCCGCAAATTGGCCTTGCCCTGATCCTGTGGAGCTTCGCCGTCGTCTGGCTCACCGATATCGCCGCCTATTTCACCGGCCGTAAGCTCGGCGGGCCCAAGCTGATGCCGGCGGTGAGTCCGAAGAAGACCTGGTCGGGCGCGATCGGCGGCGCCGTCGCGGGCATGGTCGGCGGCTATCTCGTCTGGCGCCTGATGCCATCTCTGCAGGGCGTGACCGCGGCCGGGCCGGTGATCGCCGCCTCGCTTGCAGGCTCGATCGTCAGCCAGGCGGGAGACCTGTTCGAGTCGTCCCTCAAGCGCCGTTTCGACGCCAAGGATTCGAGCAAGCTCATTCCCGGCCATGGCGGTTTCCTCGACCGGCTCGACGGCTACTGGGCGGTGCTGGTGCTGGCCGGCTTCGCGCTCTTCGCCCTGCACCTCAACATCTGATCCCGATGCCCCTGCGCAGCGTCACGCTTCTGGGAGCGACCGGCTCCGTCGGACGTTCGGTCCGCGATGTCGTCGCCGAGAATCCCGAGCGCCTGTCGATCGCGACAGTCGTTGGGGGGCGTGATGCCGAGGCGCTGGCCCGAACCGCGATCGAGACCGGCGCATCATTCGCCGCCTTGGCCGATGCCGCGGGCGGCGAGGCGCTGAAGCAGGCGCTGTCGGGCACCGGAATCGCGAGTGGAGCAGGGCGCTCCGCCGTGCTGGAAGCGGTCGACCGTCCGGCCGATATCGTCGTCAGCGCGATCTCGGGTGCGGCCGGGCTGGAGGCGACCTTCGCCGCGCTTCGGCCGGGGCGGACGATCGCGCTCGCGAACAAGGAAAGCCTGGTCTGCGCCGGGGCTGCGGTGATGGCGCGAGCGGGCGAGGTCGGCGCCCGGTTGCTGCCGCTCGATTCCGAGCACAACGCCCTGTTCCAGGTGCTGGGCGGCGAGCCGCTTTCATCGGTCCGAAGCATGACGCTGACGGCCTCGGGCGGGCCGTTCCGGACCTGGAGCGCCGACCAGATCGCGGCTGCAACGCCCGATCAGGCGCTGAAGCATCCGAATTATGCGATGGGCGCCAAGATCACGATCGATTCCGCCAGCATGATGAACAAGGGGCTGGAGCTGATCGAGGCCCGCTTCCTGTTCGATCTGCAGCCGGACCAGCTCGACGTGCTCGTCCATCCCCAGCAAATCGTCCACGGCCTCGTGACCTTCCGCGACGGCTCGGTCAGCGCCGGCATGGCCGTGCCGGACATGCGGGTCGCGGCCGCGCATTGCCTCGGCATCGACGGTCGCCTCGACGCGCCGTCGCAGCGTTTCCTCGATCTCGCTCTGGCGGCGCCGCTTAGTTTTGAACGCCCCGACCTCGTCCGCTTCCCGGCGCTGGGCCTTGCCATGGCAGCGTTGCGCGAGGGCGGAGCGATGCCTGCCGTACTGAATGCCGCCAACGAGATCGCCGTCGCCGCCTTCTTGGAACGCCGGCTCCGCTTTCCCGGTATCACGGCTCTGGTGGAGGCGGTCTGCGCAGCTTCTCCGGTTGGAGCGAGGGCTCCGGGCGATGTCGCGGAGGCGCTCGCCATTGACCACGATTCGAGGCGGCGGGCTGCCTCGCTCTTGTCGCAAGCACGGTTCACTGTCACCTAAAGGCTGACAGAGACCCCGAGGGAACAGGTTCATGGAATTCGCAGCGTCGCTCTGGAATGCCGGGCAATTCGTGCTCGGCTATCTGCTGCCGTTCCTGTTCGTCCTGACCATTGTCGTCTTCGTCCACGAACTCGGGCATTTCCTGGTCGGCCGCTGGTGCGGCGTCGACGTCAAGACCTTCTCGATCGGCTTCGGCCGCGAGCTCTTCGGCTTCAACGACCGGCATGGCACGCGCTGGCGCTTCGCGCTGATTCCGCTCGGTGGCTACGTCAAGTTCTCAGGCGATGCCGATGCCTCGAGCGCGCCTGACGATGCGGCGGTCAGCCGGATGTCGGCGCAGGAACGCGAACGCTCCTTCCCGGCGCAGTCCCTCGGCGAGCGGGCCGCGATCGTCGCCGCGGGCCCGATCGCGAATTTCCTGCTGGCGATCCTGATCTTCGCTGGCTCGGCCTTCTTCTTCGGCAAGCAGGTGCTGATCCCGCGCGTCGATGTCGTGGTCGCGGGCGGCGCAGCGGAGAAGGCCGGATTGAAGGCGGGCGACATCGTGATCGCCATCGACGGCCAGAAGGTTACCAGCTTCTCCGACATGCAGCGTATCGTCTCGACCCGGCCCGAGGAGCGCCTGGAGGTTTCGGTCGAGCGCGACGGCGGGACAGTGACCCTGCCGGTGACGCCGGCGCTGACCGAACTGAAGACCCAGCTCGGCATCCAGCGCATCGGCGTGATCGGCGTCAGGGCCTCGCCGCGCCCTGAGGATGTGAAGATCCAGCGATTCGGACTGCTCGACTCCACCAAGGCCGGCTTCGTCGAGACCTGGTTCGTCGTGACGCGGACCTATGACTACATCGCCAAGCTGGTGACGGGGCGCGAATCCACCGACCAGCTCTCGGGTCCGATTCGGATCGCGCAGGTCTCGGGCATCGTCGCCTCGAATGGCGGGTTGCTCGGTTTGATCAACCTCGCTGCGATCCTCTCGGTCTCGATCGGCCTGATGAACCTCGTGCCGGTCCCGATGCTCGATGGCGGCCACCTGCTGTTCTATCTCTATGAGGCTCTTCGCGGCCGGCCGCTGAGCCCGCGCGCTCAGGAAATCGGTTTCAGGGTCGGCCTTGCGCTCGTGCTGATGCTGATGCTGTTCGTAACCTGGAACGACATCGTCCACGTCCGCGGGATGCTCTGAAACCGCCTGCGCACCGCGCTTTGCGGCGGAAAAACGGCACGCTGCGTGGCCCTCCGGCAACGAGATTCCTAAAAACACTTTATTAACGACGATCGCGGTTTGCACCCTGCCGGAAACTTTGTAGAAGCGATTGAACCGCAATGTCCCCGTGCTGCCATCGGTTGATGGCGGTCCCCGTTTGGGGTGGTGACCAGAGAGATGGAATAGGCGACCCGATGACGTCGACCCAAAAGAGCCGGACGACCAAGACGCGGCTCTCTCGATCGATCGGACTTTCGGCTTTGATGCTGGCCGTGAGTGGTGGTGTGGCTTTCGCGCAGGCCGTGGTCGTCCACGGCAACCGGCGTGTGGATGCGGAAACGATCCGCTCCTACGCGGTCGGCCGGGAGAGCCCGCAGGAGATCCGCGAGAGCCTGCTGGCGACTGGTCTGTTCAGCAACGTGCAGGTCAACCGCCGCGGCTCGCAGATCGTCGTCTCGGTCCAGGAGCAGGGCGGTACGGTCAATCGCGTCGCGTTCGAAGGCAACCGCAAGATCAAGGGTGAGCAGCTCGCCCAGATCGTGCAGTCGCGCGCCGGTGGTCCGGTCAGCCAGGCGCTAATGGATTCCGATGCGGAACGCCTGCGTGAAGCCTACAAGCGCGCCGGTTACGGCCTGTCCTCGGTCAGCGCGCGGGTTGCCCCGCTGCCGAACGGTCGTCAGGACGTCGTCTTCACCATCAACGAGAGCAGCAAGACCGGCATCAAGTCGATCAACTTCACCGGCAACGAGGCCTATTCGGCCGGGCGCCTGCGCGGGTTGATGACCTCGACGGAATCGAATTTCCTGAGCTGGATCAAGACCTCCGACGTCTACGATCCCGACAAGATCAATTCCGACATGGATCTCATCCGCCGCTTCTACCTGAAGAACGGCTACGCCGATTTTCAGGTCACCAATAGCGCCGCTCGCTTCGACGAGGCGGCCGGCGGCTGGGTCATCGATATCCAGGTCCAGGAAGGACCGCGCTATCAGGTCGGCAATGTCTCGGTCGATTCCTCGCTGCGCGATGTCGATGCCGCTGCCCTGCAGCGTTACGTCGCGACCTCGACGGGCGACACCTACAATGCCGAAGCCGTCGAGAAGTCGCTGGTCGCGTTGACGACGGAGGTCGCGCGCCGCGGCCATGCCTTCGCCCAGGTTCGCCCGCGTGGCGATCGTGACGCTTCCGGCCGCCAGATCGGCATCACCTATGTCGTCGACGAAGGCCCGCGGGTCTATGTCGAGCGGATCAACGTGCGCGGCAACACCCGTACCCGCGACTATGTCGTGCGCCGCGAGCTCGATCTCGGCGAGGGCGATGCCTACAACAAGGTCATGGTCGATCGCGCCGAGCGTCGCCTGAACAATCTCGGATTCTTCAACAAGGTCCGTATCACCAACGAGCCGGGCTCCGCTCCGGACCGCGTGGTCGTCAATATCGATGTCGAGGACAAGGCAACCGGCTCGTTCTCGATCGCCGGCGGCTATTCGACCTCGGACGGTGTCATCGGCGAAATCTCGCTGTCGGAATCGAACTTCCTCGGTCGCGGCCAGTTCGTCCGCATCGCCGGCACGCTCGGCGAGAGGACGCAGGGCGTCGATTTCTCGTTCACCGAGCCCTATTTCCTGGGCTATCGCGTGGCGGCGGGTATCGACCTGTTCTCGAAGTTCAACGACAACTACAACACCGGCCGCTTCGAAAGCCGCGTGACGGGTGGTCAGGTGCGCTTCACCTTCCCGATCACGGAAGAATTCTCGATCACGCCGCGCTACTCGCTCTACACGACCGAGATCGACATCCCGAACGAGGTCAGCCGGCCCTATAACGACTGTACCTTCCCGATCCCGGGCATCACGCCGACGGGTGCCACGGCGGCTACCCCGTATAACTGCGTGACCAACGGCGAGGCGACGGTCGCGGTCAAGGAAGCCCAGGGCTCGACCCTGACCTCGCTTGTCGGCCTGAACTTCAACTACAACTCGCTCGACAGCGTCCAGAATCCGCGCAACGGCTTCATGGCCGAACTGAAGCCGGAATTCGCCGGTCTCGGCGGCGACTCGAAGTTCTTCCGCGTCTCGGCCGATGCCCGCTACTATCGCGAGATCTTCGACGACGTCGTCGGCTTCCTGCGCGTCCAGGGTGGTCACGTTCAGGCGACCAGCGGCAATCTGCGCATGGTCGATCACTACTTCCTCGGACCATCGCTGGTGCGTGGTTTCGCACCCTCCGGCATCGGCCCGCGCGACGTTCTGAACGATCCGACGGCGAACGCGGTCGGCGGCACGACTTATTTCGGCGGCACCGTCGAGGTGCAGTTCCCGATCTTCGGTCTGCCGCGTGATCTCGGCCTGCGTGGTGCGGTCTTTGCCGACGCCGGCACACTGTTCAACTATGACGGTGGCTCGAAGTCGGTGGCCTACGCCTGCCCGGCTGGTTCCGAGGCCCGCCAGTACAATGTCATCACGGGTGGCGCGCAGTCGAATATCGGCTGTATCCGCGACAAGAACATCCTGCGCTCGTCGGTGGGCGTCAGCTTGCTCTGGCAGTCGCCGCTTGGTCCGATCCGCTTCGACTACGCCTACGCCCTGACGAAGGACGATGGCCAGATCGGCATCAATCCGCAGACCGGTCTCGTCGGCAAGTACGGCGGCGACCGTCTCCAGGCCTTCCGGTTCTCGGGCGGCACCCGCTTCTGACGTGAGCGGGGCGTAGCACTGGCCCGAAAAGTGGCTTCCACTTTTCGGGAAAGCCCGGTGCGATAACATGGACGATCGCCGTTTCCGTGCCCGGCAGGGCGCATGGCGATCCTGCCCGCTTCGGACCGGATCATGGCAGAGCCCGTTTTCTTTCCCTTCGCGACCTCGCTGAACTTCGGCGAGGTCGCAAGCATTTCAGGCGGAACCTTGCCGGACGGCGTTGAGCCGGCCCGCAAGCTCGATGGCGTCGCCGCCCTCGAAACGGCCGGCCCGGCCGATCTCGCCTATATGGACAACCCCAAGTACACGGAGGCGCTGGCTGCGACCAAGGCGGGCCTGTGCCTGGTTTCGCCGCGCTTCGTCGATCGCGTTCCGGCTGGCACGGTAGCCCTTGTATCGCCCGCGCCTTACCACGCTTTCGCGAAGGTGATGGAGCGTTGCTTCCCGAGCGCGCTGAGGCCTGAATCGGTCTTCGCCTCGCAGGGCGTCGCGCCCGGCGCTGTCGTTCATGCTACCGCCGTTCTCGAAGCAGGCGTGACCGTCGATCCGGGCGCGGTGATCGGTCCGGGCGCCGAGATCGGCGCCGGCACCGTCGTGGCCTCGCATGCGGTGATCGGGCCGCAAGTCCGGATCGGGCGCAACTGCTCGATCGGCGCCGGCAGCACGATCCAGGCTTCGCTGATCGGCAATCGCGTCATCGTCCATCCCGGTGCGCGGATCGGGCAGGACGGCTTCGGCTTCGCGATGAGTCCCAAGGGGCACATGAAGGTCCCGCAGATTGGCCGCGTCATCATCCAGGACGATGTCGAGATCGGCGCCAACAGCACGATCGACCGGGGCGCGAGCCGCGATACCGTGATCGGCGAGGGTACGAAGATCGATAATCTCGTCCAGATCGGCCATAACTGCGTCATCGGGCGCCATTGCGTGATCTGCGCGCAGACCGGCCTCGCAGGTTCCTCGACGCTTGAGGATTTCGTGGTCCTCGGCGGCCAGGTCGGCCTCGCAGGTCACCTCACCATCGGCGCCGGCGCGCAGATCGCGGCGCAGAGCGGCGTCGCCGGCGATGTTCCGCGCGGCGCCCGCTATGGCGGCTATCCAGCCCAACCTGCGCTCGGCTGGGCGCGCGAGACGGCTCTGCTCAAGACGCTGGTCGCCAATCGCGGCAAGAAATCCGGCACAGCGCAGGACTGATCTGGCGTTTCCACCGCCGGATCCGCTCTTTCTGCCGCGAATGCCGAGAATTGTGTTGCCGAACCCGCTCCGTTTCCGGCAAAGCGGCGGAGGCTTTGAAATCGTGGCGGGTTGCAGGAGCGTTGCCTGTGCCCCGTCGCCGACGTGAATGCAAGACGCTGCCCGGCGAAGGCACGCGGGAGAAGACAGACCATGAGCGAGGCGACGACGGCACTGGGTGTGATCGACATCCAGAGGATCATGGCCAGCATTCCTCACCGTTATCCGTTTCTGCTGGTCGATCGCGTTGTCGAGATCGATGGCGATACGTCCGGCGTGGGCATCAAGAACGTGACGGTCAACGAGCCGCAGTTCACCGGCCATTTTCCGGAGCGGCCGGTGTTTCCGGGCGTTCTGATGATCGAGGCGATGGCCCAGACGGCCGGTGTCCTTGTCGTGAACGCCCGCGAGGTCGGCGAGCAGGAGGTCAAGACCGTCCTCTTCACCACGATCGACAAGGCAAAGTTCCGCAAGCCGGTCACGCCGGGCGACCAGATCCGCTTCCACCTCACCAAGCTCGCCCGCAAGCGCAATATCTTCTTCTACCGCGGTGAGGCGCGCGTTGATGGCGTGCTCGTGGCCGAAGCCGAAATCTCGGCGATGGTCGTTTGAGCGTCGGGTCGGTTCAGGATCAGGGCAACGTCTCGATGAGCGTCACCATCCACCCCATGTCGCTTGTCGACCCGAAGGCCCGGCTCGGCGCCGGCGTGAAGATCGGGCCTTTCTGCGAGGTCGGCCCCGATGTCGTGCTCGGTGAGGGCGTCGAGCTCGTCAGCCATGCCGTCGTCGCCGGCCGCACCACGATCGGTGCGCGCACGCGCATCTTCCCCTTCGCCTCGATCGGCCATCCGCCGCAGGACCTGAAATATCGGGGCGAGCCCTCGACGCTCTCGGTTGGCGAGGATTGCATCATCCGCGAAGGCGTGACGATGAATCCGGGCACCGAGGGCGGCGGCATGGAGACAGTCGTCGGCAATCGCTGCGCTTTTCTCGCGAATTCGCATGTCGGGCACGATTCCCGCGTCGGCAACAATGTCGTGTTCTCCAACAATGCGATGTGTGCGGGCCATGTCACGGTCGGCAACTTCGTCATCGTCGGCGGCGGCGCCGGCCTGTTGCAGTTCATCCGGATCGGCGACCATGCCTTCATCGGCGGTGGTGCCGGCGTGACCAGCGACGTCATTCCCTTCGGCCTCGTGCGGGACAATCCAGGCCACCTGGCCGGACTCAACCTGATCGGGTTGAAGCGGCGCGACTTCAGCCGCGAGCAGATCAACGAATTGCGTCGGGCCTATCGCCTGCTCTTTGCCGACGAAGGCACGCTTGCGGAGCGCGTCGAGGACGTCGCGGCGGAGTTCTCGAAGCAGCCGCTGATCGAAGAAATCCTGAACTTCATCAGGGAAGGCGGCGGCAAGCCGCTCTGCACGCCGCGGGATGCTGCCGCAGCGGAGCGGTGAGCACTGACGCGCAAGGGGCGGCTCGCGGTCCGCTCGCGATGATCGCGGGGGGCGGGGACTACCCGCTCCAGCTGGCGCGCATCGTGACCGATCGGGGCGAGCGCCCCTATATCGTGGCGCTCGACGGCGCAGTCGACCCCGCCGCCTTCGGTGAGGGTGCGGATGTCCAGAAATACCGATTGGGCCAGCTCGGCAGCCTGCTCGAAGAGCTGCGTCGCCGGGGCATCGCCGATATCGTCATGCTGGGCGCCCTGCCGCGGCCGAGTTTCGGCTCGCTGCGCCCTGAAGTCTCGACGCTGAAATACCTGCCGCATTTCGCCAAGGCCTTTCAGGGCGGGGACGACCACCTGCTGCGCGGCGTCGTCCGCTTCTTCGAGATGCAGGGCTTTCGCGTTCACGGTCCGGCGGACATAGCGCCCGAGATGACCGCGCCGCGGGGCGCTATCGGCCGCAAGCAGGCCAACCCCGAACAGCGCGCTGAGCTCGAACGCGGCTTCGCCTTGCTGGCTACGCTCTCGCCCTTCGATGTCGGGCAGGCCGCGATCCTCGCCGATCATCGCGTCGTCGCGATCGAGGCCGCCGAAGGCACGGATGCGATGATCCGGCGCGTGGCCGATCTGGTGGCGCGCGGGCGGCTCAAGATCGGGAAGGGCGACGGCTTCCTCGTGAAGGTGCCGAAGACCGGGCAGGACCTGCGCGTCGACATGCCGGCGATCGGGCCGGACACCTTGCGCAACATCGCCGAAGCCGGGCTTTCCGGCATCGGCATCCGGGCCGGCGCGGTGCTGGTCGGCGATCGGGTGACGCTGGGCCGGCAGGCGGACCAGCTTGGCCTCTTCGTCGAGGGCTTTCCCTGATGCGGCCCTTCCGGCTGGCGATCATCGCGGGCGAGGCCTCGGGCGATGCCCTGGCGCTACGCTTCCTCGCCGCCCTGCGCGAGCACATGGGCGATCGCCCGATCGAGCTCTGCGGCGTTGGCGATCACGGCTTGCCGGAGGCCGGTCTCAAAACGCTGTTTCCCCAGGCCGATATCGCGGTGATGGGTTTCGGCCCGGTGATCGCGCGCCTGCCTTTGCTGCTGCGGCGGATGGAGGATGCGGCGCGCGGCATCGCAGCATTCCAGCCCGACCTGCTGCTGACGATCGATAGCCCGGATTTCTGCCTGCGCGTCGCGAAGAAGGTGAGGGCGCGGGCGCCCGCCATTCCGATCGTGCACTGGGTCTGCCCCAGCGTCTGGGCCTGGCGCTCGGGTCGCGCACGCCGGATGGCGCCGCACGTTGATCGCATCCTGGCCCTGCTGCCCTTCGAGCCTGCGGCACTCGCGCGCCTGCATGGCCCCGAGACCGTCTATGTCGGCCATCCGCTGATGGAGCGGCTGGCCGAGATGCGGCCCAATGCGGAAGAGCAGCGCCGCCGTGGTGATGCCGACCGGCCGGCGGTGCTTGTCCTGCCCGGCAGCCGGCGCTCCGAGATCCATCACCTGATGCCGGTCTTCGGCGAGGCGGTGGCGAAGGTTGCCGCGGCGGTGCCGGGCGCGCGCTTCGTCCTGCCGGCTGTGCAGCGGCTCCAGCCGATGATCGCCGAGGCGGCAGCGCAGTGGTCCGTCAAGCCGGAGATCGTGACGGGCGAAGCGGCCAAGCTCGCGGCATTCCGTGAGGCCCGCGTCGCGTTGGCGGCCTCCGGGACTGTCACGTTGGAACTTGCCCTGTCGCAGATTCCGACCGTCGCGGCCTATCGCGGCGCCAACTGGGAAGCTTTCCTCGCCCGGCGCCTCGTCAAGCTGCCGAGCGTGATCCTGCCCAATCTCATTCTCGGCCGGAGCGTCGTCCCGGAGTTCATCCAGGAAGAAGCGACCGCCGATGCGCTGAGCGACCATCTGCTCGCTGCGATGGCCGCGAGTGGCAAGCGGCAAGAGCAGCTCGAAGGCTTCGCGGAAGTCGAGACGATCATGCGCTCGGCCGGACCGAGCCCGGCGGCGAACGCGGTTTCGGCTGCTCTCGAACTGGTCGCCTCGCGGAGCGGCCGCGAGGCGACGCAAGCCTGAGCCGGCTTACTCGACGACGGCGCCCGAGGCCTTGGCGATCGGCGCCCATTTGGCGAGTTCAACCTTGACGTGCTCGCCAAGCTGCTCCGGCGTCGAGCCGACGATATCGGCGCTGACATCGTTGAGCCTCTTCTTGACGTTCTCGTCCTTCAGGGCCTGGTTGGCGGCCTGGTTGATCTTCTCGACGATGGGGCGCGGCATGTTGGCGGGGCCGAACAACGCGTTCCAAGTATAGGTCTCGTAGCCGGCCAGGCCGCCTTCGGCGATGGTCGGCAGATCGGGGAAGGAGGAGACGCGCTCCTTGGTGGTGACGCCGATCGCGCGCAGCTGGCCGTTCCGGATGAAGCCGGCCGAGGAGGGCAGGTTGTCGAACATGATCGGCACCGCGCCCGCGACCACGTCGTTCAGGGCGGGGCCGGCGCCGCGATAGGGCACATGGTTCATCTGGACGCCGCCGAGCGACTTGAACAGTTCGCCCGAGAGATGCAGCGGCGTACCGACGTCGGAGGAGGCATAGGAGTATTTGCCGGGATTGGCCTTCAGCACCTCGATCACCTCCTTGACCGTCTTGGCCGGGAAGTCCGGATGCACGACCATCACGTTCGGCACGATCGCGAGCAGGTTGATCGGGGTGAAGTCCTTGACCGCGTCGAAGGTCACCGTCTTCAGGATCGCCGGGTTGAGCGCATGGGTCGAGATGGTGCCGAGCAGAAGCGTGTAGCCATCCGGCTGGGCACGGGCGACGGCGGTTGAGCCGATATTGCCGCCGGCGCCGGCCCGGTTCTCGATCACCACGCTCTGGCCGAGGATCTCGCCCATCTTCTGGCCGACGAGCCGGGCGACGATATCGGTCGAGCCACCGGCGGCGAAGGGGACGATCAGGTTGATCGGGCGGCTGGGGAAACTGGCCTGCGCGCGTGCCTGCGTGCCGGCGAGGCCGACGGCACCGGCCGCGATCAGGAACGAACGGCGGTCGAGAAAGCGGCTTTCGGTCATGAACGGATCTCCGTGAGAAGAGGCAATTCTAAACGGCCGCACCCGCGGATCACTCGCATCGCTCTGCTCAATCATCGGAAACAATAAGGGCGCGGTGGAGACCACCGCGCCCTCGTAGGCATACGAGCTTTCGCCCTGTGATCAGCGGCGGCCGATCGGGGTGTAGTCGCGCTGCGGCGAGCCGGTATAGAGCTGGCGCGGGCGGCCGATCTTCTGGGACGGGTCCTCGATCATTTCCTTCCACTGCGCGATCCACCCGACGGTGCGGGCGACGGCGAAGAGCACCGTGAACATCGAGGTCGGGAAGCCCATCGCCTTGAGGGTGATGCCCGAATAGAAGTCGATATTCGGATAGAGCTTCTTCTCGATGAAGTACTCGTCCGAGAGAGCGATGCGCTCCAGCTCGACAGCGACGTCGAGCAGCGGGTCGTCCTTGATGCCGAGCTCGTTGAGCACCTCATGCGTCGTCTTCTGCATGATCTTGGCGCGCGGATCGTAGTTCTTGTAGACCCGGTGGCCGAAGCCCATCAGGCGGAACGGATCGTTCTTGTCTTTCGCCTTGGCGATATACTTCGGGATGTTGTCGACCGAGCCGATCTCCTCGAGCATCTTGAGCGCTGCCTCGTTGGCGCCGCCATGGGCGGGGCCCCACAGGCAGGCCGTGCCGGCCGCGATGCAGGCGAAGGGGTTGGCGCCCGACGAGCCGGCGAGGCGCACCGTCGAGGTCGAGGCATTCTGCTCGTGGTCGGCATGCAGGATGAAGATGCGGTCGAGCGCGCGCGACAGCACCGGATTGACCTTGTATTCCTCGGCCGGCACCGCAAAGCACATGCGCAGGAAGTTCGAGGTGTAGTCCAGCGAGTTCAGCGGATACACAAAAGGCTGGCCGATCGTGTACTTGTAGGCCATCGCCGCCAGCGTCGGAATCTTCGCGATCATCCGCATCGAGGCGATCATGCGCTGATGCGGGTCCGAGATGTCGGTCGAGTCGTGGTAGAAGGCCGACATGGCGCCGATCGAGCCGACCATCACCGCCATCGGGTGCGCGTCGCGGCGGAAGCCCTGGAAGAAGCGGGCCATCTGCTCGTGCACCATGGTGTGGCGCGTGATGCGATAGTCGAAATCGGCCTTCTGGGCGGCCGTCGGCAGCTCCCCGTAGAGCAGCAGGTAGCAGGTTTCGAGGAAGTCGCCATGCTCGGCGAGCTGCTCGATCGGGAAGCCGCGATAGAGCAGGACGCCCTTGTCGCCGTCGATATAGGTGATCTGCGACTCGCAGCTCGCCGTCGAGGTGAAGCCGGGATCATAGGTGAACATGCCCGTTTGGGCGTAGAGCTTGGCGATGTCGATGACGGCGGGGCCGACCGACCCCTCCTTGATCGCCATGTCGACGGTCTTGTCGCCGACCTGGAGCTGGCTGTTACTTCCGCTCATCGATACCGATCCTTTCAAGGCTCGCTGCTGTTCAGCCCCGGTTTCGCCTCTCCGCGCTTTCGCGCCGGCCATCTCGTATCCGAAGGCCGCGATGTGACGCGCGCATGTCGGAAGGAGATGGGAAGAGGCGGTCCATGTGACTGATTTACAAGCAATATTCGTGCCCGCCGCGCTGGCGCGCTGCAATGCACTTGCGCGTCACTAGACCATTTGCGCAGTGCATTCAACCGAGCCAAAAGGCGGTTGGAGCCGCGCTGCGCTCATATCTGCGCGAGCAACTCCGCCGCCGTCTTTGGGACGGCGGCGGCGGGAGGCTTTCAGGCGGATCGGGCGGGCCTTTCCGGGCCTTCGAAAACCGGTCAGGCGGCCTGATCGGCGAGCCGCGCCAGCGTCTCTTCGCGGCCGAGAACGGCCATGACGTCGAACAGGCCCGGCGACATCGCCCGGCCTGTCAGCGCGGCGCGCAGCGGCTGTGCCGCCTGGCCGAGCTTCAGCCCGCTTTCCTCGACATAGGCACGAACCGCCGCTTCCAGCGGGGCCGGCGACCAGTCGTCGACGGCGGCGAGCTTCTCCGCGATCTGCGGCAGGCGCTGGCGGGCGGCCTCGTCGAGCAGGCCCTTGGCCTTGTCGTCGAGCTGGAGCGGGCGCTGGGCATAGAGATAGAAGGCGCTGTCGAGCAGTTCGATCAGCGTCTTGGCGCGCTCCTTGAGGCCGGGCATGGCGGCGAGGAACTTCGCTTCCAGCTCCGGCGAGAGCGTGGCACCGAGCCCGCGCGCCGGCCCGATCTCCGGCAGGATGACCTTGAGCGCGGCAAGCAGGTCCGCATCATCCGACTGGCGCATGTAGAGACCGTTGAGGTTCTCCAGCTTGGCGTAGTCGAAGCGTGCCGGGGAGCGGCCGATCGAGGACAGCTTGAAGGCGTCGATCATCTCCTGCGTGGAAAAGACCTCCTGGTCGCCATGGCTCCAGCCCAGCCGCACCAGATAGTTGCGCAGCGCCGCCGGCAGGTAGCCCATCGAGCGATAGGCATCGATGCCGAGCGCGCCGTGGCGCTTCGAGAGCTTGGCGCCGTCCGCGCCGTGGATCAGCGGGATATGCGACATGCTTGGCACATCCCACCCCAGCGCGTCGTAGATCTGGGTCTGGCGGGCGGCATTTGTGAGATGGTCGTCGCCGCGGATGATATGGGTCACGCCCATGTCGTGGTCGTCGACGACGACGGCGAGCATGTAGGTCGGCGTACCGTCCGAGCGCAGCAGCACGAGATCGTCGAGATTCTCGTTCTGCCAGACGACACGGCCCTGGACCTCGTCATTGACCACGGTCTCGCCGGTCTGCGGCGCCTTGAGGCGGATCACCGGCTTCACGCCTTCCGGCGCCGTCGATGGGTCGCGGTCGCGCCAGCGCCCGTCATAGCGCAGCGGCTTGCCTTCGGCGCGGGCCTTCTCGCGCATCTCCTCGAGCTCGGCCGGGGTCGCATAGCAGTGATAGGCCCGGCCGGCGGCGAGCATCTGCTCGGCGACCTCGCGGTGCCGGGCGGCGCGCTGGAACTGGTAGACGGTCTGGCCGTCCCAATCGAGGCCGAGCCATTCCAGCCCGTCGAGGATCGCGGCGATGGCGGCATCGGTCGAACGTTCCCGATCGGTATCCTCGATCCGCAGCAGCATCTTGCCGCCTTGCCGGCGGGCATAGAGCCAGTTGAACAGCGCGGTCCGGGCTCCGCCGATATGCAGGAATCCGGTGGGCGAGGGCGCAAAGCGCGTGACGACGGCGTTGCTCATGGGAGGGAACTCCGGCCGGGCGGCAAGGGCCGTCCGGGACTAGACAGGGGAAGGGGCCAGATCGTGACATGACAACCGGCGCGCGCCCTGTAACATGGCTTTGCCGGAAACGCTAAGCGGTCAAATCGCAGCGCCGGCAGGGGGGAGAGCAGGCGATGCAGCCGGCGCCGCCGGGGCAGGGAGAGCGGAGCGGCCGGCGCGGCGCGCGCGCCGATGCCTTGCCGGCTTGGCTCGGCGCTTCGGTACCGCTCTCGGCGAACTTGCGGCCCTTACTCCGGTGGCTTTGGCTTCGCTTGCAGCAGGGATTTGCGCTGGAGGCCGAACGGCGCCGGCCCTTCCTCTGGCTGCCCATCGCCATGGGCGTCGGCATCCTGCTCTATTTCGCGGCCGATCGTGAGCCGGCATTATGGGCGCCGTTGCTCGGCCTCGCCCTGAGCGGCGCGGCGGCTTTCATGCTGCGCTTTCGCCCGCTTGCGTCGATGGCCTGCCTCGCGGCAGCCGCCGCCTTCCTGGGTTTTGCTGCTGGCGTCTGGCGCACGGCCGATATCGCGGCGCCGATGCTGGAGCGGCCGCGCATCGGCAAACTGACCGGCTTCGTCGAGAGCGTCGAAGCCCGCAACAGCGGCGCGCGGCTCGTCGTGTTGATGACCGATCTCGCCAATGTGCCGGTGGACCAGCGGCCGAAGCGGGTTCGTGTCAATATCCGGCAGGGCTCTGTCGCAGCCGGAGACCATATCGTAGCGACCGCGCGCCTGTTGCCGCCGCCGGGGCCGGCGCGGGCGGGAGGCTATGATTTCGGCCGCGATGCCTTCTTCCGAGGGATCGGCGCCGTCGGCAGCGTTTCCGGCAAGATCGCCCTAGTGCCGGCGCCTTACCCGATGCCGACTCGTCTTGCGATCGACGTGATGATCGATCGCGCCCGCAACGCCCTGACCAAACGCATCGCCGAACTCGGAGGCGGGCAGGGCGGGGCGGTTGCCGCAGCGCTCGTCACCGGCAAGCGCGGCCTGATTACCGAGGCCACGAACAACGACCTGCGCGCCGCCGGCATCTACCACATCGTCTCGATCTCCGGCCTGCATATGGTGCTGGCGGCCGGCACGATCTTCTGGCTGGTCCGTGCGCTGCTCGCCCTGTCGCAGACGGTCGCGCTGCACTGCCCGGTCAAGAAGCTCGCCGCGGTGGCGGCCATGGTCGGCGCGACCGCCTATTGCATCTTCTCGGGCAGCGATGTCGCGACCGAACGCTCGCTGATCATGACGCTGGTCATGCTCGGCGCGATCCTCGTCGATCGCGCGGCGCTGAGCATGCGCAACCTCGCGCTCGCCGCGATGATCGTGCTGCTGCGCGAGCCGGAGGCGCTGCTCGGGCCGAGCTTCCAGATGTCCTTCGGTGCGGTCGCAGCGTTAATCGCCTTCGCCGAGCGCTGGGAGAGGCGGGGCCGCAGCGAGCCGCCATCGGCCTTGCCGTGGCCGCTCGGGCCGATCTGGACCGCGGCGCTCGGCATCCTCGTCACCACCATGCTGGCGACGGCCGCGACAGCTCCCTTCGGCGCCTATCACTTCCAGACCTTCAACCCCTTCGGCCTGCTCGGCAATGCGATGGCGCTGCCCTTCGTCTCGCTCTTCGTGATGCCGGCGGCGGTGTTCGGCGTGCTGGCCTATCCGTTCGGGCTGGACTGGCCCGCCTGGGCCTTGATGGGACTCGCCTCCGACGTCGTGCTCAAGGTCGCGCATTGGGTCGCAACCATCGACCATTCCACCGTGACGGTCGCCGCCTTCGGCCCGGCTGTGCTGGGTTGCTTCGCGGTGACCCTGCTCTGGCTGACGCTCTGGACCACGGCCTGGCGCTGGCTGGCGGTCTTGCCCCTGATCAGTGGCGTCGCGATCGCCGGCAAGCCGGAACGGCCGGAAATCCTGATCGAGCGCGACGGCTCTGGGCTGGCAGTGCGCGGGCCGGACGGGCGCCTCGCCATCGCCGGCAAGCCCAGCCGCTTCGTGTTGCAGCAATGGCTTGCCGCCGACGGTGACAGCCGCTCGCCGGACGATCCGACATTGCGGACCGGCGTCACCTGCGATCGTCTGGGTTGCGTCGCGCAGACAGCCGACAAGCGCACGATCTCGTACACGCGCGAGCGCCTTGCCATCATCGAGGACTGCCTGCGCGCCGACCTCGTCGTCACCGCCATCCCCTGGAGTGGAGCCTGCAAGGCGAGGCTGGTCGAGCGGATGGCGCTTACGCGAGACGGGGCGACCTCGCTCTACCGAACAGCATCGGGATGGAGCAGCCGGACCTCGGAGCCGGACGCGGCCGACCGGCCCTGGAGCCGTCGGCGCGAGCCTCGCCCGGCCGAGCCGGCAACCCGGCCGGCTGGTCAGCCCGCAACCGCGCAGCCTGCGTCAGCGATCGACAGCGAAGCCGATCCAGATATCGAGCGCCTTCAGTAGCGCCGCATCAGGTTGACGAGGCGGCCCTGGATCTTGACCCGGTCCGGGCCAAGGACACGGGTCTCGTAGGCCGGGTTCGCCGCTTCGAGCGCGATCGAGGAGCCGCGCTTGCGCAGGCGCTTCAGTGTCGCTTCCTCGTCGTCGATCAGCGCCACGACGATATCGCCGGTATTGGCGGTGTCCTGCCTGCGGATGACGACGGTGTCGCCGTCGAGAATGCCGGCCTCGACCATCGAATCGCCGCGCACTTCCAGCGCGTAATGCTCACCGGAGCCGAGCATGTCCGGCGGCAGCGAGACGGTGTGGCTGCGGCTCTGGATCGCCGAGATCGGGGTGCCTGCCGCGATGCGGCCCATGACGGGAATCGCGATGGAATGCCGGCTATCGTCCTCGACAGCTGCGGGCCGGGGCTTGGCTATGCTCGGCTGCGCGCCGAGGCCGCCCTGCACGACGGCGGGGCTGAAGCGGGGGCGCGGCTGCGGGGTGCCGAGCCCGTCCGGCATCTTGATGACTTCGAGCGCGCGCGCCCGGTTCGGCAGCCGGCGAATGAAGCCGCGCTCCTCCAGCGCCATGATCAGGCGATGGATGCCGGACTTCGAGCGCAGGTCGAGCGCGTCCTTCATCTCGTCAAAGGAGGGCGGCACGCCACTTTCGCGCAAGCGTTCCTGGATGAAGCGCAGGAGTTCATGTTGCTTGCGTGTCAGCATGGTCGCCGCCAGCCCCTCAAAGCGCAGATTCGAAACAAAGCACGAACACCATACGCGTTCTGCTTGTGTTCTGCAAGCTGCTACCGTAGCGGCAGGATATGACAGGGGTCGCCCTTCTTCGCCGGAGCGGCATGGGCCGGGCGGATCGTCAGAGCCTGCGCGCGGGCCAGCGTGCCGAGCATCGAGGAATCCTGCCGGTCGAAGGGCGTCGCCACCCAGCCCGCCGGCGTCAGCGTGAGCTCCGAGCGCAGATAGTCCTCGCGCTCGTCATTGCCGGGAATGTCGCGGCCGAGGATGGCGGGGATGCTGCGGTCGCGATCGGCATCGGCGATGCCGAGCAGCGCCTCGATCAGGGGCAGCACGAAGAGATGGCCGCAGACGATCGAGGAGACCGGGTTGCCCGGCAGCCCGACCACGACCATCCGGCCGAGCCGGCCGGTCATCATCGGCTTGCCCGGCCGCATCGCGATCTTCCAGAAGCCAAGCGTCATGCCGGCGCGCGTCAGCGCCTCCTGCACGAGGTCATGCGCGCCGACCGAGGCGCCGCCCAGCGTGATCAGCACATCGGCATCGGCCTCGCGGGCCTGCGCGATCTTTGCGGCGAGATCGGCATGGTCGTCGCGAGCAATGCCGAGATCGAGAACGGCTCCGCCGGCCTTCTCGACAAGCGCGGCCAGCGCAAACGAGTTCGAGGCGACGATCTGGTCGCGGCCGACCGGTTCGCCCGGCGCGACAAGCTCGTCGCCGGTGGCCAGGATCGCGACGCGCGGCTTGCTCCGGACGGGCAGGGTTGGATGCCCCATCGCGGCGGCAAGCCCGAGCGCCGCGCTGTCGAGCGCGCGCCCGGTCTGCAGCAGCACGTCGCCTTCGTGGAAGTCCAGTCCCGCCGCGCGCAGGAACTTGCCCTTGGCAGGCGGCACCCGGACGCGGATGACCGGGCTGCCGACGCCGTCCGCATCTTCCTGCATCAGGATGGTGTCGGCTCCGTCAGGCATCGGCGCGCCCGTGAAGATGCGTACGGCCTGTCCAGGTCCGACGGCGCCCTCATAGGCCCGGCCGGCGGCGGATTCGCCGATGACCGAGAGCGAGACGCCCTCCGCCATCTCGTCGCCGCGCACGGCGTATCCGTCCATGGCGGAATTGGCGAAGGGCGGCTGGGTCCTGAGCGCCTTGACCTCGCCGGCCAGCACCCGCCACGCGCATTGCGCCAGCGGCAGAGTTTCTGCCACGGTCGGCCCCGGAATGCTGTCGAGCAGCGCCTTGCGTGCGACGGGGACCGGGGTGAGCGCCATCAGACCTGCTTAGCCTCGTAGTCGCCGGACTGGCCGCCGGACTTGTGCAGCAGCCGGATATTCTCGATCCGCATCGCCCGGTCGACGGCCTTGACCATGTCGTAGACGGTGAGACAGGCGACGGAGACGGCGGTGAGCGCCTCCATCTCGACGCCGGTCTGGCCCTTCATCTTGACCTCCGCACGCACGCGCACGCCCGGCAAGGTCTCGTCGATATCGAGATCGACGGCGATCTTGCTCAGCAGCAACGGGTGGCAGAGCGGGATCAGTTCATGCGTGCGCTTGGCGGCCATGATGCCGGCGAGGCGCGCGGTGCCGAGCACGTCGCCTTTCTTGGCATTGCCGTCGCGCACGATCGCGATCGTCTCCGGCGCCATGACGACCTGGCCTTCGGCGACCGCGATGCGGGTCGTCTCGGCCTTGCCGCCGACATCGACCATGTGCGCCTGGCCTTGGGCGTCGAGATGGCTGAGCCGGCTCACGCCGCGACGGCCTTGCCGGTGAGCAGCGCCTGCGTCGCGGCGGTGACGTCGGCCTGCCGCATCAGGCTTTCGCCGACAAGGAAGGTGTTCACGCCGATCCGGTTGAGCCGGGCGATGTCGTCATGCGTGAAGATGCCGCTCTCGCTGATGACGATGCGGTCGGCCGGCACGCGCGGCGCCAGACGCTCGGTCACCGCCAGATCGACATTGAAGCTGCGCAGGTCGCGGTTGTTGATGCCGAGCAGGCGGCTTTCGAGCTTCAGCGCCCGGTCGAGCTCGGCATCGTCATGGACCTCGACGAGAACATCCATGCCGAGCTCGCGCGCGGTCTCGTTCAGCGCTCTGGCGGTGGCGTCGTCGACGCCGGCCATGATGATCAGGATGCAATCGGCGCCCCAGGCGCGAGCCTCGTAGACCTGATAGGGCTCGTAGAGGAAATCCTTGCGCAAGGCCGGCAGGCCGGCGGCCTCGCGCGCGTCGGTGAGAAATTCCGGTTGGCCCTGGAAGGAAGGCGAGTCGGTCAGCACAGACAGACAAGCCGCGCCGCCGGCCGCATAGGCGCGGGCGAGCGAGGGCGGATCGAAATCGGCGCGGATCAGGCCCTTGGACGGGCTCGCCTTCTTGATCTCGGCGATCAGCGCCGGTGTGCCCAGTGCGAGCTTGCCGGCGAGCGCATCGGCAAAGCCGCGCGGCTTGGAGGCGGCGCGGGCGCGTCGCTCGATCTCGGCCTGCGGGACCGCGGCTTTCGCCGCCGCGATCTCCTGGCGCTTATAGGCTTCGATCTTCGCGAGGATGTCGGTCATGCCGGCCTCACGCGTTCGAGGCTTTGACGAGCGCGGCGAGTGTCGCCCTGGCCTTGCCGGAATCGAGCGCGGCCGTCGCCTGGGCGAAGCCGTCCTTCAGATCCCGGGCCTTGCCGGCGACGAGCAGAGCCGCGGCCGCGTTGAAGGCGGCGATGTCGCGGAAGCCGGTCTTCTCGCCGCCGAGCACGGCATTCAGCGCCGCCGCGTTCTCCTCCGGCGTGCCGCCACGCAGGACCTCGGGCTTGGCCGGTTCGAGGCCGACATCGGCGGGACTGATCGAGAAGCTCTCGATCTTGCCGTTCTCCAGCGAGACGACGCGGGTCGGGCCTGTGGTGGTGATCTCGTCGAGCCCATCGGAGCCATGCACGGCCCAGACGCGGGTCGAGCCGAAGGAGGCGAGCACCTTGACCATCGGCTCCAGCCAGGTCTCGGAGAAGGCGCCGATGAGCTGGCGCTTGGCACCGGCCGGGTTCGAGAGCGGGCCGAGCAGGTTGAAGATCGTGCGCGTGCCGAGTTCGGTGCGCACCGGTGCGACATGGCGCATCGAGGCGTGATGCGTCGGCGCGAACATGAAGCCGACGCCTGCCTCGCGGATGCAATGCTCGGTCGCGGCCGGATCGAGCCCGACCTTGACGCCGAGCGCGGTCAGCACGTCCGCCGCACCCGAGCGCGAGGAGGCGGCGCGGTTGCCATGCTTGGCGACCGGCACGCCGCAGGCAGCGGTGATGATCGAAGCCAGCGTCGAGACATTGTAGGAGCCGGAGGAATCGCCGCCGGTGCCGACGATGTCGATCGCCTCGGGCGGCGCCTTCACCGGCAGCATCTTGCCGCGCATGGCGCCGACGGCGCCGGCGATCTCGTCGATCGTCTCGCCGCGCACGCGCAGCGCCATCAGGAAGGCGGCCGACTGCGCGTTGGTCACTTCGCCCGAAAGGATGGTGTCGAAGGCGTCGCGCGCTTCCTCGCGGGAGAGCGTCGCGCCGGTCGCGACCTTGGCGATGAAGGGTTTGAAATCGTCCATGGGAGCTCTGCGGAATCAGGCTGAAAGGGTCAGGGCGGAGGCTTCGCGTTCGCTCTGCCATCGCTCCGCGAGGTCGAGGAAGTTCCGCAGGATCGTCGCGCCATGCTCGGAGGCGATGCTCTCCGGATGGAACTGGACGCCGTGGACCGGCAGCTCCCGGTGCGAGAGCGCCATGATCAGGCCGTCATCGCTCTCCGCCTCAATGTCGAAGACATCCGGGCAGGAGGCGCGCTCGACCACGAGCGAGTGATAGCGCGTCGCCTGCAGCGGGCCGTTGATGCCGCGGAACAGGCCGCGCGCCTTGTGGCGGATCGGCGAGACCTTGCCATGCATCGGCAGGGGCGCGCGCACGACCTGGCCGCCGAAGGCCTGACCCATCGCCTGCAGGCCGAGGCAGACGCCAAAGATCGGCTTCTTGCCCGCGCCTTCGCGGATGACGTCGAGGCAGATTCCGGCTTCGTTGGGCGTGCAGGGGCCGGGCGAGAGCACGATCGCATCGTGGTCGCCGGCGAGGGCCTCTTCGGAGGTGAGCGCGTCGTTACGCCAGACATCGACCTCGGCGCCCAGCCCACCGATGAGATGGACCAGGTTCCAGGTGAAGCTGTCGTAGTTGTCGATCAACAGAACGCGCATGGCCGAACCCGTGAATGCGGGTTGAGGTCATGCACGCTCTGAGGCGGGCTGGTCAAGTTTCGCGCGGGCTGCGCGGATCAGACCACCGGCGGATTCAACCGCGCGAAACCGGCCTGCCGCCGATAGGGGAAATACGGATAGGGCGCGGTGCGGACGCTCGCGGCATCGAGGCGCGCGACCTGTTCGGCCGTCAGGTTCCAGCCGACAGCACCGAGATTGTCACGCAATTGCTGCTCGTTGCGGGCGCCGATGATGACGGAGGAAACCGTCGGGCGCTGCAGCAGCCAGTTGATCGCGACCTGCGGCACGCTCTTGCCGGTCTCCCTGGCGATGGCATCGAGCACATCGACGATGGCGTAGAGCTGCTCGTCCTCGACCGGCGGGCCGAATTCGGCAGTCTCGTGCAGGCGGCTGCCGGCAGGCAGCGGCTGGCCGCGCCGGATCTTGCCGGTGAGGCGGCCCCAGCCGAGCGGGCTCCAGACCAGCGCGCCGACGCCCTGGTCGAGGCCGAGCGGCATCAGCTCCCATTCGTAATCGCGCCCGACCAGCGAGTAATAGACCTGATGCGCCACATAGCGCGGCCAGCCATGGCGCTCGGCCGCGGCGAGCGACTTCATCAGCTCCCAGCCGGCGAAGTTCGACACGCCGACATGGCGCAGCTTTCCGGCGCGGACGAGCATGTCGAGCGTCGAAAGCACCTCCTCGACCGGCGTGCCGGCGTCGAAGGCGTGCAATTGCAGCAGGTCGATATGGTCGGTGCCGAGACGCTGCAGCGCATCCTCGGTCGCCTTGATCAGGCGGCTGCGCGAGGAACCGGCATCATTAGGGCCGTCACCCATCGGCAGCGTCGTCTTGGTCGAGATCAGGACCTTGTCGCGTCGTCCCTTGATCGCCTCGCCGAGCACCTCCTCGGAGGCGCCGTTCGAATAGACATCGGCGGTGTCGAACAGGTTCAGCCCGGCTTCGAGGCAGATATCGATCAGGCGGCGCGCTTCCCGGGCGTCGGTCGTGCCCCATGCGCTGAAGAGCGGCCCGGTTCCGCCGAAGGTTCCTGCGCCGAAGCTCAGGGCGGGGACCATCAGTCCCGAATGGCCCAAACGCCGATATTCCATGATTCAGATCTCCAGTGGAGGCCGGAACTTGGCGATGCGGAACCGGCGTGATTAGCCCGCCAGCGGGAACAGCATTCGTGAGTTCAAGTCATCGAGCCCGCGGGAGCGGTACTAGCCTCGCGCGCTGCGCGGCATGCCGGCCGTGCGCGGCTGCGCCAGCCCCGGCGCGGTCTCGACGCCGAGCGCGGGCAGGGCAAGCGTGCGCTGGCCGCGGAAGTCGACATGACAGACGATCAGCCCGCGCTCCTCGATATAGCTGAGCACGCGTCGCGCGCGGCTCGGCGAAGCGCTGCCATAGACCTCCGCGAGCTCGGCATCGCTCGGGCAGGGGCGGCCCTCGATCGCGGTGCGAGCGATGTAGAGAAAGAGCCCCTGCAGGTCTTCCGGCAGCGTGCCGGAGGCTGCCACCGCCGTTTGCCAGCCCTCGCTCGTCGCGATGCTGTCGCTGACCCCGGCGCGCGCGACCGCGAGCCGGCGGCGGAACTCCTCGAGGCTCAGATGCGTGCGGCCGAGTCGGCGCATCCGGCAGCGCACGGTGAAATCCTGATAGAGCACGGCGACCTGTCGCGAGCGCGCTTCGGGATCGCCCATCAACTCGCGCAGGATCTCGACCATGATCGCCTCGCGCTCGGCCGGCTCCAGCTCGATCTCGGGTTCCGGCTCCGGCTGCGGGGCGGGGCGATAGTTCTCGATCCGGCGCAGCACCTCGGTTGGGTCGGGCCGTGGGCGCGGTGCCGGGCGGGCAGGCCGCGCCATCGGCAGCGGCTCGTCCTCGCCGCGCGTGAAGATCAGCTTGCCGGCATCTTCCGGCGCTTGCTCGGGGAGCGGCATCAATCCCGGCGCGCTGCCGCGATCGACCGAGGAGACCGTGCCGATCCGAATCGGGAGCGGGCGCTTCGACAAGGCGGGGCCAAGTGCGACGAACTGGCCGCGCTCCAGATCGCGGAACATCTCGGCCTGCCGGCGGTCCATGCCGAGCAGGTCGGCGGCGCGCTGCATGTCGATATCGAGGAAGGTGCGGCCCATCAGGAAGTTCGAGGCTTCCGCCGCGACGTTCTTGGCGAGCTTGGCGAGGCGCTGCGTCGCGATGACGCCAGCGAGCCCACGCTTGCGGCCGCGGCACATCAGGTTGGTCATGGCGCCCAAGGAAAGCCGGCGCGCTTCGTCGGAGGCTTCGCCCGCCATCACCGGCGCGAAGAGCTGGGCCTCGTCGACCACGATCAGCATCGGGAACCAGAGCGAGCGGTCGACATCGAAGAGCCCGCCGAGGAAGGCAGCGGTGGCGCGCAATTGCTCGTCGGCTTCGAGGTTTTCGAGGTTCAACACGACCGAGACGCGGTGCTGGCGCACCCGCAGGGCGACGCGCTGCAATTCGGCCTCGCCGCATTCGGCATCGACCACGACATGGCCGAACTGGTCGGCGAGCGATACGAAATCGCCTTCGGGATCGATGATCGCCTGCTGCACCAGAGGCGCGCTCTGCTCCAGCAGGCGGCGCAGCAGATGCGACTTGCCCGAGCCGGAATTGCCCTGCACCAGCAGGCGCGTCGCCAGCAATTCGGCGAGATCGATCAGACCGGGCTCGCCGGTCCTTGTCGTTCCCATCTCGATGGCGGTGGTCATGCGGGCGATGAATCGTCGGGTTGGATCGGGCGCGGACTTGCGGCCGGCGCTTCTAGCACGGCCGCCCCTTCGCTGGGCGCAGGGCAGCCCTGCCTTCCACAGGCAATCCGGTGTCAGCGCGGGCAGCGCAAGGCGCGCTCCTGCCGGAGGATGTCGGCGATCGCCCGGTGGTCATTGGCCGAGAGCGGCAGGTCCTCGACATTGTCGTACTGGCAGCCGGCATTGCCGAAGGCCGCGATCGCGCGCTTGGTGCGGAAGCAATAGCCCTGCGCCTTGTAGATCTCGTTGCGCGCGGTCCACAGATCGGCACAGGCTTGAGGGTTGGCGGATGCCGGGCTCGCCATTCCGCCTGCAAGCAGGGCGATTGCGAGAAGCGGGAAGCAAAGGCTGCGCATCGGGATATCTCCTGCTAGCGAGTCGCGAGCTTTGCGGAGAGGGCCGGGGAAGGCAACACGCGGACGATGACATGAAGTCGTCGCAACGGGCGGCTTCGCTGGCATGAGAGACTGACGGGCGGGGCGATGCAGTTCGGCTATTGCGAGCGGATCGATGGCAGCTTCTGGGCCGAGCCTCTGAACGCGGTGACCAATGCCGCCTTCCTCATCGCGGCGCTGGCCGGATTCTGGCTGTGGCGCCGGCACGGCGGACGCGATGTGGTCACGCTCGTCCTGATCGGGCTGGTCTTCGCCATCGGCATCGGCTCCTTCCTGTTCCACACCATCCCGAATCGCTGGACGCTGCTGGCCGATGTCATGCCGATCCAGCTCTTTGCCTTCGGCTATTTCGCCTTCGCACTAAGGCGCTTTCTCGGATTGTCCGGGGCGATCACCGCGGCCGGAACACTCGCCTTCTTTGTTCTGGCGCTGGGCCTGTCCGCGCTCGGGCGTGCGGTGCTGCCGACCGGGATGGCGGGCTCCGCAGGTTATGCAGCCTTCCTGCTCGGGCTGGTCGGCGTAGCGCTCGCTCTAGCGCGTGCCCCTGCTCGGCGCGATCCAAGCCGGCTACTGGCGCTTGCTGCAGGCACCTTTGCTGTTTCCCTGACGATGCGCAGTGTCGACGGCGCGCTTTGCGGCAGCCTTCCGCTCGGCACGCACTGGCTCTGGCACCTGCTCAACGCGGCGGTGCTCTACCTGCTCTTGCGCGCTGGGGTGCTCGGCGGCGCTTCCTCATCGCGGGGCGAATGAGGCGTTCGACGTCGCGTTCTTCTGCGCGGACGCGATCAGGCGACCGAAGGCCCCTGCCGCTTGCCGACGGTGATGTCGCCGGCCGAATGGGCCTCGATATCGACGATCGCGACATCCGGCCGATCGACCGCCGGGAGGCCGCGGGCATCGCTCTCGCGGTGCACGAAGACGAGGCTGGCCAGCGCCGGATGCCCGGCCAATCGCGAATGCGCCAGGGCCGGCTCCATGGCACCCGGCAGCACCAGATGGACACTGCGCCCGCCTTCGAGGCAGGCCTGGAGATCACCGAGGCTGAACAGGCCGAGCGGCAGAAGTTCGAGCCCGCTCAGCATCGCCACGCCCGGCCCGCTCGCCAGCGCGGCGAGGTCGCCGCCGACCAGCGTCGTCACGATGCGCGAGGAAATCGTTGGCTTCAGCGCCCGCGAGATCTCGAGCGCCTTGCCGAGCAATTCCCGCTCCGGCAGCGCGATTGGCCCCTGCAGCGACACGCCGTCGGCGATCTGCAGCACCGGTCTCTCGATGAGCTGGGGCAGGGGATGCAGCGTCGGGTTGGCCATCAGCGTGTCGAGCGGGGCGACGCCATCCGGCACATCCGGGCCGAAGCCGCCGACGAAGCGGGTGCCGAAGGCGCGCATCGCGAGGTTGCGCAGCATCAGGAGCGGCCGCAGCGGCCCGACCCGGCTGACGCCGAGCGCCATCACCGCGCCGGAAGCCTCGATCAGCCGGAGCAGTTCGAACTCGTTGCCGTGCAGCGGCAGCATGAGGGGCGACAGGCCCGCGCGCAGGCTCGCCAGGATCGAGACGATCGCCTCCGGCCCGAGCGGGGCCAGGATCGCGACGCTCGCGCCCGGCGTGCCCTTGTTGATGGCGAGGAGGCGCGCCAGCCGGTCGATGCGCTCGTCGAGATCGAGGAAATTGACCGAACCCGGCGTGACGTCGCTCCAGCCGCGCCGGCCGGGCGGATCGCGCAGGGCCGCGTCATAGCCGCGATTGCGGGTCAGGGCTGCGAGCAGGGTGTCGAGATCGAGACCGTCGAGCAAGGCTGAGGCTTCGTCCTGTTCCGCCCGCATCGACATGTCCTAGTTTGCCGGGGCTGCCGCCGGGAGGCGGGCCAGCAGCTCGTTGGAGAGGAAATAGGCCGGCTGCCGCCCGGCCAGCGCGACGCCGCGCGCGAAGGCGATCCAGGTGTCGGGCAGGTAATAGAGCGGCACGACGTAGAAGCCGGAAATCAGCAAGCGGTCGAGCGCGCGCACCGCCGCGACGAAATCCTCGCGCTCGCGGGCACCAAGCAGGGCCTGCAGGACGGCGTCCACGGCAGGCGATCTCACGCCGGCATAGTTCAGCGAGCCGTTGCGGGCGGCATTGGCCGAGCCCCAGCGTCCGATCTGCTCGTTGCCGGGCGAGGCCGAGGCCGGCCAGGTCCACTGGATCATGTCGAAATCGAAGGTCGACAGGCGCCGCCAGTATTGCACGTCGTCGATCAGGCGCACCGAGACAGTGATGCCAAGCCGGGCCAGAGACTGGGCATAGTTCAGCGCGAGCCGCTCCTGCGGCCGGCTGGTGACGGTGATCTCGAAGGCGAAGGGCTCGCCCTTGGCGTTGCGCAGCACGCCGTTCTGGACCGCGTAGCCCGCAGCCTTGAGCAGATCGAGCGCCTTGCGCGCCTGCTCGCGGTCGCGGCCGGAGCCGTCGGTCTCCGAGGGCCGCCAGCTGCCGGCGAGGATGTCCTCGCGCACGGCGCCCGGGAAGCCGGCGAGCAAGGCCTTCTCCCGGCCATCGGCGGGAACGCCGAGCGCCGAGAGTTCCGAATCGGAGAAGAAGCTGCCGGCCCGGCGATAGACGCCATGGAACAGGTTGCGGTTGACCCATTCGAAATCGAACAGGAGCCCCAGCGCCTCGCGCGCCCGGATATCGGCGAAGATCGGTCGGCGCGTGTTGAAGACGAGGCCGGTCATGCCCTTGGGCGTGTCGAAATGCAGGGTTTCCTGCCGGATGCGCCCGTCATGCACGGCCGGCACGTCGTAGCCGGTCATCCAGCGCGTCGGATCACCTTCGATGCGGACATCGTAGAGCCCGGCCTTGAACGCCTCGAACAGCGCGTTCGAATCCCGGTAGAAATCGTAGCGAATCTCGTCGGCATTATAGAGCCCGCGCGTGAGCGGATGGTCCTCGGCCCAGAAATCCTTGCGCCGCCGCAGCACCAGCGATTCGCCGGGGCGGACCTCCTCGACGGCATAGGGGCCGGAGCCGAGCGCCGGCTTGAAGCTGGTTTCGCCGAAGGTTTCGGCATTGGTCGCATGCTTCGCGAAGATCGGCATCGCGCCGATCACCAGCGGCAACTCGCGGTTGGAGCCATCGCCGAGCTCGAACTCGACGCGCCGGGGCGAGGGCGCCGCCACCTTGGTCACCCTGCCAAGGCTGGAGCGATGGAACGGCTTGCCCTTCGCCTTCAGCATCTCGAAGGTGAAGATCACGTCCTCGGCGGTGACCGGCCTGCCGTCCGAGAATCGCGCGCGTTCGTCGATCTCGAAGGCGAGCTGCTTGCGGTCGGCATCGAGCGAAACGCCGGAGGCGAGCAGGCCATAGGCCGTGAAGGGCTCGTCGGCCGAGCGGAAGAGCAGGCTCTGCTGGACATATTTCGGCACGGCGTCGGGCGCGACGCCGAGCACGACGAGCGGATTGAGGCTGTCGAAGGTGCCCTGGATGCCCATGATGATGCGCCCGCCCCGGGGTGCCTTGGGGTCGGCATAGGGCAGATGCGCGAAGCCGGGCGGGAGCGCCGGCTGGCCATGCATCGCGATGGCGTGCCGCAACGGGGCCGAATCGGCCAGCGCCTTACGGCCGCGCGCCATGACGGCGAACGGGGCCAAAGCCAGCAGAAGGTTGACCCCGCGGCGGCTCATCGCCTGGGGCAATCGAAGAAATTCCATCGGACGACCTGATTCCCTCGACAAGAATAGCATGGGAGCAGCAGGGTCACGCAGCTATTCGGGCTGGAAACCTCGGAGCGAACTCGCTAAAGGCGGGGCAGGGTGTCATTCAAACGCCTCAATCAGCCTTGATGTGCACGGCTTGCGATGGCCTGCGCCCCATGCGATTGGGCCATCAGCGGTGACGCGCGCGGCTTGCGAAGTCGTGATCCCGAATTCGCTTGGTAAGGAAAGACAAGAATGTCCGCTTCGTATCGCCTGTCATCTCGTGCGCTCGGCCTCGTGCTCAGCACGGCCATCGGCTTTGCGCCCGTCGCGGGCTTCGCTCAGGCTCCGGCGCAGCGCCCGGCGACGCCGACCCGCCCGGCCGCCCCGGCGCCGGCCCAGCCTGCCGCTCCGGCCCAGCCCGGCGGTGCAGCCACCGGCCCGCAGGTCGTCCAGGTCAAGCCCGAGCCCTCGCAGACGAGCTGGACCAAGGTCTGCGGCAAGGACCAGGCCGCCAACAAGGAAATCTGCTACACCACCCGCGACTTCGTCTCGGATCAGGGCCAGCCGGTGCTGGCCGTCGCGATCTATGACGTGAAGGGCGACCCGAACAAGATCGTGCGCTTCCTGATGCCGCTCGGCCTGCTGCTGCAGCCCGGCATCCGTTTCGGCGTCGACAATGCCCAGCCCACCGGCGGCCGCTACGCCATCTGCTTCCCGAACGGCTGCTTCGCCGAGTCGCAGGTCAAGGACGACTTCATCAACGCGATGAAGAAGGGCACCAACCTGAATGTCAGCGTCCAGAACCAGGGCGCCCGCGAACTGACCTTCACCATCCCGCTGGCCGATTTCGCCAAGGGCTTCGACGGCGCCGCGATCGACCCGAAGGTGCTCGAGGACCAGCAGAAGCAGCTGCAGGACGAACTGGCCAAGCGCCAGGAAGAGCTGCGCCAGCGTCTCGGCGCCGGCGGCGCTGCCGCTCCGGGTGCTGCTGCCCCGGCTCCCGGCGCCGCGCCCGCGACCCCGCCGAAGCCCTGATCGACGGCGCGATCGCCTGAAACAGAAAAGGCCGGTCCCTCGCGGGGCCGGCCTTTTTCTTTGAGCATGCCTGATGCCGACGATGGGCTCCTCGCGGAGAGACGGCGGCCGTCCGGCGAGATTCAATTCAGATCGGCGCGATCCAGCTTGTAGCGGCCCTTGCGGTCGCGCCGGAAGAACTCCTTGGCGCGGGGATGGCGCACGGGCTCGCCGGAATCGTCGTCGACGAGATTCTGCTCGGAGACATAGGCGACGTATTCCGCCTCCTCGTTCTCGGCGAAGAGATGGTAGAAGGGCTGATCCTTCGACGGGCGCATGGCCTCCGGAATCGCCATCCACCACTCCTCGGTGTTCGAGAAGACCGGGTCGACGTCGAAGATCACGCCGCGGAACGGGTAGATGCGGTGCTTGACCACCTGCCCGATCCTGAACTTGGCCGAACGCGCTTCCATGACAGATCCATCTTGCGCCGGCTGATACGCCGCCAGCTTACGTTCTTGCCGCCTTGCTCAAGCATTGCGTCGTAAATGCGTCGAGATCAATCGATTCAGGCCGGCTGTCCCATCACATTCCGTAGCGCTCGGCGAGATCCGGGTCGCGCGCGGCGACCTGAACAGCGAGGTCGACGATCACCTTCGCCTGTTTCCAGGTGGCGTCGTCCTGCATCTTGCCGTCGATCATAACGGCGCCCGAACCGTCGGGCATCGCCTCCAGAATCCGCCTGGCGAAAGCGACCTCGGCCGGGTCGGGGCTGAAGACCCGCTTGGCGATGGCGATCTGCGAGGGGTGCAGCGTCCAGGCGCCGGCGCAGCCGAGCAGGAAGGCGTTGCGGAACTGCGCCTCGCAGGCGGCTTCGTCACTGAAATCGCCGAAGGGGCCGTAGAACGGCTTGATCCCGGCCGCGGCGCAGGCATCGACCATCTTGGCGAGCGTGTAGTGCCAAAGGTCCTGCTGCGCGACCGCACGAGTGCCGCCATCGGGGGAGGGGTCGGCGATCACCTTGTACTCGGGATGGCCGCCGCCGACGCGGGTCGTCTTCATGGCGCGAGAGGCTGCAAGATCGGCCGGCCCGAGGCTCATGCCGTGCATGCGCGGCGAGGCGGTGGCGATCGCCTCGACATTCTTCACGCCCTCCGCCGTCTCCAGGATGGCGTGGATCAGGATCGGCTTGCGCAGCAGGTGCCGCGCCTCGAACTGCGCCAGCAGCTGGTCGACATAATGGATGTCCCAGGGACCTTCGACCTTCGGCACCATCACGACGTCAAGCTTGCCGCCGATCTCGCCCACGATCGCGGTGATATCGTCGAGGAACCACGGCGAATTCAGCGCATTGACGCGCGTCCACAGGCCGGTCTTGCCGAAATCGACCGCCTTGCCCATGGTGATGAAGCCGTCGCGCGCCGCCCGCTTGGCCTCGACCGGGATCGCGTCCTCGAGATTGCCGAGCACGATATCGACCTGGCCGGCGAGTTCGCCGACCTTGGCGCGGACCTTCTCCAGATGCGGCGGGACGAAATGGATCATCCGCTCGAGCCGCAGCGGCAATTCGCGGAAAGGCTCCGGCGCGCCGATCGCAAGCGGGCGGAAGAACTGGCGCGGCGTCCTGGTCGTCATCGGCGGCTCCATGCTGCAATGCAGCGACTGTGGCCGAGACAACGCGCGCCGTCCATGGTTCTTTCGATGGCGGTTGGGTCGGAATGCCTAGGCTATTAGTCCTAATGTTGGGGTTGGGGAATATTTCCTAGGCATCATGTCTTCTTGTTGCGCTGGGTGCGGGCACGCACGCTGAGAAAGCCCTTGCTGCCTCTGAGCCATGCGCTAGATGCAGATGTCCGCCGGGTTCGGGTCGAAAGCGGGCGCCTTCATCGCAGGACGAAAACGCCACCGATGGCCGACCTCCTCAGCATCTTCAATCTGGTCGCGCCGTTCTTCGGGCTGATCCTGCTGGGCTTTGCCATCGGCCGTTACAAGCAATTGCCGGAGGAAGGGCTCGCCTGGCTGCAGTTCTTCCTGATCTATGTCGCATTGCCGCCGCTGTTCTACCGGCTGATCGCCGACAAGCCGCTGAGCGAGCTCGCCAACTGGAAATTCATCGCCGGCACGACCTTCGCCACCTTCTGCGCCTTCAGCCTGTCGCTGGTGATCGGGCTGAGGGCTGCCAAGGGCGATCTGCCGCAGGCGGTGATGCAGGGCGTCGCCGGGGCCTATTCCAATATCGGCTATATGGGCCCGCCCTTGATCCTGGCGGCGCTGGGGCCCGAGGCGAGCGCGCCGGTCGTGCTGATCTTCGTCTTCGACAGCGTCTTGCTCTTCTCGCTCGTTCCGCTGCTGATGGCGGTCGCCGGCGTCGAGAAGAAGAGCCTGCTCGCGACCGCCGGCGAGGTGGCCTGGCGGGTCATCACCCATCCGTTCAACGTCGCGACGCTGGCCGGCGTGCTGGCGAGCTATCTCAAGTTCGAACTGCCGGTGGCGCTCGACCGGATGGTGTTGTGGCTCTCGCAGGCAGCCGCACCCTGCGCGCTCTTCCTGCTTGGCGTCACCGTGGCGCTGAGGCCGATGAAGACGATGCCATCAGGCGTTCCCGCGCTGGTCTTCATCAAGCTCCTGCTGCATCCGTTGCTGGTCTGGGTGCTGCTCTCGGCCATCGGCGGCATCCCGACCAACTGGATCTATGCCGCGATCATCATGGCGGCGCTGCCGCCAGCTTTGAACATCTTCGTCATCTCGACGCAGTACAAGGTCGGGGTCGAGCGTGCCTCGGCCTGCATCCTCGTCGGCACCATCGTCTCGATGGTCACGCTGTCGGGCTTCCTGTGGCTGGTGAAGACGGGCAGGATAGCGGCCGATCTCTTCCATTAAGGGTGCCGGATGCTGCCGCTGGACGACCTGCTGGTCCTCGATTTCTCGACGCTCCTGCCCGGGCCGCTGGCGGGCCTCTTCCTATCCGAGGCCGGCGCGCGCGTCATCAAGATCGAGCGGCCGGGCGGCGAGGACATGCGAGGCTTTCCGCCGCGCTTCGGCGAGACGGCGGCGCCCTTCGCGGTGCTCAATCGCGGCAAGGAGAGCGTCGAGCTCGATCTGAAGGCTCCGGATGCGTTGGCGCAGTTGACCCCGCTGATCGCGAAGACCGATATCCTGATCGAGCAGTTCCGGCCGGGCGTGATGGAGCGGCTCGGCTTCGGTCCTGAGGCGCTGAAGGCGATCAACCCGCGCCTGATCTATTGCTCGATCAGCGGCTATGGCCAGCACGGCCCGCGCGCGCAGGAGGCCGGGCACGACATCAATTACCAGGCGCTCGGCGGCCTGCTCGGCCAGTCGCTGAAGCGCGGCGAGGCGCCGCCCTTGCCGCCGCCGCTCGTCGCCGACATCGCCGGCGGGACGATGCCAGCCGTGCTCAACATCCTGTTGGCCTTGCGCCAGCGCGATCGCACAGGGCTGGGCTGCCATCTCGACATCGCCATGGCGGATGCGATGCCGACCTTCGCCTGGTACGGGTTGGCGCAGGGCCAGGTCACCGGTTCCTTCCCCGATGGCGGCGAGGGGCTGCTGACCGGCGCGAGTCCGCGCTACGGGCTCTATGCCACGGCTGATGGCTGGTTCCTGGCGGTCGGCGCGATCGAGCCGAAATTCTGGCAGAGCTTCTGCGAGGGTATCGGCCTCGACGAGCGCCTCCGCGACGACCGCCGCGACCCGGAAGCGACGCGGGCCGGCATCGCCGCGATCATCGCCAGCGAGAGCGCCGCCTATTGGCGCGCGCTGATCGAGCCGCTCGATTGCTGCTGCACGGTGGTGCGGACGCTGGAGGAGGCGGTGTCCGATCCGCAGATGTCGGCGCGCGGCCTGCTCGACGCTCAGGTCGAGGAGCCCGGTGGTCGGCGCCTCGTCTCGACTCCCTTGCCGCTGGCGCCGGTCTTCCGTGAGCAGGCGGCCGGGTTGCGGAAGGTCGCCGCGAGCGGGGCTGATACAGGCAAGCTTCTCGGCGAATAGCGACGTGATCAGGCGCGCGCGCCGCCGGCCAGTCCCTGCCGCATCACGAGGCGCCGTAGCGGCCCGATCCGCGACAGTGCCAGCAACCCCGCACCCCGCATCAGGTCGGCCGGCAGCAGGTCGGTCAAGAGCGTCCGGTTGAGCATATCGACCGCGCCCGTGCGCAAGCGGACATCGGTCTGCCGCGCGCTGTCATAGTCCGCGATGACGCTCGGTGCGCCGGCATCCGTTGCGCCCGCCAGCGCCTCGCTCAGAGCGGCGACATCGCGCAGGCCGAGATTGAGGCCCTGTGCGCCGATCGGCGGGAAGACATGCGCGGCCTCGCCGATCAGCGCCATGCGGCCGGCGCCGAAACGCTCGACCGAGAGCCCGCCCATCGGCACCTTGCCGCGTGGTCCCGAGACGGTCATCGCGCCGAGCAGCGACTGCACCTGCCGCTCGACCCGCAATGCGAAGGCGGCATCGTCGAGCGCGGCAAGGGCCGGGGCTTCCTCCGGATCGACGAGCCAGACCAGCGACGATCGTCGGCCGGGCAGGGGCACGATGGTGCAGGGGCCCTTGCGCGTATGGAATTCCGTCGAGGTTTCCTGATGGTCGCGGCGGTGCTCGAAAATCGCGGTCAGCGCGACCTGCGGATAGCGCCAGTCGCGGCTTTCGATGCCTGCCGCCGCGCGCACCTGCGAATTGCGCCCATCGGCACCAACGACGAGCCGCGCCTTCAGCGGTGCGAAACCCTCGCCGGAAAGGCGCGCGCTGTCCGCCTCCGGCTCGATCGTCCGGACGAAGCCGGGGACCATGCGCAGGCCGGATCGCGCACCGGCTTTCTCGGCGAGAATCCCGGTCAGGTCGGCATTCTCGATATTCCAGCCGAAGGCCTCCAGCCCGATCTCGGAGGCGCGGAACTCGACCGGTGGCTGGCGGAACAGGCTGCCGCTGTCGTCGACAAGGCGCATGACCTCGAGCGGCGCGGCCTTTTCCAGCAAGGCGTCCCGCACGCCGAGATCGGCCAGCATCCGCCAGGAGCCGTCGAGCAGGGCGACCGTGCGGCCGTCACGCGGCGTTGCGACCGGGCCGAGCAGGGCGACGCTGCGCCCTTCGCGGCTCAGCGCCAGCGCGGCCGCCAGGCCGACGGCGCCGGCGCCCACGATGGCGATATCGACCTGATCGGCAGTGTCCGTGCTCATTGCCCTTGGCTAGCCGATGCGCCGCGCTTTGGCCACGGGCCGCAAAGTCGCAAGGTGCGTTCTGCGTTGGGCACGGATGCCTTTCCCGCCCGATGAACTATGGTCGGGCATCCATCCCGTAGGAGATGCCTTTCATGGTCAAAGCCATTCGTGCCCATAAGACCGGCGGCCCCGAGGTCCTGCAGTTCGAGGACGTCACCCTGCCGCAGCCGGGTCCCGGCGAAATCCTGATCCGGAACCGGGCGATCGGCCTGAATTTCATCGATACCTATTTCCGCTCCGGCCTCTATCCGGCGCCGCAACTGCCCTTCACGCTGGGCAACGAGAGCGCCGGCGACGTGCTCGCCGTCGGGTCGAATGTCACCGAGTTCAAGCCGGGCGACCGCGTCGCGGTGGTCGCGGGTCTCGGCGCCTATGCCGAGGAGCGCATCGTGCCGGCGGCTTCGGTCGTGGCGCTGCCCGAAGGCATTTCCTACGAGGCCGCGGCCAGCATGCTCCTGAAGGGGCTGACGGCCGAATACCTGCTGCACCGGACCTACAAGGTGAAGCCGGGAGACACGATCCTGGTCCATGCCGCGGCTGGCGCCACCGGCCTCATTCTCTGCCAATGGGGCAAGGCGCTGGGCGCGACCGTGATCGGCACCGTCGGCTCGAAGGAGAAGGCGGAACTCGCCAGGGCGCATGGCGCCGACCACGTCATCAACTACCGCGAGGAGGATTTCGCGGCGCGGGTGAAGGAGATCACCGGCGGGGCGCTCTGCGACGTGGTCTATGACGGCGTCGGCAAGGACACCTTCATGAAGTCGCTGGACACGCTGAAGCCCTTCGGCCTGCTGGCAAGCTTCGGCAATGCCTCGGGCGCGGTTGAATCCTTCAATCTGGGCATTCTCGCCAGCAAGGGCTCGCTCTATGTCACGCGCCCGACGCTCAACACCCACACGGCCAAGCGCGAGACCATGATCGCGATGGCGAAGAACCTGTTCGGGGCGGTGACGAGCGGCAAGGTCAAGGTGCCGGTCAACGCGACCTTCCCGCTGAAGGATGCGGCCGACGCGCACCGCCTGCTGGAATCGCGCGGCACTACCGGCTCGACGGTCCTGATTCCCTGATCCGATCCGGGAATGATGCGAATGGAAAAGCATGCGTCCGGGCAACCGGGCGCATTTTTTTTCGTGAGCCATGAACCCGCAGGCGGGGCGCCGCGACGAATCGGTATCAGCACGCGGTGCTGACAACCATTCAAGGTGACGTCATGACCAGCAGGTTTAAGATCGTCGGCTTTCTCTTCGCGACCCTGACCCTTTCGGGTGTCGCTCTCGCCCAGCAGGGCGGCGGCAATGGCGGCGGAGGCGGCGGTGGCGGCTCCGGTGGCCAGGGCGGGCAGGGCGGCGACCACAACTCCGTCATCGCCATCCGCCTGCAGGACCACGAGCGCATCCGCGTCCCCGGCGCGGCGAAGACGCGGGCGGCCGGAGCGAACTGCATCACGCACGCCTGCAACGAGCGACCGCGCCAAGAGCCCCCTCCGGTTCTGACCGCGGAAGGTTGCGGCGGCGAACTCCGGGTCGCGCGTGACCGCAACGGCCGGATCGTCCGCCGGGTCTGCGAATTCCCGAACTGACAGGCTATAGCTCAGACAGCCACGCCGTGAAGATCGTAGGCGTCAGCGCGCTCGATCTTCACGGTGACGATATCGCCGGCCCTGAGCGGCCGGCGGCTCGCCACATAGACATTCCCGTCGATCTCCGGCGCGTCCCATTTCGAGCGGCCCTTGGCCACGGTCGGGCCGGCCTCGTCGATGATCACCGGGATGCGCTTGCCGACGCGGCCCTTGACGATGCGGGCGGAAATCTCGGCCTGCGCCTTCATGAAGCGGTGCCAGCGGGCCTCCTTGACCTCCTCGGGAACGAGATCGAGGCCGAGGTCGTTTGCAGGCGCGCCCTTCACCGGCTCGTACTTGAACGCGCCGACGCGCTCCAGCTTCGCTTCCTTCAGCCAGTCGATGAGGATGTCCATGTCCTCCTCGGTCTCGCCGGGGAAGCCGACGATGAAGGTCGAGCGGATGGCGAGGTCGGGGCAGATGTCGCGCCACTTGCGGATGCGGTCCAGCGTGCGGTCCTGATGGGCCGGGCGCTTCATCGCCTTGAGGACGTTCGGGGAGGCGTGCTGGAACGGGATGTCGAGATAGGGCAGCACGAGCCCTTCCTGCATCAGCGGGATCACCTCATCGACATGCGGGTAGGGGTAGACATAGTGCAGGCGCACCCACATCCCCATCTGGCCGAGCTCGCGGGCGAGCTCGAAGAAGCGGGTGCGGATTTCGCGATCCTTGAACATCGACGGCGCGTACTTGATGTCGAGCCCGTAGGCGCTGGTGTCCTGCGAGATCACCAGCAATTCCTTGACGCCGGCCTTGGCCAGCTTCTCGGCCTCGCGCAGCACGTCGCCGATCGGCCGCGAGACAAGGTCGCCGCGCAGCTTCGGGATGATGCAGAAGGTGCAGCGATTGTTGCAGCCCTCTGAAATCTTGAGATAGGCGTAGTGCCGCGGCGTCAGCTTCACGCCCTGATCGGGCACGAGGTCGACGAAGGGGTCGTGCTTCGGCGGCACCGCCTGGTGCACGGCCGAGACGACGCTCTCATAGGCCTGCGGGCCGGTGATCGCGAGCACGTTCGGGAAGACGTCGCGGATCTGCTCGGGCTCGGCGCCCATGCAGCCGGTGACGATGACCTTGCCGTTCTGGGCAAGAGCCGAGCCGATCGCCTCCAGCGATTCCGCCTTGGCCGAGTCGAGGAAGCCGCAGGTGTTGACGATGACGAGGTCGGCCCCGGCATGGCTCTTCGAGAGCTCGTAGCCCTCGGAGCGCAGCGAGGTGATGATCCGTTCGGAATCGACGAGCGCCTTGGGGCAGCCCAGCGAAACGAAGGAGATTTTCGGCGCGACGGCGTTCATCGGCTGATGGCTCGGTTCAGAATGTCAGGAAGCGCCGCGCGTCAGGGCACGCGATCGGCGCTTCCTTTGAACCTTTTCAAGCTGATTTGCAATCGAAAGCGCGATCAGGCCGCCTTGCCGGTCGCGACGGGGCGGTCCGGGTCCTGCGTCCAGTCGGTCATCGAGCCGTCGTAGAGCGCGACTTCGTCGCGGCCCAGAACCTCCGACAGCACGAACCAGTTCGCCGCCGCGGAGTGGCCGGTATTGCAGTAGGAGACGACAGGCCCCTGCGGCACGGCCGCGAAGAGCTGCTCCAGCTCACCGGTGGCTTTCAGCTTGCCGCTGCCGGGCTCGAAGGCACCGGCATAGTCGCGCTGAATCGCGCCGGGGATATGGCCGGCGCGTGCGGCCTCGGCCGATTTCTCGCGGCCCTCGAAATAGCTGGGACCACGGGCATCGACGAGGCTGGCCTGCTTGCTCCGGGAGGCGACGAGCGTCGAATCCGCCGTGCTGCGCAAGCCCTGCTGTGCCACGACTGGGTAGGGCGCCGCGCTCTTCGGCGCTGATGCGCCGGTCACGACCGGGCGCTGCGGATCGGCCGTCCAGGCCTTGAAGCCGCCATCAAGGATGGCCTGCTGGCCGTGGCCGATGAATTTCAGCGTCCAGTACACGCGTGCCGCTGCGGCGAAATCGGTCGCGGCGGTGCCGGCCGGGACGATGACGACATCGTCATGCGGCTCGATGCCGAGGCGGCCAGCGAGCGCGGCGAGATGGTCGAGCGGCGGCAGCATGCCCGGCGCGTTGCCGATCTTCGCCCGCCAGCCATCGGCCGCATAGTCGGAATGGACAGCGCCGGGGATATGCCCGGCCTCGAAGGCCACCTTCGCGCCATCGGCGGCGGTACGGATATCGATGATGACGAGGTTCTCGTCGCCCAGCCGCGCAGCGAGCGCCTCCGGCGTGATCAAGCCGACGAATTCAGCCCTGCTCATTCAGCAGCTTCCTTCTGTAGTTCGTCGATCACTTCGAGGCTGTAGCTCATCTCGGCGGTCGCCCCGAGCATGATCGAAGCCGAACAGTATTTTTCCTTCGACAATGTGACGGCCCGCTCGGCCTTGGCATGAGAGAGGCCCTTGCCGGTGATGCGGTAGGCGAGGTGGATCTTGGTGAAGACCTTGGGATCGGTCGTGGCGCGCTCGGCCTCGACATCGACCTCGCAGCCGGTGATGTTCTCGCGGCCCTTCTTGATCATCCCGACGACATCGAAAGCCGTGCAGCCGGCGAGCCCGATCAAGAGCATCTCCATCGGCCGGATACCGAGATTGCGTCCGCCATATTCCGGCGCGCCATCCATGATCATGGCGTGCCCGCTGCCGGACTCGCCCATGAAGGCCATGCCATCAACCCATTTCGCGCGTGCTTTCATCGCGATCTCCTGTCCGGACCGAGGACCGGTCGCCGAGATGGCTGCCGGATTCGCCGGGGAGGCTATGGCATCGGGCCGGGAAGGGGAATCCGGTTTTCGCGGGCCGCGATGCGCGAAATTGCGGGATCAGGCGGCGGCGAAGAGGTTGCCATGGGCGATGCGCAGCCTGATCCGCTCGCCGATCGCCGGAGCGACCTGGCTGGCGAGATCGACCTCGAGCCGCTTCTTCAGCCCCTCGACGGCGACCTCCGCCCGGCGGATCGGGCCGTTGCGGCGCAGGTGCTCGACCGTGCCGGGCAGGGCCAGCGGCGTCTCGTCGACGATGCGCAGATGCTGCGGCCGGACATAGAGCGAGGCCGGGCCGCCCTGGTTCTGCGACAATCCGCCCAGCACCGGCCGGTCGCCGAAGAAGGCCTGGCTGCCGACGACCTTGACCGGCAGCTTGTTTACCTCGCCCAGGAACTCGCAGATGAAGGGCGTCGCCGGATGGTCGTAGACGTCGTCGGCCGAGCCGACCTGCTCGATGCGGCCTTCGTTGAGGATCGCGACGCGGTCGGCCAGCTCCAGCGCCTCTTCCTGATCGTGGGTGACGAAGACGGTGGTGTGGCCGGTGCGGCCGTGCAGTTCGCGCAGCCAGGCGCGCAGGTCCTTGCGGACCTTGGCGTCGAGCGCCCCAAAAGGCTCGTCGAGCAGCAGCACGCGCGGCTCGATCGCCAGCGCGCGCGCCAGCGCGACGCGCTGCCGCTGGCCGCCGGATAGCTGGCTAGGATAGCGCTTCTCCAGCCCCGGCAACTGAACGAGTTCGAGCAAGTCGCCGACGCGCTTGCGGATTTCGTCGTTGCTCGGGCGCTGGTGACGCGGCCGGGATTTGAGCCCGAAGCCGATGTTCTCGGCAACATTCATCGTCTTGAACAGCGCGTATTGCTGGAAGACAAAGCCGATGCGGCGGTCGCGCAGGGAGAGATCGCGCGTATCGGTCTCGCCGAACAGGACACGGCCGCGATCGGCCTCTTCCAGCCCGGCGATCAGGCGCAGCAGCGTCGTCTTGCCCGAGCCGGAGGGGCCCAGCAGCGCGACCAGCTCTCCCGGCTGGATATCGAGCGAGACGCCGCGCAGCGCCGGGAAGTTGTCGAAGCGCTTTTCGATGGTCTCGATGGTGACGGCGACCGACATGGCGAGAAATCCTTCGTCTGCGGGTCAGTGACGGCGACTGGCGGCGATGACATCGCCGTAGTGCCATTCCAGCAGGGTCTTGAGCACGAGGGTGACCAGCGCCAACCCCGCCAGCAGCGAGGCCACCGCGAAGGCCGCGGCGCCCATGTACTCGTTGTAGAGGATCTCGATATGCAGCGGCATGGTGTTGGTCAGGCCGCGAATCTTGCCCGAGACCACCGCGACCGCGCCGAATTCGCCCATTGCACGGGCGTTGCAGAGCAGGACGCCGTAGAACAGGCTCCATTTCACGTTCGGCAGTGTCACCGAGAAGAACACGCGCCAGGGCGAAGCGCCAAGCGTCAACGCCGCCTCCTCGTCGGACGAGCCGAGCGACTGCATATGCGGGATCAATTCGCGCGCCACGAACGGGAAGGTGACGAAGACGGTCGCCAGGATCAGGCCGGGCAGGGCGAAGACGATCTTCAGGTCGTTGGCCTGGAGCCAGGGCCCGAGATAGCCCTGCGCGCCGAAGAGCAGCACGAAGACGAGGCCCGAGATCACTGGCGAGACCGAGAAGGGCAGGTCGATCAGGCTGATCAGCAGGTTCTTGCCCGGGAATTCGAACTTGGCGACGGCCCAGGCGGCGGCGATGCCGACGACGATGTTGAACGGCACGGCGATGGCCGCGACCAGCAGGGTCAAGCGGATCGCCGCCAGTGCATCGGGTTCGGTGATCGCGGCGCGATAGGCCTCCCAGCCCTTGGCGGCGGCCTCGATGAAGACCGTGACCAGCGGCAGCAGCAGGAAGAGCAGCAGGAAAGCGAGCGAGACCGCGATCAGCACGAACTGAACGACGGGGCTTTCGCCGCGCGCCCGGCTGGGGCTGCGTGCCGGCGCGGTTGCGGCAGCAGAGGACAGGGTCGCGTCAGACATCGCCGAACCTCCGGCGCGCGCGGGCCTGGATCAGGTTGCCGGCGAGGATCAGGGCAAAGGAGATCAGCAGCATCATCGTCGCGACCACGGCCGCGCCGGCATAGTCGAACTGCTCGAGCCGGATCACGATCAGCAGCGGGGCGATCTCGGAGATCATCGGCACATTGCCGGCGATGAAGATGACCGAGCCGTATTCGCCGACGGCCCGCGCGAAGGCGAGCACGAAGCCGGTCATCAGCGCCGGCAGGACCGGGGGCAGGATCACGCGGAAGATCGTCCGGACGCGGCTGGCGCCGAGCAGCGCCGCGGCTTCCTCGACATCGCTCTGCAGCTCTTCCAGTACGGGCTGGACGGTGCGGACGACGAAAGGCAGGCCGATGAAGATCAGCGCGACCATCACACCGAGAGGCGTATAGGCGACCTTGCCGTCGAAGCCGAAGGAGAGATCGGTGAAGGGAATGGTCAGCTTGAAGGCGAGCGGCGCCAGCAGGGAGCCGACCCAGCCGTTCGGCGCATAGATCGCGGCGAGCGAGATGCCGGCCACCGCCGTCGGCAGGGCGAAGGGCAGGTCGACGGCCGCATCGATCAGGCGCCGGCCGGGAAACTCATAGCGCACAAGGACCCAGGCCAGGATCAGGCCGAACACGGCGTTGACCAGCGCGGCGACCAGCGCGGCGGTGAAGGAGAGCTTTAGCGCGGCCAAGGTGCGCGGCGAGGTCGCCACCGCCCAGATATCGGCCGGGCCGGCGCTGGCGGCCTTGAGAAACAAGGCGGCCAACGGGATCAGCACGATCAGCGACAACGCCGTCACGGCGATGCCGAACGCGAGCCCGAAGCCGGGCAGGATGCTCGACTCGCGCCAGCGGAAGGTCGTCGTCGCCGCCGTCATGGGCAGTCCTCAGCGGGCCGGCTTGTAGAGCTGGTCGAAGGTGCCGCCATCGCCGAAATGGGTCGGCTGCGCTTTCTTCCAGCCGCCGAAGACGTCGTCGATCGTCACTAGCTCGACCTTCGGGAAATTGGCGACGTCCTTGCTGTCGGCAGCCTCGGGATTGCGCGGGCGGTAGAAATTCCTGGCGATGATCGCCTGGCCCTTCGGCGTGTAGAGGAAGTCGAGATAGGCCTGCGCCTGCTCGCGGGTCTTCTTGGCGTCGACATTGGCGTCGACCAGCGCGACCGGTGGCTCGGCCAGGATCGAGAGGCTGGGCACGACGATGTCGAACTTGTCGGCGCCGAACTCCTTGAGCGCCAGGAAGGCTTCGTTCTCCCAGGAGAGGAAGACGTCGCCGATGCCGCGTTGGGTGAAGGTCGTGGTCGCGCCGCGCGCGCCGGTGTCGAGCACCGGGACATTGGCGAGGAGCTTGCCGATATAGTCGCGGACCTTCGCCTCGTCCTTGTTGAAGGCCTTCTCGGCATAGGCCCAGGCGGCGAGGTAGTTCCAGCGCGCCCCGCCCGAGGTCTTCGGGTTCGGCGTGATGATCTGGACGCCCGGCTTCACGAGGTCGCCCCAGTCCTTGATCGCCTTCGGGTTGCCCTTGCGGACGAGGAATACGATCGTCGAGGTATAGGGCGAGGAATTGTGCGGCAGGCGCTTCTGCCAGTCGAGCGGCAGCTTCTTCGAGCGCTCGGCGACGGCGTCGATATCGCCGGCCAGCGCCAGCGTCACGACATCGGCATTGAGCCCGTCGATCACGGTGCGGGCCTGCGCGCCCGAGCCGCCATGCGACTGGCGGATCGTCGAGATCTTCTTGTCCGGGTTCTTGGCGTTCCACTCGGCGATGAAGGCCGCGTTGATCTCGCGATAGAGCTCGCGGGTCGGATCATAGGAGACGTTGAGGAGCTCGGTCTGGGCGCGGGCCCCGGCCACGACGCCGAAGCAGAGCGTGAAGGCTCCCAGAACCAGTCCGGCCCGGAGGAGGCGGCTGTAAACGGGTCGCGTCATGTCAGGGCTCCGTTGGTTCACGGCGAGGCTCGGATGAGGCATCGATCCGTTCTGAATAACAAACGAAACGTACTGAATTATCGTCCTTTTCTCAATGACCTAACGCAATGGACGCCTTCCAAATTCGGGCGCCGGAGGAGAAAACGCATCTCCGGCGCTGGCGTTCCACCCGGCGAAGAAGCCGGACCGTGATCAGGCCCGGCGGCGGTCTTCCGCCGGATTCGCGGCAGGCAGGGCCGGGCCGAAGGCATGGCCGAGCAACACGAGAACGGGGCCGTTTGCCGGCAGTTCGCCGAGCCGTTCCGGCAGGTCGGAGATGGTCGTAGCGATGCGCTGCTCGTCCGGCCGGGTCGCTGCCAGTACGGCGACGGCCGGGGTCTGCGGGTCGAGCCCGGCGGCGATGGCGCGCTCGCGGAAGCCGGGCAGGGTGGCGCGGGCCATGTAGATCACGGTCGAGGCGGCAGGGTCCGCCATCGCGCGCCAGTCGAGATCATCGGGCAATTCGCCCTTGCGCGAATGGCCGGTGACGAATTGCAGGCGCCGCGCATGGTCGCGATGGGTCAGCGACAAGCCGAGCGAGGCCGCCGCACCCTGCGCCGCCGAGATGCCGGGCACGATCGCTACGGGCACGCCCGCGGCCTGGCAGGCTTCGATCTCCTCGCCGGCGCGGCCGAAGATGCCGGGATCGCCGCCCTTCAGCCGCACGACATGCTTGCCCTGCGCCGCCAGCGAGACGATCAGCGCGTTGATGTCGCCCTGTTTCACCGAGGGGCCGTAGCCGGTCTTGCCGACCAGCATGCGCTTGGCCTCGCGCCGGGCGAGTTCAAGCACGCCGGGCGAGACGAGATCGTCATAGAGGATGATATCGGCGCTCTGCAGGGCGCGGATCGCCTTCAGTGTCAGCAGTTCCGGGTCACCCGGGCCGGCGCCGACCAGCGTGACCCGGCCCTTGCCGTCATGGTCGGCCTCGATTCGGGAGAGCTTCGCGAAAAGCTCGGCCTCGTCATCGAGATTCGGCGTACGCTCCGGTTCCGCCATGGCCTTTCCGGCGAAGAGTTCCCAGAAGCTGCGCCGCAGCGCGAAGGGCAGTTCGCGCGCCTGGACAGCGGGGCGCCAGTCGGCCGCGGCCTGCGCCCAGTTCTTCAGTCCTGTCGGCAGCAGCGCCTCGATCTTGGTGCGGATCGCCTGTCCGAAGACGGGCGCGGCGCCATCGGTTGAGACGGCTACGATCAAGGGCGAGCGGTTGACCAGAGCGCCGAAGGCGAAGTCGCAATGCTCGGGCTTGTCGACGATATTGACCGGCACACCCGCTTGTCGCGCCGCCGCGACGAAGGCGCGGACCGCATCGGCATCGTCGAGATCGGCGACGGCGATCGCCGCGTCGGTGAGGTCGTCGGCCTGCCAGGCTCGTTCGTGCACATGCACGCGACGGCCGAGTTCGCCCTGTGCCAGCCCGGCGAACAACTCCCCTTCGCCAGCGGCGAAGACGTGCAGCTCCGCCCCGGTCGCCGCCAATAGCTCAGCCTTCCACAGCGCGCCCTCGGTCCCGCCGGCGAGCACGACCTTGCGCCCGACCAGCTTGTGGAAGAGCGGCAGCGTCGCCAGCGGCTCGATGCGGGCCGCGGTGGATTCGGGCTGTCTTTCGGTCATCGGGTCGTCGCTACGGCCTTCTCGTCTGCCGCGATGCGCTCGTTGCCCGCCGGAGGCGTCAGCAGCCACAGCGCGGCCAGTGCCAGGATGATAAGGCGAAAGCCAAGATCGAACCAGCGCCCGCGTGCCTCGCTCGCAACCGGGCGGGGCAGCAGCGTCTCGAACTCGGCATCCGGGCGGTCCTCGTCGATGCCCATGGCCGTGCGGGGGTGTTCGATCGGGCCATGTGTCGCGGTCGAGATCGTCATGACTCACTCCGCTGCGATGGGCGCGGCGGCTCTCGCCGCCCGGCGCTGGTCGAGGACGTTGCGGCCGCTCTCGCCATAGCCGCGCTGGTAGGTCGCGCTGAACGAATCTCTGGCGTGAAGCCATTGCGGCACCGGTTGGCGCGCGGCGTTCGCCTCCGGCAGTTCGATCGTGTCGAAGCCGCAGGAGAGGGCATAGGCGAACTGGTCGGCGATCAGCGGGCCGCTGGCGCGAATCTCGCCCACAAAGCCGGCGCGCTTGATCTGGCGAGCCAGGCTGAAGCCGCGCCCGTCCGAATAGGCCGGGAAGGCGATGGCGACGAGCGCCAGCCGCGGCAGGAAGGGCGCGAGTTCGGCAAAGGCGATGCTGTTGGGGATCAGCACGCCGACCACCTGTTCGGCCTCCTGCGTATCGAGCGCCTCGACGAGCACTTCCCAGGGCACGAGCGCGGCCGGGATGTTGCCGATCGCCGCGCCTTCGCTGCGGGTCCAGCGGTCCTCGGTGTTTCCGTTCCGGTCAAGCAGCGGCACGGGCGGTCTCCTGGAAGGCGGCCTTGAACGGCCCGAGGCCGATGCGGCGGACGTTGTCGATGAAGCTCTCGCCCTCGCTGCGGGTGGCGAGATAGACGGAAACGATCCGTTCGATCGCATCCGGCACTTCCTCGGCGGCGAGGCCGGGGCCCAGAATCTCGCCGATCGCGGCATTCTCGGTGGCGTCGCCGCCGAGCGTGATCTGATAGGATTCGATGCCGCGCTTCTCCAGGCCGAGAATGCCGATATGGCCGACATGGTGGTGGCCGCAGGCATTGATGCAGCCGGAGATCTTGATGCCGAGCGGGCCGATCTCGCGCTGGCGGGCCTCGTCGGCGAAGCGGCTCTGGATCGCCTGCGCGATCGGGATCGAGCGCGCCGTCGCCAATGCGCAATAGTCGAGGCCGGGGCAGGAGATGATGTCGGTGACAAGCCCGACATTCGCCGTGGCTAAGCCCGCCTCGCCGAGCTCCTGCCAGACCGCGTAGAGGTCGCGCTGGCGCACATGCGGCAGCACGAGGTTCTGCGCATGGGTGACGCGCAACTCGTCGAAGGAGTAGCGCTCGGCGAGATCGGCGACGCGGCGCATCTGCTCGCTGGTCGCGTCGCCCGGCGCCTGGCCGGCCGGCTTCAGCGAGATCGTCAGCGCCGTGTAGCCCGGCGCCTTGTGCGGGACCGTGTTGACCTCGACCCAGCGGGCGAAGGCCGGGTTCGCGGCCTTCGCCGCTTCCAACGTGTTGCTGACAGCCGGTAGCACCTCGTAGCGCGGCGGCGCGAAATAGGCGGCGATGCGCGCGACTTCTTCCGGGTCGGCATTGATCGAGGGGCCGTCGAGCTGGGCGAATTCGGCCTCGACGCGGCGGGTGAATTCCTCGGCTCCGATCTCGTGGACGAGGATCTTGACGCGGGCCTTGTACTTGTTGTCGCGCCGGCCCTCGAGATTATAGACCCGCATGATCGCCTCGAGATAGGCGAGCAGGTCCTGCTTCGGCAGGTAGTCGCGCACGACCTTGCCGATCATCGGCGTGCGGCCAAGCCCGCCGCCGACGCTGATCTCGTAGCAGGTTTCATGTGTGTCGGGATGGCGGCGCAGGCGCAGGCCGATATCGTGCGCCTTGATCACCGCCCGATCAGCCTCGGCGCCGGTCACCGCGATCTTGAACTTGCGCGGCAGGTAACTGAACTCGGGATGGGCCGAGGACCATTGCCGGATCAGTTCGGCGGTCGGGCGCGGGTCCTCGATCTCGTCCTGCGCGACGCCGGCGAAATGGTCGGCGGTGACATTGCGGATGCAGTTGCCGGAGGTCTGGATGCAATGCATCTCGACATCGGCGAGCAGCCCGAGGATAGCGGGCACGTCGCGCAGCTTCGGCCAGTTGAACTGCAGGTTCTGGCGCGTGGTGAAATGGCCGTAGCCGCGGTCATAGCGCTCGCCGATCAATGCGAGCTGGCGCAATTGCCGCGAGCTCAGCGTGCCATAGGGCACGGCGATCCGCAGCATATAGGCGTGGAGCTGGAGATAGACGCCGTTCTTGAGCCGGAGCGGCTTGAACTCGTCCTCGGTCAGCGAGCCGTCGAGACGGCGCGCCACCTGGTCGGTGAACTGGGCCACCCGCTCCCGGACGAAACGCTCGTCGAATTCGTCGTAACGATACATGAAATCAGCCCTTCGGTGCGGCGGCGATGCCTTCACCGGCCTGCTTGCCGAGATCGGGACGATTGCTGGGGCCGAGCGTCTTAAAGCGCTCGCGGAAATGGCGCGGCACGGGGGCGCCGCTCTCGATGGCGACATCGACGAGATAGGCGTCGACGACCTTGTTGCCGCGCAGTTCAGCAGCGGCGAAGGCTTCGAGTCGTTCGGCCGCCGCATCGTCGGCCGCGACCAGCGCGAGCGCAGGGTCGCGGGTCCAGGCCAGTGGGCCAGCGCCATCGACGAAGGCGAAGACGACATCGCCGTCGAGCAGGTCGTTGGCGAGGAGGATCGCCGGCAGGGGAACGCGTTTCGCTGGAGCGGCCATCACGCGGCCTCCGCGAGCGTCAGCGTCAGCCCGTCGAGATCGTCAGCCCAGATGATCTGGCAGGAGAGGCGCGAGGTCGCCTCGATCAATGGCAGTTCGTCGAGCGCGTCGATTTCCTCGTCGCGCGGCTCGGGCAACTTCCCGGCCCATTCCTGCGCGACGATGACATGGCAGGTGCCGCAATCGCAGGAGCCGCCGCAGACGCCCTCGATGCCGACCTTGTAGTCGCGCAGGATCTCCATGACCCGCCAGCCTTCCACGGCTTCGAGTTCATGGCTCCGGCCCTGTCGATCGATGACGTTGAGAACTGCCACGATAACGCCCATCCCCGTTCGGTCTTTCGAACAGGGATTTTACGCTACAGGCGGGTTTCAGCTCAATTCACATCAGGTAGTCGGTTTTTTCGAATTATCGATGCGCTAGAGTAGAATTATCCTGAAGAAGGTTTCTTTGGCCGATCTGCCGCAAATTTATGCCATCCGGGCAGCGTCTCGCGTTGAAGTGCGGGACGCTGCCCGGAGCAGCGCGTGTCAGGCGCTTTTCAGGATCGTCTCGACGATGTCCTGCACATCGAACGCTTCGCGCAGCGTCGCAAGGTGATGCGGCTCGCCGCGGGTGAGCTTGGCTACGCCTTCGAGCTGCCGGCGCAGCGCCAGCGGGCGCGCCTCATTCTGGGAGAGCGCTTCCGGATCGGGCTCCCAGCGGCCATCGGGGAGGCGCCGCTCGGCCCGCGACCAATCGCAGAGCCGGACAGCGCCCTTATCCCCCTCCAGCGTCCAGACGTTATGGTCGTCCTTCGTGGTCGTGCCGACGCTGCCGGTCAGGGTGACGGGGAGGGCGCCCGCGGTCAGCGTCGCCTCGATCCGGCGCTCGCTCTTGCCGGTCTCGGGATAGGCAGCCTTGGCGACAAGGCCGGTGAAGGGGCCGGCGATGCGGCGGGTCAGGAACAGGAAATGCGAGACGACCTCGCGGGTGAAGCCGCCCTGCGCCGTGCGGTCGAGCCAGCCGGCGGCGTCGACCTGCCAGGAGCGCGGCCAGTTTGCGAAGGCGACCTCGATCGTAACGCGCCGCGGCGCGCCGATGGCGCCCGAGTCGATCCATTCCCGCAACCGCGCGACGGCCGGAGAGGAGGCGAAGGGGAAATTCACCGCGCCGCGATCGCCGGCCTCGCCGACGAAAGCGCGGGCATCCTCGACATCGACGGCCAGCGGCTTCTCGCAGAACACGGCCTTGCCCGCAGCAAGCGCCGCGCGGGCATGGCCGAGATGGGAGGAGGGCGGCGAGGCGATATAGACGCAGTCGCTCGCCGCGATCAGGGCAGCGGCATCCGGTTGATGCGCGACCGACGGCAATGCAGCGCCGATCCGCGCCATCGCCTCGGTGGAAGGGTCCCAGATGCCGGCGACGCGCAGCGCCGTCGCGGGCTGGTCGAGCGCGGCGCGCAGCATGCGCTCACCCATGATACCGGCGCCGATGAGGCCAAGGGAAATCGGGGTTGCGCTCATAGCTGTCTCGCTCGTCAGAAGCCGGGCCGCTTGCGGTGGCCCTTTCGAATATCCGGTCAGTCTCGGGTTAAGATTAACTGCCGGCATTTGTTGAAAGTCGACCGGCTGCCGGGCCATATCGTCGCCTGCGCATGATGCAGTTCCGCATCCAGGTGAAGCATGTTCCGGCTCTACCGATCCCTTCCGAGCGCTGCCGATATCCTGAACCGGAACGGCGGTGAAGGCCCCGGCTTCAACGCGATGCGCCTGATCCTGTCGCTGACCATCCTGGCGGTGCATTCGGGCTGGGTCGCGGGCGCCGATACGAGCCGCGACTGGGAAGGGCTGCACGGCATCTTCCTGATGAGCCTGGTGCCGGCCTTCTTCGCGCTCAGCGGCTTCCTCGTCACCGGCAGCGCCATGCGCACCGACGCCGTCCGGCCCTTCATCACCCTGCGCGCCATCCGCATCGTGCCGGCGCTCTTCGTCGAAATCACGCTGTCGGCGCTGGTGCTCGGCCCGCTGCTGACGACCTGGCTGCTGCGCGACTATGTCGCCGATATCCGCTTCTGGGAGTATTTCGGCAATATCGTCGGCCGTATCCGCTTCGAATTGCCGGGCGTGTTCGAGAGCAATCCGGTCGCCGGCGTGGTCAACCAGAATCTCTGGACGCTGAAGCCGGAATTCTACTGCTACATCCTGATGGCGATCATGATCGCGGTCGGCATCCTGCACCGCCGGCTGCTCTTCGCCGCGCTGTCGGTCGCGGTCATCCTCGGCGCCACCGTCGCCGCGTTCAAGGTCGGCTTCGGCGTCACCGAGGGCAACTATCACTGGACCGTCGTCGTCTTCTATTTCCTGGTCGGCTGCCTGTTCTTCCAGTGGCGCGAGCATGTGAAGATGCACTGGCTGCTCTTCGTCGCGGCGCTCCTGGCCTCGGTCGCCCTGATGGCCACGCCGCGCGAATACGCCTTCTTCGTGCCGCCCTTTCTGACCTATTGCGTGGTCTATCTCGGTCTGCTGCCGCTGCACCTGCCGGCGCGGATCAAGAAGCTAGACGTTTCCTACGGTATCTATCTCTACGGCTTCCCGATCCAGCAGGCGATCGTCAGCCAGACCGATTTCGCCCATGGCAACGGGCCGCTGCTCTTCGCCATCTCGGCGCCGATCGTCATCGCCTTCGCGCTGGTGTCGTGGCTCTGGATCGAGAAGCCCTTCCTGAAGGTGAAGCCCTACGTGCTTGGCCAGAAGCAATGGCGCAAAGGCAAGGCGTCGGCGCTCGCTCCGGCCGAGTAAGCCGCAGCCGTCAGGACGCCTTGGTGCGCATCCGCGCGGCGAGGCCGAGCCCCATCACCGCCATGGCGAACAATACCCAGAGCGGATCGGCACGGTTGAGCGGGAAGGTCTCGAGCATGCCGACATAGGTCATGAAGATCAGGATCATGGCGAAGAGGTCGGCGAGATTGCGGTTCCCGGGAATCTGCCGGCTGCGCATGTAGTCGATGAGCGGCCGGCCCATCAGCAGCCAGGTCGTCAGCACCGCGCCGGGTACGCCGAGGGTCAGCGCCGCGTCGAGGTAGCTGTTATGGCCGGAGCCGATGCCGCGGATATCCCAGCTCGCCTCGTAGTTCTCCTCGAAGCCGGTCACGGCCGGTGTCTGCCAGAAGCTGGCATAGCCGTAGCCGAACCAGGGCCGCTCGGAGATGCGCTGCAGGGCGAATTTCCAGATCTCGTCGCGGCCGGTGAAGGTCGGGTCCGAGATCACCGCCTTGAGCATGGCATTGAGTGTCGGCGACATCACCGAGCCGACGGTCAGCGCCGCGATCAGCGCGACCAGCACGAGATGGACCAGCACTGCGAGTCCCGGCCGGCCGGTGATGCGCGCCAGCGTGACCACGCCGATGGCCAGCGGCAGGAAGCCCATCGTCGTCTTCGAGCCGCTGTTGAGCACGAAGAGGACGCTGAGCGCCACGACGAGCGCGCCGCGCCAGCGCAGGCCGCTGCGCCAGCCGTAGATGCCGATCATGGCCACGATCGAGAAGACCGGGGCGGCGAAGTTCTTGTGTGAGAGATGGCCGCGCCAGTCGCCGGCATGCACGCCCTCGGCGCCTTCCGAGCTGTGGATCACCAGATGCGGCGCCAGCACCAGCATGGCGTAGATCAGCAGCAGCAGCACGAGGCAGGCATTGACCGCCGCGACGGCGAAGCTGCGTTCGTCGCGCGGCAGGACGAGCACGCCCGCGACCACGATCATCACGATCGCGGTGAGCAGCAGGCCGCGCAGCGAGGCGGTCGGATCGAGCGACTGCGCGATCGAGAGCGCCGCGATACCGAAGATGACGGCCCAGCGGCCGAAGCCGAGCCGTGCCAGCACATCGCGCTGCGTCAGGCGGAGCATCGCGACGAGGAAGACGAGGCCGAGCCCGAACCAGCCAACCTGGTTGACGATATTGCCGGTCGATTCGCCCGGCGCCGTCTGCTCCGGCACGCCGGCGAAGGGCTGCAGCGACAGCATCAGGACGAACAGCCCGCAGCCGGCGAGGATGCCGCCGAGCAGGCCGGGCTCGGCCGCGGATTGGGTCGTGTCGGTGATCGTCGAGCCGTGGACGCTGTCGCTCATGGATGTTTCGCGGCCGTCTTCGGAAAGCCCGCCGACGCGGCAGGCCGAGCGCGCATGCACCATAGGCGCGGAATCTTAAGGGCGTCTCACCGGCCGCACCTCCGCGATTGACGATTCCGCCCGCGCTGCCGCATGACACGGGCTCGACCAAGGAGGCCCGCCCCATGAAAGCCGTCGTCTATGAAGCCTTCGGGCAGGCCCCCGAACTGCGCATCCTGCCGGACCCGACCCCGGAGCCGCACAGCGTCATCATCAAGGTCGAGGCGACGGGCCTGTGCCGCAGCGACTGGCATGGCTGGGTCGGCCACGATCCCGATATCCGCCTGCCGCATGTGCCGGGCCATGAGCTGGCCGGCGTCATCGCCGCGGTCGGCCGCAGCGTCGTGCGCTTCCGCGAGGGCGACCGCGTCACCGTGCCCTTCGTCTCGGGCTGCGGTTCCTGCCCGCAATGCCATTCCGGCAACCAGCAGGTCTGCGACGACCAGTTCCAGCCCGGCTTCACCCATTGGGGCTCGTTCGCCGAGTACGTCCGCATCGACCGGGCCGATTTCAACCTCGTGCGCCTGCCCGAGGAGATCGATTTCGCCACGGCCGCCAGCCTCGGCTGCCGCTTCGTGACCTCGTTCCGCGCCGTGGTCGACCAGGGCAAGGTCACGGGCGGGCAATGGGTCGCCGTCCATGGCTGCGGCGGCGTCGGCCTCTCCGCGATTATGATCGCCAATGCGCTCGGCGCCAATGTCGTCGCCGTGGATATCTCCGATGACAAATTGCAGCTCGCCCGCGAGGTCGGCGCCGCGGTGACGATCAATGCGAAGTCGCAGCCCGATGTCGTCGCCGCCGTGCGTGACGCGACCAGCGGCGGCGCCCATGTCTCGCTCGATGCGCTTGGGTCTCCCCAGACCTGCTTCAACTCGGTGGCGAACCTGCGCAAGCGCGGCAAGCATATCCAGGTCGGGCTTTTGCTGGCGGAGCAGGCGACGCCGCCGATCCCGATGGCGCAGGTCATCGCCCACGAGCTCGAAATCATCGGCAGCCACGGCATGCAGGCGCATCGCTATGGCGCGATGCTCGACATGATCAGCGCCGGCAAGCTCACCCCGCAGCAGCTCGTCGGCCGCCGCATCGACCTCGCCGAATCGATCCCCGCCCTGATGGCGATGGACCGCTTCGAGGGCACCGGCGTGACGATCATCGACCGGTTCTGAGGGGCGGCGAGGGAGCCCCGACGCCGTTTACGCAGGAGAACCGCGACACCTCTTTCCTTCTCCCGGATGGGAGAAGGTGGCCCGGAGGGCCGGATGAGGGTGTGCCGTTGCAGTAGAAGGCGAGGCGGCACCGTTGCGCTCAGGCGATCAGCGGCAGGCCCTCACCCCTGCCCCTCTCCCATCCGGGAGAGGGGTTCCCCGCGCATGATTTGTGAGGGGGGAGGAGATCACTCCCCGCCCCGCGCACGCTCCCCGGCAACACGCGCCTCGGCCTGCGCCATCGCCTCGTCGGGGTCGAGCCCGTTGGCGCGGTTCTCCATCGCGTAGGCGAAGGATCTGCGGGTCTCGTCCGGCATCGCCCGCAAGACGGCGCGGAAGCAGGCGCCGCGCGCATCCTGGCAGGCGCGCATCCGCTTGCAGGTCCGGTTCGGGCAGACGCGGAAGATTTCGAGCTGGTCGGTCAGCCGGCGAAACAAGGCGGACCGCGCCCGCTGGCAGCTCTCGAAATCGGTGATCGGCGGGGTTGCGGCTGGGGTGGTCTGGCGTTTCGGCATGGCGGGTCTCCCGGGGATCAGGCACGCAGGATCGTCCGCCCGCGCGGATGCGCGGCGGGAGGGGTGGCTGGACAGGGCTGGCGGAGCGCCGCGAGGCGCGAAGAGAATCCGCAACCGTTGAGCCAGGCTGCGGCGCGGCGGGATTGAGCCACCCGTCGCACGCCCCGTGGCGCTCCGCCTCCGGCGATTTTGGGCTCCGGGCCGCGCTTATCGGGCCTAAGCGGTTCAGGATGGGCGGGTTTCGACGCCAGTGCCCCTTACGGGAGCGTCGCGTCGTCGCCGTACCCATCGTCAACAGCCGGCCGTTCCCAGCGAGCTCCTCGCACAGGGACCGTAGTGTCCCCAGGGCGGTGCCCCGAAGCCTCCCGGGAGCAGGGCGTAACCCCCACCCGCAGGCGCCGACCCTCACCCAACCTCCAGCATACCTCCGGACGGCCGCCCCGTTTGGGTGATGGGCGAGGGCAGGATAGGGCGAGCGAGGAGAGGCGGGGATAAGTTTCCGCCGATCGAGAAAGGCGAGGGAACCGACACGCTTCCTTCCATCTCCCGGATATGAGCATGCGGTCGCCGATAAAATGCAAAGCAGAGCGGCCGCGCCTGCAGATGTTTGATGTTCGGTATGTTGGGGGCGGGGGAATTTACTTTGCGTCTTCGCATTGAGCGTCCCGCCGGTTGCCTGCTATGTCGATGAAAGTCTGCGTTGACTATCGGTCTTGAATTGGGGGGACGGGTGGATAAGAGCGCGCATTTTGCGGTCAATACGCGACTGACGCGTATTCTCGGGGAAACGTATCGATCCAGCGAGGCCGCTCTGAAGGAGCTTGTCGACAACGCATGGGACGCCGATGCGAGTAACGTTTGGATCACGTTGCCAGACCCGCTCGCCAAAGAAGCAGTTGTTGTCCGTGATGATGGAAGTGGAATGACCGCGCTCGAAATACGCGGAGAGTACTTAAACATCGCGAGTGACAAGCGCACTCGCACTGGCGAGCGCACAATCAAGCACAACCGCAAGATAAAAGGACGAAAGGGCATTGGAAAATTCGCTGGCTTAACGATTGCTAGTCGGATGGAATTAACTACTGTCGCCCGCGAGCGTTTCTGTACTCTCCTCATCGACAAAAAGGATTTGATAGAAAACCAGAACGACCTGGAGGCCGTGCCGCTGCCGTTCTCGGAGGGGAACGCGAATGGCGCAAACGGGGGAACCATCGTAGTCCTATCTGACCTCGATAGTCGGCTGAACTTCCCGAATCCAGACAAACTTCGTGAAATTCTCATCTATGAATACGGGCGTGAGGAATCTTTCAAAGTATTCGTAAATGGAGCTTCGCTTTCGGTGCAAGACGTCCCTGGGGCGACGTCTCAAGTGGAAACCACACTGCCGAATGCTGGAAGCGTTTGTTTGCACTACACAATTGCCGACGGCAAGCGCCCTCCGCGATCACCGGGTATCATCTTGAAGGTGGATGGCAAGTCAGTTGGGCGGCCTATGCTTTTCGGTTTGGACGAGGATGAGGAAATCCCGGAAAAGCTCGTGAAGCGGGTGTATGGTGAGGTGGAGCTAACCGGGATCGAAGATTTCGTTACCGCTGATTGGGGAGCCGTACTTGAAAACAGCAAGGCTTTTCAGGAGGCGCGTGCATACATCAATGAGCAGGTAAAGAATAAGCTGCGTGAGACGCATGCAAAGGACTTGTCCCTTCAAAAAGCGCGTTTGCAGAAACAAATTAATCAACGCCTACAGGAACTACCGGAATATCGCCGTCACTATGCGGAAGAGGCGCTCAATCGGATTCTAAAGCGGTTTTATGGAGAAAGCGAAGACCGCATTGCAACCATTGCAGACGTGGCTTTAGACGCCATGGAGCATGATACTTATTGGGCCGTGCTCGATCGCATAAATTCGCTGAGTCAAGGTGATGTAGGCTCGTTTGCTGAATCGCTTGAGGAGTTCGGGCTTCTTGAGTTGGCATCAATTGGTATGCAGGCTTCCAGACGCCGGCAGTTTTTGGATTTCTTTGATCAACTCACTCAAAATCCGAAAACGCTGGAGAAGGACGTACATAAAGCTCTTGAAACCAATCTTTGGATTCTCGGACGAAAATACGCTTTAATGTCGTCGAATGCGACGCTGCGTAAAATGATCGATAGTTATTGTGGTACTTCGTTTAATGGGCCGAGGGCGTCGAAACGACCAGACCTCCTGTTATCGCAAGATTACGGAGACACATACCTTCTGATCGAATTCAAGAGACCAGCGCACGACATTACACGAGACGATATCGCACAGGCCGAGAAGTATCGCGACGATCTTTCGTCGCGTCTATCCTCGACAACCAAGATGGATATCATGATGATTGGTAGGGGGCGGTTGGCGACGATTGATACACGCCAACTCCTCGGCTCCATCACCATTCATTCCTACTCTAGCATTATTTCTTCGGCCCGGATGGAGCTTGATTGGCTAATTAAATCGCTTTCGGCCTCTAAGCAATAAGCCGCTGTCTAAGCGCGAACACTTCCATTTGAGAAGTTTGCGCAGGCAGCGTCGGTAACGTGGCACGGGGAGAAAGCCGCCGCCCTCACTCCGCCGCCTGCCGCTGCACCTTGCCCTTCTTGATCGGCCGGCGGTCGAGCACTTCCTTGAGGAAGCGCGCGGTGTGGCCTTTGCCGATGCGGACGATGTCCTCCGGCGTGCCCTCGGCCACCACCTGGCCGCCGCCGTCGCCACCTTCGGGGCCCATGTCGATCACCCAGTCGGCGGTCTTCACCACCTCGAGATTGTGCTCGATCACCACCACCGAATTGCCCTGGTCGACCAGCTCGTGCAGCACCTCCATGAGCTTGGCGACGTCGTGGAAATGCAGGCCGGTCGTCGGCTCGTCGAGGATGTAGAGCGTGCGGCCGGTGGCGCGCTTCGACAGCTCCTTGGAGAGCTTGACGCGCTGTGCCTCGCCGCCCGAAAGCGTCGTCGCCTGCTGGCCGACCTTGACATAGTCGAGCCCGACGCGCGCCAGCGTCTCCATCTTGTCGCGGATCGAGGGCACCGCCTTGAACAGGCCCTTCGCCTCCTCGACCGACATGTCGAGCACGTCGGCGATCGACTTGTCGCGATACTTCACTTCGAGCGTCTCGCGGTCGTAGCGCTTGCCCTTGCAGACGTCGCAGGTGACGTAGACATCCGGCAGGAAGTGCATCTCGATCTTGATGAGGCCGTCGCCCTGGCAGGCCTCGCAGCGGCCGCCCTTGACGTTGAACGAGAAGCGCCCGGCCTGATAGCCGCGCGCCTTCGCCTCCGGCAGGCCGGCGAACCATTCGCGGATCGGCGTGAAGGCGCCGGTATAGGTCGCCGGGTTCGAGCGCGGCGTGCGGCCGATCGGCGATTGGTCGATGTCGATGACCTTGTCGAGATGCTCGATGCCCTCGATGCGGTCATGCGGGGCCGGGTGGTCGATCGAGCCGTTCAGCTTGCGCGCCACCGCCTTGTAGAGCGTGTCGATCACCAGCGTCGACTTGCCGCCGCCGGAGACGCCGGTGATGCAGGTGAACATCCCCAAGGGAATCTCGACATCGACATTGCGCAGGTTGTTGCCGCGCGCGCCGACGATCTTGAGGCTGCGGCCCTTCTGGGCCTTGCGGCGCTTGGCCGGCACCGCGACCGACATCTCGCCGGTGAGGTATTTGCCGGTGAGCGAATTGGGATCGTCGAGAATGTCCTGCGGCGTGCCCTTGGCGACGATCTCGCCGCCATGGATGCCGGCGCCGGGGCCGACATCGACGACGTAATCCGCCGTCAGGATCGCGTCCTCGTCATGCTCGACCACGATCACCGTGTTGCCGAGGTCGCGCAGGCGGCGAAGGGTTCCGAGCAGGCGCTCGTTGTCGCGCTGGTGCAGGCCGATCGAGGGCTCGTCCAGCACATAGAGCACGCCGGTGAGGCCGGAGCCGATCTGGCTCGCGAGGCGGATGCGCTGGCTTTCGCCGCCGGACAGCGTGCCGGAGGCGCGGGCGAGCGTCAGGTATTCCAGGCCCACGTCGAGCAGGAAGGTCAGGCGGTCGCGGATTTCCTTGAGGATACGCGGGGCGATCTCGTTCTGCTTCTTCGAGAGCCTTGCGGGCAGGGCGGTCACCCAGTCCAGCGCGTCCTTGACCGAGAGCTTCGAGACCTCGCCGATATGGCGCCTATCGATCTTCACCGCCAGCGCCTCGGGCTTCAGGCGATAGCCGTTGCAGGCGGCGCAGGGCGTCTCGGACATGAAGCGGCCGATCTCCTCGCGCGCCCAGTCCGACTCCGTCTCCTTCCAGCGCCGCTCCATATTGGTGATGACGCCCTCGAAGGGTTTCTTCACCTCATAGCTGCGCAGGCCGTCATTATAGGCCATGCGCACGGGCTCCGTGCCCGTGCCGAACAGGATCGCCTTCTGCGCGCTCTCCGGCAATTCCGACCAGGGCTTGGTCATCGAGAAGCCGAAATGCTTGGCGAGCGCTTCCAGCGTCTGGCCGTAATAGGGCGAGGTCGACTTGGCCCAGGGCGCGATCGCGCCTTTCTTCAGCGTCAGCGAATGGTCCGGCACGATCATGTCCGGATCGATCCGCATCTCGTGGCCGAGGCCGTCGCAGACCGGGCAGGCGCCGAACGGGTTGTTGAACGAGAACAGCCGGGGCTCGATCTCAGGGATGGTGAAGCCGGAAACCGGGCAGGCGAATTTGGACGAGAAGGTGACGCGCTTCGCCTCGCCGTTCTCCTCCTTCTCGTCGGCATATTCGAAGACGGCGATGCCGTCGGTCAGCTCCAGCGCCTGCTCCAGCGAATCCGCCAGCCGCGCGCCGAGATCGGGGCGGATCACGATGCGATCCACGACCACGTCGATGTCGTGCTTGAACTTCTTGTCGAGGGCCGGGGCGTCCGGGATCTCGTAGAACTCGCCATTGACCTTGACGCGCTGGAAGCCGCGCTTCAGCCAGTCGGCCATCTCCTTCCTGAACTCGCCCTTGCGGCCGCGCACCACCGGCGCGAGCAGGTAGCCGCGCGTCTTCTCCGGCAGTTCGACCATGCGGTCGACCATCTGCTGGACGGTCTGGCTCTCGATCGGCAGGCCGGTCGCGGGCGAATAGGGGATGCCGGCGCGCGCCCAGAGCAGGCGCATGTAGTCGTGGATCTCGGTGACCGTGCCGACGGTCGAGCGCGGGTTCTTCGAGGTCGTCTTCTGCTCGATCGAGATCGCCGGCGAGAGCCCGTCGATCTGGTCGACATCGGGTTTCTGCATCATCTCGAGGAACTGGCGGGCATAGGCCGAGAGCGACTCGACATAGCGGCGCTGGCCTTCCGCATAGATCGTATCGAAGGCGAGCGAGGACTTGCCCGAGCCGGACAGGCCGGTGAACACGACGAGCTTGTCGCGCGGAATCGCGAGATCGACATTCTTGAGATTGTGCTCGCGCGCGCCGCGCACGGTGATGGCGCGGCTGTTCGGATCGGCCGCGCGGTTGCGGTCGAACATGTCTTCCAGCGCAGCGGCCTGGGCAGCGGCGGATTCGGTCTTGCGGGCCATCGGGGCGTCCGGTCGAGGAGGAGCACTACAGATAGGGCAAATGCCGGGCCATTCCAGCCTCGCGGCGATCTGCCCGGCATGAATAGCACGCAGCCGTTCCGGCTGCTGCCGTCTTCCTGACAGGAAACGTCAGGATCGGCGAGGGCTCGATATGGGCATCATTTCGCCAATCGCAATCGACTCCGCCGTGCACTCGAATTATCTATAAATCATGACGAAGCCTGCCGAAGACACCATCGCCGTCCGCATCGCCAGGGCCCTGGCCGAGCGGATCATCGCCGGAACGATCGAGCCCGGCTCGCGCCTCAGGCAGGACCATATCGCCGAGGAATTCGAGACCAGCCATGTCCCGGTGCGCGAGGCCTTCCGCCGGCTGGAGGCGCAGGGGCTGGCGATCAGCGAGCCGCGCCGCGGTGTCCGCGTCGCCTCCTTCGACCTGTCGGAGGTGAAGGAGGTCGCGGCGATGCGCGCGGCGCTGGAGGTGCTGGCGCTGCGCCATGCCGCGCCGCATCTCACCGCCGCGATCCTCGACAAGGCCGAGCAGGCGCGGCGCGATTGCGACGCTGCCACCGATGTCCGGGCCTGGGAGGAGGCGAATCGCCGCTTTCACCGCACGCTGGTCGCGCCCTGCGGGATGAAGCGCCTGCTCGCGACGATCGACGATCTCCATGCCGCGAGCGCGCGTTTCCTGTTTTCGGCCTGGCGCTCGGAATGGGAGGCCCGCACCGACCATGACCACCGCGCCATCCTCAACGCCCTGCGCAATGGCGATATCGAGACCGCGATCGCGACGCTGGCGCGGCATGCCCAATGGATCGGCGAGCGCCCGGTCCGCACGGCTTCCGGCGCGACGCGCGGGGCTTTCGCGATCGTTGGGTGAGCATAGTCCTTCCCCAGCGTGGGCGGTTTCGCACAATGGGTGCACTTGCCTTTTCCGGCGAGATATGGACTTCCTCATAGATCAAAGATCGAAATTATAGATAATTTTGATCGCGACCAAGGAGTGACCATGACCGATCTCGCCCTCAGCCGCCCGTTCAGCCCGCTGCGGCTGGAAAGCCGCTCGCTCGCCTGGCAGGCCGGCGCCGTGATCGTCGGCAGCCTGCTGCTGGCGCTGTCCTCGCAGATCAAGGTGCCGATGTACCCGGTGCCGATGACGATGCAGACCTTCGCGGTCACACTGGTCGGCGCGCTCTATGGCTGGCGCCTTGGCGCGGTCACCGTCATCGCCTGGCTGGCGCAGGGTGCCATGGGCCTGCCCGTCTTCGCCGGCGCCGTCGGCGGCGCGGCCTATTTCGCCGGCCCGACCGGCGGCTACCTGCTGGCCTTCCCCTTCGCCGCGGCCCTGACCGGCTGGCTGGCGCAGCAGGGCTGGAACGGCAGCCGCGTCGGCCTCGCCTTCGCCTCGATGCTCGCCGGCAATGTGCTCTGCCTGGTGATCGGCGTGGCCTGGCTCGCCGTCCTGATCGGCCTGCCCAAGGCGATCATGCTGGGCGCGGTGCCCTTCATCCTCGGCGCCATCCTGAAGTCGGCGCTGGCCGCCGCGACGCTCAAGGCCTTCGCGCCGCGCGGCTGAGACGGTCGAGCTATATCGCTTCAGCGACCCGGCGGGCTTTGACCTGCCGGGTTTTTTGTTGGGCTGTGGGCTTGCGCCTTTGGCGGCCGCGGTGCCTCGGTGGATCGGAGACGCCTAGCGGAGGACGCTCCCGAACGAATCCGTCTGGCGCGCCGGGGCGCCGATGCCGGGCTGCGTATAGGCCGGCCCGTCGGCCCTCGCGCGGGGGACGGTATCCTGCGTGGTGCAACCGACCGGGCCGACCAGGATGAAGGCCAGGGCGAGATAGCGTTTCAGCATGGCGAGCTCCATCGCGGGATTCCGGAGCCGGGCTTCTTCGGGCAGCTCCGCGTTCGCTTAGTCTTCGCACGATCTTCATGCCGGAAAACAGTCCCTCGGGATGCTCGGCTGCATCAGGCCGGCATGCGGGGCGATCGTTCGGCTCAACGACGACGCCTGTGAGTGGACGTTCCCAATGTCTTGATCGGGTCGGAACCTGACCTTTCGGTCAGGGCGCACTCAATCGATGCAGGCTGGCTTATCTAGTATGCAGCTTGTTGCAATCTGTTGAATAGGGGGCGCCTCTTGCAGTCGCCAGCCTGTCCTTTGCTGCGCACAGATGAAGCCGCAGGACCTCGTCCCCTACGTCCTTGCGAAGCGAAGTCAACCGCTTCTGCAAGCGGGCGAAGTCGCGACTCGCAGTCAACTCAATACGCTGCTCCAATGGATAGCGGCGATATCTTTGAAGATCCTTAAGTCGAGCATCAACGAGCCTGCCAAGTTCCCGATAAACCGAGTGGCAGAGGTGATCAGAAAGACGGCATAGAAAGGTTGCGTGAAAAGTCGTCGCGGCAGGCGTTGACGCCGGCTGTGCGGATGGAGCTACGGCAGCGGACGGCGCCGAAAAAGCAAAGAAGGCAATGACAGCCATGATCGAACGCATGCGCTCTCCCAGTCGTTATGCGGAGCACTAAGCATGCTCTTAAGGCGCCGCAAGCCAATCACGCGTCGGCTTTGTTTTGGCTTAAGCCAGCGTACGCAATACACGGTTTGCGAAGGGGCGCGACTGTCCAGTATGGGGCGGAAGCAGACGAGCTACGGATGATCGTCTCGCAGCCAAGTTCCGCTGATAGGGCATTTTTTCAACCGGAAGCTCGTGGCATCCGGCGAGAAGGTTATCGAGCACGCGTATCGATAGGGCGGATTTCCATCTCTGCTAGGCCATCCGTCCGCGGGAACATGGTCCCGGGTGATGAGGAGGCGATTTCTCACCAGTCGATGGCGACCGTTCGAACAAAGCCCTTCACCAGCGCCTTTTCCCAATCCGTTCGGCATGAAAACGCATGCATCCAGCATCCCGTCCTTCCTGAAGAGCAGCGAGAAAGCCGCCTGCTTCCCCTGCTGCCTCCTGAATTCACGCAACGGAACGCTGTGTTCATTCCACGTCCACGAGCCCACTAAATTTGATCCGGCTTGATCGGCTGACACCTGTCCGGTTGCCCAAAGCGTCAGAATGACAGCACCAGCCGTAGCGCGCGTCGTCATGGAGGACTAGCGCTCAAGGCAGGCTCCGAGAGGGCGCATCGCGAAAGCGAACTCTCGCAAGAATGGCTATGGGGCGTTTCGCGCCGTTCAGGTTGCCGCCTTTGAGGTTTCGTGCTGCCGCGAAAACAAGATTCCGCAGCGCCGCTGCAGCTCCCGGGCAAAGGCCGGCATGTCCCGGCCGCTGATGCCGTAGCGGATGCGATGATCGGGAGAGCGCCGCTGAGAAGCGGAGGCCTCGAAGACCCGGGCGAAGCAGCCGCCGCTGGCGCCGTAGACGCCGCGTTGCGCTGCGAGGCCAAGGCCGATGCGATAGGGAACGCTGCCGGCGCCTCTCGCCTGCGCCGGGTTCGGAGCCACCCGCTCTTGCCGCACCACCCTCCGTTGCTGCGCCGCGCAGGCATTGATCTCGTTGGAGAGACGGTCGCTCCAATGGCAATATCCGTTGACGGATTGAATCCCGAACAGCATCCGGGCGCATTTGCAATGCGCACCGCGCTCGACCGGGCGCGGATAATTCTGCGCGATGGCAGACGTTACGGTCATGACGAATAGCGCGGCGATCGCGGCCTTAAGCATGGAAGCCCCCCAGCATCTTTGCTTGGCGCGATTGTGGGAGCCCCCTCCGGCAAGTCAACTCGACGAAGGCAGGGGGCGGGGGCGGGGGCGGGGCAGCTATTGGGCGAAAGCCAATCTTGCCGAGTAGCCACTTCTCGCCTGGCTTGCCGCGTCCCGGCGCTAACCCTCCAGTGTTGCGATCATCTCCACCCGCGTCGCATGCCGGCCGCCCTCGAATGTGGCGCCGAGGAATGCGTCCACGATCTCCAGCGCCAGCCCTTCGCCGACCACGCGGGCACCGAGCGACAGCATGTTGGCGTCGTTATGCTGGCGGATCATCCGGGCCGAGAAGGTGTCGGAGCAGACGCCGCAGCGGATGCCCTTCACCTTGTTCGCGGCCATCATGATGCCCTGGCCGGTGCCGCACAGGATGATGCCGAGCCGGCAATCGCCGGAGGCGACGAGCCGTGCCGCCGCCTCGCCATGCTTCGGATAGGGCGTGCTCTCCGGCGTCGTCGGGCCGATATCGACGACGGTCCAGCCTTGCGCCGCGACATGCTTCGCGATCGCCTGCCGGAGCGGGATGGCGGCGTGGTCGCTGGAGAGCACGATGCGGTTGTCGGCGGTCACGGCGGAATTGTCCTGTTTCGCGATGGCGTTCGGTGGCCCGGTCATCCTTGATCAGGCATGTCCTGTACCGTCAACGTGTCTTGCCTTCCAGAAGCGCTTGCCGGGGCCGCTCGGTCCTGACGGGCGCTGACAGGGGCGGGCATCGCCTCGGCGGTCCGATTGCGCGATGTTCGATGGCGAGAGGCGGGCGGACGGATCAATTCGCCCGGTCCTGCGTTACAGCGCGAGCCGCCCGTGCCACCGGCCCCGGCGGCGCCAGCCATGAGCGATCGGGGGAACGACGATGATGAAGGCCCTTCTCGGAGCAGCGACGCTTGCGCTCGGTCTCGGTCTCGGCGCGCCGGCCATGGCCTGCGAGCTCGACCGGCCGCTGAAGATGGCCGGGCTCGACTATGATTCCGCTGCCTTTCACACCGCCGTCGCCAGCGCGATCGCCGAGCGTGGCTTCGGCTGCAAGGTCGAGCGCGTTCCGGGCGTGATCGCGCCGTTGGTCAACGGGCTCGCGCGCGGCGATGTCGACATTGTCATGGAGATCTGGATGGCCAACCCGGTCGATGCCTGGGTCAAGGCGACTGATGCCGGCAAGGTCGAACCGCTTGGCACCACGTTCCCGGATGCGAGCGAAGGCTGGTTCGTGCCGCGCTATGTCGTATCCGGACCCGATGCCAAGGCCCCGGACCTGAAGAAACCTGAGGACCTCAAACGCTACAAGGCCTTGTTCGCCGACCCGGAGGAGCCGGGGAAGGGGCGCTTCTATAATTGCGTCGCCGGCTGGGTCTGCGAGGGCATCAACACCAAGAAGCTCGCGGTCTACGGGCTCACTGATGACTTCACCAATACGCGCGGCGGCTCGGGCGAGGCGCTGGTCGCGGCGATCGAGGCGGCGCTCAAGCGCAAGCGTCCGGTCGTGTTCTATTACTGGGGGCCGAGCTGGCTGCTCGGCGCCTATGACCTCGTCAAGCTGGAGGAGACGCCATTCGATGCGAGCGTCTGGGCCGAGCTCAAGGCCAGCGACAGTCCCAAGCGCGCCACCGCCTATCCGACCAGCAAGGTCGTGATCGGCGCCAATGTCGATCTGGCGAAGAAGGCGCCGCAGCTCGCGAGCTTCTTCAAGAGCTATGGCACGACCAGCGAGGTGACCTCGAAGATGCTGGCCGAGGCCCGCGAGAAGGGCGTCACACCCGAGCAGCAGGCGCTCGTCTTCCTGAAGACGCAGGGCGATATCTGGAAGAAATGGCTACCGGCTGACGTTGCCGGCAAGGTTGCTGCGAGCCTGTGACGACTGCCTTGGTGCCGGATTTCGGCAAGGCGTTGCAGGGCGCCGTCAATCGCGCGGTCGATGCGCTCGTCACCGGTTATGGCGACAGGCTCGACGGGTTCGGTGTGGTGCTGACCGCGCCCGTCCGTTTCGTCGAGACGCTGCTTCAGCATGTCCCGATACCGGCCTTCATTCTGGCGGTCGCAGCCGGCGCCTGGCTGGCGACGCGGCGGGTCGGTTTCGCGCTGGCGATGGCGGCCCTGCCATTGGCTCTGGCGGGTCTGGGTGTCTGGGGCGAGGCGATGCAATCGCTCGCGCTCGTTGCGGTCGCGGTGCTGCTCGTTGTGCTGCTCGGCCTGCCGCTCGGCATCGCGGCAGCGCGCCTGCCACGGCTGGGGAGGGCGCTCGCGCCGCTCTACGACCTCATGCAGACCATCCCGAGCTTCGTCTACCTGATCCCGGTCGCGATGCTGCTCGGGCTCGGCCGTGCGCCGGCGCTCGTCGCGACGCTGGTCTATGCGCTGCCGCCCTTCGCGCGGCTGACGGAGCTTGGCCTGCGCGGCGTCGATGCCGGATTGGTCGAGGCCTCGCGGGCTCTGGGCCTCAGGCCGCGCCAGGCCTTCTGGCTGATCGAATTGCCGCTCGCCCGTCCGACCATCCTGCAGGGGCTGAACCAGGCGATCATGATGGCGCTGGCCATGGTCGTCGTCGCCTCGATGATCGGCGCCAAGGGGCTGGGCGAGGTCGTGCTGCTCGGCCTGCAAAGGGCCGATCCCGGCCTCGGCTTCGTCGGCGGGCTCGGCATCGTCCTGCTCGCCGTGCTGCTAGACCGGATGGCGCAGGCCGTTCTCGGAGCCCGACAGCCGCCCCGCTGACCACTATCGAATCAGCGGGGGAAAACCATGCCTGAAGCACTTGAACAAAACGGGAACATCATTGATAATGCCTCAATCGGCCGATAGGGTTCGGCTCCGGTCACGAGGCCGGTTTGTGTGAAGTGCGCAGGAAATGGAGCCTGTCATGGCTGGTAGCGTCAACAAGGTCATTCTGGTCGGCAATCTCGGGCGCGATCCCGAAGTGCGCCGCCTCGGCAGCGGCGAGCCTGTCGTTAATCTGCGTATCGCCACCTCCGAGACCTGGCGCGACAAGCAGAGCGGCGAGCGCAAGGAGCGCACCGAGTGGCACTCGGTCGTGATCTTCAACGAGAACCTGGCGAAGGTGGCCGAGCAGTACCTGAAGAAGGGCTCGAAGGTTTATATCGAGGGCCAGCTCCAGACCCGGAAATGGCAGGACCAGTCCGGCGTCGAGAAATACACCACCGAGATCGTGCTGCAGCGCTTCCGCGGCGAGCTCACCATCCTCGACAGCCGCCAGGGTGGCGGTGACGAGTATGGCGAGGGTGGCGGCAGCAGCGGCGGCTACATGGACGACCGCTCGGGCGGCGGTGGCGGTGGCTCCTTCGGCCGCTCCAGCGCGATGGGCGGTGGCGGCGGCGGTTCACGCCAGCCGGCGATGTCCGGCGGTGGCGGTGGCGGCGGACGCTCGTCCTCCAGCCATCTCGACGACGATATTCCGTTCTAGGGCCTGGTTCCGGTTTCAGGCCAGAATGATATCGATGTTTTTCAGAAGGGCCGGTTCTCGCAAGGGAGCCGGCCCTTCCGTTTCGGCTCAGGGCCGCGCGATGACGAGCCGCAGCGAGCCGTCGAAACTCGGCTGATTGCGCAGGAAGCCGTAGCAATCGTCCCAGGCACCGCATTCGAGATCCTGACGCAGCTTCTCGATCGAGGCGGCGTTTTCGGCCTCGCCGACGAAGCTCCAAGCGGAGCAGGCCGAGCGCGCGCCCGGATCGAGGAAAAGTTCGGGCCGGCCGTAATAGGCCTCGTTGAAGCCGTCGCGGCAGTCGAGCGGGATCGGCACCGCGACGATCTCGACATCGCCGCCCAGCACCGTGCCGATATGTCCGAGCGAGGGATAGCGCCGTGCCTCGGTCGCCAGCACCTCCGGCGCGTAGTGATTGAGCCAGAAAGCCTGCACCAGCTCGGGATCGCAGGAGAGGATCGCGACCGGCCCGCGCGTCACACGGCGCATCTCGCGCAGGCCGGCATCGAGATTTCCCCATTGATGCACGGTGAAGGTCGCCATGCTCGCGTCGAAATGACCGTCGGGGAAAGGCAAGGCCTCAGCCGTGGCATCGATCGCCGCGACGATATCGGCCGGTCGCTGCGCCCGCATCGAGGCGGAGGGCTCGACCGCAATCATGTCGCGGCCGCGCGGCTCGTAGGAGCCGGCGCCGGCGCCGATATTGAGGATGCGCCGGGCCGGGCCGAGCGCCGCCTCGATCAGGGCGGCGATGGCGGGCTCGGGCTGGCGATAGGAGGCGTAGCCCTGTCCAATGCGGCCGTAATCGGCGTCACCGGCACTGCCATCCGCCCGGCGCGGGCTCGCAGTCAGGTCGTTCATCGGGATGTCTCCGTCAGCAGGGAGCGCCACAACGGCAAGGCGTGATCGCGTGTCAGCGGAGCGAGCGGAAGCGTGGAGGCCGTGCCGGGTTCGAGCCAGGCAACTTCGGCGATCTCTGCCGCAGGCTTCGGATCGCCATCAAGAGGCAGGGTGAAAAGCTCGGCCTCGACGATGAAGCCGGGTTCGTTTGCGGCCGGAGCAGCGAAGCGCCCGCAATGGCGAGCGGATGCCGCTGAAATGGTAAGCCCCAGCTCTTCCCGGAGTTCACGGGCAAGCGCATCGAGGGGCTGTTCGCCGGGCTCGATCTTGCCGCCCGGCTGCATGAACGAGGCGGTGCCGCGCTTGCGCACGAGCAGCAGGCGCCCCGCGCGCGCGTCGGTCAGCAGGGCGGCTGCAATGCGGATTCGGTGGGTACCCTCGCTCAAGATCGATTCCCTTGCCGATGAGGTGCGCGAGGATTGGCATGATCCGCGGGGGGCGGGGAAGGGGCCTCTTCGATGGCGTGGCCGGGAGGATGGTGGTAGGAACCGGCGCTGGATTTCGAGAGCGAACGCAAGCGAGGCGTCAGGATCATGTTCGAGGCACGCAGCATCGCCACTGGCAGCAAGCCGGAGTTCTATCGCGAGCTCGCCGGGCAGCTCGAAGCCCTGCTCACCGGCGAAAGCGACCCCGTCGCCAACGCTGCCAACACCTCGGCCCTGCTGTTCCAGATGATGCCGGACCTGAACTGGGCCGGCTTCTACATCATGCGCGGTGGCGAGCTGGTGCTCGGTCCGTTCCAGGGCAAGCCGGCCTGCGTCCGCATTCCCGTCGGCAAGGGCGTCTGCGGCGCGGCCGTGGCGCAAGCGCGTACGATGCTGGTCGAGGACGTCCATGCCTTCCCCGGCCATATCGCCTGCGATGCGGCCTCGCGCTCCGAACTGGTGGTGCCGCTGCATGGCCGCGATGGCGTCATCGGCGTGATCGATCTCGACAGCCCGTCGCTGGCGCGATTCGACGCCGACGATCAGGCAGGTATCGAGCGCATCGCGGCGATCTGGCTCGCCGCCTGCGGCGAAGGCGCGCAGGCGAACCTCGCCAAAGCCTCCTGAGGCCGCGGTGCCCTCGCTGAGCCTGCGCATCCAGCTCGACCCCGAGGGCCGGATCGGCCCCGGCAAGATCGCGCTGCTCGAGAACATCGCGACGCATGGCTCGATCTCGGCCGCCGGCCGGGCGATGGAGATGTCCTACCGGCGCGCCTGGGAGCTGGTCGAGGAATTGAACGTGCTCTTCGGCAAGCCGGTGGTCGAGCGGCAGGTCGGCGGGCGCAATGGCGGCGGGGCGCAACTGAGCCCGCTCGGCGAAGCGCTCATCCTGCGCTTCCGCGCGGTCGAGCAGGCTGCAACTGAGGCTGCCGCTGCTCACCTCGCGGCATTGCAGGCCGAGATCGACCGGCCCGTGCGCGACTGACAGGCCGATACGCGCCGCCTTGCATTCATCGAATAGCGGATATGTGAGGGCCGTCCGGGAGCGCGGGCAGGCCTGATTTCGCGTGGCGGGGACCCGTTCGGGGCCATGGCCGGCGAGCCGCTTTTTCTTGACATGCCCGCCCGATTCGAACAGGCGTATCGCATATGCAGCATGGCTGCTGCAAGTGTTTTTTGTAATGATTCCAATGAGGAAGCCGCCGGCCACCAGGTCGCGGCGGCAGGGCTGCAGAACCGGCGCGAGCCTGGGCGGTCTTCCTCCAGAGAAGGCTGATTTGTGATGATGCGTGCGTTCCGTCTGGCTCTTGTTGCGATGAGCCTGTCCGTGGTGGCGGCCCAGGCTCAGGTGCCGGGGCAGCCTGCCCCGCAGACGCCGACTGAAGCGGCTCCGCCCACGGCGCAGACCCAGCCAGCCGCCCCCAGCCAGCCTGCCGTGACGGCACAGCAAGCCGCTCCCGCTCAGACACCGCCAGCCGCCCCCGCCCAGCCGGCGACCCCGACCAATCCCCTCCCGCCCGCTCTGCCCCAGCTCGGCATCAATCCGCCGAGCACGGCCCATCCGCCGCTGACGCCCGCCAGCCCGGCGACGCCCGTGGTCGCTCCGCCGGCTGCCGCGGCCACCCTGCCGCATGACCTGTCGCCCTGGGGCATGTTCATGGCGGCCGATATCGTCGTGAAGGGCGTGATACTCGGGCTCGCGTTTGCCTCGCTGGTGACCTGGACGATCTGGCTAGCCAAGGCGATGGAGCTCGCCGCCGCCAAGCGTTCGGCCGGCCGGGCGCTGCGCCGCATCGAGGCGGCCGACAACCTGAGCGCGGCAGCTGGCGCCGCCGCCGGCAAGAACGGCAAGCTGCGCGGTGCCGTCGGCCAGCTGCTCTCGGCGGCGCTCGCCGAGACGCGCCGTTCCGCCGATCTCGGCGAGGACGGGATCAAGGAGCGCGTCGCCATCGCGCTCTCGCGGATCGAGGCGCGCGCCGGCCGCTCGATGGCGCGGGGCACCGGCCTGCTCGCCACGATCGGCTCGACCGCGCCCTTCGTCGGCCTGTTCGGCACGGTCTGGGGCATCATGAATTCCTTCATCGGCATCAGCCAGGCCAAGACGACCAATCTCGCCGTCGTCGCTCCGGGTATCGCCGAGGCGCTGCTGGCGACCGCGATCGGCCTCGTCGCCGCCATCCCCGCCGTCATCATCTACAATGTCTTCGCTCGCGCGATCACCGGCTACCGCGCTACGCTCTCCGATGCTTCGGGCGAGATCCTGCGCCATCTCTCGCGCGATCTGGAGCGCCGCCAGCGCGCCGTCGCGCCGGCTCCGCGCGCGGCCTCGGCCTCCTCGGCTTCCGCCGCCGCGGCGGCACCTGCGCCGCTCGTTCCGGCGGAGTGAGCCATGGGCGTTTCCCTCAAGGACCCGCAGGACGGCGACCTCGGCGAGGTCAGCGACATCAACGTGACGCCGTTCATCGACGTCATCCTCGTCCTGCTGATCATCTTCATGGTGGCGGCGCCGCTCTCGACGGTGGATGTCGCGGTCGACTTGCCGGTCTCGAACGCGCAGCCGCAGCCGCGGCCGGACACGCCGATGTTCCTGACGGTGAAGGGCGATCTCACGCTCGCGCTCGGCAATGACGCGGTGCCGCGCGAGGCGCTGCAGGCGGCGCTGGACCAGAAGACCAATCGCGACCGCGAGCAGCGGGTCTTCCTGCGGGCCGATGGCAGCGTCGCCTATAGCGAATTGATGAACGTGATGAACCTGTTGCGCAATGCCGGTTATCTCAAGATCGCGCTGGTCGGGCTTGAGGATACCGGGCAGGGGGCTGCTGCGGGGCCTAAGCCATGAGCATGGAACGCCCATCGATCTCCCGCTACGCGCCGGCCGCCCTGCGCTGGAGCTTAGCCGCCTTCGTGGTCGCGAGCGCCCATGGCACGGCCGGCTGGGTCATCGCCAATTGGCAGCGCGCCGAGGCGGCGATGGGGGCCCCACCGGCTGCCGTCATGATCGAGCTCGCACCGTTGGCCGTTGCGCCCGAGGCGCCGCCGCAGGACGTCGCGCCCGGCCCCGAGATGGCCGAGGCGCAGCCGGAGCCCGAACCGCCGCCGCCCGAGCCGGTCGAGCAGCCCAAGGAGATCGAGCCGCCTCCGCCGGAGCCGGAACCCGTCGCGATTCCGGAGCCGGAGATCAAGATTCCCGAATTGCCGCCGCTGCCGGACGCTGCTGCCATCCTGACGCCGCCGCCGAAGGAAGAGCCGAAGCCGCCTCCACCGGAGAAGCCCAAGCCGAAGCCGAAACCCAAGATCGTCGAGAAGAAGAAGCCGATCCGTCCCGACAAGCCGAAGGCGGAGCAGACCACTGCGCCAGTGGCGCAGGAGCAGGCTGCGCCGCGCGCGGCTGCCCCCAATTCCGGGGCATCCTCACCGTCTCCGGCCGCGACCGCGAGCTGGCGCGGGACGCTGATGGCGCATCTCAACCGCTACAAGCGCTTCCCGGGCGGTGCCAGCCCCGGCACGGTCCAGGTCGCGTTCAGCATCGATCGCGGCGGCCGCGTGCTCTCGGCCCGGCTCGTCCGCGGCTCGGGCGATGCGGCGCTGGACGAGGAGGCGGTCTCGATGATCCGCCGCGCCAGCCCCGTGCCGGCCCCGCCGGACGGGCTTGGCGGCGGAGCGATCTCGCTGGCTGTGCCGATCCGGTTCTCACGCTAGACTGGTTGCGGGAACCGGGAGGCCGTCCGCGCGTAGGACGGACAGGTTTGCGAGAGGAGAAGCGGGATGACGATCATCAGGCTTGCAGCCGGCGCGATGCTGGCCCTCGCACTGGGCGGCTGCGTCACGACCGAGGCCGAGTATCGGGCCATGGACGAGCAGCGCTGCCGCTCCTTCGGCTTCCGTGCGCCGAGCGAGGGATTCTCCAACTGCCTGCTGCAGCTCGACCTCGATCGCGCGGCCGAGCGGCGCTATCGCTTCGACCGCTTCGACGCCTCCTTCGGCGGCCCTTGGGGCTATGGCCGACGCTGGTAAGAACGCGACTCCCGACAAGAAAAAAGGGCCGCGCGGGAAGCGCAGCCCAAGTCTAGGGAGGAAACGCCCAAGGAGGGCGACGCAACATCTCTGTTGCGCTGCATCCTAGATAGGGAGCCTGAAGCGCACTCGCAAGGCCAAAAGGACAGCATCGCTGACTTATTTTTGGGCGGCGTAATTTCTTAATAAAATCAATTGGTTAACTGATTTTTCTTGGCGCTCGCGCGAGCCGTTGCTCATCGATTGCCGATGCGCTGCATTGCAAGAAAGGCAGATTGACAAACGCAGGGTTCTGTCCATTCATATGTATGCATATGAAAAACGCTCTCCCAAACCCGGTGCGAGCGGTATCGCTGCGGATTGCAGCCGCAGCGAGGCGAAGGACCCATCCGATGAAGATCGATCGTCGCAGTTTCGTCGCGGGCTCGCTCGCCCTCGGCGTTCCCCAGCTGGTGCGCGCCCAGGGCGCGGGGCCGATCCGTATCGGCGAGGTCAACTCCTATACCGCGCAGCCCGCCTTCCTGAAACCCTATCGGCAGGCCTGGGAACTGGCGCAGGAGCAGATCAACGCGGCCGGCGGCGTGCTCGGCCGCAAGCTCGAGACCGTCTTCCGCGACGATGCCGGCAAGCCCGAGGATGCGGTTCGCCACGCCGCCGATCTCGCGACAGCCGAGAAGGTGGACATCATCGCCGGCGGCTTCCTCTCCAATGTCGGGCTGGCGCTCGCCGACTACGCCAACCAGAACAAGCGGCTCTATGTCGCCTCCGAACCGCTGGCCGATGCGCTGGTCTGGTCGAAGGGCAATCGCTACACCTTCCGCCTGCGGCCCTCGACCTATATGCAGGCCGCGATGCTGGTCGAGGAAGCGGCGAAGCTCCCGGCCAAGAAATGGGCGATCGTCGCGCCGAACTACGAATACGGCCAGTCGGCGGTGAAATGGTTCAAGGAGTTGCTGGTCAAGGCGCGTCCCGACGTGACCTTCGTCGCCGAGCAGTTCCCCGCGCTCGGCCGCATCGATGCCGGCGCCACCGTCCAGGCGCTGGAGGCGGCCAAGCCCGAGGCGATCTTCAACGTCACCTTCGCGGTCGATCTCGCCAATTTCGTCCGTGCCGGCAACACGCGCGGCCTGTTCGAGGGGCGGCAGGTCGTCTCGATGCTGACCGGCGAGCCGGAATATCTCGACACGCTCGGCGCCGAGACGCCGGAGGGCTGGATCATCACCGGCTATCCGCATGCCGACTTGCAGACGCCAGAGCACATCAAGTTCCGCGACGCCTACAAGGCGAAGTACAACGACTATCCGCGGCTCGGCTCGGTCGTGGGCTACGAGACAGTGCAGGCCATCGCGGCCGCGCTGGCCAAGGCCGGCTCCACCGACAACGAGAAGCTGGTCGACGCCTTCGAGGGGCTGAAGTTCGGCTCGGCCTTCGGTCCGATCGAGTTCCGCAAGATCGACCATCAGTCTACGCTCGGCGCCTATGTCGGCAAGAGCGCGCTGAAGAACGGCAAGGGCGTGATGGTCGACTGGAGCTATCGCGACGGCGCCAAGTACCTGCCCAGCGACGACGAGGTCCGCAAGCTGCGACCGGTCGTCGGCTGAGCCTGGCTGACAGGGAGCGTGGCGCTACCGCCTGAAACGCCGTAGCGCCGCGCCCGAGACGACATGCTTGATCTCGTCCTCACCCAGACCCTGAACGGCCTGGCCTCGGCGTCGTCGCTGTTCCTGGTGGCGTGCGGGCTGTCGATCATCTTCGGTGTCACGCGCATCGTGAACTTTGCCCATGGCTCGCTCTACATGCTGGGCGGCTATCTGGCCTTCACGCTGGTGAGCTGGCTCGGGCCGGCCGATCCGCTCGGCTTCTGGGGCGGCGTCATCCTCGCCGTGCTGCTGACCGGCCTCGCCGGCGTGCTGATCGAAGTCCTGATCCTACGACGGATCTATCAGGCGCCGGAGCTGTTCCAGCTGCTCGCGACCTTCGGCGTCGTGCTGATGCTGCAAGACATCGCGCTGGCGACCTGGGGGCCGGAGGACAAGCTTGGCCCGCGTGCGCCGGGCTTCCGCAGCTTCGTCATCCTGTTCGACAACCGTTTCCCGAGCTACGAGCTTTTCCTGATCGCGGTCGGGCCGGTCGTGCTCGGCCTGATCTGGCTGCTGTTCCACCGGACGCGCTGGGGCGTGCTGATCCGGGCGGCGACGCAGGATCGCGAGATGGTCAGCGCGCTCGGCGTCAACCAGCGCCTGCTCTTCACCTCGGTTTTCGCCTTTGGTGCCGCGTTGGCGGGGCTCGGCGGTGCGCTCCAACTCCCGCGCGAGGCGATCAACCTCCACATGGATTTGTCGATGATCGCCGAGGCCTTCGTGGTCGTGGTGGTTGGCGGGCTCGGCAGCGTGACGGGAGCCTATTTCGCTGCCGTGCTGATCGGCGTGCTCCATGCCTTCGGCATCCTGATCCTGCCGAAGATCACGCTGGTCCTCGTCTTCCTGGTGATGGCGGCGGTGCTGATCGTCAGGCCGCACGGCCTGCTCGGCAAGGCGGCGAGCGAGCCGCGCGGCCATGCCGGCCAGCTCTTCCTGTTGCGCCCGGCCGACGGCGCGGCCAAGCTGTTCGGAGCCGTGGCGCTCGGCCTGCTGGCGCTGGCGCCGCTCGTCGTGCCGGATCATGTCATCCTGACCCTGACCGATCTCGTCATCTTCGCCGTCTTCGCCGCCTCGTTGCATCTGCTGATGGGGCCGGGCGGCATCACCTCCTTCGGCCATGCCGCCTATTTCGGCCTCGGCGCCTATGGCGCGGCGCTGGCGGTGAAATGGCTGGGCAGCCCGATGGAGGAGGCTCTGATGCTGGCGCCATTGATGGCCGGCATCGCGGGCGCCATCTTCGGCTGGTTCTGCGTGCGGCTTTCGGGCGTCTATCTCGCCATGCTGACGCTGGCCTTCGCCCAGATCGCCTGGGCCACGGCCTTCCAGTGGGTCGACCTCACCGGCGGCGACAACGGCATCCTCGGCGTCTGGCCCTCGGCCTGGGCGGTGCCCAAGACGGTGTTCTACTATCTCGCGCTCGCCATCGCCGTGCTGGTGATCGTGGCGTTGCGCGTCATCATCTTCGCGCCCTTCGGCTATGCCTTGCGTGCCGGCCGCGACAGCCCCTTGCGGGCCGAGGCGATCGGGCTCGATGTCGGGCGCCTGCAATGGGCGGCCTTCACCATCGCGGCGATCGCGGCCGGCATCGCTGGCGGGCTCTTCGCCTTCTCGAAAGGCTCGGTCTTCCCGACCTATATGGCGATCCCGCGCTCGGTCGACGCGCTTCTGATGGTGCTGCTCGGCGGTGTGCAGACGGTTGCCGGGCCGGTCATCGGAGCCTTCGCCTATATGGGCCTCAACGAGCAGCTCATGAAGCTGACGGCCTATTGGCGCTTCGTGCTGGGCCTCTCGATCGTGCTGCTGGTCGTGCTGTTCCCGCGCGGTCTCGTCGGCACCTGGCTGTTCTGGCGCTCCCGGCGCGAGAGCGCCACGCAAGCGACGGCGGCGGCATGAGCGCACCCGTGCCCCCCGTGCTGGAAGCCCGCGATCTCGCCCGCTCCTTCGGCGGCGTGAAGGCGGTCGACGGCGTGTCGTTCTCGGTCGAGGCCGGAAAGCTTGTGGCCCTGATCGGCCCGAATGGCGCCGGCAAGACGACCTGCTTCAACATGCTGAATGGGCAGCTCAAGCCCGATCGTGGCGAGGTGCTTCTGGCGAGCCGGCCGATCACCGGGCTGGAGCCACGCAAGGTCTGGCGCCTCGGCGTCGGCCGCACCTTCCAGATCACCGCGACCTTCGCCTCGATGACCGTGCGCGAGAACGTCCAGATGGCACTGATTTCGCACGCCGGAAAGAGCTGGCGCCTGTTCGGCCGCGCCGACCGGCGCCGCGTCGAACCGGCCGATGCCTTGCTCGATCAGGTCGGCATGACCGGGCAAGCCGAGCGCGCCTGCGGCGTGCTCGCCTATGGCGACCTGAAGCGCGTCGAGCTCGCGGTCGCGCTCGCCAACGAGCCGAAGCTCCTGCTGATGGACGAGCCGACCGCCGGCATGGCGCCGCAGGAGCGCATCGCGCTGATGGCACTGACCGCCCACATCGCGCGGGAGCGCGGCATCGCCGTGCTCTTCACCGAGCACGACATGGATGTGGTCTTCGCCCATGCCGATCGCGTGCTGGTGCTCGATCGCGGCCGGTTGATCGCATCGGGGACCAGCGCCGAGGTCCGTAACGACCGCCAAGTGCGCGCGGTCTATCTCGGCTCCGGCGCGACCTCGGGAGGGCATTGATGGCGGCGCTCCTCGAACTGGTGGGCGTCGAGGCCTGGTATGGCCGCGCCAAGATCCTGCACGGCGTCGGCTTCTCGGTCGACTCGGGTGAGGTCGTCGCGCTGATGGGCCGCAATGGCGCCGGCAAGTCGACCACGATGAAGACGGTGATGGGGCTGGTGCCTGAGCCGAAAGGATCGATCCGGTTTGAGGGCAAGAAGATCGCCGGCCGCGAGCCCTTCGCGATTGCCCGGCTCGGCATCGGCTATGTCCCGGAGGACCGGCGCGTCTTCTCCGACCTGACGGTGATGGAGAATCTCGAGGTCGGCCGTCAGCCACCCCGCAAGGGCGCGCCGCATTGGACGCCGGAGCGCCTGTTCGATCTCTTCCCCAATCTCGGGCGCATGCGCGACCGGCCGGGCGGCGCCATGTCCGGCGGCGAGCAGCAGATGCTGACCATCGCCCGCACGCTGATGGGCAATCCGCGCCTGCTGCTTCTCGACGAGCCCTCGGAAGGGCTTGCGCCGGTCATCGTCGAGGCGATGGCGCAGACGATCCGCGTGTTGAAGGGCGAGGGGTTGTCGGTGCTGCTCTCCGAGCAGAACCTGCATTTCGCCGGCAGCATCGCCGACCGCGCCGTCATCATCGAGAAGGGCTTGATCCGCTTCGACGATACGATGGCCGCGCTCAAGGCTGACGAGGCGGCGCGGAGCCAGTATCTGGCGGTCTGAAGCCCGAGAGCAGGCGCCGCATCACGCCGAGCAGCGGCTCGACTTCAGGCTCGGCCATCGGATCAAGCGCGGCGATGGTGATCGCCTTGGCGCGCTCGACATAAGTCGGCAGCAATTCGCGGCCGCGCTGGCCGAGCTGAACCAGCACGCGGCGCTTGTCGTCGGGATCGTGCAGGCGCTCGACCAGTCCGCGCTCGGCAAGGCGGGTCACCACGCCCCGGATCGTGGCCGGGTCCATCGCCGTCATGCGGCCGAGCTGGTTCTGGGAAATCCGCCCATCGACCGCGAGTCGGCAGAGCACCGCGAATTGCGGCGGCGTCGGCCCGTCCTCGCCCATCATTTCCAGGAACATCGCGACATAGCGCTGCTGCATCTGCCGCAGCAGGAAGCCGAACTGTTCGTCCAGGACATAGCCGGCGAGATCGACCGGCTCAGGTGTCGCGGAATCGGCCTGGCCGCTGGCCGTGCGGTGATGCCGGCCGAGCCCGTCTTCCGATTCCTCTGCGCGATCCATGCTGGCTCCGGGTGGCGATTCTGCCGATTGGCGGCAGCGATGTTGTTCCGGATCATATGTGTTCGTTCGATCGCGATACAGCGCTCAAACGAAACATCCCGGGGGGCCGTCTGGCCACCCGGGATGTGTCTGCATCGGTTCTGAAGCGCGAGGGCTATCAGCCCAGCGACATGGTCAGCGGCGGCTTCACTTCAGGCGGCAGCGGTGAGGTGTAGCCTTCCTTGCCGAGGCGGGCCTTGTGGTCGGCCTTGGCGGCGGCCATCAGGGCCGGGTCGCTCAGCACGGCGGCGCCGGTCGCGGCCATCGCCTTGGCGACATGGACCATCGCCTTGTGCGCGGCGGGGGACTTGCCCTGCGCCACGACCTGCCAGGTGTGGAACGGCGTGCCCATCGCGACGGTCGGCGCATGGGCCTGCACGGTCGGCACCGCCCAGCTCACGTCGCCGATATCGGTCGAGCCGATCGCCGGGTTGCGCTTGGCGTCGCGCGGCACGAGGAAGTCGGCGAGCGGGGCGCCGGTATCGGGCATGCCGATCGTGCGCCAGATCGAGGCGATCTCCTGCGGCGAGAGCGTGGCGCGGATCTTCTCGGCATAGGCCTTGTCGGCATCGTCGAAATGCGGCGCGCCGAGCTCGCCCATCACCTTATGCATGGCCTCTTCGAGCGGCGTGTTGGCGACGAGATCGGAGACGGCGCTGACGATGCGCATCTCCATCTTGGTTTCCGTCATCAATGCCGCGCCTTCGGCGATCTTCTTCACGCGCTGGACGAGCTCCAGCATGCCGCGCAGGTCTCGGGCGCGGATCGAGTAGCGCACGCGGGCATGAGCCTGGACGACGTTGGGCGCGATGCCGCCGGTGTCGAGCAGCGCGTAGTGGACGCGGGCGTCGGAGGGCATGTGCTCGCGCATGTAATTGACGCCGACATTCATCAGTTCGACGGCATCGAGCGCCGAACGGCCGAGATGGGGCGCGGCAGCGGCATGCGAGGCGCGGCCGGTGAAGACGAAATCGGCGCGGGTATTGGCGAGGGCGAGGGCCGGAGCGACCTCCCAGAAGCTCGACGGGTGCCACGAGATGGCGACATCGGCGTCGTCGAAGGCGCCAGCGCGGACCATGAAAGCCTTCGCGGCGCCGCCTTCCTCGGCCGGGCAGCCATAGTAGCGCACGCGGCCGGGGATCTTGTTCTCGGCGAGCCACTCCTTCATCGCCACCGCAGCGAGCATCGCGGCCGAGCCGAGCAGGTTATGGCCGCAGCCATGGCCATGGCCGCCGGCCTCGATCTCCTTGTGCTCGGAGGCGCCGGCTTCCTGCGACAGGCCGGGCAGGGCGTCGTACTCGCCGAGGAAGGCGATGACCGGGCCGCCTTCGCCGGCCTCGCCTATCACGGCGGTCGGGATATCGGCGACATTCTCGGTGATCTTGAAGCCCTGATGCTTCAGCTCTGCAATATGCTCGGCGACGGAGCGCTTCTCGGTGTAGCACACCTCCGGCATGCCCCAGACCCGGTCGGAGAGCGCGATCAGGCGCTCCTTGTTCGCATCGACATGCCGCCAGAGATCGTTTCGATTGTCCATTGTCGTTCCGCCTGGAGAACGCCCTGGGCGCTCCCCGTCTTTCGTTGAGAGGCGGATTCCCCGACGGGGCCGATGCGGCCGGGCCGGACCCGCCTCTGGTGGGCAGCGGCATATGAGCAATCTCGCACCGACACGTCCAGACATTCAGCGCATGGCGGAGCAGCGTCTCAGGCTTTGCCTTGCGTCGGCGTGGTGGCTGCGAAATCGGCGAGGATCGGGCAATCCGGCCGGTGGTCGCCATGGCAATGCGTCGCCAGATGCCGCAGCGTGTCGGCCATGGCCTTGAGTTCGGCCGCCTTTTCCTCGAGCTCGCGCACATGTGCCATGGCGAGGCTCTTCACATCGGCGCTGGCCCGGCTCTTGTCGCGCCAGAGCGCGAGCAGTTCGCGGGTTTCCTCCAACGAGAAGCCGAGATCGCGCGAGCGGCGCACGAAGCGCAGCGTATGCACGTCGTCGGCGGCATAGACCCGGTATTGCGCGGCCGTGCGGGCCGGCGCGGTGATCAGGCCGATGCTCTCGTAATAGCGGATCATCTTGGCGCTGACGCCAGAGCGGGTCGCCGCTTCGCCGATATTCATCTCAGGCCTCCACCTGAAAGCGCTTCAACCTGAGCGCATTGCTGACGACGCTGACGCTCGACAGCGCCATGGCAAGCCCGGCGAAGACCGGCGAGAGCAGGATGCCGAAGGCCGGATAGAGCACGCCCGCCGCGACCGGGATCAGCAGGGCGTTGTAGCCGAAGGCCCAGGCGAGATTCTGGCGGATATTGGCGATCACCGCCTGCGACAGCGCAATCGCACGGGGCACGCCCATCACGTCGCCGGACATCAACACGACATCGGCGCTTTCGATCGCGATATCCGTGCCAGTGCCGATGGCGATGCCGACATCGGCCTGTGCGAGCGCAGGCGCATCGTTGATGCCGTCGCCGACGAAGGCGACCTTGGCGCCGCGGCCCTGCAGCCGCTTCACCACCTCGGCCTTGTCGGTCGGCAGCACCTCGGCCCAGACCTCGTCGATGCCCAGGCCGCGCGCCACCGCTTCCGCCGTGCGCCGGTCGTCGCCGGTCACCATCGCGACCTTGAGGCCGAGCTTGTGCAGGGCGGCGATGGCCGCGGGCGTGGTCTCCTTCACCGCGTCTGCGACGGCGATGACCGCAGCGATCTTGCCGTCGATCGCGGCATAAAGCGGAGTCTTGCCGGCCTCGGCCAGCGCCTTGGCGCGGGCCGCGAAGGGCGCGATGTCGAGCTTGGCCTCCTCCATCAGGCGGTGGCCGCCGATCGCGACCTTGCGGCCCTCGACAGTCGCGGTGACGCCGCGGCCGGGATCGCTGGTGAAGTCGGCCGGCTCGGCGAGGGCGAGATTGCGAGCCTTGGCGGCCGCGACCAGCGCCTGCGCAAGCGGATGCTCGGAGCGGTTCTCGGCCGAGCCGACGAGGCGCAGCACGTCGTCGGCCGCGAAGCCGTTCGCCGGCTCGATATCGGTGAGCTCGGGCTTGCCCTTGGTCAGCGTACCCGTCTTGTCGAGCGCGACGATCTGGACGTCCTTGAGCGCCTGCAAGGCGTCGCCCTGCCGGAACAGGATGCCGAGCTCGGCGCCGCGACCGGTGCCGACCATGATCGAGGTCGGGGTGGCGAGGCCCATGGCGCAGGGGCAGGCGATGATCAGCAGCGCGACGGCATTGACCAGCGCATGCGACAGGGCGGGGCTCGGGCCAAATGTCAGCCAGACGGCGAAGGTCAGCAGAGCCAACCCGATCACGACCGGCACGAACCAGAGCGTGACACGGTCGACCAGCGCCTGGATCGGCAGCTTGGCGCCCTGCGCGGCCTGAACGGTGCGCACGATCTGGGCGAGCAGCGTGTCGGAGCCGACCTTCTGCGCGGTGAAGCGCAATGCGCCCGAGCCGTTGACGGTGCCGCCGGTGACGGTGCTGCCGGCCTCCTTGCGGACAGGGGCGGGCTCGCCGGTGATCATCGATTCATCGACGAAGGAAGAGCCGTCCGTGACCTCGCCATCGACCGGGACGCGTTCGCCCGGCCTGAGGATGACGACGTCGCCGGGGCGCACGCTATCGACGGCAATATCGCTCTCGGCGCCGTCGCGCAGCACCCGGGCAGTCTTGGGCTGGAGCGCGATCAGGCTGCGGATCGCGGCGCCGGTCCGGCCCCTGGCGCGGGTCTCGAACCAGCGGCCGAGCAGGATCAGCGTCACGATCACCGCGCCGGATTCGAAGTAGGTGCCCTCCGTGCCCGCCGGCAGCAGGTCCGGCAGGAAGGTCGCGACGCTGGAATAGAGATAGGCGGCGCCGGTGCCGAGCATGACCAGCGAGTTCATGTCGGGCGCCAGTCGCAGTAGCGCCGGGAAACCCTTGCGCAGGAAGACGAGGCCCGGCCCGAACTGGACGATGGTCGCCAGCACGAAGGAGAAGACGCGGACATTCCATTCGCCGAAGGTGCCGGCGAGCCAATGGTGCAGGGAGGGAACCATGTGGCTGCCCATCTCGACGACCAGCAGCGGCAGAGTCAGCAGGCCGGCGATGATGACGGAGCGCAGCAGCTTGCCCTGTTCCTCGTCCTTGGCGGCCTGTCGGCGCGTGTCGGCATCACCATCGGCCGCGATGATCGGGCTCGCCTCATAGCCGGCGCCGGCCACGGTCTTCGTCAGGGCAGGGATGATCTCGCTCCCTGCGAGCGTCTTCACGCTGGCGCGCTCGGTCGCGAGGTTCACGGTGGCCTCGACCACGCCCGGCACCGCGCGCAGGGCCTTCTCGACATGGCCGACGCAGGAGGCGCAGGTCATGCCCGAGACCGACAGTTCGATCGCGGTCTCGACCGGGGTGTAGCCGCTCTGGCGGACCGCTGCCTCGATCTGCTTCAGGTCGGTGCCGTCCTTGGCGAAGCTGATGTGAGCACGTTCGGTCGCAAGATTGACCGAGACCGCATCGACGCCCGGCACCGCCGCGATGGCGCGCTCGACATGGGCGACGCAGCCCGCGCAGGTCATGCCCTCGACGCCCAGATCGAGGGTTTCGAGGTCGTTCCTGCTCCTGTCGATGACCGTCATCGCCGTCTCCTTCATGGTGATGACGAGCGATATAGTCCTTCCCATGATGGGAAGGTCAAGCTTCATTCCATGACTTTTTGGGAAGGTTGTGCGGCGCCCGGCTCAAGGCATCTCGACCGAGACGCTCTTGATCACTGCATGGACCGGCTTACCGGGCGCCAAGCCGAGCAGGGCGACGGATTTCGCCGTGAGGCGCGCCGCCAGCTTCGCCTCGCCGCAAGCGATGAGCAGGTGCACGGTGCTGCCGCCGGTGCCGCTGCGCTCGCCGATCTCGGCAATAGGGCCCGACAAAACGTTAAGCGCGCTGATCTCGGCTGGCTGGCCGAGGCTGAGCATCACATCGCTGGCGAGGATGCGGATCTTGATGCGCTGGCCCTGCCGCAGCGCGCCGCGTGCGATCGTGAGCGGCCCGGCCGGCGTCGTCAGACACGCCAGACCAAAGGCGTCCTCGAAGCCGGCGACTTCGGCGGATAGCAGCGTGCTCGCCTCCGGCGCGCCCGGCCGCGCCGCCAGATCGGGCCGGGACAGAATGTCCGCCGTCGGACCGCAAGCGGCGACGCGCCCGTTCTCGACCATGGCGACAGTGGTAGCGAGGCGCGCGACCTCGGCCAGCGCGTGCGAGACATAGACGATGGGGATGCCGGCCTCGTCGCGCAGGCGCTCGATATGCGGCAGAATCTCGGCCTTGCGGGCTTCATCGAGCGCCGCCAATGGCTCGTCCATCAGCAGGAGACGCGGCTGCGCCAGCAAGGCGCGGCCGATCGCGACGCGCTGCTTCTCGCCGCCGGAGAGCGCACCGGGGCGGCGGCGCAGCAGATGGCCGATGCCGAGCAGCTCCAGCACCTTGTCGAGCTCGGCCGGCCTGCGCTGCGCGCGCGGCACGAACCAGTGTCCGAAGAGCAGGTTCTGCCGCACGCTGAGATGCGGGAAGAGCCGCGCCTCCTGGAAGACATAGCCGATGCGGCGGCGGTGCTTCGGCAGGAAGATGCTGCGTTCGGTATCGACCAACGTCTCGCCATCGACGCGGACATGGCCGAAATCGGGGCGGATCAATCCGCCGATGACATTGACCAGCGAGGTCTTGCCGGAGCCCGAGCTGCCGAACAGGGCGGTCAGCCGCCCATCGGAGGTGAGGGAGGCATCGAGGCTGAAGTCGCCGAGCCTGTGGCGGACGGCGATGTCGAGAACAGCAATCATTCGACGTTGATCCGGCGGCCGACGATGCGGGCCATCAGTTCGGAGAGGATGAGCGCGGCGACAGAGATCGCGATCGAGATCAGCGTCAGGCGCATCGCGCCGGCATCTCCGCCGGGCACCTGCGTGAAGGTGTAGATCGCGGTGGGCAAGGTCTGTGTCTCGCCGGGGATGTTGGAGACGAAGGTGATCGTCGCGCCGAATTCGCCCATCGCCTTGGCGAAGCACAGGATCATGCCGGCGATGATGCCGGGCAGGCAGAGCGGCAAGGTGACCGTCAGGAAAACCCAGATCGGGCTGGCGCCCAATGTGCCGGCGGCGGATTCGAGCTTGCGGTCGACCGCTTCGATCGAAAGTCGGATGGCACGGACCATCAAGGGGAAGCCCATCACCGCGCAGGCCAGTGCCGCGCCGGTCCAGCGGAAGGACAGCACGATCCCGAACCAGTCGTAGAGGAACTGCCCGATCGGCCCGCGCCGGCCGAAGCCGACGAGCAGCAGGTAGCCCGTCACCACCGGCGGCAGGATCAGCGGCATATGGACGATGGCGTCGAGCAGGGACTTGCCCCAGAAGCGCCCGCGCGCCAGCAGCAAACCAACGCCAAGCCCCAGCGGGAGGCTCGCGACCATCGCGGTCGTCGCGACGATGAGGCTGAGCCTCACCGCCGTCCATTCTTCAGGCGATAGCCAGTCGGTCACGAAGCGGCAATCACGATGAACTGGCGGCCTTGTTGAGCACCGTGAAGCCCTGCTTCTCGAAGACGGGCCGGGCGGCGGCGCTGCGCAGATAGGTCAGGAAGGCCTGCGCGTCGGGATTGGCCGAATCCTTGGTGACGGCGACCGGGTAGACGATCGGCGGATGCGAATCCTCGGGGAAGGTCGCGACGACCTTGACCTGCGGGTCGGCGGCGGCGTCGGTCGCGTAGACGATGCCGAGCGGGGCCTCGCCGCGCGAGACCAAGAGCAGCGCGGCGCGGACATTGTCGGCCTGCGCGATCTTGTCCTTCACCTTGTCCCAGGCGCCGAGCTTCTCCAGCGCGGCCTTGCCGTATTTGCCGGCCGGGACGGAATCGACATTGCCCATGGCGAGCCGGCCTGCGCCAACGGCCCCCGCGACATCGGCGCCGGGCTTGAGATCGAGCCTGGCGGTCGAATCCTTGCCGGCGACCAATACGATCCGGTTGGCGAGCAGGCTGACGCGGGTGTCCGGCTTGATCAGGTTCTTGCCCGCAGCATAGTCCATCCAGTCGAGATCGGCCGAGACGAAGAGATCGGCCGGCGCGCCGTTCTCGAGCTGCTTCGCCAGCGTGTTGCTGGCGGCATAGGAGATCTTCGGCGCCGGCTTGCCGCTCTCCTTGACCCAGTTGGCGGCGGCCTCGTCCAGCGCGTTCTTCATGCTGGCGGCGGCGAAGATCACGAGGTCCTTCGTCTGCGCCTGCGCGGCGTCGAAGGCGGGCGCGAAGCTCACGGCAAGGGCAAGGCCCATGCCCAGCAGGGTGCGGCGCTTCAACATACTGTTCCTCGCTCGAATTTGTCGTTGTATATCGCTGGGTATAACGATGGTTGCCGCGCGGTTCGAGCCAAGTCAAGGCGGCACCACGCCATGGCGATTTCAATGCGAGTGCAGGCGATCGTTCAGCCTGCCTAGAGACTCTTCAGGATGAGCCACTCGCCGCTGCTGGTGACCTCGTTGGCCTCGATGAAGCCGATCGACAGGTAGAAGCCCAGCGGGCTGTGCTCGCCTCGGACGACGCTGGCGCTGAGCGTGGTGATGCCTTGCGCCTTCAGCAGCGCGAAGGCCTGCTCCAGCGCGGCGCGGCCATAGCCTTTCCCTTGATGCCGCCGGTCGACCATGAAGCGCCAGAGATAGGCGGTGCCGGGCTTGTCGTCGTCGCGCCAGAGCATGAAGCCGACGGGCTCGTCCCCGGCATAGATCGCCCGGAAGGTCGCGCGCGGCTCGAAATGCGCCTGCGCGATCGAGATCGCGACCGGCGCGACATAGTCGCTCTGCTCCTCCGCGACCTCGAGTCCGCAGATGGTGCGGACCGTCGCCGCGGTGATCTCGCGCAGCTCGACAGGCATAGGCATGTTCCTGTTCACCCGTGCGGGTGCTTGTGGATCGGGTCGACCCAATAGACCTCTTCAGGCTTCTCGACCGGGTCGACATCAGTGATGTTGACCACCACCGCCTCGTTGTCGGAGCGCACCAGCACGCATTGCAGCGGGTTGTCGGGATCGGCGTTGATCTCCTGATGCGGCACGAAGGGCGGGACGTAGATGAAGTCGCCCGGGCCGGCCTCGGCGACGAATTCCAGCCGTTCGCCCCAGCGCATCCGCGCCTTGCCGCTCACCACATAGATCACGCTTTCGAGCTCGCCGTGATGGTGCACGCCCGTCTTGGCATTGGGCTCGATCGCGACGGTGCCGGCCCAGATCTTCTGGGCGCCGACACGGGCGTGATTGATCGCGGCCTGCCGGAACATACCCGGCGTCTGTGCGGTGTTGGGATCGAGCTTGTCGCCGGAGATGACGCGCACGCCGTCATGCTTCCAGCGCGGCTCGCCGTCATGGCTGTGATCGTGCGGATGGTCGTGATCGTGAGAATGATCGTGGCCCATGGCAGTCTCCCGCTCACGCCTGCTTCGCCGGTCCGGTCGCGACAGGCCGCTCGCCCATGCCCCATTCGGACCAGGAGCCATCATAGATCGCCCTGGCCGGCTTGCCGACGGTCTCGAGCGCGGTCGACAGGATCACGGCCGAGACGCCCGAGCCGCAGGTCATGATCGAGGGCTTGTCGAGATCGACGCCGGCATCCCGGAACAGGCCGACGATCTCCTCCGGGGATTTCAGCCGGCCGTCAGTGGTGAGCTGCGACGACGGCAGGTTGAGCGAGCCGGGAATATGGCCGGAGGCCAGGCCCGGCCGCGGTTCCGGCGCCTCGCCGCGGAAGCGATCGGCCGCGCGGGCATCGACCACCTGGATCGCCTGCGAGGCGGTGGCGCGCGCCACATCGTCCGCGCTGGCAACAGCGCCGTTGTCGAGCCTTGCGGTGAAGCTGCGGGGCTGGCGCGCCTTCGGGCTGTCTTCCTCGACGGGGCGTCCCTCGGCCAGCCATTTCGGGAAGCCGCCATCGAGGATGACGACATCGCGTGCGCCGAACACCTTGAAGGTCCAGCGCACGCGCGGCGCCGCGAAGAAGCCGAGCCCGTCATAGACGACGATACGCATGCCGTCGCCGATGCCGAGCGCGCCGGCGGCCGCCGCGAATTCCGGCGCCGAGGGCAGCATATGGGGCAGGGATGAGCGGCTGTCCTTGATCTTGTCGATGTCGAAATGGACGGCGCCGGGAATGCGGCGCTGCGCATGTTCGGCCGCGCCGTCGCGCTTCTGCGCCGGCAGGTACCAGGAGGCATCGACCACGACGATATCCGGTGCGTTCAGGCGCTCGGCCAGCCACTCGGTCGAAACGAAGACGTCTTCACGGGCCATAAGCGTATCCTCTGGGCATCAGCTTTGGTGTTCTCAGGCGAGCGCGATCCGGACGCGCCGGTTCTGCTTGCCCTTCTTCTCGATATCGGTGACCACGACCGCGCCGATCTCGGCGGTGTTGCGGACATGGGTGCCGCCGCAGGGCTGCAGGTCGATATCGCCGATGGCGACGAGCCGGACGCGGCCCGAGCCGCGCGGTGGCTTCACCGACATCGTCTTGACGAGACCCGGATTGGCGTCGAGCTCCTCGTCGGTGATCCAGCGCTCGGTCACATCAGCATTGCGGGCGACCAGCGCATTCAGCTTCTCGCTGACCTCCGCCTTGTCGAGCCCGCCCTCCGGGATATCGAAATCGAGCCGCCCGTCGCCATCGCCGATCGAGCCGCCGGTGACCGGGAAGGCGAGCACGACGCTGAGCAGATGCAAAGCGGTGTGAATGCGCATCCGCTTGAAGCGGCGCTCCCAGTCGAGCACGGCAGTGACCGCCTCGCCCGGCGCCGGCAGTGCCTGCCCCTCGGCCGGGACATGGATGACTCGGCTCTTGTCCTCGGGATCGTAGATCGTGGTGGCGATGACGATCTGGCTGCCATCGGCACGGCGCAGATACCCGGCATCGCCAGGCTGGCCGCCGCCGGTCGCATAGAAATGGGTGCGGTCCAGGATGATGCCGCCGCGCTCGTTCACGGCTTCGACCGTCGCGGGCGTTTCCTGGAGATAGGCATCCTGGCGGAAGAGCAGTTCGGTCGGCATGGTCTCGTGTCTCTTGAGTGGCGCCAGCGCGCCTTCGCGGCGCAGACTGCACCGATTGCCGCCGGGGTGCCACCGCGTTGGCGGGATAGCGGGGATGATTTCCGCTGCATGGCTTTCGGCCGGGCGATTTGATGCCTAGATGACTACCCGCCAACCCGGAGCCAGCATGGCCTCAGCCCGCATGAAGCCGCAGGACGGCGTCGCCTGGATCACCGGCGCCAGCTCCGGCATCGGGGCCGCGGTCGCGCTCGAACTGGCGCGGCGAGGCTGGACCGTGGCGGTCACGGCCCGACGATTGGAAGCGCTGGAACGCTTGGCTCGCAGCGCCGAGAGCCTGCCTGGCCGCATCGTCGCCCATGCCGGCGACGTCACCGACGCGCAGGGCATGCGGGATGTCGCTGACGCGATCGAGAGCATCCATGGCCCGATCGCGCTGGCCTTCCTGAATGCCGGCATCGCTTCGGGGCGGGGCAAGGCGGTCGATGTCGAAACCATCGAGGCGGTGGTCGGCGTCAATCTGCTGGGCGTCGCCAAGAGCTTCTTCGCGATCCAGCCGCGCATGGTCGCGCGTGGAGCGGGCCAGATCGCGGTCAACGCTTCGCTCGTCGGCTATCGCGGCCTGCCGGGCGCGGCCGCCTATGGTGCGGCCAAGGCCGGTGCCATTCATTTCTGCGAATCGATGCGCTTCGATTGCGAGGCGGCCGGCATTCGCCTGCAACTGGTCAATCCCGGCTTCATCGAGACGCCGATGACGGAGGGGCGTCGCTTTCCCATGCCGTTCCTGATGACGGTGGAAGAGGGTGCGCGGCGAATCGCCGACGGGTTCGAGCGCGGCGGCTTCGAGATCACCGTGCCGCGCCGCCTCGCCTTCATCCTGAAGCTGGCGCGCCTGCTGCCTTATCCGGTCTATTTCGCGCTGATGCGCCGTTTCGCCGAACGGAGCGGCTGAAACGCGTCAGCTGCTGCGAATCGCGGCGAAGGCATCGAGCGCCCGCTGGCGGCCGAAGGCGAGATCGACGAGCGGGGCAGGGTAGGTCTCGCCGATTCGAACGCCCGCCTCGCGCAGCGCCTTCTCCGAGGCCTTCCAGGGCTGGTGGATGTCCTTGTCGGACAGTCCCGCCAATTCCGGCACCCATCGGCGGACGTAGGCGCCCTTGGGATCGTGGGTTTCGCCCTGCGTCACCGGGTTGAAGATGCGGAAATAGGGCGAGGCATCGGCGCCCGAGCCCGCGACCCATTGCCAGCTCGCGGCGTTGTTGGCCGCATCGGCATCGACCAGCGTGTCCCAGAACCAGGCTTCGCCGGCCCGCCAGTCCTGCAGCAGGTGCTTGATCAGGAAGGAGGCGACGACCATCCGCACGCGGTTATGCATCCAGCCGGTCGTCCAGAGTTCGCGCATGCCGGCATCGACGAGCGGGATCCCGGACTGCCCGCGTTGCCAGCGGCGAAGAGCCTTGTCGTCGGGATGCCACGGAAAGGCGTCGAATCGCGAATCGTAGTTGCGGGTCGCCAGCTCTGGATTGTGGAAGAGCAGGTGGTGGGAAAATTCGCGCCAGCCGATCTCGGAGAGGAATTTCTCGGCGTCGCGCTCCGATCCGGCGGCTTCGCCGGCCGCGTGCGCATGCTGAAGCGCGTGCCAGACCTGCCGCGGGCCGATCTCGCCGAAATGCAGATGCGGAGAAAGCCGCGATGTCGCGGCCCGGTCCGGCCGGTCGCGGTTCTCGGCGTAGCCGGCAAGCCCGCTGCCGATGAAATCATCGAGCCGCTCCGCGGCACCGGCTTCCCCCGGCGTCCATTCTGTTCGCAGGCCGCCGGCCCAGTCGGGCTTCGTCGGTTCCAGCCCAAGGTCATCCAACGACACCGTCAGAGCCTCGATCGAAGCGGGCAGGGGCAGTGCCTGGATTCGCGTGGAGGCGGGAGTCGGAGCATCCGGCTCTCCCTTCTGACGGGCCGCGCGCCAGTACGGCGTGAAGACCTTCATCGGCTGCCCGGTCGTGGTGGTGACCTGCCAGGGCTCGTTCAGGAGATGGCTATTGAAGCTGCGGACCGTGATTCCGCGCCCGGACAGGTCTTCCTTGAGCTTGCGGTCGAGCGCGATTTCCGCCGCCTCGTAGCGGCGATTCCAGGTGACGATACCGATATCGGCCTCGGTCACGATGCGTGGCAGCAACGTGGCCGGATCGCCTTTCGTCAGCACGAGCCGGCCGCCCTGCGCTGCCAGCGCTTCGCTAAGCGTGGCGAGCGAGCGCGACAGCCACCAGCGCGAGGCGCCTCCGAGCGGGCGGCGATCCGTCCCGGTATCGAGGATATAGAGACACAGAACCGGGCCAGCCTCGGCAGCCGCGGCCAATGCCGGGTTGTCGGCCAGTCTCAGGTCGTTCCGGAACCAATGGAGCGTGCGGTCAGTCATCATGCCTCGTCCGGCTGGCGATATCGCATCGGGCGCGATCCGACATCAACGCGGCTTGTGCCGGTTCGGCGGCTGACGAGAGAAAAGATTTTTGACGACTCAGGTCGAGACGGTGCATCGCCGTTCGGCGCGTCTGCCGGGACGATATGTCGCCGGGCTCAGATTTCCAGTGGCAGATGCAGGAAGTCGGCGATCACCCAGGACAGGCCCGCGGTGCCGGCCATAAGGACCGCTACCAGGATTGCTTCGACCATGACGCTACTCCGCCTCAACAGGCAGGTGCAGCTAACTAAAATTTTAACGATTTGTAAACGAATTCCTTAAGGCGAATCACAGCCTGACGATGGCTTGGGATGGATGCTGTTGGACGATGGACGCATTGCAGGAAGCTGGCCTCGACCTCGAGCTCGGAGAGATCGGCCGGAGGCTGGACCGGTTGTTCACGGCCCGCCAGCCCCGGACCGAAGGGCGGCTCAAGCCCGGCACTTTCGAGGTTTCAGCGACGGAGGCCGGCACCGGCCGCCTGCGCGTGGTGCTGGATGCCGATCTGCCCGAGGCCGTCGGCCGGACAATTCTGAGCCTCGCGATCAAGCACGGCGCGCGGCAGGGACGGGGCGACAGCCCGCAGAAGGGCTGAAGGCGCGAGATCGGGTACCGTAAAGGCAGGCCTCCCGTCGGCAATCGGGAACCGCCAAGCGGCTCGGGCGTCCCTTCTTCATGAGCAACCCAAAAAAACCACCACTGGATTTCTGGCTCTGGCTGGCCGTCATCGGCCTCACCGTGATCGTGGCCGTGTCGTCGATGACCTTTCCCGAACGGGTTGCGCCGGATTCGTTTCCATCCCGCTCCGAGACGCGCTGAGCACGGCAAAAGAGAGAGCCCCACCGGCCGTGCCGATGGGGCTCATCTGGGCCTCCAGCCCTTGCCCGGCCGACCGTCGTCGCCGGGCACCACTCGAAAATCCGCAAGGGTAATGTCGAACGAGGGAATTGGTTCCCGGACACAGCGGAGCACGGCCCCGGGACAACGGAATGCGCGGCGGTGGCGTTCACATCGGGGGAAAAGCGCGAGGAGATCAGCGCTGGAATTCTGTTGGAGGCCTCGCCCGGAATCGAACCGGGGTGCAAGGATTTGCAGTCCTCTGCGTAACCACTCCGCCACGAGGCCTTCCTGCGAAAACGGCCGCGGCCGCTTCAGCGAGAGCGCACTAACCACAAGCCGCGCGCCGCCGCAACCCGGCATCGCAACTTCCACAGGCCAGGCGACAAATCTGCTTGGTCGGCTCGCAAGGGGCTTGCACTATCCGGATGGCACCGCTAAGACGCCGCCACGTTGTTCCCGGATAGCTCAGCGGTAGAGCAATCGACTGTTAATCGATTGGTCGCAGGTTCGAATCCTGCTCCGGGAGCCAGCTTCCTCCTCACATCGACAGATCGTCTTAACCGTCGCTGGTTTATGCCTGCGGTCAGGCGGCGCTTGCCTTTTGCGCGAGCGTCGAACAGAAAGCTGCCGAAGAACGGCGCGATCGCTGCACCGGTTCGCGGCGGCTTCCTGAGTGTCGGCCGCGCCTTGCAGCACCGGCGTCGTGGACGGAGAGTTCGGGCATGGACGATTTTACCTCGCTGCGCCGCAATATGGTCGATTGCCAGCTGCGCACCTATGACATCACCGACCGGGCCGCGCTGGCCGCGGCGGATTCGGTGCCGCGCGAGGCTTTCGTCCCCGAAAACCTCGCGCATCTCGCCTATCTCGACCAGTCGATTCCGCTGCCGGGCACCGGCCGGGCGCTGATGACCCCGATGGTCGCGGTGCGGATGATCCAGTTGCTGGACCCGCAGGCGGGCGAGGCCGTGCTCGAATATGCCGGCGGTTCCGGTTATGGCGCCGCGCTGATGGCGGACATGGGAGCGAAGGCCACGCTCTGGGAGCCCGACGACGCGGCGCGCATGCTGGCCGAATCGGCGCTGGCTCGCGCCGGCGCCGGCAGCGTGACCATCACGGCCGCTCAGCCGGCGGCATGCAGCTTCGATGCCATCCTCGTCAGCGGTGCCTGCGAGATCGCGCCCGAATCGCTTTTCCCGCTGCTGCGGCCGGAAGGCCGGCTCATCGCGGTCGAGGGCCTGGGCCGGGCGGCGCGGGTGATGCTCTATATGAAGTCCAGCGACGTCGTCTCCGGCCGGCCCGTTTTCGACGCGGCAGCGCCGGTGCTTTCGGAGTTCCGCCGTCCCGCGGCCTTCGTTTTCTGATGACGGCAGGTGTCGCATTTTTGCGGCACTGCACGAACGAAACCATTCCGGCGCCGCGCCATGCGTTGGCGAGAGGTGCCGGAGCGGGTATGGAATGTAACTCTGCCGAGGCTGGGGCGATGCCTGGGCGCGACTTTCAGTGCGCACATGAGGCGTCCAGTGCATAAACGCTACGACAAGATTTCCGGACTTGCTCTCTCCGCCGCCTTCGCTCTGGCGTTGGCCGGGGGCTGGGCGGGGCCGGTTTCGGCACAAACCATGGATGCCGCGCTCGCGCGGGCCTATTCCGCCAATCCGACACTCAATGCGCAGCGCGCCTCGGTCCGCGCGACCGACGAGAACGTGCCGCAGGCAAAGGCGGGCTACCGGCCGCGAATCACGGCCTCGGCCGATATCGGCGCCAGCATCACACAGTCGGGCATTCCGGCCTTCGCCAGCAGCTCCCCGGTCCATACCACCAACGTGTCCCGCCTCGGGCCGCGCGGTGCCGGCGTGCAGGTCGATCAGAACATCTTCGATTCCGGCAAGACCCGCAGCGCCGTCAGCCAGTCCGAATCGCAGGTGCTGGGTGCCCGCGCCACGCTGCGCAATACCGAGCAGAACGTGCTGCTCGATGCCGCGACGTCTTACATGAACGTGCTGCGCGACACGGCGATCCTCAACCTGAACCGCAACAACGTCGAGGTTCTCGAGGAGCAGCTGCGCCAGACGCGTGACCGGTTCCAGGTCGGTGAGGTGACCCGCACCGACGTCGCCCAGGCGGAAGCCCGCCTGTCATCGGCGCGCTCGCAGGCGATTCTCGCCGAATCGAACCTGAAGACCTCGGTAGCCCGCTTCCGGCAGAATGTCGGCACCGAGCCGCGCTCGCTCGCGCCGGGGCGTCCGGTCGAAGGGTTGCTGCCGAAGTCGCTGCCGACCGCGCTGAACCAGGCCCTGTCGAATCACCCGGCCATCATCGCTTCTCTTCACGGCGTCGATGCGGCGGAGCTTCAGGTCAAGGTCACCGAGGCCGATCTCTATCCCGTCGTCGGCGTGCGCGGCGTCGTCCAGCAGCGCTACGACACCCAGTTTTCCGGCGACAACCGCTTTTCGGCCAGCCTTGTCGGCACGCTGACCATCCCGATCTACGAGGGTGGCCAGGTCTATGCCCGCACGCGCCAGGCCAAGGAAACGGCCGGCCAGCGTCGTATCGAGGTCGATACCCAGCGTGACACCGTGCGCGCCGCGGTCGTCTCCGCCTGGGGCGGTCTTGAAGCGGCCAAGGCCCAGATCATCGCCGCGCAGGCGCAGGTCGAGGCCGCGTCCACCGCGCTTTCCGGCGTGCGTGAGGAGGCCAAGGTCGGCCAGCGCACGACGCTCGACGTGCTGAACGCCCAGCAGGAGCTGGTGAGCGCCCGCTCGAGCCTCGTGGTGGCCCAGCGCGACCGGGTCGTCGCCTCCTATGCGGTCCTCTCCGCCGTCGGCAAGCTTTCCGCCCAGACCCTCAAGCTCAAGGCCGAGATCTACGACGCCCGCGAGCATTACGAGCAGGTCCAGGGCAAGCTCTGGGGCACCCAGACGCCCGACGGCCGCTGATAGCGCCGCGCCAAAAGCCCCCGCGCCCGGATCGGGCGCGGCTGCGGCATCGGCATATCTGCCGCCGAATTGAATCCCCGCACAGCGCCGACGCGGCTTTTCGGCCCGATGCCATCGGGCAACAGCGCGGATTTCTCCTGTGGGAGAGCGGGTTGGCGCCTTGTCTGACATCGGCGCCGTGGAATACTGCGCTCTTGGAGCGGCGTTGATTCCATCGGCGCGCCCGTTGTCCACGGTTAGACTCATCATGAGCGCGCAAGCCAAGCCCAGCGAACCGTCAATGGAGGAGATTCTCGCCTCCATCCGCCGGATCATTTCGGACGATGAGAAGCCGGCCGAGGAGGCTGCGGCGCCGGCTCCCGAGCCCGAGCCGGAACCCGCCCCGGTTGCGGCCATCGACGACGATGTGCTCGACCTTGGGGCCGAGGCTGCGCTGGTCGCCGCTCCTGCGCCGGCGCCGGCCGCATTCCCTGATGATTCCGACATCGCCTTCGTCGATGAAGAGCCCGTTGCGGCGCTGCCGCCGGAGCCGCCCGTCGCTCCCGTCGAACCGCCGCCGGCGTTCATCCAGCCTGCGCCGCCGCCGCAGCCCGAGCCTCAGGCTGCGTTCGCGCCGATGCCGGACATGGCGAGCCTGCTGTCGGATCAGGCGAGTTCCGTCGTCACCAATGCCTTCGGCCAGCTGGCCTCGACCGTGCTGAGCAACAATGCGCGGACGCTGGAGGATCTGGTCAAGGACATGCTGAAGCCGATGCTCAAGACGTGGCTGGACGACAACCTGCCGACCATGGTCGAGCGGCTCGTCCGTGCCGAAATCGAGCGCGTCGCGCGCGGCGGCCGCAGCTAGGCGGCCGCCCGGCATTTTGACGCACATTAGCGCCGTTACTGGCCCAGCAATGACTTGGCGTTGCCGGTTCGGCGGCGCCGTGTCCGTGGCTGGGCCCGTTCGAAGGCGCCGGCTTCCCTGAGACGCATCAAGCCATAGCCCACCATGGCGAAAGCCGTCGCCGGGGCGCCGAGCCGCGAGACCAGCATGGTCAGGCCCACGGCGACCGGGCGGGGATAGCGGCCAGACGCCGCCTCGACTGCGAACCAGGCCCCCAGGGCATGGACGAAGAGCTTCATCATCGCTTCCTGCTCGTTGCTGCGTGTTCAGAGGCGGACCTTGCGGTTCTCGCCGAGATCGGGCTTGGCACCCGTGAGTGCCGCCGCGGCCATCTTGACGCTGGTGACGATCTTGCCGGGGCTGTCCCAGAATTCCGCCATGCTAGGCCGGACGCGCAGCACGCGGATGTTCGGGTCGTTCTCGTCGTCCCAGAAGGCACGGTTGCTGGCGTCCCAGAGGTCATGCACGCGTTGACGGTCATCGAGGACGGTCGCGGTCCCCGTCACCGAGAGGTAGCGCTGGCTGCCGGTATCGGCGAAGGCGACGCAGACATTGTCGTTGACCTGGATCTCGTCGTCCTTGTGGTGGCGACGGTCGGTCAGGAAATAGATCGCGTCCTCCGCACGCTCGCCATGGGCGTGCATCGGGCGGGCCCGCAACTCGTCGCCCTGGCCATCATGGGTCACGAGCATCGCGAACTTGATGGAATCGATGAGATCCCAGACGCGGGTCTGGTCGCTGTGGTGAGGCATGTCGCTCTCCCTGCTGCTGTCGTCAGGTGATGTTGGTCCAACGGGGCGGGGCGCGGCTGGTTCCGTCGCGGGAGCAGTCCATCTGACCGGAACCGAGCAGCGGCTCACGCGTATCAGCAGGATGCGTCGGGACTGCCGGCGCCGGCAGCGAAGCTGCTTTCATGCCCCTGATCCGAGGTTTGCCATGGCCAAGACCGCAACCAAGACCGCGCCGCGCAGTGCACCGAAGAACTCGACCACGGCCAAGGTGGTCAAATCCAGCCGGGTCGACCTGGCTTCGAACACCAAGACCAAGGTTATCGGCATGTTGAATGAGCGCCTCGCCGACGGCATAGACCTTTCGCTCGTCACCAAGCAGGCCCACTGGAACCTGAAGGGGCCGGGCTTCATTGGCATCCACCTGATGCTCGACGGCTTCCGTGACGAGCTCGACACCCATGTCGATACCGTAGCCGAGCGCATCGCCCAGCTCGGCGGCATCGCCTTCGGCACGACGCAGACGACCGCTCAGGCGACTTCGCTGAAGCCCTATCCGACCGAGATCGTCGCCGTGCAGGATCATCTCGCGGCGTTGATCGAGCGCTATGCGGATGCAGCGAACAAGGTACGCGAGGCGATTGACGCCTGCGACGAGGCCGGCGATGCCGATACCGCCGATATCCTGACCGCCTATTCCCGCATGCTCGACAAGTCGCTCTGGTTCCTGCAGTCGAACCTGGCCTGACGCCTGCGCAGGGCGCGGCATGTCATCGAAAACGTTGACGCGCAGCCTTCGCATGGGCTCTTAAGGGCCGAGACCTTTTTGGCCCGTGATTTTTCCGGCCGGGGCAGGTTCCCCGGCCTTTCTGCGTTCGAGCGATGCGATGATGGACAAGACTTTCGAACCGGCCGCCGTCGAGGCCCGGATCAGCAAGGCCTGGGACGAGGCCAAGGCCTTCAAGGCGGGCAGGGGGGCAGCCCCCGGCGCCGAGCCCTATTGCATCGTGATCCCGCCGCCGAACGTCACCGGCTCGCTCCATATGGGCCATGCGCTCAACAACACCCTGCAGGACGTGCTCTGCCGCTTCGAGCGCCTGCGCGGCAAGGACGTGCTCTGGCAGCCCGGCACCGACCATGCCGGCATCGCGACGCAGATGGTCGTCGAGCGCAAGCTCGCCGCCGAGAACCGCACCGACCGCCGCACGATGGGCCGCGAGGCCTTCCTCGCCGAGGTCTGGAAGTGGAAGGAGGAGTCGGGCGGCACGATCGTCAACCAGCTCCGTCGCCTCGGCGCCTCCTGCGACTGGTCGCGCGAGCGCTTCACCATGGACGAGGGCCTCTCGGCCGCCGTCCTCAAGGTCTTCGTCGGCCTGCACAAGCAGGGGCTGGTCTACCGCGCCAAGCGGCTGGTGAACTGGGACCCCAAGTTCCAGACCGCGATCTCGGATCTCGAGGTGCTGCAGCTCGAGAAGACCGGCACGTTCAAGTGGCAGCGCGGCGGCGAGGACGAATTCGACGCGGCCAAGCTCGACAAGGCCTTGAGCCGCGACCCGAACGGCCATCTCTATTATTTCAACTACCCGCTCGAAGGCGTGACCTACGACGCAGACGACGCATCGACCTTCATCACCGTCGCGACGACGCGGCCGGAGACGATGCTGGGCGATACCGGCGTCGCGGTTCACCCGGAGAACGAAAAGATCGGCCATCTGATCGGCCGCAAGGCCGTGCTGCCGCTGGTCGGCCGCGTCATCCCGATCTTCGGCGACGATTATGCCGATCCCGAGAAGGGCACCGGCGCGGTCAAGATCACGCCCGCCCATGACTTCAACGATTTCGAGGTCGGCAAGCGCCATCAGCTCGACGTCGTCAACATCCTCGACGGCGAGGCGCGCATCCTGCTCGCGGGTAACGAGGATTTCCTGGCCGGCGCCAAGCCGGAAGCCGAAACGCTGGCGCTCGACGGCGCCGACCGCTTCGTCGCGCGCCGGCGCGTCGTCGAGATGATGGCCGCGCGCGGCCTGCTCGTGAAGGTCGAGCCGAACACCCATACCGTCCCGCATGGCGACCGCTCGGATGTCGTGATCGAGCCCTGGCTGACCGACCAGTGGTATGTCGACGTCAAGCCGCTGGCACAGCGCTCCATCAAGGCGGTGCAGGACGGACGCACCAAGTTCACGCCCGAGAACTGGACCAAGGTCTATTACGACTGGCTGGAGAATATCGAGCCCTGGTGCGTCTCGCGCCAGCTCTGGTGGGGCCACCAGATTCCGGCCTGGTACGGACCGGACGGCGAGGTCTTCGTCGCCGAGTCGGAGGCCGAGGCGCAGACGCTCGCCATGGCGCATTACGGTGACACCGTCGCGCTGACGCGCGACGAGGACGTGCTCGACACCTGGTTCTCCTCGGCGCTCTGGCCGTTCTCGACCCTGGGCTGGCCCGAGCAGACCGCCGAGCTGAAGCATTATTACCCGACGGCGACGCTGGTCACCGCCTTCGACATCATCTTCTTCTGGGTCGCCCGGATGATGATGATGGGCCTCAACTTCATGGACGAGGTGCCGTTCAGGGACGTCTATATCCACGCCATCGTTCGCGACGAGAAGGGCGCGAAGATGTCGAAGTCGAAGGGCAACGTCATCGATCCGCTGACGCTCGTCGACAAATACGGCGCCGACGCACTGCGCTTCACGCTCAGCGCGATGGCGGCGCAGGGGCGCGACATCAAGCTCAGCACGCAGCGCGTCGAGGGCTATCGCAACTTCGCGACCAAGATCTGGAATGCCGCGCGCTTTGCCGAGCTGAACGGCTGCGCCCGCGCGGAAGGCTTCGATCCCGCCAGCATCAAGCAGCCGCTCAACCGCTGGATCCTCAGCGAGGCGGCTCAAGCCGCCGAGGAGATCGCGGCCGGCATCCCGAGCTTCAGGTTCAACGAGGCGGCCGGCGCGGCCTATCGCTTCGTCTGGAACCAGTTCTGCGACTGGTATCTCGAACTCGCCAAGCCCGTTTTGCAGGGCGAGGGCGTCGACGCAGCGGCCCGTGCCGAGACGCAGGCGACGGTCGCCTATGTCATCGACCTGATCTGCCAGCTGCTGCACCCGTTCATGCCGTTCCTCACCGAGGAGCTCTGGGCGCAGAAGGCCGAGGCCGGCGCGCCGCGCAAGCTCGCGGAGGGCGACGCCTCGCTGGTCTGCCTGACGCGCTGGCCGGACCTCTCGGCGCTCAAGGATGCGGCGGCGGAGGCCGAGATCGGCTTCGTCGTCGACCTGATCTCGGACATTCGCTCCGTGCGCTCGGAAGTGAACGTTCCGGCCGGCACGCAGGCGCCGCTCGTGCTCGTCAACGCCTCTGCTGCGACGCGGGCGACGATCGAGAGCTGGCGCCCGATGATCGAGCGGCTCGCCCGCGTCTCCGATATCGGATTCGAGACGGCGGCGCCGGCCCAGTCGGCCCAGATCATCGTGCGCGGCGAGGTGGCGGCCCTGCCGCTCGCCGGGCTGATCGATCTCGATGCCGAGCGCTCGCGCCTGACCAAGGAGCTGGCCAAGCTCGACCAGGATATCGCGGTCGTCGAGAAGAAGCTCGGCAATCCCGATTTCATGGCGCGTGCGCCGGAAGAAATCGTCGAGGAGAATCGCGATCGCAAGGCGGCGGCCGAGGCCCGCAAGGTCAAGGTCGCGGAGGCTCTGGCGCGCCTTTCATAGGATCGCCGCGCCGTAGTCGTGTTCGAAGGGTAGGGGGAGACCAGCATGTTTCGCCGCGACGCCTTCGGACGCTTCGATCCCGACGATTTCGTCACTGCGCCCGGGACACCCACGCGCCGGTCGCTGCTGCAGGGGCTGGCGGCGTCGGGCCTGCTGCTAGCGAGCGGGCAGGCTCAGGCGCAGCGGCTCTGGGCCAACCCGGTCTTCGCGGCCGATCCGTTCTCGCTCGGCGTCGCCTCGGGCGATCCTGCGGCGGACGGCTTCGTGATCTGGACGAAGCTTGCTCCCACCCCTCTGGCGGAACATGGCGGCATGCCGATGCGGGCCGTCGAGGTTGCATGGGAGGTCGCCGAGGACGAGGCTTTCGCGCGCGTCGTGCAGCGCGGCACCGGGCTGGCACGGCCTGAACTTGGCCACGCCGTCCATGTCGAGGTCGGCGGGCTCCAGCCGGATCGGTTCTATTTCTACCGCTTCACCTGCGGCGGTGTGCGCAGCCAGGCGGGGCGTGGCCGGACCTTTCCGGCGACCGGGGCCGCCGTCGAGCGGATGCGCTTCGGCGTGGTCGGCTGCCAGCGCTATGAGGATGGCTTCTTCACCGCTTTCCGCCATGTTGCGGAGGAGCGCTTCGACTTCGTCTATCACTACGGCGATTACATCTACGAGTACCGCACGATCCGGCCGGGCGACCGCCCGTTGCCTGTCGCGCGGGTGATGCCGGGCGACCCCGACGAGATCTACGCGCTGTCCGACTATCGCCGCCGCTACGCGCTCTACAAGCTCGATCCTGACCTTCAGGCGGCCCATGCCTCGGCGCCGTGGCTGGTTTCGTTCGACGACCACGAGATCGACAACGACTGGGCCGGCTTCGTCTCCGAGGAGACTGGCGTGCCGCCCGAGATCTTCGCGCTGCGCCGGGCGGCCGGGTTCCAAGCCTGGTACGAGCATATGCCGCTGCGGCGAAGCGCGCTGCCGAACGGCCCGGCGATCCAGGCCTATCGCCGCTTCCGTTATGGTGATCTCGCCCAGATCGACGTGCTCGACACGCGTCAGTTCCGCACCGACCAGCCCTGCGGTGGCGGCTGGCAGGCGCGCTGCGCCGATGCGCTGGCGACGGACAAGACGATGCTCGGCCCGGCCCAGGAGGCCTGGCTCAGCGAGGGCTTCCGCCTGCCGCGAGCGCGCTGGAACGTGCTCGCGCAGCAGGTGATGATGATGCGGCGCGACAACGATCCGGAGGCCGGCGGCGTCAGCTACCATATGGACAAGTGGGACGGCGCGGCTGCGGCGCGGCAGCGCCTGTTCGACGGGCTGACTCAGGCGCGGATCGCCAATGCGATCGTCCTGACCGGGGACATCCACCAGAGCTGGGCCGGTGAGCTGAAGGCCAATTTCGACGATCCGAAATCGGCGACGGTCGGCGTTGAATTCATCGCGACCTCGATCACCTCCGGCGGCGACGGAGCGGCGATGACGCGAGCCGGCAGGGTCGGGCTCCAGAAGAACCCGCATATCCGCTATTTCAACAGCCAGCGCGGCTATCTGCGCCACGATGTCGGCAAGGAGCGCTGGCAGGCCGATTACCGCCTGCTCGAGCGTGTCACGCAGGCCGGCGCGAAGGTCACGACCGGCGCGAGTTTCGTCACCGAGGCCGGCAAGCCCGGCCTGGCGCCGGCGTAGGCGATCCCGTCCTGCCCGGTTCCCGCCACGACTCCGTCTTCAAATTGACCTTCGCGCAAGAGAACGCTGGCATTCTCCCACCGAGACGGTTAGATGCGCATCAGGCGCAAGTCTGCCATGCGCCTCGATGCCAGTAACCCAGGACCGGTTGTTTCGTCACGATGCTCAAGCGAGCCTATGACTGGTGCGTTTCGTACGCCTCCCATCCCGCCGCCCCGTGGCTGCTTTTCGGCATCACCTTCATCGAAAGCTCGTTCAGCCCGCTGCCGCCGATTCCGCTGCTGATTCCGATGTGCATCGCCCGGCCGGACCGCGCCTGGTTCTATGCCGGCATCTGCTCGCTCGGCGCCGTGCTCGGCGGCTATCTCGGCTATGCCATCGGCGCGCTGCTCTATGAGTCGGTCGGCGCCTGGCTGATCGGCATCTATGGGCTGCAGGACAAGGCCGCCAGCCTGATCGCGACCTCGCAGGACTACTGGTTCTGGGTGCTCGTCACCAAGGGCCTGACGCCGATCCCGTTCAAGATCGTCACGATCATGTCCGGCTTCCTGCATTTCGACCTGTGGAAGTTCACGATCGGCATGGTCGTGTCGCGGGCGAGCTTCTTCCTGATGATCGCGGTGGCGCTGCGCTTCTACGGCGACGACATTCGCATCTTCATCGAGAAGCACCTGCCGATGACGGCGCTGGCCCTCGTCGCGATCATCGTCGGCGGCTTCTTCGTGCTGCCGCTGGTGCTCTGAGCCACCGCTCTAAGCCGACGCAGCCCTCATCCGAAGCGTCGCCGGAGCCGCTGCCATGCGGCTCCTCGGGGCGAGCGCCCGCATGCGTGCAGCCGCTGAAATCACCGTTACATTACCCTTCCGGCCCAGGTTTTGTGACATCGGCGCAACACCCGAGCGGGATCGGTGCCTGACACCGCCCCGACCGCCCCAATCGCCGCGAAGCCGCCACAAACGAAGCCCAGCAAAACGCTGCGTTAAGTGCCTGAGATATATCGAAATCGGGGGTAACGCGCGGAGCCGGCAGAGGTTCCGGACGTTTTTCGGGTTTTCAGGGGCGCGATTGCTCCCGGCAGGCGCGGCGTGGCACATCTTCGCGCCGTGCTGATCGGGGGAACAGGGCGAGTGGCGATGGACGGGCGTGTGTACGACAAGTCGAGGCTGCCGAGCCGCCATGTGAGCGTCGGCCCGGCCAAGGCCCCGCACCGTTCCTATTATTACGCGATGGGCATGACCGCGAAGCAGATCGCGCAGCCCTTCGTCGGCGTCGCCTCCTGCTGGAACGAGGCCGCCCCCTGCAACATCTCGCTGATGCGCCAGGCCCAGGCCGTGAAGAAGGGCGTCGCCTCCGCCAGCGGCACGCCGCGCGAGTTCTGCACGATCACCGTGACCGACGGCATCGCGATGGGCCACCAGGGCATGAAGTCGTCGCTCGCATCGCGCGAGGTTATCGCCGACTCGGTCGAGCTCACCATGCGTGGCCATTGCTACGATGCGCTGGTCGGCCTTGCCGGCTGCGACAAGTCGCTGCCCGGCATGATGATGGCGATGGTGCGTCTCAACGTGCCCTCGATCTTCATCTATGGCGGCTCGATCCTGCCCGGCAATTTCAAGGGTCGTCCGGTCACCGTCCAGGACGTGTTCGAGGCCGTCGGCAAGCATTCGGTCGGCGCCATGTCGGACGAGGACCTGAAGGAGCTCGAGGAGGTCGCTTGCCCGTCTTCCGGCTCCTGCGGCGCCCAGTTCACCGCCAACACCATGGCGACCGTCGCCGAGGCGATCGGCCTGGCGCTGCCCTATAGCTGCGGCGCGCCGGCCCCCTACGACGTCCGCGACACCTTCTGCTACACCGCCGGCGAGATGGTGATGGAGCTGATTGCCCGGAACATCCGCCCGCGCGACATCGTCACCCGCAAGGCGCTGGAGAATGCCGCGATGGTCGTCGCCGCGACCGGCGGCTCGACCAATGGCGCGCTGCACCTGCCGGCGATCGCGCATGAATGCGGCATCGATTTCGACCTGTTCGAGGTCGCCGAGATCTTCAAGAAGACGCCCTATATCGCCGACCTGAAGCCGGGCGGAAAATACGTCGCCAAGGACATGTTCGAGGTCGGCGGCATCCCGCTGGTGATGAAGAGCCTGCTCGATGCCGGCTATCTGCATGGCGACTGCATGACCGTCACCGGCCGCACCATCGCCGAGAACATGGCCTCGGTGAAATGGAACGACCAGCAGGATGTGGTCTACCGCGCCGACAAGCCGATCACGGTCACCGGCGGCGTCGTCGGCCTGCAGGGCAACCTCGCTCCGGAAGGCGCGATCGTGAAGATCGCCGGCATGCCGGAGGACCAGCTCGTCTTCACCGGCCCGGCGCGCTGCTTCGATCGCGAGGAGGACGCCTTCGAGGCGGTCAAGAACCGGACCTACAATGTCGGCGACGTGCTGGTCATCCGCTACGAGGGCCCCAAGGGCGGCCCCGGCATGCGCGAGATGCTGTCGACCACCGCCGCGCTCTACGGCCAGGGCATGGGCGACAAGGTCGCGCTCATCACCGATGGCCGATTCTCCGGCGCGACGCGGGGCTTCTGCGTCGGCCATGTCGGTCCTGAAGCCGCCGTCGGCGGCCCGATCGGCCTGATCCGCGACGGCGACATCATCGAACTCGACGCCATCACAGGAAAGCTCGCAGTCCGCCTTTCTGATGCCGAACTTGAAGCGCGTCGTAAGGACTGGAAACCACGGAAGACCGACTACAATTCCGGCGCGCTGTGGAAATACGCGCAGACCGTCGGCTCCGCCAAAGGCGGTGCCGTCACCCACCCAGGAGGGGCGGCCGAAACCCATTGCTATGCGGATATCTAGCTCAACCATAGCATGCCTGTTCCTGTTGCTGGGCGGCCATCAGGCCGTCCTGGCTCAGGAGATTTCAGGCACGAAGCTGCTGCCGCCGCGCGCCATTCCGGGCGCGGCGCTGCCGGAGCCGGACGATTCCGTGTCCGGCGGCCGCGGCGCGGCTTCCGTGGCTCCCGGCCCCGATACGCCGACCGCCCACACTGCTCTGCCGCTCGTGCCCTTCACCAGCGCCCGCGACGCGCTCAAGGCCTGGATGCGCGATTCCACCGCCGGCAATAAGGTCGGCGCCGTGCGCGCGCTCGAATATGCGGCCTCGCAGGGCCATCTCACGGCGCAGTACAAGCTCGGCCGGATGTATGCCGGCGGCGAGGGTGTCCCGACCAACGATCTCAAGGCCTTCGAATATTTCTCGAAGATCGCGGACGAGAACGCGGACGCCATGCCCGGAACGGCCGATGCGCGGCTCGTCGGCAGCGCCTTCGTGGCGCTCGGCAACTATTTCTCGGATGGGATCAAGGGCAGCTATGTGAAGCCCAATCCGGACCGGGCCTTCGACATGTTCCACTATGCCGCCTCCTATTTCGGCGACCCGGACGGCCAGTACAATCTCGCCCGCCTCTACATGACCGGGCAGGGCGCCAATCGCGACCCGCGCCAGGCGGCACGCTGGATGAAGCTTGCGGCCGAGAAGGGCCATGCGCCCGCGCGCGCCGCCTTCGGCGAGATGCTGATCCGTGGCGGCGAGGGCGTGCCGCGCCAGCCGGTGCTGGGCCTGATGTGGCTCGCGATGGCGCGCGAGGGTGCCGATCCAGCCCGCGAGGCCTGGATCATCGAGCGGCATGACGTGGCTTTCGCGGCCGCCTCGTCCAGCGACCGCTCGGCGGCTTTGGCCTTGATCGAGCGCCAGCATCTCGGCAGCTCGCGGAGCGGCGCCGCGCCTCAGAACTGAGCTGAGGCGCCGTCATTCTCGGGCGAAGCGAAGCGTAGACCCGAGAATCTCATGACGAGAAGACACTGATTCCAAGATGCTCGGGTCAAGCCCGAGCATGACGGCTTCCTGCTGTCCCTCAGTGCAGATCGATCATCACCGGGACATGGTCCGAGGGCTTGTCCCAGCCACGGACGTGCTTGGCGATCTTCACCCCCGAGAGCCGGTCGGCCGCATGCGGCGAGAGCAGCAGGTGGTCGATGCGGATGCCGTTGTTCCGCTGCCAGGCGCCCGCCTGATAATCCCAGAAGGTGTAAAGCCCCGAGGCGTCGATCGTGCTGCGCAGGGCCTCGGTCAGGCCGAGATTGGTCAGGCCCCGGAAGGCGGAACGCGTCTGCGGCAGGAAGAGCGCATCGCTGACCCAGGCGGCCGGGTCGCGGGCGTCGCGCGGCTCCGGGATGACGTTGTAGTCGCCGGCCAGAACCAAAGGCTCCTCAAGCTCCAGGAGCATCCGGGCATGGGCGGTCAAGCGCTGCATCCAGCCGAGCTTGTAGGGATATTTCTCAGTGTTCGGCGGGTTGCCGTTGGGCAGGTAGATCGAGGCGACGCGCACCACGCCGTCACCGAGCGGCAGCACGCCTTCGAGATAGCGCGCCTGCTCGTCGCCATCGTCGCCCGGCAGGCCGCGGCGGACATCCTCCAGCCGCGAGCGGCTCAGGATCGCGACGCCGTTGAAGGTCTTCTGGCCGTGGGTCTCGACCTGCCAGCCGGCCGCCTCGATCTCGGCGCGCGGGAAATCGGCATCCACGCACTTGATCTCCTGCAGGCAAAGCGCATCGGGCTCCGCCTCCTTCAGGAAGTCGAGGAGGTGGCCGAGGCGCTGCCTGACCGAATTGACGTTCCAGGTGGCGATCCGCACGCGATGCTCCGATTCAGGCTGCCGGCAGGATAAAGCGGGACCGCTGCCGCGATGACAAGCCGTTTCCGGCCGAAACGAAAAACTCCCCGCATCGCTGCGGGGAGTCCTTGTCTGCGATCGCGCTGTCGCCTGCTGTCAGGGGCAGGCGCGGACGACGCCGCCAGAGGCGATGTAGGTCCCGGTCTCCGGGTTGTAGCTGCGGAAGCGGCGCGAGCAGTAGGCCACGGCGTCGGTATCCTCGACGCTGTAGCCATAGGCGCGCGGCACGGCCGGGGCATAGACCACCGGCGGCTCGACATAGACCGGGGCCGGCGGGGGGTAATAGTAGACCGGCGGGGGCGGGGCCGCCAGCGCGCCGGCGGCGAGCGCGCCACCGATGATGCCGGCCGCAATGCCGGCGCCCACGGCCGGGCCACGGCGATAGCCGCCATAGTAGCGCGGGCCGTAGCCATAGCGGCGGTACTGCACGGTCTCGATGAGATCACTGCCGGCCTGCGTCGTCGCAATGGCGGGCGCAGCGGGAGCGAACGGGGCAGCCGATGCAGGCAGGGCGAGTAGGGCGCTGCCGGCAATGGCGGCAGCGACGGCGAGCGTCCTGATCATGACGAAACTCCTCTGCGGTACCAGGCGAGCGGAACTCCGCATGTTCCCCCGTTTGGATTCGAATGTAGCGGTCCGGTGACCACAGGGAAAGCTAGCAGTCAATCCGGGCATAAATGGGCCGTCACGCTCCCGTCGCTTTTGCGCTCGAAAGCAATGCCGAAGTGCTTGCGCGGGCGAAATTTCCTCGCCATCTAGCGTTGCACTGCACACCGCACCTGATCGAAGGACCGAGACCGACCATGGCGCAACCGCGCGACCCGTCCGACCAGCCCGCCGCGCTTGGCCCCCTGCGGCCGCTGCCGGCGATCATCTTCAGCTCGCGCTGGCTGCAGCTGCCGCTCTATATCGGCCTCATCGTGGCGCAGTGCGTCTATGTCTTCCTGTTCCTCAAGGAACTCTGGCACCTCGTCACCCACGCCTTCGACTTCAGCGAGCAGCAGATCATGCTGGTCGTGCTCGGGCTGATCGACGTGGTGATGATCTCGAACCTGCTGATCATGGTGATCGTCGGCGGCTACGAGACTTTCGTCTCGCGCCTGCGGCTGCAGGGGCATCCCGACCAGCCGGAATGGCTGAGCCACGTCAATGCGAGCGTGCTCAAGATCAAGCTCGCCATGGCGATCATCGGCATCTCGTCGATCCACCTGCTCAGGACCTTCATCGAGGCCGGCAATATCGGCATCGCCGGCAAGACCGCGAGCTATACCGAGGCGGGTGTGCTGCTGCAGACGCTGATCCATGTCGTCTTCATCCTCTCCGCCATCGGTATCGCCTGGGTCGACAAGATGACGGCGACGCCCGGCAAGGGGCACTGACCCGGGCGCCGAAACAGAAACGCCCCGCCTGACCGGCGGGGCGTCTTGCGTTCTGGGATGCTGCCTGTGCGGACTACTGGCCGCGCCCGCTGCGGGCGGCGAAGCGGATCGCCTCCTCGGCGGCGCGGAACAGGGCCTTGGCCTTGTTGATGCACTCCTCCTGCTCGGAGGCCGGGTTCGAATCGTAGACGATGCCGGCGCCGGCCTGAACATGCATGCGCCCGTCCTTGACCACGGCCGTGCGCAGCACGATGCAAGTATCCATCTCGCCATTGGCGCCGAAATAGCCGATGCAGCCGGCATAGGCGCCGCGCGCATCGCGCTCCAGCTCGTCGATGATCTCCATCGCCCGGACCTTGGGGGCGCCCGAGACCGTACCGGCCGGGAAGCCGGCGATCAGCGCGCCCAGCGAATCGTGCTTGGGGTCGATCCTGCCCTCGACATTCGAGACGATGTGCATGACCTGGCTGTAGCGCTCGATGAAGAACGAATCGGTGACCTTCACCGTGCCGATCTCAGCGACGCGGCCGACATCGTTGCGCCCGAGATCGAGCAGCATCAGGTGCTCGGCGCGTTCCTTCGGGTCAGCCAGCAGCTCCTCGGCCAGGGCATTGTCCTCGGCCTCGGTCGCGCCGCGCCGCCGCGTGCCGGCGATCGGCCGGATCGTGACGGTGTCGTCGCGCAGACGGACCAGGATCTCGGGGCTCGAGCAGACGATCTGGAAGTCGCCGAAATCGAGATAGCAGAGGAACGGCGCCGGATTGACCCGCCGCAGCGCCCGGTAGAGCGCGAAGGGCGGCAGGGCGAAAGGCGCCTCGAAGCGCTGCGACAGCACGACCTGGAAGATGTCGCCGGCGCGGATGTATTCCTTCGCCTTGTCGACCATCTCCAGATAGTCGGCCTCGCTGGTGTTCGAGGTGGTCGCGGGGACCGGCAGGTTGGCGATGTCGATATCGGCCTCGGCGGGGAGGGCGCCTTCCAGCGCCCGCACCACGGCCTCCAGCCGCTCCTGCGCCCGCTCATAAGCATGGCGCGCGCCGACGCCCGGCATGTGCCGGACCGGCGTCACGACATGGATCTCGTCGCGCACGGCGTCGAAGACCACCATCAGCGTCGGCCGCGTCAGGATGGCGTCGGGCACGCCGGTGCCGGTCTCCTTCGGCTCGGGCAAGCGCTCCATCAGGCGCACCATGTCGTAGCCGAGATAGCCGAAGACGCCGGACGCCATCGGCGGCAGCCCTTCCGCCTCCGGAATGGCGCTCTCCTCGAGCAGGGCGCGCAGGCTCTCGAAGGCCGGGCGCGGATCGTCGAGGAAACTCTCGCCCAGAGCCGTGCGGCAGAGCGAGGCCTGGCCGTGATGGCAGCGCCAGATCAGGTCCGGCTCCAGCCCGATCATCGAGTAGCGGCCGCGCACGGCGCCGCCCTCGACCGATTCGAGCAGGAAGGCCGGGCCGGCCGTGGCATGGCGCAGCTTCAGGAAGGCGGCGACCGGTGTCTCGCAATCGCCGACCAGCACCTGCCGCAGCAATTGCGGAGCACCGGTCTCGTAGGTCTGCGCGAAGTGCTCGAACTCCTGGAGCGGCTGCATCGTCAGTTCTGTGCCCCGCCGGTCGCGTTGCGGAAGGCGGCCTCGTTGATGCTGACGCCGAGCTCGGCCTGCCGCTTGGCGACATATTGCAGCATGATGTCCTCGCTGACACTGGACGAGAGCAGCCGCTCGAAATTGCCGGCCTCCTGGGTCGTGCGGACGTAAGGCGCGACGGTGGCCGAATCGACCTTGAACAGGATGCGTCCGCCATCCGGCGTGGCGGCGGAACCGCTCTTGCCCACGGCGATGCCGAAGACCTGCGCGATGACCGTGCCCGGCAGCTCGGGGCGCTGGTCCTGCCGGCCGAGATCGGCGGCGGTCTCGATCGTGAGGTTGGTCGAGGCCGCGACCGCGTCGAAGTTCTCGCCCTTGTCGAGGCGCTCGATGAGCTCGCGCGCCTTGGCCGAAAGCCGCGTGGCCGATTCGTCGGCGCGCCATTGCTTCTCGACCTCGGCCTTGACCTCGTCGAAAGCGCGCTCGCGCGCCGGGTCGATCTTGGTCACGTCGAACCAGACATAGCCGGCGTTGCGGGGGAGGCGGATCGCCTCGTTATCGACACCGATATCGGAGCGGAAGATCGCCTGCAGCGTCGGGTCGCCGCCGGGGAGCGCCTCTTCGCGCGAGCCGTCCGGCCTGCCGAGGCCGGCATTCATCGGGCCGGCCGTGCGCAGCGTGAGGTTGAGCTCCTTGGCGATCTCGGCGAGCGGCCGGGCCGAGGCGCGCTGGTCCTCGATCTTGTCGTGGAGATCGGTGACCTGGGCAGCGGCGCGGCTGGTGGCCAGCTCCTGCTTCACCTCGACGATAACCTCCTCGAGCGGGCGCACATGCGCGCCTTCGACCTTGGTCACTCGCAGCAGCACCGTGCCGAAAGCGCCCTTGACCGGCGCGGTGACGCCGCCCTCCTCGATCGCGAAGACCGCATCGCGCACGGCGGGATCGATCATCTGGTCGCGGGTGAAGGTGCCGAGCGTCAGGTCGTTGAAGGCGACGTTCCGCTCGGTCGCGATCTCGTCGAAGGTCTCGCCGCCATCGATCTTGGCCTTGGCGGCCTGCGCTTCCTCTTCGCTGGGGAAGGGGATTTGCTGGACGGTGCGGGTCTCGACGGCGGTGAAGCGCTGGGCCTTCGTCGCCTCGTAACGCGCCTTGGCCTCGTCATCGGTGATCTTGGCGGGATCTGCCAGCGTCTCGGCGGTGATCGCGAGGATGTTGGCCGTGCGGAATTCCGGCGCGCGGAAGGCCGCCTTGCGGTCGTTGAAGAAGCTCTTGAGCTGGTCCTCGGTCGGGGCCGCGATCTCGCCGGCGGCACTCGCCGGCATCCGGGCGAAGGTGATCGCGCGCTTCTCGTTGCGCAGGCGATTGCCGACCTCCTGCAGGGCGAGCGGGGCGGAGAGGCCGCCGACGACCATCTCCGAGAGCTGCTGGCGCAGGATGGTCGAACGCTGGAGCGCGACATAGCTCTGCTCGGTGTAGCCGTTCGAGCGCAGCAATTCGTTGAAGCGGGCCGAGGAGAACTGGCCGGAGGCGTCGCGGAAGACCTGGTCGTCGAAGATCAGGTTGCGGATGGTCTCGTCGGAGACCGCGAGCCGCATGCCCTGCGCCGTCTGGTCGAGCGTCGCCTCGGTGAGCAGGCGCGACAGCACCTGCCGGTCGAGGCCGAGCGCGCGCGCCATCTCCGGCGAGATCTGCCGGCGCTGCTGGCGGATCAGGTTCTGGATCTCGTTCTGATAGGCGGTGCGCATCTGCTCGAGGCCGATCTCGGTCTTGCCGACCTTGGCCACCTCGTTGCGGCCATAGCCGCGGAAGATGTCGCCCACGCCCCAGATGGCGAAGGAGATGATGAGGAAGCTGAACATGATGGCGATCACGATCTTCCCGAAGAGACCCTGACCCGCCTTGCGGATGCCCTGCATCATCATCGAAGCCGTCTTTCCCTGAACCTGTCGTGGCGCGAAAACGGGCCCGCGCGCGTATTTGTCGGCGCTGCTTATAGGAACCGGCGGCGAAAGCCGCAATCGCCGTCACGGTCACGATGCCGCTTCGCACGCGATTGCGGCGCCGGCCGGGCGTTGCTAGAGCCGTGGATCAGGATTTCAGGAGGATCGACGTGACGCGCAGCATCAAGCCGCTGGTGGCCGGCAACTGGAAGATGAACGGGCTCAAGGCCGACCTCGCCGTCGCGGCGGAGGTTGCAAAGGGCTACGACGCCGCGCTGAAGCCGGCCGTCGATCTCGCGATCTGCCCGCCCTCCAGCCTGCTTTTCGCTGCGACTGCCGCGCTGATCGGCTCGCGCATCGCGACCGGCGGTCAGGATTGCAGCACGCAAGGCTCCGGCGCCTTCACCGGCGAGGTCTCGGCCGCGATGCTGGCTGACGCTGGCGCCAGCTTCTGCATCGTCGGCCATTCCGAGCGCCGCACGCTCCATGGCGAGAGCAATGCCACGGTAAAGGCCAAGGCTGAAGCCGCGCAGAAGGCGCTGCTGGTGCCGATCGTCTGCGTCGGCGAGACCAAGGACGAGCGCGAGGCCGGCAAGGCGCTCGCCGTCGTCAAGAAGCAATTGCGCGGCTCGGTGCCGGACGGCGCGACGGCTGCCACGCTCGTCGTGGCCTATGAGCCGGTCTGGGCGATCGGCACGGGGCTCACGCCGACGGCGGCCGATGTCGCCGAGATGCATGAGGCGATCCGCGCCGAACTCGGCCGCCTGCTCGGCAAGCAGGCTGCTGCCGGCGTGCGCCTGCTCTATGGCGGTTCGGTCAAGCCCTCGAACGCCACCGAGTTGATGAATGTTGCGCATGTCGACGGCGCGCTCGTCGGCGGCGCCAGCCTCAAGGCCGAGGAATTCCTGGCGATCGCCCGGGCCTGCGCCGGCTGAACATCCCGTCGTGAATAGGCCGGCGCGCAGGGGTGGCGCTGCCGGCCCACGCATGTTATGTGCCGCGCCGAATTCGCCTCGATCTTCGAGGAGGAGCGGGTGGCCCTTGGCGGCGGCCCGCGCCATGCCCATTTTCGTGAGACCATGCAGAACGTTCTCATCGTCATCCACCTGATCATCGTCGTCGCGCTCGTCGGCGTCGTGCTGTTGCAGCGCTCCGAAGGCGGTGGCCTCGGCATGGGCTCCGGTGGCGGGGGCGGCGTCGGTGGCTTCATGACCGGCCGCGGCCAGGCCAACGCCCTGACGCGGGCGACGGCGATCCTCGCCGGCCTGTTCTTCCTGACCTCGATCGTGCTCGCGGTGATGGCCAATACGGGCCGCACGCAGCGCTCGATCATCGACGGCGCGCCTGCGACCTCGGCCCCGGCGACGCCGGGGGCTCCGGCCGGCCCGAGCGCCCCGAATGCCGGCGGCGTGCTCGACCAGCTGCGCCAGATGCAGAACCAGAATCAGGGCGGCGCACAGCCGCCGACGCCGCCAGCGGCGCCGCAGCAGTAACAAGGGCAGGGCCGGGAAACCGGCCCTTCTCTTTTGATATGGGAGAGGCCGGGCGACCGGCCTTCTCTTTTGTGGACAAGCGCGCAGGGCAAAGCGGGACTGCTCAGAACGCGCTTAGCGAATCGAACCCGTGGCGATAGAGGTGACCTCCCATGACGCGGTATGTTTTCATCACCGGCGGCGTGGTGTCCTCGCTTGGCAAAGGCCTGGCGGCGGCGGCTCTCGCAGCCCTTCTCCAGGCGCGCGGCCATACGGTCCGCCTGCGCAAGCTCGACCCCTACCTGAACGTCGATCCGGGCACGATGAGCCCGTATCAGCACGGTGAGGTCTTCGTCACCGACGACGGCGCCGAGACCGATCTCGACCTCGGCCATTACGAGCGCTTCACCGGCCGGCCCTGCAACAAGGGCGACAACATCACGACCGGCCGCATCTACATGGACATCCTGACCAAGGAGCGCCGGGGCGACTATCTCGGCGCGACCATCCAGGTCGTCCCGCATGTCACCAATGCCATCAAGGACTTCATCCTCACCGGCAACGAAGGCTATGACTTCACGCTGGTCGAGATCGGCGGCACGGTCGGCGACATCGAGAGCCTGCCCTTCCTCGAAGCCATCCGCCAGACCAACCAGCAGCTCCCGCGCGGCCAGTGCATCTTCGTGCACCTGACGCTGCTGCCCTATATCCCGACCGCCGGCGAATTGAAGACCAAGCCGACCCAGCATTCGGTCGCGGAGCTGCGCTCGATCGGCATCCAGCCCGACATCCTGCTCTGCCGCACCGACCGCGAGATCCCGCGCGAGGAGCGCCGCAAGCTCGCGCTGTTCTGCAATGTCCGCGAGACCGCGGTCATCGAGGCCCGCGATGTCGCCTCGATCTATGACGTGCCGCTCTCCTACCATGCCGAGGGGCTCGACACCGAGGTGCTCGCCGCCTTCGGGATGGATGCCAAGCCGGAGCCCGACGTCACCGGCTGGAAGCGCATCTCCGACCGGGTGAAGAATCCCGAGGGCGAGGTCACCATCGCCGTCGTCGGCAAGTATACCGGCATGAAGGACGCCTATAAGTCCCTCATCGAGGCGCTGACCCATGGCGGCATCGCCAATAATGTGAAGGTCAATCTCGACTGGATCGAGTCGGAGGTCTTCGAGAAGGAGGATCCGGCGCCCTTCCTCGAGCATGTCCACGGCATCCTCGTGCCCGGCGGCTTCGGCCATCGCGGCGCCGAGGGCAAGATCAAGGCGGCGACCTTCGCGCGCAACCGCAAGGTGCCCTATTTCGGCATCTGCTTCGGCATGCAGATGGCGGTGATCGAGGCGGCGCGTTCGCTCGCCGGCATCGAGAACGCCAATTCGACCGAGTTCGGCCCGACCGAGGAACCCGTCGTCGGCCTGATGACCGAGTGGATGCGCGGCAACGAACTGGAAGAGCGCGCGGCCGGCGGCAATCTCGGTGGCACGATGCGGCTCGGCGCCTATGCCTCGACGCTGGCGGCCGGCTCAAAGATCGCCGAGATCTACGGCTCGACCGAAATCTCCGAGCGCCATCGTCACCGCTACGAGGTGAACATGGGCTATCGCGAGCAGCTGGAGGCCAAGGGCCTGCGCTTCGCCGGCCTCTCGCCCGACGGCCTGCTGCCCGAGACGGTCGAATATCCCGACCATCCCTGGTTCATCGGCGTGCAGTACCATCCTGAGCTGAAGTCGCGCCCCTTCGAGCCGCACCCGCTCTTCGCCAGCTTCATCGAGGCGGCGAAGGCCCAGAGCCGTCTGGTCTGATCAGGGATCTGCGAGCCGCACCGTCGCCCAGGGCAGGCGATGCTGCTCGAATACCGCCTTGCCGGGCCCGGGAAAATCCGGGTCGGCGAAGGCGCCGATCGCGACCGCCACCATCTCCGGCTTCCGCGACGGCTCCCAGAACACCGTGCTGCCGCAAGCCGGGCAGAAATGGTGCAGCACGCGATGGCCGCTATCGGCCGGCCGCTCGTAATCGTTGAACTGCCCCGACACGGCGACGTCGCCGCGCGCGAAGAAGGCTGCCACGCCATAGGCGCTGCCCGTCCGCCTCTGGCAGTCCCGGCAATGGCAGAGCGAGACGCTGGCGGGCTCGCCGGAGCAGGCAATGCGCAATTGTCCGCAGGCGCAGTGGGCTTCCCGGGTCGTCATGCGGCGCATCCTCCTTTTAGATGACGGCTTGCGCCGTTTTCTTGCTAGTCTGACTATGTGGCATCGTTGACTGAGAGTCTTCGCATCGGCACGGGGGCAGGGCGCATGACGATCTCAATGGCGGGCCTGCCCGCGTTCCTTCTCTATTTCACCGTCGGCGTCCTGTTGATCGCGGCCTTTGCCGCGGTCTATCTGCGGCTGACCGCGCATGACGAGATCGCCCTGATCCGGAACGGCAACCTCTCGGCCGCGATCGCCTTCGGCGGCAATCTCGTCGGCTTTGCCGTGCCGCTGGAAAAGGCGATCTCCCAGGCCAGCAGCATTCCCGACTGCGTGCTCTGGGCGGTGGCGGCGATGCTCATCCAGTTCGCCGCCTATGGGCTCGCGCGGGTCGCGATTCCCGAACTCTCGCGCAAGATCGAGGAAGACCGGCTGCCGGCCGCCGCGATGCTGGCGGTGATCGCGGTGATCTCGGGCACGCTGGCCGCGGCCAGCATGACGGCGTGAGGCGGGCATGAAGCGCTCCTCGCAGATCGGGCTTGCGGCCGCCGGCGTCCTCCTCGTCGCCACCGTCTGGTCGATGACGGGCGAGGACCCGCAGGAGAACCTCGTCTATAACAGCCTGAGCGATTGCCGGTCGGCCGGGCAGGTCTCGGCCTCGCAATGCGAGACGGCCTTCTCGGAAGCGAGCGCCGCGCGGCTCAAGGACGCGCCGAAATTCCAGAGCCAGTCCGCGTGCGAGGCTCAATACGGCGCCAATGGCTGCGGCTCCGCCAGCATCGGCGGCGCGCAATACTTCATCCCGGCACTGGCCGGCTTCATGCTGGCGCGCGGCCTGTCCGGTGGAGCGGCGCAGGCGCAGCCCCTGATGCCGCCGACCACCTCGGCCTGCCCGCCGGGCTCGACGCAGCCCGAATGCCAGCAGGCGCGCTCGTCTTCGTCCAGTTCGTCGGGCGGCTCCTATGGCGGCAGCGGCAGCCGCTCGCGCGCCTATTCCACCACGAGCGGGCGCAGCGTCACCGCGGCTTTCGCGGCCGGCGCCCGCGTCGGCAGCACGGCTGCGACCAGCACGGCTTCGCGCGGCGGCTTCGGCTCGATCGCGCGCTCCTTCTCCTCGCATTCCTCGTCCTGAGATGCGCCGCGTCACGCTTCCGCCCCGCGCGGACTGGGTCGAGCAGGTCGAGCGCCTGGGCTTCGCCTTCCACACGATCGACGGCGAAACCTATTGGGACGAGAGCGCGGCCATCGCCTTCACGCTGGAGGAGATCGAGCGCGATATCGAGGGGCCGACCGAGGCGATCGAGCAGCTCTGCTTCGCCTTCATCGAGAAGGCGCTCGATCATGACGAGATCCTGACCAAGCTCGCGATTCCCGCAGAGCACTGGGATTATATCCGGGCGAGCTGGCAGCGCGGCGAGCGCAATCTCTACGGCCGGCTCGACCTCGCCTATGACGGGCGCGGACCGGCGAAGCTGCTGGAATACAACGCCGATACCCCGACCGCCCTGTTCGAATCGAGCGTCGTGCAATGGGACTGGCTGGAGCAGGCGATGGCGCGCGGCGCGATCCCGCGCGGGAGCGACCAGTTCAACTCGCTGCACGAGCGCCTGATCGCGGCTTTCGCCGGCCTGCGCGAGCCTTCGCCCTATCGCCTGCACCTGACCTGCGTGCAAGGCAGCCCCGAGGACAAGGGTACGGTCGATTACCTCACCGATTGCGCGGTGCAGGCCGGGCTCGACGCGCGCTTCACCTATATCGAGGAGCTTGGGCTGCTCACCGACGGACGCTTCTGCGACGGCGCCAACCAGCCGATCGAGACCCTGTTCAAGCTCTATCCCTGGGAGTGGATGTTCCGCGAGAGCTACGGCAGCGCGCTCGCCGGCTCGGGCTGCCAGTTCGTCGAGCCGCCCTGGAAGGCGATCCTCTCCAACAAGGGCCTGCTTGCCTGCCTCTGGGAGATGGAGCCCGGCCATCCCAACCTGCTGCCGGCCTTCTTCGAGGGCGATCCGCGCTGCGCGACGCTCTCGGCCCGGCATGTGCGCAAGCCGCTCTATTCGCGCGAAGGCGCCAATGTCACGCTCATGGAACGCGGCCGCGTGCTCGACAGCGATGACGGTCCCTATGGCGCCGAGGGCCATGTCCTGCAGGACGCCGCGACCAACCTGTTCTCGGCGGACGGCAAATACGCGGTGCTCGGCTCCTGGCTCGTCGCCTCGCAGGCCTGCGGGCTATGCGTCCGCGAGGATGCCTCGCCGATCACCAAGAACACCTCGCGTTTCCTGCCGCACTATATCGAGCCCTGATCGCGGCGCGGCATGACCGCGCCCTGATCTGTGCTAGCCTTGGACTCCGATACGCCTGTCGACGGAGCCTGCCATGCCTGCAAACGCCTCAACGCCCCGTGGTCTCGACCATCTCGTCATCGGCGTCCGCGATCTCGACGCCGCCTGGCATTTCTACGAGAAGCTCGGCTTCCGCGTCGGCGCCCGTAATCGCCATCCCTGGGGCACTGAGAACCGGATCGTGCAGTTTCCAGGTTCCTTCCTGGAGCTGGTGACGATCGCCGACGATGCCGCGATCCCGCCGCATGGCGAGCGCCGCTTCTCGTTCGGCGCCTTCGTGCGCGAGGCACTGGCCGGGCAGGGCGAGGGGCTCTCGATGGTGGTGCTGGAGAGCACCGACGCCAAGGCCGATGCCGCCGCCTTCAAGGCGCAGGGCATCGGTGATTTCGAGCCGTTCTTCTTCGAGCGCCGGGCTCGGCGGCCTGATGGCAGCGATGTCCGTGTCGCATTCGAGCTGGCCTTCGCCGCCGATTCGCGTGCGCCGGAATGCGGCTTCTTCGTCTGCCAGCAATTCGAGCCGCAGAATTTCTGGAATCCGGAATTCCAGCATCATCCGAACGGCGCCACCGCTCTCTCCGCCGTCGTGATGCTGGCGGAGGAGCCGGCCTTCCACCGCGCCTTCCTCTCGGCTTTCAGCGGTGGCGCCGAGGTGCTGGAGGGCAATGAGGATTACGTGCTCGCCCTGCCGCGTGGGCGCATCGACGTGCTCGATCCCGAAGCCGCGCAGGGCGCCTATCATGTCGAGCCGGATACGACGCCGGCCCGCTTCCTCGGATTCTGCATCTCGGTGCCCGATCTCGAGGCCGTGGCGGAGCGCCTGACCGAGAATGAAGTGTCGTTCCAGCGCGGCGAGGAGCGGCTCTTCGTGCCGGCCGAGGAAGCCTTCGGCTGCATGGTGGCGTTCGAGCAGGGGTGAGGGGTGGCCGCGGTTCCCCCGTCACTACCTCTGTCAGTCCGGCGCGCGCCGTAGGCGCGACCCCCCGGAATGACAAGGGTGGCTCTTAGCCGGAATGGCCGGTGTCAGCCCTTCGCCTCGACCGGCGGCAGCGAGGCCAGAAGCCCGATCAGGGCGCGGTCGTGCAGCACGACCATGCGCTCCTTCGGCTTCAGCCAGATCGCCGCGTCGTCGACCGTCTCGGCATCGACGAGCTTGGCCTGCGCCACGGCGCGGTCGGGCTCGATCTCGCCGCGCCGGCGCGACTGGCCGTAGGGCAGCATCAGCTCATGGGCATGGCGCAGTTCGGCATCGCCATGCAGAGCCTTGATCGCGTCGGCATCGTCGTAGCCGGCCTTCTCGAACTCGGCCTGCAACTCGTTGGCGCGGGTCGCGATCGCGGGCGGGGCGCCTTCCTCCGGCGTCAGCAGGAGCTTGTGGCGCTTGAGCCAAAGGCCGATGGCGAGCTGGCCCGAGGCCCATGACAGCGGGATCGCCAGCACGAGGCCGACGATCGTCGGCGACATCCAGGCGAAGAGCGATGTCGCGATCATGAAGGCCGAGAGGCCGGTGACGACGCCGAGCACGGTATGGGTTCGGTGCCGGCGGATGATGTCCTTCAGCGGGATCGAGCCATCGTCGCGTCGCTGCGGATTCCAGCCGGTGTCGCGGCCGAGCAGGATCTGGAAGACCGAGCCGGACTGGATCAGCATCATGATCGGCGCGAAGAAGGCCGAGAACAGGACCTCGATCAGCGCCGAGACGATCAGGCGAAACGCGCCGCCGCCGGCCTGCCTGAGCTTGCTGTTGAACAGGGTCAGCAAGAGGCCGAACAGCTTCGGCGCCAGCAGGATCGCCATGGTGATCGCGAACAGGCGCAAGGCGCGCTCGGGGTCGAAGCGCGGCCAGACCGGGAAGAGCGTGAATTCCTGCGTGAAGTACTCGGGGCGCGCGTAGTTGACCTGCAGCACGATCAGGATGCCGACCACGAGCTGCATCAGCCAGAGCGGCGAAGCGAGATAGCCCATGATGCCGGTGGCGAAATGCTGGCGCGTCGGCATCACGAAGCCCTTGGCGCCCATGATCCGCGAATGCTGGAGATTGCCCTGGCACCAGCGCCGGTCGCGCACCGAGATGTCGATCAGCGAGGGCGGGCTTTCCTCATAGGAGCCCGTCAGGTCCGGCAACATGTAGACCGACCAGCCGGCGCGGCGGATCAGGGCCGCCTCGACGAAATCGTGGCTCAGCACATGGCCGCCGAAGGGCGGCTTGCCCTTCAGGTCCGGCAGGCCGCAATGGTCGGCGAAGGCCTTCGTCCGGATGATCGCGTTATGGCCCCAGTAATTGCCGTCGCGGCCTGACCACATGGCGAGGCCTGTCGCGATGACCGGACCGTAGACCCGCGCCGCGAACTGCTGGAGCCGCGCGAAGAAGGTGTTGCGGTTGATGATCAGCGGCAGCGACTGGATGATGCCGGCATCGGGATCGTTCTCCATCGCGGCGGCGAGGCGCACGATGCAGGTGCCGGTCATCAGGCTGTCGGCGTCGAGCACGACCATATGCTCGTAGAGGCCGCCCCAGCGCGTGACGAAATCGGCGATATTGCCGGCCTTGCGGTGATGGTTCTTCGGGCGGTGGCGATAGTAGACACGGCTGTTCGGGCCGAGCCGTTCCCGCAGCGCCAGGAAGGCGCGCTCCTCGGCCACCCAGACGTCCGGATTGGTGGTGTCGGAGACGATGAAATAGTCGAAATGGTCGCCGAGCCCCGTCGCCTCGACCGATTCACGGATCGCCGCCACGGCCGCGAAGATACGCGCCGAGGATTCGTTGTAGATCGGCATCACCACGACGGTGCGGTGCTTCAGGCTCTCCGCCCGGTCCGCCTTGCCGGCGCCGAACAGGACGCCGAAGAAGCCGAGCAGCGCGCTGGTGAAGGCGAGCGCGATCCAGGAGAAGTTGATCGTGAACAGCACGAGCAAGGCGTACTGCAGCGAGGTCGTGCGGCTGACCGACACGACATTGTACATTTCCCAGGCGCCGTAGGCGGTGAGCGCGAGCCCGCCGCCGAAGACGAAGAGGCGCTTCAGCCAGGGCGTCTTCCAGTTGCGCGGATCGGCCGGCGCACGGCGGTCGGAGGCCTTCCAGCTCCGGAAGGACTGTACCGGCATGACCAGCGGCTCTTCCGGCGGCGTCGCCGGCTCACGAGCCGCGCTGTAGCTGCGCTGTTCCGTTTCCATGGCGTCGCGGCGGGCTGCCGTTACCAGGTCCATCGATTCAACCAAGTCTCAGAGACGGGCTGACCGCCCGATTGCAGGACGAGCCGGAGCTCGGACAGATTGTCGTTGCCGGGGTCGACCTCGAAGCCGACGCGCATCAGCTTGCGCTCCGGATAAGGCCAGAGGCGGATGTTGTGCACGGCGCCGGGCTGGGCCGTGATCGTCGCCCGCGTCGACGCGACGAGGGCGGCGTCGGCAAGCCTGTCGCCGGTGAAGTCGACGATGAAGCGCCGACGGCGCCCTTGCGAGCCCTTGCCCTGCCGGGTGCGGGTGGCGAGCGCCAGTGGCGGGCGCTCCGGCGGCTGCCAGCACCAGGCCTGGCGATAGCTCAGCGAGGTCTCGCTGCCGGCCGCAAGCGGCTGCCGCGGCCGCCAATAGGTGATGATGTTCTTGTTGACCTCGGAGTCGCTGGGAATCTCGATCAACTGGACCGAGCCCGCACCCCAATCCCCGAGCGGCTCGTTCCAGACGCTTGGCCTGAGCTCGAAGCGCTGGTCGTCATCCTGGAAGGCGGAGGGGTCGCGCTCGCGCTGGACGAGGCCGAAGCCCTTGGGGTTCTCGTCGACGAAGGACGAGACCTGCAGGGTCGCGGGGTTGTTGACGGGCCGATAGATCCACTCGCCACCACCCGACTGCATCTGCACGCCGGAGACCTCGCCGATCGAGGACCGGACATCGTCGAAGGTGCGCCGGCTCTGCGGGCCGGAGAGGAAGGTCGCGCTCGTGCAGCCGAAGCCGACATGATCCAGCGCTTGGCGCGCGAACAACGTCATCTCGACATCGATGAAGGTGACGTCGCCCGGGCGCAGCGTCATCCGTACCGCACCGGCGACGCTCTCCGAATCGAGCAGGCCGTGAATCACCAGCGAACCCACCGCCGGGCTCGGCCGCTCGATCCAGAACGCCCGGAAGAAGGGCAGTTCCTCGCCGCGCGTCTCGCCGGGCCGCAGGATCAGGGCACGCGCCATCGCGCCGAAATTCTGGCCGCGCGCCAGGGCGCGGAAGAAGGTACCGCCCTGGAAGACCGCGACCTCGAAGGGGCGCTCCAGTCCCGCGGCGATCCGCATGCCCGAAAACTGCAGGTCGGCACTGCTCTGCGGCGGCGTGACACGCCCGTAATCGAACTTGCTGCGATCGAAGCCGATGCGGCGCACCGTGCCGTCCTCGATCGTGAACAGGCTCACCGGATTCGAGAAGACATAGCCGCGATGCAGCGGCTCCAGCGTGAAGCCGCGATTCTCGCCGGCCCAGACCGTGGCGCCCGGCTGCATCCGGATGCCCGCATACTGGTCGGCGGGGAGGGTGGTGTAGCCCTCCGGCAGGTCGTTCGTCGCCAGGGGAATCAGCGGGCGCTGGGCCAGGGCCCTGGCGGCGTCGACCACCAGAGCCGGGTCGAAACGCTGTCCGTCCACGAGGGTGGGGATGTTGAAGGACGCTGCGCCGGTCGGAGCCTGTGCCGCGGCCGGGCCGGCCAGCGAGAGCAGAGCCGCGCCACCTGCGGCGCCTTCCAGAAACTGCCTACGATTCAAGGGTTTCGACATGGGATCCAAACTACGCGGGCGACGCCCTCGCCCCTCGCGCTTCTAGAGCATTTCCAGTTCGCCTGAAAAGCCTTTCCGATCGGGAAGATGCACGCCTTTCGGATGGTGCGATCCTTCGAAATGGAGCCGGCGTCGAACCGGCACGACGGTCATCTTCCAAAGGTGCGTTTCACCGCGATTGAACTTTGCCAAAAGGCGCGCGGATCGGCTATCCACGGCGCCTGCAACGCCAGCATGCGTGAATTCGACTCTGATGCGCGGGCGGTGGTCCAACCATGCCTGCAAGGGAAACGAGAAACATGACCGAAATGCAGCCGGCCCGATCCTGCCTCGCGATCGTCCTGGCGGCCGGAGAGGGCACCCGCATGAAATCGCGCGGGCCGAAGGTGCTTCATGCGGTGGCCGGGCGGTCGCTGCTCGGGCATGCGCTGGCAGCGGTCTCGGAGGCCGGCGCGGACGCCGTCGCCGTCGTGATTTCCTCGGAACGCCCCGAGGTCGGCGAAGCCGCGCGCAAGCAGCTTCCGCATGCGCAGATCGCGATCCAGCACGAGCGCCGGGGTACCGCCCATGCGGCGCTGGCCGCGAAAGCCGCCATCGCGGCCGGCCATGACGACGTCATCATCGCTTTCGCCGACACCCCGCTCGTGCGTCCGGAAACGTTCGCCGCCTTGCGCCGGGGCCTGAGCGAAGGCGCAGCCGTCGTCGCGCTCGGATTCGAAGCGAAGGACCCGACGGGCTATGGCCGCTTCGTCGAGAAGGACGGGCGTCTCGAGGCGATCGTCGAACACAAGGACGCGACGCCGGAGCAGCGCGCGATCACGCTCTGCAATGCCGGGCTGATGGCGCTCTCCGGCGAGCACGCTCTCTCGATCCTGGAGGCCATCGGCAGCAACAATGCCCAAGGCGAATTCTACCTCACCGACGCGGTCGAAGTCGCGCGCAAGCGCGGGTTCGACGCCGTCGCGCTGCGTGCGCCGGAGAGCGAGGTGCAGGGCGTCAACGACCGCGCCCAGCTCGCCGCCGTGGAAGCGGATTTCCAGCGGCGCAAGCGCCTCGCCGTGATGCTCGGCGGCGCGACGCTGATCGCGCCCGAGACGGTCTTCTTCAGCTATGACACGCAGATCGGCCGCGATGTCGTGATCGAGCCGAACGTCGTCTTCGGGCCGGGCGTGCGCGTCGATGACGGCGCGGTGATCCACGCCTTCTCGCATCTCGAAGGCGCAACCGTCGGCGCCGACGCCAGCGTCGGCCCCTATGGCCGCCTGCGGCCGGGTGCGAGGCTCGCCGAGAAGGCCAGGATCGGCAATTTCGTCGAGGTGAAGGCGGCCGATATCGGTCCCGGCGCCAAGGTCAACCACCTCACCTATATCGGCGATGCCTCGGTCGGCGCGGCCGCGAATATCGGCGCCGGCACGGTCACCTGCAACTATGACGGCTTCAACAAGGCGAAGACGACGATCGGCGCGAATGCCTTCGTCGGCTCGAACTCGTCGCTGGTCGCGCCGGTGACGATCGGGGACGGCGCCTATGTCGGCTCCGGCTCGGTCATCACCAGTGACGTCGCGCCCGACGCGCTCGCCATCGGCCGTGGCCGGCAGGTCGAGAAGCAGGGCTGGGCGCCGACCTTCCGCGCCGCCGCCGCCGCCAGAAAAGCGGCCAAGAAAGCGGCTGAATAGCCGGGAAACGCGGCGGATCGGGCCATCCGCCGTTCACAGTTCGTCATCTAGATTGATTGGGCACGCGCGCCGATCGCGGCTATGCGCTTTGCCGACAGCAACGGCTTGAGGGGTTCGCCCATGTGCGGCATCGTCGGGATTCTGGGCAAGGAAGCAGTGGCGACGCAGGTCGTCGAGGCCCTGCGGCGGCTTGAATATCGCGGCTACGATTCCGCCGGCGTCGCGACGCTGGAAGCCGGCCAGCTCACCCGCCGCCGCGCCGAGGGCAAGCTCAAGAATCTCGAGATCCGCCTGTCGAACGAGCCGCTGGAAGGTCTTGTCGGCATCGGCCACACCCGCTGGGCGACCCATGGCAAGCCCAACGAGACCAATGCCCATCCGCATGCGACGCCGAAGCTCGCCGTCGTCCATAACGGCATCATCGAGAATTTCCGCGACCTGCGTGCCGAGCTCCAGGCGGACGGCTACGTCTTCGAGACCGAGACCGATACCGAGATCGTCGCCCATCTCGTCACCCGCGAGCTCGACCGCGGCAAGAACCCGGTCGATGCCGTGGCGGCCAGCCTGCCGCGCCTGCACGGCGCCTTCGCGCTTGCCTTCCTGTTCCAGGGCGAGGAAGACCTGCTGATCGGTGCCCGCAAGGGCTCGCCGCTGGCGGTCGGCATCGGCGACGGCGAGATGTATCTCGGCTCGGACGCGCTGGCGCTCGCGCCCTTCACCAACCTCATCGCCTATCTGGAGGAGGGCGACTGGGTTGTGCTTCACCGCCGTGGCGCGACCTTCTACGACAGGACCAACAAGCAGGTGGAGCGCCGCGCCCAGCGCGTCGCCGCCGGCGCCTTCCTGGTCGAGAAGGGCAATCACCGCCATTTCATGGCCAAGGAAATCTACGAGCAGCCCGAGGTCGTCGGCCATACGCTGACGCAGTATCTCGACATGGCCAACGGCAAGGTGCGGCTGCCCTTCGGCGACCAGATCGACTGGAAGAGCCTGTCGCGCCTGACCATCAGCGCCTGCGGCACGTCCTATTATGCCGGCCTCATCGCGAAATACTGGTTCGAGAAGCTGGCGCGCCTGCCGGTCGAGATCGATGTCGCCTCCGAGTTCCGCTACCGCGAGGCGCCGCTGCCGGACCAGGGTCTGGCGCTCTTCGTCTCGCAGTCCGGCGAAACAGCCGACACGCTGGCCGGGCTGCGCTATGCTCGCCAGAACGGGCAGGTCATCCTCTCGGTCGTCAACGTGCCGACCTCGACGATTGCGCGCGAGAGCGATGCCGTCGCGCAGACGCTCGCCGGGCCGGAGATCGGCGTCGCCTCGACCAAGGCCTTCGTCTGCCAGCTTGCGGTCTTCGCCTCGCTCGCGCTTGCCGCTGCCCGAGCCCGCGGCACGCTCTCGGCCGAGGACGAGGCCGATCATGTGCAGCATCTGATCTCGCTGCCGGGGCTGATGGCCCGGGCGCTGCAGCTCGAGCCGCAGATCGAGCAGCTTTCGCACAAGCTCTCGCGGGCCAAGGACGTGCTCTATCTCGGCCGTGGCACGAGCTTCCCGCTCGCGCTGGAAGGCGCCTTGAAGCTCAAGGAAATCAGCTACATCCACGCCGAAGGTTATCCGGCGGGCGAGCTGAAGCATGGACCGATCGCGCTGATCGACGAGGACATGCCGGTCATCGTCGTCGCGCCCTATGACGCGCTGTTCGAGAAGACCGCCTCCAACATGCAGGAGGTCGCGGCACGCGGCGGCCGGATCATCCTCGTCACCGATGCGAAGGGTGCCGCCGAATGCGGCATCGAGCCGGAGGCGACGATCATCCTGCCGGACATGGACCCGACCTTCGCGCCGATCGTCTACGCCCTGCCGATCCAGATGATCGCCTATCAGACGGCGGTTTTCATGGGTAAGGACGTCGACCAGCCGCGCAACCTGGCGAAATCCGTCACGGTGGAGTGACGGCGGCTCAGGTCTCGGGCCGGCTCGCCACGTAGAGGCCCGCACCGATCAGACACAGCGCCGCCGTCGCGAGAGCGATCGGCGGCGCGCTTGTTTGCGTCAGCAGGGCGAAGCTCAACGCCATCGAGCCGCAGGCGAGATATTTCGCATGTCGCGAGATGGCGCCGGTCTCACGCCAGCGCAGCACATGCGGCCCGAGCCTCGGATGGCCCAGCAGCCAGGCCTCGAAACGCGGCGAGGATTGCGAGAAGCACCAGGCCGCAGCGATCAGGAAGATCGTGCCGGGCATCAATGGCAGGATCAGCCCGACGACGCCCAGCGCCGTGAAGACCCAGCCCAGGGCGAACAGCAGCGGCCGCGGCCATCGGCGTCGCGGCTGATCGTCCTCGCTCACGGCCTCGTCCTTGCTTGTGTTTACCTGTGGGGACTGGCGGATGGCGCCGCCTCGCTTATCGTGTCATATCGCGGCCCGCGCTCGCGGCTGCAAGCAGGCTGGAGGTCGCGCCGGTGTTTTGGGAGAAGCGATGACTGCCGGGCCGCCCGATCCGCGCCTCGTCCTGCCGACGGAAATCCTGCGCCCGACCTGGGGTGCACGGTTGCGCCGCTATTTCCTGACGGGACTGGTCATCGCCGCGCCTCTGGCGATCACGGCCTCGGTGACCTGGTGGTTCATCAATTTCATCGACGGGCTGGTGAAGCCGCTCATCCCGAATTCCTACCTACCCGATTCCTATCTGCCCTATCCGATTCCGGGCTTTGGCCTCGTCATCGCGCTGGTCGGGCTGACGCTGCTCGGCTTCCTCACCGCCAATCTCGTCGGGCGCTCCCTTCTGAATGCGGGTGAGGCGATTCTCGACCGGATGCCGGTGGTGCGCAGCCTCTACAAAGGCGTGAAGCAGGTCTTCGAGACGATCTTCTCGCAGTCCGGCACCTCGTTCCGGAAGGTCGGGATGGTGCAGTTCCCGCAGCCGGGCATGTGGTCGATCGTCTTCATCGCGCAGGAGGCGGCGCCCGAGATCGCCGGGCGCCTGCCTGAGGGTGAGGAGCAGATCGGCGTCTTCCTGCCCTGCACGCCGAACCCGACCACCGGCTTCTTCTTCTACCTGCCGCGGCGCGAGGTCGTCGAACTCTCGATCTCGGTCGAGGACGGCGCGAAGCTCATCATGTCGGCCGGGCTGATCCAGCCCGGCGAACAGAACGGCAAGCCGAAGATCGATGGGAAGCCGCCGGTCAGCGCTTGAGCGGCACCCAGATTTCGACGGTGCCATTGCCGGTCGCGCCGTCGAAACGCTCGTCCATGCGCTCCAGCGTGACGCCCATCTCGGGCTCGCGGCCGGATTTCGGGAACCAGTCCTGCCAGATCGCCTTATAGGTCTGGGCGATGCCTGTGATGTGGCCCTTGTGCTCGAACACCGCGCAGAGCTGCTCCGGGACACTGAGTCTTGCGAATTCGTCGGTCAGGTCGCTGAAGGACGAGACCTCGGCCCCGGCGATATAGTCGAAGGCGCCGCTGTCGTCGCAATTATAGCTCGCGCCATAGGCGACATAGCCGCGCTGGCCGGGGATATGGCCGAAATGCGGGACGATCTTCTGCCAGAGCAGCGGGATGCCTTGCGTCTTGTCCATCGAGAAATGGCCGCTGAACCCGGCGATCAGCAGGGGCTTGCCGGTGACGACGCGCGGCTCGGCGATGGGGGCGGGGGTGATGTCATGCATGTTCAGCGACTCCACGAGGGCGAGCGATGAGAGGTCGCGCCGGGCGCGCAGTTCTTCCGGCGTGAGGCCGAACTGCTCGCGAAAGGCGCGGGTGAAGGCTTCGTGGGAGCCATAGCCCCAGTCGAGCGCGACCGAGAGGATATCGGGCGCGCCGTTCGCAAGCTGGCGCGCCGCCTCCGACAGCCGGCGCTCGCGCACATAGCGCATCACCGAACGGCCGGTCGCCGCGCCGAAGGCACGGCTGAGATGGAAGCGCGAGACGCCGCTGACCTCGGCGATCTCGTCGAGCGTCAACTCGGCGGTGAAACGGCTCTCGATACACCAGATGGCTGCCTTGACCGGGTCCATGTTCTCTCCACGAAGTGGCGCGACACTGGACGAGCAAGCGAGGGCTCGCTTGATCAGGATTGCTCCTGGCAGCGTCAGGGCGCCATTGCTAGGCGCCTGGCGACGAAGCCGTGACAGCAGCGATCAGCCCGCCCGCAGCAGCCGGATCGCGACGTCGCGCTCGAACAGGTAGAGCAGCACGCGGATCGCCTGGCCGCGCGGCGTCTCCAGATGCGGGTCGCGCTCGATCAGGAGGCGCGCATCGTCGCGCGCTGCCGCCAGCAGGTCGCCGTCGATCTCGGGGCGGGCAATGCGCCAGTCCGGCGAGCCCGACTGCTTGGTGCCGAGCACCTCGCCCTCGCCACGCAGTCGCAAATCCTCCTCGGCGATGCGGAAGCCGTCCTCGGTCTCGCGCATGATAGTCAGCCGCGCCTCGGCGACCGGGCCGAGCGGCCCCTTGTAGAGCAAGAGGCAGGTCGAGGCGGCCTGCCCGCGTCCGATGCGCCCGCGCAACTGGTGGAGCTGGGCGAGACCGAAGCGCTCGGCATGCTCGATCACCATGACGCTGGCATTGGGTACGTCGACGCCGACCTCGATCACCGTGGTCGAGACGAGGATCCGGGTTTCGCCGGCGACGAAGGCAGCCATGGCGGCATCCTTCTCGCGGCCGGGCATCTGGCCGTGGAGCAGGCCGACCTTGTCGCCGAAGATTTCGCGCAGCGCGTCGTAGCGCTCCTGCGCGGCCGCGACGTCGAGCGTGTCGGATTCCTGCACGAGCGGGCAGACCCAATAGGCCTGCGCGCCGCTTTCGACCGCCCGGCCGATCGCGCCGACGACCTCGTCATAGCGCTCGGAGGAGACAGCGCGGGTGACGATTGGCTTCCGGCCCGCCGGCTTCTCGGAGAGGATCGAGATATCCATATCGCCGAACCATGTCAGCGAGAGCGTGCGCGGGATCGGCGTCGCGGTCATGACCAGCACGTCGACAGCCTCGCCCTTGGAGCCGAGCAGCAGGCGCTGGTGCACGCCGAAGCGATGCTGCTCGTCGACGACGGCGAGCGCGAGATCATGGAAGGCGACGCCCTCCTGGAACAGCGCATGGGTGCCGACCGCGATGTCGATCGAGCCATCGGCCAGACCGCTGAGCACCTGCTTGCGCCCGGCGCCTTTCTCGCGGCCGGTGAGCAAAGCGAGCTTCAGGCCGGCCTTCTCCGCCAGCGGCGCCAAGCGCTCGGCATGCTGGCGGGCGAGAATTTCGGTCGGTGCCATCAGGACCGACTGGCGCCCGGCTTCGGCGGCGGCAGCCATGGCCATCAGCGCCACCACGGTCTTGCCGGAGCCGACATCGCCCTGGAGCAGGCGCAGCATCTTTTCGGGCTTGGCCATATCGGAATGGATATCGGCGATCGCCTTGCGCTGGCCCTCGGTCAACTCGAAGGGCAGGGCGGACTGGATGCGGTAGCGCAAGCCTCCGTCACCCGTGGTAGCGCGTCCGGCAATCTTCTTCTGCTGGCGGCGAACGAGCGCGAGTGCGATCTGGCTTGCGAGCAATTCGTCATAGCCGATGCGGCGCCTTGCGACGGTGTCACCCTCGGCGGCCTTGCGATCGAGCGGATGGTGCAGCGCCTCGACTGCGTGATGGAACGAAGGGAAGTCGCTCCGGGCGAGAAAGGCCGGGTCCTGCCACTCCGGCATCTCCGGACAGCGTTCGGCCGCCGCCTGCACGGTCCGCATCATCATGCGCTGGCCGATGCCCTCGGTCAGCGGGTAGACCGGCTCGAAGGCCGGCAGCGTCGCCGCGAGCTTGGGATCGAGGATGCGCTCGGGATGCACCATCTGGCGCATGCCCTCCCAGAGTTCGAGCTTGCCCGAGATCAGGCGATAGGCGCCGATCGGCAGGGTCTGCGCCAGATGCCGGGAATCGGCATGGAAGAAGACGAGCGTGACGTCGCCGGTCTCGTCCTCGACGATGATGCGATAGGGCGCCTTCTTGCCGGCGGGCGCGGGGCGATGCTCGCTGACGCGGGCGGTGAAGGTCGCGACATCGCCGATCGGCGTATCCGCGATCGAGGGGCTCGGCCGCCGGTCGACCGCGCCGGTCGGGAGCTGGAATAGCAGGTCGACGACGCGTGCAGGCCGCGTCTCGTCGCCGAGGAAGCGGTCCAGAACCTTGCCGAGCTTCGGCCCGACGCCGGACAGCGTCGTGACGGGGGCGAAGAGCGGATCGAGGATCGAAGGGCGCAAGACGTCTCGCGAAACTGTCAGGAGCGCGAAGATCGCGGCCGCTTCGCCGCTGACTTCGCCAGGTTGCGTCGCTATATAGCCTGCTCAGGCAGGCTCCGCGACGGGGCCGGCCCTATGATCATTGCGCCATCCCCCAAGGTTTTTGCCCGAGGTTCCCATGTCCGGCTCGACCCGCTCCAGCGCCGATCTCGACCCGCGCCGCCGCAAGATCCTGTTCCGCGCCTGGCATCGCGGCATGCGCGAAATGGACCTGATCATGGGCCGCTTCGCCGACGACGCCATCGCCGGTTTCAGCGATGCCGAGCTCGACGAGTTCGAGCGGCTGATCGAGGTGCTGGACCGCGACCTGCTGAGCTGGGTGACCGGAGAGGCGCCGGTGCCCGCGAATTACGACACGGAACTGTTCCGCAAGCTCAAGGCCTTCCATACACACGACAAGCCGATTCATGTGTGAGCACCGATGAAGTGCGCGCTGTCATCCCGCGCGGAGCGAAGCGCAGACCCGGGATCTATTCCGGAACGCTGCCGATAGAGGTTCAGGCATGGATCCCGGATCGGCGCCGCTTCGCGGCTTGTCCGGGATGACCTCAGGTAATTGAGAAAACGACGACTTCGATGAGCATTCCTCCCCCGTCCCAGATCGCCAAGCCGCAGCTCGATCGCCTGCTCGATGCGCTGAACCGCGGCGACAAGCCGACGCTTGCCGGCGTGCCGGATGGTTTCGACGCCGTCGTCCTTGCCGACCTGACCCGCGCCCGCGCCAAGAAGGCGGAGGGGCCGGCGCTGCTCGTCTTCATCGCGCGTGATGGCCAGCGCCTGCAGGTGCTTGAAAACGCGCTGCAATTTGTCGCGCCCGATCTGGAGGTGATGAGCTTTCCGGCCTGGGATTGCCAGCCTTATGACCGTGTCTCTCCCGCGCCTGCCATCGTCGCGCACCGGATGACGACGCTGTCGCGCCTTGCCAAGACCAAGTCGGGCGAGCGGCCGCGCCTGCTGCTGACCACCGTCAACGCCGCACTCCAGCGCGTACCCGCTTTCGGCAAGGTCGCCTCGGAGAGCTTCTCGGCCGCGCCCGGCAACGTGGTCGATACCGAACAACTGGCGCGCTGGCTCGACATCAACGGCTATCTGCGGACCTCGACCGTGCGCGAGACCGGCGAATTCGCTGTGCGCGGCGGCATCGTCGACCTGTTCCCGCCGGGCATGCCGGCGCCGATCCGGCTCGACTTCTTCGGCGACACGCTGGAATCGATCCGCACCTTCGATCCGGAGACGCAGCGCACCACCGGGCAATTGCGCGGGCTCGACCTCGTGCCGATGTCCGAAGCGCAGATGACGAGCGAAAGCATCCGCCGCTTTCGCCAGTCCTATATCTCGACCTTCGGGACGCCAGGCCGCGACGACACGCTCTATGAAGCCGTCAGCGAGGGCCGCCGTCCGGCCGGTCTGGAGCACTGGCTGCCGCTGCTGGCGGAAAAGCTCGATACGCTCTTCACCTATCTGCCCGACGTTCCTGTTGTGCTCGACCATCAGGCCGAGGATGCGGTCGGCGAACGCATCAGCCTGATCAAGGACTATTACGACGCCCGCAAGGCCGCGCTGGAGCAGGGCGGGGGCGGCGGTATTCCCTACAAGCCATTGCCGCCGGACGCGCTCTATCTCTCGCCGGCCGACTGGCGCGCGGTGATCGATGTCTCCGGTGTCGCCAGCATGACGCCGTTCCAGCTACCGGACAGCGAAGGCAAGCTGATCCTCGATCTCGGCGGCAAGCAGGGCCGCAGCTTCGCGGCCGAGCGCACCGCCGATGCCGGCGGCGTGTTCGATGCCGCCGTGGCGCATGTGAAGGCGCTGGAGGTCGAGGGCAAGCGCGTCATCCTCGCAGCCTGGTCGGAGGGTTCGCGCGAGCGCCTGGCGCATGTTCTGGCCGATCACGGCCTGAAGAGCACGCAATTGACGGGCTCGCTACGCGCCGCCTTCGATCTCAAGCCCGGCACGATCGCGCTCGCGGTCTGGGGTTTCGAGACCGGCTTCGAGGCCGGGCGCCTCGCCGTCATCGGCGAGCAGGATATTCTGGGCGACCGCCTCGTCCGCCCGCGCCGCAAGACCAAGCGCCCGCAGGATTTCATCGCGGAGCTGTCCTCGCTCGCGCCGGGCGATCTCGTCGTCCATGTCGACCACGGCATCGGCCGCTTCATCGGCCTGCAGACGATCACGGCGGCCGGTGCGCCGCATGACTGCCTTGAAATCCATTATGCCGGCGATTCCAAGCTGTTCCTGCCGGTCGAGAATATCGAGCTTCTGTCGCGCTACGGCTCCGAGGATACCGAGGTCCAGCTCGACCGGCTCGGCGGCGGTGGCTGGCAGGCGCGCAAGGCCAAGCTCAAGCAGCGCATCCGCGAGATGGCCGGAAAGCTCATCCAGATCGCGGCGGCCCGCGCGCTCAAGGATGCGCCGCGCCTGATCCCGCCCGCCGGCGTCTATGACGAGTTCTGCGCCCGCTTCCCCTATGAGGAAACCGAGGATCAGCAGAACACCATCGACGCGGTGCTCGACGATCTCGCCGCTGGGCGCCCGATGGACCGGCTCGTCTGCGGCGATGTCGGCTTCGGCAAGACGGAAGTGGCGCTGCGCGCCGCCTTCGCCGCCGCGCTCAACGGCAAGCAAGTCGCGGTCGTCGTGCCGACCACGCTGCTCGCGCGCCAGCACTACCGCAATTTCGCCGATCGCTTTGCCGGCTTGCCAGTCCATGTCGGGCAGGCCTCGCGCTTCGTCGGCTCGGCCGATCTCAAGGCGGTGAAGCAGGGCGCCAAGGACGGCACGATGGACATCGTTGTCGGCACGCATGCGCTGCTCGGCAAGGGCGTCGACTTCAAGGATCTCGGCCTCGTCATCGTTGACGAGGAGCAGCATTTCGGCGTCGCCCATAAGGAGAAGCTGAAGGAATTGCGCGCCGAGGTGCATATGCTGACGCTCTCGGCGACCCCGATCCCGCGCACGCTCCAGCTCGCCATGACCGGCGTGCGCGAGCTTTCGATCATCGCGACGCCGCCGGTGGATCGCCTGGCAGTCCGTACCTTCGTCACGCCCTTCGATCCGCTGATCGTGCGCGAAGCGCTGCTGCGCGAGCGCTATCGCGGCGGGCGCTCCTTCTATGTCGTGCCGCGCATCGAGGACATCGCCGACGTCAAGGACTTCCTCGACAAGCAGGTGCCGGAGTGCAAGGTCGGCATCGCCCATGGCCAGATGGCGGCGGGCACGCTGGAAGACGTCATGACGGCCTTCTACGAGGGCCAGTACGACATCCTGCTCTCGACCACGATCGTCGAATCCGGTCTCGATATCCCGACCGCCAACACGCTGATCGTCCACCGCGCCGATATGTTCGGCCTCGCCCAGCTCTATCAGCTCCGGGGGCGCGTCGGCCGCTCGAAGACGCGCGCCTATGCGCTCTTCACCGTGCCGGCGAACCGCAAGCTGACCGAGCAGGCCGAGAAGCGGCTGAAGGTGCTGCAATCGCTCGACACGTTGGGCGCCGGCTTCCAGCTCGCCAGCCACGACCTCGACATCAGAGGCGCCGGCAACCTGCTCGGCGACGAGCAGTCCGGCCATATCAAGGAGGTCGGCTACGAGCTCTACCAGCAGATGCTGGAGGAGGCGGTGGCGGCGCTCAAGGCCGGCATCGAGTTCGAGACCGAGACGCAATGGTCGCCGGCGATCCAGGTTGGCGCGCCGGTCATGATCCCCGAGCATTATGTCGCCGACCTGACGCTGAGGCTGACCCTCTACAAGCGCCTCTCGACCATGGACGACGATGCCGAGTTGCAATCGTTCGGCGCCGAGCTGGTCGATCGTTTCGGCCCGCTGCCGGAGGAGGTCAACCAGCTTCTGGAGATCGTGGCGATCAAGGCGCTCTGCAAGCGCGCCAATGTCGAGAAGGTCGAGGCCGGGCCGAAGGGCATCATCGTCGCCTTCCGCAACAACGAATTCGCCAATCCGGAAGGGCTGGTCGGCTTCGTCGCCAAGCAGGGCACGCTGGCCAAGGTGCGCCCCGACATGCGCGTCGTCTTCATCGACGATTTCGAGACGGTCGAGCAGCGCTTGAAGGCGACACGCCGTTTGCTGACGGATCTCGCGCGGATCGCGGAACGGAAGAAGGCGGCCTGAGCGGCCGCCTTTCACCTACATATCGAAGAACACCGTCTCGTTCTCACCCGCGAGGTTGATGTCGAGCCACCAGGTGCCGTCCGGCTTGCGCTGGGCGATCAGGGTGTGGCGGCGCGCCTCGGGCACGAGGGCGAGGATCGGGTCGGTCTCGTTGCCCTCGCCATCGGCGAAATAGAGCCGTGTCGGTAAGCGTTTGAGCAGGCCGCGGCCGAAGACCGAGAGCGCGATATGCGGCGCCTGCAGGCTGTTGCCGGGGCCTGGCACGCGGCCGGGGCGGATCGTGCGGAAGCGATAGACGCCTTGCTTGTCGGTCGAGGCGCGGCCGAAGCCGACGAAATGCCGGTCGAGTGCGACATCGGCGCGATCGTCGCTCGGGCTGGCATAGCGGCCGTTCGCGTTCGCCTGCCAGATCTCGATCATCGCGTCCTCGATCGGCTTGCCATCGGCGTCGTAGACGCAGCCGGCAAGCGCGATGACCTCACCCTCAGGTTGACCTGAGACATTCGAGCCCGAGAGCAGGAAATGCTCTGGCGGCATCAGGTCGGGCCGCGCGCCCATGTCGGAACGGCCGACCAGATCGGCGCCGCCCTTCCAGGGCAGGCCGTAATGGAAATAGGGGCCGACCGTCTGCCACGGCGTCTGGCCGAAGATCGACGGGTCCTGGCTGTCCTGCCGCGGCGCGGCGTTGCGGGTTTCCAGATCAGTGGTCGTCGTCATGCTCGTCCTCGAACGGCGTCTGGTAGCGGCCCTTGAGCACGATGTCGAAGACATAGCCCAGCGCCCAGTTCGGCTCGGTGGTGCCGATATCGAAGCGCGAGACCATGCGCTGGCGATAGGGCATCGGCACGGCATTCGCGATCGGGTCGATCTCGATCAGCGGATCGTCGGGGAAATACATCTGCGTGACCAATCGCGTCGCGAAGGCCGGGCCGAGCAGCGAGAGATGGATATGGGCCGGGCGCCAGGCATTCTTGTGGTTGCCCCAGGGATAGGCGCCGGGCCGGATCGTGACATAGCGATAGCGGCCTTGCTCATCGGTGATCACGCGGCCGACGCCGGTGAAATTCGGATCGAGCGGCGCCGGCCAGTCGTCCTTGGCGTGGATATAGCGGCCGGCGGCGTTCGCCTGCCAGATCTCGACGACGGTGTTCGGCACGGGCCTTCCGTCCTCGTCGAGAACCCGGCCGGTCACGACGATGCGCTGGCCCTGAGGTTCGGCTTTGTGCTGGGCGGTGAGGTCGGCCATCGCCGGGCCCATCAGGCGCGACCAGTCGGTCGGCCCGGTCACTTCGGTCAGCGTCTGCGGGATCGCGATCGGGGCCTGGCGCGGGCTGCGCGCCACGGTCGAGCGGTAATCCGGGGAGAGCGAGGCCGGCTGCCCGGCGTCGAGCCCCGCATAGGGAAGGATCAGGCTGCTCATGCGGCTTCTCTCTCCTTAGAGGCTCTTAGCCATGGCTCGGTGCGGGAACGCTGATCGGGCGCGCGAGCCTTGATTGCGCGGTGAGCCGGATGCCGGCATTGGCGGCGCCGTAGCCTGCATAGCCATCGCGCTGGACAATCTCGAAGAACAGACCGCCATCCAGCGTCTGGGTATAGGCCTGACGGAACGCGCCGCCTGCGTCGCTGTCATAGAGGATGTTCAGCGCCTTCATCGCGTCGATCTCCTCGCCCGTCAGGTCGGAGCGGGCTTCGAGGTCGTCATAATAGTTCTCGGGGATGGGTAGCATGGCGACGCCGTTCGCAGCCAGCCGCCTGACGGTCGCGGCGATGTCGTCGGTCGCGAAGGCGATATGCTGCACGCCGGAGCCGAAGAAATCGGTGATGAAGCGGGCCGAGAGCGTGCGGTGGCTCTGAGAGCCGTTCAGGATGAGTCTCAAGCCATGGCCGTTGCGGCCATCGAGCCCGCTCTCGATCACCTGGCTCTGCACCACGCCGCCGGGGTCGAGCACGGCCTGGCTCGGTGTCTTCCGTGTCTCGAACAGCGAGGAATAGAACAGAAGCCAGGTCAGCATCTCCTCGTACTGCATGCTCTGCGAGACATGATCGACGCCGATGAGCCCGGCATCGTCCGGGACTTCGCCGGTCGCCTCGAAATCGACCTCGGCCCAGCGGCCAAGCGCCGAGGCCTGGTCGAGGAAATAGAGCAGGCTGCCGCCGAGGCCGCGCACAGCCGGAATATCGAGCTCGTCCGGCCCGATCGCGCCGGCATGGGGCACGTCGAGCAAGGCCTTGGCGCGCGCGATCGCGGCCTGCGCATCCGGCACGCGCAAGGCGAGCGCGCAGACCGAGGTGCCATGGGTGATCTGGTAGCTATGGGCGAAGCCGTCGGCCTCGCTGTTCAGGACGATGCGGATATCGCCCTGACGCCAGAGATCGACATCCTTGGAGCGGTGTGCGCCCGAACGCGCGAAGCCAAGCGCCCGCAGCAAACGCTCGAAACCTGGCCGCTCCGCCTCCGACACCGTGAACTCGATGAACTCGACCGCCTCGACCGGGGCCGGCGGCGGCATCGGCACCGCGCCTGGCACCGGCTTGCCGACCTGCCGCGCGGTTTCGTCGAGCAGCCAGATCAGCGAGCGATGGCCGTCGAGCGCGACGGAGCGGGCCGAACCGGCCCGGAAGCGATCGTTGAAGATCTCCAGCGAGAGCACGCCGTCATAGCCGGTCGCGGCCAGCGCGCGCATGAAGCCGGAAAGGTTGAGATCGCCCTGGCCGGGCAGGCAGCGCCAGTGCCGGCTCCAGGAGAGCGGGTCCATCTGCAAGAGCGGCGCATCGGCCATCTGCACCATCTCGATCTTGTCGCGCGGGATCGTGCCGATCGCCGCGAGATCGAGCCCGCGCGCCAGGATATGGAAGGAATCGAGCACGATCCCGACCTCCGGCCGGTTGGCGCGGCGCACGATCTCCCAGGCGTCGCGATAGTCGAAGACATGCCGCCCCCAGGCCAGTGCCTCATAGCCGACGCGCAGGCCTCGCCGGCCGGCACGCTCGCCAAGCTCGGCGAAATCGGCGGCGAGCCGGTCGATGCCGGGCAGGGCTTCCGGCGAGACGCTGGAGCAGACGAAGAGCAGGTCGGTGCCCAATTCCTGCAAGAGATCGAACTTGCGCTCGGCCCGGTCGAAGACGCGTTGGCGGCGGCCCTCCGGCATGCCCTCGAAATCGCGGAAGGGCTGGCAGGTCACGATGGTCAGGTCGAGGTCGGCGCAGATGCGCCGGACTTCCGTCGGCGAGCCGGGGAAGGCGATCAGGTCGTTCTCGAAAATCTCGACCGCCTTGAAGCCGGCGGCGGCGATGGCCTCGAGCTTTTCCTGGAGCGTACCGGAGACGCAGACGGTGGCGATCGATGGAATCACGGGAGTGCCTCCTCTCAGGCCAGCTTGGCGACGGCGCGCAAATCCTCGGCCGTGGTCGAAGGCAGGCCGAAGAATTCCAGATAGGCGGGAATCTGCTCGAACAGCATGTCGGTGCCGACCTGCACTTCGCAGCCGCGGGCTCGCGCCGCAGCGAGGAAGGGCGTGATCTCCTGCGCCATCACGACCTCGCCGACGAAGGCGGAGGCGGGCAGGCGGGAGATGTCGACCGGCAGCGGATCGCCAGGCTTCATGCCGAGCGGCGTCGCATTGACGACGATGTCGAAGCCATCCGGGTCGTTCGAGCCGGTCGCCACACGCAGGGCAGGGTAGTGTGTGACCAGTCGCTGCCCGAGTTCCTCGGCGTTCGTTGCTTGCATGTCGAAGAGACCGAGCTCTGCGACGCCGGCCTTTGCCAGGGAGGCAGCGATTGCGGAGCCGACGCCGCCGGCGCCGACGACGAGCGCGCGGGCGCCAGCGAGCTTGTGCCCCTTGCGCAGCACGCCGCGCACGAAGCCCTCGCCGTCGAACATGTCGCCGCTGAGCCGGCCATCTGGTTCAAGACGCACGGCATTGCAGGCGCCGGCGATTGCGGCGGTCGGCGAGAGCACGTCGACGAGCCCGGTCGTGGTGACCTTGTGCGGCATCGTCACCAGCGCGCCATGGGCGTTGGAGAGCCGGAAGAACAGCTTCAGGAAATCGGGGTAGTCCTCGCTGCGGCAGCCCATCGGCACGACGACGGCATCGATCCCCTCGCGCTGGAAATAGGGGTTGTAGATCATCGGCGCCTTGAAGCTCTCGGTTGGATAGCCGAGATGGCCGATCAACCGCGTCGTGCCCTTGATCACGTGCCAGCCCTCGCAGGGGCCGGCTCCGGGGTGATCTCGACCGGGGCACCGCTGCGCGCCGCCCGCTTCACCGCCTCGATGACGGCGAGCGTCGCCAAGCCCTCACGTCCGGAGACGAGCGGTTCTTCTTCGCCACGGATCACGGCGCAAAAATGCCGGACCTGCGCCTGCAACGGGTCCTCAGGCACGAAGGGGATGCGCTCGCGCCTGAGCGGCTCCCACCAGCCGCGCTTGTCGCTGTGGCTCCAGAGTTCGAGCGCGGGAATGGTCAGCGATCCCAACGTGCCGCCGATCTGATAGCAGGACTGATCCTGTTTCGGATAAGCCGGGTTCTCGCCGGTCGTCAGCTCCCAGCTCCAGGGCGAGACGACGGTGTCGGAGGCGCTGACCGTGCCGAGCGCGCCATTGGCGAAACGCAGGATGGCGACGGCGGTCTCCTCGGCCGGATTGCCGCGTACGGCGTTCGAGCTCAGCGCCTGGACGCCGACGATCTCGCCGCAGAGATAGCGGAACAGGTCGATATCGTGGATCAGGTTGATCAGGATCGGCCCCGCGCCCTCCTGCCGGCGCCAGTCGACGTCGAAGTAATCATCCGGCTTCACCAGCCAGAACTGGCCGTTGAGCGTCAGGATGCGGCCGAGCCGGCCGGCATCGATCGCCTCGCGCGCCTTGCGGATCATCGGATTGTGGCGGCGGTGGTGGCCGACCAGCAATGGCACATTGGCGGCTTCCGCCGCTTGGACGAGCTTGCGGGCGCTGTCGACGCTGTCGGCCAGCGGCTTCTCGACGAGCATGGGCACGCCGGCCGCGACCAGCTCCAGCCCGTTGGCGACATGGAGCTGGTTCGGCGTCGCGACGATGACGCCGTCAGGCTTTTCGCCGACAGGGAGGGCGTCGAAACCCGGATACCAGGCGACGCCGATCTCCTCGGCGAAGGCCTTGCCGGCCGGGGCGGGATCGATGATCGCCGACAGGACGGCGCCGGGCTCGGCCCGGACATGGGCGGCGTGGCGCTTGCCGATCAGGCCTGCCCCCATCACCGCGATCTTCACCGGAGCCATCGGGGTAATCCTCACGCGGCCTGATCGTCGATCAGCTTGGCGATGCGCCTTAAGCCCAACTGATAGCCTTGCGTGCCGAAGCCAGCGATCACGCCGTCGGAGCGCATGGAGACATAGGAGTGATGGCGGAAAGCCTCGCGCTTATGCACCTGCGAGATATGGCACTCGATCACCGGTCCCTCGAAGGTGTTGAGCGCGTCGAGCAGCGCAACCGAGGTATGCGTGAAGGCGGCCGGGTTGATCACGATGCCGGCGCCGTCCTCGCGCGCCTCGTGAATCCAGTCGATCAATTCGTATTCGCGGTTGGACTGGTGGAAACGCAGTTCCAGCTTCAGCTCCTCGGCGAGCTTGCGGCAGTCGCGCTCGACATCGGCCAGGGTCTCGTGCCCGTAGATGTGTGGCTGGCGCTTGCCGAGCAGGTTCAGGTTCGGGCCGTTCAGGACATAGACGAGGCGGGACATCGATCGCATTCCGTTGAGGCGTCCGGGCCATCCCGGACGCTGAGCTTCAGTGCTTGCTGAGGATTTCGCCGAGAAACTTCCGGGTGCGCTCGTGGCGCGGGTTGTGGAAGAACTCCTCGGGCGGGGCTTCCTCGACGATCGCGCCGGAGGCCATGAAGATGACGCGGTTCGCCACCTGCCGGGCGAAGCCCATCTCGTGGGTGACGCAGATCATCGTCATGCCCTCCTCGGCGAGGCCGATCATGGTGTCGAGGACTTCCTTGACCATCTCGGGGTCAAGCGCCGAGGTCGGCTCGTCGAAGAGCATGACCTTGGGCTTCATGCACAGCGCCCGCGCGATCGCGACGCGCTGCTGCTGGCCGCCGGAAAGCTGGGCCGGATATTTCTCCGCCTGTTCCAGAATCTTGACGCGGCCGAGCAGCTGGCGGGCGGTGGCCTCGGCCTCTGCCTTGCTGGCGCCGAGCGAGCGCATCGGTGCCAGCATGCAGTTCTCCAGCACGGTCATATGTGGGAACAGGTTGAAATGCTGGAAGACCATGCCGACCTCGCGGCGCACCGCGTCGATGGTCTTCGCATCGTCGCCGAGCCTCGTGCCGCCGACCCTGATCTCGCCCTTCTGGTAGTTCTCCAGATGGTTGATGCAGCGGATCAGCGTCGACTTGCCCGAGCCCGACGGTCCGCACAGCACGATGCGCTCGCCCTTGCGGACCGAGAGGTTGATGTCGGTCAGGGCCTGGAACTCGCCATACCATTTCTCGACATGCGTCATGGCGATCATGGCGTCCGCCGAAGCGGCGTTCTGGACGGCTGGCTGGTTCATGGCCCTGACCTCGTCTGTTCGCGCGCTCAGCTCGCGGTGAAGGTGATGCCTTCGAGGCTCTCCGGGAACTTGTGCACCGGCACCTTCATCCACTTGTCGTAGATCTTCTGCAGCTCGCCATTGGCCTTGATCTTGTCGATGAAGGTGTTGATCGCGGCGTTGATCTCCTTCTCGCCGAGACGGGTGCAGGCGCCGTTGTAGAGGTTCTGGAATTCGAGCTTGTTCTCGAACTCGCCGGGGCGGGCCTGCTCGATGCGCTGCATGTAGAAGATGTTGCCGCCGATCGCCTGGACCTGGCCGGAGACCAGCGCCTGGATCGAGGGCGCATCGCCGTCATAGCGGCGGATCGTCGTGCTGGCAGGCGCGTTCTTGGTCACCTGCGTATCCTGCGCCGCGCCCTTGGCGACGGCGATCGTGTAGCGGCCCATGTCCTCGTTGGTGGTGATCTTGTCCTTCTTCGGGCCGATGAACACGATGGTGTTGGCGACATAAGGCTTGGAGAACTGCACGGCCTTGGCGCGCTCCGGCAGCATCGCCATGGTCGCGAACAGCACGTCGACACGGCCGGTGGTCAGGGCCGGGATGCGGTTATTGACCTCGAGCGGCACGAACTCGACCTGCACGCCGAGTTCCTTGGCGAAGAGCGTCGCGATATCGGCGTCGAGACCGTCCTGCTTGCCGGCGCTGGTGACGAAGCCCCACGGGGGATTGTCGCCCTGGATGCCGACGACGATCTTGCCCTTGGCCCTGATCTCGGCCGGGGTGACCGCAAGGGCAGGAGTGCCGAGCACAGCCGGGATCGCAAGCGCGGCGGCACCGGCGATGAGAACGCTGCGGCGGGTGGTCTTCATCTTCGTCATGTTTCTCTCCCTCTTGTGTTTGGTTGGTTCAGGCGGTGAACGGGGTGGTCAGCGGGCGGCGATGGCCATGCGGCGCTCGAGATGCGAGCCGTAGAGCGAGAGCGGCCAGCACAGCAGGAAGTAGAGGATGCCGACGATCCCGAAGACGAGGAGCGGCTGGAAGATCTGGTTGGAGACGATGTTCCCCGCCCGCGTCAGCTCGGTGAAGCCGACGATGGCCGCGAGCGAGGTGCCCTTGATGAGCTGGACGAGGAAGCCGATCGTCGCCGGCAGCGAGATGCGGATCGCCTGCGGCAGGACGACGTCGCGCATGCGCGAGACATAGTTCAGGCTCAACGCCTTGGCGGCTTCGGTCTGGCCCTTGGGCACGGCCTCGATCGAGCCGCGCCAGATCTCGCCGAGATAGGCGCTGGCATGCAGCGTGAAGCCGATCGCGACGGCGACCCAGGCATCGAGCTTCAGCCCGACCAGCGCGAGGCCATAGTAGACCACGAAGAGCTGCATCAGCAGCGGCGTGCCTTGGAACAGCGCGATATAGCCCGAGGTGATCCGCTCCATCAGCGGCCGGCCGGAGACCCGCATCAATGCGATGGCGAGCCCGAACACGCCGCCGCCGACGAAGCCGACCAGCGAGAGCAGCACGGTCCATTTCAGGCCGGTGAGCAGGAAGAGGAATTCGTTCGATCCCATCGCGCCCTCACTTCACCGGATAGCTGAAGTAACGGGTCGAGATCGCCGCGAAGAAGCGCATCATCACCCAGGAGATCACGAGGTAGAACAGCGTGATCGTGCCGTAGACCTCGAAGGAGCGGAAACTGTCGGATTCGATCCGCTGCGCCACCGAGGTCAGTTCATAGGCCGAGATCGCCGAGGCGATGGAGGTGGTCAGCGTCAGCAGCACGAACTGGCTGGTGAGCGAGGGGAAGATGGCCCTCAGCGCCGGCTTCAGCACGATCAGGCGGAAGACCTGGGCCTTGTGCAGGCCGAGCGCGAGGCCTGCCTCGATCTGGCCCTTGCCGATAGACTGGACGCCGCCGCGGATGATTTCGATGGCATAGGCGCCGCCATTGATGCCGAGCGCGATGATCGCGGTGGGCGTCGGGTCGAGCCGCAGGCCCGCCAGCGGCAGCGCGAAATAGATGAAGAAGATCTGAACCAGGAAGGGCGTGTTGCGGATCACCTCCACGAAGGCCTTCACCAGCCAGCGGACCGGGGCGACCTTCGAGTCGCGCAGGATCACACCGCCGATGCCGATGACGATGGCCAGCGCCATGCCGCTGATCGCGAGCAGGAAGGTGCCGAGGCAGCCCATCAGCAGGGCTGGCATCCCGTCGATCACCGGCGTGAAATCGAGCTTGTAGTTCATGGCGCTCCCTGGCGGTCGACCTTCTCGAAGGGGTCGATCCGGTTCCCGTCTGTAGTCGCGGCACCTCTCGTCGGGTGCCTTGGCCTTCAGGCTCGTCGGCTTGCGCTCCGCCGACGACATGTTAATTGTACCATCTAGTTCATTTGGTCAAGCGCAATGTACCGACTTGTCCATTTTGATGCGTTCGCCCTAGTTTCCGGGCTGGTTTTCTCGCGGGTGAAGCATGAGCAAGGCAGCGTCGATGCCGAAGGCAACGGGCCGCAAGCCGGCGTCCTGGACGCAGGACCCGGAGGGCGTCCGCCGCAACATTCTGGCCGTGGCCAAGGAGGAATTCGTCGAGAACGGCCTGAGCGGCGCGCGGGTCGACGAGATCGCGGCCCGGACCGCGACCAGCAAGCGGATGATCTACTATTATTTCGGGGACAAGGAGGGGCTTTACCGCGCCGTTCTCGAGGAGATGTACGAGCGCATCCGCGGCTTCGAGCGCAGCCTCGATCTCGCCAGCCTGCCGCCGGTGGAGGCGATGACGCTGCTCGCCGGCTTCACCTTCGACTACCACGCCGAGAATCCGGATTTCGTGCGGCTCGTCATGGTCGAGAACATCCACCATGCCCGCCATCTCGCGACCTCCGACCGGATCGCGACGCTCAATCTCTCGGCCATCGACATGATCCGGGAGGCCTATGAGCGCGGCGTGGCGGCAGGGCTGTTCCGGCCCGGCATCGAGGCGCTCGACATCCACCTGACGATCAGCGCGCTCGCCTTCTACAACGTCTCCAACCGCGCCAGTATCCGCCAGGTCTTCGGCCACGACATGGGCGCGCCCGAGGCGCTGGCACGCCGCCGCGCCGCCGCGATCGACACGGTGCTGCGCATGCTGCGCGCCTGAGGCTTCGCGGGGGCGGGCAGGCGAGGGCACCGCCGTCAGTTCCGCGCCGCGACGAGGCCGACCATCGCCTGGATTGCCAATTCGTAGCCGGCAGCGCCCAGGCCGATGATGATGCCGGTCGCCGTCCGCGAGACCAGCGAGTTGTGATAGATGCTCTCGCGCGCATGCACATTCGAGATGTGCAACTCGATCTTCGGGCCGTCGAACATCCTGAGCGCATCGAGCAGCGCGACCGATGTGAAGCTGTAGCCGGCCGGGTTGATGATGATGCCGCAGGCCTGCTGCCGCGCCTGCTGCACGCTCTCGACCAGCTCGCCCTCGAAATTGGTCTGGCGGAAATCAACGCTGAAACCGAGCGAATGCGCCTTCGCCTCGCAGCGCTCGCCGATCTCGCTGAGCGTGGTCGAGCCGTAGATATGCGGCTCGCGCTGCCCGAGCAGGTTCAGGTTGGGGCCGTTAAGGATGAAAATCCGGCGCGATGCCGCTGCTTCCTTGTCCGCCATGACACCCTCCCAGGCGAAGCTCTGCCGGCCTCGCTCGTAGCTTGTGAGCGGAACGTGATACAAGATGAACGAGAGATCAACTGATAATTCATCGATCATCAGTTGATTTGTGTGGCCGTGAGCGTAGGCTTGCGGGCAGCCTTGCTTCCTGACAGGAACGTGCGAGGGGTTTTGAGCGATATGACGGACGCGGCATTCGAGATCGGCGGCGAGGAGATTCCGGTTCTCTCGACCGGCGAGCAGGCCTATGAGCGCATCAAGCACGACATCGTCTTCGGCGTGCTTCAGCCCGGCCAGCGCCTGCCGCTCGACCGTTTGAAATCGGTCTATGGCGTCGGCATCAGCACCTTGCGCGAGATCCTGAACCGGCTGGCGCCGGAGGGGCTCGTCGTCGCGGAGGGGCAGCGCGGCTTCCAGGTCGCGCCCTGTTCGGCGACGGACCTCAAGGAACTCGCCGACCTGCGCCTGCTGATCGAGAGCAACGCGCTGGCACAATCCTTCGAGGCCGGCGATGTCGAGTGGGAAGGGCGCGTCGTCGCCGCCCATCACAAGCTTGCGCGGATGGAGCAGCGCCTGCTTGCCGGCGACGAAACCGGCACGCAGGCCTGGAAACGCTACGATTTCGAGTTCCATCAGGCGCTGGTCTCGGCCTGCGGCTCGAAGGCGCTGCTCGATCTCCATGCCGGCATCTATGACCGCTATCTGCGCTACCAGATGGTCTTCTTCATCTTCTGGGGGCCGACCTCGACCGAGGACCACAAGGCCTTGCTCGACTGCGCGCTCAATCGCGACGCGGCCAAGGCGCAACGGCTGCTTCACGGCCATATCCATGGCTGCATCGACGTGGCGCTGGAGCGCGGGCTGGTCGGCTGACAACGGCCACGACACCCGGTCTCGCCCTCATCCAAAAGTTTGCATGCGAAGTTGGATACTGTTAACGCTGTAGGCCTGAAACGGCCTCCGCCGCCGGCTGCAAGCCGGACCGAAAGAGGGGCCGGCGGGAGGTTTGAATGCAGCTTGTGGCCATCCAGCAGGCCGTAGCCGCGCGCAGTATCCTGGCGACCATGCCGCGTGTGATCGAAAGCGTCGGCCGCTCCGATTTTTCGAGCGGTCTATTCGATATTGCCCGGCGCTTCACCGGCACCGAGATCGTCACCGCCTTCGTCGCCGCCCCCGATGGCGAGGTGCATACGCTCCTGGCTGAGAACCACTACAATTCCGGGCAGCCGGCGCTCGAGATTGCCCGCCGCTACGTCTCTCGGCACTGGCGCGCCGATCCGGCCAACGCGATCCCGCTCGACGATGGTGACGAGGCGGATTGCTGGGGCGTGCGGATGAAGGCCGGCGATATCGAAAGCTCGGCCTATCGCAGCGAGTGCTATCTCTCGGTCGGCTTGTCGGAGCGCTTCTCGCTGCTGCAGCGCCGCGAGGCCGGCACGATGCGGCTCAGCATCTATCGCCGCCGCAAGGAGAGCTTCAGCGAGTCGGAAATCGACAATCTGGTCGAGAGTGCGCCGCTGCTGATGGCGGCGCTCTGGCGGCATTACGAGGTGACGAAGCCGGCAGGTGGTCGTGGCGCCGCGCGGGATTTCCACGCCCGGTTGGAAAAGGCCGCGCCGGAACTCTCGAAGCGCGAGCGGGACGTCTGCGCGCTCGTCGCCGCCGGCCTGACCTCCGAGGGCATCGCGCTCGAACTCGGCGTCGGCATCAATACCGTGCTGACCTATCGCAAGCGCGCCTATGCGCGGCTCGGCATCTCCTCGCAGAACGAGCTGATGCGCATCCTGATGTGAGCCGGCTCAGACCGCGTCCGGCTGCTGGTCGGGCCTTGCCGCGATGAAGGCGGGCAGGGTGGCGCAATGCGCGTCGATCGCGACGAGCTTCGGATAGGGCGAAAGGTCGATCCCGTAGCGCCTCGCGCTGCCGATCTGCGGCACGAGGCAGATATCGGCCAAGGTCGGCGCATCCCCGAAGCAGAACGGGCCGGGCTGGTCCTGGATCAGTTGTTCGCAGGCGCTCAGGCCCTCGCTCATCGCGGCGGCGAGCCAGTCCTGCACATCCGCTTCCGAAAAGCCCTTGCCGCGCAGGCGCTTCTGTATCTTCGGATTCTGGAAGGGATGGGTCTCGCAGGCGATCACCAGCGCGAAGGCCTCGACGCGGGCGCGTAGCGCATTGTCAGCCGGAAAGAGCGGCGGCTGCGGCATCTCGCGATCAAGCCAGCCGATAATCGCGAGCGATTGGGTCAACACGGTGCCGTCATCGAGCTCCAGCGCCGGGATCAGCTTCTGCTGATTGATCGCGGCATAGGCCGGCTCGTTCTGGGCGCCGTCGCGCAGGTTGTGGATCACGCTCTGCGGCGTCACGTCCTTGAGATTAAAGGCGATGCGCGTGCGCCAGGCGGCCGAGGAGCGGAAATAGCCGTGCAGGATCATGTCGGTCTCCCCAGTCAGGCCATGCGGTAGCCGCCATTGACGTCGATCGTCGCGCCGGTGACGTAGGAGGCCTGCTCGGAGAGCAGGAAAGACACGGCCCCGGCGATATCCTCCGGCGTGCCGAGCCGGCCGAGCGGCACCGCCTGCGCCAGCGCATCCATCGAGCTCGGCGCGGCCGAGCGCGGCGTTGCCGCGGCGAGCATCGGCGCGTCGATCACGCCCGGCGCGACGCAGTTCACGGTGATGCCGAGCGACGAGAGTTCGCGCGCCATCGCCTTGGTGAAGCCGAGGATCGCCGATTTCGACGAGATATAGCTGGCGGAGCCGCGATAGCCGCCAAGCTCCGCTGCGACCGAGCTGGTGGTGGTGACGCGCCCGCCTTCGACCGGCAGTGCCCGGCGCCTGCGCGCATAGGCACGGATGCTCAGGAAGACGCCGCGCGTGTTCACGGCATGGGTTTTCTCCCAGTCGTCGAGCGTCATGTCGAAAATGGTCGGCCGCTCGCCATCGGCCGCCATCAGGAGCACGCCGGCATTGCAGACCAGCCCGGTGACAGGGCCGTGAGCGGCCTCGACCTCATCGAACAGCGCTTCGACCGAAGACTCGTCGGAGACATCGACCGCCCAGCCGCTATGGCCGGAGCCGGGAAGGGCCGCCGCGACCGCTGCCGCCGGCTCCTTCGTCAGGTCGCAGACGGCGACCCGCCAGCCATCGGCCGCGAGCTTATGGGCGATGGCCGCGCCGATGCCGCGGCCGGCGCCGGTGACGAGGGCGAGCTTGCTCATGTCGGTCTCCGGTTCATTCGCTGTAGATGCCCTGCGCGAGCAGGGCCTTGGACGAGAAATCGCGGCCATGGCCGCGCGTGAAGAAGCCGGCCGAGACGCCGCCATCGGCCATGATGAGCGCGCCGTTGACGTAACTCGCGAGGTCCGAGAGCAGGAACAGGCAGACGGAGGCGACCTCGGAAGGCTGGGCCAGGCGCCCGAGCGGCGTGCGGTCCTCCATCACGCCGGAGACGAAGCTTTCGGGAATGCCGCGGCGGATCATCGGGGTATCGGTCGCGCTCGGGCCGATGCAGTTCACGCGCACGCCATGCGAGCCCCATTCGACCGCGAGGTCGCGCGTCAGCCCGACGACGCCGGCCTTCGAGGCGCAGTAATGCGCGCGGCCGGACTGGCCGCCGAGCGAGGAGACCGAGCCGATCGTGACGATGGCGCCGCGCCCGCGCGCGACCATGCGCCGGCCGGCCGCCTGGCAGGAATAGAAAGTACCGGAGAGATTGACGCCGATCACCGCTTCCCAGCTTTCGGCGGCGAGTTCGGTCGCCGGGGCAGGGCGGGAGATGCCGGCGGCGGTGATCAACCCGTCCAGCAGGCCGAGATCGCGCTCGATCGCCTCGATTGCGGTTTCGGTCGCTGTCGGGCTGCGCACATCGAAGCTCGCCACGACGGCGCGGGCGCCGAGCGCCGCGATCTCGCAGACGGTCTCGGTCGCGCCCTGCTCATTCGCGTCGGCAATGGCGACGGCGGCGCCTTCGCGCGCCAGCGCCAGCGCGCATTCCCGCCCGATGCCGGAAGCGCCGCCGGTGATCAGGACGGTCCGGCCGGCAAGCCCGAGATTCGCACCCATCGCCGCCTCCTGCCGTTCCGGCCTCAGCCCAGTTTCTGGCCGCCGAAGGCCGGACGTTCGGCGATTTTGGCGAACCAGGCGGCAGCATGCGGCCGGCCTTCGCGCCAGTTCAGGTCGGCGAAGCGCAGGTCGAGATAGGCCAGCGCGCAATAGAAGGTGATCGTGCCGATATCGACGCGCTCGCCGAAGCCGGCGGCCTTGCCCTCGATCAGGTCGAGCGTGGCATGGACCTTGGCGAGCTGGCCGTCGATCCAACGCTGCCAGCGCTGTTCCTCGCTGCGCAGCAGCCCCTCGTAGCGCGCTGCCAGCGCCGCATCGAGCAGGCCGTCGCCATAGCTTTGCTCGGTCAGGGCGTTCCAGCGCGCCTTGGGCTCTGCGGGAAACAGCGAGCCGCCGCCGAGCCCGTCGAGATATTCGCAGATGACGCGGCTGTCGGCGATCGTCGAGCCGTCTTCGAGCAGCAGGGTCGGCACCTGTCCCAGCGGATTGGTCTTGATGATGTTCTGCTCGCGCGCCAGCGGCCCGCCAGCTTTGTACTCCTGCGAGACGTCGAGCATCTCGATCCGGTCGAGGAGGCCGAGCTCGGCGGCGGCGATCCGGACCTTGAGCACGAAGGGCGAGGTGGCGGACTGGTAGAGCTTCATCGGAGTGCCTTTCTCAGCGCGGCAAGCGGTCGGGCTCGGCGGCGAGCGCCCGCCCGGCGATGAAGCCGAAGGTGAGCGCGGGGCCGAGCGTGATGCCGGCGCCGGGATAGGCGCCGGCCATGATCGAGTTCATGTCGTTGCCGCAGGCATAGAGCCCGCCAACGGGCTTCTCGTCGCGGCCGAGCACGCGCGCCTGCGGGTCGCAGGTCAGGCCGGTCGCGGTGCCGATATCGCCGGGCCAGACCTTCACGGCATAGAAGGGCGCGGTCTCGATCGGCCCGAGGCAGGCATTGGGCTTGTGGTTGGGGTCGCCGAGATAGCGGTTATACTCGCTGGAGCCCTTGCCGAAGGCCGCATCCGCGCCGGAGCGCGCCGCAGTATTCATGCCGGCGACCGCCTCCGCCAGCGCCGCGGCCGGGACGCCGATGCGTCCGGCCAGCGCCGCGACGCTCTCGCCCTCGAACAGATAGCCGGCTTCGACGAAGGTTTTGGGGGTCTTCAGGCCGGGATGGACGAGGCCGAGCCCGTACTTGCGCAGGAAATCGCTGTCGCAGACGAGGAAGGCGGGTACGGCGCCGCTCGCATGCATCGCCTCGACGAAGCCGTGATAGGAGGTCGCCTCGTTGACGAAGCGTCGGCCCTGGCCGTCGATCGCGATCAGTCCGGGCTTGGCCCGGTCGAGGATCAGGTGCGGGAACTGCACCTCGCTGCCATCCGGCTTTTTCAGCACCGAGACCGGTGTCCAGAAGGCCGCGCCGATATTGTCGTCGCGCAGGGCGCCGCCGGCTTTGAGACCTAGCTTGATGCCGTCACCGGTATCGGTCTTCGGCGCCATCGAGCGATGCACATCCGCATGCGGCATGTGCTCGCCGCGCATCGCGGCATTGGCCGGGAAGCCGCCGCTCGCCAGCACGACGCCGCGCCGCGCGCCGATGCGGCGCTCGCCTTGTGGGCCCTTGACGGTGAGGCCGATGACAGAGCCGTCCTTGAGGGCTAGCGAGCCGGCCGGCGTCTGCGTGCGGATGTCGACGCCCGCCTGCCGCGCCGATTTCAGCAGGCGTCCCGCAAGCGCATTGCCCATCAGCAGGCGCGCGCCGCGCGGATGGCGCAGGCGGTCGAGCCCGTACTGGATCAGCAGCTTCGCGCTATGCTTGAAGTTCGCCAAGTTGCGGAAGCGGCCGACCAGCGCGTCGATATCCTTGCGGTTCACCATCATGCCGCCAAGCACGGTGAATTCCTTCAGCGGCGGGCGCAGCAGGGCGAAATCGGCGCCGAGTTCGTTGCCGTCATAGGGCGCGGGATCGATCGTCCGTCCGCCCTTGGAGGCGCCGGGCTGCTCGGGCTGGTAGTCCGGCGAATAGGCCCGCGCCTCGAATTTCAGCGCCGTCTCGCGTTCGAAGAAGCGGACCATCTCCGGGCCGTTATCGAGGAAGGCACGCATCAGGTCCGGCCGCAGGCGGTTGCCGAGCACGGCCTCGAGATAGGTCATCGCCGCTTCGCGGGTATCGGCATGGCCGGCCTTGGCGGCATGCGGGTTCTCCGGCACCCACATGGCGCCGCCCGAGACGGCGGTGCTCCCGCCGATATACTCGCTCTTCTCGATCAGCAGCACGTCGAGCCCGGCCTTGGCGGCGGTGATCGCCGCCGACATACCGCCGGCGCCGGAGCCGATCACGACGACGTCGCGGATTTCGTCGAAGCTCTCGCTCATCGCCATGTCCTCAGCCGCCCATGCCACCGCCGAGCGACTTGCCGCCGTCGACGAGCAGGACCTGGCCGTAGATGAAATTGGTGCGCGGCGAGGCGAGGAAAGCGACGGCGTTGGCGATGTCCTCGGGCGCCGCGAGCGCTCCCGTCGGCTGCTGGGCGAGCAGGGCGGCGCGCGCCTCCTCGGACTGCTTCGCCACCATCTCGGTCGCGACCCCGCCCGGCGCCACCGCGTTGACGGCGATGCCGCGCGGCAGAAGCTCCATCGCCATCGCCCGCGTCAGGCCGACGACGGCGGCCTTCGAGGCGACGTAGTGGGCGTGGTTCCGGGCGCCCAGGAAGGTCCGCGAGGCGATGTTGACGATGCGCCCGCCCTTTTCCATCCGCCGCGCCACGGCCTGCGAGAGCAGGAAGAGCGCGGTGACGTTGACATCCATCATCCGGCCGAAATCGCTCGCCGCGAGATCGAAGAACGGCTTGTTCTCGAAGATGCCGGCATTGTTGATCAGCGCCTGCGCCACCGGCAGCCGCTCTGCCAGCGCGGCGAGGCCGGCATGATCGGCAAGGTCGACCGGCTCGAAGAAGACGCTGTGGCCCTGCGCCTCAAGCTCCTTCACCAGCGCGGCCGCGATCTCCGCCTCGCGGTCGAGGATGCCGACCGCAAAGCCGTCGGCGCAGAGCCGCTCGACGATGGCCCGGCCGATCCCGCGTGCGCCGCCCGTGACGAGAGCGATGGGTTTGTCCTGCGGCGTAGCCATGAGCCGGTTCCTGTTTGTGTCGCGTCCCGGCTCAGCCGCCGAGATAGGTGCGGCGGACGCTGTCGTCCTGCCGCAGTTGTGCGGATGCCCCTTCGAGGGCCATCTCGCCGTTCTCGAGGATGTAGGCATAGGTCGAGCAGCCCAGCGCGATTGCCGCGTTCTGCTCGACCAGCAGGATGGTGAGCCCGTCCTTGTTCAGCCGCTCGATGATCGCGAAGATCTGCTGCACCAGCACCGGCGAGAGCCCGAGCGAGGGCTCGTCGAGCAGGAGCAGGCGCGGGCCGGCCATCAGCGCCCGGCCGATCAACAGCATCTGCTGCTCGCCACCGGAGAGCGTGCCGGCCTTCTGCTGCAGACGCTCCTGAAGCTTCGGGAAATATTCGAAGACCCGGTCGAGATCGCGCTTGATGCCGGCAGCGTCGCTGCGGCGATAGGCGCCCATGTCGAGGTTCTCGCGCACGCTCATGTCGCGGAAGACCTCGCGGCCTTCCGGCACCTGCAGCACGCCGGCCGAGACGACCTTGTGCGAGGCCCAGGACTGGATCTCCTCGCCGGCGAAGCGGATGCGCCCCTTCGTCACCGGCACGAGCCGCGAGACGGTGTTCAGCGTCGTGCTCTTGCCGGCGCCGTTCGAGCCGAGCAGGGCGACGATCGCCCCTTCCGGCACCTTGAGCGAGACCTCGGACAGCGCCTGGATGCGGCCATAGGAGGCGGAGATGCCGTCGATTTCGAGGAGGTCAGCCATGGTTCGCCTCCCCGGCGGTCGCCGCGTCGCGGCCGAGATAGGCTTCGATCACGGCGGGATGCGCGCGCACCTCGGCGGCCGTGCCCTCGGCGATCTTGGTGCCGAAGCTCAGCACCGTGATCTTGTCCGAGATAGACATGACCAGTTGCATGACATGCTCGACCAGCAGGATCGTGATGCCGTCGCGCTCGCGCAATTCGCAGAGCAGGCGGTCGAGCGCCGCGATCTCGCGGTTGCGCAGGCCGGCGGCCGGTTCGTCGAGCAGCAGGAGCTTGGGGCGGATCGCGAGCGCGCGGGCGATCTCGACCATCTTCTGGTGGCCGAAATCGAGGTTGCGCGCCTTGGTCTGGGCGTAGGAGGTCAGGCCCGTGCGCTCCAGCAACTCATCGACATGCTCGGCGATGCCGCGCGGACGCGCGCTGATCGCGTCGCGCCAGGAGCGGCCGGCATGGACATGAGCGCCGATCAGCACGTTCTCGAAGACGGTGAGCTCGCCGAAGAGTTCGAGGTTCTGGAAGCTGCGGGCGATGCCGAGACCCGCCATCTCGCGGGCTGGCATGCGGGTGATGTCGCGCCCGTCATAGGTGATGCGCCCGGCGCTCGGCGTATAGAAGCGCGAGATGCAGTTGAAGGTCGTCGACTTGCCGGCGCCGTTCGGGCCGATCAGCGCATGGATCGAGCCCTTGGCGACGGCCATGTCGAGCCCACCGACCGCGGTGAGTCCGCCGAAGCGGATGGTCAGCCCCTCGACATTGAGGAAGGGAGCGCTCTCAGCGGCCATGGCGCGCCTCCCGGATGCGATCGCCGATGAAGGCGAAGAGACCGCGCGGCGCGTACATCATGAACAGGATCAGGATCGCGCCGTAGATGATCTCCTGGTATTGCGGCGCCTGGCGGAGCACCTCCGAGATCAGCCCGAACACGATCGCCCCGCCGATGGCGCCCGCGATCGAGCCGAGCCCGCCGACCACGACCATGGTGAGCACGAGGATCGTGGTCTGGAAGCCCAGGCTATCCGGGTGGATGAAGGTCTGAAACAGGCCGAACATGCCTCCGGCAAAACCCGCGATCGCGGCCGAGAGGCCGAAGGAGACGATCCGGGCGCGGCGCACGTCGATGCCCATCGCCATCGCGGCGACCTCCGACTCGCGCACCGCCCGGAAGGAGCGGCCGAGACGCGAGCGCGAGATCGCGACGGTGAGCCCGATTATCACCAGGCAGAAGAACAGCACGAAGGGGTAGGCCTGCTTGTCGCTGAGGATCTCGATCGGGCCGAAGCGGGCCGGGCTGATGCGCAGGCCGTTCGGGCCGTTGGTGACGCTGTCCCAGTTGGCGAAGACCCATTGCATCGCCTCGCCGAAGGCGAAGGTGGCGAGCGCCAGATAGATGTCGCGCATCCTGAGCGCGAGCGCGCCGATGAATAGGCCGACGGCGCCGGCGACCAGCGCACCGAATAGCATGGCGACGGGGTAGGGCAGGTCGACCGCGCGGTTGGCGAGCGCGCTGGCATAGATGCCGATGCCGTAGAAGGCGGCATGGGCCATCGAGAACTGGCCGGTTTCGCCGATGACGATGTGCAGGCCGAGGCAGAGCACCACGAAGACCAGCAGCAGGTTGGCGATGTAGACGACATAGCCCGAGGTGAAGACGGGCAGGGCAACGGCCACGATCACGGCCGCCACAAGCCCGATCAGGGCGGGGCCTGAGAGCGCGCGCCTGGCCGGCGCGGGCGATGCGAGAGGAGGTGACGACACGGGGCTTCAGACCTTCTTGATCGTCAGCTTCCCGCCGAACAGGCCCTGCGGACGCAGGACGAGCACGATCAGGATGGCGAGGAAGGGGGCGAGCACGATGGCGCGCGACGAGATGAACAGCCCGACCATGTTCTCGACGATGCCGATGACGAAGCCGCCGACCACAGCACCGGGCAGGCTGGAGAAGCCGCCGACGATCGCCGCAGCGAAGGCGAGCATGACGATCGAGCCCATATCGGCGGTCATCAGGATCTTCGGCGAGATCAGCAGGGCGGCGATGGCCGAGATCACGCCGGAGAGGCCCCAGATCAGCATATGGCAGCGGCGCAGGTCGACGCCGACGAGCTGAGCGGCCTTGGGGTTCATGCCGACGGCGCGCATGGCCCGGCCGGTCTTGGTGTAGTTGAACATCCAGAAGAAGGCGGCCATCACGGTGACGGCGGTTCCGAAGATGGCGAGATCGAGCATCGTCACCGAGGCCTGGCCGATCATGATGGAATCGGTCGGCACCAGCGCCGGGAAGGAGCGCGGCGTGTCGCCGAAGCCGGTGCGGCGGACGAGGCCCTTCAGCACATAGGACAGGCCGAGCGTCGCGATGACCAAATAGACGAGGTCCTTCGCGGACTTAGCGACCTGATCGAGCACGAAGCGGCGGAACAGCGCCATGGCGAGGAAGGCGACGACCAGCGTCGCCGGCAGCACGACCCAGATCGGCATCTTCTGGAAGACGAAGAGATAGAGCGCGACATAGCCCGCCGCCATGAAGACCTCGCCCTGGGCGAAGTTCGGCACATCCGAGGTCTTGAAGATCACCACGATGGCGAGCGCCAGCAGGGCATAGACGCTGCCCGAGACGAGGCCCGAGGCGATGCCTTGCTGCAGGAAGATCAGCGCGAGTTGCAGGTCCATATCCGGCCCGATGCTCAGGTCAGGGAAGGGCGGCGGCGCCAGGGCCGCCGCCCGGTCTCAGGAGGGAGGGCCGAGCGGCCCGCCCGTGGCGATCACTTCGCCTGGTAGGTCCAGCGGCTGGTGAAGACGCCCGGCAGCGGGGCCATGGTCGTGCCGTCATATTTGATGAAGATCGTCGAGCGGTTGGCGGCGCGCTGCTCCGGGCCGAACTGCATGCGGCCGGCCATGACGCCCGAGTCGAAATCCTGCGTCTTCAGCGCGGCGAGCACCTTCTCGCGGGTCGGGTTCGGGCCAGCATCCTGCAGCGCCTTGACGAGCGACATCGCCGGGGGAATGCCATAGGGCATGTAGGTCTGCGGATGGTCGGGCCTGGCCGCGAGCTCCGGATAGGCCGCCTTGTACATGTCGTAGATCGGCTTCAGCTTGGCGCCGCCGGGCGAGTCGATCATCACTTCCTGGGTGTAGAAGTTCTTGAGCGCGTCCTTGCCGACATTCTCGGCGAGCTGGTTGAGGCTGGCCGTGCCGGTGACCGAGAGGATGATCGGCTTGTTGAAGCCCATCTCCGCCGCTTTCTTGATCAGCAGCGCCGCCGGGCGGGCATAGGTGACCAGCAGGATCGCATCCGGATTGGCGGCGCGCACCTTCAGGAAGGGCGCGGTGACGTCGTTGATGCCGGGATTGATCGACTCGACCGAGAGCTTCACGCCGTTGACCTCGGCGTCCTTCTTCGAGCCTTCGAGGTTCCAGGCGCCATAGGCGTCGTCATGGTTGATATAGGCGACGTTCTTGGCGCCGAACTGCTTGGCGGCGAACTCGACCATCGCGCCGCCGACGGCGTATTGCGAGATCGAATAGGCGCCGAAGATGTAATCGGTCGGCGGGAACAGCGCGCCGTCGCCCGACGCGTTCAGCATCAGATAGGGCACCTTGTTGCGGACGACATAGTCCTTGGCGGCGACGACGGCGGCCGAGCAGGAGCCGCCATTGAGCATGAACACGTTTTCCTGCTCGACCAGCTTCTTCACCGCCGCGACCAAGTCGTTGGCGTTGCCGCGGTCGTCCTCGACGACATACTCGATCTTGCGGCCGTGGATGCCGCCTTCCTTGTTGATCTTGTCGTAGTACATCTTGGCCGCGTTCACGACGTCGAAGCCATAGGCCATGTTCGGGCCCGATAGCGGGCCGAAGATGCCGATCTTGATCGCCTTGTCGGTGATGCCGGGCTCCTGCGCGCCGGCTGCGGCCCCGATCAGCAGGCTGGCGGCCAGCGTCAGGCCGGCTGCGGTCTTGTTCACGCTCATCGTCTCTCTCCCTGGTCGTCGGCTTGTTGTGTCGTTGAGGTCGTCAGCTCATGGCAGCCCGATCCTGCGGGGATCATAGCGGGCCGGTGGCGGGCATCTGTCACAGCGGCGTGGGACATCGCGGCTTCTATCCTTCCGAGCCATGCAGCGGCGCCAGCGAGGGCGCGCCATGGGCGGGATAGGAAAGCTCGCGGAAGATATGGAAGGTGCGCATGATGTGCTTGCGCATCGCCTGCTCGGCCCGGTCGCCGTCGCGCGCCCGCAAGGCCTGCAGGATGATCTCGTGATCCTCGTTGCTGAGGCGGAATTCGGCCGGCGAGGTCATCCGCGCCACCGAGCCGTTGAAGTAGAATCGGCCGGAACGCAGGATCGCGTCGCGCAGCTTCTCGTTGCGGGCGGCGCTGACAATGATGCCGTGGAACTCGCGGTTGGTCTCGACACGAGTTCGGTCGTCGGCCGGGTCGCTGGCGATGCGGCGGGCATGGACGGCCGCGACCGCGGCGATCTCGTCATCGGTTGCCCGCTCGGCGGCGAGCCGCGCCGCATAGCCTTCCAGCGCGGCGCGGACCTCCGAATTCTCGCTGGCCTCGACCGCGGTGATCTCGCGCACGGCCCAGCCGCGGCGGCGCGGCACGATCAACTGCTCGACGGCCAACCGTTGCAGGGCCTCGCGCACCGGCGTGCGGCTGACCGCAAGCGCGGCCGCGATATCGGCCTCGATCAGCGGCTCGTTCGGCCGCATTTCCCCGGAGAGGATGGCGTTGCGCAGCGTCTCATAGGCGTCGCCGGAGCGGCGCCGCCCGAGCACGCCCTTCTCGGCGTCTCCCGGTGGCTGGTCCGAAGCGGCGAGTGTGAAGCGCTTCTGCATGCGATCCCCGAAGGCAGCGACAACCCGATGATGCCGAAGCCATAGCGCGTCCGCTGTCACCAGAGCAGGGGACAGCGGCGCCCGCTTCAGCCGCGCGCCGGCAGCACTTCGGCCCGGCATTCGCCGAAGCCGATCGAGGCGAAACCCTCCCGCCGGGCGCTGGCCTTCATGACGATGACGTCGCCATCGACGAGATAGGTCCGGCTCTCGCCATTGGGCAGCGCGATCGGCTCGCGGCCGCCGCGCGTGATCTCCATCAGGCTGCCGAAGGAGCCGGGATCGCGCCCCGAGATCGTGCCGGAGCCGAAGAGATCGCCCGGTTCGAGATTGCAGCCGTTCGAGCTGTGATGGGCGACGAACTGGGCCGGCGTCCAATAAAGGTCGCGTGTGCTGCCGAGCGAGAGCCGGTGCGGCGCCAGGCCGTTCGCGCGCATGGAAGCGGTCTCAATGAAGACCTCCATCGTGATGTCGAGCGCATGGGAGGCGGTGGCGTCACTTGGGCTGAGATAGGGCAGGGCCGCCGGATCGCCTTCCGGCCGTGGCGCCTGAGTCTTCCGGAAGGGCGCCAGCGCCTCCGGCGTGACGATCCAGGGCGAGATTGTCGTGGCAAAGCCCTTGGACAGGAAGGGGCCGAGCGGCTGGTATTCCCAGGCCTGGATATCGCGCGCCGACCAGTCGTTGAGCAGGCAGAACCCGGCGATCCGGTCGTCGGCCTCGTCGATCGGCACCGGCGAGCCTTGCGCGTTGCCCGGGCCGATCCAGATGCCCAGTTCCAGCTCGTAGTCGAGATTGCGGCAAGGGCCGAAGCTGGGCTCTGCTTCGTCCAGACGTTTGCGCTGGCCATTGGGGCGCAGGAAGGGCTCGCCGGAGGGCCTGACCGACGAGGCGCGGCCGTTATAGCCGATCGGGATATGCTTGTAGTTCGGCAGCAGCGGATTGTCCGGCCGCAGCAGCGAGCCGATATTCAGGGCGTGCTGGATGCCGGCATAGAAATCGGTGTAGTCGCCGATCCGGGCGGGCAGGCCGAGCACGCATTTCCGCGCCGGATGCAGCATCGGCTTCAGCGCGGTCTGCGCAGGCGAGCCTTCCGCCAGCAGGGCCGAAAGCCGCGCCCGCAGTTGCCTGCGCGCACCCGTTCCCAATCCGAGAAAGCCGTTCAAGCTCGGCGCGGCTGCCGCTGCGACGATCTCCTCGATATCGGCGCAAAGACCGGACGCGGCGAGCGCCGCCAGATCGAGGATTTCGTCGCCGATGGCCACACCGCCACGTGCCGGCTCGCCTTCGGGCGAGAACGCGCCGAAGGGCAGGTTCTGGATCGGGAATTCCGCATGGTCCCGCGCCGATGCGACCCAGCTGCGCAGCGCCGGATCGTGGCTGGCGTCGAGCGCGACAGCGGAGGAGGTGGGGCGAGGCGGGTTTTCAGCCCGCGCGTCGAGAGTGCTGCCCTGCATAGGCTCATCCGTTCCGTTCTGACTCGGCCAGTTCGATGGCGAGCCTAAGCGCAAGCGGCGCCCGGTCTCTGTCCCCAGCGCTTGGGACGAGGCATTCAGTCGATGGGGAAGCGCTCCTCCATCAGCGCCAATGCTTCGAGCAGAGGCTCGGCATGGGGGCCGAGCGCGGCGAGGATGCCGGCCTCGAAGGCCAGCGCGCGGGGCACGATCTCGCCATAGGCCTGCAGGCCGGGCGCCGTCAGCGACAGGCTTTCCTCGCGCCGGTCCTGCTCGCTCTCGCGGCGGGTCAGCCAGCGCCGCTCCTCGAGTGCCCGTACGGCCCGGCTGACCTTGGTCTTGTGCATCGAGGAGTGCTTGCCGATGGCCTTGGCCGTCATCGTGCCGAACTGGGCGAGGGTGGCCAGCACCCGCCATTCCGGCACGGTGAGGTCGTGATGCGGCCCATAGACCGCACGGAACTGCTGGGACACCGCCGAGCTCAGGCGGTTCAGGCGATAGGGCAGGAAATGCTCGAGCGCGAGTTTCGACATGCCTTGTTAGTTACAAAATCGACAGTTACCAAAGCAACCATCTCGAACAAGAGCCCGCACAGGGCATGCCGCCGGCCTGAGGCCGTCGCGAGGAGAGGGCGCCACCATGAACGTTCAGAACCCGGCCCATGCCGGTGCCGCCAAGGCCGAGAGTGCCATCGCGACGGGCTACATGTCAGGCTTCGGCAACGGTTTCGAGACCGAGGCGCTGCCGGGCGCCCTGCCGCTCGGGCGCAACTCGCCGCAAAAATGCGCCTATGGGCTCTATGCCGAGCAGCTCTCGGGCTCGCCCTTCACCGCGCCGCGCACCACCAACGAGCGCTCCTGGCTCTATCGCATCCGGCCAACGGTGGCGCATTGGAACGAATTCCGGAAGGTCGATGCCGGGTTCTGGCGCACCGCGCCGGCCCGCGAGGTCGACATGCCGATCGCGCCGCTGCGCTGGAGCCCGATCCCGATTCCGTCGGAACCGATCTCCTTCGTCGAGGGCATCCGCAGCATGACCACTGCCGGCGATGCCGGCAGCCAGGGCGGCATGGGCGCGCATGTCTACCTGATCACCCGCTCGATGGTGGACGAGTATTTCTACAATGCCGATGGCGAGATGCTGTTCGTGCCGCAGCAGGGTGATCTCAGGCTCTGGACGGAGTTCGGCATCATCGATATCGAGCCGGGCGAGATCGCCGTGATCCCGCGTGGCGTGAAGATCCGCGTCGAGCTCAGGGACGGGCCGGCGAGGGGCTATATCTGCGAGAACTATGGCGGCGCCTTCACCTTGCCGGAGCGCGGGCCGATCGGCGCCAACTGCCTCGCGAATCCGCGCGATTTCCTGACGCCGGTCGCAGCCTTCGAGGACCGCGACGCGCCGTCGAAGATGTATGTGAAATGGGGCGGCAATCTCTGGGCCGCGGATATCGAGCATTCGCCGCTCGACGTCGTCGCCTGGCATGGCAACTATGCCCCGTACAAATATGATCTCAGGCGCTTTTCACCGGTCGGGCCGATCCTCTACGACCACGCCGATCCGTCGATCTTCACGGTGCTGACTTCGCCCTCGGAGACGCCCGGCACCGCCAATATCGACTTCGTCATCTTCTCGGATCGCTGGCTGGTGGCCGAGAACACCTTCCGGCCGCCCTGGTACCATATGAACGTGATGAGCGAGTTCATGGGGCTGGTCTACGGCGTCTATGACGCCAAGACCGGCGGCGGCTTCGTGCCGGGCGGCATCTCGCTGCACAACACCATGCTGCCGCATGGGCCGGACATGGATGCCTTCGAGAAGGCGAGCAATGTCGAATTGAAGCCGCATAAGCTGGAGGGCACGCTGGCCTTCATGTTCGAGACGCGCTTCCCGCAGCAGGTCACGGCCTTCGCCGCCGGCTCGGATGCGCTCCAGCGCGACTATGGCGGCTACGGCCACAAGCTGACCAAGCATTTCGATCCGAACAAGCCGTGAGGGGGCGCCGGGGCTGACCGGCTGCCGGAGATTGGACAGACGATGAGGCCGGCGGTCGCTGCAGAGCGATTGCCGGCTTTGCTATCAGCGTCGGATTGAGCGAGCAGGGAGAGGCTGAAACTCGCCCATCTATGATTCGCATAAGGTATATTATGGAACTTATTTCGATGCGGGCGCTGCCTGAAATACTGGGTGTTCAGACCGGAACCGAGATCGTCATCCCGTCGTACGCCACTTCGGCAATGCCAGCCAAGCGTTTGCTCAGGCTGGCATAATCCAGATCGACATGGAGGTTGGTCAGGATGGCGCGGCGTGGCTTCAGGTGCGCGATCGCTTCCAGCGACTGCGCCAGATGGAAATGGCTGACATGCGGCGTCTCGCGCAGGCAATCGAGGATCAGCACGTCGAGATCGGCCATGGCCTCCATGGCGGCCGGCGGGATCAGGCTGACATCCGGCAGGTAGCCGAGATCGCCGAAGCGGAAGCCCAGCGCCTCGTAGTTCGGCCCGTGCTCGACCCGGAACGGCAAGGCCGTGATCGGCCCGCCGGCGCCGTCGATCGTGTGCGGCCGGCCGGCCGAGATCTGGTCGAGATCGAGGATCGGCGGATAGTAGCTGCCTTGCGGCGTCTCGAAGAGATAGCTGAAGCGCGAGCGCAGTGACGCCTCGGTCGCCTTGTCGGCGTAGATGCGGATGCGCCGCTGCATGTGCAGGACGAGCGCTCGCAGGTCGTCGATGCCATGGGTGTGGTCGGCATGGTCATGCGTCAGCAGGACACCGTCGAGCGCCGGCACTTCGGCCGAGAGAAGTTGCTCGCGCAGGTCCGGCGAGGTATCGACGAGGACACGCGTCATGCCTTCCGGGCCGATGCGCTCGACGAGGATCGAGCAGCGGCGGCGCCGGTTCTTCGGCTCGCTGGGATCGCAGGCGCCCCAGCCGGAGCCCGGGCGCGGCACGCCGCCGGATGATCCACAGCCGAGAATGGTGACGGTAAGCGTCATGGCGCCGCGTCAGGCTACCTGCGCGACCGGCGCGGCGTGGTCCATCTTCCAGTAGCAGCGCCGCGCATTCTCGGTGGTGATCCTTGCGATCTCATCGAAAGGCACGCCGATCGTTTCGCCAAGAACCTTCGCGGTTTCAACGACATAGGCCGGTTGGTTGCGCTTGCCCCGGAACGGCACGGGAGCCAGATAGGGTGCATCGGTCTCGACCAGGAGGCGCTCGCGCGGGACCATCCGGGCGATCCGGCGCAGGTTCTCAGAGGTCTTGAAGGTCAGGATGCCCGAGAAGGAAACGTAGAGCCCGAGCTCGACACCGGCCATGGCCAGCGCTTCTCCGGCCGTGAAGCAGTGCAGGATGGCGGGGAAGGCGCCCTTCCCCATCTCCTCGCGCAGGATCACGATCATGTCGTCATCGGCTTCGCGCGAATGGATGACGAGCGGCAGCTGCGTGATCCGCGCCGCGGCGATATGCGTGCGCAACCCCTGGGCTTGCGCGGCGCGCGGGCTCGAATCGTAGTGATAGTCGAGCCCGGCCTCGCCGATGGCGACGCAGCGCGGATGGCGCGACAGCTCCACGAGGCGCTCGGCCGTGACGTCGAGCTCCTCATGGGCGTTATGCGGATGCGTGCCGACCGAGAACCAGACCGACGGAAAGCGCTCCGCCAGCGCGGCATAGTCGGCGTAGCGCGCTACCCGCGTCGAGATCGTCACCATCCGGCCGACGCCGGCTTCCTCGGCGCGCGCAATATAGGCCGGCAGGTCCTCGGCGAAATCCGGGAAGTCGAGATGGCAATGCGTATCGATGACCATCACGCCGCCTGGTCGTCCTCGGGTTCGACATAGCGCGGGAAGATCGCGCTCGGCGCCGGCAGGGCCGCACCGCTGACGAGCCGATGCTCCGCACCGAGTGCCGCGAAGCTGCGGGCCTCGGGCGCGACGCCGAGCAGGTCGAGCAGCCTGCCCGCGGCCACCGGCATCACCGGCTGCACCAGGATCGCGACCTCGCGCAGCACCTCGATCGTGACATAGAGGATGGTGTCACGGCGGCTCGGGTCGGTCTTGGTCAGGCGCCAGGGCTCGTTATTGGCGAAATAGCGGTTCGCCTCGGCAATGAGAGCCCAGAGATCGGCGAGCACGGTGTGAAGGGCGAAATCCTTCATCGCCTCGCGCGCCCTGGCGAGCGCCGCATCGGCCATGGCGAGCATGGCTTCGTCGGCCTCGTTGAGCGCCCCGCGCGGCGGCACCCTGCCCTCGCAGTTCTTGGCGATCATCGACAGCGAGCGCTGCGCGAGATTGCCGAGATCATTGGCGAGGTCGGCATTGATGCGCCCGACGATGGCGTCGTGGCTGTAATTGCCGTCCTGGCCGAAGGAGACCTCGCGCAGGAAGAAATAGCGCAGCTGGTCGACGCCATAGGTCTCGGCGAGGCCGAAGGGATCGACCACGTTGCCGAGCGACTTCGACATCTTCGTGCCCTTGTTCAGCAGGAAGCCGTGGCCGAAGACGCGCTTCGGCAACGGCAGCCCCGCCGACATCAGGAAAGCCGGCCAGTAGACCGCGTGGAAGCGCACGATGTCCTTGCCGATGATATGGACATCGGCCGGCCAGTAATGCGCGCGCGGGCTCGCCGGATCGGGGAAGCCCGTCCCGGTGACATAGTTGTTGAGCGCGTCGACCCAGACATACATGACGTGCTTCGGGTCGCCGGGCACGGGCAGGCCCCAATCGAAGGTCGTGCGGCTGATCGAGAGGTCCTCGAGCCCGCCCTTCACGAAGGAAACGACCTCGTTCTTGCGGGTCTCCGGCGAGATGAAGTCCGGTACGTCCTCATAGAGCTTCAGGAGGCGGTCCTGATAGGACTTGAGGCGGAAGAAATAGCTCTCCTCCTCGACCCATTCGACCGGAGTGCCCTGCCCGCCCAGGCGCGTGCCGTCGGGCTGGAGGGTGGTCTCCTCCTCGCCGTAGAACGCTTCGTCGCGCACCGAGTACCAGCCGGCATATTTGGCGAGATAGATGTCTCCATTGGCTTCCATCCGTCGCCATAGTTCGTCGGTCGAGACCTTGTGGTCGGCATCGGTGGTGCGGATGAAGCGGTCGAAGGAGCAGCCGAGGCGCTGCTCCATCTCCTCGAAGCGCGCCGCGATCTTGTCGACGAATTCCTTCGGCGAGAGGCCGTTCTGCGCCGCGGTGCGCTGGACCTTCTGGCCGTGCTCGTCGGTGCCGGTCATGGCGAAGACGTCGTAGCCGTCGAGCCGCTTGAAGCGCGCGATCGCGTCCGCCGCCACCATCTCGTAGGCGTGGCCGATATGCGGCGGCCCGTTGGTGTAGTGGATCGCGGTCGTCAGATAGAATTTCGGGGCCGTGGCCATCGTCTGTCCGAAAGCTTCGCTTCACGCTGCGCGCGAGCGGGACACCGCAGACGACAGATCATGAAACAGGGTCATCACGAGCGGGCGGCGGTCAAGATTATAGGTCTCGACCTCGCGCGCCTGCTGTCCAAGCTTTTCCCATACCTCCGCCAGCGGTGCAAGGCGCGCCGGTTGCGCCGCAGCATGCGCGTGGAGATGATCCGAGATCCAGCCTTGTATGGTCTCGATCATCACCGCGAAATCGCGCTCGCCCGCCTTGCCGGCGACATCCTCGGCCAGAGCCATCAGAGCGGTAAGGTCGATCTGCGGGAGGGCGTCAAGCCGCGCCCTTACCGCCTCGACCAGCGCCAGCGTCTCGGGGTCGACATAGGTCAGCGCGCGGCGCACCGAGCCTTCGGACAGGCTCGCGGCGCGGCGCAGGGCCGAACCGTCGAAGGGCATCTCCATACGCTCCAGTGCCAGTCGGCCGGCCTCCGCGACATCGGCCTCTGCGAGCGGATCGAAGGTCAGGAGCCGGCAGCGCGAGCGGATCGTCGGTAGCATCCGGCCGGGGGCATGAGCGATGATCAGGAACAGCGCCCGCGGCGGCGGCTCCTCCAGGAGCTTGAGCAGGGCATTGGCGGCCGAGCGTTCCATGTCCTCGGCCGAGTCGACGATGCAGACGCGCCAGCCGCCCTCGGCCGCGCTCGACCCGAAGCGATCGATCACGCGCCGGATGGAATCGACCGGGATGTTGCTGGTGTAGCTCTTGCCGTCCGGCTTCGGAATCCGGCGCAGCACATGCAGGTCGGGATGCGACTGCGCCATCACCCGCCGCGTCGCCGGATCGTGCTCGGGCATGGCGAGATCGGCGCTGCGGGCCGCCCTCGCCTGCGGATCGCCCGCCGCAAGCAGGAAGCGTGCGGCGCGATAGGCAAAGCTCGCCTTGCCGATGCCCTCGGGGCCACCGAGCAACCAAGCATGGTGCATGCGGCCGGATGCCAGCGCGTCGAGGAAGGTTCGTTCGCGCGCGGCATGGCCGACGAGCGCCAGCGTCTCGCGCGGATGCGGCGCGTTCGGCAGCCGGTCGGGTTCGTCGCTGGTCGCTAGCATCAGGTGTCCGGATCGATTGGCAGGCGCTCGCGCAGGATATGCCACGCCGCCTCCGCGAGCGCCTCGGGAGGCAATGTCGCATCGAGCACGGCGCAGCGCTGCGGTTCGGCGCTCGCGATATCCTGGTAGGCTTGGCGCAGATTGCGATGGAAGGCCAGCGTCTCGCCTTCGAAACGGTCGATTGCCTCGCCGGGGCGGCGGCGCTTGGCGGCGCGGGCGAGGCCGATCTCGGGATCGAGATCGAGAATCAGCGTCAAGTCCGGCATCAGGCCGGAGATCGTCACGGCTTCAAGCTCGGCCAGCACGGCCTTGTCGAGTTGGCCCAGCACGCCCTGATAGACCCGCGTCGAATCGATGAAGCGGTCGCAGATCACCCATTCGCCGCGCTCCAGAGCCGGGCGGATCAGGCTGTCGATATGGTCGATCCGCGCGGCCGAGAACATCAGCGCCTCGGCGAAGGGGCCGTAATCGCGCGCCTGCCCGGCCAGGATCATCTCGCGGATGGCTTCGGCTTTCGGCGAGCCCCCGGGCTCACGCGTCGTCCGCGCCGTGAGGCCAGCCGCAATGAGCCGCTCGCTCAGCGCGCGCGCCAGCGTCGACTTGCCGGCGCCCTCCCCGCCTTCGAGGGTGATGAAACGTCCCTTGCTCACCCGACCTGCTCAGCTCCGGCTCAGGGCCTTGCGAACCCAGCCGGTCGTCGCCTCCAGCAGCGCGTCGAGCGCGCGCGACTGCAAGGTGCCGGCCTGCACGCTCTCGGCCGCGTAGAGCGGAATGTCGAGCGTCCTGATGTCACCGCGCGTCACCACGAGCCGCGCCACCTCCGCACCCTCCTGCACGGGCACGGTTAGCGGGCCGCGATAGACGATTCGGGCCGCCAGTCGCTCCGTGCTGCCGCGTGGCAGCAGAAGACTGACCGCGCTCTTGCTCCGGAGCGCGACGCGGCCCTTCTCGCCGCCATAGACGCTGGCTTCGCCCACCGTCTCGCCAGCGGCGAAGAGCTGGCGGCGCTCGAAGGCGCGGAACCCCCATTCGAGCAGCTTGCGGGCTTCCGTCGCCCGGTCGCGCGCCGTCTTGAGGCCGTTGACGACCAGCACGAGCCGCTGGCCGTTCTGCACGGCGGAGCCGACGAGACCAAAGCCCGCTTCCTCGATATTGCCAGTCTTGAGCCCGTCCGCGCCGATATCCATTGTCAGCAGCGGATTGCGGTTCTGCTGGCGGATCTTGTTCCAGGTGAACTCGCGCTGGCCGAAGATCCTGTAGAGCTCGGGATAGGTCTTGATAATGTGGTCGGCGAGCAGGGCGAGCTCGCGCGCCGTCACCCGCTGCTGCGGATCGGGCATGCCGGTCGCGTTGCGGAAGACGGATTTGGTCAGGCCGAGCCCCCTCACCCGCTCGGTCATGATGCGGCCGAAGGTCGGCTCGTCGCCAGCGATGGCTTCGGCCAGCGCGATCGAGGCGTCGTTGCCGGATTGGACGATGATGCCCTGCAGGAGGTCGGAGAGCTTAATCCGGCTGTTGAGGATGGCGAACATCGCCGAGCCGCCCGACGGGCCGCCGCCCTTGCGCCAGGCATTCTCGGAAATGCCGATCTCGCTGTCGAGCGTCAGGCGCCCGGTGTTGAGGTCCTGAAAGGCGACGAGCACGGTCGCGAGCTTGGCCATGCTCGCCGGCACCATCAATTCGTCGGCCGCTTTTTCGTAGAGCACCGCTCCGGTATCGGAATCGAGCAGCACGGCGTAGGGCGCCTGCGACTGGAAGCCCTGAGCGAAAGCAGCGGGGCCAGCAGACAGCAGCCCGAGCGCCAGAGCGAACCCTGCCAACAGCTCGCGGGCAGCTCGGCGCCACGCGGCAAGTCCTCTCTCGCGAAGTCCTGGCTGACGGCAAAAGGCGCTCATGCCTCGATGTGAAGCAGAGCGCCCGCCATCAGGTCAAGCTGGAGATCAGTTCCGCGCGAGCGGCTGCAGAGGCTGAGGCGCAAGCTTGTTGAGTGGATGCGTCTTGGCGAGGCGCTCGCCCGCGCCCTTCTCCGGAGCGGCGAACAGGCTCGCGACGCTTGCGCGCGTCGGCGGCAGGGTCGTGCGCAGCGTCGCGGGAACCGCGACGGGCTTGGCCGCGTTGGCGATGGTGTCGAGGTCGAACGGCCGGTTCGGCGGCAGCGGAGCGGCGCGCAGGGACGGCGCCTCGACCGGCGTCGAGACGGTCGAGGCCAGAGTGGCGACGACAGGGCTCGAGGGCGTGATCGTCCGCGGCTGTGGCGGCGCATATGCCTGGACGATCGGCGGCGTGGCAAGCGGCGCGGGCTCCGGCTCGACGGCCGGCTGCGCGTCGACATCGACGCTGCGGGTGCGCGTGGTGGCGACCGGCTCGGCGCTCGCGACCATGGTGCGCGCGCTGGTGCCCGGGATCGGCGCGGCCGAGCCGTCGGTGCGCAGCGTGGCGAGCAGCAGCTTGTCGTCGGAGCCGGCGAGCGAGGCCTGGCCGAGATATTCCATCTTGATCCGCGCAGTGCCGAGGTGGCGGAAGGCAAGCGCGTCAGCGGTCGTCTGCGACAGGTCCATCATGCGGCCGCCATGGAAGGGGCCGCGGTCGTTGACGCGCACGATGATCGAGCGGCTGTTCATCAGGTTGGTGACGCGGGCATAGGCCGGCAGCGGCATGGTGGGGTGCGCAGCCGAGACGCTGTGGCGGTCATAGACCTCACCATTGGCAGTGCGACGGCCATGGAAAGCCTCGCCATACCAGGAGGCGGTGCCGACCTGCGTGAAGCCGACAGGCTTCTCGAAGGGGGTATAGCGCTTGCCGGCGACGGAATAGGCCTTGCCGACGAGCTGGCGTCCGCCGCCCTTCGGCACCTCTTCACCCTCAGCCACGACGCGCTGGCTGGCGGGGCCGTATTTCGATTGCGGGAAGGCGCCGATTTCCTTGGAACGACGACCGGCGGTCTGGTTGCCGGCGCAATTGGCCGCGAAAACTCCGACGAGAATTACGCAGCCCATGCGGGCGACCGTCGGCATGGAATAAGACGCTGGCATCGACCCGGACATCGTGGAGTTGGTCCCCTTGGCCGAGAAGCGAGCGTCTTGAGTCATTCCGCCAATTCCGCTTTCTGCGCCAAAAACATTCTGTCAGCTCATCGCCATAGGCGATCGAGCCGAGTTTTCGGCCAATTCCATTAAGGGATCGTTAAGCTGCTAAAATCCGCTGAAAGCGGATCACTGAACAGGCCATCCCTGCGCCGTTGGGCGGACACAGGAGTGTTCGAAAAGGGGCGCATGTCAACGCCGGGGCATTCGCAGCGGCCATTTTTCTGTGCAGCGTGGCCATCAGGACACGGTGTGGATCGAGGTTGGATTGGGCTGAAAACCGGCTCGATCGCGAGGCGCAATCGCGATTTGGGCATCACAGCGATGCGGTCGACCGGCGCGCATCCACGCCATCTTCCGCTTGCAAATCCGCTCTCCGACCGGCATTGAACGGCCGCATGGAAGGGTGGCCGAGTGGTTTAAGGCAGCGGTCTTGAAAACCGCCGTGGGTGCAAGCCCACCGTGGGTTCGAATCCCACCCCTTCCGCCAAAAATTCCACCGCTATAATTTCGCTTTAATATCAACGCGCTAGCGAAGCGAAAAATCAAAGTGGACCCAAAAAGCCCCCAAAGATGGACCCAGAATTGGACCCATGTTGGGGGGCGGTGAGGACGGGCCAGGAACTGCATGGCCCAGACACGGCGGCAGCCTCCTATTCCATGCCGCCCTCGCCGTAGCGCCGCTCAAAGCCCCTCCCATCCATCTCGGCATTCAGCACCCGCCCCATCAGGTCTAGAGCGCTGTTGAGGGGATCAAGCGCGATGTAGACGGAACTCCCGATGGGCGTCTCGGCAGCCCATGTTCGCACTTGGCGCTGGAACTCCCGCACCGCCACGTTCATTTCGCTCGCTTTGGCCGGCGACATGCTGCGTTTTGACCTGAGCGCCATCAGCTAGCCCTCCGCCACGGGTGCTGGCCACGCACATAGCCATGGCTGACGAGGCGGTCAGCATCCCGCGCCAACACTGCGAGGTCGTGTAGCAGCATTCGGATCGCCTCCCGACTATCGCCGTTGGCTTCTTGAAGCACCGCGTCGATCTCCCCCTCGGTGATTGGCGGAAGCACCGGCTCGTCCTGTTCCATGGCTTGCTCCTGCATGAGAACGAAATAGGAACATAGACCGAGCATGAGTCAAGATGCCTAGTCTGCCGTCTGTGGGTTTGGAGGTGGACAAGAGGCCGTTTGCAAAAAAACAGGGAGAGACCCCGGTTGCCCGAAGTCTCCCCCTGAGGTTCACCTTAGAACGCCCTCTCGGGCGCGTCGCGGCGTGGCCGCTTGTCGTACTCGGGCAGCTCCCGCACCATCGTGTTCATCAGGTGGATGAACGGTACCCAGTTGCCCCACGGGAACGCCCGCGCGAGGTTGCTGACATCCCGCTGCGAGAGCTGGTTGTCGCCCGACAGCGCGTTGCCGACCATGCCTCCCACACCCTTCTGCACGTCATCGAAGAGCCCGAAGGTGGGGTTGCCGGTGATCAGATGGGACGGCTGCGAGGTCATGCGGAAGCCGAAGACAGGCTCCTGCCCGGCAAGCGAGAGCGCGGTGTCGGCCACAGAAGGCATGAACGAGGACCAGCTTGCGCGTTGAAAGCCGCCGGCCAGCAGTCCCTGCCACGACAGCGCCCTGTCCAGCTTCTCTTCCCGGCGCGGGTCCGTGGCATAGCGGTAGTGGCTGTACGCGATATGCGTCAGCACGCCGCCCATCCCCGTCAGCAGGAAGGTGGTCGCCGTCTCCCAATCCCGCATGTGGATGTTGTGCAAGAGGTGACGCGCCCATGCACCCATCACGAAGCTGCGGAACTGGAATACGACCCGCCCGAGCCCGTGCCCCATCACGCGGTTGAGCGCGCCGGGGTCGTTGGCCAGAACGGCATACTTGGCCCACCGAGTGGCCCCCATCTGGAAAGCCGCAGCGGCCTCCTGATCCGGCCACTTCTCGATGTTCATCCGGGGCAGCTTCCGGCCCTCGACGTCGCCGTCGATGAAGGTCCGGTTCTCGCGGATCATCTTGAAGATCCGATTGCCCATGTCCTTGTCGATGCCCATGGCCGTCAGGCGGTCCCAGTTCACCGCGTCGCCCTCCGCCATGTGGGCGAACTTGGCGTAGATGCCCCGCGCCGCGAAGCGCTGGAGGCCGGTGTTGATGGGGGCCATGAGCGACATGGCCGTGGTGGCGCGCTTCAGCTTCGCCATGCCGGCGTCGTAGCGCTCCCCGAGGGTGCCCGCGAAGCGCCCGTCGATGTTGCCCCCACCGGCCTCGATCTTCGAGTGCAGGCTGCCCCGCACCCAGTCGGTGCCGTAGTTGGTGAGGTACTCGATGTCCCGCGCAATCTCGTCCGAGAGCTGCCCGGTGCGGGCGTCGCGGAGGATGTGCCGGAAGGCGGGCATGGCGGACAGCGAGGCCTTCAGCCCGACCGAGGCCGTGACGTGGAAGAACTCGTTGACCTGGGCGAAGCCGACGTTGCCCATCAGGCGGATGAAGTTGTAGTCGCGCAGCCGCCGCAGGGCGTGGCCCCAGCCGGTCTGGTCGAGCCCGTGGGTCTGGCCGAGGACCGCCCGCCGCAGGTATTCGAGGTTCTCGGTGTCCAGCTCCAAGCCCTTGATGCGGGTGTTGTGATCGACGGCACCAGACGTGACGCGCTCGTCCCAAGTCTGGGCGAGGCGCTGCATCATCTTGTTCCAGTCGGCCTCCTTGGACAGACCGGAGACGAGCATCTCGGGCTCGTTCGTCGGGGGCTTCCACTCACCCGAGACCTCGTAGACGGGGGAGCCGTCCTTCGTCTCGTTGACCTTCTGCCCCTTCACGGTGCGCTTCCGGCCGCTCGGGGAGTTGACCCTCCAGTCGCCCTTGAGCGAGTCGAAGGCTGCCGCGAGGGTGTCGTCTACGCGCCTGTCCGAGACCAGCTTGTGGCCGGCAGCGGAGGCGTAATCGACGGCGGTCTCCAGCAGCTCCCTGATCTGCTCCGGGTCCGAGGTCTTCAGCTCGAACTTGTCGAGCACCATGTCCCCGTTCCGCAGGCGCAGCTCGGCGGTGCCGTGGGCGGTCCTGATGATGGGCGTTGAGGGGCTGTCGATCAGCTCGACGCCGGGCCGCTTGATCGGCCGGATGTGATCCGGGGTGAACAGCGGGTTCTTGACGCGGACCTGATGCAGCCCTAGGAGGCCCGACATCTGCCTGGAGTAGCCCTCGAAGACCGACAGGGCGTCGTTCTCGAACAGGTCCATCAGCCGGAACTCCAGCGTCTGGCCGTAGCGCGGGTCGCTCTTGTCGGTGACCGTGAGATGGTCGGTGAAGGTCTCGTCGTAGAGCGCCCTCTCCTTCCCTCGCGGCGACGCGCCGGCCTTCGGGTCCGCCTTGCCCTTCACGACGCCGAGGATGTTCTCGATCTCGTCGGGCTTCAACGTGCCGAAATCCTCCATCATCTCGCGCAGGGCGTCGAGGTCGTGACCGGAGACCGCTCGGTCCCCCTTCATGTCCACGTCGGCTGCCAGCTCGCGCAGGCGCTTGACGTAGCCATCGGCCCACTTGCGGGCCAGCGTCTCGTCCACTCCGGGGTGCATCGCCATGAAGCCCTTGGCGTAGGCCGACTTCAGGGCCGGGTCGCCGAACAGCTTCGTCTTCTCGGCGATGCGTTGGTCGGAGCGCTGACGCATCAGGTAGTTCTTGCTGTCCATCGGACGCTCGAAACCGGGCAGCGGCTCCAGCTTCTGGCCCGACAGGCGGCCGGGGTCTTGCGCAAGGTCGGCGAACTGCTGGTGCAGCTTGCGGATCGTGCCCGCCATCTTCTTGGCCTGCGACGAGAACTCCCCCTCGCGGGTCGGGTCGGTGTTGCGGATGGCGGCGGCAATCTCCTCGCGGAGGGTGCGCTCGGCCTCGGCCTTGTCAGCCCAGCCGATGTCCCGCTCCTTGAGGTAGGACTGGAACGTCGGGTGCCAGTCACGGGCCAGCTCGCTCATCGCGCTGTCGTGGACCCGCTGCTGGTACTCGGTGGCGGCGAAGTCGTTGGCGATGGACTTGTCCTTGTTGCCCACCGCGTCGAGCCCCAGCTTGCCCCCTACGGCCCGCGCAACGGGGCTCTCGGAGGACTTGAGCTGGCCCACCGCGTCGAAGCGGGCGCGAGCCAGCGCGGTCTCCGGGGCTTCCGCCTTCAGCCACGCATCGACCTCCCCATGCAGGGTGTCAGGGCGGGAGAAGCGGGCAGCACCTACCGAGCCAGAGCCCAGCGCGGTGCCGGCGTGGAGCCGTTCACCCTCCTCCTGCAGGCTGCGCCCGACGCGGGCCAAGGCGTCAGCCTCGGTCTGCATGGACGGGTTCCTGCGGAGTGCGCCGAACGCGCCGCCGAGGACGAGCCCGGTGCCGGCCGCCCAGAACAGGTCGCTGGTCTCGGCCGTCTCCTTGGACACGAAGCGGGGCATTTCGAGCGCCACGTTGGTGGCTGCTGCGGCACCGCCCGAGGCCGCGATACGGGCCATGCGCCCGAGCCGCGCGACGCCGGCCGCCTCGGGGATTGCGAAGGACGCCGCGAGGCCGACAGGCTCCAGCAGCTCGCCGAGGAGCGCGCCAGCGGTGCCCTTCCAGCCGGACGCGGCGATGCGCTGTTGGGTCTCGAGTTGGCTGTCGATGCGGCTCCTGATGGTGCGCGCATGGGCCTCCGAGGTGGCGTCGTCGAACGCCCCCCAGAACTGCTGGGGAACGCCCTTGGTCACCTCGCTCAGGAGGTCTTGGCGCTTCGACCAGCGGAAGTCGGGGTCGGGCTGGTGATCCTCGACACCGCGCAGAGCCCAGGTCAGCGGGCTGGCGTCCTTGGCGCTCTCATAGGCCGAGCCCCAGAAGCCGAGGCCCTCCGTCTTGGAGGCGGCGTCGCGGCGCTCGATGTCCGTCACCGGGCTGGCCGGGCGGACGCTGTCGTGCGTCAGGGGCGAGCCGTTGTCGAAGGTGGCCGCCAGCGAGATGGGCGCGGAGCCCGAGAATTTGTTGTAGACCTCGACCGCCGTCTTCCGCCTGCCGGCCCAGTTATGGCCGCCTGCGGGGTTCTGCGCGGTCCAGCCTGCGGGGCGTTCGAAGGAGATAAAGGCGTGGGCCGCCTCGTCCTGTGAGATCGCCTGCAATGTTGGCCCCGTTGGGGGCGGTTATCGCTTTGAAGGTT
>NZ_JANLGI010000067.1 GCF_024655635.1 Allobosea sp. 47.2.35 | reverse complement strand
CCTTCAAAGCGATAACCGCCCCCAACGGGGCCAACATTGCAGGCGATCTCACAAATGTGACGGTCGGATGCAATCCCGGCAAACACGTTGAATCCTAATCAATGACCGGGTTCAAGGGGAAGGCGCCCTACGCCACGGCTTCCCCTATGGAGAGCCGGATCAGACAAGAACGACGAGGCCCTCGTCAAATGCTGTGTTGCAGAACAGCGGGCCGGCGGGATTGCAGATAATGCGAGTGCCGTTGGGCCTTTGAATATTGACTGAGCGATGCACATGACCGTGGATCCAAAGCGCTGCTTTGCCTCGATCGGTCAAATCCGAGAGATCTGACGCTGAGTTGCCAGCAGCCCAGGTCCCACGGTCGGGCTCGGCTATGCAGACTGGGTGAGGGGCGTGGTGGGTGACAACGACCATGGGCAGCGAGCCTGGCTGAGATAGAAGCTCTCCGAGCCTGGAACGAGACCGCGCATGCAGCCGGCGGGCATCACCGACTGTAATGAGATGACTGCCGCCGGCGTGCTGGACGTCCACCTGTTCGCCCGTTTCGGCGCGGCAGCTAGGATCGCCCGCAAGGGTGTAATCGGACCAGAGGGTGGCGCCGACGAAACGACATCCTGCAATGTCAGCCGAGCTTTCTTCGAGAAGAG
>NZ_JANLGI010000066.1 GCF_024655635.1 Allobosea sp. 47.2.35 | reverse complement strand
TCGCCCGTGACCTGAGACCCTTTTCTCCTCCGTTCTGAGGGAGAGTCCTGGGTTTCATTGATCCGAGACCATTTGCTGGAGCGCCGGAGGTTGGAGTTTCCGGCCTTCGATCACGGCGGTAGGCTGGGTGCTCCACCGGGATTTTGCAGCAGGATCGGGGGCTTGTTGCCGATGGCCCCGTGCGGCCGATCCTCGTTATAATATCTGAGTCAAACCTCCATCTTTTCGGCCGCATCCGCAAGTGTCAGGAACCAGTGCGTGTTCAGGCACTCGCTGCGGAAGCGGCCGTTGAACGCCTCGATGAAGGCGTTATCGGTGGGCTTGCCAGGCCGCGAGAAGTCCAGGGTGACGCCCTTGGCATACGCCCACAGGTCGAGGTCGCGGCTGACGAACTCGGAGCCCTGATCGACCCGGATCGTCCTCGGATAGCCAAGCTTCGCGCAGACCCTTTCCAGCGTCGCGACGACATCCTCGGCCCGGTAGCTGAAGCGGGGATCGACGGCCGGCGAGAAGCGCGAGAAGGTGTCGACCACCGTCAAAACCCGGATCTTACGCCCCGTGGCGAGCTGGTCATGGACAAAGTCCATCGCCCAGACATCGTTCGGCCGCGTCGCCGGCGCACGATCCTCGCGCAGCTTCGCCTTGACCCGGCGCTTGGGCGTCTTGTTCCTTAGTTGCAAGCCTAACTCATTGTAGATCCTTCG
>NZ_JANLGI010000065.1 GCF_024655635.1 Allobosea sp. 47.2.35 | reverse complement strand
AGGATCTCTCTTTTCCCTGCGTGGTTGGCGGGTCCGACGATGCCCTCGTTCTCCATGCGCTCCATGATGGATGCGGCGCGGTTGTAGCCGATCTGGAGGCGACGCTGGATGTAGGAGGTCGAGGCCTTCTTGTCGCGCAGCACGACCGCAACCGCCTGCTCGTAGGGGTCGTCCGAGTCGGCCGAGCCCATGCCGGTCTTGTCGAAGACGGCGCCGTCCTCGTCCTCGCCGGCTTCGTCCTCCTCGGAGGTGACGGCGTCGAGATATTGCGGCCGGCCTTGCGTCTTGAGATGGGCGACGACCTTCTCGACCTCGGCATCCGAGACGAAGGGTCCGTGGACGCGGGTGATGCGGCCGCCACCGGCCATGTAGAGCATGTCGCCCTGGCCGAGCAGCTGCTCGGCGCCCATCTCGCCCAGGATCGTGCGCGAATCGATCTTCGAGGTGACCTGGAAGGAGATCCGGGTCGGGAAGTTCGCCTTGATCGTGCCGGTGATGACGTCGACCGAGGGGCGCTGGGTGGCGAGGACGACATGGATGCCCGCCGCGCGGGCCATCTGGGCCAACCGCTGGATCGTGCCCTCGATCTCCTTGCCGGCGACCATCATCAGGTCGGCCATCTCGTCGACGATGACGACGATATAGGGCAGAGGCTCGAGGTCCATGACCTCCTCCTCGTAGATCGCCTCGCCCGAATGCTTGTCGAAGCCGGTCTGGAC
>NZ_JANLGI010000064.1 GCF_024655635.1 Allobosea sp. 47.2.35 | reverse complement strand
AGGGGGGCTAGCCTTCAACGCGATAAGGGGGCTGCGCTTCAATGCGATTTGACATCGTTCCCCAGGGCGTCCATTGGCGATGTCGGTCTCACGGTCAGCATTCCCACGGCCGACTATATGTTGGCGCTCAAGCTCAAGGCCATGCGGGTCAATGACCCTGCCAAAGGCGCGACCGAAATCAAAGATATTCGAGCCCTGCTTCAGGTGACCGGCATCAGCACCGTCGACCGCGCAATTCACTGTCTCGCAAAATTCTTCCCCAAATCAGCCGCGGCATCGGAGAAGCAGCGTTTTCTGCTGCGGAATTTATTCCCCGAACTTGCCGGCGGGAACGAGAGTCAAAAGAGCAATCGCAATGCGCCCCGATACCCTTTACGAAGTGGCAGCCGAAGAGATCCTGGGCGGGACGACTTTGGGAGATGATCTCCTCCAGGAATTCCTGGACAAGTTTTACCTGTCCTCGTCCGCCCAAGACCGGAAACAGATGCTCGAGCAGGAGCCACCGCTGCAGGCTGCTGCCCAACGCAACGCTCTCTATGGCGCGGTCGCAGAATACCTTTCCCGGCAGTATAGGCTCGGACCAGGGCCGGCTTGGTGCTACGCGCCCGAACGGTTTCTCGATGAGCCGTGGCACACCTGTGACCGCCCTACCCCAGGTCTGATTGAGTTTTTGACCTTCTCGAGCCCAGCGGAATTTCGTCACCGCAATATCTTCACAGAGGCCCG
>NZ_JANLGI010000063.1 GCF_024655635.1 Allobosea sp. 47.2.35 | reverse complement strand
AAACCCAGGACTCTCCCTCAGAACGGAGGAGAAAAGGGTCTCAGGTCACGGGCGACCAAGGACTTGCGGCTCTCGATAGTCTGGAGCTCAGTTTAAGAATACGAAGCCCTCATCACGGTAGGAAAGCCAAGGCTCGCCATTACCGACCTCATGTGCAAGCTTCTCTAGATCGCCAACGCTCTCCTCCAAGGCAACCGAATCTGGAAGCCAAAAAAGCGGTTTGATCACACCAGGCGCATTAACCCTAAGCGATCCAGTTTTAATAGGCTCCGATTAGATCAGCCTCTAAGGTCGCGACAATCCTGCGCGAGGTCAAAAATTTGGCAAAGGGTCAGTCATGCCAAGGAAGTTCTGGCGCGCGTTCTATCAAGTCGAGAAAAACGAAAAAGCATCCCAATAGGAGAATGCCAACATATATCATAATTTAATCTCATCGCTAAATTTGGCCGCTGTTTTCCTGTCTGAATCAATATTTATTACAGATTCGGCAGGTGTCAATTTCGTTCGGGGTGTAATTTTACAGGGGTTGGATTCCTTCCGATCTTCAACGCTTCGGTCTTTGTAGGTTTGCTCCCATTAGGTGGCCCGATATTAATCTAATGAATGGCGGGATCCGCTGCTACGGGCATGTTAGCTGAAGAATGGGGTTTATTTGGAGTAGCCAGCCGCACTACGGCGGCTTGTGCTGGCTGGCCAGCTGCCGGTTTCGTGGACGCTCAGTTAAGCTAACCCGACCTTCTTTTCG
>NZ_JANLGI010000062.1 GCF_024655635.1 Allobosea sp. 47.2.35 | reverse complement strand
TCTACCCGCAAGGGCGCACTCCAATCGGGGGGCAACTTTGCGGGCCGTTTGACATCCTGGTGCGGCGACGCGCTTCAGGCCTGCCTCGGGCTGACGCTGACGGGTCTAATCGAGCTAGGTTCGTATCAGCGAGACGAGTGTATAGGCCAGTCCGTATCCAAGCGTCCCGAGCCACACTCCTTGAACAGCCAGGACCATTCTTATGAAGGTTCGGTCGCTCATCTGGATGCGGCCAGCGTGGACCAAGTCTGTCTCATTTGAGTGCAAGGCGGGAGTCTCCGACACAATCACAGGCTCTCTTTCAATTATCATACCAGCGACGGACCCCGCAGCGGCCGGGCCTGCCGCCGCCTCAGGAGCGCATCACGAAATGTATCGTCCTGACGCTCGGTGCCCTGTAGTCACTGGCGCTGGCCAGCTGCTAGTCCGCTGCTGGCTACCATCTCTCTCAGGTCCCTGCCTCCGGTTAGCAACAGATCACTGCCGGGGCTGGGTAGGTCATCGGCTCGACCTCGTGCTCTTGCAAGGTTGCTAAGGCCTACGCACAGCCTCGCGCTACTGCGGCGCGCTCCGGGCGATCCTCATGACCTGATCGGCAGGTAATGCGTTAGCTCCGACTATTCCGTATCGGGCACCTTTATCGGCTTCGATGAAGCTCTCCTTTACGAGGAGCTGCAATAAGCAAGGGCCACGAGTGTATCGGTCTCGCCTAAAGCAAGCTCATCGCCCTCACCTGTGAGATCGCCTGCAATGTTGGCCCCGTTGGGGGCGGTTATCGCTTTGAAGG
>NZ_JANLGI010000061.1 GCF_024655635.1 Allobosea sp. 47.2.35 | reverse complement strand
CGAGCCTGGAGTGCGAGACCGTCGGGTTCTTGCGCCGCGGGCAGGCCGGCGCCTCGCCCGATGCGCTGATCGGTCAGGACGGCCTGCTCGAGATCAAGACCAAGCTGCCGCATCTCCTGATTGAGGCTCTGCTCAAGGGCGAGTTCCCGCCGGAGCACAAGGCCCAGTGTCAGGGCCAGCTCTGGGTCGCCGAGCGCGACTGGATCGATCTCGCGATCTATTGGCCAGGCCTGCCGATCATGATCACGCGGGCCCATCGCGACGAAGCGTTCATCGCCGAGCTCAGTACAGCCGTCGCACAGTTCAACGAGGAACTCGATCGGATCATCGCGCAGGTCGCCGCCTACGGGCGGCTGGAGGCCGCCTGATGGGTGGGCGCCGCGAGTTCACCCGCAGCCAGAAGGTCGCCATGCTCAAGCGAGCCATGGATGAGCGCGGCTGCATCCGCTGCGAAGGCTGCGGCCTCAATGTCTCCGGCAAGGTCGTCGAGTTCGACCATGTCATTCCCGAAGCGCTCATCCTCGACAAGACCAGAGAGCTTTCGATCGAGGATGGACGCGTTCTCGGCCGTGACTGCTGTCACCGGGCGCCCGGGGCCAAGACAGCCCGCGACCTTGCCGCCATCGCCGAAGCCAAACGGCGCGAGGCCCGCCATCTCGGGATCCGGCCGCTCCTCTCGCGCGGGTTCCAGAGACCATCGCCCCAGATGAGAGCCTCCCGCCCCCTCGCCAAGCCCGCTGCCTGGCGCCGCGACGATCAATGACCCCTTGCACCATGGAGCTCACATCCGTGTCTTCGACAACGTCTTGCCCAGAACCCGGGCGCAACCGCTGGCCGTCTCTTGTGATCGCCATCCTCCTGGCCAGTGCCGCTAGCGC
>NZ_JANLGI010000060.1 GCF_024655635.1 Allobosea sp. 47.2.35 | reverse complement strand
GCGCCGAAACGGGCGAACAGGTGGACGTCCAGCACGCCGGCGGCAGTCATCTCATCACAGTCGGTGATGCCCGCCGGCTGCATGCGCGGTCGCGTTCCAGGCTCGGAGAGCTTCTATCTCAGCCAGGCTCGATGCCCGTGGTCGTTGTCACCCACCACGCCCCTCACCCAGCCTGCATAGCCGAGCCCGACCGTGGGACCTGGGCTGCAGGCAACTCAGCATCAGACCTTTCGGATTTGACCGATCAAGGCAAAGCAGCGGTTTGGATCCACGGCCATGTGCATCGCTCAGTCAATATTCAAAGGCCGAACGGCACTCGCATTATTTGCAATCCCGCCGGCCCGCTGTTCTGCAACACAGCATTTGACGAGCGCCTCGTCGTTCTCGTCTGATCTGGCTCTCCATAGGGGAAGCCGTGGCGTAGGGCGCCTTCCCCTTGAACCCAGTCATTGATTAGGATTCAACGTGTTTGCCGGGTTTGAATCCGATCGTCACTTTGAACCGAGCCCAGAAATGACTTTCTCTTCTTTGAATGATCCGGTCGACATAGCGCGAGCAGAAGCCGCACTCGACGCGGCCTGGCATCAAATCAAAGCGTCGCTGAAAGATAATGTCGACTTTGACTCGGAGCGGCTGCGGCTCGCCGACATCGTCGTGAGCCTCATCCCAATCGCTGAGGACGAGGCAGATCTAGCGCGACGCGCTATGGAGCGATATCTCAAAACTCGGCCACCGGGCTGCTGAGAATGGCCGTGAAGGGATAACTCGGCGACGCGCTCCTAGGCGGCACTTCCTCGCGTCGCCACCGTCGCCGCGAAACCGAAAGGTCCGGCAGTTCCTCCGCACGACCGCTCGTCATTACCGCCCTCGGACTGATACCCAGCAAACATCGTTCGGTCGCGACTACCGCGCACGGCCACTGCACCGCACGGCAAAAGCGCTGCCAAGCCAGCGGATTGTTACAGATTGTAACGGGTAGGAACCCCCGCTCGCCGCCCGCGTCTTTCCTTGGAGCAGGAAGCTCACCGCCTCCGCAACGGG
>NZ_JANLGI010000005.1 GCF_024655635.1 Allobosea sp. 47.2.35 | reverse complement strand
AACCTTCAAAGCGATAACCGCCCCCAACGGGGCCAACATTGCAGGCGATCTCACAAGGAAGGCCGGGCTTGGGTACCCGGCCCCTCGTTGATCAGGCGGCTTCCGCTACGGCCTCGGCCTCTTCAGCCTGGAGCTGCGCCAGGGCGGCCAGAACGCCCTCACGAACCTGCTTCCATTCACGGCGGGTCATGACGACCTGGAGGGCGTCCCCATCGACTTCGTAGAAGCCGTTGCCGACCGCCTCGCGGATCAGGCCGAAGTCGCTTCCCCACGAGGCGTAGGTGCCGGGTCCGAAGTGCTCTTCGTTGCTGATGAGCCCTTCGATGAGGTGCTTGGCGTAGTCGTAGGCGACGCCGTCGAGTTCGTAGATGTGTCCGTAAGGCATGGTGCCGTTCCCTTCTGATGATGATGCTGCTTCGGTTTGGAGGTTGGCCCTCCTCGAAGCCGCCTGCCTGAGGCGGCTCGGAGGAAGGCCGGGCTGGGTGCCCGGCCCCTCGATGATCAGGCGGCCTGCCGGATGGCCCTGAGGTCCTCGTTGAGTTCGTCTTCTGACTGCCTCCAGGCGGTGCGTTCGGCCTGCTCGGTCAGCGACTGCCACAGGTCCTTCGCGAGGCCTTGGTCGAGGTGTTCCTCGACGATCGAGGACGCGACGGTGAGCTCGATTTCGGAACGCTCGTCGTTGGACCAAGCCTCGATTTCCTCGACAGTGGACCCATCGATGGCGGCGTCGAAAACGCTCTGCTCGGAAAGGTCGGTGCCGAAGTCGAGGCGGACATCGCCGATGTAGGCGGTGACCCCGCGCGAGGCCGGGCCGTTGAAGGCGTTCCACCAGGTGCCCTCGCCGATCTTGGCTCGGATGGCCTTCTCGATGGCCTCGACAGCCGCCTTGCCATCGATCGCCTCGATCTCGGTGAGGCTCAGGTTAGAAAAATTCTTCATCTTCGTAGTCCTCTCATCTGCCCGGGTCCGCCGGGATCGACGTTGCTCGCCGCCGATGAGATAAGGATGTGCGAACGCATCCATCGGCGCAATAGCCGACGAGATATTATTTTGATTCTACTTCTTGGGTTTCCGTCAAATAAGTTGACGATCTTCGATGTTTGCAAGTGTTATTGATTTTAACTTGTAAACAACTTTGCGAAGGCGCGGCACGAAATTAGACCTTGGTCTAGATCCGATTGCCGCCGGTGATCGTTCCGGGCGGCCGAAAGGGCGGGATTGGGGTCCCGCCCGCCGTTGGTCGTCTTCAGGCCGCGAGGGCCGCTGGTCGGACGTTCGACGAGTGTCGCGGGCCGGTCCATCCCGGCATGATCAGGACCTTCGGCGGGTGCTGAAGGAACCATGACCGTTTGGCGATCGATCTGATGGCCACGGCCGGAGTCGAGTACCCTCGTGGTGCGAACCGCCATCACTCGGTGAGAAGGCCTGATGGCCCACGGATGAGACGGATCGGCACGATATGCGTCATGGACGAGGCGGCGGCCTCACTCAGTGAATCTCGATGCCAACGATTCAGTTGTTCGGAATCGGGATTCTTTTCGCAGGAGTAATGGGCGCGACCGATTCCGATGACCGTCACCGGCGAACGACAGGCTCGAGCCTCCGCTTGAGACGTGTGGCGACAGGCCCCTTCTCGAAACCGGCAGCCAGCAACCTGGACTTCGCCCCTGAAACGATGGCCCGCAGCCATTCCGGAGGTGTGGAAGCTCGCTCGGAAGCCTCGTCGATGGCACCGAGAAGGGACTGCACGAGCGCCCTGTCGACGTCGTCGATCTCGGGCGTGCCGTCGGCAGCCAGCCGAGCGCGATACCGGCGCATGTAAGCCCGATGCGTCTCGCTGCCGGTCGTGTTCGGACGTCCCCCCATCGCTGTCTCCCCTCACTCAGTGACCTCACTCGGTGAGATCGTCAGCCACCGGCGGGAATGCAGCAAGCGCCGGTGACGATCCGGTTGTTCCGGGATACGGTTCGCCGATGGAAGACGGGCCCTATAACCGGATCGAGATCGCCGAGTCGTGGGCCAAGCGCGAGATCACGGCCGCGACGGCCATCCGACTGGGCGGGTTCGGCAGCGTGTACGACCTGTACGTGCTCACTTGGCAGCAAGGGATTCGGAGGATGGCGGGGCCGCTGACCCGCGATGAGGAGATCGCCCGGGATCGGTTCTTCGGCAGCCTCAGGAAATGATCTCGTCGCCCGGGTCCGGCGCGACGTCGGGTGCGCGGTCGAGGATCGCGAGGGCTGATTTCGACGTCGCCGCCTTCAGGACATCGGGTGTCAGCAACTTGGGTCGGATCGCACCGGCACGGGCTTTCGCGCGCACGGTTCCCGCGACGCCGGGGCGACCGGCGAAGGCAATGCCAACGAGCTTCTCGATGGCATCTGCGCCGGGTGCGCCGGATGCCAGGATGATGAGCGCGGCGTCGGCGAGGGCATCACGGATGGTCTTCGTCCGAGCCTCGACACGGCCGTCCTCGGCAGCGGCTTTGGCTTTCGCCCGAGTGCGACGCTGGAGTTCCGCCATGTAGGCCTTCCGCTCCTCGGTCGGCAGCTCTCTGATCGTCGGCGGTTTGGCGCGCTGACGCGCCTCCAAGGCCTCGTACAGCCGGTTGATCCGTTCCTTCTCGACGTCTGTCATCGACCTTAGCCTCCTTGACTACGACGAGCCTGCGGCTTCGGCGGAAATGAGTCAATGCATGACGCGTCATATAACGCTATATGTATGACGCGTCATGCATCACTTCATGAATCGCGCCATGCCGGTCATCACCGTGTCGAGAGACGGCTTCCCCGGCGCCTCTCGACACGGGCCGAAGGCCGGTCCGGTGGGGGCAGGTAGTTTCTCTCCCGCCAGTCGCTATGCTCGGACCGTAGGGCCGGGTGAGGCAGAGGGGAAAGAACCGCGAAGCGGCACGGTTAGATCTTCATCATCCCAACCCACCCAGCCGAGGTGGTTCCGACAGGCCAACTGCCCAGTCAACCACCCCTCCCAGCCCCCCTCGGGCGGGATGCCAGGAACCCCCAGAAAATGACGATTCCAACAGGACGAAGTCCTTGTATCTAGAATCGTCAAAATCGCGGCTTCCGAAAACGCTCGAAAACGCTGCCGCCATCAGGTCTAGTCAACATTGTTTTCGTTGCATCTTTTGCAAGCTCGGCCCCCTCAAAATCGTCTTCGTTGCATTATTTGCAGGGACGTGACGAAAACATCTGCAAAAAGCGCAACGAAGACGATTGAGCAGGGCTCACATTTCAAATCCGCCGACGGAATCGGAAAGCAATTTCAATTACATATATGTCTTCGTTGCATGGATTTGCGCTACCCAACGAAGACCCCGCATCATCTTAGTTGCATAGAAACACGGGATGCAACGAAGATGGGTCTGCTGAGGACAAGACTGAGAGCGACGTCGCCGAGCGACCGGACCGAGGATGGCCTGTTCCGGCCCGCTCCCCGAGGCGATCTGTCGAAGGCCCTGGCTTCCCGTGAGGACTTCCGGGCGATCGCTCCCGAGTCCCCGCGCCCCGTCGAGATGCTCGAGCACGTGACCGTCAAGGGCGACGACCGGTTGAGCGCCGACGACATCGCGCTGCACGAGTTGCTCGTCGACCACGCCTACCGTTCGACGGACCGCCGCATGGACCGCCTCGAGCATTCGATCCCGACCGCCCAGGTGCTGACCTTTCTCGGCGGCACGATCCGCCGGGCCGGTATCAAGGCGTCGCTGGCTCGGCTGCGCGGGACGACGGTTTCCATCGGGTCCGCCACCGGCCGCCTGTTCGAGGACGTCCAGTTGCTCGTTCCGTGGACAGAGAGAGACGGCGACGTCGACGAGGTCCACTACATTATCCCGAAACCCATCGCCCAGCTCATGGCCTCGCAGCGCCGGTACGCCTACATCGAGTTGGAGCCGATGTCTCGGATGCGCAGCCGGTATGGCATCCGTCTGTATCGCCACCTAGCCGCGGCACTCCGCGAATGCGTGTATGACGCGTCATCCAACAATCTTCACGAGGTCCTCGTGCCGGTTGAACAGATGGCTGACTGGCTTGGGTTCCGCCCTCCGGAAGGCAAAGCCCTTCACGTCGGCCAACTCAAACTTCGGGCTGTCGATCCGGCGATCGAGGACCTGTTCTCGGTCCGTCACTTCCAGCTCCACGAGGCTCAGCCTCAGCTCGGGACGACGCGTGGCAACCCAATCGTCGCTTGGCGTTTCGTGCTCCGATTGATGCCGAAGTCCCGGCACGAGGTCCGCCCGCTGGGCATCGATCCGAAACACCTTCGGCATGTCGGGGGCGTGGATGATCCGGCCTATCGCGTCGATCAGGTGCTCTGGCTGCGAGCGGCGAAAGTCGCCCTCGACAACGGCGTCAGCGCGATGATGAGCGATCTATTCGACGCTTGGCTGATCGCCCTGAACGAAGCCCTGACGATGGCCCGCGACGACACCGCGATGCCGGTGAGCGACGGGCATTACACCCAACGGCTGCGCGGCGAGCGCCTGCTCATCGAGATTGAGGATCGCGGCACTCAGGCAGCGGCGTGGGCCTTCGCGATGGAGGAGATCGAGTCTCCTGATCTGATCGCGATGGGCCGAAAGCAGGGGGCGGCTCTCGCACGCGATGCCAGGAAGGCACGGTTCCAACGTTACAAGGCCACGGCCAAGGGCAAGGCCGCCGTCGACGCCAAGGCCTCCGAACGCAAGGCAGCGAAAGCCGAGAACAAGTCGAGGGTTCGCAAGGCCGCTGCCGAGGCCGCCCGGGAAGCTGAGGTCGACGCGACGACCGCCAATCTGATCGTGCTTCATCTCACCGGCGACGCTGCCAATGCGGAATCTTTTGCTGCCGAGATGTTCGCCGCCGACTGGACCGGCTCTCGGGAAATCAAATTTACCGTGCGCTGGGACGACGATGAATCAATCGACGGGTTCGAGGTCTTCTCACCCGACCGAGGCCTGCTGATTTCGCAGGATGATGTCCGGCGGCTGGCTGCCGACAGCCGCGTCGTCAGGGTGGAGGTACGGTGATGAAGCAAGTGATCCTGAAGTTCCCGAAGACAATTCCCCTCGGTTCCGAGGATGCCGCGCGCGACACGGCTGCCTTCATGACTTGGCAGTGGAGCGGTGCCGATGAGATGCCTTCGGCGTTCGAACTCGGCCCATTTAAGGCTGATTGTGTATGGTCGCTCGCGCCGGTGCGATACACACCCGAAGACGCCGACGCATTGCTCAAGACCCTGCGCGTTGCCGAGCGCATCGTCCTCGTCGACCACGCCGCCGTCGCCGCAGAGAAGTCGGCCAAACGCCGGACGGCTGAGCGGATGCCCGATGTCCGGCCCGCCTCGCGAGAGCAGGTCCCGCCGTCGCTTCGGTTCCTGCTGTGCGACGAGGCGCGCGCGGAGGCTAACCGGTTCTATCGCGAGACCGAGCTGCTCAGCCCCATCGGCCTGATCGCAACCGCCGACCATCTCAACGACAGATACCCTTACATGGCCCGTCTCGACGACGTTCTCGGCGGCGGAATCCGGAAGTGCCTTCGGACCGGCGCTGAGGTGCAGCCTCCTCCAGGTGGCCCCTATCCCTGGAATTGGTGCGGCATCTCCGTCGCGAACGGAAACCCGCAGGGCTCCGCTCGGCAGGTCGAGAGTGCCATGTCGACGATGTCGACGTTCCGCCTTCGAAACGGAGAGCGGCGCAGACCGGCAGAGCACGACGACCCCGATCGTATGGAGATTTCGGATACGAAATTCTTCGGGACCGCCGATGCCCACGGCGATCCCGATGAAACCGAGGATGTCGCCTGAGCCCGCCCTTAACCAATCGATCGCGACCGGCTTGCCGGTGGAATCGCCACCGGCTACACCGCCAGTCGCTCCCCGATCCACGGGGCCTGAGGACCGTCATGTTCAACCAGCAGCTCATATCGCCACGTCCGATCCCATGAGCCGCCGGGCACCTCGTGTCCGGCATCGACCGGACGCGCACATGAGGTGCCGACATGACCACCAACGACAACTCCCCCACTACGAATCCGCCTGACTTCGCCGCCGCTGACCGCCTTCGCCCCATCGAAGAGCTGGCGAACAGCGGTAACCTCGAGACCGTCGCGACCTACATCGTCGACGCGACGCGCCGCATCAACGCCCGCGTCGCCGACACGGTCCAGGTGCTGCTCGACTCCATCAAATTCGATCTCAGGATGGATCGTTGGCTCGAAGTCCATCACACGCGCCGCACCGTCGATCCGATGCTACCGTCCGACGAGCTACGCGATGTCGTCATCCTGCTCTGCGCCATGGGTCGCATGGGCGGTGCCGAGGGAGAGGTCGCCCAGCGCTACGCCGCCCTCGCGGTCGACCATGCTCGGTGGCTGGCGGCCTCGGCGTGGCAGGCCTCAACCCTCGACGAGAAGGCCGTCGTTCGCCGCATCGAGCAGCGCGCTCGTATCGCCCGCATCTTCGCCACCGGCTGGGCCGCGCTCGCGGGCGGGATGAAGTCCGACTACGAGGCCGCGCCGACGACGACGTACGCGATGGCGCTGGGTGCCGAAATCGAAGCCGCGCTCGCCCCCCGCGCCGTGCTTCCGGAAGCGGAGTCCAGGCAGGAAGAAGCCATCCTCGACGACGGTTGGCGCCGCCGCATCGACGCGCTCTACGGCAGCGGGAAGCTCGGCGTCGGCTATGTCGCGGCCGGTCGCGGCTGGCATGTCCTCGTCGAGGATGCCCTCGAGCAGATTGATGCCAGCCTGCTGCCGGACGAGCGCGAGGCGTTTCGCGTCAGCGATGTCAAAGAAAAATACGGCACGCTGCGCATCTACACCGACAACGCGCCGGATCTGGTCGACCCGATCATCGAAGTCGCCGAGAGGCGCTCGGCCCTGACGTGTGATCGCTGCGGCGACTACGGCCGCGTGGGCGGCAATGGTTGGCTGGCCTGCCGCTGCGGTCGGCACGAGCAGCGCTGAGGGAGGGGAGGACATCATGAAAATCTGGATTCTCTCCGACCTGCACCTGGAACTCCAGGAGCCGATCCCGCTGCCGGTTCCGCACGATGCCGACGTCTGCGTATTGGCCGGGGACATCGACCGGCCTATCGATGCGGCCATCCGCTGGGCTGCGTTTCATGTCGCGAGCGAGATTCCCGTCGTCTACGTGCCGGGCAACCACGAATTTTATCGCGATTCATACCTCGGCGGTCTCGTGCGCGGATGCGCGTTTGCGGAGAAACATCCCAACGTTCACATGCTGCACGACGCATCGGTTGTCATCGAAGGCGTCCGCTTCGTCGGCGGCACGCTCTGGACAGACTACGCTCTCAATGCCGAGCGCGTGACCGGCGCGGGTAGGGATCGCGACATCGCGTATGCCATGCGCAATGCGAGCGGGCTGCTGAATGATCACCGGGTCATCGATCGGACGGACGATCCCCCGATCACCGGCCGCTCGCGGGACAACAACTGGATGCCCGCCGACGCCCGGCAGGCACATTTCGCCACGCGCCGCTTCCTCGAGGCTACGCTTTCGGAGGAGTTTGACGGCCCGACCGTCGTCGTGACGCACCACGCGCCTCATCCGTGGAGCGTGCACCCTCGCTACTACATCCCGCAGCCGAATCCGCTGAATCCGGCTTTCGTGTCTGATCTTTCTGACATGATCCTGGAGCATCAGCCCGACCTCTGGGTCCATGGACACGTCCACGATTCCTTCGATTACGTGGTCGAGGGATCACACACCCGCGTCATCTGCAACCCCCGCGGCTACGGCTCCGAGAATCCTGCTTTCGAGCCGGACCTCGTGATCGAGGTGTCGACATGAGCGTGGTCGACGACCGCATGGATCGACTGCGGAGGCAGATGCTCGAGGCCCGGATGCGTCTGTCGCGCGATCGCATGGATCGTCGGCTGCGCGAGTATCAGCGCAGCGCGGCGGCTCGGGCGGAGGAGGAAGAGTGCGGGCCGGGCGAGGCGCAGCCTATCGGTGAGCTGTCTGCCCGGCTCATGGAGTCGCTTGCTCAGATCGCCCGGGGCGACGTCGAGACGATGAGTGTCGACGAGTTCCGCAAGGCGTTGCGTCGCCGCACGCTGGATTCGTAGAAAGCCAGGGGCAGGGCGGCTCGGCCATCATCGCCGAGGGCAGGGGGTATCCTCCGCCCTCGGCGAATTGATTCTCGGTGTATAGTCAGGGTGATCAGGTGCCAATTTTCGACTTGCCAAAGTCTGAAATTGTTATACACCAACATGTACTCAGGTAACGCGCTCGATAATCCAATCTCGCTGGCAAGCAACGTGAAAATCTCTATTTGGCGTTTAGTCCCCTAGGGAGCGCCACGCTGCTCTAAGCGTTGATCCTGGCCGAAAAATCCGCAAATTCAGTTCGTTGAAAGCGGCCCTCGTACAACGGGGTCGTACAAGCGCGATGGCGTTGATGAGGGCCTTCAGCCGCCGCGCGTCCGACACGTCCATCCCGCCATGCTTCGCCTTGCACTTGTAGAAGGTCGTCGAAGAGATGCCGTGCTTGCGGCAGACACCCGCCATCGCTGCTCCAGCTTCCTGCTCCTTCAGTATCCCGATGACCTGCCCTTCTGTGAACCGTGAGGGGCGCATCGTGCGTCTCCGTGCGATCTGAGGCCTTGAAACTGAATCGCTTTGGATTGGAGTTTTCCGCGTGGGCAGCGCGTATGTCCCGCGGGCCAATTCGAAATCATCGAGCCCGGCCCGGCCAGGAGAAAATCCGCGCGTGATGACGACGGCTGCATGGGCGCGCAACTCGGTATCCGGCTGAGCACCTCCGTGATCCGCTCATCGCCACTGCCGGCATGGCAACCTGCGTCGATCGGGATGACGCGGCCTCGCCATTTTCGATGGCCGGGCCGGCGCTTTTGCGTGTTGGAGAGGGCCGTCGCCTGTGATTACCTCGGCGCCAACCTTGGGGAGGACGGATGTCGCGTCGCGTCGCATTCGGCGGATTTCTGCACGAAACCAACACCTTCGCGCCCAGCATGGCCGGAATGGAGGCCTTCCTGCAAGGCGGTGGCTGGCCGCCCCTGGCCCGGGGCGAGGCGATCTTCGCGGCCGTGAAGAACGTCAACGTTGGTGCCGCCGGCTTCGTCGACGGCGCCAGCGGGCAGGATTGGGAGATCGTGCCGACGCTCTGGTGCGCGGCGAGCCCCTCCGCCCATGTCACGGCCGAGGCCTTCGAAGCCATCGCGGGCGAACTGGTTGAGCGCATCGCCGCGGCACTGCCACTCGACGGCGTCTATCTCGACCTGCACGGTGCCATGGTCACTGAGAACCATGACGATGGCGAAGGCGAATTGCTGCGGCGGGTGCGCGCCGCGATCGGACCGGACGTCCCGCTCGTCGTCAGCCTCGACCTGCACGGCAATGTCACGCCGCTGATGATGGCGATGGCCGATGCGCTCGTGGCCTACCGCACCTATCCGCATGTCGATATGGCCCTGACCGGCAGCCGCTCGGCCGAGGTGCTGGCCCGATTGATCGGGACGGAGGCCCGCCCGGCCAAGGCCTTCCGCCAGGTGCCCTATCTCATTCCCATCGCCTGGCAGGCGACGGCGATGGAGCCCTGCCGCACCATCTATGCCGAGCTTGCCGGGCTGGAAGGCCCGGCCGTGCCGACGCTCTCCTTCCTGCCCGGCTTCCCCGCTGCGGATTTTCCCGATTGCGGCGCGACCGTGCTCGCCTATGGCTCGACGCAGGCCCATGCCGACCGCGCGGCCGATGCGGTCCTGGCTCGCGTGATGGCGAGCGAGGCCGCCTTCAAGGGGCGTGTCTTCTCGCCCGAGGATGGCGTCGCGGAGGCGATGCGGTTGGCGCAGATCGCGACCAAGCCAGTCGTCATCTCCGACACGCAGGACAATCCCGGCGCCGGCGGCGATTCCGACACGATGGGCATGGCGCATGCCCTGGTGCGCGGCGGCGCCGCGCGTGCCGCGATCGGCGTCATCGTCGATCCGGCTGCTGCTGCGGCGGCGCATGCTGCGGGGGAGGGCGCCACCATTGCGCTGTCGCTCGGCGCCAAGTCCGGGATACCCGGCGACGGGCCGCTGATCGGTGAATTCCTGGTCGAGAAGCTGTCGGACGGCCGCTTCATCGCGCCGGGCCCGTTCTATGGCGGTTCGCGGATGAATCTGGGGCCGAGCGCCTGCCTGCGCATCGGCGATGTCAGGATCGTCGTCGGCTCGCGCAAGGCGCAGATGGCCGATCAGGCGATGTACCGGCAGGTCGGGATCGAGCCGACCGAGCAGGCCATCCTCGTCAACAAGAGCTCGGTGCATTTCCGCGCCGATTTCGAACCGATCGCGGAGACGATCCTCGTCTGCGCCGCGCCGGGGCCGATGCCGGTCGATCCCGCGGCCTTGCCGTGGCGCAGGTTGCGCCCCGGCCTGCGGACCTCGCCCCTCGGCCAGCCCTTCGCCTGAACCATTCGCCACCTGGAGCCGCCATGCCCGCCCTGCCGCAAATCCTGTCCTTCACGGACGAGCTCGTCGCCATCCGCCGCGATCTCCATGCCCATCCCGAGATCGGCTTCGAGGAGGTGAGAACCTCCAATATCGTCGCCGAGAAGCTCGCCGCCTGGGGCATCGAGGTCCATCGCGGGATCGGCAAGACAGGCGTGATCGGCATCCTCCACGGCACCGGCGGGCCGGGCCGCCGCATCGGCTTGCGCGCCGACATGGACGCGCTGCCGATCCAGGAGATCACCAACCTGCCATGGCGCTCCACCGTCGCCGGCAAGATGCACGCCTGCGGCCATGACGGGCACACCACCATGCTGCTCGGCGCCGCCCGCTATCTCGCCGAGAACCGCGGCTTCAAGGGCACGGCCGTGTTCGTTTTCCAGCCGGCCGAGGAGGGGCTCGGGGGCGCGCGCAGCATGATCGCCGAGAAGCTGTTCGAGCGCTTCCCTTGCGACGAGATCTACGGCCTGCACAATTCGCCCGACCTCGACCCCGGCCAGATCTCGATCTTTCCCGGCCCTGCCATGGCAGGCGCCGATTTCTTCGACATCAAGATCACCGGCCGCGGCAGCCACGGCGCCATGCCGCATATGGGGCGTGACCCCATCGTGGTGGCGATGAGCCTCGCCAATGCGCTGCAGACCATCGTCAGCCGCAACGCCGATCCGCGCGAGGCCGCGGTGCTTTCGATCACGCAGATCCATGCCGGCTCGGCCTATAACGTGATCCCGGAGGAGGCGGTGCTCGCCGGCACGATCCGCACCTTCTCGCCCGCGATCGGCGCGCTGGTGCGCGAGCGCATGCGTGAGATCGCGGCCGGCACGGCGGCGAGCTTCGGCGTCACCATCGATGTCGACATCCGCAACATCTTCGACGTGCTGGTCAACCACGAGACGCAGACGCAGGCCGTCGTCGAGGTCGCCGCCGAGATCGTCGGGACCGAGGGCGTGCTGACCGAGGTCAAGCCATTGATGGGCAGCGAGGATTTCGCCGACATGCTGCGCGCCGTGCCCGGCGCCTATGCCTGGGTCGGCCATGCCGGCACGGTGCCGGTGCACAACCCGGCCTATGTCCTCGATGACGGCATCCTGCCTGTCGGCGCGAGCCTGCTGGCCCGGCTCGTCGAAACCCGCGCCGCCGCCTGAGGGCTGACGCATCGATCCCGACGCAGCTACCGGCGCGCTCGAGCGAGGGATGTCCGCGAACGAGCGCATGGTGGCTTGGGCCATGTGCCTTTCGCTGTTCTATTGAGCGGCAGGAAACGCGCTCCTATCGCATTGCGGGTGGATTTCATATGCCGGCACCCGGGAACCTCACGACCCGCCAGAAGCAGATCCTCGCCGTGGTGCAGGAGGTCGGATTCACGACGATCGAGACGCTTGCCGCCCGCTTCGACGTGTCGGCCCAGACCGTTCGGCGTGAGATCATCCGGCTGCAGGAGCAGAATTACCTGCAGCGCTTCCATGGCGGCGCCGGCCTGGCCTCCGGCGGCATCCGCTCGGCCTATGCCCAGAAGCTCACCGTCTCCCCGCAAGGCAAGCAGCGCATCGGGGAGGCGCTGGCCGGTATCATCCCGGCCGGTGCCTCGGTGTTCCTCGACGTCGGCACCACCGTGGAGGCGGCAGCCCGTGCCTTGCTGGGCAAGCCCGGCCTGCGAGTCGTCACGGCCAGCGTCTCGGTCGCGCAGATCTTCTGCCAGGGCGGCGTCTTCGATGTCGTGGTCACGGGCGGCGTGACGCGCGGTGCCAACGGCTCCCTCGTCGGCCAGCAGGCGATCGCGACCATCGCCGGCTTCCGCTTCGATTATACCATCCTCGGCATCGGCGGCTTCGACGATGATGGTGCGCCGATGGATTTCGATCTCGAGAAGATCGCGGTTCGTCAGGCGGCGATGGCGCGCTCCCGCCAGACCGTCGTTCTGGCCGACCACAGCAAGTTCAACCAGGTCGGCACCGCACGAATTACCGATCCCGGCAAGGTCGCTCTCGTCGTCGTCGATGCCGAACCGACCGAGCGGCTGCGCAAGGCCTGGCTCGATTGCGGCTGCCGCTGGCGGGTCGCGTAGGCAAACTCCCATCTTATTAGCCGGCCACTCTTGTCACCCTGATCACTTTTGATCAGGATGGAAGAAATCTTACACGAGCGCCGATCAAGAGCGCCGCTTCCAGGGAGGTTACCATGCTGCGCGCCAAGATCGCGTCCCTATGCCTGATTGCGCTCGGATTCGGCCTAGCCAGCCCGGCGCAGGCACAGAATTGCCCGAGTCGCGGGACGCTCGACGCCCGCTATTGCGACGCCGATGGCGACCTGCTTGCCGACATCCCGAGCGACAAGGCGCGGCAGAAGGATCCGGACACGCTGATCTTCTCCTATACGCCGGTCGAGGATCCGTCGGTCTACGAGAATGTCTTCGCCGATTTCCTGGCGCATCTCACCAAGGTCACCGGCAAGAAGATCAAATGGTTCGGCGCCGAATCCTATGCGGCGCAGGTCGAGGCGTTGCGTTCGGGCCGCCTCCATATCGCCGGCGTCGCCAGCGGGCCGACGCCCTTCGCTGTCAACCTCGCCGGCTTCCGGCCGATCGTGGCAATGGAGAAGCACGACAATTCGATCGGCTACACGCTGCAACTGATCGTGCCCAAGGGCAGCCCGATCCAGTCGATCGCCGATCTCAAGGGCAAGCGCGTCGCCCATGTCGCGCCCTCCTCGAACTCCGGCGACACCGCGCCGCGCATCCTGTTCAAGGAAAAGGGCATCGTGCCCGGCAAGGACTACGAGGTTCTCTATTCCGGCAAGCACGACAATTCGATCATGGGCGTGGTCAACAAGGACTATGACGCGGCGCCCGTCGCCTCCAGCGTGGTCGAGCGCATGGCCGATCGCGGCATGTTCAAGCGCGACGACATCCGCATCGTCTATGAATCGAGCCCGTTCCCGCGCACGGCCTTCGGCCTCGCCCATGACTTGAACCCTGAGCTCCAGGCCAAGATCAAGCAGGCTTTCCTCTCCTTCGACTTCCTCAAGTCCGGGCTCGCCAAGGAGTTCAAGGACACCAAGGGCTTCAAGGAGCTGACTTACAAAGCGGCCTGGTCGGACATCATCGTCATCCAGCGCGACAGCGGCATCACCTATACCCAGGACGGCCTGGCCAAGCTGAAGGGCGATTGATGTCGGCTGTTTCGGGGACTTCGGCCGGCGGCGCTCCGCTGCTGGCCGTCGCGGGGCTGGCCAAGGTCTATCCGACCGGCAAGAAGGCTTTGGGCGGCGTCGATGTCGTCATCGATCGGCCGCAGCTGGTCGCGGTGATCGGCTCGTCCGGCGCCGGCAAGAGCACCTTCATCCGCTGCATCAACCGGCTGGTCGAGCCGACAGCCGGCAGCGTCAGGCTCAACGGCGAGGATATCGTCGCGCTCGACCGCAAGGGCCTCCGCGCGGCCAGGCGCCGGATCGGCATGATCTTCCAGGAGTACAACCTGGTCGAGCGGCTGAGCGTGATGCAGAACGTGCTCTCGGGGCGGCTCGGCTATACCGGGCTCTTCGCCTCGCTGCGTTATCGCTTCCCGCCCGAGGATATCCAGGCCGCCTTCGCGCTGCTCGACCGTGTCGGGCTCGACGGCTATCACAACCAGCGGGCGGACGCGCTCTCGGGCGGCCAACGCCAGCGCGTCGGCATCGCGCGCGCCCTGATGCAACGGCCGGACCTGCTGCTGCTCGACGAGCCGACGGCGAGCCTCGATCCCAAGACCTCGCGCCAGATCATGCGGCTCGTGCGCGAGCTCGTGGCCGAACGCCAGACCCCGGCCATCATCAATATCCACGACGTCGCGCTCGCCCGCGCCCATGCCGACCGCATCATCGGCATGAAGGACGGGCTGATCGTCTTCGACGCCGAGGCTTCGGCCTTGACCGATGCGGCGCTGACGCGGATCTATGGCGAGGAGGATTGGTCGACCCCGCAGGACGAGGATGACGAGGCGCCCACTCCCGTAGCAGTGACGGCTCCCGTCGGCGCGCTGTCATGACGTCGGCGACGGCCTCCTATCCCAACCACTGGCGCGCGCCGAGCATCTTCGGCGGTCCCGGTCGGCGGCTCGCCTTCTGGGCCCTGGTCTGCGCCTATCTGGTCTGGTCGCTCTCGACGCTCAATGTCGATACGGCCCGCATCCTCGCCGGCCTGCCGCGCGCCTGGACCATCCTCTCGCGGATGATGCCGCCGGATTTCGGCCGCTGGGAGCTCCTGCTCACCGGCATGGTCGAGAGCGTGCAGATCGCCATCGCCGCGACGATCATCGGCGCGGTGCTGTCTATCCCGATCGGCATCGCCGCGGCCGCCAATCTCTCGCCGCGTCCGCTCTATTTGCTGGCGCGCGCTTTCATCGTCACCGGCCGGACCTTCCACGAGGTCATCATCGCGATCTTCTTCGTGAAGCTGTTCGGCTTCGGCCCGGTCGCCGGCTTGCTGACGCTCGCCTTCTCCTCGGCGATCTTCCTCGGCAAGATGCTGGCCGAGGATATCGAGAACATGAAGCCCGGCCCGGTCGAGGCCATCCGCGCCACCGGCGCGAGCTTCGGCCAGACCTTCTTCTACGCGGTCGTGCCGCAGGTCCTGGTCAAGACGCTGGGCGTGCTGATCTACCGGCTCGATTCCAATCTCCGGCACTCGACCGTGATCGGCATCGTTGGGGCCGGCGGCATCGGCCAGACGCTTTCGGCCTCGTTCTCGCGCTATGATTTCGACTTCGCCAGCGCGATCCTGCTGACGATCGCCGCGATGGTCGCCTTCGGCGAGTGGTTCAGCGACTGGGCCCGGCGGAGGCTGAGATGACGGCGCATCAGCCAATGCAGGACCGTGCGCCGATGCGCCGCTATCCCGACCAATGGGAACGCTATTCGCTGCGCGAGCGCATCGTGCAGTGGCTCTGGCTTGGCGGCATCGCGATCGCCGCCGCCTGGTCGGTCTCGGCGCTCGATATCGAATGGGCCTTCTTCGCCGATGCGCATGAGCAGGCGGCCGATCTGATCTCGCGGATGTGGCCGCCGCGCTGGTCCTATCTGCCGCGCATCGTCCAGCCGCTGATCGAGACGCTGCATATCGCGACGCTCGGTACGATGATCGCCATCATCTTCGCGCTGCCGGTCGCGTTCCTGGCCGCCCGCAACACCACCTATAACCAGGCGACCTGGCTGATCGGCCGGGCCATGCTGGTCTTGTCGCGCTCGATCAACACGGTGATCTGGGGCCTCGTCTTCGTCGCGATCTTCGGGCCGGGTCCGGTCGCCGGCATCTGCGCGGTCGCGGCACGCTCGGTCGGCTTCATCGCCAAGCTCGTCGCCGAGGCGATCGAGGAGGTCGATGCCGGCCAGATCGAGGCGGTGGAATCGACGGGAGCCAGTACCTTGCAGGTCTATGGCGTCGCCATCCTCCCGCAGATTCTGCCCGTGCTGATCGGCACCTCGATCTATCGCTGGGACATCAATGTGCGGGAGTCGAGCGTGCTCGGCTTCGTTGGTGCCGGCGGCATCGGGCTCCTGCTCTACGCCTCGATCAACCAGTTCGCCTGGTCGCAGGCGATCGTGATCCTGATCGCCATCCTCGGCATCGTCATCATCAGCGAGGCGCTTTCGGCCTATGTCCGCTCCCGCATTGTCTGAGCCACGGCAGGCGCTCTTTCCGGCGGGCGTGGCAGAGCTGGCCGGGCGCTATGACGGCTTCCTGCTCGATCAATGGGGCGTGCTTCACGACGGCGCCATCGCCCATGAGGGCGCGGTGGCCTGTCTCGAAGCGCTGCGCGCCGCTGGCAAGCCGGTCGTCATCCTCTCGAATTCGGGGCGCGATGGCAGCGAGAACGATGCGATCCTCGCCAGCATGGGCTTCCGCCGCGATCTCTATGATGTCGTGGTCTCGGCCGGCGACGATGCGCGCGAAGCGCTGCTGAAGCGCGACGAGCCTGCCTATCGTGATCTCGGCCTGCGCTGCTTGCCGCTGACGCGGCCGGGCGAACAGCATCTCGCTGGCGGGATCGGTCTCACGCTGGTCGAAACCCCCGAGGAGGCGGATTTCCTGTTCACGCTGAGCATGGATGCGGAGCGGCAGTCGGTTGCAAGCTGGCGGCCGGTGCTCGAACGGGCATTGAGGCGGGAGCTGCCGATGATCTGCGGCAACCCGGACCGTCACCGCGTTCATCCGGGCGGGCGCCTGCTGGAGGCGCCGGGCGCGGTCGCGCTCGCCTACGAGGCGATGGGCGGGACCGTGCATTATCACGGCAAGCCGGAGCCGCGCATCTACCGGACCTGCCTGGCGCGGTTGGGCTTGCCTCCCGGCCGTCTGCTGGCCATCGGGGATTCGCTCGAACATGATGTCGCCGGAGCGGCGCGCGCCGGGGTCGACAGCCTGTTCATTGCCAACGGCATCCACCGCGACGAACTGAACTGGAGCGAAGGCAGCCAGGCATTTCGGCGCAGCTGCGAGGCCCTGTTCGCCCGCAATCCGGACATGCCACGCTACTGCCTGCCGAGATTTGCCTGGTAGTCCAGCTACAGGCGGTGACGGGCCGTCGCCAATTGACAATTCGGCGCTCGCGATCCCAAAGGGTGACTTACGATCGCTCCGTGGATGCCCCGATGAAAAGGAAGCCGCCAGGTGCCGGTGGCCGCAGGGAATCGCCCCAGACCTTTGTCACCGCTCAGGAGGTGGCCGATCTGGCGGGGGTGTCGCGTGCGGCTGTCTCGCGCAGCTTTACTCAGGGCGCCAGCGTCTCGAACGAGACACGCCAGCGTGTGATCCGCGCCGCGGAGGCGCTCGGATACAGGGTCAACCGGCTGGCGCAGACGCTGAGCGGCGGCAGTTCCAACATGGTCGGCATCGTGGTTGCCAATATGGGCAGCCCTCACATGGCCAACCAGTTGGACCAGCTCAGTGGCGCCCTGCTGCGGCGCGGCCTGCAGAGCCTGTTGCTCAACGCTTCCGCCATCCCCGGCGATATCTCGCAGCTCCTTGAACTCATCCTGGAGTTCCGTGTTCGCGCCGTCGTGGTCATGTCGGGGACGCCGCCTGAAGCGATCATCGAAGAGTGTATGAGCAACAATGTCCGGATGGTACTGGTCGATCGCAGCCATCATGACGATCTCGACAATGTCGCGAGCGACGACGCTCAGGGGGCGCGGCTCGCAGCGGAGCGATTGATCGCGGCGGGCTGCGCCCAGGTGGCCGTCGTCAGCGCGCGCAACACGTCGAGCCAGTTCCGCCGTCGGACGGAGTTCATCGCCCATATGCAGAAGGCCGGGATCAAGACGATTCCCTGGGCCATGGACGAGCCCAGCTACGATGCCGGCAAGCGCGCGGGGTTCGAGCTGCTTGGGAATGGCGGCATCGACGGCGTGTTCTGCGTGACCGACCTGCTGGCCATCGGCATGCTCGATGCAGCGCGGGCGCTTTCAAAGCGCGTTCCCGAAGAGTTCAGCGTGATCGGCTTCGACGACATTCCGCAGGCCGATTGGCACGCCTATCGACTGACGACGATCCGACGCAAGCGGAACGCCGTGACCGATGCCATTATCGAGGCCATCGAGCGCGACGATGCCGGCGGCGCGCCGCTGCATTGTTTCGTACCGGTAGAGCTGGTCGAGCGCAGCACCGTCAGGGCCGCGCAAGATCCGGGCTGATTGCCTATCCTTGCGGGCAAACGCGCCCACTTTTTTGCAACCGCGTACATCTGCAAATGCGCGTGTGCTGCTGATTTTCTCGTGGACTGTTGGGAGGTTGAAGAAAATGCGGCATTTTTTGCCTCTTTTTGGAAGATTGAGGGACCTCTGTGGGTTGTTTCCACGCTGTGATTGACAGTGATTGCAACCGCGTACATTGTTTCCCGGCTGACGGCCGGGGGAACAATCGGTCGCGGTTACACAGGGGACGGGGGGAGCATGCTCGATCGCCAAGTGATGGCGCAGGGCGGCGCAGGCCGGACGATGGCGGCGGCAACTGCTCTGCGCTTCTGGCTTTCCCGGGTTTCCGTGGAGAGATGGCTGGGCTTTGCGCTGACGCTGGCGTTGGCTGCCCTGATCGTCGTGCCGCTTGTCGAGCTGATCCGGGAGACGCTGGTCGTCCAGCCCTATGACCGGACCTATCTGCGCGGCGCGAAGGTCGGCGACTTCACGTTCTTCCACTATGAGCGCGTGTTCAACAGCCCGTTGTCCATGGCGCTGTTCTTCAAGCCGTTCCTGAACTCGCTGATCACGGCGTTCGCGGCGACGGTCGTCTGCCTGGCGCTTGGCGGCACGATGGCGTGGCTGGTGGTGCGGACCGATATCCCGTTCCGCGGTGTGCTGCACAGCCTCGTGATGATCCCCTACATGCTTCCGTCCTGGGTGATGGCGCTGGGCTGGCTGATCTTCTTCAAGAACGAGCGTATCGGCGGCTCGCCGGGCGTGTTCGCCTATCTGACGGGCGTCCAGCCGCCGGACTGGTTGTCCTATGGCGCCGTCCCGATCGTGATCTGCCTGTCGCTGCACTATTACGTCTATGCCTATCTCACGGTTTCGACGTCGATCGCCAATGTCGACAGCCAGCTGGAGGAAGCCGGCGCCATGGCCGGCCTGTCCCGGCGCAAGCAGCTGATGATGATCACGATGCCGCTGCTTCTGCCTGCGATCGGTTCGGCCGTGGTCATGACCTTCATTCGCGTCGTGGGGTCGTTCGGCACGCCGGCGGTTCTCGGGATGCCGGTGCGCTTCTATGTCCTGCCTACGCAGATCTACGCCGCGATCGGGATGCGCAATATCGGCGACGGCTTTCTGCTCGCCCTTGTCCTCGTGCTGCTCGCCGGCCTGTTCATCTATATCAACCAGCGGCTGATCGGCGTCCGCAAGAGCTTCGTCACCCTGACGGGCAAGGGCTTCCGAACCCGCACCACGCCGCTCGGCGCGTGGCGGTGGCCGGCCCTGATCCTGATCGGGCTTCTGCTCCTGGCTGCGGTCGTCTTCCCGCTCGGCCTGCTCGTGCTGCAGTCGCTGATCAAGCAGGCCGGCAATTACGACCTGACGAACCTCACGCTCTATTACTGGATCGGCGGCAATTCCGAGGGCATGGCGATCAACCAGCCGTCGCTCGTCGACAACGCCGACATCCTCGCATCGACCTGGAACAGCCTGCGATTGTCGTTCATGACGGCGCTCGGCGCCGGGTTCTTCGGCGCCCTGATCAGCTATGTCGTGGTCCGCACACGCGGAACATTCGGCTCGCGGGCGCTCGAGACGATCGCCTTCATGCCCTACATCTTCCCGGCCATGGCCTTCGGCGCGATCTATATCGGCCTGTTCGCCCGGCCGATCGGCCCGCTGCCGGCGCTGTACGGCACCTTCGCCCTGCTTGTGCTGATCTGCACGGTGAAGATGCTGCCGATCATCACGCGCACCAGCATCTCGACCCTGCTCCAGCTTGACCGGTCGCTGGAGGAGGCGGCGCAGGTGCAGGGCATCGGCTGGAGCAAGCGAATGATGCACATCGTCATCCCGATCATGGCCAGCGGGCTGTTCTCCGGCATGCTGCTCGCCTTCGTCAGCGTCATGCGCGAGCTCTCGCTGATCATCCTTCTGGTCACGCCGTCGACCAACGTGCTTGCCGGCGCGATCTACAACTACCAGATCGGCGGCCTCGATCAGCTGGTCGGCGTCGCCTCCACCTTGCTCGTGGTGCTCGTCATCGCGATCAACTTCATCGCCCGCGCGATCGCGCGCAGGGCTAGGATCGACGTGATCTGAGCCCGCGCCAAACCAGATACTCAACGCCGAAAAAGGGGAGAACCGGCATGCGTTTGAAAGCAAAGCACCTGACATTGCTGCTGGGGATCGGCCTGGCATCCGCCGCGGCCACCGGGGCCTGGGCGCAGAACTCGCCGAAATTCGAGGCTTGGCTGAAGGCGGCCAAGCTCGGCGTCCATCAGGGCGAGGACAACTGGGACGAGATCATCGCGGCTGCGAAGAAGGAGGGCGCGCTGACGGTCTATTCGTCGGCGACGACGATGACGGCCGCCGGCGAGGACTTCGCCAAGGCCTATCCCGAGATCAAGGTGCAGGTGTTCCCGCTCGGCTCCGAGAAAACCATCGAAAAGGTGCTCAGCGAGCATCAGGCCGGCATTCATGCCGTCGACGTCGTCTATTCAGGCGGCACGCAGCAGATGGTCTACGAGCTGTTGCCGGACCGGAACATCGTCAACTACGTTCCGGGCTATCTGAAGGACCGGATCGACGAAAAGCATCGCGAGCCTTTGCTCACGCAGAACATCGAGGCCTTCGCGATCACCTATAACGGCGCTGCCAACACGGAGCCGCCGATCAAGAACATCTGGGAGCTCACCGAGCCCAAATGGAAGCGGCGCTTCATCATGAAGGCGCCGGTCGGGTCGGCCACGACGGCGACGGCCCTGGCCGCCTTCATCGAGCGCTCCGACGAGCTGAGCAAGGCCTACGAGGCCTATGCCGGCAAGAAGCTCGAGCTTTCCAAGGGCGTCGAGAATGCCGGATACGAGTTCCTGCATCGCATCCTCGCCAACGACGTCGTGATCCAGGCGAACAGCGGCAAGCTTGCCGAGGCCTCGGGCAAGGCTGGCCAGAAGAACCCGCCGATCACGCTGGCGCCGATGGCCTATCTGCCGCGCAACGAGACGGACGGCTACGTCAATGTCGCCGCCTATGACCTCGTGCCGTCGGGCATCGTCACCTACCCGAACTTCATCGCCATCGGCGGGCAGGCCCCGCACCCGAACGCGGCCAAGCTGTTCATCGCCTTCATGATGGGATCGAAGGATCTCAACAAGGATTCGAAGCTGACGCCGCCGTTCCGCACCGGCGAGACGGGCAAGCTGCTGCAAGGCATGGCGCCCTTCTTCCGGATCGGCTCGTTCTCGCCGCGCAAGGACATGCCGATGCCGCCGAACGGCGAGCGCTGGCCGGCTGCGGCCAAGTGGCAGGCTTCGCCGGAATTCGTGCGCGACAACATCGCCAAGCTGAACGATTTCTGGCTCTCGCGCGCGAACTGAGATGGGCCCGGCTCATTCTGGGAGGTCTCGATGACCGAGATTCAACTGAGGTCCGTCACCAAGACCTACGGAAAGCACCTGGCCATCCCGGGTCTCGACCTCGATGTCGCGAAAGGCAGCTTCGTGACATTGCTGGGGCCCTCGGGCTGCGGCAAGACCACGACCCTGCGCATCATCGCCGGGCTGGAGCAGGCTTCGACCGGCTCGCTTTCGCTGGGCGGGCGGCGGGTCTATTCCAGCGCCGAGGGCGTCTTCATCTCGCCTGAGAAGCGCGGACTCGGTTTCATCTTCCAGAGCTACGCCCTGTGGCCGCACATGAAGGTCGCCCGCAACATCACGCTCGCGCTGACCGAGGCCCGCATGCCGGCGGCCGAGGTGCGAAACAGGCTCGAGGACGCCCTCGACAAGGTGCAGCTGAGGGGACTGGAAGATCGCTACCCCTCCGAGCTTTCGGGCGGGCAGCAGCAACGTGTCGCGGTCGCAAGGCTGATCGCGGCACGCAATGCGATCCTCCTGATGGACGAGCCGCTGTCGAACCTCGATGCCAAGCTGCGCACCGAGATGCGCAAGGAGCTGAAGCGGCTGCACGCCCATCTCGGCGCCACGACGATCTATGTCACCCATGATCAGGTCGAGGCCCTGACCATGTCGGACGTGATCGTCGTGATGAAGGACGGCGTGATCGCGCAGCAGGGCACGCCGCACGAGCTATATCACGAGCCGGCCAACCTCTTCGTCGCCGAGTTCATCGGCGACCCGAAGATCAACATCCTCGCCGGCCACATCGCCGATGATGCGCAGGGTCGCCGGGCTGTGTTCGCAGGTTTCAGCGTGCCGCTCGGCGAAGGCCATGACATCGAAGGCCCGGTGACATTCGCGATCCGGCCCGAGCATGTCGAGGTTCACGCGAAGGCCGTTCCCGGCTCGGTCCCGGCCGCCGTGGATATCGTGCAGCCGACGGGGGCGCAGACGATCGTCTCGCTGACCGTCATGGGGCACCCCATCACCGCCCTGATCCCGAAATTCGCGCGGGATTTCGGACAGGGTGAGGTCCATGTCGCCTTCAATCCCGAGCACATCCTGGTCTTCGACCGGGAGCAGCGCTTGTGCCGCAGGTCCGGGCCGGCAGCGCCGCGGGACCTCAGGCATGCGGCCGGGGGCTAATCAACCGATGGGCAGCGGTGGCTCAAGAGCGGGACAATTCCGATGAAATTCTCCAGCGGCGACGCCCTTTCCGTCGTCGAGATCATGCGCGAAGTCGCACGGACCGAGATCTTGCCCAGCTGGCGCAACCTGTCGCCCGGCGCCATCCGGTTCAAGACCTCGATCCATGACATCGTGACGGATGCCGACGAGGCGGCCGAAACCGCGATCACGGCCATGCTGCGCGCGCGCTTTCCCGGCGCGGCGGTGATCGGTGAGGAGGCCACCGCCGCCAATCCGGCGCTGCTCGACCGTCTGGCGGAGGCCGAGCTGGCGTTCATCGTCGATCCGATCGACGGAACCAAGAATTTCTCGGCCGGGCTGCCGCTCTTCGGCGTCATCATCGGGGTTGCCCACCGGGGCGAGGTGATCGCCGGGTTCATTCTCGATCCGATCGGCAACGACGTCGCCATCGGCTTGCGGGGGGAGGGCGCCTGGATCGAGACGGCCGACGGCCGGCGAAACGATCTCCGCGTGGCGCAGGCAGCGCCCTTGCACGACATGGTCGGCTGCGTCGCCTGGAACCAGCTGGCCGAGCCGGTCAAGACCACCCTGCTGACCAATCTCGCCAAGGTACGGGCGGCGCCGAGCTATCGCTGCGGCGCGCACGAATACCGGATGATCGCGGGCGGGCATTATCATTTCCTGCTGCAGGGCAAGATCATGCCATGGGACCATGCCGCAGGCTGGCTGATCCATCGCGAGGCCGGCGGATTCGCGGCGCGTTTCGATGGCTCGCCTTACAATGCGACGACGCATAGCGGCGGCATCCTCTGCGCGCCGGACGAGGATAGCTGGCGATTGCTGCGCGATACCCTGTTCGATGTCCCCTCCGAGGGCCCGGTCAGGGCCGCGGGGATCGGGCGGCTCGCCAGTCTGCGGTGCTGACGGGCTAGTCCCCGCGCTACTCTTTCCGGCCTCCATTCGCCAGATGCGATGGCTCTCGCCAGCGGTGCGCGGAGCCGTATGTACTCCTATTCTCTGCAATGTTTTTTGCAGGGATACGTCTCGGTACAATTATCATTGACGGCAGGGGATTTTGTGATCTAGCTTTCCTATGCAAATGATTTTGCAGGAAAGCCATGAGCATCCTCGAGCGGATCAAGTCGCATTCCGACAAGCTGACCGATGCCGATCGCCGGCTTGTCACCACCCTGCTCGAGAACCGGGCAGAAGCCGCCTATCTCAACGGAATCCAGCTGGCTGAACGGGCGCAGGTCCATGAGGCGACGGCGACGCGGCTGGCGCAGAAGCTCGGCTACAAGGGCTATCCGGAGCTGCGCAACCAGCTCCAGCGCGAGGTTTTGGAAGGGCAGGACGCGGCCAACCGCATGCGCCGCTCGGTCGCCAAGGTCGAGGACGGACATTTCCTCACCGACCTGATCGGCGCCGAGATCGCCGCGCTCAACGAGCTCAGCCATTGCATCTCGCAGGCCGATATCGACCAGGCGGCAGACATGATTTTCGCGGCCGGGCGCGTCTTCATCTTCGCGCAGGGCCATGCGCGCTCCGTCGCGAGCTTCCTGCAACGGCGCCTCGACCGGTTCGGCATGACGGCGATCGCCTTGTCCGGGCGCGGGCGCGACATCGCGGAGCGCGTGGTCAGCCTCAAGGCCGACGATGTCGTCCTGACGCTGGCCTTCCGCAAGCAGCCTGCGAGCTACGAGCCGCTGATGCGCCATGCCGCGCAGGTGGGCGCCGCGACGCTGCTCATCTCGGACCTCGCCGGGCCGATGATGAAGCCGGAGGCGCAACTCCTGCTGGCGGCCCCGCGCGGGCGTTCCGGCAGCGAGTTCCAGACGCCCACCATTCCCTTCGCGATCGTCAACGCCATCCTGATGACGATCGCGGGACGACATCAGGATCCGATCATGGGCCGGCTCGAGAAGCTCGCGGACCTGTTCTCAGAATTCGAATGACATAACGATAAAATGGGAGGGACGGATGCAGATCCTATCGAAACTGGCGCGGTCTCTGCTGTTGCCGGCGATGCTGCTGGCGGCAGGCGGCGCGATCGCGCAGAATCTCGACACGATGACGCGCGAGCAGCTTGTCGCCCAGGCGGTCAAGGAAGGCAGCGTGACGATCTTCTCGCTGTCGAGCCGGATCGCCCGCATCGAGAAGGCGTTCGAGGCCGCTTATCCGGGCATCGACCTGATCGGTCTCGACATGAGCTCGGTCAAGCAGATCGCGCGGCTGGAGGCCGAGCAGCAGGCGGGCGTGAATGCCGTGGACGTGCTCTATCTGGCGGATACGCCGGTGGTCTACGACAAGCTGCTCAAGGCGGGGCGGGTCCAGAACTACCTGCCGCCGCGGGTGGCGGGCGAGATCGACGCCGCGTACAAGGCGCCGTTGCTCGTGCACCGGCTCTCGACCAAGGTGCTGATGTATAACGAGGCCGCGCATCCGAACGGCTCGCCGGTCACCAATCTCTGGCAGCTCACCACCCCGCAATGGCGCGGCAAGGTGCTGATGGTCGATCCGGCGCAGCGCGGCGAATTGCTCGACCTGATGACCGAGATCGCCCTGCATCCGGACGAGATGGCGGCGGCCTACAAGGCCCAGTTCGGCAAGGATATCGCCATTGACAAGGATTTGAAGGGGGCCGGCGAGCAGTTCATCCGCGCCCTGTTCAAGAACGATCTGATCCTGGTCGCCAACAGCGACCTCGTGAACAAGGCCGTCGGCGACAAGAACAGCAAGAACCCGCCCGTCGGCTTCAGCACCTATTCCGACCGGCGCGACAACAAGAAGGAAGGCTGGGCGCTGCAGGTGGCGAACAATGTCGAGCCGGCCAACGGCATCCTGTTCCCGGCCGTGCTGACGATCGCGAGCAAGGCGCCGCACCCGGCCGCTGCCCGCCTGCTGGTCGACTTCATGTTCGGGGACAATTCGCCGACCGGCGGCCCGGCTTTCGAGCCGTTCAACGTTCCCGGCGACTATGCCACGCGCAAGACGATCGCTGACGATCCGGATTCCGTCCCGCTCGACAAGCTGAAGGCGTGGCGCATCGACCCGGCGCGGACGGCCGCGGCGCGGAAGCGCATCAACGACCTCATCATCTCGCTCCAGTAACGCCGACGCCGCGAGCCGGCCCTCTCGCGGGAGAGGCCGGCCTCGCTCCGGGAAACGCTGCCATGACCTCACTCGCGCTTGTGTCCGGGCGCGCGCCGCTGCTGCGCGCCAACCGCGTCCTGCCGCTCGTCCTCTCCGTGGTGATCGCGCTTCTGGTCGCGGCGCCGCTGGTCAAGATCCTGCTGGCGACGCTGACGCCGGACGGGCTCCAGGCCTGGACGACCGTCCTCGCCAGCCCGCTTTCGGCCAATCTCTGGTGGCGCCCGCTACTCACCACGATGCTGCTCGGTCTCGGCGTGGCGGCCGGCTGCCTGCTCGTCGGCGGCTTCCTCGCCTGGCTGGTGACGCTGACCGACCTGCCGGGACGCGGCCTCGTCGCGACGCTCTCCACCCTGCCGTTCATGATCCCGAGCTTCGCCGGTGCGCTGGCCTGGGGCACCCTGTTCCGCAACGAGCGGCTTGGCGGCTCGCCCGGCTTCTTCCAGGCGAACGGCTTCGACGTGCCGGACTGGCTGGCCTGGGGGCTGGCGCCGACCATGATCGTCCTGATCGCGCATTATTTCTCGCTCGCCTACACGATCATCGCCGCCGCGCTCAGCTCGGTCGGTGCCGATCTGATCGAGGCCGGGCAGGTTGCCGGGGCAAGGCGCGGGCGCATCTTCTTCGGCATCGTCCTGCCGGTGGTGACGCCCGCCCTGATCGCCGCGGCCTCGCTGACCTTCGCCGGGGCGGTGGCGAATTTCGCGGCGCCGGCCCTGCTCGGCCTGCCGGTCAGGATGCAGACGCTCTCCACCCGGCTGTTCGGGATGATCGAGACTGGCGAGACCGAGCGCGGCTTCGTGCTGGCGCTGCTCCTGATCGCGGTCTCAGCCGCGCTGCTGTTCTTCAGCGATCGGCTCGTCGCTGGCCGCAAGGCCTTCACCACTGTCACCGGCAAGGGTGGGCGCATCAAGCGCTTTCCGCTCGGGGCCTGGCGCTGGCCGCTCTTCGCCATCGCGCTCGTGATCGGGCTCGCGACCTCGGTCCTGCCGGTGCTGGTGCTGGCGGCGTCGAGCCTCGCGCCGCAGGGCGGGGCGCTGTTCTCGAACTGGACGCTGCATTTCTGGGTCGGGGAGGGCGGTGGCGCGCTCGCCCAGGGTCAGGCCGGCCTGTTCCGCAACCCGATGATCGTCGGGGCCTTGTGGAACACGCTCAAGCTCGGCCTGACGGTGGCGCTCACGACCATGCTGCTCGGGCTGGCGCTGGCCTATACGATCGTCCGCAACAAGGGGACCTGGCTCGCGGCGGTGCTCAGCCAGCTCGCCTTCCTGCCGCTGCTCGTTCCCAGCATTGCCTTCGCCGCGGCCTATATCGCGCTGTTCGGCGCCCCAATCGGGCCGCTGCCGTCGCTCTATGGCACCTTCGCCCTGCTGGTGCTGGCGGCGACGGCGCATAACCTGCCCTATGCGGTTCAGTCGGGCCGCTCGGTCCTCGGCCAGATCTCCAACGATATCGAGGAGAGCGCCCGCCTGACCGGGGCGGGGCTGTTAACCCGCCTTGTCTTCATCATCTTCCCGCTGACGATCCGCGGCCTGCTTGCCGGCGCGATCCTGGTCTTCGTCAAGATGGTGCGGGACCTGTCGCTCGTCGTGCTGCTGTTCACCGCGACCTCGCCGGTGCTCAGCATGGTCGCCTACCGCTATGCGTCCGAGGGCTTCATGCAGTTCGCCAACGCGATCACGCTGGTGATCCTGGTGATCTGCCTGGCGGCCTCGCTGGCGGCGCATCTCATCCAGACCCGTGTGCAGAAGTGGAAGCAGTGATGGCGCCCGCATCGACCGCCCCGGCGCAGGACGCCATTCGCATCAGCCAGTTGGTGAAGCGCTTCGGCGACGTCGCCGCCGTCAAGGACGTGAACATCTCCGTGCCGCGCGGAGCCTTCCTGGTCCTGGTCGGCCCCTCCGGCTGCGGCAAGTCCACGCTGCTGCGCATGCTCGCCGGGCTGGAGGAGCCGAGCGCGGGCGAGATCGCCTTCGTCGGCCGTACGGTGTCGAGCGGGACGGGCGGCGTCATCGCCGATGCCGGCGCACGCGATGCCGGGCTGGTCTTCCAGTCCTATGCGCTGTGGCCGCATATGACGGTGGCCGGCAACATCGCCTGGCCGCTCAAGGTCGCGCGCTGGTCCAAGGCCGACCGGAACGCCCGCGTCGACGAGGTGCTCGCGCTCCTCGGCATCTCGGCCCTGCGCGACCGCTACCCGGCCGAGATCTCGGGCGGCCAGCAGCAGCGCGTCGCGATCGCGCGCACCATCGCGCCGAAGCCGAGCATCCTGCTGTTCGACGAGCCCCTGTCCAACCTCGACGCCAAGCTGCGCATCGAGATGCGCAGCGAATTGATGCGCATCCACCGGGCGACGGGCGCGACATCCGTCTATGTCACGCATGACCAGGTCGAGGCCATGACCATGGCCAGCCATGTCGCCGTCCTCAACCATGGCAGGGTCGAGCAGTTCGGCGCGCCGATCGACCTTCTGCGCCGGCCGACGACCACCTTCGTCGCCTCGTTCCTCGGCACGCCGCCGGCCAATCTCCTGCCCGTCACCCGCGTGCAGGACCGGTTCGCCTTCGCGAATGTGGCGCTGGCCCCGGCTGCCTTCGCCGCGGGGCACGAGCGGGTGCAACTGCTCTACCGGGCGCAGGATATCGCCGTCGGGCGGATCGGTGACGGGCACCAGCTCGTCGGGCGCTTCGCCGAGGCTGCGCCAATCGCGGGCCAGTCGATGGTCACGGTCATGGTTGGCGACCTGCGCCTCACCGGCATGGCCGAGGGCTTCTTCACCGCGACACCGGGCGACGAGGTCGGCCTGTCGTTCTCCAGCACACCCGATGCCGCCTTCACGATGGAAGGCGAAAGGATCAATCCATGAGACTTATCCTGATGCGCCATGGCGAGACGCTGTGGAATGTCGAGCAGCGGCTGCAGGGGCACGACAATTCCGAGCTCTCCGAGCGCGGCATCCGGCAGGCGCGCGAATTCGTGCCCTATGTCAGGGCGCTGCTGCCGGCGCATGTGGTCTCCTCCGATCTCGGCCGCACCCGCCAGACGGTCGGCCTCATCGGCTATCCGGATGCGCCGTCCGATGCCCGCCTGCGCGAGCTCGACATGGGCGAATGGACCGGCCGCCGGAAGCGCGACCTGATCGCCGAGCAGCCGGAACGCTACCACGCCTGGCGGGCCGGCACGTTCACGCCGGACAAGGGCGAGAGCTGGGGCGATTTTCGCGCCCGGGTCGCGGCCGGAATCCGGGACTGGCTGCACAAGGCGCAAGGCGACCTGCTGGCGGTCGTCCATGGCGGTGTCATCCGCGCCGCCTGCCATGAATTCGTCGGCCTGCCGCCGTCGCGGGTGATCCCGGTGACGCCGGGTACGGCGACGATCCTGAACTTCGCCTCCGCCGATGCGACGGCCGCACAGCTCGAAGGCTACAATATCGGGTCGGTCGCGCCGGACGTCTCCGTCGCGGATTGAACCCGTCGGAGCGCTGTCCTGCAGCGCTCCGATCCTACCTACGCCCCGCCGGTCTCCGTCGCCTGGCGGATGAAATGGCCGGGACTGACTTCCACCAGAGCCGTCGGCGGGGCCTGCCAGTCGAGCTTGCGGATCGGGCTCGGCAATTCGTCGACGGCAAGCTCGCGCCGGAGCGCCCGGCGGCCGGGATCGGGAACCGGGACCGCTGCGAGCAGCTTGCGCGTATAGGGATGGCGCGGGTCTGAGAAGACCGCCTCGCGCGGGCCGATCTCGACGATCTCGCCGAGATACATCACGGCGACGCGATGGCTGACGCGCTCGACCACCGCCATGTCGTGCGAGATGAAGAGATAGGCGAGGCCGAGCTCGGCCTGCAGGTCGAGCATCAGGTTCAAAACCTGCGCCTTCACGGAGACGTCGAGCGCCGAGACGGCCTCGTCCGCAACGACGAGCTTGGGCGAAAGCGCGAGCGCGCGGGCGATCGCGATGCGCTGGCGCTGGCCGCCGGAGAATTCATGCGGGAAGCGCACATGCATCTCGGGGGCGAGCCCGACCTTGCGCAGCAGCTCCGCGACGCGGTCCTGCGCCTCCGTACCCTTGGCGAGCCCGTGGACGAGGATCGGCTCGGCCAGCGCGCTGCCTACGCTCTTGCGTGGGTTGAGGCTGGCGAACGGGTCCTGGAAGATCATCTGCATGTCGCGGCGCACATCGCGCAGGTCGCTCTTGCCGAGGCCGGTCACGTCGCGCCCGCCGAAGCGCACCGTGCCGAAGGAGGGCTCGACGAGCCGCAGGATCGAGCGCCCCGTCGTCGATTTGCCGCAGCCGGATTCGCCGACCAGCGCCAGCGTTTCGCCGCGCCGCAGGCTGAAGGAGACATCCTCGACGGCATGGACCTGCCCGCGCAGTCGACCGAACACGCCGCCGCGGATGCCGAAGCGCGTTGTCAGTCCGGCGACTTCGAGCAAGGGCGGCTCGGCCGCCTGCACTGTGTCGGGCTGCTCGGCCGGCTTGCCCTCGACCTTGCCGTCCTCGGGATCAATGCGCGGGAAGCGCAACGGCCGGGCATGGCCGCTCATGTCGCCGAGCTTGGGCACGGCCGCGAGCAGCGCCTTGGTGTAGCCGTGTACAGGCGTATTGAAGACCTGTGAGGCCGGCGCATCCTCCAGCTTCCGGCCCTTCCACATCACCACGACGCGGTCGGCGATCTCGGCGACCACACCCATGTCGTGGGTGATGAAGAGCACGGACATGCGCTCCTCGTCCTGCAGCGTCTTGATCAGCTCGAGGATCTGCGCCTGGATCGTCACGTCGAGCGCCGTGGTCGGCTCGTCTGCGATCAGGAGCTTGGGCTTGCAGGCCAGCGCGGTCGCGATCATCACGCGCTGGCGCATGCCGCCGGAGAGCTGGTGCGGGTAATTGTCGAAGCGCGTCTTCGCCGAGGGGATGCGGACCTTGTCGAGCATGCGCAGGGCCTCGGCCTTGGCCGCGCCGGCATCGAGCCCACGATGGTAGCGCAGAGCCTCCGCGATCTGGAAGCCGACGGTGAGCACCGGGTTCAGGCTTGTCATCGGCTCCTGGAAGATCATCGCGACATCGTTGCCGCGGACCTTGCGCATCTCCTCCTCGCTCAGCGCGAGCAGGTCGCGGCCCTCCAGCGCGATCCGGCCCTGGATGCGGCCGTTCGCGGCCGAAACCAATCGCATCACCGAGAGCGCGGTCACGCTCTTGCCCGAGCCGGATTCGCCGACGATGGCGACCGTCTCGCCGGGCGCGACATCGAAGCTCAGGTCCTCGACGGCCCAGCGCCATTGGCCACCGACGCGGAAGGCGGTCTGGAGGTTCTCGACGGAAAGGACGGGGCCGCTCATCGCTCGCCCTTCAGCTTGGGGTCGATGGCGTCGCGCAGCCCGTCGCCGAGGACGTTGAGCGCGAAGACGACGACGAGGATCGCGAGCGACGGCGCCAGCACCAGCCAGTAGCTGTCGAGGATGTTCTCGAAACCCTCGCGGATCATGCCGCCCCAGGTCGCGATCGGCGGCTTGACGCCGAGCCCGATGAAGGCGAGCGAGGCCTCGGTGCGGATGGCGTTGGCGAGCCAGAGCGAGGCCATCACCAGGATTTCCGGGAAGATGTTGGGCAGGATGTGGCCGGCCATGATGCGCGCGTCGGAGAAGGCCAGCGCGCGGCCGGCGCCGATATAGTCGCGTTCCTTGACCGTGATCGTCGGGGCGCGGGCGATGCGGGCGAAGGAGGGGATCGAGGTCAGCGCGATCGCGATGGTGATGTTCTCCATCGAAGGGCCGAGCATGGCGACGAGGATCAGGCCGAGGATCAGCGAGGGGAAGGCGAGGAGGATGTCCATCGCCTGCATCACGACGATGTCGAAGCGCCCGCCATAATAGCCGGCGAGCAAACCGATCAGCGAGCCCACGACCATGGCGATGACGGTCGAGGCGATGCCGATCACCAGCGAGATGCGGGCGCCGTAGAGCAGCCGCGAGAGGATGTCGCGGCCGAAATAGTCGGTGCCGAGATAATAGTTCTCATGCGGCGGCTGGAGCCGCGACAGGATGTTCTGCTCCAGCGGATCATGCGGCGCGATGACCGGCGCCAGCACCGCCGCGAGGATCACCGCGACGACGATGGCGAGCCCGACCCAGGAGGTCTTGTTGGCGTTGAAGGCCCCGATCGTCGCCTTCAGCCAGCGCAGGCGCGGCGGGGCGACGGGGGAGGCATCATGGACGGAGGTGCTCATGACAGCTTCACCATCATGACAGTTTCACTCTTGGATCGACGAGGGCGTAGGTGATGTCGGTCGCGATGTTCACGAGCACGACGATCAGCGTGTAGATCACCATCATGCCCTGCAGCATGGTGTAGTCGCGCTGGTTCAGCGCGCCGACGATGAGCTTGCCGAGGCCCGGCCGGTTGAAGACGATCTCGGTCAGCACCGAGTTGCCGATCAGGATGCCCAGATACAGGCCCACGATGGTGATGATCGGGATCAGCGCGTTGCGCAGGGCGTGACGCCAGATCACGACGCGCCAGGGCACGCCCTTGGCGCGGGCGCTGCGGACATAATCCTCCTGCATCACCTCCAGCATGGCCGAGCGGGCGACGCGGGTGATGTAGGCCGCCATGATCAGCCCGAGATTGAGCGCTGGCAGCGCCATCGACTGGAACCAGGCCGAGGCCGAGCCGGTGCCGGCGCTGATGACCGGGAACCAGCGCAGCATGATCGCGAAGACGATCAGCAGGATGATCGCCGAGACGAAGGGCGGGAAGGAGAGGCCGAGCAGCGAGGCGATACGGGTGACGTAGTCCGGCATGCGGTTGCGGTTGACCGCGGCCCAGACGCCGAGCGGCACGCCGATGACGATGCCGATCGCCAGCGAGACGATGGTCAGCTCGATCGTCCAGGGCAGCACGGCGAGGACCTCCTGGATCACTGGCCGGCCCGTGACGAGCGAGACGCCCCAGTCGCCGCGCACGGCGCCGCCGAGGAAGCTGAAATACTGCTCGCTCATCGAGGCATCGAGGCCGAGCCGCGTGCGCATCGCGGCGATGGCCGCGGCATCGGCCTGATCGCCCAGGATCACCTGAGCGGGGTCGCCGGGCACGATCCGCACCACCACGAAGACCAGCGAGAGCACGGCCCAGAGCGTGACGATGGCGAAGCCGAGCCGTTTGACGAGGAAGGCGCTCATGATGCCGCCCTGTTTGAGGAGGTAACCGCAGCGGCTGGTCGCTGCGCCGAAGCCATTTTCACCTCACGCCGTCATCCCGGATCGGCGCGGCTGGCGCCGCTTGTCCGGGATGACGCCGCTTAGAGTGTCTGCTCACTTGGTGAAGCGCGTCGTCTCCAGCACCGGAGGGCCGAGATTGAGCGAGGCCTTGAGCTCGTAGCCGAGATCGAGGCTGTCCTTGTAGGCCCAGAGCTGCATCATCTCGTTGACCGGCACGGCGCAGACTTCCTTGATGATCTTCTCCTGCGCGGTCTTCCAGAGGGCGAGCTGCTTGGCCTTGTCGGTCTCGGAGCGGGCGGCATCGATCTCGGCGTCCGCCACCTTGCAATGCGAGAAGTTGGTCACCGCCGTCGGCGTCTTTACGATCGCCCGCGAGTGGAAGAACTGCGAGAGATAGACATCCGCCACCGGGAAGCGCGCCGCCTGGAAATGCACGACCTGTGAGAGGTCCTGCCGGATCTGCTGGTGGAAGGTCGCGTGCTCCACCGGCTGGATCTCCAGCGTGATGCCGGCGCGCTTCAGCAGCGCCTGCGTCGCTTCGGTGAAGCTCAGCATCGAGGGCAGGGTGGTGTTGATCGCCTTGATGGTGACGCCGTTGGGGAAGCCGGCTTCCGCCAGCAGCGCCTTCGACTTGGCAAGGTCGAAGGGCAGGAGCGGGGCCTTCTCATCCGTGCCGAGATAGCCCGAGGGCACGACCGAGACAGCCGGGCGCGAGATGTTCTTGCCGCGGAACTGCCAGATCGCATTGCGGTCGATGGCGTGGGCGAAGGCCTGCCGGACCTTGATGTTGTCGAGCGGCGGCTGGCTGGTGTTGAGGTGCAGCACCGACATCTCGGCCGGACCCATCGCGACGACCTTGACGCCAGCCAGTGCCGTCATGCGGTCGACCCAGGCCTGCTCCTGGCGGCCGAGCATCATGTCGAGCTCGCCGGACTGGAAGGCGAGGTCGCGTGAGGAATCCGAGGGGATGAAGCGGTAGAGGATTTCGGTCAGCTTCGGCTTGCCGCGGAAATAATTCGGGTTGGCGACGAGCTTGGCGTATTGCTGCGGCACATATTCCTGGAACATGAACGGGCCGGTGCCGACCGGCTTCTTGGCGAAGCCGTCCTTGCCCAATTCCTCGGCTGCCTTCTTACAGACCATGTTGCCGCCATGGTAGTTCATGACGATGCCGAGCAGGCTCGGGATCGCCTGTTTCAACGTGATCTTGACGCTGTATTTGTCGGGCGCCTCGATCGCATCGACCGCGGCATAGTCCGACGAGAAGGCCGAGCTTTCCTTGGTCGCGGCGCGCTTCAGCGAATAGACCGCGTCCTCGGCGGTGAACTCGCCATAGCCGTGATGGCACTGCACGCCCTGGCGCAGCTTGAAGGTCCATTCCTTGCCGTCGGCGGAAGAGGTCCAGCTCTCGGCGAGATCAGGCTCCATGAATTCCGGCGAGAGCTCGCCCGGCTTGATGCGCACCAGCCCGTTGAACATCCATTGCAGCATCGCCTTGCCGGGCGTGCCGGAGTTCAGATGCGGGTCGAGCACGCCGGCATCCGAACTCTGCATGCCGACGGTGAGCACGGTCTTCTGCGCGAGGGCCGGCCCGGCCATCAGGGCGCCGGCCACCAGGGCGGCGAGGATCGAAACGGGTCTCTTCATGGCTCTTCCCCTGCTTTTGTCGTTGAGCGTGATGATCGAGATCGGGTAGCGGCGCTCTCCCGGCGCCTTCGTCAGAGCGTGTCCTCCAGCCTGCAATTGACCAGCAATTCCGCGACGGTGGCATTGTTGGGCAGGGCCAGAACGGTGGCAACCAGCGCGGCGAGATCGGCCGGCTGGGTCATAGCTTCCGGTGGCAGCGCCGCGCTTGAAGCCGTCATGTCGGTGCGCACGAAGGAGGGGCAAAGCGCGGTCGCACGCACGCCCTTGTCCCAGGCGATGCGCCGCGCCGCATGGTTCAGCGCGATCATCGCGTGCTTGGTCATGTTGTAGGCGACCTGGTCGTTGCGCACGCGCTTGCCGGAGAGCGAGGCGACATTGACGATGCGCCCGGCGCCGCAGGCTTCCAGATATGGCAGCGCGCAATGGATCAGGTTGAGCGGGCCCTTGCAGTTCGCAGCCCAGATCGCGTCGAGCGCGGCTTCGTCAGGCGCGCGCAGGGTCATGGCGCTGTGCATGCCGGCATTGTTGACGAGCCCGTCGATCCGGCCGAAGCGGGCGGCGGCCGCATCGACCCATTCGCGATGGCTCGCCCAGTCGGCCGCGTCATAGCGGGCGATGTGGAGGCGCGACGGCTCCCAGTCGGCGCTCATCGTCTTCAGGGAGTTCAGGTCGCGCCCGCCGAGGCTCAGGCTGTAGCCCTGCGCCTGCAGCACTTCGGCGACGGCGCGACCGATGCCGCGATTGGCACCGGAGATCAGGATGACGCGTCCATCGGGGGGCAGCATGGCGAGGCGATGTCCTATCCGTGCAGGGTAAGTTCGGCGGCCTGCCGCCTGCTCTCGGTGAAGCGGCTCAGCCGGAACGGCGAGAGATCGAAGCGGGGCCGGCGCTTCAGCGCGAGATCGGCCAGGATTTCGCCGGTGACGGGGCTGATGCCGAAGCCGTGCCCGGAGAAGCCGGCGGCAACAACCAGCCCGTCGATTCCGGTATCGGCATCGATCGCGGGCAGGGCGTCCGGCGTGAGATCGATCAATCCGCCCCAGAGCCGGCCGATGCCAGCCTCGGCCAGCGCCGGCAGCACCTGCGTGGTGCGGGCGATCAATGCCGCAATGTCACGGCTGCGCGGGGCGAGCGAGGCTGTGGTCCAACTCGCCGGATCATGCGGCCAGTCGCCGATGCCGGTGGTGACGCGCAAGCGCCCGTCGATCTCCTGCCGCCCGGCGCAATCGGCATTGGCGACGCCGAAGACCGGCGCGAGCAAGGGCGGCAGCGGCACGCTCTGCATCACACAGACCAGCTTGACGGAGAGAGGCAGGTCGAGCCCGAGCGGGGTCAATAGCTCGGGTGTGTGGATGCCGGTCGCCACGATGACGCGGTCGGCAGCGATTGTTTCGCCGGTTTGCGTCTCGATGCCGGTGATCCGGTCGCCCGAACGGGTCAGGGCGCGAACCGGGACGCCTTCGCGGATGACGGCGCCGTGCCGACGGGCAGCCTTGGCATAGGCGCGGACAGTCGGGACCGGATCGGCGTGCCCGTCGCCCGGACAGAAGGAAGCGGCGAGGATGCCGGAGCCGATCGCTGGGGCCCTGTCTCGCACCGCTGCATTGTCCGGCAGGTATTCGATGGTCAGGCCGAGCTTGCTCTGTTGCGCGACCAGTTCTCGGATGACAGCGACTTCCGCCTCGGTTCGCGCCAGCCGCAGGTTGCCATGGCGGCGATAGCCGGTGGGCGCGCCGAGTTCCTCATCGAGCCCGCCCCAGCGTTCGACTGCGGCTTGCGCCAGCGGAAGTTCGGCCGGGTCGCGCCCGGATTGGCGCACGCCGCCGAGCGTCCAGCTCGATGCCATCGCCGCGAGGCTGCGGGCTTCGAGCAGCGTCACGGAATGGCCGGCTCGCGCGATCTCATAGGCGGCCGAAACCCCGCTGATCCCACCCCCGACGATGACGGCGTCCGGCATGGCGGTGCCCGATTTCAGGAGAGGTCGACGCTGATGCGCTGCTCGGGCTGGTCCGGGTTGCGCCGCTTATAGGCGGTGATCTCGAACTCGACCTTGAGCTCGGGCTGGCCGAGCGGCGTGCAGGTCGTGGTGTTGGCCGGGTCGATGCCCCTGAACTTGGCACCGACGACCTCGTTGACCTCGTCCATGTCGGCGATATCAGGCACGAAGACCTTGACCGCGACGACATCCTTCAGCGAGGCGCCGACGGCAGCCAGCGCTCCCTCGATGTTGCTGAAGGCCTGCTCGGCTTGGCCCTTGGCGTCCGCTGCGATGGCGCGGGTCTTGTAGTTCCGGCCGGCGGTGTTCGAGACGAAGATCATGTCGCCGGCGACGACGATCCGCGAATAGCTGTTCAGGGTCTCGTATTTGCTGCCGGATTTGACTTTGACGATCTCGCTCATGACGGTCTCCGGAGGCTGCGCCCTACGCTGCCGGAAGCCCTCGCCGGCAGCCACCCGATTGCGGGAATTGGTGTATACCACTTGAGTTGATCCGGGCTGTCAAGGACATGTCGGGCGGGAGTGGAGCCGCCGGTAACTACGGTAGTTCTGGTTGTAGAGGCAGTGGGAAGCGTTCTGGTGTATACCAATCACCTCAGGCGGCGGCGTTAGGCTCCCGGCGGCGCGTTGCGCGCACCGCGAGGGTGCCGACAGCAAGCGCCGCGACCAGCAGGATGGCCTGGGCGATCACGAAGGGCGGCTCGCTCTGCGTCGGCGCCAGCGGCTGCAGGGCCGTAACCTTCTGGAAGGACTGCACGATCAGCACGAAGAGATTGAGATAGAGCGCGAGCGTAGCAGTGACGGCATAGGCGATGCCGGCGGCGCGCTGCGTCCGGAACGGCCAGGTCGCGGCGGTGACGGCGAGCGCCACCATGGAGATCACGCCGAAGAGGAAGGCCGGGGTCACGCCGCTGAACGGGAACAGGAAGCCGGTCACGCTGGTCAGCGCCGTCGTGATCAGGAAGACGGCCTGCCAGCCTACGAGCCAGCGGCTGGCGGCAAGCGCGGGCATAGCCACGAGCCCCGTGGCGATGCCGATCAGGCTGACCGCGACATGGACGGTCAGCAGGGTTTCGATGGAAAGTCCGGGGATCATGATCGTTGTCCTTGGTCTGGTCGCTGCTTCAGGCGCGGTAGCGCGGGGCGGGCTTGCGAAGGGAGAGGTTCGGGCGCAGCGCGCCGCGGGCGGCGAGGAAGCGGTCGAGATCGGCGGTATCGGGTAGCGAGGGGATGGTGATCCGTTCGCGGAGATCGAGACCGGCGAGAGCGGCGTCGACCATGTCATCGACCGACATCACCATTTCGGCGGGGATCTGGGCGAGGCGCTCCTCCTCCCAGATCGCCGTGCGGGTGATGCCGGGCAGCACGGCCTGGACATGCACGCCCCTCGGCCCGAGTTCGGCCTGCAAGGCTTCGCTGAAGGCAAGCACGAAGGCCTTTGTCGCCGGGTAGACGGCGGTGAAGGCCTCGGGCATCAGCGCCGTCACCGAGGTGATGTTGACGATGGTGCCGGCGCCGCGGGCGGCGAGGCGCGGGGCGATCGCGGCGGCAAGCCGGGTCACGGCGGAGACGTTCAGCGCGATCATGCTGTCGATAATGGCGGGGTCCGCAGTCAGGATCGGACCTTCGCCGGCGATGCCAGCATTGTTGACGAGGCCGGTGATCGCGGCGTCCTCGCGCAGCCTGGCTTCGACCTTCGCGAGATCGCCGGACTTGCCGAGATCGGCGGCGAGGACCTCGACCGCGACGCCGGTTTCTTGGCGCAGGCGCTCGGCCAGCGCCTGGAGCTTGTCGGCGCTGCGGGCGACGAGGACGAGATCATGGCCGCGCCTGGCGAGGCGATCGGCATAGACGGCGCCGATGCCATTGGAGGCGCCGGTCACGAGGAGGGTCTGCTTGGTCATTGGGGTTCTCCGGGACGTGAGGGGGCGAGCGGACGCCATGGATGCCGTCCGTTGTCGGGTTCGCGATGAGTGTGAGGTGGCCGGATCAGTCCGGCCGGCGGGCGGTCAGCCCTTGATGAAGGCCAGCAGGTCGGCGTTGAAGCGGTCCTGATGGGTCTGGGTCAGGCCGTGATCGGCGCCCTCGTAGACCTTGAGGACGGCGTGCTTGACGATCTTCACCGTCGAGAGCGCCGCAGCGCCGATCGGCACGATCTGGTCGTCGTCGCCATGCAGCACCAGCGTCGGCTTGTCGAAGCGCTTCAGGTCGGCGTTGAAGTCGCTCTCCGAGAAGGCGCGGATCGAGTCGAGCTGGCCCTTGAGTCCGCCCATCATGCCCTGCTGCCAGAAGCTCTGGCGGATGCCTTCCGAGATCACGGCGCCCGGCCGGTTGTAGCCGTAGAACGGGATGGTCAGGTCGAGGAAGAACTGCGAGCGGTTGTCGTAGGTGCCCTTGCGGATGCCGTCGAAGACGTCGAGCGGCAGGCCGCCCGGATTGGCCTCGGTCTTGAGCATCAGCGGCGGAACCGCGCCGATCAGACCGATCTTGGCGACCCGGCCCGTGCCGTGGCGGCCGATATAGCGGGTGACTTCGCCGCCGCCGGTCGAATGGCCGACCAGGATCGCGTCCTTCAGGTCGAGCTGCTCGATCAGCTCGGCGAGGTCGTCGGCATACTGGTCCATGGTGTTGTTGGCCCAGACCTGGTTGGAACGGCCATGGCTGCGCCGGTCATGGGCGATGGTGCGGAAGCCCTGATTGGCGAAGAAGACCATCTGCGCGTCCCAGGCATCCGCCGTCAGCGGCCAGCCATGCGAGAAGACGATCGGCTGCCCGTCCTTCGGGCCCCAGTCCTTGTAGAAGATGCGGGTGCCGTCCCTGGTGGTGATCGTGGTCATTGTCGTCATCCTTTCAATGCCTTGAGGAAACTCGCCGGGACGTCCGCGCCCCGTGGTTGAAGGATTACGCCGGGTGAGGAATGATCGGGATTGGCGGAACCGACATTCACCGGGCCAAAACCGACAATCGTGGAGACGAGCCATGGTCGCAGCCATTCCAGCGCCACCGAAGGCCGAGATCGGGCTCGTGCTCTATCCGGGCTGCCAGACCGCCATGGTTCACGGCATGACCGACCTTCTCGATATCGCCGGGCATTTCTCCGCCAAGCGCGGCGGGCCGGGGCTGCGCGTCAGCCATTGGCGACCGGGTGAGGATGGCCGCCTCGGCCGGGTCTTCGACAGCCATCCCGATCTCGACCGGCCGATGGAGCCCGCCGTGCTGGTCGTGCCCGGCCGGCTCACCGGCCCGATGGAGATCGAGGAGGCGACGCCCTATGCGCGCTGGCTGCTCGACCGGCATGCCCAGGGGACGACGCTCGCGGCCAATTGCGGCGGGGTCTTCGCGCTGGCGGCGACGGGCCTGCTGTCCGGGCGCCCGGCGACGACGCACTGGCTTTTCGCGGACGCCTTCCGTGAACGCTTTCCCGATGTCCGGCTCGACACCGACAAGATGGTGATCGAGGACGGCGACATCATCACGGCCGGCGGATTGATGGCTTGGACCGATCTCGGCCTTCGGCTCGTGGACCGGTTGCTGGGCTCGACCGTGATGGCCGAGACCGGCAGCTTCATGCTGATCGATTCCGCCGGGCGCGAGCAGCGCCACTATTCCCGCTTCGCCCCGCGCCTGACCCATGGCGACGAGGCGATCCTGAAGGTGCAGCATTGGCTGCAAGCGCGTGAGGCCAAGGCGATCAGCGTCGGCGACATGGCGAAGGTCATCGCCATGGAAGAGCGCACCTTCCAGCGCCGCTTCAAGGCGGCGACCGGGCTGAAGCCGATCGAATATGCCCAGCACCTGCGCGTCGGCAAGGCGCGGGAGCTGCTGGAGTTCACCCGGCGCCCGATCGAGCAGATCTCCTGGGCCGTCGGCTACGAGGATGTCGCTGCCTTCCGCAAGCTCTTCCACCGCCTCGTCGGGTTGTCACCGGGCGATTACCGCCATCGCTTCGTCGCGGTCGCCGCCGCGTGATGAAGTCTGCTTCCGGAGCCCGTTAGGCGTTCCCGCCACGGGTCAGCGGCTCGGCGCGGATGGCATGGCTCTCCGCAGGGCGGTCTAGCCGCGGCACGGAAACGGTGACGCACAGGCCGCCAGAGGCGCGGTTTTCCAGCGCGATTGCGCCTTCATGCGAGCGGGCGACGGCCTGCGCGATCGTCAGGCCGAGGCCTGAGCCGCCGGTCTCGCGGCCGCGCGATTCCTCCAGCCGCACGAACGGCAGGAAGGCCCGCTCCATGTCGGCTGGGGGGATGCCCGGTCCCTCATCCTCGACCGTGACAACGAAGCGGCCGCCAGCTTCAGTGATACCGACGCTGGCCGTGCCGCCGTATTTGAGCGCGTTGCCGATGAGATTGGAAAAGGCCCGCTTTAACGGCAGTACCTGCCCAAGGATCGGAGCCGTATTGAGACCCGACAGGCTGACCCGATGGCCTTGGTCGAGATGCTCGTCGACGATCGTCTCGATGATGGAGGCGAGATCGGCCGGCCTGGCCGCCTCGCTGGAGGCCCCGCCGCGCAGATATTCCAGCGTCGAGTCGATCATCTCCTCCATCTCGCCGAGATCGGCATCGATCAGGCGCCGCGTCGCATCGTCGTCGAGCAATTCGGAGCGCAAGCGGAGCCGGGTGATCGGCGTACGCAGGTCGTGCGACACGGCCGCCATCGCCTGCATCCGCTCGCTGACGAGGCGCTGGATGCGCTCGCGCATGGTGTTGAAGGCCCGCGCCGCGCGGCGCACCTCGGCCGGGCCGTCTTCCGGCAGGGGCTGCGGCACCTGATCCAGGCTGAAGCGCTCGGCGGCCAGCGCGAGATCGCGCAGCGGCCGGGTCGCCCAGCGCAGCAGCAGCAACGCGACCACGACGATCCCGACGGCGAAGCAGATCATGATCGCGGTCAGGTTCCAGTCGAGATGCTGCGCAGCGCCAAGCGCCGAGGACGAGAAATTGACCCAGCTGCCATCGTCGAGTTGGATCGAGACCAGCATGATGTGCCGGTCCGCATTGGCGGTGCCGGCCGGAAGCGCCCCATCATCGGCCTGCCCGATGCGGAAGGGGGTGGCTGCGAGATCAGGAGCCTGTTCTTTCAGCCGCGCTTCGAGGGCACGCGTCCGCTCGGTCGCAGGCGCGCTGCCGAGCACGAGGCTGACCTTGCTCCAGTGCACTTCGAGGCTCGCGCTCGACAGATCATGCGCGACCCGGTCGCGCTCGGCGGCATCGGGCAGGCTGGCGATGGCGCGCTTGATCGAGACGATGCGCTCGGCCAGGCTGCCGTCGCGCCCGGCCGAGGCGAAGCTCTCCACGCTGACACGGAAAGCCCAGTAGCCGAGCACGTGAAAGGCGAGCAGCGCCGCGACCAGGATCAGGATCGCGCGGCTTGCCACCGTGTCGGGCCAGCAGCGTCGGAGCAGGCTCGTCAAGCGGATTGTCCCTCTTCGCGCCCGATCGTGGAGGCGAACATGTAGCCTGCGCCGCGAACGGTCTTGATCAGTTGGCTGCCGCCGGCATCGGCTTCGAGCTTGCGGCGCAGGCGGCTGATCTGGACATCGATCGTCCGGTCGAAGGGATCGTCGCTCATCCGTGCCTTGGCGAATTGCATCAGCGCCTCGCGCGACAGCACGCGGTTGGCATGCTCGACGAAGGCGACGAGCAGGTCGAACTCGCCAGTCGAGAGGTCGATCAACGTGCCCACCGGCGATTGCAATTCGCGGCGGCGCAGGTCCATGCGCCAGCCGTCGAAGGTCACGATCCCGCTCGGCTGCGTCAGGACGGAGTTCCGCGGCGCCCGCCCGCGGCGCAGCACCGCGCGGATGCGGGCGAGCAATTCGCGCGGGCTGAACGGCTTGGTGACATAGTCGTCCGCCCCGCCCTCGAGGCCGGTGATGCGGTCGCTCTCCTCGTTTCGCGCAGTCAGCATCACGATCGGGACCTGCGAGGTCGCGCGCACATCGCGGCACAGCTCGACGCCGGAGCGTCCGGGCAGCATCAGGTCGAGGACGATCAGGTCGACGGCGCTATGCGCGAGCGTCTCCATCATGGCGCGGCCATCCGGGGCGCCAGTCACCTGATAGCCATGGCGCTGGAGGAAGCGCGCGACGAGCAGCCTGATCTGCGGATCGTCGTCCACCACCAGGATATGGCCGTGATCGTCGGTGATCGGCGCGACAGGGGCCTGATCCGTCTCGCTGCTCATATTTCCTGACATCGCCATGCCGTTCGAGCGCACGCTCTCCTTTCCTATCTGTCCCGACCATAGCGCGCCCGCAGCGCCGTTGCCCGCCCCGGTTTGAAACAATTTGTAACGGACGCCGAGGAAGCGGCGTTGCTACCCCTGCCTCACCGCAACAGGGGAGCCTTGAGTCGTGAGCTTGGTGAAGCTGCCGTTCCTGGGGGCGATCGGTCTGGCGCTGGGCGCTTGCACGGTCTCCGCCATTCCAGACCATCTGGCCCGGCCGGCCGATCCCAATGCCCGTGTTCCCGCCATCACCTATGGCAGCGTGACGGCGGGCGCCGCCACCTATCGCCCGGCCGATCCCAAGGATTGGCGTGAGCTCAATCGCCGGGTCGGGCCGACATCATGACGCTGCCGAACCATCCTGCCGCCGCGCCGGTGCGCACCACCGTTCAAGGACTGGCCTTGTCCTCCTCCCCTGTTCCGAAAGCCCGGCGCCTGCTGCGCTGGGCCCTGCTGGCCGGCGCCGCTGCGCTGCTCGGCGGCTGTGCGGGCTTCTCCGCCGATGGCGGCATGAGCGCGATCCAGACCGCGACCTATGCCGATATCGGCAAGGACGTGGTCAAGATCGATGGCGATCAGGCCTCGCTCACCGCGAAGGGGCGCGTCGACCAGCTGTTGCGCAAGCCATTGACGGCGGATTCAGCGGTGCAGGTCGCGTTGCTCAACAATCGCGGTTTGCAGGCCGCCTTCAACGAACTCGGCATGGCCGAGGCGCAGATGGTCGCGGCGAGCCTGCCGCCGAATCCGCGCCTGGGTATCTCCAAGCTCTCAGGCCGCTTCGAGGTCGAGATCGAGCGTCAGATCGTCGGCAGCCTGCTGGCGCTGGCGACGCTGCCGGCGCGGGCCGAAATCGCGCGCGACCGCTTCCAGACCGCGCAGATGCGAACGGCGGAGGCTGTGCTCAGGCTCGCGGCCGATACCCGCCGCCAGTACTACCGGGCCGTCGCAGCCAATGCGCAGGTCGCCTTCTACCAGGAGGCAAAGGGCTCGGCCGACGCGGCGTCCGAACTGCTCAAGCGGCTCGGCGAATCCGGCGGCGTCAACGAGATCGACCAGGCCCGCGAATTCGCCTTCGAGGCGGAGCTCACCGTGCAACTCGCCCAGGCCCGCCAGCAGCAGCGCCAGGAGCGCGAGCGCCTCGTTCGCCAGCTCGGCCTCTGGGGCGACGAGCTGAAGTTCAGGGTCGACAGCCTGCCGCCCTTGCCGCGCCTGCAATCGGTCAAGGCGATCGAGGCCGAGGCCTTGCGCAAGCGCGTCGATCTTCGGATCGCGCGGGCCGAGCTCGACACGCTCGCCAAGTCGCTCGGGCTCACGCAAGCGACGCGCTTCGTGGACGATATCGACCTGCTCGGGCGGCGCACCTATGACCGCAGCCGCAGCATCAACGACCACGGCCATGTCGAGCGCGAATCCAGCCGCAGCCGGACGGTGGAACTCGAGATCGACATCCCGATCTATGATTTCGGCCAGTCGAAGGTCGCGCTCGCCGAGCAGAGCTATATGCAGGCCGCCAACAAGCTGGCGGAGAGGGCGGTCAATATCCGCTCCGAGGCGCGCGAGGCCTATACCGCCTACCGCGCGAATTACGACATCACGCGCCAGTACCAGACCAACGTCCTGCCCTTGCGCAAGATCATCCAGGAGCAGTCGCTGCTGCAATACAGCGGCATGCTCAACGACGTGACGGACCTGATCGCGGATGCCCGCAGCCGCATCCTCTCGAATGTCGCCGCGATCAATGCCCGCCGCGATTTCTGGATCGCCCATACCGATTTCAAGCACGCGCTGATCGGCGGCGGCAGCGAAGGCGGCTCGGCCACGGTCGCCGCGGCAGGCGGCGGCGATGCCGGTGGTGGCGGACACTGAGCGAGCGGAAGGAGCGCAACAATGACCATGTTATCGCGCAGAGGCTTCATCGGCTCATCCGGGCTCGTGCTCGCCGGGGCAGCGGCCGTCTCAGGCCGCACCGCCTTCGCCGCCGTTCCGGAGGCGCCGACCATGACGGAGGCAACGACGCAGGCGCCGCTCGTGCCGACGACCGGGCCGGACTACCAGCCGGTCGCGACCCTCAACGGCTGGTCGCTGCCCTGGCGGATGAACGGCGACTGGAAGGAGTTCCATCTCGTCGCCGAGCCGGTGGTGCGGGAGCTGGCGCCCGGCATGAAAGCCTATCTCTGGGGCTATAACGGCCAGTCGCCGGGGCCGACCATCGAGGCGGTCGAGGGCGACAAGGTCCGCATCTACGTCACCAACAAGCTGCCGGAGAACACGGCGGTGCACTGGCACGGCCAGCGCCTGCCCAACGGCATGGACGGTGTCGGCGGGCTGACGCAGCCGCATATCCCGCCCGGCAAGACCTTCGTCTACGAGTTCCTGCTGCGGCGCTCCGGCACCTTCATGTACCACCCGCATTCGGACGAGATGGTCCAGATGGCGATGGGCATGATGGGCTTCTTCGTCGTCCATCCCAAAGACCCGGCCTTCCGCCGCGTCGATCGCGATTTCGTCTTCCTGCTCAACGCCTTCGACATCGAGCCCGGCTCCTATGTGCCGCGCGTCGCCGAGATGACCGAGTTCAACATGTGGTGCTGGAACAGCCGCGTGTTCCCGGGGCTCGACCCCTTCGTCGTCGGCAAGAACGACAAGGTCCGCATCCGCTTCGGCAACCTGACCATGACCAACCACCCGATCCATATGCATGGCTACGAGTTCAAGGTCTCGTGCACCGATGGCGGCTGGGTCGACCCGGCTGCGACCTGGGACGAGGTCTCGATCGACGTCGCCGTCGGTCAGATGCGTGCCTTCGATTTCGTCGCCGACGAGCCCGGCGACTGGGCGATCCACTGCCACAAGTCGCATCACACGATGAATGCCATGGGGCATTCGGTGAAGAACTATATCGGTGTGAACAAGAAGGACCTGGCGAAGCGTATCGCGAAGATCGCGCCGGGCTACATGCCGATGGGCTCGAACGGCATGGGCGAGATGGGCTCGATGGAGATGCCCCTGCCCGAGAACACCCTGCCGATGATGAGCGGTCATGCCCAGTTCGGCCCGGTCGAGATGGGCGGCATGTTCTCGGTGGTGAAGGTCCGCGAGGGGCTGGCGAAGAACGACTACAAGGACCCCGGCTGGTTCAAGCATCCCGAGGGAACCGTCGCCTACGAGCTCAAGGGTACGAAGCTCGGCGAGGCGCCGCGCGCGGCATCGCCTGAGGGCGGCGTGAAGGCGGCCGAATGGCGCGCCAGGGACCCGCGCAAGCCGAGCCTCGGGCCGGACGGCAAGCCACGTCCCGCCGCCAAGAGCCCGCATTCCAACCACTGACATGCATGCCCACGATCAGGAGAGGCAGATGAGCACAGCAGCCTTCAAGCTTGCCGCAATCGCGGTCCTTCTTTCAGCGGGTGCGGCACTCGCAGGCCCCGGCGGTGCCGGCCATGGCCATGGCGGGGAGACTGCCTATGGCAAGGCGGGCGATCCGAAGAAACCGGCCCGCATCATCCAGGTCGTGATGAGCGAGCGCGACGGCAAGATGGCCTTCATCCCGGACCGGCTGGAGATCCGCCGCGGCGAGCAGATCCGCTTCCAGCTGCGCAACAATGGCGAGCTCGACCATGAGCTGGTGCTGGCGACGCTGGAGGAGAACCTCAAGCACGCCGTCGAGATGCAGAAGAACCCCGACATGGAGCATGACGATCCGAATGCCAGGCGGCTTGCGCCGAAGAAGACCGGCGAGATCGTCTGGGCCTTCACCAAGGCAGGGGAGTTCGATTTCTCCTGCCTCATCCCCGGCCACCGCGAGGCCGGCATGACCGGCAAGATCATCGTCAAGTGAACGAATTCAGCGAAAGGAGCCTGCCATGCTGAAGACCGCTGCCACCCTTGCCTTCCTGATCGCCGCGCTGCCGGCCGCCGCGCAGTCGGTCAGCGGCACCGTCACCAAGGTCGATGAGGCCCAGGGCAAGCTCACGATCAACCACGGCCCGATCAAGAATCTCGACATGGACGCCATGACCATGGTGTTCAAAGCCGGCGAGCCTGAGATGCTGAAGGGGCTGAAGGCCGGAACCAAGGTCAAGTTCGACGCCGACCGCGTCAATGGCCAGATCACTGTGATCAAGCTCCAGAAGGCGAAGTGACGATATCCAAGAAAGGCGGGTGGCCTCGGCGCACCCGCTTTGATCTCGATGCGGCGATCCTCGTCGGAGCCGTCGTGGCAAGCCCGGCCGCTCTGGCTTCCGATGCCGACCTGCAGAAGGCCCTGCTCGACAGCGGTTGCGCCGCGCCCCGGATCGAGACGGTGCTGCAGCAAGGCGATCTTGTCGCCTATCGCGCCAATTGCCTGGGTACCTCCCACAAGATCATCACCATCGTCTGCAGCAAGGGCCGGTGCAGCCCGGGCCCTTCGAACGGCGATCGCGGCCCTCCGTAAAATGCCGCTTGACCTTCCTACGATGGGAAGGCGCAGGCTCCTGTCATCGCCAGATCGAAAGGATGATGCAGATGTGCTCCTGCCAACAGCATGCGAAGCCGGGAACCGAGGCGGCCGCACCGGCCGAAAATGCCGTGGCCTTCCAGGTCGAGGACATGACCTGCGGCCACTGTGCCGGTCGGATCAAGGGCGCCATCGAAGCCCGCGTGCCGGGAACGTCGGTGACCGCTGATCCCGACAGTAAACGCGTGAGCGTTCTGGGCTCGGCCGACCATGAAGCGATCAAGGCTGCCGTGACCGCGGCGGGCTATACGCCCGACCTTTGACGGCCGGTTGACGCCATGTGGGCCGGTCCTGTGTGATCGGCTCGCACCGCCCGATTGCGGACGGCGTAGATATGAGTGTGAAGATGGAGAGAAACGTCGTGACGCACGGATTTTCGCCAACGCGCCGCGCCTTGATGCTCGGCACGGCCCAGATGGCAGCCGGCTTGATGCTGTGGCGCCCGGCGACCGCTGCCGAGGCCTTGCCGAAGATGACCGTCACGCGCGACCCGAATTGCGGGTGCTGCGGAGCCTGGGTCACGCATGTGAAGGCTGCGGGCTTCCCCGTCGAGGTGATCGAGATCGACGATGTCGCGCCGCTCAAGACGAAGCTCGGCGTGCCCGATGCGCTCGCCTCCTGCCACACCGCGCAGGTCGGCGGCTATGTCGTCGAGGGCCATGTGCCGGCCGAGGCGATCAAGCGCCTGCTGGCCGAGCGCCCCAAGGCGATCGGGCTCGCGGTCGCTGGCATGCCTGTCGGCTCGCCCGGCATGGAGGTCCGGGGTCAGGCACCGGACATTTATGAGGTGACGATCTTCTCGACCGGGCGGCAGAACGTCTTCGCGCGGTACCGGGGGCTTGAACGGAGCTGAACCGCCGCAGGGGTCCGCATCATCGCCACCCTCTCGCCGCTCCGCCAGATTCCGACTTGTGCCGGCTGAACTGGTTCTATATTGGTCTAGGTCAAGGGCGCGGCTCGCGTCAGGCTTGGCAGATCAGGAGCATCCGGGACGGTGCAGGGCGAGGGATGCGCTTCACTATCGGTCGATCGCCGCGCGCCGGTTGCCCATGAGGCCGGCCCTGGCTGGCGCGTGCTCTCGCAGGCCAGCGAACAAGGCAGCGCCGCCTATAACGAGGATATGGCCGGCGTAGCCGGTTCCTGCGCCTGGATCGTCGACGGTTCGGCGTTCTTCAATGGCGCGGCCCGGACCGCCGGTGAATCCGAGGGAGCCTGGTTCGTCCGGCGGATCGATCAGGCATTGCGTGCAAGCCCTCCCGATAGCGTGCCCTTTCCCGTCTGGGCCGAGGGGCTCGAACGGCAGTTGCAACAGGATTATGCCGCGCTCGGGCAGGGGCATCCGGAACGCGAGCCCGGCGAGGGGCCCTCCGCCGTGTTCGGCCTGGTCCGGCTGCGGCGCGAGGGCGGTCGCTGCCGCATCGACGGCGCGGTGATCGGCGATGTCTCGATCCTGATCCGGGACGGCGACCGGCTCGAGCGCTGGACCGATCCTTCTTCCGGTCCTTTCGAGGCCCTGACCATCGCGGCCGCGACCGCGGACGGGCACCGCCCCGGCGAGGTCATCCCCGCCGCTGCGTTGGCGCAGGTCCTGCGCAACCGGCGTTCGCTCAACCGGCCGGGTGGCTATTGGGCCGCCAATCCCGGTCTGAGCTGGACGGCGGGCCTGCGTCTGTTCTCGACTGAGGTCTCGTCGGAAGCGACCGTGCTGCTTGCTTCCGACGGCTTCATGCGCCTCGTCGATGTCATCGCGCATCACGACGAGGCCGGGCTGATGGACGCGGTGGCGCGCGCGGGTGCGGCCGGAGCCATCGCCGAATTGCGCCAGCTGGAAGGCGCTGATCCGGAGGCTGAGCGCTACAGGCGCGTCAAGATCCATGACGATGCCACCGCTCTGGTCGTGAGACCGAAGCTGAGCGACACCGAGATCGAAAAGTCGTCATAAGACGATCAGGACAACGAGGGAGAATGACAATGTTGGCGGGAATTCAGACCAAATCCATCGTCAGGCGGACGTTCGGAAAGCTGGCGCTCACGCTGTTCGCGGCTGCGACGGCTTTCGCCGCGCCGGCACGAGCGCAGACCCAGGACCTCACCCTGTGGAGCTGGCGCCAGGAGGACAAGGCGGCCTATGCCAAGTTCATCGCCGCGTTCCGCAAGCAGCATCCCGACATCAACGTGAAGTTCGAGGCCTTCGAGGCCGCGAACTACAACACCGTGCTGTCGACGGCGCTCGCCGGTGGCACGGGGCCGGACATTGTCCAGGTGCGCGCCTATGGCACGCTCGGCGTCGGCAAGCCCGACTATCTCGTGCCGCTCGACAAGACGATGATCCCGGAATTCGCGAACTTCCCGGATTCGGCGATCGCGGCCGAGACGATGCGGGCCGACGGCAAGCTCTACGCGGTGCCGCTGGCATCGCAGACCATGCTGATCATCTACAACAAGGAGCTGTTCGAGAAGGCCGGCGTGACCCCGCCGGACACCTGGGACGAGCTCGTCAGCGTCTCCAAGACGCTGAAGGAAAAGGGTATCAATCCCTTCGGCAACGGCACGGCGACGGCCTGGCAGAACGAGACCATCGTCGGCGCGCTGCTCTCCTCGCAGATCGGCAAGCAGTTCGAGCAGGACGTGCTCGCCGGAAAGGCCGATTTCACCGATGCCCGCTTCGTCGGCGCGCTGACCAAGCTCAACGAGATCAAGGATTATTTCGCGCCGAACTTCTCGGGCGTCGATTATGCGGCGTCGCAGCAGCTCTTCGCGGCCGGCCGGGCGGCGATGTTCGCGGGCGGCTCCTTCGAGATCGCCAATTTCCTGCGCCAGAACCCCAAGCTGAAGCTCGGTCTCTTCCCGTCGCCGGTTGCCAAGGCCGGCGATCCGCGGCTGGTCGCGCTTTACTATGACGGCGGCTTCGCGATCAACGCGGCGTCGAAGAACAAGGACGCGGCGCTGAAGTTCCTGCGCTTCCTCGGCACGTCCGAATTCGGCACGGCCTTCTCGAACGACCTGCAGAACATCTCACCGATCAAGGGCGTGGCTTTCGAGAACCCGCTGTTGAAGGAGGTCGCGGCGCTGAACCAGAGCGCGATGTCCTACATCATGCTGGTCAATTTCCGCTATCAGGAGCCGACCGGCTCGGTGCTGCTGCAGTCGGGCGTGCAGAAGATGCTCGCCGGCAAGGCGACGCCGGCGGAAATCGGCGCCGAGATCACCAAGGGCATCGCGACCTACTACGCACCCTTCAAGAAGTAAGCGCGACAGCGGCGGCGCTCGCCTGACGCTCACGGCCCCTGTTGCCGTGAGCGCTGGCTTCGTGCAGCCGCAGTTCGCCTCGCCGGCGCATCCCGAGGGCCAGAGCCGATGCAGACGGATTACCGAAATCGCGAGAAGCGCAGGCGTGCGGCCTGGATCGCCTTCCTGATCCTGCCGCCGCTCGCGATCATGCTGACCTTCGTGGTCTGGCCGCTGCTCTCGGCCCTGAGCGCCGCCTTCTATCGCTGGGACGGCATGGCGCAGGGCGAGTTCGTCGGCCTGAAGAACTTCGCCGACGTGCTGTTCGGCGATCATTTCGCGGCGATGACCTGGCGCGCCTTCCGCCACAACCTCTTCGTCTTCTTTTCGCTCTTCGTCGTGCAGAACAGCGTCGGCTTCCTGCTCGCCTGGTTCATCTATCGCGAGCCCTTCGGCTTTCGCTTCCACCGCATCGCGATCTTCATGCCGGTGATCCTCTCGACCGTGCTGGTCGGCTTCCTGTGGAAGCTGTTCCTCGATCCGAATTTCGGGCTGGTGAACCAGCTGCTCGAGATGATCGGGCTGGGCCAACTGCGCCAGCCCTGGCTCGGACAGGAGACGACGGCGCTGCCGGCGCTCGTGCTCGCGAATGCCTGGCACTGGATCGGCTTTCCGGCGCTGGTCTATCTCGCCGGCATGCAGCGCATCCCGCGCGAGATCCTCGAAGCCGCCAAGCTCGACGGCTGCAATGGCTGGCAGATGCTGACCCGCGTGGTCTGGCCGCTGGTGACGCCCTCGACCACGATCACGCTGACGCTGCTCTTCATCGGCGCCTTCAACTGGTTCGAGCTGCCCTATATCATGGCGGGGCTGGACGGCTCGCCCTATGGCTCGACCGACGTTCTCGGCCTGTATTTCTACCGCACCGCTTTCGGCAACCAGACCGCCGGGCTGCAGGATTTCGGGCACGGCAATGCGCTGGCCGTGCTGATGTTCATGTTCATCGCGGTGGTCGCGACGGTCATCACCCAATACCTGCGCCGGCGGGAGGTCGCGCTGTGATGTTCCGTGCCGCCAGCAACGACCCGCTCTTTCCGCGCAGCAGCACTGGGAGCCTGATCGCTGCCGCGCTCCTGATCGGCAATTCCGTGCTGATGCTCTATCCGATCGTCATCATGGTCTTCTCGGCCTTCAAGACGACGCCGGAAATCTTCGATGCGCCCTTCGCCGTGCCGGATTTCGCCTATGTCGAGAATTTCGCACGGATCTGGGGCGAGACCAGTCTTCCCAGCTATTTCGTCAACTCGGTCATCATCACCGGGACGTCGATCCTGCTGACGCTGCTCTTCGGTACGATGGGAGCCTATGGGTTGGCGCGCTACAGCTTCCCTGGCAATTCGGCGATCTTCATGTTCTTCCTGGCCGGGCTGATGCTGCCGCTGAAGCTCGCGGTGATCCCGCTCTTCCTGCAGATGCGCGACTTCGGATTGCTCGACACCCGGCTCGGCCTGATCCTGATTTACACGGCGATGGGCCTGCCCTCGACCATCTTCATCATGACCGGGTTCCTGCGCACGCTGCCGGTCGAGCTGGAGGAGGCCGCGCGCATCGACGGTGCCTCCGAGCCCCGCATCATGCTCTCGATCATGCTGCCGCTCTCGATCCCGCCGATGGTGATCGCGGCGATCCAGAACGCGGTCCCGACCTGGAACGACTTCTTCTTCCCACTGGTCTTCATCCAGACCGACGCCCGCAAGACGCTGCCGCAGGGCCTCTCGGTTTTCATGGGCGAATACACCACCGACTGGGGCATGCTCTTCGCGGGCCTCACCATCGCCGCGCTGCCGCTGACCATCGTCTACATCCTGATGTCCAGGCAGTTCATCCGCGGCATGACCGCCGGAGCGGTGAAGTGACGGTCGAAGCCTTGATCCCCCGCCGCAGCCTTGCCGTCTCCTGTCAGGCGCGGGCCGACAATCCCCTGCACGGGCCCGCCTTCATGGCGGCGATGGCGCAGGCGGCCGAGCAGGGCGGGGCGCTCGCCTTTCGCGCCAACGGTCCGGCCGATATCGCCGCGATCCGTGCCGTGAGCCGCCTGCCGATCATCGGCATCCTCAAGCGCTGGGACGACCGGTTCCCGGTCTATATCACGCCGGATTTCGCCAGCGCCGCAGCGATCTCCGTTGCCGGCGCCGACATCATCGCGGTGGATGCCACCGCGAGGGCGCGCGACGGCGAACCGCTGGAGCGGTTGATCGCCCGCATTCGCGATGAGCTGGGCAAGCCGGTCTTCGCGGATTGTGCGACGCTGGAGGATGGCGTGCGGGCGGCTACGCTGGGCGCGAGCTATATCGCGACGACGCTCTCCGGCTATACGCCGGAGACGGAAGGGCGGAAGGCGCTCGGTCCCGACATCGCCCTGATCGAGGCCCTCGCGAAGGCCGTTTCCGTGCCGATCATCGCCGAAGGGCGCTTCGAGCAGCCGGAGCAACTGGAGCGCGCGTTCACGGCCGGCGCGCATGCCGTCGTCGTCGGCACGGCGATCACCAATCCCCGCGAGATCACCCGCCGCTTTGTTCGTCATGCCGGTGCCTGAGGACGATTTCGGGCTCGGCATCGAGACGGGCGGAACCGGCTCGCGCTGGTGCCTCTCCGCTCCCTCGGGCGCGGTCGTTGCGCGCGGCGAATTGGAGCCGATGACCGGCCATGTCTTCACGCAAACCGAGCGTGACAGGGTCGCGGGCATCTTCACAAGGCTAGCGGCCGATCTCAATGGCATTGGCAGGCCGGCGGCTATCGTCGCGGGCGTGACCGGCCTCGGGCCGGAAAGCATCGTCCGGGCCGTGTTCTCCGAAATCCTGGCGACGGCGTTCGGATGCCCTGAGGACAAGATCCTCGTGGTCGACGACATGTGGCTGGGCTATCGCGCCCGCTTTGAGCCCGGTGAGGGCATCATCGTCTATTCCGGCACGGGCTCGATCGGTTATCATCTCAGCGCCGAGGGCGAGATCATCCGGGCCGGCGGGCGCGGCGTGCTGATCGACGATGGCGGTTCTGCTGCCTGGATCGCGGCCGAGGCCCTGTGCCGTTTGCTGCGCCGCGAGGACGAGGCTTCCGGTTCGGGCTGGGACAGCGCGCTTGGGTATGCGCTCGCGCAGGCGCTGGGTGGAGGCTCATGGGATGCCGTGCGCACCCATGTCTATGGCGGCGATCGCGGCAGCCTCGGCCTGCTGGCGCGTTCGGTTGCCGTGGCGGCGGAAGCAGGCGATCCGATGGCCCTCGACATCTTCACGCAAGCTGGCGAGGAGCTGGCACGGCTCGCGCTGGCACTGAGAGCGCGCGCCGGCTCCAAGCCGGTCGTCCTCTGCGGCCGCGCCGCGACGCTCTCACCGCTGATCGCCCAGCGCTTCCGGGCGCTGGTGGCGCCGCCGGTCGCGCTGGACGAGATGCTGGTCGATGTGCCCGGTTGTGCCGCCCGTCTGGCCTGTGAGCTTGCTCACGCAAATGAGAAGCGGTTCTAATATCATGGCGATCGTCTATTTCGTCACCCATCCTGAAGTCATCGTCGATCCGCAGGTCCCAGTGCCGGATTGGGGCTTGTCGCCCGTCGGCTGGAAGCGCGTCGAAGCCTTTTGCCAGAGGCCGGAGTTGGCTGGTGTAACGGACGTCTTCACCAGCGACGAGCGCAAGGCGATGGATTGTGCCGCAGCCTTGCAGCGCGCTCGTGGCCTACCCTTCACCACACACGAAGACCTGCGCGAGAACGACCGCTCGGCTACCGGCTATGTCGCGCCGCCGCGCTTCTGGGAGATCGTCGACCAGTTTTTCGGGGAGCCGGATACCAGCGTTCTCGGCTGGGAGACGGCGCGGGATGCGCAGGCGCGTATCAAGGCTGGCGTCGCCGCCTGCATCGCGGCGCGAAGCGGCACGGGCGATCTCGTGATCTTCGCGCATGGCGGCGTCGGCACGCTGCTGCTCAGCGACCTCCGTGGCGAGCCGATCTCGCGCCGACACGGTCAGCCCATCGCTGGCGGCGGTTGCTACTTCGCCTTCGATAGGGAGAGCCGCGCCCTGCATCACGGCTGGCGCGACATCGTCCCCGAAGGAGCTGGCGCCGCGTCCTAGGCCTTCGGCCGAACCAGCGAGAGCGCCCCGGCGATCGCGTCGTTCTTCACATGCGACAGCCGGCGCCGGACATCGGGCGCAAGCCAGGCCTCCATTGCCGAGGATAGGCCGCCGATCAGCGCTACGCGCGGCACGCCGCGCTCGAACAACGTACGCACCATCGCGTCGATCATCGCGGCGGCGTTCTGCATGATCATGCGGGCATGGGAATCGCCGAGATCGGCATGGCGCAGCACCAGCGGCGCCAGCGTCGCGTAGTCGGTGGCATGGGCCTTGTCCATCCAGGCGATGACCTCGAAGGGATCGGCCTCGAAGCGCGCCAGCACATCCCCAGTGAAGCGCGTCGCCGGCTCGCGCCCGTCATGAGCGCGCAGCGAGACGCGGATGGCGGCGAGGCCAAGATCGGCGCCGCTGCCCTCGTCGCCGATCGGAAAGCCGTAGCCGCCGATGCGGATTTCCTCGCCATTCACCCGGGCGAGCCCGATCGAGCCGGTGCCGATGATGACGATGCCGCCGTCCTCGCCGGCATGCGCGCCGAGGCAGGCGGCCAGGCCGTCGCTCTCGAAGACGGTTTCAGCGAAGGGTGTCTCCCAGGCGGCGAGCGCCTCCTGCATGCCCTTGCGCCCGATGCCGGCAAGGCAGATGCCGGCATGGACGCGTGCGAAGTCGACCTCGGTGAGGTCGGCCTCGGCGATCGCGCCGCGCGCAGCCTGCATCACGGCGGCGAGTGAGGTTTCGAGCCCGAGCCGGAGCGAGGCCGGGCCGGCAATGCCGGAGCCCAGCACTTCGCCGGTTGCGGTTTCGAGACGGCAGCGGCAGCCGGTGCCGCCGCCATCGACGCCGAGATAGAGATCGGCTGGCACGCTCATGCTGGTACCCGCTCGATATCGGCGCCGCAGCGCTTGAGCTTGCGGTCGAGCGCCTCATAGCCACGGTCGAGATGGTAGATGCGGCTGACCACGGTCTCGCCCTCGGCGACGAGCCCGGCCAGCACGAGGCTGACTGATGCGCGCAGGTCGGTCGCCATCACCGGCGCCGCCTTCAGCTTGGTGACGCCGCGCACGGTCGCGCTGGTGCCCTTCAGCGTGATGTCGGCGCCGAGCCGGACCAGTTCCGGCACATGCATGAAGCGGTTCTCGAACACCGTCTCGCGGATCAGCGAGGTGCCGTCCGCGACGCTCATCAGCGCCATGAACTGCGCCTGCAGATCGGTCGAGAAGCCGGGATAGGCCTGGGTCATGATGTCGATGCCGGTGAGCCGGCCGGGGCGCGTCACCATCAGGCCGCGGTCGCTCGGCCAGAGCCGGACGCCGGCCGCTTCCAGCGCCTCGCCGACGGCGGCGAGATGTTCGAGCCGCGCGCCGACCAGCTCCAGCTCTCCGCCGGTGATCGCAGCAGCGACCGCATAGGTGCCGGCCTCGATCCGGTCGGCGACGATCTGATGGGTCGCGGGCGACAGGCTCTGCGCGCCCTGGACCAGCAGACGGTGGCTGCCGATGCCCTCGATCCTGACGCCCATCGCCGTGAGGCAACGGGCGAGGTCGAGTACCTCCGGCTCCTTGGCGGCGTTGACGATCTCGGTCTCGCCCTTGGCGAGGCTTGCCGCCAGCAGCGCGGTTTCGGTCGCGCCGACCGAGGAGAACGGGAAGACGATCCGCACGCCGCTCAGGCCTCGCGGCGCCCTGGCCTCTATATAGCCGCCGGCTACGTCGATCTCGGCGCCGAGCGCTTCGAGTGCCTTGATGTGGAGGTCGACCGGCCGGGCGCCGATGGCGCAGCCGCCCGGCAGCGAGACGCGCGCCTCGCCGAAGCGCGCCACCAGCGGCCCGAGCACGAGAATGGTCGCGCGCATCTTGCGGACGGTGTCGTAGCTCGTTTCGCGCGGCCCGGCTTTGGCGGCGTCGAGCGTCAAGGCATCGGCGGCGCGGCCGGAGAAGGCGACGCCATAGCCTTCGAGCAAGGCCTGCATGGTCTTGACGTCGACGACATCGGGCAAGTTGCGCAGGGTCAGCGGCTTGTCCGAGAGCAGGGCCGCGGCAAAGGCCGGCAGCGCCGCATTCTTCGCGCCGCGGATCTCGACCGTGCCGGACAGCCTCTGGCCGCCCCGGATCAGGAGTTTGTCCATCAGCCTTGTCTCCGTGCCGGAATCATCGGCTTCTCATAGCGCAGGAAGCGATGCGTTGCGCCGGCGAACTCGCGCTCGTAGTCGCGCACCGCCTGCCAGCCCGCCCGCTCGTAGAAACGCCGCGCGCCTTCGTTGGTGGCGAAGACTTCGAGCGATCGAGCGCCATGAGCCTCGGCATGTGCCAGCAGCGCGGCGCCATGACCTTGGCCGGTCTCGGCGGCGAAGAGCATGGCGATATGCCCGTCCTTGACCAGCAGCACGCCGCGCACGCCGTCCGCATCGAGGACGGTCAGGTCAGCCAGTTCGCGAGCGAAGCGCGTTTCGAAATGCGCTTGGTCGAAATCGAGCGCGGCATCGCCCATGATCGGCCGGAAATGCGTGGCATAGGCCTGCGCCATCAGCGCGGCGGCCGGCGCGATATCGGCCGTGACCGCCCTGCGGATGATCACGACTGGCCCCTGAGCCGCGGATCGAGCTCGTCGCGCAGGGCATCCCCGAGCAGGTTGAAGCCGAGCGAGAGCAGGAGGATGCCGAGCCCGGCGAAGATCGCGTTCCAGGGCGAAAGCAGCACGAAATTGCGCCCTTCCGCCAGCATCAGACCGAGCGAGGGCGTCGGCGGCTGGGTGCCGAGCCCGAGGAAGGAAAGCGAGGCCTCGACCAGGATCGCGGCCGAGAGCAGCAGCGAACTCTGCACCAGGATGACCGAGGCGAGATTGGGCAGGATATGGCGCAGCATGATCCTGAGATCGGTCGCGCCGATCGAGCGGATGCCGGCGACGAAATCGCTCTCGACCAGCACCATCGCGGGACCCCGGATCAGGCGCGCGAAGATCGGCACATAGACCACGGCGATGGCGATCGCGGCGCTTTCCGTGCGCGGGCCGAGCATGGCGATGATGCCGATCGCCAATAACATCACCGGGAAAGCGAAGAGGATATCCATCGCCCGCATGATGATGCGGTCCCACCAGCCGCGGTAGAAGGCGGCGAGCAGGCCGAGGCTGCCGCCGATCACGAGCGCGAGCCCGACCGCGATGCCGCAGGCGACCAGCGCCGTGCGGTAGCCGTAGAGGATGCGCGAGAGGATATCGCGGCCGAGATGGTCGGTGCCGAGCCAATGCGCGAGGCTCGGCCCCTTCATCCGGGCGACGATGTCCTGCGCCAGCGGGTCATAGGGCGCTACCCAGGGCGCTGCGAGCGCCAGCACGATCTGCAGGACGACGAAGATGCCGGCGACGACGGCGATGCGGCGGCTCTGGCTCATCAGGCCGTCCTCAAGCGAGGATCGATCAGCGCGTAGGCGAAGTCGACGAGGGCGTTGACCAGCACGAAGCCGACCGTGACGACGAGGATCGTGGCCTGGACCAGTGGATAATTGCGCTCGGCGATGGCGCCGAGGATCAGGCGGCCGAGGCCGGGGATCGAGAAGACCTGCTCGACCACGATCGCGCCGCCGAGGAGATAGCCGGTCATGATGCCGACACTGGTGACGAAGGGGATCAGTGCATTGCGCAAGGCATGCCGGTAGAGCACGGCGCGCTCGCCCAGTCCCTTGGCGCGGGCGGTGCGGATATAGTCCTGGCCCAGCGCATCGAGCATGGCGGTGCGCACCAGCCGCGAGAGATTGGCCAGGATCGGCAGTGCCAGTGCGATCGCCGGCAGCAGCAGTCGCTGGAGATTGCCGAGCGGGTCCTCGCTGAACGGGACGTAGCCGAGCGAGGCGAAGCTCGGCGCCAGCGTCGCGACTGTCATCAGCATGACGATGCCGAGCCAGAAGGAGGGGATGGTGAGCCCGGCGATGGCACCGACACGCAGGACTAGATCGGCCCGGCCGCCGCGCCAATGCGCCATCAGGCAGCCGACCGGGATCGCGAGCCCCGCGCCGAGCACGAGCGAAAACAACGTGAGCTGGAGCGTCGGCCAGATCTGGGCCGCGATCTCCTGCATCACCGGGCGCCCGGTCCAGATCGAGGTGCCGAAATCGCCGCGCAGGGCTTGGCTGAGCCAGACCCAGTATTGCTCCAGCAGGGGCCGGTCGAGCCCGAGCGCGCCGCGCATCGCGGCGATGCGCTCCGGCGTCACCTCGGTATTGGCGCCGAGCATGATCGCCACCGCGTCGCCCGGGATCAATCGGATCATCAGGAAGACGATCACGGAGATCCCGAACAGCACGATCAGGAGGTCGAGGCCGCGCTGCAGCAGGTGACGGAGCATGCCTCGACCTTTGCTAGCTCAGCGCAGGCTGGCGCGGCCGAGCGAGACCAGCGAGCGGTTGGCGTAGATGTCGTAGCCCTGCAGATTGCCGCGCACCGCGCTGAACAGCGTGGGATAGGCGATATGCGCTGCCGGTCCCGTGCAGCCCAGGATCTTCTGCGCGTCGCGATAGGCAGCCTGTCGCGCCGGCTTGTCCAGCGTCGCGCGGCCCTTGTCGAGCAGCGCGTCGAGCTCCGGGTTGCTGTACTTGAACACGTTGGTCGAGCCGCCGGTGCGGAAGGCGCGGTAGAAATAATCGTCCGGCTCGATGCTGCCGGCATTGGTCGAGGCGAAGAGGTCGAAATTCGAGTTGCGCCAGTCCTGCACGAACTGGCCGAGCTCGGGGTTCTTCAGCTCGACCTTGAAGCCAGCCTTGCCGAGTTGCTGCTGCACGACCTGCGCGATGTCGCGGATATCCTGGCGCGGCAGCACGGTCATGCTGACCGTAACCGGGGTCGCGACGCCGGCCTCCTTGAGCAGGGCCTGCGCCTTGGCCGGATCATAGGCGTAGCAGGGCAGGTCCTTCACATCGACGGCCCAGTCTTTCAGCACGGCCGGGAGCGGAGCTGCCGGCGTGCCGCTGCCGAACAGCGCGGCATCGATGATCTCCTTGCGGTTCAGCGCGTAGTTCAGGGCCTCGCGCACCTTCGCGTTGTCGAAGGGCGGCTTCGACGTGTTCATGCCGATCAGCGTGTAGGCGAGTTCGGTCGTCTCTCGCATGGCAATGTTCGGCTTGCCCTTGAGCTGGAGCGCGGTCGCCGCATCGGTATGCGGCAGGAGCGCGAACTGGCCGTTGCCGATACCGACCTGACGGGTCGCCGCTTCCGGCACGAAGTTGAACTTCACGCCCGCGAGCTTGACCTCGGCGGCGTTCCAGTAGCCGGCATGCCTGGCGAGGCGGATGAAGCCGTTCGGCTGCCATTCCTCGAACTTGAACGGACCGGTGCCGATGGGCGCACGCTGCAACGCGTCCTTGTTGCCCTCCAGCCCGCGCGGCACGATGGCGATGCCGGTGAGCGAGGCGAGCAGCGGCGCGGAGGGCTCCTTGAGCTTCAACTCCAGCGTCGTCGCATCGATGGCGGTCGCGCTCTCCATCGCGGAGAGGCGGCTGGCGAGCGGCGAGCCGACATCCTTCGACAGGACGCGGCGCAGCGACGAAGCGACATCCTCAGCCTCCATCGGCTTGCCGTCATGGAAGGTGACGCCGGGCCGCAGCTTGAAGATCACCGTCTTGCCGTCGGCCGAAGCGGTCCAGGACTGGGCCAGCCCCGGGATGATGTTGAGGTCCTTGTCGAGCGCGGTGAGGCCCTCGTAGATCGGGCCGAACACCAGTTGCGACGAGGCGAAGGCGGTGACGATATGCGGGTCGAGCCCCGCGGGCGAGGCCTCGACGGCGACTTCGAGCACCTGCGCCGAAGCGGTGCCGGCGAGCAGGACGAAGGCTGCCGCGGCGACGCTGCAGCGCAAGGCGCGGCGCAGCCCGAAGCCTGGCTTCACGACATGTTGCATGATCACCCCTCCAGATGATGAGACGGCGCCTTTGGCCGGCGCTCGCGCAGGTTCTTATCCTATATGGACCACTTATGGACCAATCTGGACAAGGCTTAGCCGATCGCCTAGAGCCGGTGCAAGCCTCGCGGCAGCTTCGCGCGAGGTTGCAGGGGAGCGAAGCGGCGATGCGTGACCTCGATAAGCCGGTGCTGACGGCGATCGGCGTGATCAGCGGGACCTCGATGGATGGCATCGATGTCTCGATCGTCGAGAGCGACGGCCGCGAGCAGCTCGGCTTCGGCGCCGGTGCCTCTTATCCCTATCCGCCCGAAACCCGTCGCGCGCTGCAGGCGCTGATCGCCGAGGCCGAGCGCGCGGTGACGGAACCGCTGCAGGAGCTGGAAGCGGCCGTGACTGCGGCCCATCTCGATGCCATCAGGCAATTCATGGCGGAGCAGGGGGTCAAGCCGGAGAGCGTCGATCTTGTCGGCCTGCACGGGCAGACCGTCTATCATCGCCCCGAAATCCGCTTCACGCGCCAGCTGATGGACGGGCCTGCCGTGGCGCGCGCGCTCGGCATCCCGACCGTCGACCGTTTCCGCCATGCCGATGTCGAGGCCGGCGGCGAAGGCGCGCCCTTCGCGCCGCTCTATCACCGTGCGCTGGCCCAGGGACTGGAGCAGCCCGTGATGGTGCTCAACCTCGGCGGGGTCGGCAATGTCACCTATATCGATGGTGACGAGGTGATCGCCTTCGATACCGGCCCGGCCAGCGCGATCCTCGACGATTTCGTCCTGCGCCGCCTCGGCAAGACCTATGACGCCGATGGCGTGCTGGCGGCTAGCGGGACGGTGCGCGAGGACCTCGTCGCCGAATTCATGGTCAATCCCTATTTCGACCGCCCGGCGCCCAAATCGCTGGACCGCAACGATTTCCATCGCCGTGCGCAGGTCGTCGAAGCGCTTTCCGATGCCGATGGCGCGGCGACGCTCGCGGCTTTCACGGTCGAGAGCGTGGTCGATGCGCTGCGGCATGTGCCGAAGGCGCCGCGGCGTTGGCTCGTCACCGGCGGCGGGCGCCTCAACGGCCACTTCATGCGCCGCCTGCAGGCACGCCTCGGCGTGCCGGTCGAGCCGGTCGAGGCGGCCGGCTGGGCCGGCGACGTCATCGAGGCGCAGACCTTCGGCTATCTCGCGATCCGCTCGGTGAAGGGCTTGGCCCTCAGCCTGCCCGGCACGACCGGCGTGCCGCAGCCCCTGACCGGCGGGCGGCTGAACCTTCCGGCCTAGCGCCTGAGCAGCCAGCAGGCGCCGATGATGAGCGCGGCGCCAAGCAGGGAGTGCGGCGTCGGCATTTCCGCGAAGAAGACGAGGCCGATCAGGATCGCCCAGATCAGCCCGGTATATTCGACCGCGACCAGGCGGCTGGCCTCACCCCGCGCGAAGGCGAGCGCCAGCGCGACATGGCCGGCAAGGCCGAGCGCGCCAATCAGGATGAGGGCCGGCCAGTCGGCAGGCGCGATCGGCGCCCAGAACAGCGCGGCCGGCAGAGCAAGCAGGGCTGCGGGGATCGCCGACTGGAACAGCGCGATCGTCAAGGGCGGGTCGCCGCGCTTGGCCCTCTGGCGCAGCAGCACGATGGAGAGCGCGTAGGCCACGGCGCAGCCGAGCACAGCGGCAATTCCAAGAGCCCGCTCCGGCGCGATCGTCGCGAGGCTGAAGCCGCCGGCCGTCACCAGGACACCGATGAAGCCGAGCGCCAGCGCGACATAGACCAGCGGCTTCGGCCGCTCGCCAAGCAGCGGGATCGCGATGAGCGCGACCAGCAGCGGCGCGATGAAGGAGATGATGAAGACCTCTGCCAGCGGCAGCACGGCGAGCCCGTAGAAGAAGCCGAGCGTCGACAGCACGACCAGTACCCCGCGCAGCAGATTGCCGGTGACGACGCCGCGGTCCGGCAGCGGCGCGCGCAGGGCGAGGAAGAGCAGGGCGCCCATCGCGGCCGTCACCGCGAAGCGCAGGAAGGTGAGATGCAAGGCGCTGTAGCGCGGCGAAAGCGCCTTCACGACGCCGTCCATCACTGTGAGCAGGGCAATTCCGGCGAGGCCGAGCAGGAAGGGCGAGACATTGGCGGTCAGGCGTGCGGCGCGAGCTGGAAGGGAAATCGGCGGTTCTGGTTGCGACATGGCTTCCCTGTCCGCTTCCGGCTTGCTACTGGGCTAAAGTGGACTTAATTTGGTCTGGTCACAAGAGGCTGTTCATGGCGACCGAAGATGTCAGCGCGCGCTTTCAGGATCTCGATGCCTGGGGCGATCTCGATATCCTGAAGGCGCTCTACGAGGGGCAACTCGCGGCTGTCGCGGCGATCGCGACCTCATTGCCGGCGATCGCCGAGGCCGTTGCTGCCGCGGTGCCGCGGCTCGAGGCGGGCGGGCGCCTGATCTATGCCGGCGCCGGCACCTCCGGGCGCATCGGCGTGCAGGACGGCGCGGAACTGACACCGACCTTCGACTGGCCGGAAGAGCGCCTCGGCTTCGCCATCGCGGGCGGCGATGAGGCGATCCTGCACGCGGTCGAGAATGCCGAGGATTCGGTCGATGACGGCACCGAGGCGATGCGCCGCGCGAATATCGGCGCGAACGACGTCGTCATCGGCCTCGCCGCCAGCGGCCGCACGCCCTATACGCTCGCGGCGATCGGCGAGGCGAAGGCGCGCGGTGCGTTGACGCTCGGCGTCGCCAATAATCGCGGCTCGGCCCTGCTGCGCACCGCCGATCTCGGCATCCTCATCGAAACCGGCGAGGAGGTCGTTGCCGGCTCGACGCGGATGAAGGCGGGCACGGCGCAGAAGATCGTGCTCAACCTGTTCTCGACCCTGCTGATGATCCGGCTGGGCCGTGTCTATCGCGGATTGATGGTCCATATGCGGGCCACCAACGCCAAGCTCAGGCACCGAGCCGCCGAGATGGTCGACATGATCACCGGTTGCGGCATCGAGGCGGCAGCCCGGCATCTCGACCGCGCTCGCGGCGACGTGAAGCGGGCGGCCTTGCTGGCCAGCGGCGCCGATACTGCCCAGGCTGAAACCCTGCTAACGCGCCATCGCGGCAATCTACGCCTCGCGCTCGTCGATCTCGGTTCCGGGTCGGCGGCGGAGGCGCCGGTTCGGCCCAAGGCGGTGCCGTGAGCGAGGCCGGGTCCGGACGTGCTGTGCGTGGGCCCGCGCCGGAGGCGATGACGGCCAAGCAGCAGGCGATCCTGCAGGCGCTGGCCGGCGACGACCCGACACCGCGCTATCTCAGGCTCGCCGGTGCCCTGTCGCGCCTGATCGAGAGCGATGTCTTCCAGCCGGGCGATGCGGTTCCGTCCGAGCGCGATCTGGCGCAGCTCACCGGCTATGCCCGTGTCACCGTGCGCAACGCGATCGACGAGCTCATCCGCAGCGGCACGCTCTCGCGCCGGCATGGCTCAGGCACCTTCGTCGCCTCGCGTATCGAGCAGCCGCTCTCGGTGCTGGCGAGCTTCTCGGCCGATATCGAGAACCGTGGCGGGCGGCCGGGCTCGATCTGGCTGTCGAAGGAGCTGACGAGGCCGAAGCCGCAGGAATCGATGGCACTGGGCTTAGGCCCCGGCGATAGCGTCGTGCGCCTGACCCGCGTCCGGACGGCCGATGGCGAGCCGCTCGCGATCGAATGCGCGGTCGTGCCGGCGACGATCCTGCCCTCACCGGACCTGATCGGCACCTCGCTCTATGCCGCGCTGGCGGAGCGGGGCGCGGCGCCGGCCCATGGCGTGCAGCGCATCCATGCCGGCCTTGCGACAGCCGAAGAAGCGAAACATCTCGGCGTGCCCGCCGGCAGCGCCCTGCTGCGGATCGAGCGACGCGCCTTCCTCGGCAATGGCAAGCCGGTCGAGTTCACGGTCTCCGCCTATCGCGGGGACCGCTACGACTTCGTTGCCACGCTGAAGGGCGAAGCCATGGGGCCGCAACCATGACGCTTTCGGAGCGGCGGCAGGCCTGGCATGCGCGGCGCCTGTTCGATGGGACGGCGATTCAAACGGACCGGATCGTCGTCGCCGAGGACGGTGTCGTCAGCGCGATCCTTCCCGGCGATGCCGCGCCCGGTTGCGTGATCGAGGAGCTGCCGGAGGATGCCGTCCTGGCGCCGGGATTCATCGATATCCAGGTCAATGGCGGCGGCGGCGTGATGCTGAACGACAGCCTGTCGGCCGAGGGCATCGCCACGATCTGTGAGGCCCATGCCCGCTTCGGCACGCGCTTCCTGCTGCCGACGCTGATCAGCGCGACCCGTCCTGACATCGCCCGGGCGATTGCCGCGGCCCGCGAGGCGATCGCGCAGGGCGTGCCCGGCGCGCTCGGCATCCACATCGAAGGCCCCTTCATCAATCCGCAGCGCAACGGCGCTCATCCGCTCGCCAACATGCTGCGGCCGGAGCCGTCCGATATCGACCTTCTGGCATCGCTCGGGCCCAGCGGCGTGACGCTGGTGACGCTCGCGCCTGAATGCGTGCCGAGCGGCTTCATCCGCGCGCTGGTCGATAGCGGCGTCAAGGTCTGTGCCGGTCACAGCAACGCCACCGCGGCGGAGATGGCGCGGGCCCGTGCGGAGGGTCTCTCCGGCGTGACGCATCTGTTCAACGCCATGTCGCAACTCGGTTCGCGCGAGCCGGGTGTGGTCGGCTCCGCGATGTCGGATGACGGGCTTTCCGCCGGTATCATCGCGGATGGCCATCATGTCGCCTGGCCGTCGTTCCAGGCGGCGTTCCGTGCGATTGGGCCGGAGCGGATGATGCTGGTCACCGACGCCATGGCGACGATCGGCTCGCCGCGCGACGCTTTCGAACTGTTCGGCGAGACGATTCGCGTCAGCGACGGGCGCCTCGTCAATGTCGAGGGCCGTTTGGCCGGTGCCCATCTCGACATGAACACGGCGATCCTGAACGCGCATCGCCTTGGCGGCGCGACCCTCGCCGAGGCCCTGGCGATGGCGAGCACAGTGCCGGCCGCCTATCTCGGCCTCTCCGGCAGCCATGGCCGGATCGCGCCGGGCCGAAAGGCGGCGTTCTCCGTCCTGCGGACGACGAACTAGGTAGAAGCCACGAAGTCGCGACGCATCGGCGTGAAGACATCCACGAGCACGCCGGCCTCGATATTGACCGCGCCGTGGATCGCATCGGGCGGCACGGTGAAGCTGTCGCCGGCGACAAGGCGGTTCGTGTGGCCGGCGATGGTGATGTCGAAGACGCCGCTTTCGACCAGAGAGCACTGGATATGCGGATGGCTGTGGGCCGGGCCGATCGCACCGGCCTCGAAGCGCACCCGCACCATCATTACCTCGTCGCGATAGGTCAGGATCTTGCGCGTCACGCCGTCGCCGGCCGGCTCCCAGGCGAGGTCGGCATCATGGGCGAAGGGCTCGTTCTTGCGGTCCATGTCGGTTCTTTCTCAGCGCGCGAGCCAGCCGCCATCGACCGGCAGCACGACGCCGTGGATATAGGCGGCGGCGTCCGAGGCGAGGAATACGGCAGCCCCGCCGAGCTCCTGTGGATTGCCCCAGTGGCCGGCCGGAATGCGGGCGAGGATCGCGGCGTTGCGCTCGGGATCGGCCCGCAGGGCCTCGGTGTTGTTGGTGACGAAATAGCCCGGCGCGATCGCGTTGACGTTGATGCCCCTGCCCGCCCATTCGCAGGCGAGCAGCCGCGTCAGTCCGGCAAGCCCGCTCTTCGATGCGGTGTAGGAGGGGATGCGGATGCCGCCCTGGAAGGAGAGCAGCGAGGCGATGTTGATGACCTTGCCACCCTTGCCGTCGGCGAGCATGCGCTTGGCCACGCCTTGCGTCAGGAAGAAGGTCGATTTCAAGTTCACGTCCATCACCGCGTCCCAATCGGCTTCGGTGAAATCGATCGCGTCGGCGCGGCGGATGATGCCGGCATTGTTGACGAGGATGTCGAGCCGCGAGCCCTCGGCCTTCGCGGCGGCGTCGGCTTCCTCCACGATGCGCGTGATCGGCTCCAGCGTCGCGAGATCGGCGGCGATCTCATAGAAGGGCTTGCCGGTCTCGGCGACCAGCGCCTTGGTCTCGGCCATGCTGGAGCGGCCGACCGCGACGATGCCGGCGCCAGCCTCGGCGAGCGCGACCGCGATCGCCTGACCGAGGCCCGTATTGGCTCCGGTGACGATCGCGGTCCGGCCGCTCAGATCAAAGGCTGAGGACATCAACGCAGGTCCCCGGTCGCGACCATGTCCATGTCGGTATAGTCGACATTGTCGCCGCCCATGCCCCAGATGAAGGAATAGGCCTTCGTCCCGACGCCGGAATGGATCGACCAGCCCGGCGAAAGGAGCGCCTGTTCGTTGGCGACGACGAGGTGTCGGGTCTCCTGCGGCTCGCCCATCAGGTGGAAGACGCGCGCATCGGCAGGGACGTCGAAATAGAGATAGATCTCGCAGCGCCGGTCATGGACATGCGAGGGCATGGTGTTCCAGATGCTGCCCTCTTCCAGCGTGGTCACGCCCATCACGAGCTGGCAGGTCTCGCAGACGCCGGGGATGATGTACTGGCGGATGACGCGCTTGTTGGCGGTCGCCTGCTCGCCGAGCGCCAGCGTCTTGGCGTCTGACTCACGGATCACCTTGGTCGGGTGCATGGCGTGGGCCGGGGTCGAGAGCAGGTAGAACTTGGCCGGGTTTGACGCATCGTCGCTGGCGAAGGAAACCTCGCCGGCTTCCTTGCCGACATAGAGCGCGTCGCGCTTGGCGAGCGCGTAATCCTTGCCGCCGACCGAGACCTTGCCGGGGCCGCCGACACTGACGATGCCGAGCTCGCGACGCTTCAGGAAGGCGTCGGTGCCGACCGCCTTTGGCGTCGGCAGCACGATCGCGCTTGCCGTCGGCATGGCGCCGCCGACGATGACGCGGTCGAGATGGCTGTAGGTCAGCCTGACCTCGCCGGGAGTGAACAGCGTTTCGATCAGGAAGTGGCGCCGCAGCTCCGCCGTGTCGAAGCCCTTGACGGCCTCGGGGTGCGAAACCTGGCGAATCTCGATGGTCATGATCGGTCCTTCAGTGAAACAGGCGCGGCAGCCAGAGCGACAGGCCGGGCACATAGGTGACGAGCAGGAGCACGGCGACGCTGGCGCCGTAGAACGGCCAGATCGTGCGCATGGACTCGCCGATGGAGATGCGGCCGATGGCGCAGGCGACGAACTGCACCGAGCCGACCGGCGGGGTGTTGAGGCCGATGCCGGCGTTGAGGATCAGGATCACGCCGAAATGGATCGGATCGACGCCGAAGGCCTTCACCACCGGCAGGAAGATCGGCGTGCAGATGATGATCATCGGCGCCATGTCCATGAAGGTGCCGAGCACCAGCAGGATCAGGTTGATCATCAGCAGGATGACGATGGGGTTGTCCGAGACCGCCTTCATCGCGGCGATGGTCGCCTGCGGCACCTGCAGGAAGGCCATCAGCCAGCCGAATGCGCCGGCCGTGCCGATCACCAGCAGCACCATCGCCGTGGTGCGCACGGCCCCCAGCGTGGCCTCGACGAAGGCCGTCCAGGTGAGCTGGCGATAGACGAGGATGGTGACGAGGATGGCGTAGACGACGGCGACGCAGGAGGATTCCGTCGCGGTGAAGACGCCGGAGCGGACGCCGCCGAAGATGATGCCGATCAGGAGGATGCCTGGCAGCGCCAGCACGACATAGCGTCCGACGATGGCGAAGCCGGGGAAAGGCTCGCGCGGATAGCCGCGCTTCACCGCTACGGCCCAGGCAGCGACCATCAGCGCGGCGCAGAGCATGAGGCCCGGCACGATGCCGGCGGTGAACAGGTCCGCGATCGAGAGATTGCCGCCCGCCGAGAGCGAATAGATGATCATGTTGTGCGAAGGCGGGATCAGGAGCGCGATGATCGCCGCGTTCGCGGTGACGTTGACGGCGTAGTCGGTGTCATAGCCACGCTTCTTCATCTGCGGGATCATCAGGCCGCCGACGGCGGAAGCATCGGCCACGGCCGAGCCGGAAATGCCGCCGAAGAGCGTGCAGGTCACGACATTGACCTGGCCGAGACCGCCGCGCAGATGGCCGACGAGGCTCGCCGCCATCTGGATCAGCCGCTCGGCGATACCGCCACGGATCATCAGGTCGCCGGCATAGATGAAGAACGGGATCGCCATCATGGCGAAGGCGTTCATGCCGGAATTCATCTGCTGGAAAACGACGACCGGCGGCAGCCCCATATAAGCGACGGTCGCGACCGAGGCGATGCCGAGGCAGAAGGCGACCGGCACGCCGATCAGCAGCAGGAGCGTGAAGACGCCGAAGAGAATCCAGAGTTCCATGGTTCAGGCCTCCTGGCTTTCGCCGAAATGGACGAAGCCGAGAGGCGCCTGCTGCTCGCCGGTGATGAAGAGCAGGAGCTTTTCCAGCGCGAACAGCGCGATCAGCGCGCCGCCTGCCGCGATCGGGACATAGTCCCAGCCACGCGAGATGCCGATGATCGGCATGCGGTCGGCCCAGGTGCCGGCGGCGAGCTGCCAGCCATAGCCGAGCATGGCGAGGCCGAAGGCGCAGACCAGGGCCTCGCCGATGACGATCAGCGCGGCGCGCAGGGGCGGCGGCGACATTACCAGCCCGACCTCGAAGCCGAGGTGGTCGCTCTCGCGCACGCCCACGGCGGCGCCGAGCAGGATGAACCAGGACATCAGGAAGAGTGCTCCGGCTTCGACCCAGATCGGCGTGTCGTTGAGCACATAACGACCGAACACGCCCCAGGCGACCATCACGGTCATCAGGACGAGGCCGGCTCCGGCGGCGATCAGCGCGAACAGGCTGAGCTTGGCGTCGATACGAGTCAGGAAGGCTGTGAAAGCGCGCATGAAATCTGCCCGGGCTGGCAAGGGGCCGGAAGCGGGGCGGCCATGATGGGCAGCCCCGCCTGGACGAGACTCAGTTCACCGCCTGGATGGCGGCGACCATGTCCTTCAGCTTCGGGTCGGTGACGAACTTGTCGTAGACCGGCTTCATCGCGTCGATGAAGGGCTTCTTGTCGACCTGGTTGATTTGGGCGCCGCCGGCCTTGACCTTGGCTTCTGAGGCCTTCTCGCGCGCATCCCAGAGCTCGCGCATCTTGGCGACCGATTCCTTCGCGGCGGCCTTGATGATCGCCTGATCGGCCGCGTTGAACTTCTCGAAGCTCTTCTTCGACATCACCAGCGCTTCCGGCGAGAGCGAGTGCTCGGTCACCGAATAGAACTTGGAGACCTCGAAATGGCGGGTCGATTCATAGGACGGCCAGTTGTTCTCGGCGCCGTCGATGACGCCAGTCTGGAGTGCCGAATAGACCTCGCCAAAGGGCATCGGCGTGGCGTTGGCGCCGAGCGCCGAGACCAGCGCGACGAACATGTCGGACTGCTGGACGCGGATCTTCAGGCCCTTCATGTCGGCGGGCGTGTTGATCGGGCGCTTGGAATTGTAGAACGAGCGCGAGCCTGAATCATAGAGGGCGAGCCCGATCAGGTCGTGCTTCTCGAATTCCTTGAGCAGGTTGTCGCCGATCTGCCCGTCCATCGCCTTCCGCATATGGTCGACCGAGCGGAAGATGAAGGGCAGGGAGGGGATGTTGGTCGCCGGGATCAGGTTGTTGAACGGCGCCATGTTGATGCGGTTGATGTCGATGACGCCGAAGCGGGTCTGGTCGATCGTATCCTTCTCCTGGCCGAGCTGGGCCGAGTGGAAGACGTTGATCTTGACGCGGCCTTGCGTGCGTTCCTCGAGCAGCTTGCCGAGATAGCGGACGGCTTCGACGGTCGGGTAGTCGGTCGGGTGGATATCGGCCGAGCGTAGCGTCACGCTCTGGGCCAGCGCCGAGGTCGCGGCAGCGGCCGAGAAGGCGAGCGCTGCGGTATAGGCAAGGAATGTGCGGCGTGCGGTCATGGTGCGTTCTCCCGTGTTTTCGGGCGCGCTGCCGTTTCCCGGCTTGTTTGGTGGCGCCCCGAACTTAAGCTTGCTGTCCGCCCCCGTCTCGGTTGCGGCAGTGATTGTATGGTAGTATGTTGTGGTATGGTACGCAACAGGCTGTGGAGGTTTTTGACTTGAGCCTTTCGTTGGCGTCACCCGCCCTCGTCTCGGGCGCTTCGGCGGCCGGGCGTGTCGAAGCCGAGCTGCGCCGGGCGATCATCGCGCTCGAATTGCCGCCGGGCACGCGCCTGTCGGAGCAGGAGATCGCGTTGAAATACGGCGTCTCGCGCCAGCCGGTGCGCGAGGCGCTGATCGCGCTCGCCAAGACGCGGCTCGTCGACATCCAGCCGCAGCGCGGCACGGTCGTGGTCAAGTTCTCGGTGCGCAAGATGATGGAATCGCGCTTCGTGCGAGAGGCGGTGGAGGTCGCGATCGTCCGGCAGGCCTGCCAGTCCTTCGCCGCCCAGAGCCGGCAGCGGATCGGCGACCTTCTCGACATGCAGGACAAGGCGGCCGCACGCGACGATCACGCCTCCTTCCAGCGCTATGACGAGCTCTTCCATGTCGAGCTGACGGAAGGCGTCGGCATGCCGCTCGCCTGGGAGGCGATCCGGGACATCAAGGCGCATATGGACCGGGTCTGTCAGCTGACCTTGCCGGGGCCGGAGGCGATGCTGCCGCTGGTCCAGCAGCACCGGCGGATCATGGCGGCGATCGATGCGAGCGATGCGGCCGAGGCCGAGGCCGCCATGCGCCACCACCTGACTGAGATCCTGCGAGCCTTGCCGAAGACCGAAGCGAGCTATCCCGATCTGTTCGAATAGGGGCGCGCTTCGTTGCGCCTCTGCCGGATGGTCGTGCTGCGTGTCGCATTGACTTCCTGTGTTGCCCAGCGCCTACTCAATGCAAGCTGACTATCCCCGATTGGGCGGTTAGCATTCTCAGTTTCCGCGCCGCGCGCGGACGATCGGCCTCACTGTGAAGCCTACTGTCGAGGCGTATACGGTTGCGATGCCGTGGTACGAGCGGGAGGATTTCTCCCAGCTCTGGGAGCTCGCGCATGACCGGGAGGAGATGCCGTCTGATTACGAGGCCTGGCATCGCAACGCGGTCGCGGTGATGAACATCTGGCTCGCGCGCGGGCGTGCGCTGGAGATCGTGACAATCAAGCCGGCCGAATTCCTGGCTTGGCTACGCGAAACCGGTTTGCCAAACACCGCCGAAGCGCGCCGCCGATATGTCGAGTTTCGCGCGGTCGCGCATGGTCACGATGTAGCCTAGCGCCCTTTGCCTGCGCTTTCGATGAGATGAGGTCGCGGGTATCTGCTCCCAGTCAGGAGCTGCGTGAAGCCATGTAATGGTCGAGGCTCGCGCGGGTTCCCGACTGCCAGAGCCGTTGGAGCGCCTCGGTAAAAGCGCTCCTGAAACGCTCGTCCTGCCCGAGATCGCCATAGATGTCCTGCATCGCGAGCCAGGCCTCGGGAGCGTTCCGCGCGAGCCGGGCCTGCTCGGTCAAGCGTGGCCAGTTCGGGTCATTAGGCTGGATGATTTGCCGGCTTTCCGTCTCGCCGTAGCAGTAGCGGCACCACAGGGCGCTTACCAGCGCGAGCCCCTCGATCGGTCTGCCTGCCTGCAAGGCATCGCGCAGCGTCGGCAAGATGAATTTCGGCTGGCGGTTCGAGCCGTCGAGGCAAAGCCGGCGGATGGTGTCGCCGATCTTCGGATTGGCGAAGCGCCGCCCGATGGTCCGCTTGTAGTCGGCCAGATCGGTATCCGGCACTGGCGGGACGACGGGGATGACCTCGTCGTCGAGCAGGGCCGAGAGGAAGCGAGCGATCTGGGTGTCCTGCATCGCCTCATGGACGAAATGGATGTCGAGCAGGCCTGCGGGGTAGGCGATCGCCGCATGGCCGCCATTGAGGATGCGGATCTTCATCAGTTCGAAGGGCGCGACATCGGCGACGAACTGCACGCCGACCTCTTCGAGGCGCGGTCGGCCGGCCGGAAAATGATCCTCCAGCACCCATTGCCGGAAACCCTCGCAGAAGACCGGGCGGCTGTCCGCGATGCCGAAATCCTCGCGCAATGACTGGCGTTCGCGCTCCGAGGTCGCGGGGGTGATGCGATCGACCATGCCGTTCGGAAAGGCGACGCTGTCGCGGATCCAGCTAGCGTCGTTCCGGTCGATAAGATCGACCAGCCCGGCGACGGCATCTGCCGTGACATGGCCGTTGCCCGGCAGGTTGTCGCAGGACATCACCGTGAAGGGAGGCAGGCCGGCGGCGCGGCGCCTGAGGAGGCCGGCGGCGATCAGGCCGAACGCCGTCTTCGGGGCGGCGAGGCGGTCCACCGCATCGGTGACGATATCGGGATGGCTGGGATCGAAAGCCTGTGTCGCCGGGTCGATATAGTAGCCGCCTTCGGTGACGGTCAGCGAGGCGATCCGCGTATGGGGATCGACAAGGCGCGCGATGATCGCGGCCGTATCGCCCGGGGGGACGAAATCGATCATCGCGCCGGTGACGCGTGCCTGAGAACTCCCGGCTTCCTGCGTCACCACAGTGGTCAGGAAGTCCTGCGCGGCAAGGTCGCGGCCCATCTCGGCGTCGCTCTCACGCACGCCCGTGCCGATGATCGCCCAGTCATGGTCCAGTCCGCGCTCGAAGAGTTCGTCGAGATAAGCGGCTTGATGGGCGCGATGGAAATTACCGACGCCGATATGGACGATGCCGGGACTCAGGTCGTCCCGTCGATAGCCGGGGATGCCGACCGAAGGCCCCAACTGCCCGAGTGTCGCGCGGGACAGGCGCACCGCCATGGTTCAGGCCTTCCGTGCGGCGCGCAGCATCAAGGCAAGGTCAGGGCGGTCGCTGGTGATCTGCGCGATCGGCTGGCCCAACCAGAAGTCAAGATCGCGCACCGTGTTCGGAACCCAGGCGCCGAGCTTGTCGCGCCCGACGATGCCGACGGCGCGGTCGACGCAGAGCCGCAGCAGCGACTGCTCGACGGCGATGATGCAGCCGAGATCGACGAAGCGCTGCAAGGTGCGATCAACCCCGCCGAAGGCCTCGCAGGAGCGGCGATCGACCGAGGCGAGCCGGCGCATATGCGGCGCCTTCGCCCGGATCTCCTCGATCACCTCCGGCACGAAGCAGGTCAGCACGACGCGCGAGGCCATCTTGCGGGCCTCGACCAGCGCGATGACCTTGTCGAGCAGGCCGGGATAGGGATTGCCGAAGGCATCCATCTTCATCTCGATCTCAAGCTCGATCCCGGTCGGGCCGAAGACGTCGAGCACCTCCGGCAAGGTCGGGATCGTCTCGCCCAGCGTATCGTCGAGCGTCACCTTGGCGAGCGCCGCGCACGCGAGATGCGCGACCGGCCCCTTGTGATCGGTCGTGCGGTCGAGCAGCGGGTCGTGGATTACCATGATCTCGCCGTCGCTGGAGAGATGCACGTCGAGTTCGACGGCGTCGACGCCGAGAGCGCAGACGTTGCGGAAGCCGCTGAGGCTGTTCTCCGCCCAGATGTTGCGCGCGCCGCGATGACCGATGATCCGCATGTCGAAAAGCCCTGCTTGCCTGTTGGCGGTTATTTGCCGCTATCCACCAGCCCCTTCACGAACCAGCGCTGGAGGATGAGGATGACGATGGTCGGCGGCAGCATCGTCAGGAAGGCCGCGTTCATCAGGAGATGCCAGGTCGGCAGCGAGTCACTCTGCGGCATCAGCTTCTTCAGGCCGATCACGGCATTGGCCATGGCGGGCTCGGTGGTGAGCAGGAGCGGCCAGAGATACTGGTTCCAGCCCATCAGGAAGAGAATGATCGCCAGCGCCACGATGTTCGAGCGCGAGAGCGGCAGCAGGATCAGCCGGAAGAACTGCCAGGGCGTTGCGCCGTCAATGCGCGCGGCCTCGCAGAGTTCGTCGGGGATGGTGAGGAAGAACTGGCGGAAGAGGAAGGTCGCGGTCGCCGAGGCGATCAGCGGCAGGATCAGGCCGGAATAGGTATTGACCAGGTTCCAGTCGAGATCGACCAGCGCCTTGATGCCGAGCCAGGAGCCGAGAATGTTCAGCGGTAGCGCGACATTCGCGGCAGATTCATAAGTCGGCACGATGCGCACCTCGATCGGCAGCATCAGCGACATGAAGATCAGCCAGAAGGCCGTCATCCGGAAGGGGAAGCGGAAATAGGTGACGGCGAAGGCCGCGATCACCGAGACCGCGAGCTTTCCGATGGTGATGCCGGTGGCGATGATGAAGGAGTTGAGCAGCAGCCGGCCGAAATTGGCGTTGCTCAGCACTGTCTGCATGTTCGCGAAGAACTGGCTACCCGGCAGCCAGGACATCGGCACGCGCATGATCTCCTGCTGCGTGAGCGAGCCGGTGACGAAGACGAAATAGATGGGCAGGCAGACGAGCGCCGCACCCACCAGCAGGATGAGGTGACAGAGGGCGTCGATGACGGGGGTGCGCTCGTTCATCGATCTACACGCTGTAGTTCACGCGGCGCTCCACGAAGCGGAACTGCGCGAAGGTCAGGAGCAGGGCGAGCGCCATCAGCACGACGGATTGCGCGGCGGACGAGCCAAGGTCGAGCGTGACGAAGCCGTCCTGATAAACCTTGTAGACGAGGATCGAGGTGGCGCCGGCCGGGCCGCCGCGCGTGGTCGCATCGACGATGGCGAAGGTCTCGAACAGCCCGTAGACGAAGTTGATCACGATCAGGAAGAACAGCGTCGGCGCGATCATCGGCAGCGAGATGCGCAGGAAGCGCTGGATCGGCCCGGCGCCATCCAAATAGGCGGATTCGAGGATCGACTGCGGCACCGACATCAGCGCGGCGACGAGGAAGATGTAGTTGTAGCAGATGTGCTTCCAGGAGGCGGCCATCACGACCAGCGCGAGCGCATGCCAGGAATTGCGGTTCGGATCCCAGTCCAGCCCCATCCCCTGCAGCATATGGGCGACGGGGCCGACGCGGGGGTTGAACAGGAAGGCGAGCATGATGCCGGCGATCGCGGGAGCGATGGCGTAGGGCAGCAGCAGCACGGTGCGATAGGCGCCGCGGCCGCGCAGGATGTGGTTCGAAGCAAAGGCAAGCAGCAGTGCCAGCGACAGGGTCAGCACGTTCTGCGCGATCGTGAAGATCAGCGTGACCTGCGCCGAGGACCAGTAGACGTTGCTGCGGAAGAGCCGTTCGAAATTCTGAAAGCCGACCCACTGGGTCGTGGCGCCGAACGGATCGGTCAACTGGAAAGCCTGGATCAGCGCCCTGATCGAGGGGATGAAGAAGAACAACAGCAGGATGAAGAGCTGCGGCGCCAGCAGCCAGAAGGGCAGGCGCCATTCCTTGAAATGCGCGCGCTTCAGTCCGCTTTCCGACTGGCCGTCGCTGGCGCCCTTCACGAAAAGGCGCCGCAGCGGCGAGCGGAGGCGTGGACCGCCCCCGCCAGCCGCCGCCGGAATGCTTGCCGGCTTATTTCTTGCCAGCATTGAGCTGCTCGTAGCGGCGCAGCGCCTCGTTGCCGCGCGAGACGGCATCGTCGAGCGCCTGCTGCACCGGCTTGCGGCCCAGGAAGGCGGCTGAGACCTCTTCCATGATGGCGACATTGATCTGGTTGCTGTTGCCGATGCGGAAGCCCAAGGAATTGTCGCTGGGCGTGCCGCGCATCAGCTGGATCACGGCGATCTCGCGGGTCGGGTTCTTCTGGTAATAGCCCTGCGCCTTGGCGGCATCATAGGCGGCGGTCGTGACCGGGACATAGCCCGTCGCCTGGTGCCACCAGACCTGCGTGTCGGTCTTGGCGAGGAAGTCGTAGAAGGCGGCAACGGCCTTGTACTTCTCCGGCGTATGGCCCTTCAGGGTCCAGAGCGCGGCGCCGCCGATGACGCTGTTCTTCGGCGTGACGCCCTGCTCATAGGGGATTTCTCGCGCGCTCCAGTCGAACTTCGCGGCCGCGACCACGGCGGCATGCGAAGCGGTCGAGGCGATGATCGTCGAGCATTCGCCGGAGGTGAAGAGCTGGATCGGGATGATGCCCTGGCCGGCGAGCTGCATCACGCCCGACGAGACGAGGCGCTTCATCCGCTCGACCTGGCCGACGAGCCTGCCCTTGTTGAAGACGAAGCTGGTGTCGAGCCCGTCCATGCCGTTGCGCTTGGTCGCGTACGGGATGTCGTTCACGGCGCTGTAGTTCTCGAGGAAGCTCCACTCGTAATCGCCGGGGAGCACCATGGCGCATTTGGAGACGCCCTTGGCCTTGATCGCGTCGAGCTGCGGCTCAAGCTCCTGCCAGGTCGCGCCGGGCTTGTCGAAACCGGCGGCTTTGAAATGGTCGCGGTTGTAGAACAGGATCGGCGTCGAGGAGTTGAACGGCATCGCCTGGAGCTTGCCGTTGATGGCGAAGTAGCTGACCACCGGCGCTATGAATTTCGAGGTGTCGAGCGGCATGCCCTGCTCGGCCATCAACTCGTTCGTCGGGACGATGGCGCCGGAATTGACCATGGTCAGGAAGGAGCGCTCGTTCGACTGCACGATCTCGGGCTGGCGCTTGGCGCGATAGGCCGCGATCGTGCCGTTCAGCACCTCGTCATAGGTGCCCTTGGCGATCGACTTGACGACGTAGTCCTTCTGCGAGTCGTTGAACTTCTTGACGACCTCGTCGACGCGCTCGCCGAGCGCGCCGCTCATCGCGTGCCAGAGTTCGATTTCGGTTGCCGCCTGCACGGCGGACATCCCCGTCAGCAGCAGGGCGCCTGCGCCCGCCAAAGCACCATAGAAAGGTCGCATGTCAAAGCCTCCCTCATCCGTCTTCTGCGAGCATATGCTCTTTGTTGAAGCATATGCTCGCACACTGGCTTGTTATGTCAACCGTTGGTGACGGCCGCATGACAGCCACACGCAATCGCTCGCGCATGGGGCGGATGAATGAGGTGATGGGTGGGGTCAGTCCGCGAGCAGGGCGCGAGCGGTATCCTCGTCGGTGACGAGGCCATTGATGATCTTGCCGGTCAGGGCGGCGCGCAGCGGCAGGACCTTGGCCGGGCCCTGGCCGATGCAGATGCGCAGGCGGCTGCTGCCCGGCTCCGGTGGCACGCTGGTGACGCGCAGGTTGGTGCCGCGATCGAGGAAGCGGCCTTCGGCGTCGAAGACCCAGCCGGTCACTTCGCCGACGGCGCCGTGGCGGACCATGTCGAGCAATTCGCTGCGATTCATGAAGCCGTCGCGATAGAGTACGGCGTCCTCGCCGATCTGGCTGATGCCCATGACCCAAAGATCGGCCTCGCCGGCAATAGTGCGGATGCGCCGGATCGACTCGATCTCGACGAGCTGGGCGCGCTCCTCCGGGCTCGAGACATAGAGCGGCAGCGGCATGGGGAAATGCTGGGCCTTGGTGATCTCGGCGAGCTTCACCAGCGTGTCGAACGGGCTGGCCGAACCATCGGGTGAGATGGTGCCGACCAGTGAAACCAGCCGGTGCAACGGGCAGGACATCGAGGGCACGCGCTCGATGCTGGCGCGCATCGAGCGGCCGGTGCCGAGCGCCATGACCAGCGACTTGCGCGAGCGCAGCCAGCGCTCGATCAGCACTCCGCCGAGCGCGGCGACGCCGGCTGCTCCCGTGTCTGGCGAGCCGTCGGAAGGGGCGACATCGCAATGCAGCAGCTCGAAACGGTCGCGCAGCCTAGCTGCGAGGTCCATGCAGGTGCTGATCGGATGGTTCATCCTGAAGCTGATCAGGCCTTCGCTGCGGCAAAGCGAGACGAGGCGCTGCGCCGCCGGGCGCGAGATGTTCAGGATCTGCGCGATATCGTCCTGCGTGCGCCCGGCGATGTAATAGAGCCAGCCGGCCCGGGCGGCGTCGTCGAGGCGGGTGCTGTCGTTCTCGGCCATCGCGATCTCAGTGGGGAACTGGCGCGAGCGCAAGCTCCCGCCAGGACTCGAAAAGCCGGTCGGCTCCGGCTGTCAGAAGCGCCTGGCGCTGGTCGAGCACGGCGAAATGGCTGCCTGCGGCGAGGCCATAGGCCGTCATGCCCGCCGCTTTCGCCGCGGTCACGCCGCTGACGCTGTCCTCGATCACCAGGCATCGCTCGGGCGCGATGCCGCGCTCGCTTGCTGCCAGCAGGAAGAGGTCGGGCGCCGGCTTGCCGCGCTTCACGCGTGTTGTGCTGAAGATCCGGCCCTCGAACAGGTCCCAGAGTGCGGCCTTGCGCAGGCAGATTTCGATGCGCTCCTCGTCGCTGGACGACGCCACGCAATAATCGCTGGCGAAGGATTCGACGGCCTCGCGGACGCCGTTGACCGGCTGGAGATCGCTCCTGAAGGAAGCGAACAGCTGAGCTCGCCAGTCCTGCGTGAAGTCTGCCGAGGCCGGGCGACCGGTCATTCTCTCGTAATCCTCGATGACTGCGCTGGCGGGCCGCCCGAGATAGCGGCGCATGACCGTCTCCAGATCATAGCTCTCGTCGAAAGGCGAGAGAATATCGACCAGGGTCTGGCAGCTGATGGTTTCGCTGTCGACGAGCACGCCGTCGCAGTCGAGGATGACGAGGTCGAAGGGCTGGCGTGAAGTGAGCATCGGGCAACAGTCGATTTGAACGAATGCTCACATGAAGAGCATTCGCCCGGTCGTCTGTCAAACTTCGCCTCGGTCAGTGCAGCGCGCGACTGACCTCCGCAGCGCGACGCCAGAGGGCGTGGCGCTCGGCATAGGCCGCCGCCCTGTCAGGGTGCGGCGTGAAGATATCGGCCTCGCCCGAAGGCGGTGTGCAGATCGCTTCCGGGTTTTCGCCGGTGCAGGCGAGGCGGGCGAGACGCGCGGCGCCGAAGGCCGCCCCGGCTTCGGCCTGGCGATAGCGCCGCAGCGGCAGGTTCAGGACGTCGGCGAGGATCGCGAGCCACGCATCCGAGCGCGCGCCCCCGCCTATGGCCATGGTCTCACCGATCGGCGATGTCCCGGCCTCCAATGCTTCCTTGCCATCTCGGAATGCAAAGGCGACGCCCTCCAGCACGGCCTGGGTCATCGCCTTGCGATCCGTATCGTGGCCGAGACTGAGGAAGCCGCCGCGCAATTGCGGATCGTTATGCGGCGTGCGCTCGCCGGAGAGATAGGGCGTGAAGAGGGCCGGCGAGGGGCGGTCGATTTGCGCGCCCGGCTCGCCCAGAAGAGCCGCTTCGGATTGCCCGGAGATGGAAGACCACCAGCTTAGGCTCGCCGCGGCTGAAAGGTGCACCGACATCTGATGCCAGCGGCCGGGCAGGGCATGGCAGAAGGCGTGCACGGCGTTGCCGGCGCGCGGCTCGAAGCCCGCCGTCGTGCGCCACAGGACGCCCGAAGTGCCGAGCGACAGGAAGCTGCTGCCGGGATCGACCGTGCCCAGCCCGACCGCTCCGGCGGCATTGTCGCCCGCGCCTCCCGCGAAAAGCGGCGGAGCGTCGAAGCCGAGTTCGCGGGCGAGTTCGGGGCGCATGCGGCCGGCAGGCTGCGAGCCTTCGACGAGCGCGGGCATCTGGCTGCGATCAAGCCCGGTCGCGGCCAGCATCCGGTCGGACCAGTCGCGGCGGCCGGTATCGAGCCAGAGCGTGCCGGAAGCGTCGGACATCTCTTCTAGCGCTTCGCCCGTGAGGACGAGCCGGAGATAGGCTTTCGGCAGAAGGACCTTGCGGGTGCGGCGGAAGATGTCGGGTTCGTGTCTGCGTACCCAGAGCAGCTTGGGCGCGGTGAAGCCGGGCATGGCCATGTTGCCGGTGATCGCGCGGGATTCCGGCTCGTTCGCCTCGATCTCGATGCATTCGGCTGCAGCGCGGCCGTCGTTCCAGAGGATGCAGGGGCGCAGCGGCTCGTCGCGCTCATCCAGCAGCACCGCGCCATGCATCTGCCCGGAGAGGCCGATGCCGATGCAGCGTCGGAAGGCCTCCGGGGCCGCATCCTTCAAGCTGCACAGGACTTCCAGCGTTGCCGCGACCCAGTCCGCCGGAGCCTGCTCCGACCGGAGCGGCGCAGGGCGCGTGACCGTGAGTTCCCGCGCCGCCGTGGCGAGGATGCGCTGCCGCTCATCGACCAGCACGGCCTTGACCGAGGAGGTTCCGAGATCGATGCCGATGAAGCTCACATCCGCTCCTGCTTGCGGTTCAGCGGCGATCTTCGGGCAGGCCGCCCGGATAGATCATGCTCTTGACCATGCCGGCCTCGTTGTCGGCGTGGCGGCGGAAGGCGGCCGGCCCGTCAGCGAGCGGGAAGCGATGGCTCACGACCGCCTCGACATCGACCTTGCCTTGCGCCACCAGCTCGATCGCGCGCGGATAGACATGACCCATCCGGCGCGAGAACTTGATGTTCAGCCCACGCCGGCGGGCTTCCGCCGCCGGGATCACATAGCTGTCGCCGTCGGGAATGCCGACCAGCACGACGCGCCCGCCGATGCGGGCGGCGCGGATGGCGTCGCGGAAGCCTTCGGGAGCGTTGGTCGCCTCGATCACCAATGGCAGACCCTCGCCCTTCGTCCATTCGGCGATGTCGGCGACGCTGGCGCCGGCCTTGCTGGCGCCCAGCCTGAGGGCCAGTTCGCGGCGATGCGGCTGCGGATCGCAAGCGAGGATCTCGCCGACGCCGGCCGTGCGCAGCACCTGCAGGATCAGCAGGCCGATCGGCCCGCAGCCGATCAGCGCCACGCGTTCGAGCAGGCGCGGCTTGGCGAGATCGACGGCATGGATCGCGACGCCGAGCGGCTCGAGCATCACCGCCTCGCTTGGCGAGAAGTCCTGCGGCACCGCGACGATCTGCGATTTCGGCACCCAGATGCGCTCGGTCATGGCGCCGTCATGCGGGGGCGCGCCGATGAAGACGACCTCGGGGCAGAGATTGGGGTGCCCGTTGCGACAATGCTCGCAATGGCCGCAGGCCTGGTTGGGATCGACCGCGACGAGGGCGCCGCGCTCCAGGCCGAGTTCCGGCAGATCCTCGGTCAGCCAGCCGCTGAACTCGTGGCCGGGCACGAAGGGTTCCGCGATCACGGCCGAGCCGATGCCGCCATCCTTGTAATAGTGCAGGTCGCTGCCGCAGAGCCCGACGGCGGCGACATCGAGCAGGGTCTCGCCCGCCGCGCCCTCGCGAAGATTGAACGGCGCGACGCGCGCATCGCCGGCGGCGTGAAGGAAGACGGCTCGGGACATGGCGATCGAAACTCCCCTGGCGAACAGGACGCAAGCGAACCCGCCTGTCGCCGAAATTGACTTCTCTTGGCGTTTTCGAAGCGGTGGCGGCTAGAGGTCCGTGCTTTGCGGCAGGATCACGAGGTCGCGGATGGTGACGTTGCGCGGGCGGGTCAGCATGAAATGCACGGCCTCCGCCACCTCCTCCGCCTCGATCAGGCCGCCGCGGGCGCGCTCGGCATCGAGCTTCTCCTGCGGCCAGTCGGCGATCAGGGCGGTCACGACCGGGCCGGGCAGGACGGCGCCGACGCGCAGGCCATGCGGGATGACCTGCCGGCGCAAGGTATGCACGAAGGCCTGAACCGCATGTTTCGAGGCGGTGTAGATGGGCTCCCAGACCACGGGGACGACGCCGGCGACCGAGCTGGTGACGAGGATGTCGCCGGTCTTTCTGTTGATCATATGCGGCAGCACGGCATGGATACTGCGGAAGACGGCGTTGATATTGAGGCTCAGCATCCGGTCCCAGGCGTCGGGATCGCCCTCGCTGACCGGGCCGCCGACATAGGAACCGGCATTGGCATGGAAGATGTCGAGCGGGCCGGCCCTGTCGAGGATCGCAGGCAGCATGCCAGCGATGGAGGCGGGATCAGTCAGGTCGATGACGAGCGGGATGGCATTGGCGCCAAGCGGCGCGCAGGCCCGCGCCAGCACCTCGCTGTCGCGATCGATCAGGACGACGCGGGCTCCGGCGGAGAGCAGGCGCTTCGCGCAGGCGAGGCCGATCCCCGAGGCGGCGCCGGTGATCGCGGCGGTCTTTCCGGTCAGGTCGTGGGTCACGTCGTGGTCTCCGGCGAGGCATGAATCCGGGCGGTCTGCATGAGTTCGCGCGCTGTACGGGCCGCGGTTTGCAGCGCCTCGAAAGCGGCGAGGCGGCTCGCGTGCCGTTTGGCGATGTCGCCAGCAGCGGGCATGAAGATGGCGGCCCCCGGCGCCATTCCGGTCATGGCCGCGCCGAGGTCGGGAAAGACTTTCGCGGCGGTTGCAGCGAGCATGGCCGAGCCGAGCAGGACGGGATCGACATCATCGGGCGCCAGCAATGGCAGCCCGGCGCAATCCGCCAGGACTTGCCGGATCAGGGGATGGCGGCCGGCGCCCCCGCTGAGCACGATCGCCTCGAATATGGCGCCCTTGGCGCGGCTCGCCTCGATGATCTCTCGCAGGCCGTAACCGATGCCGGTGAGGCCCGCGACATAGAGCGCGACGAGATCGTCGAGATCGCGCGCCATGCCGAGCCCGGCGATCACGGCGCGCGCCTGCGGATCGGCATGGGGCGAGCGATTGCCGAGGAAATCGGGCACGACGATGATCTCGCCGGCGAGGCGGGCCGCCTCCGAAGGAGAGGCGGCATGCCGGGCCGCTTGTGCCGCGAGCCAATCGGGGAGCGAGAGACCTTCGGCCTTGGCAAGGCGCTGCGCCTCGGGCGCGGCCGGGTGGAAGCCGATCAGCTGCTCGATGGCGGCGCCTGCGCCGGATTGCCCGCCCTCGCTGAGCCAGAGGCCCGGCACCATCGCCGAGAAATACGGGCCCCAGATGCCGGGGATGAAGATCGGCTCGCGGCTGCTGGCCATGGTGCAAGCCGAGGTGCCGAAGACATAGGCCATGCGGGTCAGCGCCGTGCCATGTGACGAGCGCACGCCGACCGAACCGACGCCGCCGGCATGGGCGTCGATCAGGCCGGCCGCGACGGCCGTGCCGGGATTCAGGCCAAGCTCAGAGGCCGCCTGTTCGGACAGGCCCTGCCCGAGTGCGGTGCCGCCCGGAACGATCTCTGTGCCGATCCGGTCAAAGCCGTCATCGGCAAGGTCGCCGAGGCCGATCCGCCGGAAGTAACTCGGGTCCCAGCGCCCTTCATGGGCTAGATAGGTCCATTTGCAGGTGACCGTGCAGGTCGAACGCACCAGCGAGCCGGTGGCGCGCCAGGTCAGAAAATCCGGCAGGTCCAGGAATTGCCAGGCGGCGTCATAGGTCGCGCGCAGGTTCTCCTTGAGCCAGAGCAGCTTCGGCGTCTGCATCTCCGGCGAAATCGTGCCGCCGACATAGGCGAGCACGGGATGACCGGCCGCATTGATGCGCTCGGCCTGAGCGATGGCGCGGTGGTCCATCCAGACGATGATGTCGCGGCTGGCATCGCCATGCGGTCCGACTGGAAGAGGTTTGCCGCCCGGTCCGAGCACGACGAGCGAGCAGGTCGCGTCGAAGCCGATCCCGGCGATACCGTCCGGCGTGAGCCCGGCCTCGGCCATTGCTTCGTGCACGCTCGCGCAGACGGCCTGCCAGATATCCGCACTCGACTGCTCGGCGAGATCGGGGCCGTCGCGATAGAGCGCGATGTCGCGCTTCGCCGTCGCGAGCATGCGCCCGGCCGGGTCGAAGATGCCGGCGCGTGCGCTGCCGGTGCCGACGTCGATACCGATGAAGTACCCGTTCATCTCAGGCCGTGGCGCGGTTCTGTCGCCCGGCATGAGGAGCGTGCGGTTTGTCGAAGCTGCACATTGTCCTCCGGAGTTTCTTTGCTCCGGGCTCTGCCGGCCCGGTGGCTCGGGCGCCTAAGCGCCCGCAGGTTGTCTTCGTCAGTGCACCGCCTTGGGCGAAGCAGCCGGCCTTTCCGGGTTCGGGTGAGGGCCGGGGTCGCGGCTGTTTGGGGATGCTATGGCGAGATCGCGTACGGAATCGCGGACCTGCAAGCTTGTCTGCAGTACGGAATGGGTGGGTGGCGTCCGGTCGCCGGCCATGCGGGCGCGCAGGCGCGCCCAGGCGGTCTCGGCAATCTCGGCGATGGGCTGGCGGATCGCGGTGAGGCCGGTCTTGCGGGCGCTCATCCAGGGATAATCGTCGAAGCCGACGAACGAGACGGGATCGGGGATGTCGATCCGCATCCGGGCAAGCGCCGAGAGCGTGCCGAGCGTCGTGACATTGGTCAGTGCGATGACGGCGCTGGGCGGCTGGTGCCGTTCGAGCCAGTGCAGGAAGGTCGCCGCGCCGCGATCCGCGTTGGAGCCGAGTTCGATCACGGTCGGCTCGCGGTCGAGCACGGTCCGGATCAATTCGCTGGCACCGCGGACGCGCTCGCGGATCGGCGAGATGGCAAGGCTGGAAGCGGCGAGGAGGATGTCGCGATGGCCTCTCGTGAGCAGTTGCCGGGCGGCGATCTCGCCGGCCTCGCGGTTGTCGATCGCGACGGTATCGACAACCGAGCCTTGGGGTGGCACGCGATCGGCGAAGACGATGGGCAGGCGGCCGATCTCGCCGCGCAGCGCTTCGGGAACGGTGTCGGAGCAGGGCACCGCGATCAGCCCCGATGGGCGCCAGGCGAGCAGGGTGCGCAATCGCGACTGTTCCAGCTCGAGATCGTCGCGGCAGCTGGCGACGAGGATGTCGTAGCCGTCCTTCTGGGCGAGCACTTCCAGTTGCGAGACGAGCGAGGTGAAGAAGACGTCGTCGAGATCGGGCACGAGCACCCCGACGACGCGGGCCTGACCCGAGCGAAGTTGCGATGCCGCGCGATCGACCTGATAGGCGAGTTCGTCCGCCGCCTTCAGCACGCGCTCGCGCAGTTCGGCATTCACCGGCTTGTTGCCGCTGAACACGTTCGAGACGGTCGCGATCGATACGCCCGCGCGGGCGGCGACCTCGCGGATCGTGACGCGGGCCTTGTCCATAGCTCGCCCTGTTAAACGTTTTACAGAAAAACGTTTAACAGGGCGAGTGACGCGCTGCAAGTGCGCGTGGCGGCTTCGAGTCGATCGAGATTTTCGCCAGGGATCGTCGGTCGGAGATGTGACCGGCCGAGCTGTCTTCGCCTCAGCCGGTTCGTGTCCAGCGCAGGAAGGCGGATAGTCGCAGCAGGCTGTTGATGATCAGAGCATAGACCACGCCCGTGTCTCCTTCTCGGGAGCCCACGATAGGTCGTGCTGCTTTTAGCGTTGTTGACGCAGCGCAAGCTGCTCCGACAAATCCCGCGGCTTGGCCGCCATGTCATCAGCTTGGAGGAGGCGTGTCCTCTGGCCAGTGACTACAGAGATTGTTAGCGTTCTGCCTCAGCGTCAATTCGGAGGTCCCTGTTGCCTCGTCTTCGATTCTTGTCCGCAGGTCTGTCGCTGGCTCTGATGATCGTGCCTGAAGCGGCAAGGCCGCAGGCCCTGGCCGACCTGGCGGCCTGTGCCGACGAGCGCGTGAAGACGGCAATGCTGCAGCCCGCGCAGCTGTCGGCCGCCGAAGCGGCCTGCAGCCGCGTCCTTTCCGGTAATGCCTCCACGGCAGACCAGCAGAAGGCTTCGTTCTATCGTGGGCTGATGCGCTTCCTGCAAGTGGTGCAGAGAGGGGCTGCGGCCGCAGCGAAGACTGACGGCTCCGTGGCTTATGCGCCGCCGACCCTGGCGCAGGTCCGGCCGGCACTCGTCGATATCGAGGCGGCGATCGGACTGGACGGGCCGATGAAGGGCGACGCGCTGGCGCTGCGAGCCACGATCAACCAGACGATCGGGCGCAGCGCCGAGGCGCGGGCCGATGTCGCGGAAGCCATGCAGGCTGCGCCCAAGGATGCAACGCCCTTCGTGCAGCGTGCGCTGGAGCACGAGCGGGATGGCGATGTGAATGCCGCCATGATCGATCTCGACCGGGCGCTGGAGCTCGATCCGAAAGCCGGGACGGCCCTGTCGGCGCGCGGCGATTTGCTGCGAAGGCTCGGCTATCTCCAGCGGGCGCGCATCGATCTGGAGGGCGCGGCGGCGCTGGGGCCGCCGTTTCGGCGTCTGGCCCTGATGCGCAAATCTGAACTCGAACTGCGCGCGGGCGACCTGCGTGCGGCCTATGAGGATATCGTCGCGGCCTCGCGCGAAACCGGCGACTTGCCCAAGGCCGATGCGGCTCTCGCGAGCGCCGATCTCTTCGTGCAGGCGGGGGCACTGGCGCTCGACAAGCTCAAGGATACCGAGACGGCGGAGAAACTCTATCGCGAGGCCGAAAAGCTGGCGCCGAAGAACTGGTCGGCGGCGCTCGGCCTGGCGCGCGTCGCCGAGGTCAAGGGCGAGCGGGCGAAGGCGGAGGCGATCTACAAGCGCATTTTGGCGGCGACGCGCGCGACGCCGAAACTGCTGGAACGGATCCTTGCATCCTGGCGCCTGAAGCAACTCTCGCAGCCGGCCTTCCGCGGCACGGGGCCGTTCCGCAGCGGATTCGATTCCGGCGTCGTGCCGGCCAAGCCCTCGCCCGACGGGCTGAAGCGCATCGCCTTCGTTATCGGCTCCAGCGATTATGCCGAGTTGTCGAGCCTGCCCAATGCACGGCGCGATGCGGCCGTCATGGCGAACGCGCTCGCCGATATGGGCTTTGATGCGATCGAGATCGCGGAGAATGTTGGGAAGGCCGATCTGCGCCGGATTCCGGCCCTGATCGCCGAGCAGGCTGCCCAGGCCGATGTCGTTCTGGTCTTCTATGCCGGGCATGGGGTCGAGACCGGCGGGGTCAATTATCTCGTGCCGACTGATGCGACGCTCGACAGCGACAAGGCCCTGCAAAGTGACGCGCTCGCACTGCGCGCCTTGGCGGCTGCCGCGGCCAAGGCGCGGCGCGGCGCGCTCGTCATCGTCGATGCCTGCCGCGACGATCCCTTCGCGGAGGCGCAGGCCGTGGCGGCGTCGCGTGGCTCGGCCGGACGGCAGCTCGCGGCCCTGCCGGCGCGCATCCATGGCGGATTGGCAGCCGCCCCGCAGCCGGCGCCCAACAATGTCGTGCTGCACTCCACCCAGCCAGGCAAGACAGCCTCCGACGGCGACGGCCTCGACAGCCCCTTCGTGCGCGCCCTGCTGGAGACGCTGTCGTCACCCGGCAAGACACTGGACGCGGTCGTGCAGGAGACGGCGGCCCGTGTCTCCGAAAAGACCGAAGGGCGGCAGGTGCCGGCGGCCTATGGCGCAGCGCCATCTGTGGCGCTGCTGCCGAAGAAGGCTGCGCGCTAGCTTATTTGGCTTCCGCGACCGTCAACGTCATCTGGCTGCGCCCGATGCGGCCTTCCTTGTCGGTCGCCTCGATGACGATGACATGTTTGCCGGGTGGCACGATCACCGCCGGCGCCTCGATGCCTGCCGTCGTGACGAAAGGTTTGAGGCGCGGCGTCAGGTCGATCTCGGGCTGGCGCCGATAGGTGACGCGCACGCTCTCGGGATCGATCGCGACGCTGTTGCGCGGCTTGAACCGGACGGCCAGCCGGAAGGTGCCGCTGACTCCGATCGGCGGCGGCGCGACTGCGTCGATGCCGGGGCCACGGGTCAGGTTGCGCTCCTGCGCCGTGCCCGGATCGGCGGAGGGCAGGCGGGCCTCCTCGGCCGTGATCAGGCGGACGGGCTCGGCGGCTAGTGCCAGAGACCCGCTCAGGAAGAGGGCGAGAGCGGAGAGGGTGATCGTTCGATATCCTGGAAAACGGCGCATCGGCGTCCCTATGGGGCTGGTGGCGTTCGTGGCGCGATGATCTCCGGGATGCTGTCGCTACGTCAACCGACCTTCGCGGCTCGGTCCCGGCTCTCTCGCGCATGACGGGCAGATAGCTTCAGGCGGTCTCCACCGCATCCTCCATTTTCAGGATCTTGAGGCCGATCTGAACCATCAGCATCTCGTCTGCATCGTCGAGATCGATGCCGGCTTCCGACCTGATTTTGTCGAGCCGGTAGAGCACCGTCTTCGGGTGGACGTCGAGGCGCCGTGAGGTTTCGAGCGCGTTGCCGTTGCAGGCGATGTAGGCCTCAAGCGTCTCGACGAGGTCGGCGCGGGCTCGTGTCCTGACCGAGACTAGCCGCTGCAGCGATGGCGGGACCATCTCCCGGAGCTCTTGCTGCGGCGCGAGCCGGCAGAGCATGCGGTAGATGCCGAGCTCGTGGAAGGCGACGAGCTGCTTCGCGAACCGCGCCCGGATGCCGATGTTCAGCGCGTCGAGCGCCTGGCGGTAGCTCCGGGGCAGGGTTTCGATATCTGCGGCGACTTCGCCGATCCCGGCATGCAGAACGGCGCGCTCCTCGCCGCGTGACCAGAGCGCGTTCAGTTCGGCGAAGCGGCGTTCGAGCTGCGTGCGCCATTCGCGGCCCTCGCCTGCCGGCCAGAACAGAACGACATGGCAGCCCCGGACCTGGGCATGGGCGTTGTCGATGAGGTCGGTGAGAAGCTGCGCGAGCCGCTCCAGCTTCTTGCCGTCGCCCGAACCGGAGACAGGTTGCTTCTGAGTGGTCTTGAGGCCGAGCACGACGACGACATGCCGGCGCTTCAGGTCCCACTGGATCAACCCGGCACGACGATACAGTTCGCTGGAGGGCAGGGCGCTGCCGCCGAGCAGGTCGCCGATCAGGTCGAAGCGGAACTGCTTCTCGACCTCGATCACCGCCTGCTGTCGCAGGAAGTCGAGCGCGAGTGCGTTGATCGCGCTCTCGATCGCGATCGACTGGACATCCTCCAGCTCGCCGTTCAGCTCGAGGACCGTGAGATACAGCCTGACCTCGTCGCCGACGCGGACCGAGAAGACATAGCGGTTGCAGGCACGGTCATCGGCCTCCGGCGCAGCGATGGTCTGGATATAATACGGGGCGCCTTCCTGATGGCCTTCCGGCGGGATCAGGCTGATGGAGCTGCCGGTCGTGCCGGCGAGGCATTGCAGCTTCTCGTCATAGAGCCCGACCGGGTTGCCGATGAAGGTCTCCAGCGATTTCAGGATGCGGAAGGCGCCCTGGTTCGCCAGCGAGGCGCTGAGGAAATGGTCGCTGATCTCCTTGAAGCGTTCGAGCACGCCGAGCCGCTCGCTGAGGAGGTGCTCGGAGATGCACAGGACGATGGTGCGGTAGAGCACGTTGCGCGGGATCTCGATGACGGGCAGGCGGTGCCTGCGCGCGGCCTCGACGATCTCCTCCGGGACCTCCTGCACGAAGAGGCCGGTCTTGACGATCAAGGCGCTGAGCTTGCGGGCCGCGACCTTCTCGATGAAGGCGTCGAGCGGACGCAGGCGGTCGAGCGAATAGAAATTGGTGAGGAGCACGTCGCCGGGTTGCACCCAGTCGGTCACGTCAGGCGCCTCGATGACGTTGACGCCCCGGACGGGGTTGGACAGGCCCTCTTCCCCGCAGATCAGGCGGGCCTGCCTGAAAGGCGCGAATTGCAGCAGTTCGGAGATCTTGAGCTGATGGGCCATGGTCCGGGCTCCCAGGGTGGCCCGCGCCTGCCGTTCCTGCCGCGCCAGTGACCACTCCGCCGCGCCGATCTATGCGTGGATGGCGGGTATTCGCAAGCAAAAGCCGGTTAGAACGGTTCGATATTTATCTGCTCTGGATAAAACAAGGCTGGTCAATTTAGGTGGCTTGGCAATGGTTCGCCTGCCGCCGGCTCACTAGGCTCCCCTCAAAAGAAGATCGTTCGACGGCGGGGATCGCGCGGCTGGAGCGCACCCGAGAGGATGGGGGCATCGATGGACAGATCATTTATCTGGCGAAAGGGCGACTGGGGCGGGTATTTCGGCCTGCTGGCCAACAACCTGACCAATCTGCTGACGATGATCGGTCTGCTGCTCTTCGTCGTCGGTTTCCCCAAGGAGATGGTCTATGGCCGGATCGCGCCGGCCTTCGGTCTCGCCGTCTTCGCCGCGAGCCTCTGGTACACCTATTTCGCCTACAAGCTCGTCAAGGAAACCGGCCGCGCCGACGTGACCGCGCTGCCCTCGGGCCCGAGCGCGCCCTCGATCTTCACGGTGACCTTCCTCGTCATCCTGCCGGTCTATCTCCAGACCAAGGATGCCGAGTTCGCTCTGCAGATCGCGCTGGTCTGGTGTTTCGTCGAGGCGATGATCCTGGTCGGCGGCTCCTTCCTTGGCGAGACCATCCGCAAGACGATCCCGCGCACGGTGCTCTTGTCCTGCCTCGCCGGCCTCGGCTTGCTGCTGCTGGCGATGAACCCGATGCTGCAGTCCTTCGAGACGCCGACGGTCGCCTTCGTGGTTCTGGCTCTGATCTTCCTGAACTGGTTCGGCAAGAAGCCGCTCTTCCCGAAGGTTCCGACCGGCTTCCTGCTGCTCGCCGCCGGCACCGCGCTGGCCTGGATCTTCGGTCTGCAGAGCCCGGCCGAGATCAAGAACTCGCTTTCGACCTTCGGCTTCAACCCGCCGACGCTGCATATTTCGAGCTTCATGCAGGGCCTGCCGCATGCGCTGCCCTATCTCGCTTCGGCCGTCCCGCTCGGTCTCGCCAACTACGTGTTCGACCTCGAGAATATCGAGAGCGCGCATGCCGCCGGCGATCCCTACCCGACGCGCCAGGTGATGATGGCCAACGGCCTGTCCTCGACGCTCGGCGCCTTCTTCGGCAACCCGTTCCCGGTCACCGTCTATATCGGCCATGCCGGCTGGAAATCGATCGGCGCCGGCACCGGCTACACCTTCTTCACCGGCCTGACCATGTTCCTGGTCTCGCTGTTCGGCCTCGGTGCCTTCCTGCTGGCGCTGATCCCGATGGTCGCGGTGGTTCCGATCCTCGTCTATATCGGCATCGTCACGGCCAATCAGGTGGTGCGCGAGTCGCCGCGCGATGAAGTGCCGGTGATTTTCGTCACCATGTTCCCGTGGATCGCCAACTGGGCACTGACGCTGGCCAACAACACGCTGTCGGCCGCCGGCACCGCCGCCAAGACCGTGGGCGTCGAGGCGCTCGCCAAGAAGGGCGTGTACTATCAGGGCCTGTCCAATCTCGGAAATGGCGCGCCGCTGAGCAGCATGACCTGGGGCTGCATCACGATCTTCGCAATCACCGACAAGCCGATGCGCGGCGCGGTCGCGGCGCTGGTCGGCGGCTTCCTGACGCTGTTCGGCGTGATCCATGCGCCGACGGTCGGCTTCGCCCAGCCGCACGCCATGCCGCTGGTCTATGCATACTGCATGATTGCCGGCGTCTTCGTGCTCAAGCACTACCTCAACCTGCGCGAGGCGGATCGCACGATCGCCACCGGCGAGATGAAGCCGGCTACCCAGGCCAGCAAGGCATGAGCCGGCGAGGCGAGCCCGCCGCCTGCGGATGGGCTCGCCTCGCTGCCGCCTGCCATGCCTTTCGCGGCGCCCGTCCGAGCGCCGCACCACCGACCGACAGGAAGACCCGATGAACGCCCCGTCCGCCAACCCGCCCCTGATTGCCGCCGCCGACAAGGGCGACATGGCCGCCGTCGAGCGCCTCCTCGCCGAGGGCGCCAAGGTGGATGCCAAGGACGAGGCCGGCCGCACGGCGCTGATGGCGGCGACCCAGAAGAACAACCTGCCGCTGGCGCGGCGGCTGATCGCAGCGGGCGGCGACGTCAATGCCCGCGACATCACCATGCTCTCGCCCTATCTCTGCGCGGGCGCGAACGGCTTCAACGAGATCCTGAAGCTCGCCATCGCCTCGGGCGCCGACCCGAACAGCGTCAACCGCTTCGGCGGCACGCCGCTGCTGCCGTCGAGCGAGAAGGGCTTTTTGCGCACGGTGCGGGTTTGCCTTGCAGCCGGCATCCCGGTGGACCGTGCCAATGATCTCGGCTGGTCGGCCCTGCTCGAAGCCGTGATCCTCGGCGATGGCGGCAGGCTCTATGGCGACGTGATCGAGGCTTTGGTCGAGGCGGGCGCGGATCAGCATCTCAGGGACCGCGACGGCAAGTCCTCGCTGGAACATGCGCAAGTGCTCGGTCAGGAGCGCGTTCTCAAGATTTTCCGCGGCGAGAGCGCTGCGGCCGGGCCGGGCGCAGCGTCGATCCGGCAGGCGAAGCAGGCCGAGAAGGCGGAGCGCTACGAGGAGGCGCTCGCCATCATCGAGGCAGCGCTGGCGCTGCATCCGGGCGACGCCGATCTCGGCTATTACAAAGGCTATTACCTCTACGAGCTCGGGCGCAACGAGGAGGCGATCCGCACCTTCGAGGCGGTGCTCGCGGCGACCCCCGAAGCGATCGAGTTCCATTTCTACATCGCCTATGCCTGGCGGGTGATGAAGCAGCCGGAAGCGGCGCTGGCAGCCTTCGATGCGGGCATCGCGAAACAGCCGGACGCCCTGTTCCTGCGCTACCACAAGTCGAACTATCTGCGTGAACTCGGCCGCCATGAGGCTGCCGTTTCGGTGATGGACGAATTGCTGGCGCGCGCTCCCGGCCGCTACGACTTCGCCTTCCACAAGGGCAACAGCCTGCGCTCGCTCGGCCGGCACGAGGAGGCGATCAGCGCGATCGAGATCGCGATCGCGTCCGATCCCGGCAATCCGCTTTACCGCCAGCACAAGGCGCAGTCGCTTCGGCTGCTCGGCCGCGAGGCCGAGGCGCAGGCCGAGCTCACGACGGCAGGCCGGCCTCCGGCCGCCCGCGCCAGCTGAATGCCGGCCGGGCCCGCCCCGATGCGCGCGCATGTCACCATGCAGGCAAGGTCCGGCGACGGCGCCTTCCTTGCACGCGTGAACGGCGCGGCCTTCGCGGGCGTGGTTCACAGCGCCTTCCATCGGGCGGTCAACATCGCCTGCCTTAGCAATGGCGAATTGCATACGCTCGTCACCGGCGATCTCGATGACGGGCCGAACTCGCTGGTCGTGGTGACCGAGGATTTCCTCGCCATCGGCATCTGCCAGGGCGACAGCGTCAGGGCCGGGGGCGGCAGCCTCGCGATCGCCGGCAAGGCGATGGTGAATGTCGCGGGAGCGGTCGTCTGGCGCACGCCCGTGCCGGAGACGCATTGCGCGACGGGTTTGCTGCGTCGGCGACTGGCGGAAGCCGAGGCGACGATCCGGTGCAACGGCACCCCCGGCGGCTTCATCGAGGGCATGGCCGATACCGAGGTCGCGCGACTGACGACACGGATGCTGCATGAAGGCGCGGACGGGCTCGCGCTCGCTCTGGGACGGGGCGACACGGATGCGGCGCTGACCCATGCCCGCCGGCTCCTCGGCCTTGGGCCGGGGCTCACGCCATCGGGCGACGACTTCCTCACCGGGCTGCTCGCGGCCCGCGCGCTCTGCCGGCGGCAGGCCGATCTCGGCAGCGACGCCTTCGCGCATGGCGTGATCAGGCTCGCCAAGAGCGCGACCAACCCGATCGCCTACGCGGCCATCGCCAAGGCGGCGCGCGGCGAAGTCAGGGAGCGGGTCGCGCGCCTCATCATCGCGCTCGGCAGCACGACGGCGGAGCCGCCTTCGCAGGCTCTCGCACAGGTTCTCGCGATCGGCTCCTCATCCGGGACCGAGATCGCTTTCGGCGTCATCCGTGGACTGGCGTCGCTCATCGACAACGGAGAATGGGATCATGGCCATCAAGACCGCCATTAAGCGGAACACCTATTTCGACTCGGTCTCGCTGATGTCGGTGACCGGGCGGGCCAACGCCGTTGCCGGCGTCGACCAGGCGATGATCGGCATGGGCACCGCCATGAACAAGGAGGTGCTCCAGAATGTCGGCATGCTGACGCCGGAAGCGGCGGAGGCCCAGAGTGGTGACCTGATGATCGTGGTGCGCTCGGCGTCGGACGAGATCGCCGAACAGGCGCTGGTCGAGATCGACGAATTGTTCAAGCAGAAGGGCGGCAACGAGAGCGGCCGCAAGATGAACTACGCGACGATCGAGTCCGCTGTCGCGCATGTGCCCGGCGCCAATCTCGCGATCATCGCGGTGGCCGGCGAGTTCGCCAGCCGCGAGGCGCGCCGCGCGCTGGAGAGCGGCCTGCATGTCATGATGTTCAGCGACAACGTCTCGATCGAGGACGAGGTCGCCCTCAAGACGCTCGCCCATGACAAGGGCCTGCTGATGATGGGGCCGGATTGCGGCACTGCATATATCGGCGGCGTCGGCCTGTGCTTCGCCAATGCGGTGCGCGCCGGCAATATCGGCATCGTCGGCGCCTCCGGCACCGGCAGCCAGGAGGTCGCGGCCCGCATTCATGATTTCGGCGGCGGCATCACCCAGATCATCGGCACCGGCGGGCGCGATCTCAACGAGAAGGTCGGCGGCATCATGATGATCGACGGCATCAATGCGCTCGCCCGCGATCCGGCGACCGAGGTGATCGTGCTGGTCTCCAAGCCCCCCGCGAAGTCGGTGCAGGACAAGGTGCTGGCGGCGGCCGCTTCCTGCGGTAAGCCGGTCGTCGCCTGCCTGCTCGGTGGCTCCGAGGAGGCCGTCACCAAGGCCGGCCTGCAATTCGGCAAGACCACCAAGGAGGCTGCGCTGAAGGCCGTCATCCGGGCTGGCCGGAAGGAGGAGGAGATCAACAAGCGCGCACTCAACCTGCCCTTGATCGCCGAGACCCGCGCCAAGCTGAAGCCCGAGCAGCGCTATATCCGCGCGCTGCTCTGCGGCGGCACGCTCTGCGAGGAGATGATGCTGATCGCCAAGGAGAGCTACGACAACGTCTACAGCAACATCGCCAAGGACCCGGCGCGCAAGCTGAAGGACGTCTCCACCAGCATCGAGCACACCTTCATCGATTTCGGCGACGACGATTTCACCCGCGGCCGGCCGCATCCGATGATCGACCCCTCCCAGCGCCTCGCGCGATTGGTGCAGGAGGCACGCGACCCCTCGGTCGGTGTCATCGTGCTCGATTTCATCCTCGGCTACGGCGCCCATGAGGACCCGGCCGGCGTGATGATCCCCGCCCTCGTCGAGGCCAAGCAGATCGCGGCGACTGACGGCCGCCATCTCGAGATCCTCGGCTATGTCCTCGGCACGGATCTCGACAGCCAGTCGCTCGCCGAGCAGACGGCCAAGCTTTCGGAAGTGGGCGTCACCATCGCCAGCAGCTGCACCAATGCCGGCCTGCTGGCGCGCGGTTTCGTCTCCAAGGAGATCTGATCATGTCCAGCATCAACGACCTGTTCAGCAAGGTCAGCGTCATCAATGTCGGCCTCGAAATGTTCAAGGACGATATCGAGAAGCAGGGCGGCAGCGCCGTCCATCTCGACTGGCGCCCGCCGGCGGGCGGCAAGCCCGAGCTGATCGACGCGCTCGAAGCGCTGGCGCGCCCTGAGATCGCGGCGCGCATCGAGACCGCGAACCAGGAAGCGGTCGAGCGCATCCTGAAGTCGCAGCCCGTGCTGGTCGGCTTCGGCCCGGCGCTGGAGGTCGTGCCCGGCATGACCAAGACGACGATCCTCCATGCCGGCCCGCCCATCACCTGGGAGCGGATGTCCGGCCCGATGAAGGGCGCCGTCACCGGCGCGCTGGTCTTCGAAGGGCTCGCCAAGAACTTGGAGGAGGCGGCTGCACTCGCGGCCTCCGGCGAGATCACCTTCTCGCCCTGCCACGAGCATAACTGCGTGGGCTCGATGGCGGGCGTGACCTCGGCCTCGATGTTCATGCACATCGTCAAGAACAAGACCTATGGCAACGTCGCCTACACCAATCTCAGCGAGCAGCTCTCCAAGATTCTGCGTATGGGCGCCAATGACGAGACCGTCATCGCTCGGCTGAACTGGATGAGCGACGTGCTCGGGCCGATCCTGCGCGAAGCCATGCAGATCGCCGGTGAGATCGACCTGCGCCTGCTGCTCTCGCAGGCGCTGCACATGGGTGACGAGTGTCATAACCGCAACGTCGCCGGCACCACCATCCTGATCCAGAAGCTCGCGCCCTTCATCCTGGAGACGTCGTTCACCACGGCCCAGAAGCGGGAAGTCTTCGATTTCGTCGCCAGCAGCGACTATTTCTCCGGGCCGACCTGGATGGCGATGTGCAAATGCGCGCTCGACGCCGCCCATGACGTGCCGCACTCGACCATCCTGACGACGATGTGCCGCAACGGCGTCGAGTTCGGCATCCGCATCAGCGGCGTGCCGGGCTTCACCTGGTTCACCGGCCCGGCGCAGAAGGTCATCGGCCCGATGTTCGCCGGCTACAAGCCGGAGGATTCAGGCCTCGATATCGGCGACAGCGCGATCACCGAGACCTATGGCATCGGTGGCTTCGCCATGGCGGCGGCGCCGGCCATCGTGCCGCTCGTCGGCGGCACGGTCGACGAAGCCATCGGCTTCTCCGTCCGCATGGCCGAGATCACCACGGCCGAGAACCCCAACGTCACGGTGCCCCTGCTCAACTTCAAGGGCGTGCCGACCGGCATCGACATGCGCAAGGTGCTGCAGACCGGGATCATGCCCGTCATCAACACCGCCATCGCCCATAAGGAAGCCGGCATCGGCATGATTGGCGCGGGCATCACCTATCCGCCGATGGAGGCTTTCGAGAAGGCTTTGCTGGCCTTCGCGCGCCAGGAGGGCGTCGCGGGCTGAAGACTGCCGCGGGCCGCCTCGGAGCGACCCGCGTTCCGCATCAACGAACAATTTCAACATGCGTCGCGACCTGCCGGCCGGCGCGTGGGAGGAGGATTCATGACTTCGATCGACGCCGTTCCGGATCGCCTGATCATCGCCATCGGCGGCAACGCCATTCATCCCGAGGGCATTCGCGGCACGGCCGAGGAGCAGGAGCAGCTCGCCGCCGAGACGGGCGCTGCCCTGCTGCCGTTGATGGAGCTTGGCTCGCAGCTCATCATCACCCATGGCAACGGCCCGGTTGTCGGCAAGATGCTGCTGCGCCATGCCATCGCCCGCCATCGCGTCGCGCCGATGCCGCTCGACATCTGCGTCGCCCATAGCCAGGGCGGCATCGCCTATCTCCTGACGCAGGCACTTGAGAACGCGCTGCGCGCCAAGGGCAATCCGCGCGAGGTCACCTGCGTCCTCACTCAGGTCGAAGTCGATCCGAACGACCCGGCCTTCCAGAACCCGTCGAAGCCGATCGGCTACTTCTACACCGAGGAGGAGGCGAAGGCGCTGAGCGCCGAGATGGGCTGGCTGATGAAGGAGGATTCCGGCCGCGGCTACCGCCATGTCGTGCCCTCGCCGCTGCCGCAGCACATCGTCGATTTCGACCTCGTGCAGGCGCTGGCCGAGAAGGGCGCGGTCGTGATCGCGGGCGGCGGCGGCGGCGTGCCGGTGGTGCGCCAGCCGAACGGCCAGAGCCGCGGCGTCGAGGCCGTCATCGACAAGGATCGCACCACGGCCAAGATGGCGAACCTGCTCGACATCCCGGACATGATCATCCTGACCGCCGTGCCGCGCGTCGCGGTGCATTTCGGCAAGCCGGAGCAGCGCTTCCTCGATCGCGTCAGCCTGTCCGAGATCAAGCGCCTGCATGCCGAAGGTCATTTCCCGCCCGGCAGCATGGGGCCGAAGATCGACGCAGCCGTCCAGTTCATCGAAGGCGGCGGCAGGCGCTGCATCATCGCGCGCATCGAGGATGCAGTCGCGGCGCTGCGCGGCGAGGCCGGCACGCAGATCGTCTCCGACGAGGCCTTCGCGGCGGCGGCCTGAAGCTTTGTCGATCAAGGCAATGGGAGGGCAGGGCCGTCGGGAGACCGGCGGCCCTTTTTCATGCTGTCGGTCGTCTATCGGGCGACAAACGAAAACGGCGCCGCGAAGCCAGAAGCCTCGCGACGCCGCTGATGATACGGGATCGGCCCGTCAGGCGATGGGCTGGGTCAGTTCGCCGTGGCGCGCGACGATCCTGCCGCGCTTGACTACGGTGCGGTCGGCAGGGCGCTCGACGATGGCCTCGCAGATGGTCTCGCCGGGCAGGATGACGAAATCGGCGTTGCAGCCGACATCGAGGCCGTAGTTCTCGATGCCCATCGTCTTGGCGCCCTGATAGGTGCAGACATCGAGCGCCAGCTCCATCTCCTCGTCGCGGCGGAAATTGTTGCGCAGGCCGACCAGTGTCGCCCGCTCCAGCATGTCGCCCATGCCATAGGGGTTCCAGCTGTCGCGCACGCCGTCGGAGCCGCCGGCGATGACGACACCCGCCTTGAGGCAGGCCATGACCGAGGGGGCGGGCGAGGCGGCGGGTGCCGTGGTCACCAGCGTGATGCGCTCCTTGGCCAGGTCCTCCATCAGGCGGCGGACATAGTCGGCATCGGGCATGCCCAGGCAGAAGGCGTGGCTGATCGCGACCTTGCCCTGCATGCCGAGCGCGCGGGTGCGCTCGATGATCAGCTCCATCGAGAAGGCGCCGACCTCGCCGCGCTCGTGCAGGTGGATGTCGAGCGGGCGGCCGTATTTCTCGGCAAGGCCGAAGATCGCGTCGAGATGGCCCTTGGGGTCGCGGTCGAGCGTGCAGGGATCGAGGCCGCCCACGACATCGGCGCCCATCGCCATCGCCTGGTCGAGCAGTTCGAGCGTGCCGGGCCGGATCAGCATGCCCGACTGCGCGAAGGCGACGATCTCGACATCGATCACGTCCTTGAGGCGCTCGCGCATGGCCATGACGCCCTCGATGCCGGCGAGGCCGACCTCGGTGTCGACATCGACATGGCTGCGGATATGGGTCGTGCCGAGCTTGACCATCTGGGCGACGAGCCGGCCGGACTGGCGGTCGGCATCGATGCCGAATTCGCGGCGGTTGCGGCGCTCGGTCTCGATCTTGTCGATCAGGGCGGGGCCGGCGGTGTGCCGGTGCCAGCCCATGCCCCAGAAGCTCTTGTCCAGATGGGTATGTGCCTCGACGAGGCCGGGGATCATCAGGCGGCCGCCGGCATCGAAGGTTAAGTCCGCCCCGGCGGCGCTGGCGCCGATCGCCGCGATGCGCCCGTCACGGACCAGCACGTCCGTCGCCGCGCCGCCGGCCGGGCGGACATTCCGGATCAAGAGGGTATCGGTCACGAGGCGTCTCCTTCTTCCAGACCGGCCTGTGCCGGCTTCTCAACGTCGATGACGGCTTTGGCCGGCTGGGATCATAGAACCAGCTTGCCGCAGCCGCCGGCATAAAAGGCGCCCCGCCGGCGTCGCGCGGCGGGGCGAGTTATCCACGGTGAGTGGGGCGTACCGAGCTTGGCTCCCCGTGGAGGCATTCGAGGATCACACCCGCTTGCGCAGGCGCGGATCGAGGGCGTCGCGCAGGCCGTCGCCGAGCATGTTGATGGCGAGGACGGTGATGGAGAGGAACAGCGCGGGGAAGAAGATGATGTAGGGCTTGATCTGCCAGAGCGCCCGGCCTTCGGCCATGATATTGCCCCAGGACGGCGTCGACGGCGGCACGCCGGCGCCGATGAAGGAGAGCGCCGCTTCCGCCAGGATCGCCACCGCGCAGATATAGGTCGCCTGCACGGCGATCGGCGCGAAGGTGTTGGGCAGGATGTGGCGGAAGACAATCCAGGGCACGCTGGCGCCGCAGGAGCGGGCGGCCTCTACATAAGGTTCCTCGCGTAGGAAGAGCACGACGCCGCGGATCAGACGCACGACGCGGGGCGTCTCGGCGATGGTGACGGCGAGGATGACGTTCCAGATCGAGGCGCGGTTGAGCGCGATCAGCGCGATGGCGAGCAGGATCGAGGGGATCGCCATGAGTCCGTCCATGACCCGCATGACGAAGGCGTCGAAGCGCGGCAGGAAGCCGGCGAAGACGCCGATCAGCACGCCGAGGATGGTCGCGCCGATCGCCACCGAGAAGCCGACGATGAGCGAGACGCGCGTGCCGTAGAGCACGCGGGAATAGAGATCGCGGCCGAGCATGTCGGTGCCGAACCAGAACGCGGCCGATGGCACTTTGGCGCGGTCGAAGGCCGAGATCGCCGTCGGGTCACGCGTGCCGAGCCAGGGCGCGAGCAGCGCGACCAGGATGAGGAGGACGAGCACGGCGGCGCCGCAGGCGATGCTCGGATTGCGGGCGAGCTGCCCGAGCCGGCTCTGCCGGCCGCCGCGCGGCGCGACGTCGGAGGTGATGGCGGTCAATAGCGGATCCTCGGATCGAAGACGGTGTAGAGCATGTCGACCAGCAGGTTCACGAGCACGTACATGAAGCTGAACAGCAGGATGACGCCCTGGATGACGGGGTAGTCGCGGCGCAGGATGGCATCGACGGTGAGGCGTCCGAGGCCTGGAATGGCGAAGACCGTCTCGGTGACGATGGCGCCGCCGATCAGCAGGGCGACGCCGCTGCCGATGGTGGTGATGATCGGCACCGAGCAGTTCTTCAGCGCGTGCTTGAACAGGATCTTGCGCTCCTCGGCGCCTTTGGCGCGGGCGGTGCGGACATAGTCCTGGGCCAGCACCTCCAGCATGGTGGCGCGGGTGATGCGGGCGAGCAGGCCGATATAGACGCTGCCGAGCGCGACCGCCGGCAGGATCAGGCTGCGGACCGCCGGCCAGAGGCCGTTGGACATCGGCACATAGCCCTGCACCGGCAGCCAGCGCAGCTGCAGGCCGAAGACGAAGGCGAGCAGATAGCCGACGACGAAGGAGGGCACCGAGAAGCTCAGCACGGCGAAGACCATGACCGCACGGTCGCTCGCCGTGTTGTGCTTCCAGGCGGCGATCACGCCGATCGGCAGCGCCAGCGTCACCGAGACGACGAGCGTCATCAGCATCAGCAGATAGGTCGGCTCCAGGCGCTGCACGATCATCGCGGCGACCGGCTGGTTGGTGAAGAGCGAGAGGCCGAGATCGCCGTGGAGCAGGCTCCAGACCCAGTTCCCGAAGCGGATCGGGAACGGGTCGTCGAGCTTCAGGGCGATGCGGATGCGGGCGATGTCGGCCGCCGTCGCCTGGTCCCCGGCCATGATCGCGGCGGGATCACCCGGCGCGAGATAGAGCAGGCCGAAGACGAACAGCGCGACGAAGGCCATGACCGGCAGCGCTGCGAGCAGCCGGCGCGCGATATGGGAGAGCATGGGGCCTGTCTCAACCCTTGGCCGTCATCGTGAAGAAGAGCGGCCGTTGCAGCTGGATGTCGGTCAGGTTGTTCCGGTAGCCGCTGACGGTGGCGAAGCCGCCAAGCGGGATATAGGGCACGTCGATCAGCGCCTGCTTCTGGATCTCCTCGCAGATCTTCTTCTGGGTCGCGACGTCGGGCGCATCGAGCCATTGCTGGCGCAACTCCTCGAGGCGCGGCGCCGTCGGCCAGCCGACCCAGGCATCGTTGCCGTTGCCGCGCAGGCCGATATGGCCGACCGGGTTGAAGTTGCTCATGCCGGAGAGCGCGGTGAGGAAGACGTTCCAGCCGCCCTTGTCGGCGGGCTCCTTGCTGAGGCGGCGCTGCATCAGGGTGCCCCAGTCCATGGCCTGGATGTCGACATTGAGACCGACCTTCTTCAGCGTGTCGGCGGCGAGCAGCGTGCAGGGATGCGTCCAGGGATAGTCGACGGGATCGAGCACCACGACGCGCTCGCCATTGTAGCCGGCGGCCTTGATCTCCTCGGCCGCCTTCTTGACGTCGCGCGGGCTGGTGAAGGCCTCCAGGCCGATTGTGGTCGTCATCGGCGAATCCGGGCTGAAGAAGCCGACGCCCGACTGCCAGAATTCCTTGTTCTCCTCGCCGAAGGTGCCGGACATGATCGCCCGCTGGTCGAAGGCCTTGAGCAGAGCCCGCCGGATCGTTGGATTGTTGAAGGGCGGCTGCAGGTGGTTGAAGCGCATCACCGCGAAATTGGGCGTCGTGCGCGGCAGCAGGCGGATATTGGGATCGGCCTTGAGCACCGGCAGGAAATCGGCGCCGACCATCTCGATCATGTCGATCTCGCCGGCCTGGAGGGCGGCTGCGGCAGTCGAGGCGTCGGGGATGATGTTCCAGACGATTTTCTCGAAATGGGCGATCTTCGGCCCGGCCGTATAGGTCGGTGCGAAAGCATCGTTGCGCGGCTTGTAGCCGGCGAATTTTTCGAAGACGGCTTTCGAGCCGGAAACCCACTGCTCTTTGGCGAAGCGATAGGGGCCGGAGCCGATGCTCTCGCGAATCTGCTCGGTCGGCGAGGTCATGGCGATGCGCTCCGGCATGATCGCCGGCATGTTCGAGCCGCTGGTGGCGAGCGTCATCGGCAGCAGCGGGAAGGGCTTCTTGAGCTTGAACTGGAGCGTGCGGTCGTCGACCGCCGTCATCGTGTCGACCACGCCGAGCAGGGCTGCGCCCATGAAGTCGCGCTTGCCCCAGCGGTTGATGCTGGCGACGCAATCCTTGGCGAGGACCGGCTGGCCGTCATGGAACTGCAGTCCGTCGCGCAGCTTGATCGTCCATTGCAGCTTGTCGTCCGAGACCGTGTGGCCCTCGGCCATCTGCGGATGGACGTTATAGTCCTTGTCGAAGCCGTAGAGCGTGTCGAAGACGAGGTGCCCATAGACCTGGACGATGGTCGAGGTGCTCCACACCGGATCGAGGATGTTCAGGTCCGCTTCGGGAATATAGCGGAGTTCCTTCTTCCCGGCGGCATGGGCCGGCGCGGTGAAGAATGGTGCAAGCTGTGTAAAGATGGCCGATTGAGCGGAGAGCTTGAGGAAATTGCGCCTATTCATGTTTCACCCCTGATGTTGCCGGGAGGTCGATCTGCATTTCGATCGCGTTTTCGAGGCCATGCGCAGGCAAGTTCGACTGCCGACGTCATAGGCATCGTCAAAAGGCGTCGATTTTTATTTCCCGGAATTGTTATATTATTCGGGTGTTATGATGAGGCCATCTTTCCGATTTTCAAATTAAATCATCCAATTATTATCATGCAGGAATCGAATGAAGAGGCAGGGACGCCACCCCTTGTCATTCCGGGGCGCGCCATAGGCGCGAACCCGGAACCCACGACTGGGTGAGGCATTCAGTGTCGGGTGAGAGGGGCTCACCCAGTCGTGGGTTCCGGGTTCTTCGCTGCGCGAAGCCCCGGAATGACAAGAGGGCATCTCTCTGTGATGGCGCTGATAGCGCCTAGAAGGTCGGCGGGGTGCAGGCGCTGACGATTTCGCAGGGGACCGGGCCGACGCAGCGGAAACGGTGCGGGCGGGTGCTCTCGAAATAATAGGCGTCGCCGGGGCCGAGGATGCGGCGCTCTTCGCCGACGGTGAGCTCGATCCGGCCGGCGAGCACGACGCCCCCTTCCTCGCCTTCATGGGTCAGCAGCACGCGGCCGGTATCGGCGCCGGGCTCGTAGCGCTCCTTGATGATCTGGAGTGCCCGGCCGAACAGGTTCTCGCCGACCTGGCGGAAGGAGATGCCGCCCTTGCCGATCTCGACCAGCTCTTCCGCCTGGTAGAACACCTGTCGCGGCTTCTCCGGCTCGAAGGCGAAGAACTCCGACAGGCTGATCGGGATGCCGTCGAGGATGCGCTTGAGCACGCCGACCGAGGGGTTCACCTCGTTCGCCTCGATCAGCGAGATCGAGGAATTGGTCACGCCGGCCTGCTTGGCGAGCGCGCGCTGCGACAGGCCGCGCTGCATCCGGACATATCTGAGGCGGGCTCCGACATCGATGTTCATCGCCAACCTGTTCCTGCTGTTCTCGATATTCAACGATACGTAGATCGATCTAGATTTTTCAAGGCATTAGCTCGTCACTGAAATAGACTTGTTGCGTTGACGAAAACATGAGCACTGACGGGCCACAAAAGGGAGGCCGTCATGACCGTCAACACCAAGCCGTCCGCGCTGCAGAACGCCCGTTCGCTCGATGCCTTCTGGATGCCGTTCACCGCGAACCGGCAGTTCAAGCAGGCGCCGCGCCTGCTCGCCAGCGCCAGCGGCATGCATTACGCCACCGAGGATGGTCGCAAGGTCATGGACGGCACCGCGGGCCTGTGGTGCTGCAATGCCGGCCATGGCCGCCGGCAGATCAGCGAGGCCGTCTCGCGCCAGATCGCCGAGCTCGATTTCGCGCCGGCCTTCCAGATGGGCCACCCCATCGTGTTCGATTTCGCCGAACGGCTCGCCGCCATGGCGCCGGGCGAGGGCGCGAACAAGCTCGACCGGGTGTTCTTCACCGGCTCGGGCTCGGAATCGGTCGATACCGCGCTCAAGATCGCGGTCGCCTATCAGCGCGCCATCGGCCAGGGCACGCGGACCCGCCTGATCGGGCGCGAGCGCGGCTATCACGGCGTCGGCTTCGGCGGCATCTCGGTCGGCGGGCTCGTCAACAACCGCCGTGTCTTCCCGCAGCTGCCGGGCACCGACCATCTGCGCCACACCCATGATCCCGCCCGCAATGCCTTCACCCGCGGCCTGCCCGAGCATGGCGCCGAGCTTGCCGACGATCTCGAGTGGCTGGTCGCGCTGCATGGCGCGGAGACGATCGCGGCCGTCATCGTCGAGCCGATGGCCGGCTCCACCGGTGTGCTGCTGCCGCCGAAGGGCTATCTGCAGCGCCTGCGCGAGATCGCGACGAAGCACGGCATCCTGCTGATCTTCGACGAAGTCATCACCGGCTTCGGACGTCTCGGTACGCCTTTCGCCGCCGATTATTTCGGGGTGATGCCGGACCTCATGACTACGGCCAAGGGCCTGACCAACGGCGCGGTGCCGATGGGCGCGGTCTTCGCCAGCCGCAAGGTGCATGACGGCCTGATGACCGGGCCGGAGGGCATGATCGAGCTGTTCCACGGCTATACCTATTCCGGCCATCCGGTTGCCTGCGCGGCGGGCCTCGCCACGCTCGACATCTATGCGGACGAGGGGTTGCTGACGCGGGCGGCGAAGCTGGCGCCGGCCTGGGAGAGCGCGATGCATTCGCTGCGAGATGCCCCGCATGTCATCGACATCCGCAATCTCGGCCTCGTCGCCGGCATCGAGCTGTCCTCGCGCGACGGCGCTGCCGGTGCCCGCGCCTATGAGGTCTTCGTCGACTGCTTCGAGAAGGGGCTGCTGATCCGCGTCACCGGCGACATCATCGCGCTGTCGCCGCCACTGATCGTCGAGGAGGACCAGATCGGCGAGATGGTCGAGACGCTGCGCGGTGCGCTGAAGCGGGTGGCCTGACGGTCCTCAGATGCGGCGGCGCGGGATCGCCGTCGCATAGGTGTTCAGCGAGAGCAGGTGGCGGTCGGCGCGCTGCAGCGCGGCGAGTGCCGCCGTGCGATCCTTGTTGGCCAATAGCCCGCAAAGCACCTCGGAAATGGCGAGCGCCGGCGCAAGGGTGTGGAAGAAGCTCTGGCTCTCGGTCGAGCAGAGGATGGTGAGGTCGGCGAGCCCGACCAGCGGCGAGACCTCGCTATCGGTGATCGCGACGATGCCGAGCCCCTTCTCGCGGGCGAGCTGCGCCAGCTCCAGGCTGTGCAGGGCGTAAGGGTTGATCGAGATGGCGAGCAGGACATCCTCCGCGCCCGCCCGGATCAGCCCGTCGCCGACCGTGTCGGCCGGGCCGTCGAGATGGGTCGTCTTTTCGCCGAGCAGTGTCATCACGTAATGGAAATGCCAGGCCACCGAATGGCATGAGCGCAGCCCGAGCACGAAGATGCGGCGGGCCTGTGCCAGCCGGTCGGCGGCGGCGGCTAGGCGTTCGAGCGAGGCCGGCTCCGTCAGGCGCGCGATCTGGGCGGCGAGGCCCTGCAGCATGCGGCGCGACAATTGTGCCGCCGCCATGTCTTGTTCGTTCTCCTCAGTCTGCATGGCGCGTGCGGCGAAGCCGTCGACGCGGAAGCGGATCGCCTCGGCATGATGGGCGCGGATGTCGTCATAGCCGGCCAATCCCAGGAACTTGGCAAGGCGGGTCATGGTCGAGGGCTGCACGCCGGCATTGCGGGCGAGCTCCCGCATCGAGACCAGCGCCACCTCCTGCGGATGCTCGATGATGTAGCGCGCCGCCTGCCGCAATTGCGGGGACATGCCGTCGAAGAGGCTGACGATGCGCTCGCGCAAGGGATCGGCCTGCAACATTTGAATCGCGCCCTTCTCTGTCCGATCGCGACCATTCCCGCGCGGCGGACGGATTTCAAACGGTTTTTCCGCTTTTCCCTCAGCTTGCAACGTATTGTTCCGACGCAACAGTTTAGAAGTCAATCGTTTCGTTTTTGTATCATATAAAACAAATGTTGCATTCATTAATGAAGCGTGTCATGAGGCTGCGCGCCGCGGCGCTCTGTCCGCGCCAATCCGGGAATGTCGAGATGACCAGGATTCTCCATCGCTCGATCGGCGGCAGCCTGCCGCAAGCCGTCGCGGGGCAGGGCGTCTTCATCACTGACGCGGACGGGCGCAGCTATATCGATGGTTCGGGCGGCGCCGCCGTCTCCTGCCTCGGCCACGGCCATCCCGAGGTCATGGCCGCGATGCAGGCGCAGATGGATCGCATCGCCTACGCGCACACCTCCTTCTTCACGACCGATGTCGCCGAGGAGCTGGCCGACCGGCTGGTCGATCTGGCGCCGGAGGGGCTCGACTACGTTTATCTCGTCTCCGGCGGTTCGGAAGCCGTCGAGGCCGCGATGAAGATGGCGCGGCAGTATTTCGTCGAGATCGGCCAGCCGCAGCGCCGGCATTTCATCGCGCGCCGGCAGAGCTATCACGGCAACACGCTGGGCGCTCTTGCCGCTGGCGGCAACGCCTGGCGGCGGGCGCAGTTCCAGCCGATCCTGCCCGAGACGCACCATGTCTCGCCCTGCTACGCCTATCGCGACCAGAAGGCCGGCGAGACGCCGGAAGCCTACGCCGCCCGGCTTGCCGACGAGCTGGAAGCCAAGATCCTGGAGCTTGGCGCGGACGAGGTCATCGCCGTTATCGCCGAGCCGGTCGTCGGCGCGACGCTCGGCGCGGTCGGCCCGGTCGCGGATTACTTCGCCCGCATCCGCAGCATCTGCGACAAATACGGCGTGCTGCTGATCCTCGACGAGGTGATGTGCGGCATGGGCCGCACCGGCACGGTGTTCGCCTGCGAGCAAGAGGGCATCTCGCCCGATCTCGTCACCATCGCCAAGGGCCTCGGCGGCGGCTACCAGCCGATCGGCGCCGTGCTGCTCTCGGACAAGATCTATCGTGCCTTCGCCGAAGGCTCCGGCCTGTTCCAGCACGGCCATACCTATATCTGCCATCCGATGGCGGCAGCGGCGGCGCTCAAGGTGGTCGAGCTGATCTCGCAGCCGGAGATCCTGGCGAATGTCCGGCTGATGGGCGAGCGCCTGCAGGCCGGGCTCGACGCCCGGCTCGGCCAGCATCCCCATGTCGGCGATATCCGCGGGCGCGGCCTGTTCCGCGGCATCGAGATCGTCGCCGACAAGGAGACCAAGGCGCCCTTCGATCCGGCCCTGAAGATCCATGCCCGGATCAAGAAGGAAGCGATGGCGCGCGGCCTGCTCTGCTACCCGATGGGCGGCACCATCGACGGGCGTCAGGGCGACCATGTGCTGCTGGCGCCGCCCTATATCATCGCGCCTGAAGAGATCGACCAGATCGTCGAGCGGATCGCCGGCGCGATCGACGCGGCGGTCCGGGGCTGACGCGGGCATGACGTTCCGCATCGCCTTCGCCGGCTTCAACCTCGAATCGGTAACGGCCGTTCCGCAGATCGTGGAGCTGGCGGAGTTCGAGCGCGTCTGCGTGCGCGGGCGGCAGCTGACGGAGCGGTTCCGTGGCACCAACACCGTGCCCGGCGGCTGCCTGAAGATCTGCGAGGCGGAGGGCGCGGAATTCGTGCCGCTGTTCCATACGCTGCTCGGCGCGCTCGGCCCGACGGCGGATGCGGCCGTCGCGCACTACACCAGCGAGATTGTCGAAGGCATCGGGCAAAGCGGCCCGCTCGACGGCGTCATCCTGTTCCTGCACGGCGCCTGCTGGGCGGCGGGCTACCCGGATGTCGAGCGGCACGTCATCGATGCAGTGCGTGCGGCCTTCCCGGCGCTGCCGATCGCTGTCGCGCTCGACTATCACGGCAATATCGATCGCGAGACCTTGCGCGGCGCCGATATCGCCGTCGCCTATCGCCATTCCCCGCATATCGACATGGGCGAGACCGGCGAGCGGGCGGCCCGCGCCCTGCTGCGGTTCCTGCGCGAGGGACGCCGGCCCGGTCTCGCGGTGGCGCGGCCGGATGTCGTCATCCCCTCAATCATGTCGGCGACGGCGCTTCAGCCTCTGGCCTCTATCATCGCCGAGGCACGCGCCACCGAGCAGGCGGGCGATTGCGACATCTCGATCATGGCCGGCTTCTCCTATGCCGATAGCGCCAATACCGGCATGTCGGTGATCTGCCTCGACTGGGATGGGCAGGACGCGGCCGAGGCCAAGGCGCAGGCCTTTTCGGAGCGCCTGCGCGCGGCGCGGAAGGCCATCGCCAACGCCATTCCGATCCTGAGTGTCGAGGAAGCACTGGCGGATGTCGCGCGCAAGCCGGCGCAGGGCCGCCCGATCGTGCTGCTCGAACATGCCGACCGGATGAACGACTCGACCCATCTGCTGCGGGCGCTGCTCGGCCGCGACGTCGGGCGGGTCAACGTTCCCTTCCTGCTCGATCCCGAGACGGCGGCGCAGGCCCATGCGGCAGGCGAGGGCGCCGAGATCACCGTCGCGCTCGCCGGCAAGACGGCGCCGGAGACCGGCGGGCCGGTCGAAGCCGTGGCGCGGGTCATCTGGTCCGGGCCGAAATCCTTCAACGTCTCCGGGCGCTACCAGCGCGGTTCATTCGTCGATCTCGGGCTCACCGCGCTCATCCAGATCGGCGCGATCCGCGTCTCGGTGGTCTCGCATTTCGCCTTCGCGGTCGATGGCGACCCGTTCTTTATCTTCGGCGAGCGGCCGGAGGATTACGACGTGATCCTGCTGCGCTCGAAGACGCATTTCCGCGACTATTACGAGCCGATGGCCGACCGCATCCTCGTGGTCGACACGCCCGATCTCGGCCCCGCCGATGTGCGGCTGATCCCGTACCGCCAGCTCGATACGGCACGCGCCTATCCGTGGAGCGACGCTCCCACCTGACGACGCTCGACCTATCCAAGCAACCAAAAACGAGGGGATAACAATGACGTTTCGGTTCAAGATTGTCGGGGCTGCCGCGCTGGTCGCTGGCTCCCTTTCCGCAATGCCGGCCCTGGCCGAGACGACGCTCAATGTCGTCATGCAGGCGCCGCTGCGGTCGCTCGACCCGATCCTGAGCACGGCGCAGATCGTGCGCACGCACGGCTTCATGGTGTTCGACACGCTGCTCGGCATGGACGCCAAGTACAACCCGCAGCCGCAGATGGCCGACTATGCCGTTTCGGCCGACAAGCTGACCTATACGCTGACGCTGCGCGACGGCCTGAAATGGCATGACGGCACGCCGGTCACGGCCGCCGACTGCGTGGCATCGCTGAAGCGCTGGGGCGAGAACGATGGCGCCGCTCGCACGATGATGGCGCATGTCGCCTCGATCGAGGCCACCTCCGACAAGGTCCTGGTGATCAAGCTGGCGAAGCCCTTCGGGCAGGTGCTCGAATTGCTGGCCAAGCCATCGCCGGTGCCGCCCTTCATGATGCCGAAGCGCCTCGCCGAGACGCCGGCCGGCAAGCAGGTCACCGAGATGGTCGGCTCCGGCCCGTTCCGCTTCGTGGCGGAGCAGTACCGGCCGGGCGATCAGGCCGTCTATGTCAAGAACAAGGACTACAAGCCGCGCACCGAGCCGATGAGCTGGACTGCCGGCGGCAAGGTGATCAATGTCGACAAGGTCGTGTGGAAGGCGATGCCGGACATGCAGACCTCGATCAATGCGCTGCAATCCGGCGATGTCGACCTGATCGAGCAGGTGACGATCGACCTGCTGCCGCTGCTCAAGGCCAATGACGAGATCAAGACCGGCGCCATCAATGCGCTGGGCAGCCAGGTGACCGGCCGTTTCAACCATCGCCTGCCGCCCTTCGACAACCCGAAGGTCCGCCAGGCGGCGATGTATGCGCTGGACCAGGACCAGCTGATGCAGACCGCGATCGGCGACAGCCAGTATTACAAGCTCTGCGCCTCGGTCTATGGCTGCGACGTGCCGCTCGCCTCCGATGCCGGCTCCGAATACCTCAAGGGTAGTGCTAAGGAGCGCATGGCCAAGGCCAAGGAATTGCTCAAGGCCTCCGGCTATGACGGCACGCCGGTGCTGATGATGCAGCCGACCGACCTGACGATCCTCTCGACCCAGCCGATCGTCGCGGCCGAGCGCCTGCGCGAGGCGGGCTTCAAGATCGATGTCGCCTCGATGGACTGGGCGACGCTCCAGTCGCGCAAGAACGGCTGGCAGCCGGTGGCGCAGGGCGGCTGGAACGTGTTCTTCACCTATTGGGGCGTGTCCGGCATCTGGAACCCGACCGTGCATGCGATGCTCGACGCGTCCGGCGCCGACACCGCCTGGTCGGGCTGGCCGAAGAGCGCCCGCGTCGAGGAATTGCGCACGGCCTACATCACCGCCGCGACGCTCGACGAGCAGAAGAAGATCGCCCGGGAAATCCAGCAGATCGCCTTCGACGAGGGTTTCTACTTCAATGCCGGCGAATTCCAGTCCGTCGCCGCCTGGAACGCCAAGCTGAAGAATCTTCAGCCGGGCCCGATCACCCTGTTCTGGGGTGTCAGCAAGTAACGCCGAGGCGCCGGGCGGCGGTGCTTCGCCGCCCGGCCTGACCGGCCCGGTTTCCGGCATCGCCCGCTTGGGTGGATGCCCAGGCGCGTGGAGAACTCCATGGCTTCCTATTTCCTGCGCAGGCTCGCGATGGCGATCCCCGTCATGTTCTTCGTGGCGCTGTTCGTCTTCCTGCTGCTGCGGCTGACGCCGGGCGATCCGGCACAGGCCATCGCCGGCGACCAGGCGACCCCGGCGCAGCTTGCGGCCATTCGCGAGAATCTCGGCCTCGACAAGCCGATCGCCGGGCAGTTCGTGGCCTGGATCACCAATATGGCCGCAGGCGATTTCGGGTCATCGCTGATCTCGCAGCGCCCGGTGCTGGAGATGATCGGCCAGCGCATCGGCCCAACATTGGCGCTCGCGGTCATGGCGATGATCTTCACGGTGGTGATCTCCCTGCCGCTCGGCGTGCTCGCCGCCTGGCGCCATGGCGGCATGGTCGACCGCTTCGTCATGGCGCTCTCGGTCGTCGGCTTCTCGGTGCCGATCTTCATGATCGGCTACGTGCTGATCGCGGTCTTCGCGGTCAACCTGAAATGGTTCCCGGTGCAGGGCTACAGGGCGCTGGCCGACGGCTTCGGCCCGTTCTTCCATCGCATCGTGATGCCGGGGCTGGCGCTCTCCTTCTTCTATATCGCGCTGGTCTCGCGGATGACGCGCGCCTCGATGCTGGAGGTGCTGCGCGAGGATTATGTCCGCACGGCGCGGGCCAAGGGGTTGGGCGAGCGGATCGTGCTGTTCCGCCATGCGCTGCGCAACGCCGCAATCCCGATCCTCACGGTGGTCGGCACCGGCTTTGCCATGATGGTCTCCGGCGTCGTCGTCACCGAGACCGTGTTCAACATCCCCGGCCTCGGGCGCCTCGTGGTCGATGGCGTGCTTGCCCGCGACTACCCGCTGATCCAGGCGATCATCCTGCTGACGGCCGGCACCTATGTGCTGATCAACCTGCTGATCGATCTCTCCTATGCCCTGACCGACCCGAGGATCCGCTACCAATGAGCGCTCCGTCGAACCCCGCGCAGGGCGCGCATCCGCGCCGCCGCCTGCTCGACAACCCGCCGCACTGGACGACGGTGCTCGCCGTCATCGTCCTCGTCGCCGTGATCGTGATGGCGGTGTTCGCGCCGCTTCTCGCCAATTTCGAGCCGACCAAGCTCAATGCCGCGATGCGCCTGAAGCCGGCCTCCGACACCTATTGGCTGGGCACGGATTCCTTCGGCCGCGATCTCTACTCGCGCGTGGTCTACGGCGCGCGGGTCTCGCTTCTGGTCGGTGCCGGCGTTGCCGTCGGCGCGATCGTGATCGGCCTGCCGCTGGGGCTGATCGCCGGCTGGTATCGCGGCATCGACGGCGTGCTGATGCGGATGATGGACGGGCTGATGGCGATCCCCGGCATCCTGCTCGCCATCGCCATCGTCGCGCTGGTCCGGGGCGGGCTCGTCACCGTGATCATCGCGATCATGATCCCGGCCATCCCGCAGGTCGTGCGCCTCGTCCGGGCGCGGGTCATCGCGGCGCGCGAGGAGACCTATGTCGATGCCGCCGTGCTGCTCGGCACCCGGCCGGGCAAGCTGATCCGCAAGCATCTGCTGCCGACCACGATCGCGCCATTGATCGTGCAGGGCACCTATATGTACGCCTCCGCCATCCTGACCGAGGCGGCGCTCTCCTTCCTCGGCGTCGGTATCGGCACGGAGGTTCCGAGCTGGGGCAACATCATGGCCGAGGGACGGCTCTATTTCGCGATCAACCCCTGGCTGGTGTTCTGGCCGGCGATCGTGCTGTCGCTCTGCATCCTCTCGATCAACCTGCTCGGCGACGCGCTGCGCGACCGGCTCGATCCGAAAATGCAGGGGAGGGCTCCGTGATGGCGACCGCCGCGACCCAGCCCGTCCTTTCCGTCCGCGATCTCAAGGTCGCGACGCGCGGGCGCCAGCCCAACGACATCCTGAAGGGCATCAGCTTCGACATCCATCCCGGCGAGACGCTCTGCCTCGTCGGCGAATCCGGCTCCGGCAAGTCGGTGACCTCGCTGGTCGCGATGGACCTGCTGCCGCGCGACGAATTGCGGGCGACGGCCGGCGCCGTCCGGTTCAACGGCGAGGATATCCTGACCGCGACGCCGGCCCGGACCAAGGCGCTGCGCGGTGCCGAGATGGCGATGATTTTCCAGGAGCCGATGACCGCGCTGAACCCGGTTTTGACCATCGGGCTGCAGATGGACGAGGTCTACTGGGCGCATACGAAGATGCGTCCGAAGGAGCGCCGGGACGCCGCGCTCGCCGCGTTCGAGGCCGTGCACCTGCCTGATCCCCAGCGCATCTATGACAGCTATCCGCATCAGCTCTCGGGCGGACAGCGGCAGCGCGTGATGATCGCGATGGCGCTCGCGCTCAAGCCGAAGCTCCTGATCGCCGACGAGCCGACGACCGCGCTCGACGTCACCACGCAGAAGCAGATCCTCAGTCTGATCCGCGAATTGCAGGACAAGCAGAACACCGCCGTCCTGTTCATCACCCATGACATGGGCGTGGTCGTCGACATCGCCGACCGGGTCTGCGTGATGCGACGCGGCGAGATCGTCGAGACCGGCCCGGTGGAGCAGGTGCTGAGCCGGCCGCGCGAAGCCTATACGCGCGACCTGCTGCAATCCGTGCCGTCGCTGACGCCGCGCGCGCCGCGCGCTTCGTCCGGGGGCGAAGCGGTGCTGGAAATCCGCAATCTCGAGAAGACCTTCAGCTTCGGCTCGCTGTTCGGAAAGCTGATGGGCCGCGAGAGCCGCAGCGTGCGCGCGGTGAAGGATGTCAGCTTCGGGCTGGCGCGCGGACGCACGCTCGGCATCGTCGGCGAAAGCGGCTCCGGCAAGTCGACCGTGGCGCGCTGCCTGATGCGATTGGAGCATCCGACCGGCGGCGAGATCCGCGTCAACGGGCAGGACATCGCCAACCTGCAGGGTCAGCAGGCCCTGGCGCCGGCGCGGCGGCGCGTGCAGATGGTGTTCCAGGACCCGAACCGCTCGCTCAATCCGCGCCTGTGCATCGGCGAGAGCCTGATCGAGGGGCCGCTGAATCTCGGCGAGGATCGCGAGACCGCGCTGACGCGCGCGGGCGAATTGATGGAAGTGGTCGGCCTGCCCAGCTCCAGCCTCGATCGTTTCCCGCACCAGTTCTCCGGCGGCCAGCGCCAGCGCATCGCGATTGCGCGCGCCCTGATGATGGAGCCGGAGGTGATCGTCGCCGACGAGGCGGTCTCGGCGCTCGACGTCTCCGTGCAGGCGCAGGTGCTGGCGCTGCTGGCCGAGATCCAGGAGCGGCGCAATCTCGCCGTGCTGTTCATCACGCATGATTTGCGCGTCGCCGCGCAAATCTGCGACGAGGTGATGGTGATGCAGCGCGGCAGCGTCGTGGAGATGGGGCCGGCCGCCGAGGTTCTGGGCAGGCCGAGTCACGAATATACCCGTGCGCTGATCAACGCGGCGCCGGGCCGGGATTGGGATTTCGCGGCCGGGCGCCGCATCGCTGGAGCGACCGTATGATTTCCGCCAGCCTTGTCCAGATGGACGTCCAGTCCCTGGCGCCGGCCGAGAATTTCCGGCGCATCCACGAGTTCGTCGCGGAGGAAGCGGCAAAGGGCGCGCAGCTCATCCTGTTCCCGGAGCTGGCCAATACCGGCTATGTCGAGCCGCTGGTGCCGGGTGGAGCCGTAATCAGCGACGTTCCGCATTTCGGGGCGGCGCTCTACGAGGCCTGCGCCGCGCCGGATGGCGAGGAGATCAAGGCGCTCGTCGCGCTTGCCGCGAAGCATCGCGTGCATCTCGTCATCGGGCTCGGCCTGCGTGACCGCCTGCGCGCGGGCGTGATGCGTAACGCCTCGCTCTTGATCGGGCCGGAGGGCGTGATCGGCGACTACACCAAGATCCACCAGTGGCAGAACGAGAAGCTGTTCTTCAGCGGCGGCGACAGCATCGAGACCTATCCCGTCTTCGGGACGCGGCTCGGCATGCAGGTCTGCTACGATATCCGCTTTCCCGAGATCACCCGCATCCTCGCGCTGCAGGGCGCGAGCATCGTCACTTCGGTCTGGGCCTCCTTCGGAGCCGAGACCGCGCCGGTGACCGACGAGGCGCTCTTCATCCACCGCGCCTATACGCGGGCAACCGAGAACGGCGTGTTCTTCCTGAGCTGCAACCGCAGTGGCAGCCGTGGCGGGCAGCGCTTCTTCGGCCGCTCCTGTGCGGTGGCGCCGGATGGCCGCGTGCTCGGCGCGCTCGATCATGATCGCGAGGACGTGCTGCGGGTGGAGATCGACCTCGCCGAGGTCGCGCGCTATCGCAGCTTCACCGGCATCTGGGCCGACCGCGTGCCTGCCCTCTACGCCAAATACCTGACGCCCTGACCTTCGCGAGATCCCCGATGACGACCTCTCCCTGCCCGCCGATCAGCGATGCCGACTGGCCCGAGGCGCTCGCCGAGATGAAGGGCGGCTTCGCCACCGCACTCAACGTCTACCGGACGATGGCGCATCATCCGGCACTGCTGAAGGCCTGGGCGCCCTTGCGCCAGCATGTCGTCAAGGACAGCGCGCTCGGGCCGGTGCGCTCGGAGGTGGTGATCCTGCGCGCGGCCCATCGGATGGGTTCGCCCTATGAATGGGCGCATCATGTCAGCCGGGCGCGCGTGCTCGGCATGAGCGACGCGCGCATCGCGGCGCTGCGTGGTCAGCCGGAAGGCGAGGACGGTCTGATCGTACGGGCGGTCGATGCGCTCTTCGACGACAAGCGCCTGTCGCTTGCGCTCGAAGCCGAGCTTGCCGCGGCGCTCGGGCGCGAGGCCGTGTTCGACCTGATCGCGACGGTCGGTTTCTATTCGGTGCTCGGCTACATGCTGATGACCTACGAGACGCCGATCGACGAGGCGATCGTGACCGAGATGGCCGAGAAGCCGCTGGGCACCGTCTAGCCGCCGATTTGGCGAAGTCGCCGGGCATCGTGTAACCCCGCCGGATCGGGCCGATGGCGAGCGCCCGGCCGCAAGACGGGAACGACATGTCCGACGACGATTACATCTATGATGAGGCGACTGGGGAATGGCGTCCGGCCTCGGAAGTTAAGCAGGCCGCCGCAGCTGCCGCGGCGCCAGTCGTGCGCGATGCCGCCGGCAATGTGCTCGCCGACGGCGATTCCGTCGTGCTGGTCAAGGACCTCAAGGTGAAGGGTGCCAACCAGACCCTGAAGCAGGGCACGGTCATCCGCTCGATCCGCCTGACGGAGAATGTCGAGGAGATCGATTGTCGCCACGACACGATCAAGGGCCTCGTGCTGCGGACGGAATTCGTCCGCAAGCGCTGAGGTGCCGGGCTTGCGCCTACCAGAGGCGCGGCCCTTCCATCGTGGAGACATGGGCGGAGACGACCTTCCAGCCCAGATCGGGAAAGCGCACCCAGTTCTGGCTCTGCCGGCCGATCACGTCGCGTCCGCGCACCTTGAACTCCAGGTTCACCGTGGCGATATCGCGTCCCAGCGTCAGGATCTCCAGCCTGATCCGCTTCTCCTTGATCCCCGGCCCCGGCGGGCGGGCGACGCGATGGCCGTGGATCTCCTGGAAGCCGTAGCCGTTCTCGTGCAGTGCGTAGCGGATGGTGTAGGGGCTGTTCCAGAAGGCGGCGTCGAGCACGTCGACATTCTTGTCGATCAGCGCCTGCTCGTAAGCCTCGAACAGGGCGCTGATCTCGGCCACGATCTCGGGAATGTTCGGGGTCAGGTCGGTCATGATGCGGCCTCCATGGCCTGCGCGACGGCGATGAGGCTGGCATCCGTGCCGCGCCCGCCGATGATGGACAGGCCGACGGGCGCGCCGTCGACGCGGGCGCCGGGCAGGTTGACCTGCGGATGACCGGCAAGCCCGCCCTGCGCGCAGAGGCAGGTGATGCGGTCCCGCATCGGCCGGAGCGCCGGCATCGGCAGACCGCGCAGCGGAGCCGGGAAAGGCGTCGTGGGCAGGCACAGGATCGTGCCGGGTGGCAGCAGGTAGCGCAGCCTTGCGCGGGCTTCCTCGCGCATCAGCGCGGCCCAGTTCTGCTCGGCTACAGGAACCTGCGAGCCGGCGATCAGCCCGGCCGCGACCGTGAAGGCCATGCGCGGATTGTCCCGCTCGATCCAGGGGCGGAAGGTCTGCCAGGCCTCGACCGGTTGCAGGCTGCGCTGTGCCCGCGCCCAGACGGAGAGGCCCTGCGGCGCCATGATCTCGTCGCGCGGCGTGGCGCCGAGTATGCGAGCGAGCCGCGCGACCATCGGCTGAAGGGCCTCCGCAACCTCCGGGTCGGCAAAGCCGAAGGCGTCGACGGCGACGAGCAATTTCGTCGGCAGCGGGCCGGGCGCCTCGCCGAGCAAGACCGAGCCGACACGGGCGAAGGTCGCGGCGTCGCGGGTGAACCAGCCGGCGGTGTCCGAACTCGGCGCCTGCGGCATCAGCCCGGTGAGGTCGAGCCGGCCATGGGTCGGCCGGATGCTGTAGAGCCCGCAGAAGCTGCCGGGCACGCGCATCGAGCCGCCGGTATCGGTGCCCAAGGCGGTGTCGCAGAGCCCGGCGGCGACGGCCGCGGCCGAGCCAGAGGAGGAGCCGCCCGGCACGCGGTCGGGCGCGGCCGTGTTCAAGGGCGTGCCGTCGAAGGCGTTCTCGCCGAGGATGCCGAGCGAGACCTCGTCGGTGATGGTCTTGCCGACGAACTCGGCGCCGGCATCGAGCAGGGTTTGCACCGCCCAGGCATGGCGTTCCGGGACGGGACTGGCCCGGGCCCAGTCATGGTTGCCGCCGCCGGTCGGCGTGCCTGCGACGTCGAACAGGTCCTTGACGGCGAAGGTGAGGCCCGAGAGCGATCCGCCGGGCCGGCCGGGAATATGGATGCGCGGGCCGGGCACGAAGGCGTTGACGCGATCCTCCATCACGGCCTCGGCGATCGTGTTTCGTCCGGGGAGGTCGGTCGGGTCGGCATCGGCACGGCTCATCGTCCTTCGTGGTGTTCGGCTTGTGGTTCGGGGGCAGCCTAAGCAGGTTTGCCGCCGCTGCAAACGGCAGCTTGCCGACTTGCCCCGCAGCCGATCATCGGGAACCTTTTGCGGGCTCGGCCATCCGATGGGGGCAGGAGGACAGATCATGCCATCCATTCCGACGGTCGCGCGCGATGCAGGCTCCGCCTCGACAGGGGATATCGACCTCGCCCGGCGTGCCAGCGCGGGCGATCCGCAAGCCTTCCGCACCATCATGACGACGCATAACCAGGCGCTCTACCGCATCGCGCGGGCGGTGATCCGCAACGACAGCGAGGCCGAGGACGTGGTGCAGGAGGCTTATGTCAGGGCCTTCAGCCATCTCGACAGTTTTCGCGGCGAGGCGACGCTGTCGACCTGGCTGTCGCGCATCACCCTCAATGAGGCGCTGGGCCGCCTGCGCCGGAAGAAGCGGGCGGACAAGGCATTGCGCGCCGAGGATCAGGACGTTCCCGCACAGATCATCCCGTTCCCCGGCAGCACCAGCGGCGACGATCCGGAGCGAATGATGGCGCAGCGGCAGATCCTGCAACTGGTCGAGCGTGCGACCGACAACCTACCCGACGTCTATCGCGGGGTGTTCATGGCGCGGGTGATCGAGGGACGCAGCGTCGAGGAAACCGCCGATCTCCTCGGCATCCGGCCGGAGACGGTCAAGACCCGGCTGCACCGGGCGCGGTTGCTGGTGCGCAAGGAGCTGGAGCACCAGATCGGCCCGGTGCTGCTCGATGCCTTTCCGTTCGCCGGCCGGCGCTGCGAACGCCTGACGGCCGCGGTGATGAAAAGGCTCGGCTACGCCCTTTGAGTCAGCTCGCGCCCGAGGTGGTGGCAGCCCGGAGCGCAGCCTGTTGCTGCGCGATCAGGAAGGCTTCCTGCGCCTCGGTCTCGACCGCGGCGGCATCATGCTCACGACGAATCCGCGCGATCGCCTCGGCGGCGCCAGATCCGTTCTCGACGAGGAGCAGAGCGGCAATGGTGCCGGTGCGGCCGAGTCCGGCCCGGCAATGGATCGCCCAGTTTTCGCCCTCGCGCAGGCGACGCGCCAGGTCCAGCTTGCGCCAGCCGGCGATGAAATCCGTATCCGGCACGCCGTAATCGGGAATGGCAAGATGGGTCCATTCCAGCCCGGCAGCGTGGACAGCCGCAGCGAAACCGTCGATGCCGCCCGGCAATTCCTTGGCTTCGACGAGACTGAGCAGCCCGGTCGCGCCCAAGCCTGCAAGCCGCGACAGATCCTCCGTCAGCACCTCCTGTGAGGCGGCATCATCGAGCGTGTCCTTGCGCCGACCGGGGCAGGGGCCGAGCAGGAGCGCGCCGGCGAAGCCGGGCAGGGCGAGGCGGGACACGGAAGGCGCCGGGCTGTGCAAACAATCCTCCAGAGGCGGGACGGTGGGCATTCTACCTGCCGCATCGTCTTCACGCGAAACGTGTCGTTCGATCGGGCTTCGGGGCTCGTCGATTGACATGATGATATAGCTGTGTACAGCTATATCATCATGCTGTCCACACACGACCCCGCCAGCGAGATCGGCCCCGTTCCGGGCGGCCAGGCCTTCGCGGCCGGCGTGCTCAAGGCGCCGAGTCCGCCGCCGCCGGGCGCGCCTTTGCGCGAGCGCCTGCAAGGGCTGCTTTGGCCGCTCGTCATCCTGCTCGGGCTCGTCAGTGTGGGCGTGCTGGGGGCGCGGAACGTCTCGGCCAATCTCGCGGCGGCCGGAATGGAAATCGATTTCTCCTTCCTCTGGCAGCAGGCCGGCTTCGACGTCAGCGAGAGCCTGATCGCGTATTCCCCACGCGATACCTATGCCTATGTGCTGCTTGTCGGCATCCTGAACACGCTGGCTGCCGCGGCGGTGACGCTGGTGCTGGCGAGCACCATCGGCCTCGTCGTCGGCATCGCCATGACCAGTTCGAACTGGCTCGTGCGCAATCTCGCGCGGCTCTATGTCGAGCTGCTGCGCAACCTGCCGAAGCTCCTGATCGTGATCGCGCTCTATGTCGCGCTGGTCCGCGGCCTGCCGCATATCAAGGCGGCCTGGACCGGCCCCTTCGGCGCGATGCTGAGCAATCGCGGGCTCGCCCTGCCGTCGCCGGTCATCGGGCATGGCGGGCTCTTGCTGGCGCTCGCGGCCTGCCTCTGGCTCGTCGGCTGGGCGTTCTGGGCGCGGGCGGTCAAGCGGCATCAGGATGCGACCGGACAGCGCCGGCCGGTCGCCCTGCCGGTGCTGGTGGCGGGGCTCGCGCTCTATGCCGGGCTGATCCTGTCGGGGCTCGCGCAGATCGGATGGTCGGTGCCGAAGCTGACCGGCTTCAATGTCAGCGGAGGGATGGGGCTTTCGCTGCAATTCGCGGCGCTCGTCCTGGCGCTCTCGGTCTATCATGGCGGGCAGATCGGCGCGATTGTCGAGGGCGGCATCCTCGCGACCTCGCGCGGCCAGCACGAAGCGGCGCTGGCGCTGGGGCTCAGCCGGCTCCGGACGATGCGCCTGATCGTGCTGCCGCAGGCCTTGCGCGTCATCACGCCACCGCTCGGCAACCAGTATTCCAACCTGCTCAAGAACACCTCGATCGCGCTTGCGATCGGCTATTCCGACCTGCTCAGCGTGGTCAGCACCTCGGTCAACCAGACCTTCCGGCCGATCGAACTGATGACGCTGGTCGCGCTGTTCTTCCTGACCGCGAACCTGCTGATCTCGGCCGGGGTCAACTGGTGCAACCATGTCTTCCGCATCAGGGGGCGCTGAGATGACCACGCTCGCCGAGACGCCTCTCGTCGTCGGGCCGCCACGCAGCCGCCGCATCGTCGCGGCCGGCCGCTGGCTGCGGTCGAACCTGTTCTCGAGCTGGTGGAACACGCTGCTCACCGGCCTCGTCCTGTACGGGGTCGTGGCTTTCGTGGCGAAGGCGCTGAACTGGGGCGTGGTCGATGCCGTGCCCTTCTCCGGCAGCCGGGCCGAGTGCGCGGCGGCGAGCGGCGCTTGCTGGGCCTTCCTGCGCGAGAAGGCCAATCTCGTCCTGACCGGGACCTATCCCGAGCCCGAGCGCTGGCGCGCCTATCTCGCCAGCTTCGTGATGATCGCGGCCATCCTCGCCTTCGCGAAGGCGCCCATTGGCGTCGCCGGCCTTCCCGTGGTGGAATCGCATCGCTGGAACGGCCTGCCGCTGATCCTCTTCCTCTCGGCCTTCAGCATGGCCGCGGCCTTTCCGCTCGGCGTCGTGCTGGCACTCGCGCGCTGGTCGGGCCAGCGCGGGCTCTCCCTGTTCGCCGTGGGTTATATCGAGACCGTCCGCGCGATCCCGATGGTCGCGGTGCTGTTCGCCGGTATCTTCATCCTGCCGCTGCTCCTGTCGCGCGGCGCCGCGATCGAGCCGGTCGCAGCCATCCTGATCGTGCTCACCCTGTTCTATGCCGCCTATTTCGCCGAGGACGTGCGCGGTGGCTTGCAGGCCCTGCCGAAGGGCCAGACCGAAGCGGCTGCGAGCCTCGGGCTGTCATCGGCGCAGCGAATCCGGCTCGTCGTGCTGCCGCAGGCGCTGCGCACGGCGATCCCCGGCATCACCAACTCGATCATCGGCAGCTTCAAGGACACCTCGCTCGTCGCGATCGTCGGGATGCACGACCTGCTCTCGACCGCGCGCATGGCCTATGCCGATCCGCAATGGCAGGCCTATTCGCTGGAGGCGAACCTGGCGATCGGCCTGTTCTACTTCATCTGCTGCTGGCTGATCTCGGAACGGGCGCGGCGGCTCGGCCATGGCGCCGTCAAGGCGCGCTAGGGCCGACCTTCGACAAAAGAAGTGGCCAGCCGCTCAAGCGATGCTCTAAGCACAGAGCGGGCAGGAAGAGAGACGATGACGGTCGATATCGCCGGTTCGGATACGCGCCAGCTGCGCCAGCTGGTGCGCTCGCGCAACGACGTGATCTTCGAGATCGTGCGCGACCGCATCTGCCTGCGCGAATATGACGAAGGCCATGTCATCCACGAGACGGCGCTGGCGACGGAGTTCCGCGTCAGCCGCACGCCGATCCGGCAGGTCCTGCAGCGGCTGGTCTACGAGCAGCTTGCCGAGACTCGTAACGGCGTGGGCACGATCGTCTCCTATGTCGGGCCGCAATCGGCTGACATGCTGCGCTTCCGCATCGGCCTGACGCGCCTGATCGCCGACCTGATCCCGCTCCAGTTGCCCTCGACACTCGGCTCCGACTATGCCCGGCTGCAGGCGCTGGCCGGGCTGCTCAAGCCGGAATCCTCGCTGAAGGAGGCCTGGGACGTCTGGCGGACGCATCACGAGGTCCGCAACGCCCTGATCGGTGACGAGGCGCTCCGGCAGATGGACGACACCATCTTCTTCCGCACGGCGCGCAGCTGGATCGACTGGCTGAAGCGCGAGCCCATGGCGATGCATGCGCTGCTGGTCGAGGAGATCGCGGCCGTGGTCGGGCAGGCGACTGCCTTGTCGGCCCCTGAGCTGTTTCGGCTGCATGCGACGCATCTCGAGCGCATGCTGGCGCGCTATGGCGCGCAGGACAGCAAATAGGCGACCTGCTCCTCGCTTTCGATCGCGCCGGGACGTGCGCTCCGCACCGCGGTGATGGCGTCCTCCGCGGTTGAGCCGGTAGCGATCAGAAGCCTTGCCGCCATCATGCCCGAGCGGCCATAGCCGGCGAGGCAGCAGAAGGCGATGCGGCGCCCCTGGCGGAGTTCTCCGGCGAGACGCTCGATCAGGGCCGGCCAGTCGAGCCGCTGGCCCGGCGCGGAGAAATCGGCGATCGGTGCGCGAAGCAAGGCAATCGATCGCGCTTCGGCGGCGCCGGCCAGATCGTCGATTTCGTCCGGGCCGCATTCGTCATCGTCGAGCAGCATCACCAGCAGGGCGGTCTGCCGTGCGGCGAGGGCGGCCAGCACCTCTTCCTGCAAGGCGCCGTCGACGTAGCGCTCGCCGCGCTTGGCGATCACGAGCCCTGGGAGCGGCAGCATGCCGATCGACCCGGCAAGGTCCGGTGGCTCGACCCAGGCAATCCCCTCAGCCATGCGCCCCTCCGCCCGGCAGTCCCGCCATCGCGAGATGCGGTGCTCATGGTGCTCATGAAGCGGATCGAGGCGGGGATTGTCTACTGTTGAAGGCATGCTGACGGGCCAGGCTTTGCAAAAACAAAATACCCTCCCGGATTGCTCCGGGAGGGCCTGTGAGGAGGTAGCGCCGATGGGGCGTCTCAGCGGACCGGGTAGGAGAAGATCAGGCCGCCGTCGCGGGCGAGGCGGTTCGGCGACTGGGCGCGGTCCATCGCCAGCGGCGAAGCCTTGCCGATATGTTTCTCGAAGACCTCGCCGTAATTGCCGACCTGCTTGATGATCTGGAAGGCCCAGTCCGGGCGCAGGCCCAGCTTCTTGGCCATGTCGGCGGTCGGGCCGTTCGGTGCGATCAGGCGCTGTGCATCGACCGGCAGGTCCTTGAGTGCGGCGAGCTTGGCCTCGACGTTCTTGGAGGTCAGGCCGAATTCCTCGGCCGCGACCATGACCTGCACGCCCCAGAACAGGGTCTTCTCAAGCTCGGTATCAGGGCGGGAGACGAGCGCCAGCGGCTCGGTCGCGGAGCGCTGGGGAACCAGCACGTAATCGTCCGGCTTCGGCGCCAGCAGGCGGTCGGCGGCGAGCGCCGAGACAGAACTCGCAACTGCGTCGCATTTGCCAGAGAAGAAGGCCTGGAGGCGGGCGGTCTTGTCGGCGATGTTCTCGACCTTGTAGGGCAGCTTCGCCTCGCCGAACCAGTCTGCGAGATAGAGCAGGGTGGTCGAGCCCTCTTCGGCGCAGACGGTCGCGCCCGACAGGTCGGCAAGCTTGGTCATGCCGAGGCTCTTGGGCACCATGAAGCCCTGGCCGTCATAGAAGGTGGTGGTGACGAAGGAGACGCCGGGATCGGCGTCGCGCGTGCCGGTCGCGGTGATGCCGCGCGAGGCGATATGGGCGCTGCCGCTGATGATCGCCTTCAGGCTGTCGGAGAAGCCGATGCCGCGCAGCTCCGCCTTGTTGGCGTCGCCGAAGATCGCGACGGCGGCCATGCGGCAGAATTCGACATTGAAGCCCTGGAAGCGGCCGGCGCTGTCGGGAACCGAGAAGCCCGGCGAATTCGGGTTCACCAGGCAGATGATCTTGCCGTCTTCCTTGACCTTGTCGAGCACCGGCCCGGCCTGCGCCGCCGGCGCGACCAGGGTTAGCGTTGCCGTGGCGAGCGCCGCACGAATGATGCTGAATGCCATCCCGATCTTCTCCCGTTATCGAGCTATAGAGCTGTATACAGCAACTCAGACATACGTCAAACGCTGCTCTTGCGTCAGCTGCCGGGTTTGAGGAAAGTCGGTTGTCGGGGCCGCGGAAGGCGCTAATCTATTCCGGATCGTCATAACAATGCGCCGCGAATGCATTAGCCAGCAGCGCTTCGCGCGTGCCATCCTCCGGGGATCGAGGAGCGTCGCGATGCTCCGGTTCGGCGGAGCCCGGCGTGCCAGACGACCAGAACGCTCTCTACGAGGCGGTCGAGCCTTATCGGTCCCTGCGCCTGCCGGTCGGCGACGGGCATGAGCTTCATGTCGATGAGAGCGGCAATCCCGACGGCATTCCCGTGGTCTTCCTGCATGGCGGGCCCGGTGGCGGCACCAAGCCGGCGCAGCGCAGGACCTTCGATCCCACCGCCTTCCGGATCGTGACCTTCGACCAGCGCGGGGCGGGGCGCTCCAGCCCCCTGGCGGAACTCGCGGGCAATACCACGCAGGCGCTGATCGCCGATCTCGAACGCATCCGGGAGCATCTCGGCATCGATCGCTGGCTGGTGACAGGCGGCTCCTGGGGCAGCTGCCTCGGGCTCGCCTATGGGCAGGCCCATCCCGAACGCTGCCTCGGCTTCCGCCTGCACGGCATCTTCATGGCCGAGCGGGCCGAGATCGATTGGTGGTTCCACGGCTCGCGCACGATCTTTCCGGACCATTGGGAGGTCTTCGCCCATTTCGTGCCGGAAGCAGAGCGCGGCGACCTGCTCGGCGCCTATTATCGCCGGCTCACCGGCCCCGATCGTGAGCAGCAGATCGCGGCGGCGATCGCCTTGCGCACCTTCTCGGGCAAGACGCAGACCTTCCTGCCCGATGCCGAGCATGTCGCGGCATTGACCGAGCCGGATGCCGCGCTCGCGCTCGCCCGCATCTTCACGCATTACTGCGTCAACGGCGCCTTCCTCGACCCCGGCCAATTGCTGCGCGACGTCTCGCGCATCCGGCACCTACCGGCGGAGATCGTGCAGGGGCGCTACGATATCGTGACGCCGATGTGTACGGCCTGGCGCCTGAAGACGGCTTGGCCCGAGGCGCGTTTCACCATCGTGACCGAGGCCAATCACGCGGCGACGCCGAGCGCACCGGCCCTGTCGCTGGCGCTGCGCGATGCGACCGATCGCCTGCGCGATTCGATGTTGGCCCTCGCGGCCTGAAGGAACGACCATGTACGAAGCCGCCAGCCAGATCCGCCTGGGCATCGAGCCCTATCTCGAAATCCGCAGCGCCAAGAGCCCCGCGCTTGCGCCGGATGGCGAGCTGCTCGCCTATCTCAGCGACGAGAGCGGCACGCACCAGATCTGGCTCCGGCCGCTCGCCGGCGGGGCGCCTTGGCGCCTGACCGACATGCCGGAACCGGTCGGCGCGATCGCCTTCAACCCGAAGAGCCGCGACCTGCTGTTCACGATGGATTGCGGCGGCGATGAACGGCATCAGCTCTGGCTCGTTCCGGGCGCCTCCGGTGTGCCGCAGCCGCTGACCGACGATCCGACCGTGGTCCATGTCTGGGGCTGCTGGGCGCCGGACGGACAGCGCATCGCCTTCGCATCGAACGCACGCGATCGCGAGCATATGGACATCTATGTGATGGACATGGCGACGCGCGCGGCGCGGCGCGTCTTCGAGGGCAGCGGCTATCGCGAGGCGGTCGCTTTCTTCCCGGACGGGCGCTCGCTGCTGGTCACTGACGCCACCCATGCGATGAACGACCAGGACCTGTTCCGGCTCGATCTCGAAAGCGGGGCGCGCGAGGCGCTGCTGCCGCATGAGGGCCGCGCCCGCTATGCTGCCAACCGGATGAAGAAGGATGGCAGCGGCTTCTTCTCGATCACCGACCAGGGCCGCGAATTTCTCAGCGTCGCCTTCCGCTCGGCGGCCGACGGCACGCTAAGCTGGATCGTCGAGCGCGACGGGCAGGATATCGAGGCGGTGGCGCTGGCGCCGGACCAGAACCGCCTCGCCTATGTCGCCAATGATCGCGGCTGGAACCGCATCTTCGTGCGCGACATCGCCGGGGGGGCGGAGTTCGAGGTCGAGGGCTTCCCTGCCGGTTCGGTCGGCTCCGTCGCCTGGCTGCCGGATGGTTCGGGGCTCGTCTTCCCGCTCGACGGCTCGACCTCGTCGCCCGATATCTGGCGTTTCGATATCGCCTCGAAGCAGGTGAAGCGCCTGACCGATGCTTCGAAGGCCGGGCTCGATCAATCCACCTTCGTCGAGCCGACGGTCGCGAGCACCAAGAGCTTCGACGGGCTCGAAGTGCCGTTCTTCGTCTATCGGCCGCGCGGCAAGGTGCCGGAAGGCGGCTATCCGGCTGTCGTCGTGGTCCATGGCGGGCCTGAGGCGCAGTGGACCCCGATCTTCCGCGCCGACCTGCAGTTCTTCCTGAGCCAGGGCATCATGGTGATCGCGCCGAACGTGCGCGGCTCGACCGGCTATGGCCGCAGCTATCATCATCTCGACGACAAGCATCTGCGCATGGACAGCGTCGCCGATCTTGGGGCGGTCCGGCTCTGGCTGCGCGAGCAATCCGACGTGAATGACGACCGCGTCGCGGTCTATGGCCGCTCCTATGGCGGCTTCATGGTGCTGGCGGCGCTGACCGAACAGCCGGACCTGTGGAAGGTCGGGATCGAGTTCTACGGCATCGCGAATTTCCTGACGCTGCTGGAGACGACTGGCCCGTGGCGGCGCTATCTGCGCGCGGTCGAATATGGCGATCCCGTCGCCGACCGCGAAAACCTGATCCGCTTCTCGCCGATCCATAAGCTCGACCAGATCCGCGTGCCGCTCTTCATCGCGCAGGGCTTCGACGATCCCCGCGTGCCGCCGGGCGAAAGCGAGATGGTCTATTCGGTGCTGCGCGGGCTCGGCCGGCCGGTCGAGTATGTGCGCATTCCGCATGAGGGCCATGGCTTCGCCCGGATCGAGAACCGGCGCACCGTCTTCGGCGGCGTGGCCCGTTTCCTGCGAGAGCATTTGTAGAAGGAATAACCAGCCATGCAGAATTCCGAGATCATCTGGGAGCTGGTCGATGCCAAGCGGCAGCCTTTCGAGGCGCTGAGCGACCGCGTCTGGGGCATGCCCGAGATCGCCTATACCGAGTATCGCTCGGTCGGCGAGCATATCGCGATGCTGAAGGAGCAGGGCTTCCGCATCACCGAGAATGTCGCGGGCATCCCGACCGCGGTGATGGGCGAGGCGGGCGAGGGCGGCCCGGTCATCGCCATCCTCGGCGAGTATGACGCGCTGCCGGGCCTGAGCCAGGAAGCCAATATCGCCGAGCCGAAGCCGGTCGAGGCCGGCGGCCATGGCCATGGCTGCGGCCACAACATGCTGGGCTCGGCTGCCTTGCTCGCGGCCACCGCGGTGAAGGACTGGCTTGCGAAGACCGGGCGGGCCGGGCGGGTGCGCTATTTCGGCTGCCCGGCGGAAGAGGGCGGCGCGGCCAAGGCCTTCATGGTGCGCGCCGGCGCCTTCGACGATGTCGATGTCGCCATCTCGTGGCACCCGGCGACGATGACCAAGGTCGACGATGCCTTGTCGCTCGCCAATACAAGGATGGATTTCCAGTTCACCGGCCGCGCGTCGCACGCGGCTGCTGCGCCGCATCTCGGCCGCTCGGCGCTCGATGCGGTGGAGCTCATGAATGTCGGCGTCAACTACATGCGCGAGCACGCACCGTCCGATGCGCGCATCCACTATGCCTATCTCGACGCCGGCGGCATCGCGCCCAACGTCGTGCAGGCCTCGGCCAAGGTGCGCTACGCCATCCGGGCGCGTGACCTCGCCGGGATGCTGGAGCTCAACGAGCGCGTGAAGAAGATCGCCGAGGGCGCGGCGCTGATGACCGAGACCACGGTCTCGATCTCGATCATGAGCGCGGTCTCCAACATGCTCGGCAATACGCCGCTGGAAGACGCGATGTTCAGGAACATCGACCGGCTCGGCCCCGTGCCCTTCGATGCGGCAGACAAGGCCTATGCCGCCAAGATCCAGGCGACGCTCGGCCCGGCCGACATCCTCAACGACTATCGCCGCACCGGCATCGCGCCGCGCGAGGACACGCCGCTCTGCGATTTCGTTGTGCCGCAGGGCACGCGCGGCGTGCCGATGATCGGCTCGACTGATGTCGCCGATGTCAGCTGGAAGGTGCCGACCATCCAGGCGCGCGTCGCGACCCATGCGATCGGCACGCCCGGCCATTCCTGGCAGATCACGGCGCAGGGCAAGGCGCCGGCCGCGCATAAGGGCATGGTCCATGCCGCCAAGATCATGGCGGCGACGGCGGTCGACGTGATCAGCGACGAGACGCTGCTGGCCCGTGCCAAGAAGGATCATCAGGAGCGGACGACGCAGACGCCTTATGTCTGCCCGATCCCGGCCGATGTGAAGCCGCCGATCAAGCCGCGGCCCCAGGCCGCCTGAACCGGCATCTCCCGGGAGCATCCGGCAAAGTTGCTCCCGGCGACCAAGACGTCTTCAATCAAACAACAATCAAAGAGCGGGATCGAGATCATGGCCAACCGAAACGACAAGACCGGAACCACGCCGCGCCTCGCCGGGCACCAGCTGCTCTCAGCCGTTGCCGCCGCGGCCCTCTGCGCTGGTGCGGGTGCCGCCATCGCCGCGACGCCGAAGAACGCGCTGGTGATGGCCTGGAATATCGACGCGATCAGCACCTTCGACCCTGCCCAGGTCGGCGAGGTCGTGACCAACGAGATCCTGCAGAATACCTGCGACACGCTGGTCGATTTCGACCAGGCCGACGAGCGCAAGGTCGTGCCGAGCTTCGCCGAGCGCTGGGATGTCTCGCCGGACCGCAAGCAGATCACCTTCCACCTGCACAAGGGTGCGAAGTTCCCCTCCGGCAATCCGGTGACGGCCGAGGATGTCGCCTGGTCGCTGCACCGGGTTGTCAAGCTGAATTTCGGCAATGCCGCGACGCTGACCGAGTACGGCTTCACCAAGGACAATGTCGAGCAGAACATCGTCGCAGGTGCGGGCGATACGCTGACCCTCAAGCTCGACAAGCCCTATCCGACGACGCTGGTGCTGCAGGGGATCGCCGCCAACCGGGTGTCCATGGTCATGGACAAGAAGACCCTGATGGCAAACGAGCAGGGCGGCGACCTCGGCAACAAGTACCTGGCGACGCGCACGGCCTGTGTCGGCCCCTACAAGCTGACGCGCTGGAACGCCGGCGAGTCGATCGTGCTGGAGGCGAATGACGGTTACTGGGGCAAGGCCCCGGCGCTGAAGCGCGTGCTGATCCGCCATGTTGCCGAGCCCGGCACGCAGCGCCTGCTGCTCAGCCAGGGCGATGTCGACGTGGCGCGAGACCTGACGCCCGAGGACCTGAGGGATCTCGAAAGCTCGAAGGACATCACGATCGACAAGGTGCTGCGGCCGCAACTGTTCTACTGGGGCTTCAACGTCGCGGACGGCCCGTTCTCCAAGGAGAAGGTGCGCCTCGCGATGCGCTACCTGATCGACTATGAGGGCCTCGGCAAGACGGTGATGACCCATCTCGGCGTGCCGCGCGCCAGCTTCGCCCAGCTCGGAGCCGTCGGCGCGCTCGACGCGAAGGAAGGCCAGCCCTTCAAGCTCGACCTCGACAAGGCCAAGCAGCTCCTGACCGAAGCCGGCTATCCCAACGGCTTCGAGGCGACCATGATCTTCGGCACGCTGCCGCATGCCAATCCGATCGCCCAGAGCGTCCAGCAGAACGCCGCCAAGGTCGGCGTCAAGCTCTCGCTCGAACGCATGGCCAATGCCCAGCTCTTCAGCAAGGTGCGCGGGCGTGAATACCAGTCGGCGATGCTGGCCTGGCAGACCGGCGTGCCGGATGCTCATGGCAACGCCTCGCGTCTCGTCTTCAACCCCGACAACCGGCTGGAAGCCAAGCAGACCCAGTATCCGAGCTGGCGCTCGGCCTATCAGGATCTCGACCTCAACAAGCAGATCGAGCAGGCCCTGCTTGAGCCCGATGCGGCCAAGCGCGACGCGCTCTACGCCACGATCCAGAAGGAGGTGATGGCCAAGGGCCCGATGGCCTTCATGTTCCAGATGAACAGCGTCGCCGGCGTGCGCAAGGACCTGAAGTCGTGGACCTGGAACGGCTTCCGGACCTATTACGAGCGCGCGGCCAAGTAAGGCCGCCGCGATGTCCCGGACCGCCGCCGCGGCGCCCGGCCTGAACTCCGATCCAGGGCGGGCTATCCTCCCGTCCTGGCTCAAGGCTTCCGGCCGGACCCTCGCCTCCTTCGCCGTGACCCTGCTCGGGCTTGCGGCGCTGACCTTCTTCATCGGCCGCCTGCTGCCACTCGATCCCGTCGTCGCCGTGCTCGGCGACAACGTCACCCAGGAAGCCTATCAGGCGATGTACAAGCAGCTGGGTCTCGACCAGCCGCTCTACATCCAGTTCGGCCGCTATCTCTGGGGCGTGCTGCATCTCGATTTCGGGATGGCGCTGACCACCGGCAAGCCGGTCGTGGCGGATATCGCCCGCGTCTTCCCGGCGACGATCGAGCTCGCCAGCGTGGCGATCGTGATCGGTACGAGCTTCGGGATTCCGCTCGGCGTGCTCTCGGCGATGTATCGCGGTTCCTGGCTCGACCAGATCGTCCGCGTCGTCGGGCTGATCGGCTATTCCGCGCCGAATTTCTGGCTTGGGCTGATGGGGCTGGTGCTGTTCTACGCGACGTTGGGCTGGGTCGGCGGCCCGGGCCGCATCGACTTCACCTATGAGTTCGATCTCGAACCGGTCACCGGCTTCCTGCTGATCGACAGCCTGCTCGCCGGCAACTGGGAGATGTTCGGCAATGCCGTGTCGCACATCATCCTGCCGGCCTCGATCCTGGCCTTCAGCTCGCTGGCCTATATCAGCCGCATGACGCGCAGCTTCATGATGGAGCAGCTCAGCCAGGAATATGTCGTGACCGCGCGCGTGAAGGGCCTATCCTGGGCGCGCACCGTCTGGGGCCATGCCTTCCGCAACATCGCCGTGCAGGTGGTGACGGTGGTCGCGTTGTCCTACGCCTTCCTGCTCGAAGGCGCGGTGCTGACCGAGACGGTCTTCGCCTGGCCGGGCTTCGGCCGCTACCTGACCAATGCGCTGCTCGCCGGCGACATGAACGCCGTCGTCGGCTGCACGCTGCTTGTCGGCGTCATCTTCGTCACGCTCAACCTGTTGTGCGACCTGCTCTACCGGGTCTTCGACCCGCGGACCCGCTGAGGCATGGCCATGGCACCACATTCCATCGACCAGGCCAGTGAGCGGGGCCTGCGGGCCTGGCTCGCGGCGCCCGTCCCGTCCTCGCCCTTCCAGGCGCGGATGCAGCAACTCTCGCTGAAATGGTGGCGGCTGCGAGCAAACCCCGCCGCCATGTTCGGGCTCGCCATCATTGTGCTGATCGCGCTGGTGGCCCTGTTCGCGCCATTGGTCGCGACGCATGACATCTACGCGCAGGACCTGACGAACCGCCTGCAACGACCCTCGGCCGCGCATTGGTTCGGCACCGATGAGCTCGGTCGCGACATCTTCAGCCGGCTGGTCTTCGGTGCGCGCATCACGCTCTACATCGCCCTGCTGACGGCGGTGATCGCGGCGCCGCTCGGCCTCATCATCGGCACGACCTCCGGCTATCTCGGCGGCTGGGCCGATATCGTGCTGATGCGCATCGTCGATATCTTCCTGGCCTTCCCGAGCCTCGTGCTGGCGCTGGCCTTCGTCGCGGCGCTCGGGCCGGGCATCGACCATGCGATCATCGCGATCGCGCTCGCCGCCTGGCCGCCGATCGCGCGCCTGGCGCGAGCGGAGACGCTGTCGATCCGCAAGTCCGACTATATCGCGGCGGTTCGTCTCCAAGGCGCGTCGCCGCTGCGGATCATCCTGGGCCATGTCGTGCCGATGTGCATTCCCTCCGTCGTGGTGCGCATCACGCTCAATATGGCGTCGATCATCCTGACCGCGGCGGGGCTCGGCTTCCTCGGCCTCGGCGCGCAGCCGCCGAGCCCGGAATGGGGGGCGATGCTGGCATCGGGCCGCGAGTTCATCCTGACCAATGGCTGGATCGCCGGCATTCCCGGCCTCGCCATCCTGATCACCAGCCTGGCCTTCAACCTGTTCGGCGACGGCCTGCGCGACATCCTGGACCCCCGCCATGGATAAGCCGCTGCTCGAGGTCGAGGACCTCTCCGTCACCTTCAAGGGCGCGCATCGCTTGGTGCAGGCGGTGCGCGGCATCTCCTTCAGCGTCGGCCGGGAGAAGGTCGGCATCGTCGGCGAATCCGGCTCCGGCAAGTCGCTGACCGGGCGCACGATCCTGAAGCTGACGCCGAAGGCGGCGACGATCTCCGCCAAGAAGCTGTCCTTCGACGGGATCGACCTGCTCGGCGCCAGCGAGCGCGAGATGCGCAGCATCCGTGGCAACCGCATCTCGATGATCCTGCAGGACCCGAAATTTTCGCTCAATCCGCTGATGCGGGTCGGCGAGCAGATCACCGAGGCCTATCGCCTGCACCACAAGGTCGGCGGCAAGGAGGCCGAGGCGCGGGCGCTCGCCATGCTGGAGGCCGTGAAGATCCGCGACCCCGCCCGCGTCTTCAAGCTCTACCCGCACGAGGTCTCCGGCGGCATGGGCCAGCGCGTCATGATCGCGATGATGCTGATCCCGGAGCCGGACCTGATCATCGCGGACGAGCCGACCTCGGCGCTCGACGTCACGATCCGCCGGCAGGTGCTGAGCATTCTCGACGAACTGGTGACGCGGCGCGGCGCCGGGCTGATCTTCATCAGCCACGACCTCAATCTCGTGGCGGATTTCTGCGACCGCGTGCTGGTGATGTATGCCGGGCGCATCATGGAGGACATCCCGGCGCGCGAATTGCGCAATGCGCGCCATCCCTACACGCGCGCGCTGCTCGACAGCCTGCCGCGGCTCGACCGGCAGACCGACATGCTGCAGGTGCCGAGTCGCGATCCGGCCTGGCTGGACGGGCCGACCTTGCAGAGCGGGAGCCGGGCATGAACGCGAGCGATCCGGTCATGGCTGTGAACCGCCCGGCGGCCCTCACGGTCAGCCATCTCTCCGTCATCTTCGGCCGCGGCGCCGCGGCGCTGAAGGCGGTGGACGATGTCTCCTTCACGCTCGGCCATGGCGAGGCCTTCGGGCTGATCGGCGAGTCCGGCTGCGGCAAGTCGACGGTGCTGCGCGCGCTCGCGGGCTTGAACAGCGACTATGGCGGCACGATCGCCTTCCATGACCGCGAGGTGCCGCACAAGCGCGACAAGGCCTTCTTCCGCCGTGTGCAGATGGTGTTCCAGGACCCTTATGCCTCGCTGCACCCGCGCAAGATGGTGCAGAACGTGCTGGCCGAGCCGCTCAAGATCCATGGCTTCGACCGGCCGCAGGAGCGCATCGACGAAATCCTGACCGCTGTCGGCCTCGGACCGTCCTTCCGCTATCGCTTCCCGCACGAGCTTTCGGGCGGCCAGCGTCAGCGCGTCGCGATCGCGCGTGCGCTGATCATCGAGCCGGAGCTTCTGCTGCTGGACGAGCCGACCTCGGCACTCGACGTCTCCGTGCAGGCCGAGATCCTCAACCTGCTGAAGCAGCTGCGCCGCGACCGCGACCTGACCTACCTGATGGTGAGCCACGATCTCGCGGTCGTCACGCATCTCTGCGAACGCGTCGCGATGATGAGCGAGGGGCGCATCCTCGAGGAGATGAGCTCGGCCGATGTCAGGGCCGGCCGGGCGCAGGAGCCCTATACGCGGGAGTTCCTCGAGGCGAGCGTGGGCTATCGCCCGATCGCCTGAGCGGACGGGCTTCGACGGATCAGGACATGGAAGAGGCAGGCATGACGGGTAAGGCCCTGGCGGGAGAGCATTGGCCGGTGAAGGACTGGGAGAGCGTCGCGCCGGAGGCGGCTGGATGGTCGCAGGAGGGGCTCGACCGGGCCTGGCGCTATGCCGACACGATCTCGACCGCGACGGTGATGATCGTGCAGGGCGGGCGCGTGGTGGCGAGCCGCGGCGACCTCGCGCATCGCTACCAGTGCCACTCCGTCCGCAAGAGCTTCCTCAGCGCTCTGATCGGCATCCATGAGGAAGACGGCCGGATCGACCTCTCCCGCACGCTCGCCGATCTCGGCATCGACGACAAGGAAGGCCTGAGCGAGCGCGAGAAGGCCGCGACGGTCTACGATCTGCTGACCGCGCGTTCGGGCATCTTCCATCCGGCCGGCTATGAATCGCCCTGGATGAAGTCGATCAAGCCGCAGCGTCATTCGCAGCCGCCGGGCGCCTTCTGGCTCTACAACAACTGGGATTTCAATGCGCTCGGCACGATCTTCACGGCGCTGACCGGCGCCGGCATCCATGACGATTTCCTGGCGCGGATCGGCCGACCGCTCGGCATGGAGGATTTCCGGCTCGACGGCGAGCGGCGCGACGGCTGGCTGGAGCCGGACGATTGCTCGGTTCACCCTGCCTACCCGTTCCGGATGTCGACGCGCGACTTGGCGCGCTTCGGCCTGATGTTCCTGCGGCAGGGCCGCTGGCAGGGTGAGCAGGTCATCCCTGCCAACTGGGTCGCGACCAGCGTGCTGCCGCTCTCCGATGCAGGGCCGCGCGGCGGCTACGGCTATATGTGGTGGACCGAGCGCTCCGGTGCGGGCTTCCCCGGTGTCGTGCTGCCGGCCGGCAGCTACAGCGCGCAGGGCGTCGGCGGGCAGAACTGCCTCGTCATCCCCTCGCTCGACCTCGTGATCGTCCACCGCGTCAATACCGACATCAAGGGCACGGAGGTGAACCGCTTCGTCTTCGGCCGCCTGCTGCGCCTGATCCTCGAAGCACGCCGGCAGGATTGACCAGCCTTAGCCTCCGCCAGACCGACCGGGAGTGATCATGCCCAGCGCCATCGAACGTATCGCCGCATGGAGCCGCTCCGGGCCGGTCTTCTCGCCGCTCGCGCGGCTGAGGGCGCATCACGCCATCACGGACACCGTCGCCTGCATGCTGGCCGGTATCAGCGATCAGGCGACGCAGGCGGTGCGGCAGGCCTTCGCGCCCGGCATCGGCCCGCAGGGAGCGGCTGCGGTCGCGGGCGGCGGCAGGGCGAGCGAGGCGATTGCCGCACTGGTCAACGGCACCGCCGCGCATGCGCTCGACTATGACGACAATTTCAGGCCGGGCATCACCCATGCCTCGGCCGTGCTCGTGCCGGCGCTGCTCGCTGTGGCGCAGGGCCGCGGGGCGAGCGGACGCGCTTTCGTCGATGCCTATCTCGTCGGGCTGGAGGCGCAGGCCGCCGTCGGGCGCGGCATCAATCCGGCGCATTACACGATCGGCTGGCATGCGACCTCGACCGTCGGCGCCATCGGCACGGCGGCGGGCACGGCCTGGCTGATGGGGCTCGATGCTGCCGGCATTGCCCGCGCCATGAGCGTCGCCGCCAGCATGGCCTCCGGCCCCAAGGGGCAGTTCGGCACGCCGGCGAAACCGCTTCATGCCGGGCTCGCCGCGCGCAATGCCGTCGATGCCTCAGCTCTCGCGGCAGCGGGCATGACCGGGCGTCTCGACATCCTGGAATGCCCGATGGGCATCGCCGAGCTGTTCGGCGACGACAGCGCTGCCGGCTGGGACGAGATGGTGCTGGCCTCGCCGCATGTGATCGAGAGCGACGGGCTGACCCCGAAGCGCCATCCCTGCTGCGGTTCGACGCATAATACGGTCGATGCGATCCTTGACCTCAGGGCAGAGCACGGTTTCGGCGCCGACGACGTCGCGTCGGTCGATACGCTAGTCGGCATCGCCAATGCCCGCAACCTCGCCTATCCCGACCCGCAGGATGAGATGCAGGGCCGCTTCTCGATGCATTACTGCGTGGCGCTGGCGCTCTTGCAGGACCGGCTGTCACTGGCCGATTTCACGCCGGAAGCGGTCGGGCGCGCGGAGGTCCGGCGCCTATTGCCGCTGACGGTGATGCGATCCTACGAGAAGAGCGAGGAGGCGGGCGGACGCCAGCCGCATCGCGTGACCATCAATCTCAAGGACGGGCGCGTGTTCAAGGCCGAACGGCGGGAGGCGAAGGGCTCGACCGCTGTGCCGTTCGACGACGACGATCGCGCGGCGAAATTTGCGGATTGCTGTGCCGGGATGCCGGGTGCCGACGTGCTTTACGCCCGGCTCACCGAGATCGATGCGGCGGGGGATCTCGGGTTCCTGCTGTCGCAGCCGGCCGAAATGGAGCGCGTGTAGTTGCGCCTTCCGGCGGTTGTCCGGGCCGGTTCAGCCGGGCGCTCCGGCTGAACTTCGACCGCGATGGCCTCCCAGAACCGTTCGAGGGCAGGCCGGCCCTGCTGTCTGGCCCGGTAGAGCCGGATTTCAGCAGTGATGTACCAGGACGGGTCAGCGGCGGGGACAAGTCGGCCGTCACGCAGCTCGTCGATGACGAGGCTCTCGGGGACCCAGGCTGCGCCGCGCCCGGCCAGAACCATCGCCTTGAGTCCGACCGACATCGGGTTCTCGTAGACGGTGATCAATGGTGTCGGCCGCTCGGCGAAGAGCAGGGCAAGCCGGCGCGCGAAGAAAGAGCTGTTGCCGTAGCTCAGAAGGCGGACGGGAGTGCCACCGGAGCAGAAGCCGTGAAGCGGCTCGCCGTCATCGTCGGGCAGTGAGACGGGGATGGCCCGCTCGTTGCCGAGATGGCGATACATGAAGCGTTCGGCGTCGAGCTCCGGCAATACCGTCGGATGTGCATAGGTCAGCAGGAAATCGCATTCGCCGCGGTTTAGCAGCGCGACATTGCCGCCGAAGGAGGCGCGCTGGTCGCAGAAACGCGTCTTCAGCGGGCCGAGCCTGTCCTCGATGCGGCGGACGAGACCGGGGAAGAAGGTCAGCGACAGGGTGTTCAGCGTCGCGAAGACCAGCATCTCCGAGACATCCTCCTGCTGCTGGAGCACCTCCTGGCGGGCGCATTGCACCTGCCTGAGGATGTCCTGCGCCCGCGGCAGAAAGGTCTGGCCGGCTTCGGTGAGGCGGATCGGGTAGCTGCTGCGGTCGAAGAGGGGCGCCCCCAGCCAGTCCTCCAACTGCCGGACCCGGCGGCTCAGGGCTGATTGCGTGACGTTCCGTTCACGGGCGGAGCGCGAAAAGCTGAGCGTCGAGGCGAGGCTCAGGACGTCTTCCAGCCATTTCAACTCCATAACCACTCCTCCGCACGCCGGGGCAAGATGCCACGGCTGCCCCGGCCACGCCAGAAGCGGGCCAGGACATGCAGGCGCCGTGCCGGCTGGCTAGCGCGCGGCCTCGACCTCGCGCAGGCAGATCCTGAGCCGGTCGAGGATCATCTCGACATCGTCGGCTCCGACCGTCAGCGGCGGGCGGATCTTGAGGACATTGTCGGCCGGCCCCTCGCGGCCGACGAGGATGCGCATGTCGCGCAGGCGGTTCATGACATGGGCTGCCGCATCGGTCGCAGGCTCCAGCGTCTCGCGATCCGTGACCAGCTCCAGCCCGAGGAAGAGGCCGATGCCGCGCACGTCGCCGACGCAAGGGTAGTCAGCCATCAGAGCGCGCATGCCGGCGAGCAGCTTGTCGCCCATCGCCTTGGCATTGGCTGAAAGCCCTTCCTCCTCGACGATATCCAGCACTTCCGAGGCGATACGGCAGGACAGGTTCGAGCCGCCGAAGGTCGAGAAATACTCCGGTCCCTCAGCGAAGCGCTCGGCGATGGCGCGGGTGGTGATGAGCGCGCCGATCGGGTGCCCGTTGCCGAGCGGCTTGCCGAGCACGACGATATCCGGCCGCACATTCTGTTGCTCGAAGCCGAAATAATAGTCGCCGAGACGGCCGAGCCCGGTCTGCACCTCGTCGGCGATGCAGATGCCGCCGGCGGCGCGGATGCGCTCGTAGACGGCCGCGAGATAGCCGGGCGGCGGGATGATCTGCCCGCCGACGCTCGGGAAGGTCTCGGCGATGAAGCCGGCGACCTTGCCGCCGCGCTCGGCGATGGCTGCGAGAGCGCCATCGACCTGCTGGGCGTAGTGCAGCGCCCGGTGGGCGTCGTCGCGGCGGAAGCGGCCGCGATAGTCGTCGGCGACGTCGACGAGCTGCACCCAGGGCTTGCGGCCGCCCATGTTCGGCTTGTTGAACTTGTAGGCGGAGATGTCGATCGCGCCGGTGGTGTTGCCGTGATAGCCGTGATCGGGTGTGACGATGTCGTAGCCGCCGCTGGCCGCACGGGCGAGGCGCAGGGCCAGCTCGTTGGCTTCCGAGCCGGAATTCACGAAGAAGCAGACCTCCAGCTCTTTCGGCAGCTTCGCCGTCAGGCGCTCGGCCAGCGCCATTGGCGCCGGGTGCAGATAGCGCGTGTTGGAGTTCATCCGCGCGAGCTGGTCCATCGCCACCTTGCGGATGCGCGGATGGGCGTGGCCGACATGCGGCACGTTGTTATAGGCGTCGAGATAGGGCCGGCCCATCGCGTCAAAGAGATGGTGGCGCCAGCCGCGCAGGAAGGTGACCGGCTGCTTGTAGCTGAGCTTCAGGTTCGCGCCGAAGCGGGCCTTGCGCTCGGCCAGCAGCGCGGCTTCGTCGATCGCCTGATAGGCGACGACAGCGTCGGGCAGGTTGAGCAGGGCGGCGGGGTTCGGGCAGATCGCCTGCCAGAGTGCCCAGTCGTCGGGGTCGGCGACGCCCGGCCAGTCATGGCCCATGCCGTCCAGCGTCAGAGCGAGCTGGAAATGCAGGTGCGGCTCCCAGCCGCCGTTCTCCTCGGCCGGGCCGAGCTTCGCGAAGGCTTCGCCGGCCGCGATTTCCTGACCCGGCTTCAGCCTGGCGGCGCCGTCGGCGGCGAGATGGCCATAGAGCGTGTGGAAGACGTCGCCCGCCGGCGTGTGGTGTTCGAGGATGACGACGCCGCCATAGTCGAGATGACCTTCGCGGTTCTCCGCCAGCGCGACCCTACCAGCGATAGGCGCGCGGACCGGTTCCCCAGCCGGCGCGAAGACATCGACGGCCATATGGATGGTGCGGCGGTTCGAGGCGAGCCAGCGGCCCTTGCGGAAAGCCTTGTCGGTATAGACCAGCCGTGGCTCGCCATATTGGCCGAGCCACCATTGCGAGGTGATGCCCAGTCCGGCGCCGAGATTGCGGGCTTCGTCGGCGCGCAGCTCGAACGGGTTCTGCGGGATCGTCGCTTCGGCGACGCCGAGCGAGCCGACCGGCAGGCCATCGAGCGCACGGCCGAGCACGGGCGCGAAGCTGCCGCGTTGTCCGGCGATCCAGCTCGCGATGCGGCCGGCGGCATCGGTGACCGGGAGGCCGCAGGCATTGCGCAGGCGCGCGCCCATCAATTCGCCGTCGACGGCCGGGTTTTCGAGGAGGCGCCAGGCCGGGGCCTGCGAGATCGTGACATAGGGGTCGTTCGGGCGGCCCTTGGCCTCGATCGTCGAGTTCACCACGCTGACCGCGAGCCGCATGCGCACGAGCGGCCAGATCAGGCCGATCTCCTCGGCACTGAGCGGCGAGACGTCGTGATAGCCGGCAACGAAGGCTGCGAGCACCGCTTCGGGCGCCTCGTGGTCGAGGATGGCATAGGCGGCGGCGATGGCGATCTCGCAGACACGCGGGCCATTGGTCATATCGCCGAAATCGATCAGGCCGCTGATGCGGGCGGGTTCGCCAAGGCGCGGCTCGACCAGGATGTTGAAGTCGTTGAGGTCGTTATGGATGGTCTGGCGCGGCAGCTTGTCGAGCGCAGGCTTCAGCGCTTCGAAGCCGGCGACGATCTCAGCCACGAGCTTGCGGCGCGAGCCTTCGAGAACATCGATATGCGGCTTGATCCAGCCGGCCTCGGTCAGGTCCCATTTCGCCGCATCCGGCGCGGCGGTGACCTTGAAGTCGCGGAGTGCGAGGTCGAGACGCGCGGTCAGCGCGCCCAGTTCGGCGAGGACGGAGGGCGGCTGCGGCCCGGCTTCGCCCATCGGGATGCCCGTAAAGGCGCGCTGGACCCAGACCATGCGCTGATTGCCCTGAGCGTCCGCGACGTTCTGCCAGAAGCGCTTGCCTTCGGTGGGGAGAAGACGCGGCAGCGGCAGCGTCGGGTCGGCGGCGAGCGCGTGGCTGATCGCGGCGCATTGCTGGTCGACGAGGGCGGGCTCGCCCTGCGGGCGCATCGCCTTGACGATGACGTCGCCCTCGCTGGTCCGGCCGCGGAAGTTGAGATCGTATTCGCCGCCGAGCTGCCGCAGCCCGCCAGCGATGCCGAACTGCTCGGCAACCCCACGCAACCAGACGTGTTCCATCATCTCTCCCCCGCCGCGGAGCTGCTATGGCTCCGCGCTCGTTTTTTCAGGCCCGGTCGAATCGACCGGCGCCGTCTTCCATAGCCAGAAAGGCGGCCGGTTTGATCCCGCAAAGTTTGCGGGACGGCGGCCGCCGGGTTGCGTGGGGCGAGGGGGAAGTCAGTTCTGGATCGGCTTGCCGGACAGCCAGCGCTGCTTCGCCCGCTCGATCGCCTCGCGGACGGTGTCGGGAGCCGTGCCGCCATAGCTGCTTCGGCTGCGGACGGAGTGCTCCGGCGCCAGCACCGCGAACACTGCTTCGCCGATGCGGGGATCGACCGAGCGCATGGCGTGGAGATCGAGCGCCTGCAAGGTGCAGCCCTTGGCCTCGGCCAGCGCGACGACGCGGGCGGTGATATGATGGGCGTCGCGGAAGGGTATGCCGGCCTCGCGCACCAGCCAGTCGGCGAGATCGGTCGCAGTCGGGAAGCCGCGATCGAGGAAGGCGCGCATGCCCTCGGGGCGCACGGTGAGGTCGCGGACCATGCCGGTGGTGGCGGCGACGCAGAGCTCGACCGTTTCCAGCGCGTCGAACATCGGCTCCTTGTCCTCCTGCATGTCCTTCATGAAGGTCATCGGCAGGCCCTTGACCGTCACCAGCATGGCCGTCAGCGAGCCGACGACGCGGCCGGTCTTGCCGCGCACCAGCTCGGCCGCGTCCGGGTTGCGCTTCTGCGGCATGATCGAGGAGCCGGTGGTAAAGGCGTCAGACAGCGCGATGAAGCGGAAGCCGTCGCTGCACCAGAGCGTGATCTCCTCGTTGAGGCGCGAGAGATGCACGGCCAGCATCGAGCAGCAGAACAGCAATTCGCAGATATGGTCGCGCGCGCCGACCGAATCCATCGAGTTCTCGGTCGGCCGGGCGAAGCCGAGCTCGGCCGCCGTGAACTGCCGGTCGATCGGGAAGGCCGTGCCCGCCAGAGCAGCGGCGCCGAGCGGCGAGACATTGGTGCGCTGGCGCGCGCCGGCCAGGCGCTCGCGGTCGCGGCCGAACATCTCGACATAGGCCATGAGATGGTGGCCGAAGGTCACGGGCTGGGCGACCTGCATATGGGTGAAGCCGGGCATGATCGTTTCGGCATGCTCGGTGGCGCGCTCGATCAGGGCCTGCTGCAATTCGCGGATAGTGCCGTCGAGAGCATCGATCGCATCGCGCATCCAGAGGCGGACATCGGTGACCGCCTGGTCGTTGCGGCTGCGGGCCGTGTGCAGGCGTCCGGCGGGCTCGCCAATGATCTCCTTGAGGCGCGCCTCCACGTTCATGTGGATGTCCTCCAAGTCGATGCTGAACTGGAGTTCGCCGCGGTCGATCTCGCCGCGGATCTGGTCGAGCCCGGCCTGGATGCGCTCGTTGTCGGCGCCGGCGATGATGCCCTGGCGGGCGAGCATCGCGGCATGGGTCTTCGACGCTGCGATGTCCTGCCGGTAAAGCCGGTAGTCGAAGCCGATCGAGGGATTGATCCTGCGCATCACATCGGCCGGAGCCAGCGTGAAGCGCCCGCCCCACATCTTGTTGGCACCGGGGTTCTGGTCGGACATGATGGGCTCTCCGGGAGCGGCTGCGACGGGGTCACCAAGGGATAGCAACCATGATTTGGACTGTAAATTCCAAAATCGACCTTGACGTCCAAATGATGCCCATCATACTCGCGGGAGATGCGGCGGATCGGCCGGCGCGGGATGGGCAGCATGAAGATCGAAGAATTCACACTGGAGCGGATCCAGTCGCTCTACGAGAACACCGTCGAGTTCAATCTCTCCGATAGCGGCGTCCATCCCTATTCGCTGAACGAGCTGCTCAGCGCGGAGCAGCGCGCCAAGCTGATGGAGGTCGAGCTCGGCTATGGCTGGACCAATGGCGCGGTCGAATTGCGCGAGGACATCGCCAAGCTCTACCGCAACCGGACCTCGGACGAGGTGATCGTCACCAACGGCTCGGCAGAAGCCAATTTCCTGATGGTGATGTCGCTGATCGAGCCGGGCGACGAGATCGTCGTCTTCGTGCCGAACTACCTGCAGATCTGGGGCTGGGCTCGGGCGATCGGCGCCACCGTCAAAGAGGTGAAGCTGCGCGAGGAGCTGGGTTGGACGCCCGATCTCGATGAGGTCCGCCGGGCGATCACGCCCCGCACCAAGCTGATGACGATCTGCAACCCGAACAATCCGACTGGCAGCCTGCTTTCGCGCGAGACCATGGACGCGCTGGTCGCGATCGCCCGGGCGCAGGGCTGCTATCTCCATGCCGACGAGGTCTACAAGGGCGCCGAGCTCGAAACCGACGAGCCGCCCAGCTTCGCCGATCTCTACGAGAAGGCGATCATCACCAGCGGGCTCTCCAAGGCGATGGCGCTGCCCGGCCTGCGCATCGGCTGGCTGGTCGGGCCGGCCAGGGACATCTATACTGCCTGGCAGAACAAGGACTACACCTCGATCACGACGAGCGCGCTGAGCGAGCATATCGCCCGCATCGTGGTGCAGCCGGCCAAGCGCGCCGAAATCCTGCAGCGGAGCAAGACCATCCTGCGGGAGAATCTCGCGCTGCTGACGAACTGGGTGAAGGCGAACGACGAGTTCTTTTCCTTCGTGCCGCCCAAGGCCGGCGGCATGGCCTTCATCCGGTACAGCCACTCGATGAACTCGACCGAACTCGTCCACCGGTTGCGCGAGGAGCGCGGGATCATGCTGCTGCCGGGCGATGTCTACGGGCTCGACGGCTATATCCGCATCGGCATCGGCGCGCCGGGCCACCATCTTTCGGCAGGTCTGGAACGCTTGAGCGATTATCTCAAGTCGCAGCCGCGCTGACGGAGCGGGCATGACGCCGGAACTCGCCCCCTATCTGCCGGTCTGCGATGCGGTGGCACTGCTGTTCCGGCCGCATGCCGAGGTCGTGCTGCACGATCTCGGCTCGCAGAGCGTCGTGCATATCGCCGGCAATTTCTCGCAGCGCGTGCTCGGCGAGCCGTCCCTGCTCGACGAGATCGGCTTCGATCCGAACGAGACGATCATCGGCCCCTATGAGAAGGTGAACTGGGACGGGCGGCGGCTGAAATCGATCAGCATCGTGCTCTCAGTCGGGGCCAAGGCGATCGGCGTGCTCTGCATCAATGTCGACGTCTCGCAATTCCACGCGCTGATGCAGACGCTTTCTGCCTTGGCGACCGTGCCGACCGGCGTCGAGAAGCCGCAGGCCTTGTTCAAGGAAGACTGGCACGAGCGCATCAACGAGTTCGTGCAGCAATGGACGCAAAGCCGCGGCCTCGCGGTGACCAGCCTCAGCCGGGCCGAGAAGCGCGAGCTGGTGGCTGATCTCGCGGCCAATGGCGCCTTCGGCGGGCGCAATGCCGCCGCCTATATCTCGCGCATCCTCGGGCTCGCCCGCGCGACCGTCTACAACTATCTCAACCAGGCCAACGAGACCCCGGATGCTTGACCTGTCGCGTGCGGAGATCGAGGCCGCCGTCGATCTCGACCGGGCCTTCATCGCGCTGGAGGAGGGGTTCAAGGCCGCGGCTGCGGGGCAGGTGCAGATGCCGCCGGTCGGCTATCTCGGCTTCCCCGCGCATAACGGCGACTGCCATATCAAGTTCGGCCATATCGCCGGCGATGCCATCTTCGTCGTGAAGATCGCGACGGGGTTCTATGACAATCCCGCCAAGGGCCTGCCCACGACGAGCGGGATGATGATCGCGTTTTCGGCCGAGACCGGCGCGGTGGTCGCGATCCTGCGCGATGAGGGCTGGCTCACCGATCTCCGGACGGCGCTGGCCGGCGCCATTGCGACGCGGGCCGGCATGCGGGCCGATGCGCGCCGAATCGGGATTGTCGGCGCCGGCACGCAGGCGCGTTTCCAGATCCGCGCCGCCGCGCATCTGCTGCGCGGTCGCGAGCCGCTTTTCGCGGTCTGGGCGCGCTCATCGGAAAAGCTGGAGGCGCTGCGGCGTGATCTCGAAGGCGAAGGTATCGTTATCGAGCCCGTGGCGGAACTGGAGGCGCTTTGCGCGCAGTCCGATGCGCTGATCACGGTGACGCCGGCTGCGGCGCCGATCATCCGCGACGATTGGATCAGGCCGGGGACGCATATCACCGCGCTCGGTGCCGATGCGCCGGGCAAGCAGGAACTGGATTCCGCGCTGGTCGCGCTCGCCGATGTCAGGATCGCGGATTCGCTGGAGCAGAGCCTCGACCATGGTGAATTCGCCGCCGCTGCGGCGGTCGGGCTGATCGATGCGGGTGACTGCGTCGAGCTGGGAGCGGTGCTCGCCGGCAACGTGCCGGCGCGGCGTTCGGACGACGACATCACCATCGCCGATCTCACGGGGATCGCGGTGCAGGACATCGCGATCGCACGGGTGGTGTTGGACGGGATCGGGCGCTGAACGGGACAAGGCGTCATTCTCGGGCTTGACCCGAGAACCTCATGAAAGAGAGGCACAGGAGCCTCCTTCGACAGGAGATGCTCGGGTCAAGCCCGAGCATGACGGCAAGGCGGGAAGGCTCCTCAGCCCTTCTGCCGCGCCAGAAACCGATCCATCCGCGCCAGGCCGTCGCGCAGCACCTCGGTCGGGACGCCGATGCCGATGCGGATGTGGTTCTCGATGCCGAACCAGCTACCGGCGACGACGAAGACGCTCTCCTCCTCGCGCAGCTTCTGCGAGAAGACCTCGGAAGACATATCGAGCGGATAGCGCAGGAAGGCCATGCCGCCGGCCTGCGGGCGCCGCCACGACCAGTTGTTATGCTGCGCCATCCATTGCGCCACGAGATCGGCATTGCTGCGCAGCAAATCGCGACTGCGCGCGAGCAGACGGCCGCGTGTTTCCGGGCGCATCACCTCTTCGGCGAGGATCTGGCTGAGGATGCCGCTGCCGATCGTGGTGTAATCCTGCCGCTCGGCCGCGGAGGCCACGACCTCGGCCGGCGCGACGATCCAGCCGAGGCGCAGGCCGGGGCAGGCGAAGGATTTCGACAGGCTCGATGTAATCACGACCTTGGGGTAGCTGCCCCAGAGCGTTTCCGTCTCGGCACCGTCGATCTCGCCGCCGCGGTAGATCTCGTCGACCATCAGCCAGGCGTCGTTGTGCTTCGCGGCTTCGATCAGGGCGGCGCGGCTCGCAGCCGAGAGCACGCTGCCGGTCGGGTTGGCCGGGTTGGTCACGGCGATCGCCTTGGCGCCTGTCGCGACCTTGGCGAGTTGAGCGGGATCGATCTGCCAGTCGCTGTCGCCCGACAATGCGAGCCGGCGGATATCGAAGCCGAGCGCGCGGCCAAGCCCGTCGATCTGCATGAAGTTCGGCAGGGCGAAGACCAGGGAGTCGCCGGGCTCGAACAGCGCCATCAGCGCGATCATCGTCGCCTCGGAAGAGCCGTTGGTGACGAGCACGTTTGCGGCGGTGGCGCCGGGATACCAGGAGGCGATATTGGCCCGCAGATCGGGCCGGCCATCGGTCCAGCCATAGCCGAGCGGCTGTTTCAGCAGGTCGCGCGCAGCCTCTTCGCCCAGAATGTCCTCGACCGACCAGGGATGGACGCCGCTCTCGGTCAGGTTGATCTCGACGTCGTTCTCGAAGAGCGTCTGGTTCCGCTCCATCTGGAAAATGTCGAACTTCACGCGAGCCTCCCGCCTTGCGGCCTGTGGCTTGCCGTCGGGGCGGCAAGGCTGTGCCGGCCATCTGTGCAGGCGGGGAGGGAGCGGGTCAAGGCAAATTTGGACAATAAGTCCAATTTGGATTTTATGTTTATCCGACCTGTTTGTCCGGCTTCGTAGCGCGCTCGTCACATGGAATTTCGATGGTGAGGGGGCGACCTATCCGGCTGCGGATTTTCTCTTTGCCTTGCCGGGAACCGAGGCCGCCCTATATCCGTTGGCCAGCCATGTTTGAATCGCCGATGCCTAGCTCGAATTTCCGCTTCCCCGGTGTGCTGAACTCCCAGGAACTGCTCGTCGCCGAAGCCGTCCAGGCCAGGGCCTGGGCTGCGATCGGGCATGACGACAGGCTCGACACCGAGCTGGAGACCGAAGCCCGCGACCGGCTCGGTCGGATCATCCTGCGCCTGATGTCGAACGCCTCCGACTCGGTCTCGGACCTCACTTCGGCTGCCGTCGCCGAGTTCAAGGCGACCCGCCCGACGATCCGTGTCGAGCTGTCCGGACTACAGGGTGGCTAGCGCATTCCCCGAATAAGCCGGCCGGATGTGGGGGCTCTCCCGCGTCCGGCCGGCTGATCAAGCTTTGTCGCTTCTGGTCCGCCCGATCAATGCGCGGCCATGTCGAGCGGCGGCTCGACATCGTCAGTGATCGGGTTGGCGAAGGAATTCTTCGCGCGGAAGGCCGCGAACTCGTCCTTGGCTGCCTTGAGCAGGGCGGGGTCGTTCAGCACGTCGGAGGCGACGCCGGCCATCGCCTTGGCCGCGAGCGCGAGGCCCTTGTGGGCGGCCGGGGCGAGGCCCTGTGCGACCAGCTGCCAGGAATGGCCGGGCGTGCCGATCGCGTAGCAGGCGGTGCGGCACTGCACGGTCGGGACGACCCAGCTCACGGTGCCGACATCGGTCGAGCCGACCGAGGTGTCGTTGCCGGCGCCGAGCGGGTAGATCTCGTCGCTCAGCGCCTCGCCCTCCTTCGGCTTCAGGTCGAAGCGGCCATAGGCGGCGGCGATGTCCTGCGGGCTCAGCGTCTTCTGGAATTTTGCGGCGAAGGCATGGTCGGCGGCGTCGAAGCCGGGGCCGCCGAGCGCCAGCAGGTTGGCCTGCATCGTCTCTTCCAGCGGGCGGTTGCCGACGAGATTGGCGTCGCCCGAGAGCTGCTTGATCGCGACTGTGGTCTCGCTCATCAGGGCCGCACCCTCGGCGATCTTCTTCACGCGGGCGACGAGCTCCCACATCTCGGAGAGCGTGGCGGCGCGGATGAGCTGGCGGGTCGTCGCGGTGGCCTGCACGACATTGGGGGCGATGCCGCCGGCATTGATGATCGCGTAGTGCACGCGCGCCGTCGAAGGCATGTGCTCGCGCATGTAGTTGACGCCGATATGCATCAGCTCGACCGCATCGAGCGCAGAGCGGCCGAGATGCGGCGCCGCAGCGGCATGCGAGGCGCGGCCGGAGAAGGTGAACTCGATCTCGACGCAGGCGAGCGAGAAGGCGCGGTTGACGCCGTTGAACGAGGCCGGGTGCCAGCACAGGGCGATATCGACATCGTCGAAGGCGCCGGCGCGGACCATGAAGCCCTTGGCCGAGCCGCCTTCCTCAGCGGGGCAACCATAGTAGCGCACGCGGCCCTTGAGTCCGTTGGCGGCGAGATAGTCCTTCACCGCGGCGGCGGCGAGCAGCGAGGCGGAGCCCAGCATGTTATGGCCGCAGCCATGGCCGTTGCCGCCCCTCTCGACCGGGGTCTCGGTCGCGTTACCGGCCTCCTGGCTCAGGCCCGGCAGGGCGTCGAATTCGCCCATGATCGCGATGACCGGGCCGCCTTCGCCGGCCTCGCCGACGACCGCTGTGGGAATGCCGGCGACGCCGGTCGTCACCCGAAAACCCTCGCTCTCCAACATGGCGCCGTGTTCGGCGGCCGAGCGGACCTCCTGATAGTTCAGCTCGGGCATGTGCCAGATGCGGTCGGAGAGCCCGAAATAGGCTGGGGCCTTGTCGTCGACCCGACGCCAGACATCCTTGCTGTTGCTCATGGGTAGGTTCCTCCTGCGCGGGTCGTGCGGCCCGATTCCGTGCCGGTTTCTGACATGCGGGGCGGGGCGCTCACAAGCAGGCCGGCGGCAGGGTTCGCCTGCGCGGACAGCAGAGGTCAGGCGTCTCTAAGGATTTTACAGCCGCAAGATCGAGCTTCGGATGCCTCACTCGAAGCAGGCTCTCGATGAAGCGAATACTTTCAGTTTGAAATGATTCTATTGTTGATCTCGCTGAGCATTCGATCTCTGAAATCATCTATTTCGGCGAGGCAGCGTTTTCGTGCTTTCTCTCCGGAGTGGTTTCTGCGATAGGGCGAGCCATATCTTCATACGACAGCGCTGACATGAAACATCATTCCTTCCGCACCGCCTCCCTCGCCGCCGTTCTCGCGCTCGGCTCCTTCGCGTCGCCGGCTGTGCATGCGCAGGAAGAACCGGCGGAGCAGCCGGCCGCAGCTACGCCGCAACGAGCTGCCCCCCGTCCGGCGCCCAAGCCCGCTCCGAAGCCCGCGCCCAAGCCGGCCCAGCCCGTCGCGCAGGCGCCGGCCTCTCCGGCTGCGCCGAGCGTCAGCCAGCCTGCGGCCCCAGCCGCGACGCTGCCGAACGGTGCCACTGCGATCAACGAGACCTATGGCGACTGGACCGTCGATTGCCGCATCGTCGAGCGGCAGCGGCTCTGCGTGCTCCTGCAGTCGCAGGGCAACAGCCAGACCGGCCAGCGCGTCTTCGCCATCGAGTTGCGCGCGCCGAGGGATGGGCGCGCCGAGGGTACGATCCTGTTCCCGCACGGGATGAAGCTGGAGAATGGCGCCGTTCTCAGGCTTGACGACAAGGATCTCGGACAAGGCCTGCGCTTCTCGACCTGCCTGGCGCAGGGCTGCCTGCTGCCGATCTCGTTCCCGACTGTGGCGACCGATGCGATGAAGGCCGGCAAGGCGCTGACGGTCGCGGCGCTGAACCTATCGAATAACGAGCCGGTCTCGTTCAACGTCTCGCTGAGCGGCTTCGCTGCAGCTCTCGACCGGATCGCCCAGATCGACAAGTAGCCGGCAACCGGCCCGGCTGTCCGATTGGTGGTTTTCCTCGCCCGGCCGCCGTGCCGTAGCGGAAATCACCAAAGCCGGCTGGCGCCGCACAGAAATTTGGCTCGTTCTGCCAGTGCTTCCGTGCATGATCGGCGGCACTGGGAGTTCGGGCCAATTTCATGACAACAGATCCGCGCCTGCCGTTTCTCGCTGAGCTGGAGAAGAAGATCCTCTGGCTGGCCTCGTGGACGATCCACAACGCCAACCATATCCGTCAGAACGAGGACGGAATGAAGGTGGGCGGGCATCAGGCCTCCTCGGCCTCGCTCGCCACGATCATGACGGCGCTTTACATGGCCGCGCTGAAGCCGCAGGACCGGGTGGCGGTGAAGCCGCATGCCTCGCCGATCTTCCACGCCATCAACTACCTGATGGGCTTGCAGACCCGCGAGAAGCTGGAAAACTTCCGCGGCTACAAGGGTGCGCAAAGCTATCCCTCGCGCACCAAGGATATCGACGACGTCGATTTCTCGACCGGCTCGGTCGGCCTCGGCGTTGCGCAGACTTTGTTCTCCTCGCTGACGCAGGATTACGTGAAGGCGCATGGCTGGGCGAAGGACCGGCCGGAAGGCCGCATGGTCTCGCTGATCGGCGATGCCGAGCTCGACGAGGGCAATATCTTCGAGGCCCTGATGGAGGGCTGGAAGCACGGGCTGCGCAATACCTGGTGGATCATCGACTATAACCGCCAGTCGCTCGACGCCGTCATCCGCGAGGGGCTCTACGACCGCTTCGAGACGATGTTCCGCAATTTCGGCTGGGACGTCGTCACATTGAAATACGGCTCGCTCCAGCAGGCCGCCTTCAAGGAAAAGGGCGGCGAACGGCTGAAGGCCTGGATCGATTCCTGCCCGAACCAGCTCTATTCGGCGCTGACCTTCCAGGGCGGCGCGGCCTGGCGCAAGCGCCTGATGGACGATCTCGGCGACCAGGGGCCGGTGACCACGCTGATCGAGAAGCGCTCCGATGCCGAGCTCTCGAAGCTGATGTGCAATCTCGGCGGCCACGACCTGCCGTCGATCCTCGAGGCCTTCGAGGTGATCGACCATGACCGGCCGGTCTGCTTTCTCGCCTATACGGTGAAGGGTTTCGGGCTGCCGATCGCCGGGCACAAGGACAACCATGCCGGGCTGATGACCAAGGAGCAGCTCGACGGCTTCCGCAAGGCGAATAATATCCGCCCCGGCCATGAATGGGACCTGTTCGAGGGCCTTGGCCTGTCCGAGAGCGAGATGCGCGCCTTCCTCGACAAGGTGCCGTTCTTCTCGCAGGGGCGGCGGCGCTTCTCGGCCCCCAAGCTGCCGGTTCCGGAGAAGCTGGAGGCCGGCATCCAGCCGTCGATGTCCACCCAGATGGGCTTCGGCAAGGTGCTGGACGATCTCGCCAAGACGGGCGGGCCGCTTGCGGACCGTATCGTGACGACGGCGCCGGACGTCACCGTCTCGACCAATCTCGGGCCCTGGGTGAACCGGCGCGGGCTCTTCGCCAAGGCGTCGATGGCCGACACCTTCAAGGACGAGCGCATTCCCTCGATGCAGAAATGGGAATTCTCGCCGAAGGGGCAGCATGTCGAGCTCGGCATCGCCGAGATGAACCTGTTCATCAACCTCTCGGCGCTCGGCCTGTCGCATTCGATCTTCGGCGAGCGCCTGATTCCGATCGGTACGCTCTACGATCCGTTCATCTCGCGCGGGCTCGATGCGCTGAACTATGCCTGCTACCAGGATGCGCGCTTCATGGTGGTGGCGACGCCGTCAGGCGTGACGCTGGCGCCGGAAGGCGGGGCGCATCAGTCGATTGCGACGCCCTTGATCGGCATGAGCCAGGACGGGCTCTGCTCCTTCGAGCCGGCTTTCGTCGATGAGCTTGCCGTGATGATGCGCTGGTCCTTCGACTACATGCAGCGCGACGGCGAGGGCGACCCCGACGAGCGCACCTGGCTGCGCGACGAGACCGGGGGCTCGGTCTATCTGCGCCTCTCGACACGGCAGGTCGAGCAGCCGAGCCGTGCTATGACGCCGGAATTGGAGCGCGCCATCATCGATGGCGCCTATTGGCTGAGGAAGCCGGGGCCGAACGCATCGGTCGTGATCGCCTTTACCGGCGCGGTGGCGCCCGAGGCGATCGAGGCGGTCGGGTTGCTTAGCGAGGACCGGCGCGATGTCGGCCTGCTCGCGATCACCTCGGCGGACCGGCTCAATGCCGGCTGGCAGGCGGCGGAGCGGGCGCGCCAGCGCGGCAATGTCGAGGCGACGAGCCATGTCGAGCGGCTGCTCGGCGAACTCTCGCGCGATTGCGGCATCGTCTCGGTGCTGGACGGGCATCCGGCGACGCTAGCCTGGCTTGGCAGCGTGCATGGCCACAGGCAGAAGGCGCTTGGCGTCGAGCATTTCGGCCAGACCGGCACGGTGGCGGACCTCTACCGGCATTTCGGTATCGATGCTAACGCGATCGTGCATGCGGCGAACGCGGCGGCGCCGGGGCGGCCGGTGCGTTATCTCAGGGCGCTGCCGGAGTAAGGGGCGCGACACGAAGGGGGCGCGTTAATGAAGGGTGTCATCCCGCACGCGCTGCGGCACGTGGTGCTGCTGCGCAGATGCGGGATCGCGCGACGAGAGGGCGCCTTTTCCTGAGAACGGTCCCGTGTCTGCGCAGCAGCGTTGCACGCTGCGGCGCAGACACGGGATGACAAGCGCCCTTCAAGAAGGTGCCCTTGACGAATGGGCTTCTCAGAAACGCGGCGTCGCGAAGGTATTTGCGAACGGGTTCACGCCCGCGCCGATACGCCCAGGCAGGGTGCCTTCGCCATAAAGCTCGCCCGTGCTGGCATAGACCGGCGAAGCCGACATGTGCTGGCTGGCATAGCGGTTCAGCGAGCCGACCGGCACGACATTGCCGGGATCGAGATAGCTGCGCTTCTGGACGGTGACGCGCAGCGGGCCGCGGCGGTTCTGTGCTTCGGCGATGCTGACCATCACGGTCGAGGCCGTCGCGGCGACGGCGAGGATGGCGGCAACGCGCTTGAACGACATCATGACGGCAATCTCCGGGAGCGGATCGATCCGCTCGATGTAAGCATCCAAAAACCGGTGCAAAGACTAGCACCGCGTCGTTAACAACTTTGTTAGCGCTCGCGACGGGGCTTTTTCGCACGACGCGGCCGAGATTCGGCTGCCGGCTCGGCGGTCGCGGTCTTCATGCGCAGGGCCGGCATCGTGCCATCAGCGTCAAGCCAGGAGACCTTGCGGCCGGTCGCCGCTAGGCGCGGCGTGGCGCAGCCCGGCTGACGCTTAAGCTCGCTGCGGGCGAAGGCGGCGCGCAGTTCGGGCTCGGCGCCGGCATTGGCGAGGTCGAGCCGGTCGATCAGGCAGGTCAGTTGCTTGCGGTCGCTGGGCTTGGCACCGGCGCACCACCAGCCGCTCATCGCGAAGGGAGCATCAGGTCCGACCGAGCGGAAGGCGAGGCAGGCGCGGGTTTCCGAACCGTCGCCGAGAACGATATCGGCGGTTTCGAGAGGGCCGAAGCGGGTCTCGATCGTGGCGGGCGTGCTGCCGCGCTCGACGGCGAGGCTGCGAAGTGCCGCCGCATGAACCAGCGCGACCGTGAAGGAGCCGGAATGGGCGGCGATGCCATCGCCCGTCTGCAGGCGCAGCAAGAGATGGGGGGCGGCGCCTGCGAAGGTGCCGAAGCTCAGGAGGTCTTCGCGCCGGCCGCCATCGCGGCTGCGACGAGCCTCGATCGCGGGAGCCTCGCGGCCAAGTTCGGGAGCTTCCAGATTGAAGATCGTGATCGGGCGGGTGATCGCGACCCAATCGGCCTCCGTGGTGGCGAGGAGCGGCTTGCGATTGACGGCGGCGTTCTGGGTGGTTGCCGCTGCCACGGGTGATGCCAGGCTGGCGAGCTGCGACTGGCCCTCGCCATTCCCGGACAGCGCTGTGACGAGCGCTGCCGTCAGGCTGATGCCGCCGAGAGCTGCCGCGATCCGCCAGGCGAGGGCACCCGGCAAGCCCAGACCCCTGCGCGGCATGAGGCGGCGAAGAATATGGGAGACGGTGCGGAAGCCGCTCTCGATCCGGTCGACGCAGGTGATGAGCGCCGGGACGAGATCGATGGCTGCGACCCTTGCCCAGATGACGCGGCATCCGGCGCCGGCAACGGACAAGCCCTGCCGCAATTGCTGCGACAGGGACCGCAACCGGTCCATCAATTCCTCCGAACGCAAACGCAACCCGTCACTCCCGCGCGGCGCAAGGCCGGCCGTGCCATCGATCGTCAGGCGGGCAGGCTGGACGCTGAGAGTCGCCGCCGGGTTACCGGCGCCGGGCGATCGGCCGGCAAAGTGAACAGGAGGTCAACGGGCAGGGTTAATGCGCGGACCGGGCACCACTATGAGGAGGAGATTGACATTTCGGCGTTCCCGGTGTTCTGACAAGGCGTGGCGCAAGGTTGTGCCGCCTAGCGAAGTTTTCAGCCCTTCGGGATTGGCTCTGTGACTGTCCGTCTGACGACGACGAAACTCACGACCAAAACGACGACCGGGAAAACCGGCCTGTCGCGCTGACGCTTCGCCTCGGTTCCGGGTCCATCTCCCCCCGGCGGGGAGAGATCGCCGAACCCGCCCGAACCGGTGCGGGGCGGCCCCCAAAGGGAGACCAGAACCGCCTTATCCGCAAAGGATCACATCATGAGCTTCAAGGTCGCAGTCGTCGGAGCAACCGGCAATGTAGGCCGCGAGATGCTGGACATTCTCGCCGAGCGCGCCTTCCCCGTCGGCGAGGTCGTGGCGCTCGCCTCGTCGCGCTCGGTCGGCACCGAGGTTTCCTTCGGCGACAAGACGCTGAAGTGCAAGGCCCTGGAACATTATGATTTCTCCGACACCGATATCTGCCTGATGTCGGCCGGCGGCGACGTCTCGAAGGCCTGGTCGCCGAAGATCGGCGCGCAGGGCTGCGTCGTCATCGACAATTCCTCGGCCTTCCGCATGCATCCCGACGTGCCGCTGATCGTGCCGGAGGTGAATGCCGCCGCTGCTGCGGGCTTCACCAAGATGAACATCATCGCCAACCCGAACTGCTCGACCGCGCAGCTCGTCGTGGCGCTGAAGCCGCTGCACGACAAGTTCGGCATCAAGCGCGTCGTCGTCTCGACCTACCAGTCGGTTTCCGGCGCCGGCAAGGAAGGCATGGACGAACTGTTCAACCAGACCCGCGCCGTGTTCTCGGCCGGCGAGGTCACCACCAAGAAGTTCCCGAAGCGCATCTCCTTCAACCTCATTCCGCATATCGACGTCTTCATGGAGGACGGCTTCACCAAGGAAGAGTGGAAGATGGTGGTCGAGACCAAGAAGATCCTCGACAAGAAGATCAAGCTGACCGCGACCTGCGTGCGCGTGCCGGTCTTCATCGGCCATTCCGAGAGCGTGAACATCGAGTGCGAGAAGCCGATCACCGCCGACGAGGCGCGCGAGGTGCTGCGCACCGCGCCGGGCATCCTCGTGATCGACAAGCACGAGCCCGGTGGCTACATCACCCCGCATGAGGCGGCCGGCGAGGACGCGACCTATATCTCGCGCATCCGCGAAGACTCGACCGTCGAGAACGGCCTCGCCTTCTGGTGCGTGTCGGACAACCTGCGCAAGGGCGCGGCGCTCAACGCGGTGCAGATCGCCGAGGTGCTGGTCAACCGCAAGCTGATCCAGCCGCGCAAGCAGGCCGCCTGAGGTAAGCAACGCGATCCGACCCTGTCCGGAAACCGGGCAGGGTTACCGGCAATGCCCACACGCATGGGCGGGCGACCGTCTTTGCGTGTGGCTATGCCGGACAAAACGGCTAAGGCTTGAGCAGTCCTTGCGCGCGAACATTAGCCATTGCCCAACGCCCCCCTTCCTGAACCGCCGGTCGTTCCTTCGCAGGAAGGCAGGCCGCTGCGCATCGATAATTCCGCGCGCGGCATCGCGCTTCTGCTGCTCTCATCGATTTTCATGTGCAGCGGCGACATCGCCTCCAAATATCTCGCGACCACCTTGCCCGCGCTCCAGATCACCTGGATGCGCTACGGCACCTTCGCCGCGATCATGCTCGTCACCATCAGCTTCACCGGCGGCTTCCGCAGGATGAAGACAAGCCGGCCCGGCCTGCAGGTGCTGCGGGCCCTGGGCGTCACCATCTCCTCGATTCTCTTCGTGGCCGGGCTGCACGACCTGCCGATGGCTGACGCGACCGCCACCTCCTTCGTCTCGCCGCTTTTCGTGACGGCCCTCTCCATTCCCATCCTCGGCGAAATCGTCGGCTGGCGGCGCTGGCTTGCCACGATCGTCGGGCTGATCGGCGTGCTGGTCGTGGTGCGTCCCGGCGGCGACGGCTTTCATGGCGCCTCGCTTTTCGTGCTCGGGTCGTCGTTCTTCTGGGCGTTTTCGCTGATCGTCACCCGGATGATGAGCCGCACCGAGATACCGGTGGTAACGCTGGCCTATTCCGCCACGATCGGCTTCCTCCTGCTCTCGCTGGCCGTGCCTTTCAGCTGGCAGGCGCTCGATCTCAAGGCGGTGCTGATCGGCCTCTTCATCGGCGGCATCTCGACGATCGGGCACATCTTCCTGATCCAGGCCTTCCGCTACGCGGATGCCTCGCTGCTGGCGCCCTTCTCCTATTCGCAGCTGCTCTGGTCCTCGATCTTCGGCTATCTGGTCTTCGCCGCGATCCCGGATATCTGGACCTATGTCGGGGCGGCGATCATCGCGGCTTCGGGCCTCTATACCGCCCATCGCGAGCGTATCCGCGCCCGGCAGGTCGCGGGCTGAGGCTCAGTCCTGCGGCTTCACGCCGTAGCGCGCCATGAACATCGCCATGGCCGAAGCGACGACGCGCTCGATCTCCTCGTCGCTCGGCGCGGTGCGGACGGCATTGAACAGGCGCGGGCGGGTCAGGGTCGACTGGCAGAGATCGAGGAACTGGACGGCGGCAAGATAGGTGTCGTCGATCGCGAGCTTGCCCTCGGCCACCATGCGGTCGAGATAGCCCGCGATCAGCTTGGAGCCCAGCATCGGGCCGTTCTCGTAGAAGCCGCGACCGAGGTCCGGCATGCGCTCGGCAACGCCGATGACGACGCGGTGGGCGCTGACGGCAAGGTCGCCATTGATCATCCTGACGATGCAGCGGCCGAAGGTGGTCAGTGCGCGAACGGGATCGGAATCCTCGTTCAAGGCCTCGATCGCGCCGCGCTTCTGGGCTTCGCGCTCGCGCTGGATCAGCGCGACGAAGAGATGCTCCTTGTCCTCGAAATAGACATAGAGCGTGCCCTTCGAGACGTTCGCGGCGGCTGCGATATCGCTCATGCTGGCGGCGTCGAAGCCGCGCGAGGTGAAGATATGCAAGGCGCCGTCCAGGATCTGGCGGCGCTTGTCGGGATCGGTGCCGGCGATCCGGCGATTGCGGGGCCCCGTCTTTACCGGGCTTTCAGAGCTTTCCGACATCTCGTTCCGGCCCGGTCTGCGGGCTCTGCATGGCTGCTGCGAAAAAGAATCGAACCAATTGGTTCGATTTGACTTGATATGCATCATGCCCCGCGTTATTTCAAGTTCAATCGAACTGATTGGTTCGAATTGACATGCAGGACGCCCAATGTCTGCTGAAACCGCCACCGAACACCGCCGCGACCGGCTGAAGCTGGTCGATGCCAAGGCCGAGACCGCCCAGCCGGCGGCCGAACCTGCCACTGCCCGCGACGCGCAGGCGAAGAGCGCGCCACCCGAAACTGCCGAGACCAGGGCGAAATCCGGCAAGAGCCCGCTGAAGCGCGGCGCGCTGCTCGTCGTGGGTGCTGCCGTTATCGGCGCCGGGCTCTGGTACGGCGTCGACTGGTGGCGCAATGGCCGCTTCATCGTCTCGACCGACGACGCCTATGTCGGCGCCGAGATGGCGACCATTTCGGCGAAGCTCTCCGCCAATATCGCGACCGTCTCGGTGCGCCAGAACCAGGAGGTCAGGGCCGGGCAGCCGCTCGTCGCGCTCGACGATGGCGACTGGCGGATCGCGCTGGACAGCGCCCGTGCCAAGTCCGCGACGGCGCAGGCGACGCTCGCCCGCATCGACAGCCAGGTCGAGGCGGCGCGTGCCGCCCAGATGCAGGCGCAGGCGCAACAGAACTCGGCCGAGGCGGCAGTGACCCGCACGGCGGCGGATTTCGACCGCGCCAACAGCCTCGCCGCCAAGTCCTATGGTTCGCAGGCGACGCTCGATGCCGCGACTGCGGCGCGTGACCAGGCTGTCGCCGCAGTGGCGAGCGCCAAGGCCGGCGTCGTGCAGGCGCAGGCCAATATCAAGGTGCTGGAGGCGCAGCGCATCGAGGCAGCCCGCCAGATCGACGAGCTCAAGGTCGCCGAGCAGAAGGCCGAGCGTGATCTCTCCTTCATGAAGATCGCCGCGCCGATCGATGGCGTCATCGCCAACACCAACGTCCAGATCGGCGACCTCGTCGGCGCGGGCAAGCGCCTGATGTCGATCGTTCCGCTCGATCAGGTCTATGTCGACGCCAATTTCAAGGAGACGCAGGTTGGGCCGCTGAAGACCGGCGACAAGGCGAGCATCACCGTCGATGCCCTGCCGGGGCAGGTCTTCCACGGCACGGTCAGCGGGATCGCCGGCGGCACGGGCTCTGTGTTCACACTGCTGCCGCCCGATAACGCGACCGGCAATTTCACCAAGATCGTGCAACGCGTGCCCGTGCGCATCATGCTCGACAAGGACGCGGCGGCGAAGCACGTTCTGCGGCCCGGTATGTCGGTGGTGGTCTCGATCGATCCGCGACCGGCCGGCCAGCGTTGATCAGGCACCATTGATGAAGCGGGCCATCCCGCACGCGCTGCAGCGAGAAGCGCTGCTGCGCAGATGCGGGACCGCAGGACGAAATGTTATCGGCTCCCCGCTCTGTGAGGGCGCCTCTTTCTGATGACGGTCCCGTGTCTGCGCAGCGGCATTCCGTGCCGCAGCGCGCACGGGAAGACAGCCCCGAGGAAAGGTAGGCCGCCATGGCCACCGCGACCCTGACTGCGCCGGCGGGAGCGCCGCCGGCTTCGGATGCCGTACCCTTGCGCAGGATCTTCGCCTTCATGGCGATGGTCTTCGGCATGTTCATGGCGATCCTCGATATCCAGATCGTCTCGGCTTCGCTGGCGGAGATTCAGGCTGGCCTGTCCGCCTCGTCCGACGAGGTCGCCTGGGTCCAGACCGCCTATCTGATCGCCGAAGTCATCATGATCCCGCTCTCCGGCTATCTCAGCCGGGCGCTGTCGACGCGGGTGTTCTTCTCTATCGCGGCGGCGGGCTTCACCATTGCCAGCGTGCTCTGCGCGCAGGCGACCTCGATCAACGAGATGATCCTGTGGCGGGCGGTGCAGGGCTTTATCGGCGGCGGCATGATTCCCGGCGTCTTCGCGGCGGCCTTCACCATCTTCCCACCCTCGAAGCGGCCGGTGATCTCGCCGCTGATCGGTCTCGTCGCGACACTGGCGCCGACGATCGGCCCGACCGTCGGAGGCTATCTCAGCCATGCCTTCTCCTGGCACTGGCTCTTCCTCGTCAACGTGGTGCCGGGCATCGGGGTGACCATCGCGGCCTGGACGCTGATCGATTTCGACAAGCCCGACCATAGCCTGCTCAAGCGCTTCGACTGGCTGGGGCTCGGCGCCATGGCGGCCTTCCTCGGCAGCCTCGAATATGTGCTGGAGGAGGGGACGCGGCTCGACTGGTTCCAGAGCCACGAGATCGTGTTCTTCTCGGTCGTGATGGTGCTGGGCGCCGTGCTGTTCTTCTGGCGCGCGCTGACGCGGGACGATCCATTGGTCGATCTCTACGCCTTCCGGAACCGCAACTTCGCCTTCGGCTCGCTGTTCTCCTTCACGATGGGCATAGGCCTCTACGGGCTGACCTATCTCTACCCGGTCTATCTCGGGCGCATCCGCGGCTATGACGCGCTGATGATCGGCGAGACGATGTTCGTCACCGGCCTGTGCATGTTCCTGACGGCGCCGATCGCCGGGCGGCTCTCGACCAAGCTCGACCCGCGCGTGATGATGATGATCGGCTTCGGCGGCTTCGCGGTCGGCACCTGGTGGGCTTCCTTCATCACCTCGGATTGGGATTTCTACGAACTCCTCGTCCCGCAGATCCTGCGCGGCTGCTCGCTGATGCTGTGCATGGTGCCGATCAACAATATCGCGCTCGGCTCGCTGCCGCCGCAGCAGCTCAAGAACGCGTCGGGCCTCTACAACCTCACCCGCAATCTCGGCGGCGCCGTCGGGCTCGCGGTGATCAACACGATGCTGAACACCCGGACCGACCTGCACATCGCCCGCCTGCACGAGATGGTCGCGGCCGGCCGCGGGGTGGCGGAGGACGCGATCGCCAATACGGCGCAGCGCTTCATCGATTATGGCGATGCGGCGCAGACCATGGCGCTCGCGCTGATCAATCAGCGCGTCCACAAGCAGGCGCTGGTCATGGCCTTCGGCGACGTCTTCCTCGGCCTGACCATGATCTTCGCGAGCCTGGTCGTGATGGCGCTGTTCCTGCGCAAGCCGCCGAAGCCTGTCGCAGGCGCTGGCGGCGGCGGAGGCCACTAGCGCGTTTCCACGCAGAACTTCCGGCTGCGCAGTTGGTCGGGAATGGCGGCCTCGAAAGCCATAGTCATGCGCACTGCGCGGGGGACCGGCACTGCGGTCACGCGGTTGTGCTGTGGACGCTACCCGATGCCGCAGCTGCGAAGATTGACATTTGAGAGGTGTTTTGGCAAAAATGACAATAATATCAGTAGTTTAGAGGATTTCTAAACTACGCTGCCGAGGTTCGGCGTGTGGAAGGCGTTACAATGAGTGTTCTGGCGAGCAAGGATCACGATCACAAGCCCATGGCGGGCGATCATATCCCGTGGCCGCAGAAAAACCCGTCGACCTGCCCGATCAGCGCCGTGAAGGCGCGGTTGCGGACGGCGGGCCTGCGCCCGACGCGCCAGCGCATGGCTCTGGGCTGGCTGCTCTTCGCCAAGGGCGACCGCCATGTCAGCGCCGAGATGCTCTATGAGGAGGCGCTGCGGGCGCGCGAGCCGCTCTCGCTTGCGACCGTCTACAACACGCTGCGCCAGTTCTCGGAAGCTGGCCTGCTGCGCCAGGTTTCCGTCTCCGGTCCCAAGACCTTCTTCGACACCAACGTCTCCGAGCACCATCATTTCTACAACGAGGACGACGAGACCGTCACCGATATCCCGGGCTCGATGATCCAGGTCGCGGGCCTGCCGGAGGCTCCGGAAGGCATGGTGATCTCCTCGGTCGAGGTCATCGTCCGCCTGCGCAGCGCCGATGGCGAGGAAGTCGAGACCAAGCGGGTGGTGGGCCACCACGCGTGATCGTCTGCTCCTGCAACGTTCTGTCCTGCGGCCAGATCAAGGGGACTGTCGCCGCTGACGGCAGCGGCCCCCGGACGGCCGGCGAGGTCTACGATTGCCTGGGTTGCAGCCCGGATTGCGGCCGTTGCGCGCGCGAGGTCCGGGCCCTTCTGGCCGAAGCCCGCGCGGTCTGCGCGACGCAATGCGGCAGCTGCGCCAGCCGCGAGGTCGAGTGCGCGGTGCATGTTTCGGTCGGCATCATGCTCGATGGGATCGAGCTGAACGACGAGAGCATCGCGGCCTGAGCGCTGCCCCGATCGCCTGATCGATCAAAAGCGGCGGGTTCGTTTTTTACCTCTTCACTTCCGGGCAGGCTGGGTCTACATTAGGATCATTCTAATGTGGATTGCGGAGTGCACCCGATGAAGGGCGATAAGAAGGTCATCGAATATCTCAACAAGGGGCTGCGCTCGGAGCTCACGGCCATCAACCAGTACTGGCTGCATTACCGCATGCTGGACAACTGGGGCCTGAAGGACATGGCCAAGACCTGGAAGAAGGAATCGATCGAGGAGATGGTCCATGCCGACCGCTTCGTCGACCGCATCCTCTTCCTCGAGGGCTTCCCGAACCTGCAGACGCTCGACCAGCTGCGCATCGGCGAGACCGTCAAGGAAGTGATCGAATGCGATCTCAAGGCCGAGATCGAGGCTCGCTCGCTCTATCAGGAAGCGGCGAAGTATTGCCGCGAGGTCGGCGACTTCCCGTCCGAGGACCTGTTCAAGGCCCTGATGAAGGATGAGGAAGGCCATATCGACTTCCTCGAGACCCAGCTCGACCTCATCAGCCGCATCGGCATCGAGCTCTACACCCAGAAGCATATCGGCGGCCTGGAAGGCGACGACCACGGCCACTGAGCCCGGGGCGACGCGCGCCGCTTAGGTGGCGCGCGTTCTGCACGGCCTGTCGCGCCAAAAAGAAAAGGCCCGCCATTGGCGGGCCTTTTCCGTTTTTCAGCGAAGCTGCGTGGCGTCAGATGAAGCTGACGTCGGCGGCTTCTGGGCCCTTGCGGCCGGTGCGGATCGAGAAGCGCACGCGCTGCCCGTCCATCGGCGGCTGCAGGCCGCTGCGGCCGAGCGACGAGACGTGCAGGAACACGTCCGGGCCGCCCTTGTCCGGGGCGATGAAGCCGAAGCCGCGATCCGAGTTGAAGAACTTCACGGCGCCATCATAGGGGCCTTCGACCGGGCCGCTATTGCGATCCTGGAAGCCGCCGCCGCCACGCGGGCCGCGATCGCTGCCGCCGAAGCCGCCGCGATCACCACCGCCGTAGCCACCGCGATCGCCGCGGTCGTTATAGCCGCCGCGATCGCCGCCGAAGCCGCCGCGATCCCGGTCGCCATAGCCGCCACCGCCGAAATCATCGCGGGGAGGACGAGGCGAGAAGGCGCGGGGAGCCGGCGCGGTCTGCGTGGCCGTGGAGGCGTCGATCTCATGGACCGCGACGACCTGAAGGCCGCGGCGGCCTTCGCCGAGATCGGCGACGATCGTGGCGCCGGGCAGCAGGTCCTGCTGATCGAGCGGACCGATGGCCGAGACATGCAGGAAGACATCGCCCGAACCATCGGAGGGCGATGCGAAACCGAACCCCTTCTCGGGGTCGAACCACTTGACCTTGGCTTCGATGTTTTCGTGCGTGACGAAGGGCTGGGCAGCGGGAGGCTTGCGACGATCGAACATGGATCTTCAAATATGAGTGACCGGGAGCACGCAACTTAGCTCATGCCGGGCGCGCCGTCATCGGGGTCAATGCGAAATTATTGCACGACATTTTACGGCGTTACAGTGGTTTTTTCGCCCCCGTCCCCAACGTCATCTAGCGCCCAACGTATGCATCCGATGCATGTGGAGCTCGGTTGAGGGCTTGATCTTTCCGCTGACCCGGCGAAAATGCCGCAGATCTCGCTCTTGCAATCGTGCTCACCTCATACGATGTGATGAGCGAGTTAGGGAAGACAACGCCTCCTGGTCGGTAAGCGCGACACATGCGCTGTTCAGGAGATGAGAATTGGTTCGTTCGCGACAATCCGGCAAGAAGGCCGGCGATGGCGTGATCCGCAGGCTCTGGCCGACGGAGCGCGATCTTTTCAAGGAGCATCTGCTCAGGCTCGATGCCGTCACGCGCCACCAGCGTTTCGGCACGGCGGTCAATGACGCCTTCCTGGAGAACTATGCCAGGACGACGTTCGGCGTCGGTGGTCTGGTCTATGCCTATGTGGTCGATGGCGTAGTGCGCGGGGCGGCCGAATTGCGCGGCCTCGACGACATCATCGCACTCACTGGCGAGGCCGCCTTCAGCGTCGAGACGCCCTGGCGCCGGCGCGGCGTCGGCGCGCAATTGTTCGGGCGCCTGATCACGGCGGCGCGCAATCGCAGCGTCCGCACGCTCTATCTGACCTGCCTGCCTGAGAATGCGGCCATGCGCCGGCTCGCGGCGAAGTTCGAGGCCGATCTCGTCGGGGGCTATGCCGATGTCGAGGGCGTGATCGCGACCGGTGGTCCGACGCCCTTCACGATCCTCGACGAAGCCCTCGACAACGCGAAGGGCTTCGCGACCATGGCGCTGTCGATCCAGAAAAGTTTCTGGCCGACAGCCTTGCTCTCACGGGTTCCCGGCGCCTGAGCCGGATCAGCGGTTCAACGACAGGGAGGCGCCGGACTTGGTGACGGCGCCGTCCAATCCGCCTGAGCCGGAGCTGCGCAGCCGGGCCGCAACCGTGCCGCCCTGCTGGTAGAGATAGACCTCGCCGTCCCGGAAATCCCAGGCCGAAATCTTCTGCAGGTCCTTGTTCGTGCAGCCGGAGGATGATGCGCGATAGAGATCGAGCGTCGGGCTGCTCGACAGTTGCACGCGGCAGGAGCCGCCGGTCGCCTCGCGCGCCGTCCAGCCGCCGACCATGCTGTCGCGGCTGGCCGAGGGACGCGGCGCCGCTGCCGGGGCCGAGCCGAGCCCCGCGACCTGATTGTTGCTGCCGCGCAGGCCGGGATCCTGTACCGGCTGGCCTGTCGCGGGCAGGGGCTGGCCCTGCGCCGCGCCGCCGGCATTGGGGTCGAAGAACGGGTCCTGGGGCGGGGGCAGCGCGCCACCACCCTGCGGGCCTCCCGCGGCGGGATAGCCGCCGGCTTGCGGGGGGGCAGCCGGATACCCGCCGGGCGGGGGCAAGGGCTCCGAGGTGATCGGCGCGGAACTCACCGGCGGCGCGGAGGGCAGGGGCTGGCTGTAGGAAGGCTGGTTCATCACCGGCCCGCTGAAGCGCTGCGAACCGGCGCAGGCGGTCAGCGCCAGCAGAGGCAGCAAGGCGGCCGCGCGGGTGAGGGCGGCGGTCGATGCGGTCTTGATCGTCGTCGTCATCAGGCGCGGGTTCCGATCTCGGTCAGCCGAACGTTGCGTCACTATCAGGAAACACGATGAACGCGGCATGAGCATGATCTAGCGCAGGCCTGCGGCGTTGCGAACCCTCGATATCCGCTTCGGTTCCCGCCTGCCGGGCCCAATCCCATGAAAATGGCCTGCGCGCAGGTGCGGCAGGCCATTTTGGGTTCATCCCGGAGAAGGGCGGCTCAGCCCGCCTTGCGCTTGTTCTGGCGGTTGGCGACGAGGTCGTCGACGACGGCCGGATCGGCCAGGGTCGAGGTGTCGCCGAGCGCGCCATACTCGTCCTCGGCGATCTTGCGCAGGATGCGGCGCATGATCTTGCCGGAGCGGGTCTTGGGCAGGCCGGGTGCGAACTGGATCAGGTCGGGCGAGGCGATCGGGCCGATCTCCTTGCGGACATAGGCGACGAGGTCCTTGCGGAGCGTGTCGGTCGGCTCCTCGCCTGACATCAGCGTGACATAGGCATAGATGCCCTGGCCCTTGATGTCATGCGGGTAGCCGACGACCGCAGCCTCCGAGACCGAGGGGTGCGCGACCAGAGCCGATTCGACCTCCGCGGTACCCATGCGATGGCCGGAGACATTGATGACGTCGTCGACGCGGCCGGTGATCCAGTAATAGCCGTCGGCATCGCGCCGGCAGCCGTCGCCGGTGAAGTACTTGTTCGGATAGGTCGCGAAATAGGTTTCCTCGAAGCGCTTGTGGTCGCCGTAGACCGTGCGCATCTGGCCGGGCCAGCTCTCGGCGATGACGAGATTACCCTCGCAGGCGCCTTCCAGCACCTTGCCTTCGGCATCGACGATCTCGGGCTTGACGCCGAAGAAGGGCCGCGTCGCCGAGCCCGGCTTCAGCTGGGTCGCGCCGGGCAACGGCGAGATCAGGATGCCGCCGGTCTCGGTCTGCCACCAGGTATCGACGATGGGGCAGCGGCGCTCGCCGACGACGCGGTGATACCACTCCCAGGCTTCCGGATTGATCGGCTCGCCGACAGAGCCGAGCAGGCGCAGCGACTTGCGCTTGGTCTTCTTGACCGGCTCCTCGCCAGCGCCCATCAGCGAGCGGATCGCGGTCGGAGCGGTGTAGAAGGTGTTGACCTTGTGCTTGTCGATGACCTCCCAGAAGCGCGAGATCGTCGGGTAGGTCGGGATGCCCTCGAACATCAGCGTGGTCGCGCCATTCGCGAGCGGCCCGTAGAGGATGTAGCTGTGGCCGGTCACCCAGCCGACATCGGCCGTGCACCAGTAGATGTCGCCGTCATGGTAGTCGAAGACGTACTGGTGGGTGATCGAGGCGTAGACGAGATAGCCGGCGCTGGTATGCAGCACGCCCTTCGGCTTGCCGGTCGAGCCCGAGGTGTAGAGCAGGAAGAGCGGGTCCTCCGCCTTCATCTCGGCCGGCGGGCAATGGCCGGAGACCTTCGCGGCCTCGTCGTGGTACCAGACGTCGCGCCCGTCCTTCATGGTGACGTTGCCGCCGGTGCGCTTGACGACGATGACGGTGCCGATGCCGCCCTTCACCTTGTCGTCGGCGGTGTCGACATTCTTCTTGAGCGGGACGGCGCGGCCGCCACGCAGGCCCTCATCGGCGGTGATGACGATCTTCGAATCGGAATCCTCGATGCGGCTCGCCAGCGAATCCGGCGAGAAGCCGCCGAACACCACCGAATGGACCGCGCCGATGCGGGCGCAGGCCAGCATCGCATAGGCCGCTTCCGGGATCATCGGCAGGTAGATGGTGACGCGGTCGCCCTTCTTGACGCCATTGGCCTTGAGGACGTTCGCGAACTTGCAGACCTCGGTATAGAGCTGGCCGTAGGTGATCTTTTTCGACTCGCTGGGGTCGTCGCCTTCCCAGATGATCGCGGTCTGCTTGGCGCGGGTCGCGAGATGCCTGTCGATGCAGTTATGGGCGACGTTGGTGGTACCGTCCTCGAACCATTTGATCGAGACCTTGCCCGGCTTGTAGCTGGCGTTCCTGACCTTGGTGTAGGGCTTGAACCAGTCGATCCGCTGTCCGTGCTCGCCCCAGAACTTGTCGGGGTCCTTGATCGAGGCCGCGTACATCTTCTTGTACTTGGCGTCGGTCGCCCAGGCCTTCTTCGACCAGGAGGTCGGGACGTCGTAGATGATCTCGGACATTCGGGCGTCTCCCCAGACTTGGATCGTCTGTGTTGCGCTGGTCCGCCTCAAGGGTAGGCACGGCGGACGTCGCTTCTTCGATTTCGACGCATCATAGGATGCGCGCGCGGCGCGGCAACCCATTGTGCATCGCACTTTCGTGGCAGGGACCGGCGTTTGGGGCATGACGCAGCGCCAAAACATCCCCGGTTCGCCTCATCCAATGGTAGGATAGGTCTCTGGGAGGCCACATGGCGCGCAATATCGGCATCTTCTCGGATGGGACGGGACAGGCCGGCGGCGCCAACCCGATCAACTGGACGAATGTCTATCGCCTGTTCATGGCGACGCGCGAGGCGGATGGCGCCGGGCAAATCTGCTTCTACGATCCGGGCCTCGGCTCGAATCCGGACGAGGGCGAGATTCGCGGCCCGTTCCGACGCTTCAAGGATCTGCTGGCGCAGGCGACCGGCTACGGCATCACCGACAACATCATCGACTGCTATGCTGCGCTGCTCTGTGCCTACAGGCCGGGCGACCGGATATTCCTGTTCGGCTTCAGCCGCGGCGCCTACACTGTCCGCAGCCTCGGCGGGGTTCTGGCGCTTTGCGGCGTGCCGGGCGGCTTCGCGCATGTGACACGCTGGGATGGATTCAGCGCCGCGATCAAGGTGGAAGAGGTCAGGGCGCTGGCCGCGAGCGCGATCAAGGACGTCTACATGGTCAAGGACGCCACCGCCCGGGCCGAGGCTGCGGCGGCGTTCCGCCAGCGCCATGGCGCGCAGTCAAATCCGCCCTTCTTCGTCGGCGTCTGGGATACGGTCAGGGCGCTCGGCCTGCCGGGAATCGGCAGCCTGCCCGGCCGGCACAAATTCCACGATGCGATCCTCAACCGGCAGGTCGCCCATGGCCGCCACGTCCTGGCGATCGACGAGAACCGACAGGTCTTCGCGCCCGAGCTCTGGGACGAGAGCGCGGCGCCGTCCGGGCAGATCAGGCAGGTCTGGTTTGCCGGCGTGCATACCGATATCGGCGGCGGCTACGGCCTGAAGATGGGGCTTTCCGATCTGTCACTCGGCTGGATGATCGCGGAGGCGCAGGCCATCGCGCATCCGCTCATCGTCGAGCCGGGGTTGATCGCGGAATTGCGGCCGGATGCGCTTGGCCGCCAGCATGACGAGCGCAAGACCTCCTGGCTGCCCTGGAGCGAGGGCACGCGGGAAGGCTTCGTGCAGCATCGGTTCCAGCCGCAGCCGGCCCGCATGGCTGAGGCCGTCGAGCCGCGCCAGCAGGCTGCGGCCGTACCGATCCTCGACGACATGCGGCCCTATCGGCCGCGCGCGCTGGCGGGCTATCCGCCCTTCGAGCACTATTATCGCGGCTGAGGGCTCAGAGCCCGCCCATCTTGCAGACGATGTCCCATTCCGCGTCCGTCACCGGCTGGACCGAGAGGCGGAAGGAGGTGACCAGCGACATCTTGGCGAGCTTCGGCTCGGCCTTGACCGCGACGAGCGAGACGGGCTTCGGCAGCGGCTTCACCGCCTTGAAGTCGACGAGGACCCAGGGTTCGCCCGGAATCCAGTTATAGGCTTCCTTGATGACCTCGACGATGCCGACGACCTCGAGCCCCTCGTTGGAATGGTAGAAGAAGACCTGGTCGCCCAGCTTCATCGCCATCAGGTTGAGCTTGGCGGTGTGGTTCTTCACCCCGTCCCAATGCGTGCCCTTGGCGCCGGCGGCGACCTGCTGGTCCCAGGACCATTTCGACGGTTCGGATTTGATCAGCCAGTGAGCCATCAGGCCTCGTCCTCCTTGAGCGGCACCGGCGGCTGCGAGGCCGCTTCGCCCTGTTCGTTCCAGAACCGCACCATCTCGCGGGTCAGCGCGGCATAATCCTTGGGGTCGAGCTCGACGCGGACCTCGCCCTCGCCGAAGGGCAGGATCAGTACGAAGCGATGTGTGCCCTCCGCCCGGCGTTTGCGATGCTGGATCACCGGGCCGGCGATGCGGCCGGCCAATGGCACCGGGCCGCTCTCGGCGATCAGCTCTGAGCCCGTCGTCTTCTTGACCTCGGCGATGCCGCGCGCGACGCGCTTCGTCAGGTCGGACCAGTCTCCCGCCATGCTTTCCTCCCTCACTCCGCCCGGATCGGCCGCGCCAGCAGTGCCGCAACCGCATCGCGCACGCCGACATGGCCGGCGATGATCGCGGCCACGGCCTCGGCGATCGGCGTCTCGACCTGCTTCGCGCGGGCCATCTCGACGAGGACCGGGGCGGTGAAGGCGCCCTCGGCCAGCTTGCCGCCGGCAGCTTCGGCCGGGCTTTTGCCCTGACCCAGCGCCAATCCATAGGAGAAATTCCGCGATTGCGGCGAGGCGCAGCTCAGCACGACATCGCCGAGGCCGGAGAGGCCCATCAAGGTTTCCGGGTCGCCGCCATAAGCTTCGCCGAAACGGCGCAGCTCGGCGAAGCCACGCGCCACCAGCGCCGCGCGAGCGCTCTCGCCATAACCCAGGCCGATGGCGATGCCGGCCGCGATGGCGAGCACGTTCTTGGCGGCGCCACCAATTTCGACGCCGCGCGTATCGGCGGAGTGGTAGATGCGGAAGGCCGGCGAGCTCAGTGTCGCGGCCAGCGCCTGCGCCAGAGCCGGGTCGCTGGCGGCGAGTGTCACCGCCGTCGGCAGCCCGCGCCCGATATCGGCAGCGAAGCTCGGGCCGGAGAGGATCGCGGCGATCGCGCCGGGCCAGGTCTGCTCGATGATCTCTGTCGCGAAGCGGCCGCTCGCCTGCTCGATGCCCTTGGCGGCGGAGATCACCGGCACGCGCGGCGGCAGCGCTGCGGCCAGTCCTTCGCAGGCCGACCGCAGGGCCTGCGTCGGCACGGCGATGATCAGGGCGTCGCAATCGGCGAGAGCGGCGAGGGAGCTGGTCGCGTGGATGGTCTCCGGCAGATCAATGCCGGGAAGTTTCGGCGCCTGCCGCGCCTGCGCGATGGCCTCGATGGTCGCGGCATCGCGCGCCCAGAGCCGGACATCACGCCCGGCACGGGCGGCGGCCAGCGCCAGCGCGGTTCCGTAGGCGCCGGCGCCGACGACGCCGATGCTGCGATAGGCGTTGCGAGGGCTCATGCGGCGGTCGAGGGCGCGGCCGAAAGCTCGTCCAGCGGCCAGCGCGGGCGGGCGACGGCGCTCATGTCATCGACGAGACCGAGTCTGAGACGCTCCAGGCCAGCCCAGGCGATCATCGCGCCGTTGTCGCCGCAGAGCGCCAAGGGCGGGGCAACCATCGGCAGGCCGGCTTCGGTCGCGAGCCGGTTGAGCCCGCTGCGAATCGCCTGGTTGGCGGCGACACCGCCAGCGACGACCAGGGTCGAGGGTGTGAGGCCGGCCTCGCGGCAGGCGCGCAGGCCCGCGCGGGTGCGATCCACCATCACATCGACCACGGCGGCCTGGAAGGAGGCGCAGAGATCGGCGACGTCGTTGTCGGAAAGCGGCGCAATTCGCTCGGCGACGAGGCGCACGGCGGTCTTGAGGCCGGAGAGCGAGAAATCCGGGCTCGGCCTTCCCTGCATCGGGCGCGGGAAGTCGAAGCGCTCGGGATCGCCCTTGGCCGCCTCGCGCTCGACCGAGGGGCCGCCGGGATAGGGCAAAGCCAGCATCTTGGCGATCTTGTCGAAGGCCTCGCCGACCGCGTCGTCGATCGTGCCGCCGAGCTTGAGATAGTCGCCGACGCCGCGCACGGCGAGCAACTGGGTATGGCCGCCGGAGACGAGCAGCAGAAGGTAGGGAAAGGCGAGGTCGTCGGTGAGGCGGGCGGTCAGCGCATGCGCCTCGAGATGGTTGATCGCGATGAAGGGTTTTCCGGTCGCGAGCGCGATCGCCTTGCCGGCGGTGAGGCCGACCATGACGCCGCCGACGAGGCCGGGGCCGGCCGCTGCCGCGACGGCGTCGATGTCGCTGGGCTTCAGATCCGCATTGGCGAAGGCGCGGGCGATGATGCGGTCGATCGCCTCGACATGGGCGCGGGCCGCGATCTCCGGGACCACGCCGCCATAGGCGGCATGTGCGGCGATCTGACTCAGCACCTCGTTCGACAGGATCTTGCTGTCGCCGGAACGCTCGACGGAGACGATCGCGGCCGCCGTTTCGTCGCAGGTCGTCTCGATCCCAAGGACACGCATGATCGCTCGATTAACCTCGTGGAACGGAAGAACGGGATGAAGGGCTTTGTCCGGCAGTTCCTCGCCGGCAATTCCTTCGTATAGTGCGGGGCAGGATGCAAGGCCAAGGGCGCGCGGATGCTGCCTTCGCGCCAGATACAAAATGGGAGACGGCATGCTCGGCATCATTGTTCCGCCTCAATGCAGCCCGAACGCGGAATGCTGCATCCTTCGCGGATCGCCCAGTGCCCGTTGCCTGTCTCGTCAGGAGCTGTGAATGCGCGTTTTCGTGTTTCGTCCCCGTCCCGATGCCGAACGGACCGCGCGCGCCATTGCCGAGCATGGCTTCGAGCCGGTGGTCGCGCCGCTCTTCGAGGTGATCCGCCTGACGGATGCCGCGCCCGAGGGCGCGTTCGATGCGATCGTGCTGACCAGCGGCAACGGCGTGCCGGCATTGGCCGATGGCCCCGCGACCTGGCGTGACCTGCCGGTCTTCACCGTTGGGAGCCGGACGGCGGCGAAGGTGCGCGAGGCCGGGCTGGACGATACCCGCAGCGCCGATGGCGACCGCAACGACCTGATCGAGTTGATCAAGCGCACCCTGCCGGCGCCTGCCAAGCTCCTGATGATCGTCGGGCGTGACCGCAAGGAGGATGTGCCGGACCGCCTGCGCGAGGCCGGTTACGAGGTGACGCTCTGGACCGCCTATGCGGCCGAGCCGGTCTCGGTCCTGCCCGAGGATACGCAGGCAGCGCTCAGGCATGGTGGTGGTGGTGCGGCACTGCATTATTCGGCGCGCGGGGCACGGACCTTCATCGCGCTGGCACAGGCCGCCAATGTTGCCGACGAAGCACTGGAACTGACCCATGTCACCCTCTCCGCCGATGTCGCCTCGCCCTTGATTTCGGCTGGTGCGAGCACGGTTCTCGTTGCGGAGCATCCTGAAGAAGCGGGGATGCTGGCGGCGCTGCAGCAGGTCTCGGCGCGCGAGCGCCTTGGCGATCCGGCCCGAGCGGAGCCGCGTGGCAGCCTGCAACGCACGCCGCCGACCGTCGACCTGCAGGCGGTGTCGTCGGAAACAGCGGAGAATGCGGATGAGGCGAAGCCTTCGCCGGAAGCGGTCGCGCCGACCGAAGCGCTGCCGCAGGAATTCTCCCCGCCGCCGGTCGAGCCGGTGCGACCGCCCGCTGATCGTGATGGTCCCGCTCGCACGCCTTGGCTCACGGTGGCCGCGGCCGCTCTTGTCGGTGGTGTGATCGGCGGTGCGCTCGTGTCCTACGTGCTCCCCAAACCGGCGCCGTCAGGAAGCACCGAGGCGATCGCTGAACTGCGCAGCCGGATCGAAACCTTGCAGGCGAGCGCGGCTGCGGCCGACCGCAAGGCGGCTGCGGCGTCGGACGCTGCCGCGAAGGCCGGCTCCGAACTTCAGGCCGTCACGGCTAAGCTCGCCTCGCTCGGCAGCAATGCGCAGGCGCCGGATACAAGCGCCTTCAGCGCTCAGGCTCAGCGCGCCGAAGCGGCGGCGGCCGCCGTCGGTCAGCGTCTCGACCAGATTGCGGGGCGGCTCGGCAGCGTCGAGACGCAGGCAAAAGCCGCAGCGGGCGCGAGCCCGGAGGCGATGGCGGCGGCGCGGATCGTCCTGGCCGAGCGGGTGCAGCGCGCGCTCGTCACTGGGCGGCCCTTTGCGGGTGATATCGCGGCGCTGACGAAAAGCGGCGTGGCGCAGGCCGATCTCGCCGCGCTGACGGCGGTCGCGACCTCGGGGGCGCCGACCCGCGAGGCGCTTCAGGTTGGTTTCCGCAAGCATGGCGCGACGTTCCAGCGCGAGGTGATGCCGGCTTCCGACAGCTGGAGCGACAAGCTGCTGGCCCTGACCAGCCGCATCGTCACGGTGCGCCCGGTCGGCGACAGCGGCTCGACCGATCCGGCGACGCTGCCGATCCGGCTGGAAAGCGCCATTGCTGCCGGCGACATCGTCAAGGCCGCGGCCCTGTGGGGCCAGTTGCCGGAGCCGGCGCGCCGTGCCAGTGCGGAATTCGGCGCCGATCTGCAGAAGCGTGCCGCGGCGGATGCGGCGATCGCCAAAATCGCGCAGGATGCGGTCGCGGCGCTTGGCGTGGCCGGCTGACGGAGGGTTGAGGGGTCCATGGTTCGCGTTCTCGTTTACCTCGCCGTCTTCGCCTGCCTTGCCTTCGGCGCCGTCTGGCTTGCCGACCGGCCGGGTGAAGTCTCCGTGCTCTGGCAGGGCTACCGGATCGAGACCAGCGTCGCGTTGGCGGCGATCGGCGTCGTCGCGCTGGCCTTCCTCGTCCTGCTGGCCTGGGCGGTGCTGCGCTTCGTCTTCGGCTTGCCTTCGGCTTTCAGCCTGTCTTCGCGGGCGCGGCGCCGGGCGCGCGGCTTCGAGGCGGTGTCGCGTGGAATGGTCGCGATCGGCGCGGGCGATCCCATCGCCGCCGGGCGCTATACCGGCGAGGCCCGCCGCTTCGTTCCGGGCGAACCGCTGACCCTGCTGCTGGAGGCCCAGACCGCGCAGTTGAGCGGCGACCGGGCGCAGGCCGAGGCCGCCTTCAAGGCGATGCTGGATAAATCCGAGACGCGGGTGCTGGGCCTGCGCGGGCTCTTCGTCGAGGCCAAGCGGCGCGGCGATGCCACCGCCGCGCGCGCCTTCGCCGATGATGCGGTGCGCCGCTCGCCATCGCTTGCCTGGGCCAATGACGCCCTGCTCGATTTCCACACGCAGGCCGGCGACTGGCAGGCAGCCCGCACCGCCGTCGAGCGCCGCGCGGCGCTGAGACTTGCCGACAAGGCGGAGGCGCGCCGTCAGCGCGCCGTGCTGCTGGCCGCCGAAGCCCTGCAGGCACGCGACAACGAGCCCGAGAAGGCGCTCGCCGCCGCGCTCGAAGCGGTGAAGCTCGCGCCGGCCCTGACGCCGGCCGCCGCTCTGGCCGGGCGGATGCTCGCCGAGCGCGGTGACGTCCGCAAGGCGTCGAAACTGCTGGAGGCCGCCTGGAAGGATGCGCCGCATCCCGATATCGCCGCCGCCTATCTCGATGCGCGGCCGGGCGACAGCGCGCTGGACCGCCTAAACCGGGCGACGACGCTGACGAAGCTGCGTCCCTCCGATCCGGAAAGCGTTCTCGCGCTGGCTGGCGCCGCCATCCAGGCCCGCGAGTTCCAGAAGGCGCGCGAGACGCTGAAGCCCTTGCTGGCGGGTGGTGCCTCGGTACGGGCCTGCCTGCTGATGGCCGAGCTTGAGGATGCCGAGCATGGCGCCGCCGGGCGCGTGCGCGAATGGCTGGCACGGGCGACGCGGGCGCCGCGTGATGCCGCCTGGGTGGCGGATGGGCTGGTTTCCGACCACTGGATGCCGGTCTCGCCGATCACCGGCCGGCTCGACGCCTTCGTCTGGACCGTGCCGCCGGCGACGCTGGGAAGCCGCGCGCAGGCCGTCGACGACGTGCTGGCCGATCTCGACGATTCGACCAAGCTGATCGAGGCCAAGGCCGAGAGCGTCACGACGATCGAGTCTGCGGCCGTCATGCCGCCGCCACCTCCGCCTGCCCCGAAGGAAGAGCCCAAGCCGGAGCCGGTTGTGGCCGCTGCGCCGCCGGTTCCGAAGGAGGAGCCGAAGCCGGTCGTCGAGTCGAAGCCGGTGGAAGCGGTCGTCGAGCCCGCGAAGCCCGTTGAATCGAAGCCAGCCGAGGCCAAGCCGGTCGAAAGCAAGCCTGCTCCGCGCGAGGCGGCGTCGCCCAAACCGGTGATCTTCCCGGTCTCGCACGCGCCTGACGATCCAGGGCCGGAGGAGGAACCGCCGCCGGAGCCGAAGAAGAGCGGCTTCAGGCTGTTCGGCTGAGCGGAAAAGGCGTGCGGCCGGCGGCCATGCGCCTTATAGCGACGCGATGACATCCACTCTCGATCCGAATGCCGCTGTTACCCTGACGGTTGGTCCCGAGCAGGCCGGCCAGCGCCTGGACAAGGCGCTCGCCCTTCTCGCCGGCGAGATTTCGCGCGCGCGTCTCCAGCAGGTCATCAAGGAGGGCGGGGTCAGCCTCAACGGCGCCGTCTTCAGCGATGGCAGCCGCAAGGTGGTCGAGGGCGACACGATCGCGCTCGTCATGCCGGCCGCGAAGCCGGCCGATCCGGTCGGGCAGGATATCCCGCTCGACGTCGTCTATGAGGACGAGCACCTCATCGTGATCGACAAGCCGGCAGGGCTCGTCGTCCACCCGGCCGGGGGCCATGAGGACGGCACGCTGGTCAACGCGCTGATCGCCCATTGCGGCGAGAGCCTGTCCGGCATCGGCGGCATCCGGCGGCCGGGCATCGTGCACCGGCTCGACAAGGATACCAGCGGCCTGCTCGTCGTCGCCAAGAACGACCGCGCGCATCAGAAGCTCGCCAAGCAGTTCGCCGACCATGGCCGCACCGGGCCATTGCAACGCGCCTATCTCGCCATCGCCTGGGGCGTGCCGCGCCTGCGCGAGGGCACGATCGACGCGCCGATCGAACGCTCGACCCGCAACCGCGAGAAGATGACCGTGGTGAAGGAAGGGCGCGGGCGCGAGGCGATCACCCATATCGAACTGCTCCAGCGCTTTCCGCCCTTGCTGAAGGGGCTGGACGAGACCGAGCCGCTGGCGAGCCTGATCGAATGCCGGCTGGAGACCGGGCGCACGCACCAGATCCGCGTGCATATGAGCCATATCGGCCATCCCTTGCTCGGCGACCAACTCTACGGCTCGGGCTTCGCCACCAAGGCGGTCCGCCTGCCCGCCGATGCGCAAGCGGCATTGGCCACGCTCGGCCGACAGGCGTTGCATGCGGCGATTCTCGGTTTCGAGCATCCGGCGAGCGGTGAAGAGATGCTGTTCGAGTCCGAACCGCCCGAGGATTTTGCGAATTTGCAAGCAGCGCTCGCGCGGCTGTGAGCGAACCGGGCGATTTTGCCACCTTTCCGCCAGAGTGAGTTCGCATATACTGGGGTTGTTCGGATGCGGATGGCCAAGGGGGCGCCGCAAGCGAGCGTTCCGACCGAACCGATGACAGGTTCCAGCGTTGGATCGTTTTGCCGAATCCGAAGCCTGCGCGAAGGTTGATCGCGCGGAGGGCCTGCCGCCAAGCGGGGGCCTCGATGAGGAGAACGAGCATGGCGAGTGCTTCGCTGCCCGTCCTGTCCGCCGAAGGCGGGCTGTCACGTTATCTCGATGAAATCCGCAAGTTCCCGATGCTGGAACCGAGCGAGGAATACATGCTGGCCAAGCGCTGGCGGGAGCATGGCGACCGCGATGCGGCGCACAAGCTCGTGACCTCGCACCTGCGCCTCGTCGCCAAGATCGCCATGGGCTATCGCGGCTACGGCCTGCCGATCGGCGAAGTCGTGTCGGAAGGCAATGTCGGCCTGATGCAGGCGGTGAAGCGCTTCGAGCCCGAGAAGGGCTTCCGCCTCGCCACCTATGCGATGTGGTGGATCAAGGCCTCGATCCAGGAATACATCCTGCGTTCGTGGTCGCTGGTGAAGATGGGCACCACCGCGAACCAGAAGAAGCTGTTCTTCAACCTGCGCAAGGCCAAGAGCAAGATCTCGGCACTGGGCGAGGGCGATCTGCGCCCCGATCAGGTGCAGCAGATCGCGACCAAGCTCGGCGTCAACGAGCAGGACGTGGTCGACATGAATCGCCGCCTCGGCGGCGACGCGTCGCTCAACACGCCGCTGCGTGAGGATGGCGAGGGCGAATGGCAGGACTGGCTGGTCGACGATTCGGAAAGCCAGGAGCGCCGCCTCGCCGATTCCGAGGAGGCGGATAACCGCCACTCGGCGCTGCGCGAGGCGCTGGAAGTGCTCAATCCGCGCGAGCGCCGCATCTTCGAGGCGCGCCGCCTGGCTGAGGACCCGATCACGCTGGAGCAGCTCTCCGAGGAGTTCGGCGTGTCGCGCGAGCGCGTCCGCCAGATCGAGGTGCGTGCCTTCGAGAAGGTGCAGGAGGCCGTGAAGAAGGCGATCACCCGCATCGAGGCGCCGCGCGCCGCGCTGCCGGCGGCCTGAGCCGGCTCTGCCGTCGAGAGTTTGAAGGGGCGCCGCGAGGCGCCCCTTTTCTTTGCTGTCAGTAGAGCGGCGGCAGCGGCTGGAGCGGCAGGCGGAACGGGCCGATGAAGACCCGGCCTTCGCGCAGCGAGACCGGCGGCAGAGTGGTGAGGCCGGGCGCCGCGCCGGCATTGCTGCCGCGTCCGCCCAGGAAGCCGCCGAGGCCGCCAAGCAGGTTGCCGATGCGCAGGCCGCCGATCTGCTCGATGCCGGCCGCCGCCAGCTGGAGATCGCCGGCGACGCGGTGCAGTTGATCGAGGATCAACTGGCCGCTGCCATCGACGCGTGCCTTGCCCTTGGTCGAGACGAGGCGCGTCAGTTCGAGCGTGCCGTTCGCCGTGCGCCAGGTTTCGAGGGCGTCGGGATTGAAGCCCTTGCGGAAGCTTTCGGCCTGAGTGAGCGTCGCCTGCAGGGCGATCTCGCCGGCTTCGGTGTTCCCAAGCAGGGCATCGATCGGTGGCAGGATCGTGCCCTTGGCGGAGATGGCGATGTCGACGGCCTGCTCGGTTGCGGGGCGCGTCGGGTTGCGGCGCAGATGCGCTTCGAGGGCGGCCGCACCCCAGGTCTCGGTGGCGAGGCCGGGCGTGGTCAGCACGCCGCGCGGTTCGCTGGCGACGAGCGCGAAGCGTTCGGGGCTGCGCCAGGCGAGGCTGGCGCCGAGGCTTTTCCAGCTGAGGTCGAAGAGGCGGCCTTCGGGGAGGGTTGCCTTGGCCGGGCCCGACACCTCGAAGATGACGAGGCCGGGCGAATAGACCTGAGCGACGGCAACGGCGGGGCCGGTCTCGACGCGGACCGCATCGCCCCAGCGCGTCGAGGTCAGGGCCAGCGCGTTGCAGCGTAGTTCGATGCGGAAGGGGAAACCGCTGACGGAGCGGTCGGTGCAGGTCCAGGTGCGGCCGCGCTGCGCCTCGCGGGCCAGCGCGTTCTCGATCTCGGCCGAGACGCGGCCGCGCGCATAGAACCAGAAGGTGGACCAGGCGACGGCGAGGACGACCAGCAGCATGAAGGGGCCATAGAGCCAGAAGCGGCTGCGGCGGCGCGTCGGAAGAGTATCGGTCATGCGGCAGGCATTCCTTGCGCGGAGGCGGGCGGATCGCTAGATCGCCCGGACTGCCGTCGCGGCCGATCTATCTCGTTGTCGTGACACCGGATTTGCTTGAAAAGCGGGTACCGCTTTTCGGTCTGATGCTCAAGCAAGCAGGCCGGCGCGGCCAAATTATGGGACGAGGATGACGACCGAATTCGGCGCAACGGATCTCTGGGTCTTCGGCTATGGCTCGCTGATCTGGCGGCCGGGCTTCGCCTTCGAGGAGAGCGTGCAGGCGCGGCTCCACGGCTATCACCGCTCGCTTTGCGTATTCTCGCATGTGCACCGCGGCACGCCGGAGCGGCCGGGACTGGTGCTGGGGCTCGATCGCGGCGGGGTTTGCCGCGGCCTTGCCTTCCGCGTCGCGGCTGGACAGGCGCAGGAGACGGTGGATTATCTCCGGGCACGCGAGCAGGCGACGGCGGTCTATCTCGAACGCCATGTGCCGCTGAAGCTGGAGGATGGCCGGCAGGTGCGCGGCATCGTCTATGTCGCTGACCGCAAGCACCTGCAATATGCCGGCAAGCTGCCCGCGGCGCAGCTGCTCAAGCTCGTGCGGGAGGGCAAGGGCCAGTCCGGCGAGAACCCGGATTATGTGCTGCAGACGCATGATCATCTGCGCAAGATGGGTATCTTCGATCCCGTGCTGGCGGAACTCGCGCAGCAGCTGGCGCCGGGGCTAGGCGCACCCCATCCGCCGCTGACGGGTTGATCAGCCTTCCGGGCTGGCTTCCGGCATCAGGTCGAGCAAGGCGGCGCGGCGGCTCATCCCGTCCTCGGCGAGCAGATGGACATGGATCTCGCAGGCGCCTGCGGCCATGACCGCGCGCTGCCAGCGGCCGAGCGCGGCCTCGATGCCAAACGGGCCGGAATCGCGGGCGGCGATGACGCGCCGATCGGCCGAGATCGCAAGAAGCACCGCATCGGTGAAGCTCAGGGCATGCGTGTCGTCGACCGAGAAGACCGAGGCGACATAACGCCGGCCCGAGCGACCGCGCCAGGCCGTGAAGCGGCGCTCGTTGAGAGCCGCGGTGCTGCGCAGGGGCATTTCGCGGGCGACAGGGGCCTCGTCGAAGAGATCGGGGGTGTAGCGATAGGCGAGAGCGGCCATATCCGTTCCTCCAGTGATAGGAACAAAATGGGAACGATATGGGGATAAGTCAAGCGCTGCCGGCGATGGAGTCGGCGCTTTCCTGTTCCGCTGCTGTCAGGGTGTGTCAGGAGTTGGCGAGCGGGTCCATGCCGCGCGCGGCGAGTTCCGCGCGGCCCTGAGCCAGAAGGCGGTCGCTCGCCGTCTCGATCCGCTCCTGAAGGATGGCCTGGAAGGCGACCTTGTCGAGCCCTGGCTCGATCGCCGGCAGTATCTCGATCCGAACGGTGCCCGGGCGGCGCAGGAACTTGCGGCGGGGCCAGTACAGGCCGGTGTTCAGCGCAACGGGGACGCAGGGCACGCCGAGCTCGGCGTAGAGATGGGCGGCGCCGAATTTGTAGGCCGGCGGGGCGCCGGGCGCGCGGCGGGTACCTTCCGGGAAGATCAGGAGCTGGCGGCCGTTCTGGCCGAGCTCGATCTTGGCGCGGCGCGTGACGTCGGACAGCGCACGGGCGCGGGCGCCGCGATTGACCGGAATCATCCGCATCTTGGTCAGTGCCCAGCCGAAGACTGGGATCCAAGTCAGCTCGCGCTTCAGGATGAAGACCGGGTTCGTGAACACGGTGACCAGCGCGAAGGTCTCCAGGAAGGACTGGTGCTTGGCGCCGACCATCAGGCCGCCCTGCGGGATGTTCTCGGTGCCGGTGATCTCGTAGCGCGTGCCGGCGATGACGCGCATCAGCCAGAGCGACGAGTGCGACCAGCCGATCGCGACCGCCAGCAGCGCGCGTTTCGGCAGCAGCAGCGCGGGCAGGACCGCGAAGATCAGCCAGAGGACGAGATTGGCATAGAACAGGATATTGAAGGCGAGGGAGCGCAGGACGAGCATGCTGCGCAATGAGCCCGAGATGCCGTCCCGGTCAAGCATCGCCTTGGCTTTTCGCCATCAACCTTCGTGGCGATGCTCGCCCGGAAGGCGCGTGCGCTTCTCGGCTGCCGGGCCGAGCACGTCGGCGGGCTTTGGCGAAACCGGCTTGCGGCCGCCGATGATCACCGAAAGGCGCGAGGTTTCCGGGTCGCTCTCGACGAGGCTGCGCAGGCGCGCGACGAGGTATTTCGCGTATTCCGGCACGAGGACCTTGATGGTGGACCAGCGGTTCCACCAGCCAGCCGTGTCGATATGCTCGGTCACGACCGGATGGGCGACGAGTTCGACGCCCGGCATCGCATGGGCGAATTCGGCGAGCGTGCGCGGCATGTGGTAGTTCGAGGTCACGACTAGCAGCGAGCGGAAGCCGTGGCGGCGGAGCCAGCGGCGGGCCTCGATGGCGTTGCCGATGGTGTTGCGCGCGCGATAGTCGAGATCGACGCAGCAGGCGAGCAGGTCGCGCGTGGCGGGGTTCAGCTTGGCGAGCTCCTCGCGGCCGGTCTTCTCGTTGACGCCGCTGATCAGGAGCCGTCGTCCGCGCTCCGCCCCGAGCAGGCCCATGGCGTCGCCGACGCGCTGGGCGCCGCCGGTGACGACGACGATCGCATCGGTGCGTGGCGTGGTGGCCGGTTCGCGCGCGTCGATCATGCCGGCGAAACGGACATAGCCCATGCCCAGGAGCAGAATCCCGGCACCAGCGAGAGTGGCCGCCGTCAGGCCGAGAATGCGGCGCAGCGAGATCGACCGGGCAGGCTTGCCGCTCCGGGGCGCGGAATCGGACCGGGCCATCGTGAGATGGTCGTCTGTGTTGCCGATCATGGCCATGACGCCGCCGTCCTAGCGCGCCAATCGGGCATAACGGCGGCGGACTTACGTCCGGCTGTGCCGCAACGGTTAAGGCTTGGTTGATGTCGCGCCGTGCTTGCGATGCTCATGCCAGCATCCTCAAGTGGTGACGCACGGTGAAGCGGGAGACGAGGCCGGCGATGACGGCGACGACGAGCGCGACGAGGATGACGGCACCATAGCCCGTCCAGCCGATCTCGAAAGCACCGAACAGGGCCTGCAGCTGCTCGGCCTCGGGCGTCGCGCTCCAGCGCGAGGCGAGGAAGCCGAGCACGGCGATCGTGGCGATGGCAGCAAGGCCGCCGAACAGGCCGCCACGAAGGCCGAGCCGGATGAAGCGGCTCTGGAATTCGCGTGCGATGAAATCGTCGTTGGCCCCGACGAAATGCAGGACCTCGACGCTGTCGCGGCTGCCGGCCATCGCGCCGCGGGTGGCGAAGGCGACGGCGAGCGCCGCCGCCGTCAGGACGAGCAGCACGATCGCGAAGCCGGATGCGATGATGGTGCCGGCCATGGCGGAGAGGCGCCGGACCCAGAGCCGGTGGTCGTCGAGCGTCGCGGTTGGTATTTCGCGACGAAGCGTCGCGCCGAAGCCGGCGAGATCGGAGCCTGCTTCCGATCTGAGCTTGAGCACGATCAGGCGTGGCACCGGCAATTCGACGAGGTCGAGCCCCGTGCCGAGCCAGGGCTCGAGCAGCTTGTCGGATTCGGCCTTGGGCACGGCGCGGACGCTCTCGACCTCCTTCAGCCCGCTGGCGAGCATGACGGCGCGGGCGACGTCATCGTCGATCTTGCGATGCGAATCGGGGCGGACCTGGATGGTCATTTCGTTGGAGATGGCGCCGCGCCACTGATCGGAGGCGCGCGCGGCGAGGACCGCTGCCCCCGCGCTGAGCGAAGCGAGGAAGGTCAGGATCGCGATCACCGCCATCAGCGCGCGGCCGGCGACATTGTCGACGGGGACGAGCGGCTGGTCGCGCCGAAGGTTGGCGGGCAGGCCGCGCTCCGTTCGTCCGGGCTCCCGGTCGCTGGCTTCAGGCGTCGACATGGAGGTGTCCGTCGGCCAGTACGAGGCGCGGTGCGTCGTAGATATCCATGAGGTTGAGGTCATGCGTCGCGATGACGACGGCGGTGCCGAGCGATTGCAACTCCATGAACAGGCGCAGCAAACGCCGGCCGAGGCCGGGATCGACATTGCCGGTGGGCTCGTCGGCGAGCAGGAGCTCTGGCCGGCTGATCAGGGCGCGGGCGATGGCCGCGCGCTGCTTCTCGCCACCGGAGAGCACCGGCGGTACGGCATGCATGCGCTCGCCGAGCCCGACCCAGCGCAGCAACTCGACGACCTCGGCGCGGTAGCTCGCCTCCTCCTTGCCGAGGACGCGAAGCGGCAGCGCGACGTTCTCATAGACCGTGAGATGATCGAGCAGGCGGAAATCCTGGAAGACGACGCCCATGCGGCGGCGGAAGGCTGTCAGCGTATCCGGGTCGAGCCGCGAGACATCCTGGCCGAACAGGTTGACCAGCCCGCGCGTCGGTTTCAGCGCCATCAGGATGAGGCGCATCAGCGTCGTCTTGCCGGCCCCGGAGGGACCGGTGAGATACTGGAACGAGCGCGGCTCGATGCTGAAGTTGATGTCCTTCAGCACCTCCGGGCCCATGCCGTATCGCAGGCCGACATTCTCGAACCGAACCAAGCGGTCTTCCTCGTTGAACCGATCTCTTGCGAATCCGCGGACGATCCTACACCGCAAGCCGACGCGCGCGGAAAGACCGTGACGCGGCCAATCTGCGCCGAAGATTCTTCACGAGGCGTTAACCATAAATCGCGCCAATGGAGACGCGCGCAATTGCTGCTGTGGTGCAGCGCCTCGCTGCCGTGCCGAAGCGCTTGCCGCAACCGTCTTGAAGGAGTTGGCTCGCACCCATGCTGATCGTCTGCCCATCCTGCGCGAGCCAATATGAACTCGACGCGGCCAAACTGGGGCCGGAAGGGCGCAAGGTGCGATGTGCCAGCTGCAAGACATCCTGGCATGTCGAGCCGAGCGCCTTCCCCGAGCCGCCGAGCGAGGCCGAGACCCAGGCGCTGCTCGCCGAGGAGTTGGAGCGCGCCGCCGCGATCGATGCCGAGATCACCGCGCTAGCTGCCGAAGCGGGCGCGCAGGGTGTTTCCGAGAAGCCTCCGGTCGTCGAGGCGCCGGTCGCTGCCGTGCCGAAGCGCCGGGGCAAGCGCCCTGCCAAGCCGGGCAAGGCGTCGAGCGCCTTCCTGCGCCGGGGCGGAGCGGGGCTGCCGGTGGCGGCGGCGCTCGCGGGTCTTGCCTTGATTGGAATCGTCGCTTGGCAGCGCCAGGCGGTTGTCCGCGCTGCGCCGCAATTGGCCGGCCTGTTCGAGACAATCGGCATGCCCGTGAATGTCCGGGGCCTCAGCCTCAGCTCTATCGAGAGCGGGGTCGTTGCCGACGGCCAGAACCGTTTCCTCATCGTCGAGGGCGATGTCACCAACATCACCAAAAGCAAGACGGCGGTGCCGCTGATCGAGGTCGCGGTCAAGGATGCCGGCGGCGCGACGCTCTACACCTGGACGACCGAGCCGCCGCGCGCGAGCCTGGAGCCGGCCGAGCTCGTCCGCTTCAGGGCCCGGCTGGCCTCGCCACCGGAGCAGGGGCAGTCGGTCAAGGTGCGCTTCACATCCGCGCAGAGCGCGGCCAATCTCGCCAGCAAGCACTGAGGCTGCTAGGACGGGTGTCTGCCGACCGTTCCGGTGCCGAACCGGACGGCGTTCGCAGACATTGGCCGCATCGGCTCGCTGGCGCATCGGCGTAGCGCGAGGCTGGTTGCGGCCGGATATCGAAACGGAGTCATCATGCCGGAACGGCGCATCAGGGTTCTCTACGATGAAGCGGCGATCGCGCGGCGCAACGAGGAGATGGCGCAGGCCATTGCGGCCAGCAACCCGAAGGACCTGCTCGTCGTCGCCGTCCTGAAGGGCTCCTTCATGTTTGCCGCCGACCTGATCCGCGCGATGCACCGCACCGGGCTCTCGCCGCAGGTCGAGTTCGTTCACCTGTCGAGCTACCGGGCCGGCACGACCTCCTCGGGCCAGGTCGAGATTCTGCGCGACGTCCAGAGCGAGGTGCGCGGGCGCGACGTGCTGCTGGTCGACGACATCCTCGAATCCGGCCGGACGCTGGCCTTCGCCAAGGATCTGCTGGCGGCACGCGGCGCCGGGAAGGTCTCGACCGCCGTGCTGCTGGAAAAGCCGCATAAGCGGGCGGTCAATATCCAGGCGGATTATGTCGGCTTCGAATGCCCGGATTATTTCGTGGTCGGCTACGGCATGGACGTGGCTCATTCCTATCGGCAGCTGCCCTTCGTCGGCGTGGTCGAGACCGATGATCAGGCCGGCCTGCCCGGCATCTGAGGAGTATCCATGTCGCGTATTCTGGTCGTCGATGACGAGGAGCCGCTGCGCGTGCTGGTCGCGCGCGGCCTGAGCCTCGACGGGCATAGCTGCCTGACCGCATCCGATGGGGCCGAGGCGCTGGATATCCTCGAAGCGGAGCAGGGCCGCTTCGACCTGCTGCTGACCGATATCCGCATGCCGCTGATGGACGGCATCGCGCTGGCGCTTGCGGCCAAGCAGCAGTTCCCGGAGCTGACGATCATGCTGATGACCGGCTATGCCGAGCAGCGCGAGCGGGCCAAGAGCCTCGAGTCGATCGTGTCCGAGGTGATGGCCAAGCCCTTCACCATCGCCGATCTGCGCGCGACCGTGATGAAGGTGATCGAGCGCTCGATCGGCTAGATCGTCGCGCGCCCTTCCGGGCGCGAGGTGACGATCCAGCTCCTTGCTTTGGCATCTGCTTCTTCCGAAAAGCGGTTCCCACTTTTCGGTCCGATGCTCTAGCGGTTCAGCCACCAGATCGAGGCGTTGAGCAGCGTCGCGAAGCCGACCCAGGCGAAATAGGGCCAGAGCAGGTTGGAGGCGAGCCGGTCGAGTGGTCGGAAGGCCGCGATCGTCGCGACGATCAGGACCAGCAGCGGCAGGATGACAGCGAGGCCGGCCAGCGGGCTGTTGGCGCCGAAGAAGGCGAAGGACCAGCCGATATTGAAGTTGAGCTGCAGGTGGTAGACCAGCAGCGCGCGCCGGCGGCCGGGGATGCCGACCGGCAGGCGCAGGATGCGGAAAACGCTAAGCGCCATCAGCGCGAAAAGCGTGGTCCAGACCGGTGCGAAGATCCAGTTCGGCGGATTGAAGGGCGGCTTGGCGAGGCCGGCATACCAGGTCGGGATCTGCGGGACGGTCACCGCGCTGCCGGCGATCGAGGCGGCAACGACCGGCAGGATCGCGATGGCGAGCGCCGCCCAGAGCGGCGGGCGATGGTCGGTCCGGATATCGGCAGGCGTCGTCATGACCCGATGATGGAGCGGTGCGGGATGCCTCGCAAGGCGATGGGCCTGCTTGCGGCATGCAGCGAGCATTCCCGCTTGTCATGGAACTTTTTCGGGACTTATCCCCAAGGAAGCGCCGGGCATCACCGATCCCGGCACGCGCGAAGGCCCCTCAGAGCCAAATGCCCTTTGCCTTCGCGAGATACCGGGCCCGCTCCACCAGCCCGTTGCGACCACCATTGATCAGCCTGGTCACGCGTTCCACGTCGTCGGCATCGGCGGCGGCATTGATCGCGCGCTCGCTCCAATAGGCGAAGGCGACGCGCAGCGAGGTTTCGGGCTGCATCGCCAGCTCGGGATTGCGCTCCAGATCAATGCCGAGAATCTGGCCGAAGCGCCGGTAATTCGTCCGGCCAGTCAGCTGAAAGATGCCGCGGCCGTGATAGCGGACGCCGTCGCCGGCCTGGATGTTGCCGAGGTCGCGGCGGCCCTCGTAGCGGCTGAAATAGGCGGGGCCGCCATATTCCTCCAGCGTGCGGAAGCCGTCGGTCTCGTGCGCTGCCTGCGCCAGGAGATGGCAGATGCGTCGGGGTGTCGCGATGTCGTGATCAGCGGCCAGTTCGTCGAAGCGCTCGGCAATGCCGGCGACGATCGTCGCTTTGGCGGAAGGGGCGAGGCGCAGCAGGCGCTCGCGCGTGACCGCCAGCCTCGGCTCGGCTGCGTGGTCGAGACCGACCCAGTTTCCGATGGCGCGCATCGACATGAAAATGCCCTCCCGGGGAAGGAGGGCATCATCGCCGCTGTCGCGGGGCAGGGGATAAGATATCCGCGGGAAAGGTCAGCCGCTGACGGCGGTGTATTCGGTCTCGATCGAGGAGGCATGCACCTCGTGGTCGAAGCCGTAGATATGGATCGAGATCGCCTCGCCCGCCCCGAAATTGCGCATGCGGTGGATATTCGGACCCGAGGGCAGCATGCAGGCGACATAGCCCGGCTTGCGCTCCTGCTCCTCGGTCTGCACGGCGCGATTGGCGTCGATGGCGCGATACCAGGTCTCGGTGACGGTGCCGGAGACGACACCGAAGCAGCAGGAACAATGGTGGTCGTGGATCGAGGTGGCAGAGCCTTCGCCCCAGACGATCGCCCAGACGCTGACGTTCTCGTCGCCGGCGAGGAGGTTGCGGCTATAGCAGCCGGCCTTGCGTTCCAGCGGCAGGCGCTGGATCAGGTCAGGCATGGCGACGAGCTCCTGCAGCACTTCGCGGGCGGCGCTCAGGTAGTCGCGCGTCATCGTGCCGGCATCGGTCCGCAGATTGCGCAGCACGGCCCCGCGCCGCTCCTCGCTGAGAAAACCCTGCATGCCATTCCCCTCTGGATCACTCGGGAAATGATAGGACGCGAACCGAGGCAGTGGTTTGCGGAGTTGGAGAATTTTCATCCCCAGTTGGAATTGTATGCCTTGCATGGGATTATGTGTGGAAATTTCTCTCGGCTTCATTCGCTGGAGAGGAAGCTGATTCTGATTTTTACGAGGAGCCATGGCCAAGCTCGATGCTTTCGACCTGCGTATCCTGGCGCGTTTGCAGGAGGATGCCAGCCTGCCGCTCGCCGAGCTCGCCGAGGCGGTGGGGCTGTCGTCCTCGCCGTGCTGGCGGCGGGTGCAGAAGCTGGAGGAGGGCGGCTATATCAAGCGCCGCGTCGCGCTGCTCGATCGCGACAAGCTCAAGGCCGGCGTCACGGTCTTCATCGCGGTCAAGACGGCGCGCCATTCGATGGAGTGGCTGGAGCGCTTCCACCAGGCGGTGCATGACCTGCCCGAGATCGTCGATTTCTACCGGATGAGCGGCGAGATCGATTATCTGCTCAAGGCCTATGTCGCCGATATCGCGGCCTATGACGCGCTCTACAAGAAGCTGATCTCGCGCATCGACCTCAGCGACGTGACCTCGATGTTTGCAATGGAGGAGCTGAAATCGACCTCGGCGATCCCGCTGGGCTTTGCCGAGCGCTGAGCTCGCAATCTCGGGCAAAAGGGAGCGGCGGACCGCTCCCTTCATCATCCAGCGAGGGAAGGGTCAGAAGCGGTAGGTCACGCCCGCGGCGATCAGCCAGGGATCGATCTTGACCTTGCCCGCGACGAGGCCGTTGTTCACCTTCACCTTGGGCTCCAGGAAGAGCTTCTTGACGTCGAAGTTGAAGCCCCAATGCCGGTCGATCATGTAGTCGAAGCCGGCTTGCAGGGCGAAGCCGAACGAGTCCTTCAGATCGAAATCGGTGAAGCCGCCCTTGGCCTTCTCGTTGAAGAAGACCGTGTAGTTCACGCCCGCGCCGACATAGGGCTTGAAGGCGCCGAGATCGGTGAAGTGGTACTGCAGCATCAGGGTCGGCGGCAGCAGCCAGGCCGAGCCGATGCGCGCGCCGGCGAGGCTGCCCGCGCCCTTCACGTTGTGCGGGGTGACGCCGAGGATCAGCTCGGCCGCGATGTTCTTAGTGAAGAAATAGGTGATGTCGAGTTCGGGGACGACCGAGTTCGAGATATCGACCTTGCCGCCGATGACCGGCGCGCCGCCGATATTCAGGCTGGCCTTTTCCTGCGGGACGACGAACAGCGCGCGGCCGCGGATCATCCACGGGCTCCACTGCGTCAGGACAGGCGCAATCGGGGCCAGCTTGGTCGAAGGCAGGTCGGCTGCCTGAGCGCCGGTCAAGGCAGTGGCGCCGAGCAGCGCGGCGGCGAGGGAAAGTTTGATCGAATGAAACGTCATGGCGGCAGCCCCTGGAGTGGCGAGCCGGGGCGGCCTGTCGGCCGCTCCAGCTCATGGCTCCATCAGCGCCTGTTTCGCGTGATGCGAATTGATGCGGATCAACCAAGGCAGCGGCTGGTGCCGATTGTGACTTTCAGGCCACGGCTGCCGATCAGGCCTTCGTGACCTTCTGGTAGTCCTTCACGTCCGAGAAGGTGATGTCGGGCGCGCGCTCGGCGTCGTATTTCAGCGTGAACTGGCTCGACGCCATGAAGACCGGGTCGCCGTCGAGATCGTCGGCCATGGCCGAGGGCTTGTGGCCGACGAATTTCGCCAGCGCGACCTTGTCGTCCGCAGAGACCCAGCGGGCGATCGAGAACTGGCAGGGCTCGAAATCGACCGGGAGCGAGTATTCCGCATCCATGCGCTCCTTGAGCACGTCGAGCTGGAGCGCGCCGACGACGCCGACGATGGCGGGCGCGCCGTCATGCGGCAGGAAGAGCTGGACGACGCCTTCCTCGGCCATCTGCTGCAGGGCCTCGCGCAGCTTCTTGGCCTTCATCGCATCCTTCAGCTTGACGCGGCGCAGGATTTCCGGGGCGAAGCTCGGCACGCCCTTGAAGACGATGTCCTCGCCCTCGGTCAGCGTGTCGCCAATGCGCAGCGTGCCGTGGTTCGGCAGGCCGACAATGTCGCCGGCAAAGGCTTCCTCGGCGATCGAGCGGTCGCGGGCGAAGAAGAATTGCGGCGCGTTGAGCGGCATCGGCTTGCCGGTGCGGACGAGCTTGGCCTTCATGCCGCGGGTCAGCTTGCCCGAGCAGATCCGCATGAAGGCGATGCGGTCGCGATGGTTCGGGTCCATGTTCGCCTGGATCTTGAAGACGAAGCCGGTCATCTTCGGCTCGTCCGCCTCGATCGGGCGCTTGTCGGCGAGCTGGGCTCGCGGGCTCGGGGCATAGGCGCCCAGCGCATCGATCAGGTCGCGCACGCCATAGTCGCGCAAAGCCGCGCCGAAATAGAGCGGGGTCAGATGGCCCTCGCGGAAGGCCTGGAGATCGAAGGGCTTCAGGCCTTCGGCGGCGAGGAAGACCTCCTCGCGCCAGGTCTCGGCCGCGCCATGCGGCAGCAATTCGTCGAAGAGCGGATCGTCCCAGCCGGAGACCTGGCGGTCCTCGGCGCGCTCGTCGCCCTTCTGGTTGCGGCGGAAGGTATTGGCCTTGAGATCGTAGGTGCCGACGAATTCGCGGCCGCGGCCGACCGGCCAGGTCATCGGCGCGACGTCGAGCGCCAGTGTCGTCTCGATCTCGTTGATCAGGTCGAAGGGGTCGCGCGTCTCGCGGTCGACCTTGTTGATGAAGGTGACGATCGGGATGTCGCGCAGGCGGCAGACCTCGAACAGCTTCTTGGTGCGATCCTCGATGCCCTTGGCGGCGTCGATGACCATGACGGCGGCGTCGACGGCGGTCAGCGTCCGGTAGGTGTCTTCCGAGAAGTCCTCGTGGCCGGGCGTGTCCAACAGGTTGAAGACGTGGCCGCCATATTCGAAGGTCATCACAGAGGTGACGACCGAGATGCCGCGCTGGCGCTCGATCTTCATCCAGTCCGAGGAGGTCTGGCGGCGGCCCTGCTTGGCGCGGACTTCACCGGCGAGCTGGATGGCACCGCCGAAATAGAGCAGCTTCTCGGTCAGCGTCGTCTTGCCCGCGTCCGGGTGCGAGATGATGGCGAAGGTGCGCCGGCGCGCATGCGGCGCCTCGGCCACCGGGGCCTGAAGGGTCGAAAGATCGGTCATGGCCGGTGTGAAGACAGGATGAGGCGGGGGAAGTCAATCATTCTCGGCTTGTGCGCCGGGCAACACGCGCAATCACGCCCCGCTCACGGTTCCGTGAGCATTGCCGACCGGTTTGTGAGCGGAACAACCGCCATTCCCGCCGCATTCTCCGATCCGACTTCCGTCGTACGACTCTGATCAAACGAGGGGGACTGAATGCCCGCAGCCGCGAAGGCCGAGCCGCAGCCGACCTTGTCCGTTTTCGATGCCGTGACGATCATGATCGGCATCGTCGTCGGGATCGGAATCTTCAAGACGCCGGCGATCGTCGCGGCCAATGTCGGGAGCGAGGCCGTCTTCATCGGCGTCTGGGTCGCGGGCGGCATTGTCACGCTGATCGGCGCGCTCTGCTATGCCGAGCTTGCCGCCGCCCATCCCCATGCCGGCGGCGAATATCATTTCCTGACCCGCGCCTATGGCCGGCCGGTCGCTATGCTGTTCGGCTGGGCGCGCGGCACCGTGATCCAGACCGGCGCGATCGCGGCCGTCGCCTTCGTGCTGGGCGACTACGCCGCGCAGATCGCGCCGATCGGGCCGATGGGGCCGGCGATCTATGCGGCGCTCTCCATCGTCGCGCTGACCGCGCTCAACGTCATCGGTACGACCCAGAGCAAGAGGATGCAGATCGTCATGACCTTCGTCGAGGTCGGCGCGCTCGGGGCGATCATCCTGCTCGGGCTGTTCGGAGGCGGTGAGGCGCCGCCGCAAACGGCCGCACCCGCGCCGGCATCGGCCGCGATCGGGCTCGCCATGGTCTTCGTGCTGCTGACCTATGGCGGCTGGTCGGAGGCCGCCTATCTCTCGGGCGAGCTCAAGAACCCCGCCCGCAACATGGTGAAGGTGCTGACGATCGGGACGCTGATCCTGATCGCTATTTATGTGCTGGCCAATCTCGCCCTGCTTTCGATCCTCGGCCTTGACGGCTTGCGCCGTTCGGAGGCGGTCGCCGCCGACATGATGCGGCGTGTCGCGGGCGAGCCGGGCGCGTTGATCGTCAGCCTCGCGATCGTCGTCGCCGCGCTTTCGACCCTGAACGCCACGATCTTCACCGGCGCGCGCGTCTATTTCGCGATGGCGCGGGATCTCACCCTGCTGCCGCGCGTCGGCGAATGGGACGAGCGCGGGCGAGCACCGGCCAACGGCCTGCTGCTGCAAGGCGCCGTCGCGCTGCTGCTCGTCGGGCTGGGTGCCGCGAGCCGCGACGGCTTCCAGGCCATGGTCGATTACAGCGCGCCGGTATTCTGGGCCTTCCTGCTGCTGGTGGGGCTCGCCCTGCCGATCCTGCGCTAGCGCGAGCCCGGGCGGACGCTGCCCTTCAAGGTGCCGCTCTATCCGCTGACGCCGATCCTCTTCTGCATGGCTTGCGCCTACATGCTGCATGCCAGCCTCGCCTATACCGGGAAGGGCGCTCTCGTCGGCCTCGCCGTGGTGCTGGCGGGCCTGCCGCTGCTGCTGTTCCGTCGCCGGGAGCCCGAGACCGCCTTGCCCGCAGATGCCGCACCTGCCCCGCTCAAGTAACGACCGCCCGACAGGAGAGACATGATGAAGATCGTTCGCATCCTCACTGCCGCTTGCGCCATCGGCCTGCTCGCTCCACTTGCCGTCCAGGCCCAGCCCGTCCAGGCGACGAAGGACCCCAGCGCGGTCCCCGATTACGTGCCGCGCTCCGGCCAGCCGGGCAAGGATGTCGTCTGGGTGCCGACCCAGCAGGTCCTGATCGAGCGCATGTTCGAGATGGCCAGGCTGACGAAGGACGACTACCTGATCGACCTCGGCTCGGGCGACGGGCGCACCGTCATCTCGGCGGCCAAGCGCGGCGTGCGCGCGCTCGGCATCGAATACAATCCCGATCTGGTGACGCTGTCGAAGCGCACGGCGGAAGCCGAGGGCGTGACCGACAAGGCGCGCTTCGTCGAGGGCGATATCTTCGAGACCAATTTCTCGGACGCGACGGTGCTGACGCTGTTCCTGCTGCCGGAGCTCAATCTCAAGCTGCGGCCGACGATCCTGAACATGAAGCCGGGCACCCGCGTCGTCTCCAACACCTTCATGATGGATGATTGGGAGCCGGACGAGACCGCTGTCGTCGCCGATAACTGCTCGAGCTATTGCCGCGCCTATCACTGGGTCGTCCCGGCCAAGGTGGCGGGCACCTGGCGGCTCGGCGATGGCGAGCTCAAGCTGGCGCAGAGCTTCCAGAAGCTGTCGGGGACCCTGACGGTCGCGGGCAAGGCGCAGCCGATCTCGGACGCCCGCATGAAGGGCGGCGAGATCAGCTTCATGGCTGGTGGGCGCAGCTATACCGGGCGTGTCGACAACGACCGCATGACCGGCAGCAGCGAGGCGGCCGGCGCCAAGCTGGATTGGCAGGCGACGCGCTCCAGTAGCTGACGGAGCGCGTGGCGGAGCTGCCGGCTCAGTTCTTGAGCCGGTAGCCCGTCTTGAAGATCCAGCCGACGGTGGCGATGCAGGCTATGAGGAAGAACAGCGTCATGCCGAGGCTGACGGCGAGACTGACATCGGCGAGGCCGTAGAAGCTCCAGCGGAAGCCGCTGATCAGGTAGACGACGGGGTTGAACAGCGTCACCGTCTGCCAGAAGGGCGGCAGCATCGAGATCGAGTAGAAGGAGCCGCCAAGGAAGGCGAGCGGCGTCACGATCAGGAGCGGGATGACCTGCAATTTCTCGAAGCCGTCTGCCCAGATGCCGATGATGAAGCCGAACAGGCTGAAGGTCGTCGCCGTCAGCACGAGGAAGAGCAGCATCATGAAGGGATGCTCGATCCGGAGCGGCACGAAGAAGGCGGCCGTCGCCAGGATGATCAGGCCGAGCAGGATCGACTTGGTCGCGGCCGCGCCGACATAGGCGATCACCGCCTCCCACCAGGCGACGGGGGCGGAGAGCAATTCGTAGATCGTGCCGGTGAATTTCGGGAAATAGATCGCGAAGGAGGCGTTGGCGATGCTTTGCGTCAGGAGAGAGAGCATGATCAGGCCGGGCACGATGAAGGCGCCATAGGGCACGCCCTCGACAGATTGCATGCGCGAGCCGATCGCGCCGCCGAAGACGATGAAATAGAGCGAGGTCGAGAGCACGGGCGAGACGATGCTCTGGAGCGGTGTCCGCCAGGTGCGGGCCATCTCGAAACGGTAGATCGCGGCGATGGCGTGCAGGTTCAGGCCGGTCATCAGCGGCGCTCCTTGACCAAGCTGACGAAGATGTCCTCGAGCGAGCTCTGGCTGGTGCTGAGGTCGCGGAAGCGGATGCCGGCCTCGGCGAGGCCCTGCAGCAAGGTGGTGATCCCGGTGCGCTCGGCCTGGGTATCGTAGGTGTAGACGATCTCGTCGCCGGCGGCGGAAAGCCTGAGGTCGAAGCTCGCCAGCGCTTCCGGTACGGCCGCGATCGGCTGCTGGAGCTGGAGGGAGAGCTGCTTCTTGCCGAGCTTGCGCATCAGCTCGGCCTTCTCCTCGACCAGGATGATCTCGCCCTTGGAGATGACGCCGACGCGGTCGGCCATCTCCTCTGCCTCCTCGATATAGTGCGTGGTCAGGATGATGGTGACGCCGTCGTCGCGGAGGCGTCGCACCATCCGCCACATATCCTGTCTAAGCTCGACATCAACGCCGGCGGTGGGCTCGTCCAAGAAGAGGATGCGCGGCTCGTGCGAGAGCGCCTTGGCGATCATGACGCGCCGCTTCATGCCGCCCGAGAGCATGCGGATCTGGCTGTCCTTCTTCTCCCAGAGTGAGAGGTCTTTCAGGATGCGCTCGATCAGGGCGGGATCGCGCGGCTTGCCGAAAAGGCCGCGGCTGAAATTCACCGTCGACCACACCGTCTCGAAGGCGTCGGTTGTCAGCTCCTGCGGGACGAGACCGATGGCCGCGCGGGCGGCACGATAGTCCGTGAGGATGTCGTGGCCATCGGCCGTGACCGTGCCGGTGCTTGGCCGGACCAGGCCGCAGATGATGCTGATCAGGGTCGTCTTGCCGGCGCCGTTGGGGCCGAGCAGGGCGAAGATCTCGCCGCGCCTGATCGCGAGGTCGACCGATTTCAGCGCGCTGAAGCCGGAGGCGTAGGTCTTGGAGAGGCCGGAGACCGAGATGATCGGCGAGGTCGTGTCTGACATGGGCGGCATATAGGGGAGCCGTTGCGTGGTTGCGATGGCGGGAGCATGCGGGGAAAGCATGATCGCCTGTCAGTTCATGGCGGGAAGCGCCGCGAAACGAAAAGGCCGGGCACAGGGCCCGGCCTTCTCCACGCGACGCAACCGCACGCTACTTCATGAAGAACCACAACAGGATGATGATCGGGATCGGAACGCCTACAAGCCACAGAATAATCGAGCGCATGTGTCAGCCCCTCGTTGGATCGATGATGCTGCGGCAACGTTTTTCGGAGGGAAAAAGTTCCTGCCTGCGGGCCGTCAGGCTGTGCCGAAAGCTTCCACGCTCGGGTGCCATTGCGGGCGATAGCCATGCTGCAAGGCTGCGAGCGTTGCGGGTGGAGTGAGCACGGTCACGGTTCCCGTTGGACGACTCTGCCGCGCGACATAGCCACCGGGCGACCAGAGCAGGGCGGAGGCGCCGCGCAGCGCCAGGAAGCTCGTTCCGTCATCCGATCGCAGCATCGCTCCATTGGGCAATTGCTCCGCCGCCAGCCGGTGCGTGCGCTTCATCCGGCCGTCGCGGCGGTCGGCGTCGAGGATGCGGTCGATCTCGGGGAAGAGCGGTGTCTCGGGGAGGCCGAGGCCTCTGACAAGCGCCTCGCGATAGGCGAGCGCGTCCGGGCGCCGGCATTCCATGCAGGGGCGATGGCCCGCCGCGAGCGCCGTCACCTCGTCGCAGAAGAACAGCTCGGTATAGCCGCGGCCCCAGACCTTGCGCTTGCGGCCCTTGAAGGAGAGGACGCAGCAGAGCCAGTGATGCGTCGCCTGGATCCGGCTGGGCACCTCATGCGCCGTGGGGTCGTGAAAGCGGCCGCCGCGATTGCCGTAGAAGGTGCCGCGTGCCGGATCGGCGAAGAGCGTGCCATCGGGCCTGACGCGGTTGGGAAGGGGCATGGGAGGGCTCGCCGAGCTTGACCGTCGTGAGCATCCGGGCCGGGCGCGACAGGCCGTGGCAGCAGCGCCCGGCCCTGCGACGCTGGAGCGTGTTGGCGCATCGGATGACCTAAGGCAAGCTGGCTTCGTCCAGGCGGGGGGACGGCGATGGAAGACGTGCGTCATGCGAATGCGATTCAGGCGCCACAGCCGGCGCCGTCGCGGCTGATCGCCCATCCCGATCGCGGCCTGATCCTGGGCGAGGTGCATGCCCGCCCTTTCGCGCCGATGGCGACGCCGAGCCGCGTCCTGCATTTCGCCTTCCTGACCGATGCCGAGCAGGCTGCCGCTGATCGCGCGGCGCTGGCGCGCTTCTGTGCCGAGCGCGGCGTCGCCGGTCCGTCGGAGGACGCGAAGCATCATCGTGTCCGGCTCAACGACACCGGTTTGCGCTGGGAGCAGCATAGCGAGTTCACCACTTATAGCTGGGAGTTGCAGGCGAATGGCGGCCAGCCCTTCGAGCCGCCGCCCACGATGCTGCCGCAGCCGATGCTCGAATTGCCGCAGCCGGGGCCGCATCTCGTCTCTGTCGATCTGCATTTGGTCGTCGAGCGGCCGACCGAGGCTTTCGACCGCCTCTTCGATGCCTCCAGCCTCGCCGTCGTCTCGGTCGATGGCGGCGCGGCCATGGCGGCGACGGATTTCCGGGCCTGCGCCGATGGCTTCGTGCGCGTCCTGGTGCGGGATCGCTCGCTGACGCCGGCGCAGACGGGCGCGCTCGCGCAACGCCTGCTGGAGATCGAGACGTACCGGACGCTGGCCCTGCTTGGCCTGCCGGAGGCCTATCGCATCGCGCCCTTCGTCAAGTCGACGGAGGAGGCGCTGGTGCGGATCGCCGGCACGATGACGCGGACCGACGGGCTCGCCGCCGACAACGCGCTGCTCGACGAGATGACGGCGCTCGCCGCCCGGCTCCAGGCGGAGGCGACCGTTGCCGGCTACCGCTTCGGCGCGAGCCGCGCCTATAGCGATATCGTGCAGCAAAGGCTCGCCGCGATCGGCGAGCAGCCGCATGAGGGCTGGCCGACGATCTCCGCCTTCCTGTCGCGGCGGATGGCGCCGGCGATGCGGACCTGCCAGATGCTGGTCGGGCGCCTGGCCGATCTCTCGCGCAATCTCGGGCGCGCTTCCAATCTGCTGCGCACCCGCGTCGATGTCGCACTGGAGCAGCAGAACCGCGACCTGCTCGCCGCGATGAACGAGCGGACGCGGCTGCAGTTGCGGCTGCAGCATACGGTCGAGGGGTTGTCGGTCGCGGCCATCGCCTATTACGTCGTCAGCCTGTTCGGCTATCTCGCCAAGGGCGCGAAAGAAGCGGGCTGGCCGATGCCGGATACCGGCGTCGCCATGGCGCTGTTCGTGCCGGTGGCGCTGGCCGGCGTCTGGCTGGCGGTCAGGCGCATCCGGCGCGGGCATCACGAGAGTTGAGCAACGCCTGAAGAAGCGCCTGCGATTTTCTGCGATCCCGTCAGCAGAGCCTTAACGCTAGAAGCAAGTCGGCGCCGGCCCCTAAGGCATTTGAAGTATTTTCGGCTGCATCCCAGTGGCGACGAAGCCATGCGGAGCCGGCAAGCGCCACCATGAACGCCTATCTTCCCCTGATCCTGTTCACGGTGCTGACCAATGCCGCCGCGCAATTGATGCTGAAGCGCGGCATGACCGGCGTCGGTTCGCTCGATGTCGCCGGCGACGGGCTGATCGCCACGATCTTCCGCGTCGTCTTCAACCCCTTCGTCTTCGCGGGCCTGTGCACTTTCGTGATCAGCATGGCCTCGCACCTGATCGTGCTCTCCAAGGTGCAGATCAGCTACGCCTACCCGTTCCTGAGCCTCGCCTATGTCGTGGTCGCGGCTTACGCCTATTTCGTCTTCCACGAGGATCTGAGCGCGATGCGCATCGCGGGCATCGGCTTCATCGTGCTGGGCACCATTTTCATTGCACAAAGCTGAGGGAGATCATGGACCTGATCGTACGCCTGTTCCTGCGCCTCGGCGCCCTGTTTGAGCCGCCGGTGGCGCCGCAGCCGGTGCCCGTGCCGGTGCGCAACCGCCATCCTCGCCTGCCTGTCGACCGGAGGTGACGCGATGAAGCACATCATCATCGGCGGGGACGGCTTCGTCGGCTCGCATCTGGCGGCGGATCTCTCCGCCATGGGCGAGGAGGTGCTGGTCGCCGACATCCACCAGAGCGGCCATGCGCATTACGCCAAGGTGCCGTTCCTGAAGATCGACGTGACCCAGGCCGAGAGCGTGAATTCAATCCCGCTTTCGCCGGAAGACCTCGTCTACAATCTCTCGGCCAAGATGCTCTCGCCGATCGTGACGCGGGCCGAGAGGCACGAGTTCTTCTGGCCGGTGAACTATCACGGCACCCAGAACATCCTGTCCTGGATGGAGAAGAACGGCGCCAACCGGCTCGTCCATTTCACCACCGACATGATCTACGGCCATTCGGTGACCGTACCGCAGGACGAGACGCACCCGGCCCATCCGCTCGGCGAGTACGGCGAGAGCAAGCTTGCGACCGAGCGTCTCGCCGACGAATACCGCGCCAAGGGTTTTCGCATCCCGATCTTCCGGCCGCGCCTGATCATCGGGCCCGGCCGTCTCGGCATCCTCGTCAAGCTGTTCAAGCTGATCGACATGAACCTGCCGGTGCCGATGATCGGGTCGGGCAAGAACCCCTACCAGTTCATCTCGGTCTTCGACTGCGCCAGCGCCTGCGTCGCGGCCTGGAAGGCGGGCTTCCCGAACGAGGCCTATAATCTCGGCTCCGACGATCCGCCGCCGGTGCGCAAGCTGCTCGGCGACCTGATCAAGCATGCAGGTTCCAAGTCGATCCTGCTGCCGACGCCCGCCTCGCTGGTGAAGCTGACGCTGGATACGCTCGACGCGATCAACCTGCCGATCATGGATCCCGAGCAGTACAAGATCGCCGACGAGATCTGCATCCTCGACACCTCCAAGGCCAAGCGCGAGCTCGGCTGGGCGCCGCAATATCGCGACGAGGACATGCTGCTCGCCGCCTATACCGAATACCGCAAGGCCAAGGATGGCCTGAAACAGGCCGAGAGGAGCCTCGCCGCATGAGCATGCCCGCTTTCAAGAACGAGGACATAGCCGTGACGAATGCCCGGCCTCAGCTCATCAGCGTGGAAGCCGCCAAGCAGCTCGACGCCGCGCAGGTGAAGGAACTCTTCGCCAACCATATCAACCCCGGCCAGCTTCACTTCCTGAAGCTGCTCGGCTTCGACAAGATCCTCGTCGATCGTGCCGAGGGCATGCATTACATCACGAAGGATGGCCGCAAGATCCTCGATTTCTTCGGAGGCTTCTGCTCGGTCGCCTTCGGCCACAACCATCCGCGCATCGTCGCGGCCCGGCAGAAGTTCCAGGACGAGAACCGTCATGAGATCTGCATGGCCTTCATGTCGCAATATGCTTCAGCGTTGGCGAAGAACCTCGCCACCATCGCGCCGGGCGATCTCGACATGGTCTTCCTCGGCTCGACCGGCTCGGAGGCGATGGAGGCGGCGCTGAAGGTCGCCGAGCAGGCGCAGGGACCGGAGAAGTCCAAGATCCTGCACGCCGCGAACTCGTTCCACGGCAAGACCAAGGGCGTGCTCTCGGTCACGGATTCGACGCTCTACCAGTCGCAGTTCAAGCTGGTCGAGAATCGGGTGAAGGTGCCGTTCGGCGACATCGACGCCGTCCGGCAGGCGCTCGAGAGCGATCCCTCGATCGGCATCGTCGTGATGGAGACGATCCAGGGCGGCGGCGGCATCGTCGAGGCGCCCGCGGGCTTCTGGCGCGAATTGCGAGCGCTTTGCGACAAGCATGGCGTGCTCTGGGTCGCCGACGAGGTGCAATGCGGGCTCGGCCGAACCGGCCAGTTCTTTGCCTTCGAGCGTGACGGGGTGGTGCCGGATGTCACCGCGCTCGCCAAGGCGCTGGGCGGCTCGAAGGCCGCGATGGGCGCGATGATTGCGCGGCGCGAGATCTACATGAAGGCCTATGGCAAGCCGAAGAGCGCGCTGATCCATGCGCAGGCGACTTTCGGGGGCATGGGCGAGGCCTGCGTCTCGTCGATCGAGGCCCTCAACGTCCTCTATGACGAGGACCTGATGGGCAATGCCCAGCGCCAGGGCGACTACCTGATCGAGAAGCTGAACGGCCTGCGCGCCAAGTATCCGACCTTGCTCAAGGAAATCCGCGGGCGCGGCCTGATGATCGGCGTCGAGTTCCAGGATATCAGCGAGACCATGCCCTTCGGACTGAAGCACATGGTCGCGCTGCTCGACGACAAGCTGAAGGGTTCGCTCTGCGGCTTCGTCGGCGCGCTGCTCCTGAAGGAGCATGACGTGCTCGTCGCCTTCACCGAGTACAACCGCAACGTCATCCGGCTGGAGCCGCCCTTGATCGTCACGCGCGAGCAGTGCGACCAGTTCCTCGCGGCCTTTGAGGCTGTGCTGTCAGGCGGCGTCACCGGCATCGTCACCGGCTACCTGCGCAAGGTCGCGGTCGGCAAGGGCTGAGCGGTTCGCTCTGCGACAACAAAAAAGAGGCCGGCGTAAGCCGGCCTTTTGAGTCAAGGGTCTCGAAACAGGGGTCTTCCAGAAAGGCTCAGTAGTAGCCGCACACCCGGCGGTAGCCGATGACGTTGCCCCAGCGGTCGAAGCGCTCGACCATGTCGCAGGAGCGGACGGGGGCGGCGTAGTAGCCGTAGCCATAGGCGGGGCGGGTGGCGCCGGCGATGATGGCGCCCGCAGCGAGCGCGCCGACCACACCGGCTCCGACACCCCAGCCCCGATAGCCGTAGCCGTAACCCCAGCGCGGCCGCGCCTCGGCACCGGAAGCCGCGAAGGTGGTGGCCAGGGTGAGGGCCGCGAGGGTCGCGGTCACGGTCTTGCGGAACGTCGTCATGCTCGTCTCCCGATCTCTGCGAGAGCGAAGGTTTCGCTCTTCATGCTCATTGGTCTCGGTGAGCGGCAGACGGGTTCAAAGGTGGCGTGAGATTTTTTCGGAGCGGCTCGGATTGCCATGAAGCGCAGGTGCGCTCAACCCGCAGCTCGCCCATAGAAGCGCAGCAATTCCAGTCCCTCCGGGCTCGTCCAGTCCGCTTCGCCGACAAGATAACCGACGCTGCGCGCCTCGCGGTCGAGCAGATAGGTCATCGGCATGCCATAGAGTGGGAACGGCGTGGGCTTGGTCGATTTCGGCCCCGAGGCCACCGTTCCCTCGGCATCGATGAAGGTCGCGAGATCGGCAAGGCCGAGCCGGTCGAGATAGGTCTTCACGGTCGCCACGGATTTGTCGAGTGAGACGGGCACGACGACGAAGGGCTCGCTGGTTGCTCTGGCTTGCAGCCGCCGCAGAATCGGCAATTCGCGCCGGCAAGGCGGGCACCAGCTCGCCCAGAAGTTCAGGAGGACCGCCTTGCCGCGATAGGCGGAGAGTGCCCGGGTCTTGCCGGCGAGATCGGTCAGGACGAGGGAGCCCGCCTCTTCCGGCGGGTCGATCTGGATGAATTGCGAGCTCGGTCCGGCGAACCGCGGTGGCTGCCGGGCCGCGGCAGGCGTGGCGGCCCATGGCGAGAACAGCGTGAGGGCGAGAGCCCGGCGGCGTGTCGGCGAAAGGGCGATGTCGCGGTTCAGTGCCGTTTGATCTTTCACAGGGGTCGTCATGAGCCGCTGCTAGCAGCAGGCCGCCTGCCGGGAAACCGCCGTCGCGCCTGCCTCACCTGGCCGTGATGCCGCAGCCCGCCTCTACTGCGCCGTGACGCGGCGCCAGAAATCTGAGGAAAAGCCCGGGTCGATATGCCCGGCGAACTCGGGCAAGCGCGGGAAGGAGGCTGCGAAGGTCGCTGAAGACATGCGGGCATCCTTGTAGGGATTGACCCGCCCACCGGCGGTGATCGCAAGGCCGTCGAGCCGCGTCAGCAGCCGCTCGGTCCGCTCGCCGCGATAGGGGAAATCCAGCGTCAGCGTCGCGCCCGGCATGGGGAAGGACATCAGGCCGGGCGAGGGCTTGTCGCCGAAGAGCTTCAGCACCGTCAGGAAGGAGGCCTCACCGGCAGCGAGCGTCTGCCGCAGCATCTCCGCGACGGTTGCGGCGGCGTTCTCCGGCGGGATGGCGCATTGGAACTGCCGCAGGCCCTTCGGGCCATAGGCGCGGTTCCAGTCATGGATGCGGTCGAGCGGGTAGAAGAACGGACGATAGGGTACGCGGCGTTCGAGGCGATCGCGCGGCTGGCTGTTGCGATAGAGCCAGTTGAAGGCAGCGAGCGTCACGCGGTTGATCAGCGGGACAGGTGGCTTCAGCGGGAAGGGCAGGGAGCGCGCCTCGCGCGGAGGCGGTTCGCCGGAGGCGGGGGCGTGATTGGCCCTGAAGAAGACGCCGCGGCCGAAATTCCGCCCGCTGGCGAGCGAGTCGATCCAGGCGACCGTATAGTCATGCGTGGCGTCGGAGGCGGCGGCGATCTCGAAGAAGCCATCGAGATTGTCGAAGGGCAGGACCTCCTGCGCCATTTCCGCCGAGGCGATCGGCATCAATTGCAGCGTCACCTGCGTCACCAGCCCGGTCAGGCCGAAGCCGCCGATGGTCGCGGCGAAGAGCTCGCCGTTCAGGTCCGGTGCGCAGATCAGATGCTGCCCGTCCGAGCGGACGAGCTCGAAGGCGCGGACATGGCTGCCGAAGGTGCCGGCGCTGTGGTGATTCTTGCCATGGACGTCATTGGCGAGCGCGCCTCCGACGGTGACGAAAGCGGTGCCGGGCGTGACCGGCGGAAACCAGCCGGCGGGCACGGCGATCTCGAGCAGGCGGTCGAGCATGAGTCCGGCGCCGCAGGTGATGAGGCCCGTCTCGCGATCGAAGGCGAGGATGTCGTCGAGGCCGCGCGCATCGATCAGCGTGCCGCCGTCGTTCAGGCAGGAATCGCCGTAGGAGCGACCGTTGCCATAGGCAAGGAGGGGGCGGCGCGGGCGGTGAGGCGCATCCAGCCAGTCGCGGGCATCGAGGATCGTGCTGCCGCGGGCTGCGAGCCCGCCCCAGGACCGGAAATCCGAAAGCGATGCGGTCACGGCAGGAATGTCGCAGCGACCATGATCAGGACCACGAGCAGCCCCATGAACTGGCTGCGCCAGTCGCGGATCATGAAGACCAGCGGATCGTCCGGCATATGGCCGCGACGGGCCAGGAACCAGATCCGGGCCATCTGGTAGAGGATGATCGGGCAGATCAGCCAGATCAGCTTCGGCTGGCTGTAGAGCTGCTTCACATTGGCGCTGTCGACATAGAGCGCCATGATCAGCGCACAGGTGCAGCCCGAGGCCATGCCGAGCTGGGACAAGGCCTCGATATCCTCAGCCTGATAACCACGCCCCGCCTTCTTCAGGCCGGACTGGTCCTGGGTCAGGCGCAGTTCGGCATAGCGCTTCACCAGCGCGAGGCTGAGGAAGAGGAACATCGCGAAGGCGAGCAGCCAGGACGAGACCGGGATCGCGGCGGCGGCATTGCCGGCGAGGATGCGCAGCGTGTGCATGGCGGCCAGCCCAAGCACGTCGACCAGCAGCTTGCGCTTGAGGAAGAGCAGATAGGCCAGCGCCAGGAAGAGATAGGCCAGCAGCGAAAGCAGGAACGGTTGCGGCTGCGGGACGAGCAGCACCAGCGAGAAGGCCGCGACGAGCAGGATGGGGACGGCTGCATAGGCCTGCGCCGCCGTGATCTCGCCGGCCGCGAGCGGGCGCTTGCACTTGGTCGGGTGGCGCCGGTCCGCCTCGACATCCTTGATGTCGTTGAGGAGGTAGATCGCGGAGGCGATCAGGCTGAAGGCGACGAAGGCGATCAGGCCAAGCCAAAGCGCGTGCGGATCGAACGCGTCGTGGTTGAGCAGGATCGGAACGAAGACGAGGCCGTTCTTGAGCCAGTGGTGCGGCCGCATCGCCCTGATCATCGCGGTCACAGACATTGTTCGACCCGTCTCCCCCAAGACATGGGCCGGCCTCCGCGACGCGGAACCCGACAGCCGGTGCAACCGGCGCGGGCGTTATCGGACGTAAAACCCTAAGCGGGGGTGCATGTGGCGCCGAAACGGGCAGTGATTTCAACGCCATGCTTAACGCCCGGCTTCCGCGTTCCGCGAAAGCCGGCGCTGACGGTGCCCGGACCGGGCACCGTCAAAGGGTAACCGCCGCGTCTCAGACCTTCGCGGCGCTGGCGGCGGCGTCGATATTGGCGACCAGTTCGGCATCGAGGCCGAGCGAGCCGGCGAGCCCGGCCAGGAAGTCCTTCTCGGCCGCGTTGTCCGGATTGATGGCGATGCGCGCGGCCGTATAGATCTGGGCAGCGAGTTCGGGGCTTTCGGCCGCCTCGACCAGCGTGTCGATCGAAGCGGGCTTCGCCATCTCCTTCGCCAGCCACTCATGCGCCTCCTGCTCGAGGCCGGCCTCCTTCAGGCCGCCGAGGATGGCGCTCTGCTCTTCCGCATCGATATGCCCGTCGGCGGCGGCGGCCGCGATCATGGCGCGGATGAAGACGAGGGCGGTGGCCTCGCTCGCGGCCTGCGGCTCGAAGCCGGTGCCGGCCGGCGCCGGCAGCACCTCCTGCTGGGTGGCATTGAGCAGCGGCTTTCCGGCCTGATAGTTCTGATAGGCCTTGTAGGCGAGGCCGCCGATCAGCGCGAGGCCGCCGAGCTTGGCCGCCGAGCCTGCGACCGAGCGGCCGGTGCTGGTGCCGAAGACGAGCGCGCCGAGGCCGCCGAGCACCGCTGTCGCCAGCGCGGGATTGCTGGTGAACACGCCCTTGGCCTGCTCGATGAGCTGGTCCGGCGTCCGGCCGCCGGTGACCCGGCCGAGCGCGTCGCCGGCGCCCTGCTGCACACCTGTCTGGCGCGCGGCGTCGCCGAGGCCTTGTGTCGCCTGGGTCAGGATCTGCCCCGCGAGCCCGCCGATGCCGCCCGAGCGCTGGACCTGATCGGCCAATCCGCCGAGCATGCCGCCGAGACCGCCTTGCTGTCCCGCCTGCGCGCCTGCCTGGCTGCCGGCGCTGATCAGGGCGTCGAGCAGGGATTTGGCGTTGAACATATCGTTTCTCCTGTTGGCGGCCGTCATGCCGCGCAGTCGAGTTTGATCAGCCGTATGAAAACGGCGTGACCAAGGCGCGATTTTGCACAGCTGCGCGTCTACGTCATCGGCAATGGCAGCAGTCCCGGCTCCTTCAGCGTCTCCAGCGCGATCTCCGAGCGCACGCGGGCGACGCTTTCATGCGGCATCAGGATTTCGTTGACGAGGCGGGCGAGCGCTTTGAGGTCGCCGACGGCGACCTTCAGTAGATAGTCCGCCTCGCCGGTCAAGGCATGGGCCTCGAGGATCGCGGGCGTCAATCGCACGAGATCGCGGAAGCGGCGGGCATTGTCCCGCGTGTGGGTATCGAGCGCGACATGGATGAAGACGATGACGCCGAGCCCGACGGCGGAGGGCTCCAGCGCGGCGCGGTACCCGCGGATGACACCTTCCTGCTCCAGACGCTGCCGCCGACGCGAGACCTGGCTCGCCGACAAGCCGATGGTCTCGGCCAAGGCGGCGTTGGTCATTGAAGCGTCGCTCTGCAGCGCATCGAGCAGGCGCCAGTCGAGTGCGTCAAGCGTAGCCATTCGGTGCATCCATTGCGTTTACTATGCGTGAATCGTGCATTGAAATTTTCAAAAAAGGCAAATTTGCACGCCATTTGCCTGCCAACTGCGCGATGATTGAGCACCCCGATGAGAGCAGACAGGAGGAATGCCAATGGGTCCGTTTCCGCACGATGCCGCCCCGCCCGCGATCTCGGCCGCCAACCCGATGGGCACCGACGGCTTCGAGTTCGTCGAGTATGCCCATCCCGAGCCCGAGAAGCTCGGTGCCCTGTTCGAGACGATGGGCTTCACCAAGGTCGCCCGCCACCGCTCAAAGCAGGTGACGCTCTACCGGCAGGGCGACGTCAATTTCGTGGTCAATGCCGAGCCCGATTCCTTCGCCCAGGCCTTCGCGGCCGAGCATGGTCCTTGCGCCTGCGCCATGGCCTTTCGCGTGGTCGATGCCAAGCACGCCTTCGATAGGGCGGTATCGCTGGGTGCCGAACCCTATGAGAGCGCGATCGGGCCGGGCGAGCTTGCGATCCCCGCGGTGCGCGGCATCGGCGGCTCGCTGCTCTATTTCGTCGATCGCTATGGCGAGAAGGGTTCGATCTGGGACGTCGATTTCGAGTGGATCGGCGAGCGCGATCCGCATCCGGAGCAGGCCGGACTCTACTATCTCGACCATCTCACCCATAACGTCATCCGCGGGCGCATGGACCATTGGGCCGGCTGGTACGGCAACCTGTTCAATTTCCGCGAGATCCGCTTCTTCAACATCGAGGGCAAGCTGACCGGCCTGATCTCGCGGGCGCTGACCTCGCCCTGCGGCAAGATCCGCATCCCGATCAACGAGTCGCTCGACGACAAGAGCCAGATCGAGGAATACCTGCGCCAGTACAAGGGCGAGGGCATCCAACATGTGGCGATGGGTTCGCGCGACATCTATGCCAGTGTCGAGGCCCTGCGTGGCAACGGGCTGCCGTTCATGCCGTCGCCGCCCGCGACCTACTACGAGAAGGTTGACGCCCGCGTACCGAACCATGGCGAGCCGGTCGAGCGGCTCAAGGAAAACGGCATCCTGATCGACGGCGAGGGCGCGGTTGCGCTCGGCGAAAAGCAGGGCCGGATGAGCAAGGTGCTGCTGCAGATCTTCTCGGGCACCGTGCTCGGGCCGATCTTCTTCGAGTTCATCCAGCGCAAGGGCGATGACGGCTTCGGCGAGGGCAATTTCCGCGCGCTCTTCGAATCGATCGAGGAAGACCAGATCCGCAGGGGCGTGCTGAGCCCGGCTGCCGCGGAGTAACCAAGCGAACCGCATGGCCGGCCTGGCCGGCCATGCGTGTTACGGCGCGAGCTTGCGCATGAGCAGGGGCGCGCCGACGGCGGGGTCCTTACGCCACTGGCCGTTCTCGAAGACGAGGTCGATGCCGTGGCCACGACGCGCGACGAGCGTCAGGCGCCCGCCGGCATAGCGCCAGCTGACAGGGTCGAAGATCGTCAGCCCGGTATCCGGACACAGTCCCTCGAAGGCCGCGGGCTGGCGGCCGTCGGCCGAGGCTGGTGAGAGGACGAGGCGGCAGGCCTCGCGGTTCTGCTGACGCATCAGGACATAGCGCCCGGGCAAGGAAGCGGGTGCCGGCGCTGTCGCGGGATCGACGACCGTGGCGCGCTGGGCTGCTGTCGCTGCCGGGTTCTGGGCGGCCTGCGGCGAGACGCGGGAATGAGCTCCCGACGAGAGCTTATAAGCCTTGCCGTCGCCGCCCTTGCCGTCGAGACCGGCCTCGGGCGTGCCGCTCTGGAAGCCGATGACCTCCTTGCCACTGGCATCCATGAACTGCGGCTGCCCGCCGCCGTTCAGTGTCCATGACGTCGCCGTGTCGAGGATCGGCAGGGCGCGGCGGCAGGTGGCTGGGAAGCGCAGCTGGCGCCGGTTGCCGGCCGGCTCCACGCCTAGCGTGACGGTGCAACTTCTCGATGCATCGGCGAGCGCGAGCTCCCAGGCGCCAAGCCAGCGGCGGATCGCTTCGGGCGCCTTGTCGGCGCCGCGCGGTAGCGGCGCCGTCTGGGCGGCGGCCGGCAGGGCGCCGGCGCCGAGAAGGATAAGCGGCAGCAGCCGGCGGATCAGGCCTTTTTCCATGGAGTCTCCGACACGGGCGTCAGCGGGCCCTTGCCATCGAACCATGAAACCAGGTTGTCGACCAGAAGCTGGCCCATCGCCTCGCGGGTATGGACCGAGGCGGAGCCGACATGGGGCAGCAGCACGGCATGCTCGATCGCTATCAGCTCGTCCGGCACGCGCGGCTCGTCCTCGAAGACGTCGAGACCGGCGGAGAGGATAGTCTTGTCGTTGAGGGCCTTGATCAGCGCCTGCTCGTCCACGACCGTGCCGCGGCCGACATTGACCAGGATGCCGTTGGGGCCGAGCGCCTTCAGCACATCGGCATTGATGATGTGATGGGTCGAGGCGCCGCCCGGCGCGACCGAGATCAGCGTGTCGACATCGGCAGCCATATCGACCAGCGAGGGATAGTAGGGATAGGAGACGTCGGGCTGGCGCGAGCGGCCATGGTAGACAACCGGCAGGCCGAAGGCCTCGACGCGTTGCGCCACCGCCTTGCCGATGCGGCCGAGGCCGACGATGCCGACCTTGCGCCCGCGGAGCGAGGTGGTGAGCGGGTAATTGCCCTTGAGCCACTTGCTCTCGCGCAGGTAGCGGTCGACCTGGGGGAGCTGGCGGACGGTCGCGATCAGCAGGCCGATGGCGAGGTCCGCGACCTCGTCGGTCAGGACATCGGGCGTATTGGTGACGACGAGCCCGCGCCGGCCGGCCTCGGCCGCGTCGACATGGTCGTAACCGACGCCGAAGCTGGCGATGACCTCGAGCTTCGGCAGCGCGTCGAACAGCGCGCCGTCGACCCGGTTGTGGCCGCCGCCGGCGGCGACGCCGCGCACGCGGTCCGCGACCTCGCGCAGCAGTGCGGCGCGATCGGCCGCCTTCCACAGTTCATGGACGGTGAAGCGGGCCTTGAGCTGGTCGGCCGCATAGGCCATCAGCGGGCCGGTCATGACGATTTCGGGCTTGTTGGAGATTGTCATTGTCGGGCTGTCCGTCGATGTGGTGAGGAAGGTCGTTGATTCGGCTGATCTGAATCGATTAAAATGAAATGACGTGGTCTGCCGGACAGGCATAGCCCCGCGGCCGCATGAGCGCTATCCGAACACGCTTCGCTGGCGATGCGAAGCGTTCATTTAGTATGCTTTATTCTGGCGATTTTCCCAGTCTCCGTGGCGACATGCGTGCCGAGCGAAGCCAGCGTCGTGTTCAGGCTGTCGATGACGAGGCCAGCCATGCGGGCGGAGGCAAGATCGCCGTCGCGGTCGATGATGGCGAGCAGGACGTGCTCGTGATCGGGCAGGGACTCGATATAGGCGGCTTCGTCCCCGGTCTTGAGCAGCAACGACCATTGCAGCGTGGCGATGACCGCGCTGGAAAGGCATTGCAGGGCGGCATTCTGGGCGGCGGCGAAGATCGCCTCGTGGAAGGCGAGGTCGGCCCGGATCGTGCTCTCGGCATAGGGCGCGCCATCGGCCATGCCGCGATAGGCCGCCTCGATGCGGGCGATGTCGGCCGAGGTCCGGCGCTGCGCCGCGAGGCGGGCGGCGCTGGGCTCGACGAAGCGGCGCAACTCGAAGAGATCCCGGATGAATTTTTCGTTCGGATCAGACTCGAAATGCCAGGACAGAACGTCCGGATCGAGCAGGTTCCAGCGTTCGCGCGGCGCGGCGCGGGTGCCGCTCTTCGGGCGGGCCTCGACCAGTCCTTTGGCCGTCAGAATCTTGACCGCTTCGCGATAGGCGGTGCGCGAGACCGAAATCTCCGAGCGCAGGTCATCCTCGTTGGGCAGGACTTCGCCCGCCCGGACGCGGCCGGTGATGATCGCAACGGCGAGCTTCTGGGCGACCTGGCCGAAAAGCCGGTCCGGATTGAGCGTCGTCGGCCGCGAAAAGTCGCGTACCCGCATCGCTGGTGCCCCTCCCTCGGGCGCCTCCGGCCAGCCTGAATTTGCGGCATTGCGAAGGCTGTGGCGGCGCTTGACAGGGCCGCTTCTATCGTATGACTTTATCGCAGATTGGAACGGAGACAATCGCCGGCAACAGGCGATATCCGGTTTCATCATTCGGTCACAAGAAACCGATTGTGGTCGTGAGCCGCCTGCATGACGGGCGGAGCGACCAGGGAACGGAAAGCAGGGAAGGACGGCATGGCCTCAGTCCAGATCGCCGATGTGCGCAAGGCCTACGGGTCGACGCAGGTCATCCACGGCGTCGATATCGACATCAATGACGGCGAATTCGTCATCCTGGTCGGCCCGTCCGGCTGCGGGAAGTCGACGCTGCTGCGCATGATCGCCGGGCTCGAGAACATCTCGGGCGGCGAGATCAGGATCGGCCCGCGCGTGGTGAACGACGTTCCGCCGAAGGAGCGCGACATCGCCATGGTGTTCCAGAACTATGCGCTCTATCCGCATATGACGGTCGCCGACAACATGGCCTTCTCGATGAAGCTGCGGAAAGCGCCGAAGAGCGAGATCGACGAGCGCGTCAACAAGGCGGCGCAGATCCTGGGGCTCACCAAACTGCTCGACCGCTATCCGCGCCAGCTCTCGGGCGGCCAGCGCCAACGCGTTGCCATGGGCCGCGCGATCGTGCGCGATCCGCAGGTCTTCCTGTTCGACGAGCCGCTCTCGAACCTCGACGCCAAGCTGCGCGTGCAGATGCGCACCGAGATCAAGGAGCTGCACCAGCGCCTGAAGACCACCACGGTCTATGTTACGCACGACCAGATCGAGGCCATGACGATGGCCGACAAGATCGTCGTGATGCATGACGGCATCGTCGAGCAGATGGGCGCGCCGCTCGATCTCTACGACAACCCGGCCAATCTCTTCGTCGCAGCCTTCATCGGCTCACCCTCGATGAACCTGCTCAAGGGCAAAATCGTCGGTAACGGCTTCGAGACCGAAGGTGGTACGGTCTGGCCGATCGGCAAGCATCCGATCGGCTCCGACGGGCTTGCCGCAGTGCTGGGCATTCGGCCCGAGCATATCCGGCTCGACTCCAACGGCCTGAAGGCCGAGGTCGCGGTCGTCGAGCCGATGGGTTCGGAGACGCAGGTCGTCGTCCGCTGCGGCGGGCAGGACCTGACCTGCATCTTCCGCGAGCGCATCTCGGCCAAGCCCGGCGAGACCATCGGCATCACGCCCGATACCAGCGTGACGCACCTGTTCGACGCCGCGACGGGCAAGCGTCTCTGAGGGTACGCGCTGATCGGATCGTATCGCGATCCGATCAGGCCATGCGTCTCTCTTGCGTGTTCAGAAGCCGCCTTCTCGATCGGATCGTCTTGGCCTGATCGAGCCCGGCTCCAAGGAATTCGCCGCTCCCGCCAGGCGGAGCGACGGATGATCGCTGTCAACGCCCATAATCATGCAGGACGGAGGTCCCATGCAGGCCGCCGCCGCGCCAACGGAGGAGACGGTTTCCATGAGCATTTCCAGAAGAGACGTTCTGATCGGCGGCGCCGGACTCGCGGCAGGAGCCACGCTGCCGCTCGCCCCGTCCATCGCGCAGGCCAAGATCGAGCAGGGCGCGACGCTTCGCGTGCTGCGCCCGACTAAGTTCGTCGATCCCGACCAGACCATCTTCAACGAGAACACCGAGGCCTTCACCAAGGCGACAGGCGTTCCGGTCCGCGTCGACTATGCCGGCTGGGAAGACCTGCGCCCGCAGACGGCGGTCACCGCCAATACCGGCGCCGGGCCCGACATCGTCGTCGGCTGGGCCGACGATCCGCATATCTTCTCGGACAAGCTGATCGATCTCACCGAGATCGCTGACGGGCTCGGCAAGAAATATGGCGGCTGGTACCCGATCGCCGAGAAATACGGCAAGAAGGACAAGACCAACCAGTGGATCTCGATCCCGATGGGCGCCTCCGGCGCGCCGGCTGTGTATCGTGAATCCTGGGTCAAGGAAGCGGGCTTCGACACCTTCCCGAAGGACCTCGACGGCTTCCTCAGGCTCTGCCGTAAGCTGAAGGAGCAGGGCCATCCCGCCGGCTTCGCGCTCGGCAACGCGGTCGGCGACGGCAACGCCTTTTGCAACTGGCTCGTCTGGACCCATGGCGGCTACATGGTCGACGAGAACAACAAGGTCGCGATCAACTCGAAGGAGACGATCGAGGCGCTGAAATATGCCAAGGCGCTCTATGAGACCTTCATTCCGGGCACCCTCTCCTGGCTCGACATCAGCAACAACAAGGCGCTGTCGGCCGGTGAAATCGGCCTGACCCAGAATGGTGTCTCGCTCTACTTCTCGATCAAGAACTCGAAGGACGAGAAGACCGCGGCGATCGGCAAGGACCTGAACCATGCCACGATGCCGGTCGGCCCGCTCGGCCGCCCGTCGGAGCCGGCGCTGATCATCAATGCCATGGCGTTCAAGCACACGAAGTTCCCGAACGCCGCGAAGGAATATCTCCGCTTCATGATGGAGAAGGAACAGTACGACAAGTGGTTGACCGGCTGCTACGGCTACTGGGCCCAGCCGCTGAAGGCCTTTGCCGAGAGCAAGGTCTGGTCGGCCGATCCGAAGATCGTGGTCTATCGCGACACCTGGGATCGGGCGTTGTGGAGTGGCTACAAGGGCGCGATCAACGAGGCGGCCGGCACGGTCAATGCCGAATATGTCGTCGTCCAGATGGTCGCTTCCGTCTGCGCCGGCCAGGCGACGCCGGAAGAGGCGGCCAAGGAGGCCGAGCGTCGCGCCCGGCGCTACTACCGGACCTGATGCGTCGGTCGCGCTGATCCGGAGACATGCGGCCGCCGGCTCGTCCGGCGGCCGACGAAAGATCGCATCGGATTTCCTTGGAGAGGCGGCTTCCGTCTTTCGCTCCGATGCCGTTGCCGACCCGAACGCGAGGGCGCCATGGCCGTAGCTGCCGCCGAATCGCGAACCGTCCACAGCCTGCAGCAGAGCTGGCTTGTGCGTCTGTTCGACTACAAGCCGTTCCTGATCTTCCTGTGCCTGCTGCCGGCGGCAGGTTTCCTGCTGGTCTTCCTCAGCTATCCTCTGGGCCTCGGTATCTGGCTCGCCTTCACCGATACGCGCATCGGCCGTGTCGGGCAGTTCATCGGCTTCGAGAATTTCGAATCGCTCTGGCATGACCGGGTCTTCATCACCTCGGTCTGGAACACGCTGCTCTATACGGGCGTGGCGACCTTCGGGAAATTCGCGCTCGGCCTGTGGCTAGCGCTGCTGCTCAACAACCACCTGCCGTTCAAATCGCTGCTTCGGGCGATCATCCTGATCCCCTGGATCGTGCCGACCGTGCTGTCGGCGATCGCCTTCTGGTGGATCTACGATCCGCAGTTCTCGATCATCTCCTATGTGCTCGTCGACGTGCTCGGCTGGCGCGACACCTATATCGACTTCCTCGGCCAGCCCTGGCCGGCGCGGTTCTCGCTGATCGCGGCCAATATCTGGCGCGGCATCCCCTTCGTCGCGATCAGCCTGCTCGCCGGCCTGCAGACGATATCGCCCTCGCTCTACGAGGCGGCGATGCTCGACGGCGCCAATTCCTGGCAGCGCTTCCGGCATGTCACGCTGCCGATGCTGATGCCGATCCTGGCGGTGGTGCTGACCTTCTCGGTGCTGTTCACCTTCACCGATTTCCAGCTGGTCTACGCGATCACCCGCGGCGGGCCGGTCAACGCCACGCACCTGATGGCGACGCTCGCCTTCCAACGCGGCATCCCGGGCGGCCAGCTCGGCGAGGGCGCGGCAATCGCGGTCGCGATGATCCCGTTCCTCGTGATGGCGACGCTATTCAGCTATTACGGCCTGTCCCGGCGGAAGTGGCAGCAGGGGGAAGACAATGACTGACCAGACCCTCGCCACGCGCCCGCAGCTCACGGACAAGGAACGCGAAGGCGTCATCGACTGGTCGTCCGGCCCGCGGCGCTTCATCACGCTCTACCTGCCGCTATCGGTCTTCGTGCTCGTGCTGTTGTTCCCGTTCTACTGGATGGCGATCACGGCGATCAAACCGAACGGGGAACTGCTCGACTACAAGAACAACAACCCGTTCTGGGTGAAGTCGCCGACGCTGGAGAACATCAACAAGCTGCTCTTCCAGACCGACTACCCGCAATGGCTGTGGACCACGATGATGGTCGCGGCCGTGGCCACCGCGCTCTCGCTGTTCTCCAGCGTGCTCGCGGCCTATGCGATCCAGCGACTGCGGTTCAAGGGCTCGCAATATGTGGGTCTCGCGATCTATCTCGCCTATCTCGTGCCGCCCTCGATCCTGTTCATCCCGCTGGCGACGCTGATCTTCCAGTTCGGCCTGTTCGATTCGCCGCTGGCGCTGATCCTGACCTATCCGACCTTCCTGATCCCGTTCTGCACCTGGCTCCTGATCGGCTATTTCAAGTCGATCCCCTACGAGCTCGAGGAATGCGCGATGATCGACGGGGCGACACGGCTGCAGACGCTGTGGCGGATCACCTTGCCGCTCGCCATGCCCGGATTGATCTCGGCCGGCATCTTCGCCTTCACCCTGTCGTGGAACGAGTTCATCTATGCGCTCGCCTTCATCCAGTCGGCGGAGAAGAAGACGGTTCCGGTCGCGGTGCTGACCCAGCTCGTCGAAGGCGACGTCTATCACTGGGGCTCGCTGATGGCTGGCGCGCTGCTCGGCTCGATCCCGGTCGCGATCCTCTATTCCTTCTTCGTCGATTACTACGTCGCGTCCATGACGGGGGCGGTGAAGGAGTAACCGACCTGGCGTCGGGTTTCCTGCGGGCATGGCGCGAGCTGTGCCCGCTTTCGTTGCGAGAGTGTCTGCCTCATGTCCGCTCAACCGATCTCCAGCATCGCCTTCGTCGGGCTCGGCGCCATGGGCGCGCCGATGGCCGAGAACCTCGTCGGGAAGCAGTTCCGCGTCACCGGCTTCGATATGCGCGAGGCGGCCCGTGACGCGCTCGTCGCGGCCGGCGGGCACGCGGCGGCGAGCGCGAAGGAGGCGGCTAGGGGAGCCGAGGCGCTGGTGCTGATGGTCGTCAATGCGGCGCAGGCGCGCTCTGTCTTGTTCGAGGCAGGGGCATTGGACGTGCTGGCGCCCGGCGCGGCGATCATCCTGATGGCGACCTGCCCGCCCGGCGAGGCCGAGGCGATCGCAATGGAGGTTACGAAAACCGGGCGGCATTTCATCGACGCGCCGGTCTCGGGCGGGGTAAATGGCGCGCGCAATGCGACGCTGACCATCATGGTCGGTGCGCCCAACGACAGCTTCACGCGGGCGAAGCCGGTGCTCGATGCGCTCGGCGACAAGGTCTTCCATGTCGGCGAGAAGGCCGGGCAGGGCGCGACGGTGAAGACCGTCAACCAGTTGCTCTGCGGTGTGCATATCGCGGTCGCTGCCGAGGCCCTGTCGCTGGCCGAGAAGGCCGGCATCGATGGGCGCCTGCTCTTCGAGATCATGGGTGGATCGGCCGCCTCGTCCTGGATGCTCAGGGATCGCGGGCCGCGCATGCACGAACCCGATCCGTTGGTGGCGAGCGCCGTCGACATCTTCGTCAAGGACCTGGGCATCGTGCTCGATGCCGGGCGTGCCGCGAAGACGGCGCTGCCGCTGGCCGCCGCGGCGCACCAGATGTTCCTGTCGGCGTCGGGCCTCGGCCATGGCGGGCGTGACGATTCGCAGGTCGTGCGGGCCTATCGGGCGCTCAACGCCAAGCCCGCGAACGATGCCTGAGGGCTCAGCGCCGCGGCGGGCAGGTCGTTCCCCGGACGTGGAGGGCGGGCGTCAACAGCAGGCGCTGTCTCGGGGCAGTGGGATCGGCGATGCGGTTCAGCAGGAACTCGGCCGATTTGGCGCCCATGTCGTTCTGGAAGTTGAAGATGGTGGTCAGCGCCGGGAACCACTGCGCCGCCTCCTTCACGTCGTCGCAACCGACGATCGAGAAATCGCTGCCGGCCTCCAGCCCGCGATGGCGCAGGCCGAGCATGGCGCCGAAGGCGGCGAGGTCGTTCATGCAGGCGGCGGCGGTCGGCGGATCATGGGCGTCGAGCACTTTCTGGATGCCCTTCAGCCCGTTCTCGCGGGTGCCGTAATCGAAATGGACCAGCGCCGGGTCGAAGGGCAGGCCGTGGCGGGCGAGCGCGTCGCGATAGCCGGCATAGCGGTTGCGGCCGGTCGAGATGCTCTCGTTGGCGCAGAGGAAGGCGATGCGGCGATGGCCGAGCCCGATCAGGTGCTCCATCGCGAGATTGGTGCCATGGCGATCATCGGAACCGACGAAATCGAGGTCGAGTTCTGGAATCTCGCGCGAGAGCTGGACGATCGGGATGCCGGCATCGATCAGGGGGCTGAGGCTTTCCGCCGTGCTGCCGCCGGCCGAGCACAGGACCATGCCGTCCGGCCGGTATTCGGCGAGCGTGCCGAGCACGCGCTGCTGCCGGTCGAGATTCTCGGCATAGGTGCCGAGCAGGATCGAGCGGTCGTAGCGGCCGGCGGTCTCCTCGATCGCCGCGAGCAGTTCGGCGAAATAGGGATTGGTGATGTCGTGGAAGCCGACGCCGATGATGTTGGTGCGGTCGGTGCGCAGCGAGGCGGCGCTGCGGTTGTAGCTGTAGCCCATCTCGCGGGCGATCTCGCGCACGCGGTTGCGCGTCGCTTCCGCCACGAGCTGCGAGCCGCGCAGTGCGAGCGACACCGTCGCGGTCGAGACCGAAAGACGCTCGGCGATGACCTGCAGCGTGACGCGGCTGCGGCCGGCCGGTGCAGGGCTGTTGGGCTGACGGGGCCCGGGCGGGTCGCTGGCAGTCATGACACGTCCACACTGAGCGCGGGCCTTGAGGCCGGCTTCCGGTCGGGCCATTTCGCCGACTTCCGGCTCCATCTCAACCATATCAGCGGGAGAATTTGAAGATGACTGCAACCAAAGAGTCCATCGGCTTCATCGGCGTCGGCCTGATGGGGCAGGGCATGGCCCGCAATCTCCTCGACAAGGGATTCCCGCTAACCGTGATGGGACACCGCAACCGCAATCCGGTGGAGGAGCTGGTCGCGGCCGGCGCGGTGGAGGCGAAGACGGCGAAGGAGCTGTCGTCGCGCTCCGACATCATCTTCCTGTGCGTCACCGGCTCGCCCCAGGTCGAGGCCGTATTGAGCGGTGCTGACGGCATCATTGCCGGAGCGAAGCCAGGCACGGTGATCGTCGATTGCTCGACCTCGGACCCGACCGTGACGGTGAAGCTCGCCGCCGAGCTGGAGGCGAAGGAGCTACACCTTGCCGACGCGCCGCTCGGCGGCACGCCGGCGCAGGCCGCGCTGGGACAGCTCTCCGCGATGATCGGGGCCTCGCCGGAGGTGTTCGCGCGGATCAAGCCCGCCTGCGAGGCCTGGGCGCAGAAGATCGTGCATCTCGGCCCGGTCGGCGACGGCCACAAGATGAAGCTGATCAACAATTTCCTGTCGCTCGGCTATGCCGCGATCTATGCGGAGGCGCTGACGCTCGGCCAGAAGATCGGCATCACGCCCCAGACCTTCGACAGCGTCATCCGCGGCAGCCGCATGGATTGCGGCTTCTACCAGACCTTCATGCAATACGTGTTGGAGCGCGACCGCGACGCCCACAAGTTCACGTTGAGCAATGCGCTGAAGGACGTGCGCTATCTGGAAAGCGTCGCCAATGACGCGGGCGTGGCCAACCCGATCGGCAATGCCGTGAAGAACAGCTATGCGGCGGCCGTCGCCAGCGGCAAGGGCGATGACTATGTGCCGATGCTTTCGGACTGGATCGCGGGGCTGAACGGCACCTCGCTTGCGGGCAGGGGCTGAGCGGCGCCGATCAGGGTTGCGCCAGCAACCGCGACAGGCCTTCCGAGAGGCCGGTGCTGGCGACCGGGGCAGGCAGGGCGAGATCGCCCTCCTGCGGCTTCGGCCGGGGTTGGTCGAGCTCTGTCAGCAGCATCCGGATGCCGGCCTCGGCCGAGCAGATCACGGGTACATCGACATATTGCTGGACACGGGGTGCAAGCCCTGCGAGCCCCGCCCCGCCGAGGATGACGGCACCCGCGCCGTTGCGCGTGGCGACACGGTGGCAGGCATCCGCGAGCATGGCGATCGAGCCGTCCGGATCACGAGCGATATCGGCGCCCGTGGGAGCGACGGTCTCGACGGCGGCGAGACGGTCGCCGAGCCCGATCGAGCCGACGAATTCGTGCAGCATCGGCCCCCAGCGTTCGCCGCCGGTGACGATGGCGAAGCGTTCGGCCTTTTCCGCGGCATAGCGACTGCTGGCCTCGGCCATGCCGATCACCGGGACCCGCGCCATCTCCTTGAGGGCGAGCAGGCCGGGGTCGCCGAAGCAGGCGAGATAGACTCCGTCACAATCCTGGCCATGCTCGGCGAAGGCTTCGAGCGCCGCGTGGGCGGCGATGACGCCGGCGCTGCGGCTGGCGATATATTCCGCTCCGAAGCGGCCCGTCACCGGCACGAGTTCGGTCTGCGCCGGCAGATAGGGCTGGACCACGCGGGTCACCAGCGCCGTCATCTCCGGCATGGTGTTGGGGTTGAGCAGGAGAATGCGCAAGCGAAGCCTCACAATCCGCGATTCAGCAGAGTGGCACCGTCGATCGCCCGATCGAGCGATGGCCATGCAGCGGCTATCAGGAGCGAACGGTGTCTCATCGGTCTGAAATCAACAGCAGATATGCAGTTCGGCTCGCAAGCGGAGGAATGGAGAAACAGTGCTTTCATTCCGGCACGGCCGGCCCTTGTTCGCACTGTTCGGCGTTCTCGCATTCCGTGGCGCCGACAGCAAGCACGCCGATGGCGCGGCCGGCGCAATGCGCGCTCAGCGCGGCCGGCTCGGTGCCTGCTTCGTGATCGCACAGGGCGTCCGGCTGAAGCGAATCGGCGGTTTCGTCGTCACCAGCCGCCCTTCCTCGGGATGCTCGACCGTCTCGAAGAAGCCGGTCGCCTTCAGATGCGGGTCGTCGAGCAGGTCGTCGAGCGTGTTGATCGCGGAACAGGGCACATCGATCCGGTCGAGGATCGCCAGCCACTCGGCGGACGGACGGTGCAGCAGGCACTCCGCCAGCCGTTCGTAGAGCGTGTCGATCATCGCGGCGCGGGCGGCTCCGTCGCTGAGCGCCGGTTCCGCGGCCCAATCCTCCCGGCCGGCCGCCTGGAACAGGGCATGCCAATGCGCCGCCGTATAGGGCATCACGGCGATGAAGCCGTCCGCCGTGCGATAGGGCCGGCGATGCCGCGACAGGACGCGCGAATAGCCGCTTGGGCCGAGTGCGGGCGCGAAGCTGCGGCCACCGAGATGCTCGACCGCGAGGAAGGAGACCATCGCCTCGAACATCGGGACCTCGATCGCCTGGCCCTCTCCGGAGACAGCGCGGTGATAAAGCGCGGCATTGATCGCGCCGACGGCGAAGAGGGCGGTGGTCTTGTCGGCGACGATGGTGGGGGCGTAGGCCGGCGCATCGCCGCTGCGCTCGGCCAGCGCGGCCCAGCCCGAGGCGGCCTGGATGACGTCGTCATAGGCCGGGCGGTCGCGATAGGGCCCGGCCTGACCGAAGCCGACGATGGCGCAATAGATCAGGCGTGGATGGCCGGCGAGCAGCGTCTCCGGATCGAGCCCGTAACGGCGGGCGGCCTCCATGCGCATGTTGTGGATGAAAATGTCGGCATCGGCGATGAGCGCGCGCAGGCGGGCAAGGTCCTCGGCCGATTTCATGTCGAGCGCGATGCTGCGCTTGTTGCGGTTGCAGTTGAGGAAGGCTGCGCCCATGCCGGGCGAACGGGCCGGGCCGGGGGCGCGCATGATGTCGCCGCCCGGTGGCTCGACTTTGAGGACATCGGCGCCCATGTCACCGAGCGTCTGCGTCGCATAGGGGCCGGCGATGACCGTGGTCAGGTCGACGATCTTGATCCCGTCCAGTGGTCCCGGCATGGCGCGTACGAATCTCCGTTCGGGCCGCAGTGAAGCTGCCATCGAGCGGTGGCGCAACGTCGCTCACGGCAGGACACCCCCTAGATCGGCGGCGGACGAAGGATATTCTCGGAAAGCGGATCCAAACGCTTCTGCTCTGTCGACAAGTTGGATGTTGCGTGCATATCATGCGCTCGTCTGGAGCCGGGTGTGCGCCGGCAAGCATGTTCGGAGGCGGGAATGACGATGTTGCATTTCAAGAACTTCGCTTTGCTCGAACCCGGTTTCGGTGAGCTCCGACAGGGCTATGAGCTCGTCGTCGAGGGCGACAAAATCCGCGAGCTTTCCGACAAGCCGCTGAAGCTGGCCAAGGCCGATGTGGTCGATTGCGGCGGCCGCACATTGATGCCCGGCCTGATCGACAGCCATGTCCATGTCTTCCTGTCCGAGGTCTATATCCGGACGATGGAGAGCATGCCGCTGACGCTGATGACGGCGCGCGCCGTCCGCTTGATGAAGGGCATGCTCGATCGCGGCTTCACCAGCGTGCGCGACACCGGCGGCGCCGACTGGGGCATCAAGGAGGCAGTCGAGAAGGGTGATGTCGCGGGTCCCCGCCTGTTCATCGCCGGCGCTGCCATCGGCCCGACCGGCGGCCATAGCGACCCGCGCCGGCGCACCGATTTCGGCGCACGCTGCCATTGCTGCAACGCCATGGCCTATACGATGAACGTCTCCGACGGTGTCTCCTCGGTGCGCAAGTCGGTGCGCGAGCAGATGCGGCTGGGTGCCGACCATATCAAGATCATGATGTCCGGCGGTGTGGCGAGCCCCTATGACCCGCTGGATTCGATGCAGTTCAGCGTGGACGAGGTGAAGGCAGCCGTCGAGGAGGCGAAGGCCTTCGGGCGCTATGTCTGCGCCCACGCCTATACGCCGGAGGCGATCACGCGGGCGGCGCAATGCGGCGTGCGCGCGATCGAGCACGGTAACCTGATCGACGAGGCCTCCGCCAAGCTGATGGCGGAGAACAACATGTTCCTCACCGCCAATCTCGTCGCCTATTACGCGATGAAGGAGCGGGCGGCCGAGTTCGGCATGACAGGCGACATGCTGGCCAAGAACGATCTCGTCATCGATGGCGGCCTGCGGTCCCTCGAAATCTGCAAGCGCGCCGGCGTGCCCGTCGCCTATGGCTCTGACCTGCTCGGCCAGCTGCAGAGCGAGCAGTCGCGCGAGTTCCTGCTGCGTCGCGAGGTGCTCTCGCCGCTGGAGATCATCCGCTCGGCGACGACGGTCGGTGCCCAGATCCTGCGCATGGAAGGCAAGGTCGGCACGGTTCAGACCGGCGCCTTCGCCGATCTCATCCTCGTCGATGGCGATCCGCTGAAGGATCTCGCGCTGTTCCAGGAGCAGGGCAAGCACCTGGCGGCGATCATGAAGGGTGGCGCCTTCCACAAGAACACGCTGCACTGAGGCCTGCCCAGGCGCCGGCCAGCCGATGACGGAAAAGCGGGCTTCACTGTTTGTAACTGGCGTCGCAAACTGTCACGCAAACAAGGGGACGGCTTTGGCTTTCACAGTGCACAACAAGCGGCAGGCAGCCGGAGCGGCCTGCCATCGGGACAACGCCGGGTGAGCGCCGGTTCGCAGCGCTTCGGGCGCTATGCGCTGAACGGTGCGGCCGCGCTCTCGCTCGGCTTCATCCTGCTGCCGCTGATCTTCGTGACCTGGCTTGCCTTTTTCCGGCAGGAGATTCCGTCTTTCCCGCCGGAAGGCTACTCGCTGAAATGGTTCGCCGCCGCGGCGAACAACAAGCCCTTCATCGACGGCTTCATGCTGAGCCTTCAGGTCGCCGTCGCATCGACGCTGATCGGCCTCGTCCTCGGCGTGCCGGCGAGCCTCGCGCTGGTACGTCACCGTATTCCGCTCGGGCCGGGCGTCAGCACGCTCTTGTTGTTGCCGCTGGTGATGCCGGGCATCGTGCTGGGCACCGCGACCTATGTCTTCCAGATCGAGGTCGAGATCGCCACGCAATTGCCGGTGATGGGCTCGCTCGCCGGCCTTATCGCCGCGCATACGCTCGTCGTCATCCCCTGGGTGGTGCGGCTGGTGACGGCGAGCCTCGCCGGCTTCGACCGCTCGATCGAGGAGGCCGCGCAGAATCTCGGCGCCGGCCCGGTCACGACCTTCTGGCGAGTGACGCTGCCGAGCATCCGGCCGGGCATCGTCGCGGCGGCCCTGTTCGGTTTCGTCACCTCGTTCGGCAATCTCGAGATGAGCCTGTTCCTGGTCGGGCCGGGGCGCACGACGCTGCCGATCGCGATTCTCCAGTATCTCGAATGGAAGATCGATCCGACGGTGGCCGCGGCCTCTCTCATCCAGATCGTCCTGATCTGCGTCGCGATGATCGTGACCGATCGCTATGTCAAACTGAGCCGGGTGGTGTGAACGGATGGCGCGGCTCTCGATTTCGCATCTGAAGAAGACCTATGGCGCGCTGACGGTCGTCGACGATGTCGACATCGCCGTCGCCGATGGCGAGTTCCTGGTGCTGCTCGGCCCTTCCGGCTGCGGCAAGACCACGACCTTGCGCATGGTCGCCGGCTTCATCGCGCCGAGTTCCGGGGCGATCACCATCGGCGAGCAGGACGTCACCAACCTGCCGCCGTGGAAGCGCCATTGCGGGCTGGTCTTCCAGAGCTATGCGCTGTTCCCGCACATGACCGTCGGGCAGAACGTCGCCTTCGGACTGGAGATGCACAAGGTGCCGCAGGCCGAGCGCGGCCCGCGCGTCGCCGAGGCGCTGCGTCTTGTCCGGCTCGGCGGCTTCGACGAGCGCTATCCGCGCCAGCTCTCCGGCGGCCAGCAGCAGCGCGTCGCGCTCGCCCGCGCGCTGGCGATGGAGCCGAAGGTGCTGCTGCTCGACGAGCCGCTTTCGAATCTCGACGCCAAGCTCAGGCTCGAAGTCCGGATCGAGATCCGCGACTTGCAGCAGAAGCTCGGCCTGACGACGATCATGGTGACCCATGACCAGGAGGAAGCGCTGACGATGGCGGACCGCCTCGTCGTCATGGAAAAGGGGCAGGTGCGCCAGATCGGCACCCAGCGCGAGCTCTACGAGAAGCCGGCCGATCGCTTCGTCGCGGGCTTCATCGGGCGCAGTGCCTTCATCGAGGGGCAGGTCACCGGGCAGGGCCGCTTCCGCACGGCCGGCGGGCTCGACATCGCCTGCACCGCGGCTGGCGCGGCTGGGCCGGCGACGCTGGCGCTGAGGCCGGAGCGGATCGCGGTCGGCGGCGAGGCGGACGGCCTGCCCAACCGCTTCCCGGCCCGGATCGAGCATGCCTCCTATCTCGGTGCACTTCTCGACGTGCAGGTCGCGCTCAACGAGCAGGACCGCATGCTCCTGCAAATCCCGAACAAGGTCGGGCTCGCCGAACCGCATGTCGGCGAAACCATCACGATAGGCTGGGCCGAAAGCGCCGGGCTCGTCTATCCGCAAGGGGCTTGAAAGCTCCCAATCGGCGTCCAGAAACGAGGGGAATACCATGGCTTCATTCGACAGGCGGGATCTTCTGAAAGGCGCCGGTGCGGCCGCATTGGCCACGGCCACCGGCATGCCGGCTCTTGCTCAATCCGGCGGGCGCGTGGTCGTCGGCACCTGGGGCGGTGACTATGCGCGGCTCCTGACCAAGAATATCGAGGACCCGATCCTCAAGCCCAAGGGCCTCGAGGTGGTGCAGGATCAGGCCGGCGATGCGCCGCGCCGCGCCAAGATGGTCGCCGAGCGGCGCCTGCCGCGCGGCACGGTCGACATCCAGGGCCTGTCGGCCGCCAACATGTACGAGATGAACGAAGCCGGTGTGCTCGAGCAGATCGACTATTCCAAGCTGCCCAACGCCAAGAACCTGCTGCCGACGATGAAGTACCCCTATGGCATGGGGCACATCTATTCGGGCAACGTCGTGATCTACAATCCCAAGATCATCTCGCCGGCGCCGAAGGGCTTCAAGGACTGGCTCGACCCGAAATGGGGCTCGAAGATCGGCTTCATCGACATCCAGTACCAGTCGATCTTCATCGCGGCCTCGATGGCTGCGACCGGCGGCAAGGACATGAACGACATCGAGAAGGCCAAGGAGGTCCTGCTCGCGGTCAAGAAGGCCGGCGCGCGTGTCTATCCGACCAACGAGGCCTTCGCCCAGGCGATGAAGAACGAGGAAGTCGGCATCAGCGCGATCTGGAAGGCGCGCGTCGTGCAGTGGCAGAACGCCGGCATCCCCTGCGAGGCGGTCTCGCCGATCGAGGGCATTCCGACCTATGTCTCTGGCTTCGTGATCCAGAAGAACGCGCCCAACAAGGACAACGCCTACGCTTACATGGACGCGATGCTGGCCAAGGCGCCGCAGGAGGCCTTCGCGGTCGACATGGGCTATAACGGCACGGTCACCGGCCTCAATGTCGATCCGGCGCTGCACAAGCGCATCGGCTTCACGCCTGAGGAAGAGAAGACCCTCAAGGATCTCGACTACGCCTTCCTCGCCAAGAACGACGCGGCGATGAAGGAGTGGTGGGACAAGGTCTTCAAGGGCTGACATGCCTCGTCCGTTCGACCATCGCGGCCGCCTGACGCGGCTTTCTGCGCTCCCGGCTCGCGCTGGCGAACGGTCAAACCATGCCGTTGACATAAGCTTGGGGAGTGGTTCATGAGCGCCGCTCCCGAAGCCGTCGCCGGTGCACGGACCAGACTCGCCGGCCTGCTCGTCATGCCGGCGACGCTCTTCGTCGCGCTCATGCTGATCGGGCCGCTGGCGATCCTGTTCCGCTATTCGCTCAACAAGTTCGTGCCCGGCCAGTTCATGGTCGACGCGCTGGTGATCGAGAACTACGTCAAGTTCTTCACCGATGCCTATTATCTCAACGTGCTCGCCCGCACGGTTCGCGTCGCGGTGATCTGCACGCTGGCCTGCTTGATCATGGGCTTCCCGCTCGCCTATGTGCTGGCGCGCACGCAGAGCCGCTTCAAGAACCTGATGGTCATCGCGGTGGTGCTGCCGCTCTTTGTCGGCAATGCCGTGCGCGCCGCCGGCTGGATGACGCTGTTCGGCAGCAAGGGCGCGTTCAACGCCTCGCTGATGGGCTTAGGGCTGATCGATCAGCCGCTGGAGATCATGTATACCGAGAATGCCGTGCTGATCGGCATCATCGCGGTCAACCTGCCCTTCATGGTGCTGACGCTGCAGAGCGTGATCGAGGGCATTCCGCGCAATGTCGAGGAGGCGGCCTTCAGCCTCGGCGCAGGCCCCGCGGCGATGTTCCGTCGCGTGCTCTGGCCGCTGGCGCTGCCCGGCATTCTCGCCGGCACGATCCTGACCTTCATCCTGGCGATGAACGCTTATGCCACGCCGGTGCTGCTGGGCGGGCCTAAATTCCAGATGATGGGGCCGCTGGTCTATGGCCAGTTCGCGCAGCAGAACAACTGGCCCTTCGGCGGCGCGATCTCGTTCATCCTGATGACTGCGACGATCCTGCTCACCATGATCGCCCATCTCACCGTGCAGCGGCGCTATCGCTGACGCGGCTCAAGCGAAACCGCCTCCGGCCGAGTGGCTGGAGGCGGTTCCCTCTCATTGCCTAGGCTTACTCGGCAGCCTGCAGGACCGGCTGCTCGATATCGTGCCGGGCGAGCGGGCGGTTGCCTGCGAGCTTGCGCATCAGCACGTAGAAGACCGGCGTCAGGAAGATGCCGAAGGCGGTGACGCCGATCATGCCGGCGAAGACCGCGATGCCCATCGCCTGCCGCATCTCGGCGCCGGCCCCGGTCGAGACCACCAGCGGCACCACGGCCATGACGAAGGCGAGCGAGGTCATCAGGATCGGGCGCAAACGCAGGCGGCTGGCCTCGATCGCGGCCTCGACCGGCGTCCTGCCCTCGAATTCGAGTTCTCGCGCGAATTCGACGATCAGGATGGCGTTCTTGGCGGATAGTCCGACCAATACCACGAGGCCGATCTGGGTGAAGACGTTATTGTCTCCGCCCGAGAGCCAGACGCCGGTCAGCGCCGCCAGCAGGCCCATCGGGATGATCAGCAGGATCGCGATCGGCAGGGTCATGCTCTCGTACTGGGCGGCCAGCACGAGGAAGACCAGCAGGATCGCCACCGGGAACACGATCACCGCCGAGTTGCCGGCCAGGATCTCCTGATAGGTCAGTTCGGTCCATTCGAAGGCGAAGCCCTTGGGTAGCGTCTCCTTCGCGATGCGCTCCACCGCCTCCTGCGCCTGTCCCGAGGAGAAGCCCGGAGCCGCGCCGGCATTGATATCGGCCGAGAGGAAGCCGTTATAGCGCATGGCACGTTCCGGCCCGGAATCGGTGCGCACGTTCAGCACCGCGCTGAGCGGGATCATCTCGCCGGAGGTCGAGCGCACCTTGAGCTGGCCGATATGCTCCGGCTGGGCGCGGAAGGGTGCATCGGCCTGGACGCGCACGGTGTAGGTGCGCCCGAAACGGTTGAAGTCGTTGACATAGGTCGAGCCGAGATAGGTTTGCAGCGTGTCGAAGACTTCCGTCACGGGCACGCCGAGCTGGCGGGCCTTGGTGCGGTCGATATCGGCATAGAGCTGCGGGACATTGACCTGGAAGCTCGAGAACATGCCGGCGATCTCCGGCGCCTGCGCGGCCTTGGCCATGAAGGCCTTGGTCGCCTCGTCCAGCGCGGCATAGCCCAGCCCGGCGCGATCCTCGATCTGCAGCTTGAAGCCGCCGATGGTGCCGAGGCCCTGCACGGGCGGCGGCGGGAACATTGCGATGAAGGCCTCCTTGATGCCCGAGAACTCCTTGTTGAGCTGCATCGCGATGGCGTTGCCGCTCAGGGCCGGGTCCTTGCGCTGGTCGAAGGGCTTCAGGCCGACGAAGACGATGCCGGAATTCGACGAGTTGGTGAAACCGTTGATCGAGAGGCCGGGGAAGGAAATGGCGTTCTCGACGCCCGGATGCTTCAGCGCGATCTCGTCCATGCGGCGGATGACGTCCTCCGTTCGGTCGAGGGTCGCGGCATCGGGCAGCTGCGCGAAACCGACGAGATACTGCTTGTCCTGTCCGGGGACGAAGCCCGAGGGCACCGCCTTGAACAGCACGCCCGTCGCTCCGAGCAGGACGACATAGACCGCGAGCATGATCGCGCGATGCGAGATCACCCGGCGCACGCCGCCGCCATAGGCCTCGGAGGAGCGGTTGAAGAAGCGGTTGAAGGCGCGGAAGAACCAGCCGAACAGCTTGTCCATGAAGCGGGTCAGAGCGTCCTTGGGAGCGTGGTGGCCCTTCAGCAGCAGCGCGGCGAGAGCCGGCGAGAGCGTCAGCGAGTTGATCGCCGAGATCACCGTCGAGATCGCGATGGTCAGCGCGAACTGGCGGTAGAACTGTCCGGTCAGGCCGGAGATGAAGGCCAGCGGCACGAAGACCGCGACCAGCACCAGCGCGATCGCGATGATCGGGCCGGAGACCTCGCGCATCGCCCTGTAGGTCGCTTCGCGCGGGGAGAGGCCGTTCTCGATATTGCGCTCGACATTCTCGACCACGACGATCGCGTCGTCGACGACGATGCCGATGGCGAGCACCAGCCCGAACAGGCTGAGCGCATTAATCGAGAAGCCCATGAGATACATCACCGCGAAGGTGCCGACGACCGAAACCGGCACGGCGACGAGCGGGATGATCGAGGCGCGCCAGGTCTGCAGGAAGACGATGACGACGAGCACGACGAGCGCCACCGCCTCAAGCAGCGTGGTGATGACGGCCTTGATCGAGGCGCGCACGAACTGGGTGGTGTCGTAGACGATCGAGTAGTCGACGCCCTCGGGCATGTTCTGCTTGATCTCGCGCATCGTTTCCTGGACGCGGTCGGCGATCGCGATGGCGTTCGAGCCCGGTGCCTGGAAGACCGGCACAGCGACGGCCGACTTGCCGTTGAGCAGCGAGCGCAAAGCATAGTCGGCAGCGCCCAATTCGATGCGGGAGATGTCCTTCAGCCGGACGACCGCGCCGTCGGCTGCGGTCTTGACGATGATTTCGCCGAACTGCTCCTCGTTCTGGAGGCGGCCCTGAGCATTGACCGAAAGCTGCAGGTCGAGGCCCGGCGCGTTCGGCGAAGCGCCGATGACGCCGGCCGCGGCCTGGACGTTCTGGGCGCGGATCTCGCGCACGACATCACCGGGCGAGAGCCCGTGCTCGGCGACCTTCTGCGGGTCGAGCCAGACGCGCATCGAATAATCGCCCGAGCCGAAGAGCTGGACCTGTCCGACACCGTCGATGCGGGCGAGCCGGTCCTTGACGTTCAGCACCGCGTAATTGCGCAGATAGGTCATGTCGTAGCGGCCGTTCGGCGAGGTGATGTGCACCACCATCGTGAGGTCGGGCGAGCTCTTGACCGTGGTGACGCCAAGCCGGCGCACCTCCTCGGGCAGGCGCGGCTCGGCCTGGCTGACGCGGTTCTGCACCAGCTGCTGGGCCTTGTCCGGGTCGGTGCCCAAGCGGAAGGTGACGTTCAGCGTCATGACGCCGTCCGTCGTCGCCTGGCTCGACATGTAGAGCATGCCTTCGACGCCGTTGATCTGCTCCTCGATCGGCGTCGCCACCGTCTCGGCGATCACGCGCGGGCTCGCGCCCGGATATTGCGCCCGCACGACGACCGTCGGCGGGACGACCTCCGGGTATTCGGAGATCGGCAGGGCCCTGATCGAGAGCAACCCTGCCAGGAAGATGAGCACGGAGAGGACCGCCGCGAAGATCGGCCGGTCGATGAAGAATTTCGAGAGGTTCATGGTGCGCCCCCTTTCGAGCGGCTTATTGGACCTGCGGCCACGGACCCGCCCTTGCGGCGTCCGTGGCGGGTCATTGATGTCAGCGTTGCGCGAGTTCGGTCGCGGGCTTCTTCAGTTCGCTCTTCTCGGCCATCGGCACCGGCTCGGGTGCGACCGTCGCGCCGGGGCGCACGCGCTGGAGCCCGTTGACGACGATGCGCTCGCCGGGCTTCAGGCCGGCGATGACGACGCGCAGGCCGTCATGGGCGGCGCCGAGCGAGACCTCGCGCCAGGCCGCCTTGGCGTCATCGCCGACGACGAAGACGAACTTCTTGTTCTGGTCGGTGCCGACGGCGCGCTCGTTGATGACGAGTTGCTGCTCGGCCCTGGCCTGCCCGAGCTGGACCCGGACGAACTGGCCGGGCATCAGCTTGCCGTCGGGATTGTCGAGCTGGGCGCGGACGCGGACCGTGCCGCTGGCGCCGTCGATGCCGTTATCGACGAAATGCAGCTTGCCCGTGAACTGCGCGGCCTGCGCCGTCGCGGTGGTCAGCCTGACCGGGATCTGCTCCAGCGCCCGCGAGCCGTCGGGCAGCGAGGCGAGAGCGTCGAGCACGCTGCGCTCGTCGGCATTGAAGGCAGCATAGATCGGATCGACCGAAAGCAGCGAGGTCAGGACCTGCCCGCCGGCCGCGATCAGGTTGCCGATGGTGACGTCGAGCCGGCCGATGCGGCCGCTGATCGGGGCGCGGATCTGGGTGTAGTCGAGGTTGAGCTGTGCCGTGCGGCGGGCGGCCTCGGCGGCCTGGAGATTGGCCTGCGCCTCCCGCAAGTTGTTGACGCGGGTATCGACGTCGCGCTGCGAGAGGTTGCGGGTCGCCAGCAACTGCTGGCCACGCTCGTTCTCGCTCTCGGCGAGCGCGACGCGCGCCTTCGCGCCCTGCACCTGCGCCTCGGCTCGCTGAAGATCGGCGAGATAGGGCGCCTGGTCGATGCTGACGAGCAGCTCGCCCTGCTTCACGAGATTGCCCTCGCGAAAGTGCACGGCTTCGACGACGCCGGCGACGCGCGAGCGTAACTCGACACGCTCGATCGCCTCCAGCCGGCCGGAGAATTCGGCCCAGGGCACGACCTCGCGCGCTTCGACGGTCGCGACGGAGACGGGGACGGCAGGCGGCGCGGCAGGGGCGGTGTCGCCCTGCGCGCGGGTTCCGGATAATGCGAAGACCGTGATGGCGGTCAGCGCGACGGAGGCAGTGAGGCCGGCCAAAAGGCCGCGACGGTTCGTTCCCGGAATCATGGGGTCGGTCCTTCCTTGGAAATGCTTGGAGTGTTCGAAAGAGAGCGGGCGCTAGGAGGGCGCGGTCCGTTCATAGAAGGCGGCGATCTCGCCGCAGCTCTTGCAGAGACAGGAGCCTTCCTCGGCCGCATCCGCATAGGCCTGCGGCCAACGGGTCGGCGCGCTGAACTCGACATGACGGACGGCGATGCCGGCCTGGCCGAGGCGAGCGGCATATTGCGTGGCTTCGTCGCGCATCGGATCGTCCTGGCCGCTGATCAGCAGGGCCGGCGGCAGGCCGGCGAGGCGTGTTGCCTGAAGCGGGGCGGCGTAGGGGTGGGCGGCGCGCTCGGGCGTGCCGAGATAGTCGGCCCAGCCATCGGCCCAGCGGCAGCCGACCGGGCCGGCCTGCGCGCCGCGCAGCGAGGCGGTGCCGAGGCAAGCGTCGAGCATCGGCGAAAACAGGATCTGGCCGGCCAGCGCCGGGCCGCCGCGATCGCGCGCCATCATGGCAAGTGCCGCAGCGAGATTGCCGCCGGCTTCCTCGCCGGCGATGTAGAGCGGCGCGCCGCGCGTCGCCCAGCGATTGCGCCCCCTGGCAAGAGCCTCGAGCGCTGCATAGATGCGCTCCAGCGTCTCGGGGAAGCGCTGCACCGGCGCGAGCGGGTAGGAGAGCGAGAACACGACTGCGCCAGCTTCGGTCAAGGCCGTGGCGACGGCCTGCCCCTCGGCCGGCGAGCCGCTGTTGAAGTGGCCGCCATGCAGGTGCAGCACCAAGCCGGCATTGTCCGGGACCTCGGCGGGGACGTAGAGGCGGCCGGTGAAGCTCTCCCCACGGGCGCTCAGGGTTTCCTCCCGCCAGAAGACGGAGAGGACCGGTTGCAATTTCTGCGCGGCGATCGCGGGCATGACGCACCCTCGCTGTTGCGTTGCAGCACGAGATAGTGAATCGGCATTCTGGAATAAATACGCTATCCGCTCATTCATTGTTCACATGCAGAAACAATCCGAGGGCATATGGACCAGCTTGCCGCGATGCGGGCCTTCGTGCGGGTCGTCGAGACCGGGACCTTCACGCGCGCCGCCGATCTCCTGGATATGCCGAAGCCGACCGTCACCAAGCTGATCCAGCAGCTCGAGGCACACTTACGCGCCAAGCTGCTGAACCGGACGACGCGGCGCGTGACCGTGACCATGGACGGCGCGGCCTATTACGAGCGGGCGCTACGCCTGCTCGACGAGCTCTCCGAGCTCGATGCGAGCCTGACGCTGGCGCAGGCGCGGCCGAGCGGGCGGCTCAGGGTCGATTGCAGTTCGTCGCTGGCGGTCTCCGTGATCATCCCGGCGCTGCACGAATTCCAGGCCCGCTATCCCGATATCCAGCTCGACCTTGGCCTGAGCGACCGGCCGGCCGACCTGATCGGCGAGAACCTCGACTGTGCCGTGCGGGCCGGCGAGATCGTCGACCAGAGCCTGATCGCGAGGCGGATCGGCGAGATGCAACTCATCACCTGCGCGACACCGGATTACCTCGCCCGCTTCGGTACGCCGGTCCATCCGCGCGATATCGAGAACGGCCACCAGATCGTCGCCTATCGGCCGGCGCTCGGCGGCCGGGTGCTGTCCCTGGTCTACCAGAGCCTCAGTGAGACGATCGAGGTCAACGGGCGCTACGCGATCGCGCTCAATGACGGCATGGGCTATCTCGCGGCCGGGCTCGCCAGCCACGGCATCATGCAATTGCCGACCTTCATGGCGCGCGTGCCGATAGCGGACGGACGGCTCGTGCCGCTGCTCATGGATTGGTGCACGGCGCCGAAGCCGCTGCACATCGTCTATCCGCCGAACCGCCACCTCAGCAACAAGGTGCGCGTCTTCGTCGACTGGCTGGCGGAGTTGTTCGCGCGCGACGAGTTCGTCCTGTCGCGCGGCGCAAGTTGCAAGCCGACGATCCTGCCGTCCGTGCCGGTGCCGATCCCGGCCAAGGCCGATCAGCTCTCGTCGAGCAGCAGCGCGTAGATGTCCTCGCCGCCTGCGGCCCTGCGGATGCGTTCGCGGATCTCGGCCGGGCGCAGGCGCTTGGCGATGCAGGCCAGTGCGTCGATGCGGCCCTTGCCGCCGTTCACAGGCGTCAGCACCAGGCAGACGAGATCGACCGGCGCGCCGTCGATCGCCTCATAGGCGACAGGCTTCTCCAATCGCGCCAGCAGGCCGAAAGGCTCGGGGAGGCCTTCGACCGGCGCATGCGGCATCGCCAGCCCGCCGCCGACGCCGGTGGAGCCCAGCGCCTCGCGGCGGTTCAGTGCGTCGAGAATAACGGTTTCGGGCAAGGCGAGCTGCTCGGCCGCCTTCTTCGCGAGCGCCCGGAACAGGGCCGGCTTGTTCGCGGCGGCAAGCCTGACGATCGAGCGCGGGCGGATGATGTCTGTTGGGATCATGGATCGGTCTTCTGCCTTGCGGCAGGGCTCACTCGGCTTCGCGCAGGCGATAGCCGACGCCGGTCTCGGTGGTGATGTATTGCGGCTGGTCGGGGATACGCTCGATCTTCTGGCGCAGTTGCCGAACATAGACGCGCAGGTACTGCACATCGGCCGAGGCACCCCAGACCTGCTTCATCAGGAACTGATGGGTCAGCACCTTGCCGGCATGCTGCACGAGGATGCGCAGGATGTCGTATTCCTTGGGCGAGAGCTTCACCTCCTGCTCGCCCAGCCTGACGATGCGCTTGACGAGATCGACCGAGAGCTCGCCGGTCTGGAAGATCGGCTTCTCGCCCTGCTGCTGCAATTTGTGGCGTAGCGCCACGCGCAGGCGGGCGGCCAGTTCCTTCATGCCGAAAGGCTTGGTGACATAATCGTCGGCCCCGTTTTCGAGAGCCCCGACGATGCCGGCCTCATCGGTACGGCTCGACAGGATCACGATCGGCAGGGCGAGCGCCTCGGCGCGCCATTTCTGCAGAAGCTCCTGCCCGGACATATCCGGCAGGCCGAGATCGAGGATGACGAGATCGGGTAGGTCCTCGGCGACGCGTTCGATCGCCTCGCGCGCGGTGGCCGCCTCGCGGATGGCATAGCCCTCGGTCGAGAGGCCGACGCGGAGCAGGCGGCGGATCGCCGGCTCGTCGTCCACGACCAGCACCTTGATATCCGTTGCCGTCATGATTGTGGTTCCACTCGGTTGGGCTGGGCGTCGGCCGGCATGCGGATGGTGAAGACCGCTCCGCTGCGGTCCGCCCGGTTGGCCGCCGTGATCGTGCCGCCCATCGCCTCGACGAAGCCGCGGCAGATGGCAAGGCCGAGCCCGGTTCCGGCGCGGACCTGATCGCCTTTCCGGACGCGGTAGAAGCTGTCGAAGACGCGTTCGAGATCGGCGGGCGGCATACCCGGCCCCTCATCGGTCACTGTCACCAGCACTTCGCGGCCGCCCTGCCAGGCGCGGATGGTGATGGCGCTGTCGGCGGGCGCGTATTTCGCGGCGTTGTCCAGCAGGTTGAACAGCACCTGCTCGAACAGGACGGGATCGAGCCTGAGCATCGGCAGGTCGCCGGGCAGGGCGGTTTCGACATGGTGGCCTGCGGTGATCTTGTTGGCGCGGCGCAACGCGCTGCCGACGACATCAGCGACATCGACCAAGGCCGCATTCGGCTCCATCGCGCCGGATTCGATCCGGGTCATGTCGAGGAGATTGGCGATGAAGCGGTTGAGGCGTTCGGATTCGTCGATCACGGTCGCGAGCAGGGCGGTGCGATCCTCTTCCGGCAGAGCCTGGCGGTAATCGCGCAAGGTGCCGGCCGCGCCCATGATTGAGGCCAGCGGTGTCTTGAGGTCATGCGAGATCGAGGTCAGCAGCGCCGAGCGCAGACGGTCGGCCTCGGCCGCTAGTTTCGCGCGGTCGACATCGGCGACGAGCTGGATGCGCTCGATGGCGACGGCGGCTTGGTCGGCCAGTGCGTCGAGCAGGCGCTGCTGCTCCGGCGTCAGCAGCGGGCCTTCCTTGTCGTCGTCGAGGCCGATCACGCCGATCGCGGTGCGGCCGGTGCGCAGGGGTAGGTAGAGCCGCTTGGCGCCGGGCAAGGTATCGGCGCCACGCCCGGCCGGGCGGTCATGCTCCCAGGCCCAGCGCGCGGCGGCGATATCGGCATCGACCAGCGTGTCGTCAGGCGGGTAGCCGGCACGGACGTCGAGCGTTCCCTCATCCGGCATCAGGATGACGACGCGCAGGCACAGCATCGAGGCGATCTGGAAGGCGCTGGCCCAGAGGACGTCGTCGAGCGTGCCGGTGCCGGCGAGCTTCTTCGAGAAGAGATAGAGGTCCTCGGTGGTGCGGACGCGCTGGCGGGCGGCATTGGCCTGGCGCTGGACGCGGGCGGTCAGGTTCGAGGCGATCAGCGCGACGAGCAGGAAGAAGCCGAGCGCGACGACGTTCTCGGGATCGGCGATCGTGAGCGTGTAGAGCGGCGGGATGAAGAAGAAATTCAGCGAGAGTGCGCTCAGCAAGGAGGCGAAGAGGGCCGGCCCCAGTCCGGTGGTGACGGCCGAGGCGAGCACGGCGGTGAGGAAGACCAGCGCGATATTGCGCAGGTCCATGATCTGGCTGAGCAGTTCGGCCGCGCCGAGCGCTGCCGCGACATAGGCCGCCGCCGCGAGATAGGGCCTTGGCGTGAAGCTAGGCTTGCCGATGGCCGAGACGCCGGCATCCGCCTCCGGCGGCTGCTCCCGCAAGGCGACGACATGGATGCCGATATCGCCGGCGCGGCCGATCAGTTCATGCGAGACGGAGGCCCTGAGCCACTCGCGCCAGCGCGGCTTGGCCGGCTTGCCGACAATGATCTGGGTGACGTTGCCGCTGGCGGCATGGCGCAGGATCTCGCCCGCCACGTCCTGTCCGGGCAGGGTGATCGCCTCGGCGCCGAGCTGTGCCGCGAGCCGGAGCGTATTGGCGATGCGCGTCTTGGCCGCTTCGGGCAGGGCCACGGCCTGTGGTGTCTCGACATAAAGCGCGCTCCAGGGCGCGCGCAGCCGGTCGGCCTGCCGTTTGGCATGGCGGATGAGGGCAGGGGCCCCGACGCTGTCGTCGATGCAGACCAGGATGCGCTCGCCCGCCGCCCAGGGGCCGGAGATCGCATGCTCCTGCATATGGCTGAGGAGCTGGTCGTCGACCCGCTGCGCGGTGCGGCGCAGCGCCAGCTCGCGCAAAGCGGTCAGGTTGCCCGGCGAGAAATAGTTGGCGACGGCGCGCTTGGCGGTCTTGCCGAGATAGACCTTGCCTTCTTCGAGGCGCTTGATCAGGTCGGCCGGCGTCAGGTCGATGATCTCGATATCGTCGGCGCGGTCGACGATCGAATCCGGCACGGTCTCGCGCACGCGGATGCGCGTGATCTGGGCGACGACGTCGTTCAGGCTCTCGACATGCTGGATATTGAGCGTGGTGTAGACGTCGATACCGCGTGCGAGCAATTCCTCGACATCGAGATAGCGCTTGGGGTGGCGGCTGCCGGGCGCGTTGGTATGGGCGAGCTCGTCGACGAGGACGAGGGCCGGGCGGCGCGCCAGGATCGCGTCGAGGTCCATTTCGTCGAGCGCGCGGCCCTTGTAATCGACGAGCCGGCGCGGGACGATCTCGAAGCCGTCGACCAGCGCTTGCGTTTCGCTGCGGCCATGGGTCTCGACGACGCCGATCACGACATCGATCCCTTCCGCCCGGCGGGCCCGGCCGGAGGTCAGCATCTCGTAGGTCTTGCCGACGCCCGGCGCCGCGCCGAGGAAGATCTTCAGGCGCCCGCGGCCTTCGCGCTGGGCGCTGGCCAGCAGCGCTTCGGGGGAGGGCCTGCCTCTCGTCTCGCGATGGCTGTCGGCGATGGTCATGCGGTCCGCGGGGAAAGCGGCGGCGCCTCATGCGCCGCCGGGGCCTTTGTGTCAGCGCGGGGGCGCGCCGTCGAGAGCAAGGTTCAGTGCGAGCACGTTGACGACGGACTCGCCGATGAAACCGAGCTTGCGCCGCTCGACATGGGTATCGACGAGCGCTTTCAGTGTCGCCGGGTCGGCATTGCGAGCCTTGGCGACGCGCGCGATCTGGAAATAGGCGGCCTCGGGCGAGATATGCGGGTCGAGCCCGCTGCCTGAGGCCGTCACCAGCTCCATCGGCACCGGCGCACCCGGGTTTTCCGCCTTGAGCGTCTCGGTCTCGGCCTTGATGCGGTCGACCAGCTTCTGGTTGGTCGGGCCGAGATTGGAGCCCCCGGAATTGGCGGCGTTATAGGGCGCGTCCACGGTCTTCGTGCTGTCGTTCGGGTCGGCGCCGACCGTCGCCGAAGGGCGGCCGTGAAAATAGCGCTCGCTGACGAAGTTCTGGCCGATCAGGCTGGAGCCGATGATCTTGCCATCCTTCTCGATCAAGCTGCCATTGGCCTGGCGTGGGAAGACGGCCTGGGCGATGCCGGTCATGGCGAGCGGGTAGGCGAGGCCGGTGATGGCCGCAAGCGCGACGATCATCACGAGGGCGGGGCGAATCTGCTTGAGCATGGTCGTGTTCCTCAGACGAGGCCGATGGCGGTGATGGCCATGTCGATGGCCTTGATGCCGATGAAGGGGACGACGAGGCCGCCGAGCCCGTAGACGGTGAGGTTGCGGCTGAGCAGCGCACCGGCGCCGACCGCGCGGTACTTCACGCCCTTCAGCGCGAGCGGGATCAGCGCGACGATGATCAACGCGTTGAAGATGATCGCGGAGAGGATGGCGCTCTGCGGCGTCTCCAGACCCATGACGTTGAGCGCGCCGAGCTGCGGATAGAAGGCCAGGAACATCGCCGGGATGATGGCGAAATACTTGGCGACGTCGTTGGCGATCGAGAAGGTCGTCAGCGCGCCGCGCGTCATCAGGAGCTGCTTGCCGATCTCGACGATCTCGATGAGCTTGGTCGGGTCGCTATCGAGATCGACCATGTTGCCGGCTTCGCGGGCCGCGACCGTGCCGGTGTTCATGGCGACGCCGACATCGGCCTGGGCCAGTGCGGGCGCATCATTGGTGCCGTCGCCGCACATGGCGACGAGCTTGCCCTTGGCCTGCTCCTCGCGGATCAGGGCGAGCTTGTTCTCAGGCGTGGCCTGGGCGAGGAAATCGTCGACGCCGGCCTCGGCCGCGATGGCGGCTGCGGTCATCGGGTTGTCGCCGGTGATCATCACCGTGCGGATGCCCATGCGGCGCAGTTCCGTGAAGCGCTCGCGGATGCCGCCCTTCACGATGTCCTTGAGATGGACGATGCCGAGCAGACGCCCGTCGCGGGCGACCGCCAGCGGTGTGCCGCCGGCCTTCGACACCTCGGCGGCGATGGCCTGGATCTCGCGCACGGTTTCGGGCGTGGACCGGATATCGGCGCCCTCGACATATTTCAGCACGGCATCGACCGCGCCCTTGCGGATCTGCGAGCCCTCGAGATCGACGCCGCTCATCCGGCTCTGCGCGGTGAAGGGCACGAAGGTCGCATGCAGCGAGCCCATGTCGCGGGCGCGGATGGCGTATTTCTCCTTGGCGAGCACGACGATCGAGCGGCCTTCCGGCGTCTCGTCGGCGAGCGAGGCGATCTGGGCGGCATCGGCCAGCTCCTGCTCTCCGACGCCGCGCACGGGGCGGAACTCGGTCGCCTGGCGGTTGCCGAGCGTGATCGTGCCGGTCTTGTCGAGGAGGAGCGTGTCGACGTCGCCGGCCGCCTCGACGGCGCGGCCGGACATGGCGAGCACGTTGAAGCGCACCAGGCGGTCCATGCCGGCAATGCCGATGGCCGAGAGCAGCGCGCCGATCGTGGTCGGGATCAGCGTGACGAACAGCGCGACCAGAACGACGACCGGGATATAGCCGCCGGCATAGGTGGCGAAGCTCGGGATCGTCACGGTGGCGAGCACGAAGATCAGCGTCATGCCGGCGAGCAGGATATTGAGCGCGATCTCGTTCGGGGTCTTCTGGCGCTCGGCGCCCTCGACCAGCGCGATCATGCGGTCGATGAAGGTCGAGCCCGCCGCGGCGGTGATGCGCACGCGAATCCAGTCGGAGAGCACCTGGGTGCCGCCGGTCACGGCCGAGCGGTCACCGCCGGATTCGCGGATGACGGGCGCGGACTCACCGGTGATCGCGGCTTCGTTGACCGAGGCGACGCCCTCGATGACCTCGCCATCGGAGGGGATGATGTCGCCGGCTTCGACCAGCACGAGATCGCCGACCTTGAGCGAAGTGCCCGGTACGAGCCGGAACTGGCCGCGGTCATCGCCCGAGAGCAGCTTGGCTTCCGTCTCGCTGCGGGTCTTGCGCAGCGAGTCGGCCTGGGCCTTGCCGCGCCCTTCCGCCACCGCTTCCGCGAAATTGGCGAAGAGCACGGTGAACCAGAGCCAGAGCACGATCTGGAAGGAGAAGCCGAGATTGGCACCTCCCGTAGCAAGGTCCTTCAGGAAAAGGATGGTGGTCAGGGCCGAGACCACGGCGACGACGAACATCACCGGGTTGCGGGCGAGGCTGCGCGGGTCGAGCTTGCGGAAGGCGTCGGCAAGCGCCGGCAGCAGGATCCGGGCGTCGATCAGGCTCGCGGATTTGGACTGGCTCATAAGAGGCTCCAGCGGAGGGGTGTCGGGTCCGGCTCAAGCGGCGACGAGGCCGGCGAGCGCGCGGACGAGCAGCAGGACAAGGAACAAAGCGACCGTCAGGCCGAGGATGAGGGTGGCAGGGCGCGGAGGCGCCCTGTCCGTTTCCCGCGAGGCGGCGTCGCGATGGACGGCGTCGCGGCGCATTTGGCGCAGGCAGCTTGCCATGGCGGCCTCCTCAGAAACTCTGGCCCGCGAGCATCGCGAGATGCTCGACGATCGGGCCGACGGCCAGCGCCGGGAAGAAGGTCAGGCCGCCGACGATCAGGATGACGCCGACGAGCAGGCCGACGAAGAGCGGGCCGTCGGTCGGGAAGGTGCCAGCCGAGGCGGGCACGGATTTCTTCGCGGCGAGCGAACCGGCGATGGCGAGCGCCGGGATGATGACCAGGAAGCGACCGACCAGCATGGTGATGCCGAGCGTGGTGTTGTACCAGAGCGTGTTCGCCGAGAGGCTGGCGAAGGCCGAGCCATTGTTCGCCGCCGCCGAGGTATAGGCGTAGAGAATCTCGGAGAAGCCGTGCGGGCCGCTATTGCCGGCCGACGCCACCGCACCGGGCAGCACGACCGCGATCGCGGTGAAGACCAGCATGCCGGCCGGCAGGCAGAGGATGGCGAGCATCGCCATCTTGACTTCACGGGCCTCGATCTTCTTGCCGAGATATTCCGGCGTGCGGCCGACCATCAGGCCGGCGACGAAGATCGCCAGCACGACGAAGAGCACGATGCCGTAGAAGCCGGCGCCGACGCCGCCGACGATGATCTCGCCCAGCTCCATGTTGATCAGCGGGATCAGGCCGCCGAGCGCGGTGAAGCTGCCATGCATGGCGTTGACCGCGCCACAGGAGGCAGCGGTGGTGACGACGGCGAAGAGGGCCGAGAGCGGGATGCCGAAGCGCATCTCCTTGCCTTCGAGATTGCCGCCCTGGAGGCCGAGAGACTGAAGCAGCGGATTGCCGGCGGCTTCCGCCCAGTAGCAGACGGCGATGCCGGCGATGAACATCACGCCCATGGCCGAGAGGATCGCCCAGCCCTGGCGCTCGTTGCCGACCATCCGGCCGAAGACATTGGTGAGCGCGGCGCCGATCGCGAAGATCGAGACCATCTGGATCAGGTTCGAGATGGCGTCGGGGTTCTCGAAGGGATGGGCCGAGTTGGCGTTGAAGAAGCCGCCGCCATTGGTGCCGAGCATCTTGATCGCGAGCTGGGAGGCGACCGGGCCGCGCGCGATGGTCTGCTGCGCGCCTTCGAGCGTCGTCGCAGTCACCGAGGGGTCGAGGGTCTGCGGGACGCCGAGCGCGACATAGGCCAGCGTCAGCAGGATGCAGAGCGGCAGCAGCAGGTAAAGCGTCGCGCGGGTCAGATCGACCCAGAAGTTGCCGACTGATTGGGCCGAGGCGCGCGCGAAGCCGCGGATCAGCGCGACGGCGATGGCGATGCCGGTCGCGGCCGAGACGAAGTTCTGCACGGTGAGGCCGAGCATCTGCGTCAGGTAGGACATGGTGCTCTCGCCGCCATAGCCCTGCCAGTTGGTGTTGGTGACGAAGCTGACCGCCGTGTTGAAGGCGAGGTCGGGTGCGACCGCGCCCATGCCGTCCGGGTTCAGCGGCAGCACGCCCTGGAAGCGCTGCAGCCCGTAGAGCAGCAGCAGGCCGGCGAGGTTGAACAGCAGCAGCGCGACGGCGTAGCCGCTCGAGTGCTGCTCCTCGCGCTCATGCGTGCCGGCAAGCGCGTAGAGCCCACGTTCGACCGGTGCGAGCACGGGGGAGAGGAAGGTGCGCTCGCCTTTGAAGACGCGCGTCATGTAGCTGCCGAGCGGCTTCATCAAGGCGAGCACGATCGCGCAGAAGACGAGGATCTGGATCCAGCCATAGAGTGTCATGGGAGGGCTTTCTCAGCTCGCGCCGGCGCTCAGAAGCGCTCGGGGCGCAGCAGCGCATAGGTGAGATAGACGAGCAGGACCGCAGTCACCGCGCCGCCGAGGAGATAATCGACGAACATGGGAGGCTCCTTCAGAGCGCGTTGCAGGCCGAGACATAGGCGAGCGCGGCTCCGAAGAAGCCGAGCGCGAGCGCGAGCATGGCGATATCCATTGCCGTGGTCCTTTCGACCGGGCGTTACCGATGGGCCGACGCGCGCGGACCCACCTTCCGGCGGAAGGCGAGGACGCGAGCGGATCGACCATGGCAGGGATTATCGTGCCGGCGGCATAGCCGTTCGAGACGGCGGGCGCGGTTGCAGAATAGGAATTTTATAGGAATTCGTCGGATTCCGGAGCAGCGATCGGGAGTTCTGCCTCTGCGCTGCGATGGGACATCCCAGTGCATGCGGAACACGCGTTCCGCGTGGGACGCAGGCGATGTCTGCCCCATTGCAACAGCATCCCGAGTTGGGAGGCGGGCAGGAGCTTCTGTCTTCGTGCCCCCAGAGGCAGGGTGGCGACACCAATGTTGTAACGCCGCGCGCGTCTGGCTGGACCGCCACGCGGAAGGTGCGGTGAAGCCAGTGCTTGTCGGTTCCGGTGAATGCGCGGTTTCTTCGCGCTTGCGATCTCATCCGTGCCCTACACCCGCTTCAAGCACCAAAGCCGCGGCCGGAGAGCGACGCTTCCGAACCTGCGGAGCAAGCGCCAATAAACTTGCCCTTAACCTCGATCGGTCATTTCGTTGGACTTAGTAGTGGCTTCGCGCGGGCTGTACCTGCTGCGGCGCGAGGGTGGCAAACCATGCGGCTGATCGTCGGCTCAATCATCGTCTTCGTCTGCGTCTTCGGCAGCTACGCGGCTATGGGTGGCCATCTCGAGGTGCTGTGGCAGCCGTTCGAGTTCGTCATCATCCTCGGTGCAGCGATCGGCGCCTTCGTCATCGGCAACCCCGGACCGGTGCTCAAGGCCGTGCCCGGCATGCTCGGCACGATCGTGAAGGGTCCCAAGTACAAGCAGGAATGCTACGTAGAACTGCTGGGGATGCAGTATTCGTTGTACAAACTCGTGAAGCAGAAGGGCATGCTCGCGGTCGAGCAGCATATCGAAAATCCGAGCGAGTCGTCGCTGTTCAATGCCTTTCCGACCTTTGCCGCGAACCATCATGCGGTCGAGTTCGTCTGCGATTACATGCGCATGTTGACATTGGGCGCCAACAACGTCCACGAGATCGACGCTCTCATGGACGAGGAGCTCGAGACGCACCACCAGGAGCAGGAGCGTATCGTTTCGGCGATGCAGTCGATCGCCGACGGAACGCCGGCGCTCGGCATCGTCGCCGCCGTGCTCGGCGTGATCAAGACGATGGGCGCGATCAAGGAGCCGCCGGAGGTGCTGGGGCATCTGATCGGCGGCGCGCTCGTCGGCACCTTCTTCGGCGTTTTCGTCGCCTACGGCTTCTTCGCGCCCATGGCGGCGTCGCTCAAGAGCACCTTCGAGGCGGAATCCAAATACTTCCTCTCACTCAAGGCGGGGCTCCTCGCCCATATCAGCGGCCAACCGCCGGTGATGGCGGTCGAATTTGCCCGCAAGGCCCTGATGAGCGACGTCCGCCCGACCTTCGCCGAAGTGGAAGCGGCTACCGCCGCCCTGCCCGCCAGCGTCTGATCCAATCTCCAGCAGGACTCGATGGACAAGCCCATCCAGCCGATCATCATCAAGAAGGTCAAGAAGGCCGGTCATGCGCACCATGGCGGGGCCTGGAAGATCGCCTATGCGGACTTCGTGACCGCCATGATGGCGTTCTTCCTGTTGATGTGGCTGATCAGCATGACGACGCAGGAGCAGAAGGAAGGCTTGGCGGAATATTTCGCGCCGGCGGCCCTGAGCCCGACAAACAGCGGGGCTGGCGGCGTCCTGATGGGCAGTGCCCTGGACAAGTCGGGCAACAGGTCGTCAGTGCCCCGCGACGCGGCGAGGGGCATCACCGGGCAGGACGACAAAGCGCGACCGACCAACTCAGGCGGCGCCAGCGACCGCGAGGTCAGCCGCCGGGCCCCCAGCGTGCAGGCCAACTACAGTGCCATAGCCAGCCTCCGGCAGGCGCTCCAGAACATGCCCGAGATCGCCGAGCTTTCGCGCAACATCGTGATCGAGCAGACCAAAGAGGGGCTGAACGTTTCCCTCGTGGACGATAATGGCCGCTCCATGTTCCCCGACGGCTCGGTCCAGCCCTACGAGCGTACCCGTCTCGTGCTCGAGGCGCTCGCGCCCACCATTCGCCGGATGCCCAACAGCCTGTCTGTCACCGGCCATACGGCCGCCGCGCGCCCGGGCTCGGTGCAGGCTGTCGATTCCTGGAGCCTCACCGCCGGGCGCGCGCTCGCCGTGCGCGAGATCCTGTCGGCTGCCGGGCTCCCCAACGACCGCTTCACGTCCGTGGTGGGGCGCGCCGACACAGAGCCGCTCTTTCCCGACAATCCCTACATTCCGCCGAACCGGCGCGTGACGATCACGCTGCTCAACGCGGAGCCGCCGCTGCCCCCGGGCGTGTTTCCCTGACGACAAGGCGCCTCCCATGAGAGTGCCCAAACGGGAATGGCCCCGGCTCTTGGAGTAGCGGCCTTATGCCTTCACGAGGCCATCCCATCGCCGGCTGTCAGCGACGGCCGGCGGAGAGCCAGCGCTTGTCGTCTCCGGATCTTATCGGACGCTTCGAAGGTTGGCGAAGGCCAGTAAAAGAACCTTTGGTGCCCCTGGCCGGGATCGAACCAGCACTCCTTGCGGAACTCGATTTTGAGTCGAGCGCGTCTACCAATTCCGCCACAGGGGCCCTTTGCAGGCGGGCGGACTATAGCGATCGATCGATGCCGGTCAATCGCTGCTTCCGCCAATCCAGCGGGTTTTGACGAAGAGACTGCAAGGCCTTTCGCCGCCGGAAACGAAGAGCGGGCGAGGTAGCTCGAAATCACGCCTTCCCGATGCATGGAAGCCGTTGCGTCAGCGGGTGGCGCATGCTCTAGAGCGCGCCATGCTCAAGCGCCTCTATGAATGGACGATGTCGCTCGCTGCCCGGCCGCGGGCGGAGCTCTGGCTGGCGGTGGTCGCTTTCGTCGAAAGCTCCTTCTTCCTGATCCCGGCCGATGTGCTGTTCGTGCCGATGGCACTCGCCCGGCCGCAGCGGGCCTACCGGCTTGCCTTCGTCGCGACACTGTTCTCGGTGCTCGGCGGCATCGCCGGCTACGCGCTCGGCTACTACGCCTTCGAGGCGCTGGCGAAGCCGGTCCTCGCCTTCTACGGCAAGCTCGGCGCCTTCGAGACGCTCAAGGCCTGCGCCGGGCCGGATACGACGCTGATCCTGCTGACGACCTCCGGTCTTGCCCATCTGCCGCCGATCAAGGTGGTGACGATCCTGGCCGGGGCCGTCCATATCGGGCTGACTTTCTTCGTCATCTCCTGCGTTCTGGCCCGTGGCGCGCGCTTCTTCGCGCTCGCCTTCCTGCTCCGGCGCTATGGCGACACGATCCGCCATTTCATCGAACGTCGCCTGAAAGTGATCGCGGTGGTGGGCGCCGCCCTGCTGATCCTGCTTTATTTCGGCCTCAAGCTCGTCGCAGGGTCTGGCCAGCTTTTCTCCTGCTGAGCCCGTCATGACTGCCTCCCTTGCCGCTGCCCCCGCTTCGTGCCGCCTGCCGAACTCGCGGCAACTGATCGCTCTCATCGGCGTGGTCAGCCTGGCGCTGATCGCCGGGGCGTGGTTCTTCGAGCTCGTCCTGCACCTGCGCCCCTGCAAGCTCTGCCTCGAGCAGCGCGCGCCGCATTATGCCGCGATCGGGCTCGCAGTCGTCGGGCTGGTGCTGGCGCGCTCGCCGCGGCTGCAGTGGTTCGTCCTGCTGGGATTGGCCGGACTGATGGCCTGGAGCACCGGGCTCGGTGTCTACCATGCCGGTGTCGAATGGGGCTGGTTCATGGGGCCGAACGATTGCGGCGGGGCTGCGCCGGCTGCGGCTGGCCTGCAGGACTTCATGAAGCAGTTGCAGACGACGCGGATCGTCGCCTGTTCGGAGGCTGCGTGGCGCTTCCTCGGGCTGTCGCTTGCGGGCTGGAATGCTCTGGCCTCGGCCGGCCTCTTCCTGCTTGCCGTGTTTGGTTTGCTGCGCGGGCGGTCGCAGGCGTGAGGCTTACGGCTCCAGCTCGGAATCCCAGTAGAGATAGTCCAGCCAGCTCTCGTGCAGGTAGTTCGGCGGGAAGAGCTTGCCGTTGCGGTGGAGGTCGTTGACCGTCGGCGCATAGGGCTTCTGGGCCGGGAACATCTCGACCGCGGCCGGCATCTTGTCGCCCTTGCGCAGGTTGCAGGGCGAGCAGGCGGCGACGACGTTCTCCCAGGTGGTCAGACCGCCCTTGGAGCGCGGGATGACGTGGTCGAAGGTCAGCTCCTCGCGCGTGTTGCAGTATTGGCAGGCGAAACGGTCGCGCAGGAAGACGTTGAAGCGGGTGAAGGCCGGGGTCCGCGAAGGCTTGATATAGCTCTTGAGCGAAACCACCGAGGGCAGCCGCATGTCGAAGCTCGGGCTGCGGACCACGGTGTCGTATTCGGAGACGATGTTGACGCGGTCCATGAAGACCGCCTTGATCGCGTCCTGCCAGCTCCACAGCGACAGGGGATAGTAGCTGAGCGGCCGGAAATCGGCGTTCAGCACCAAAGCCGGACAGCCGTCCGGCGATGCCATCGGATGCATCACATGCGCCGTCAAACCCGTCGCACCTCCGCTTCACCAAGCGGAACGAATCCCGCTCAAGGATCAATGTAAGCGCGAGACGACAGGAATGTGAAGGAACTTATTGCGACTGCGGCAAGCACCCGCGCACGGGCGAGGATCGGCCTCGTCCGTGGCAGCCAAGCGGTAGTTTGCGATGAAACCCGGCCGGGTTTTCGCAGCTTGCGGGCGGCCGGCCTGATTCGTCAGCGGGTCGGGACGGGTTTCTCGCCGCGATAGTCGTAGAAGCCGCGCTTGGTCTTGCGACCGAGCCAGCCGGCCTCGACATATTTCACCAGCAGCGGGCAGGGGCGATATTTCGAATCGGCCAAGCCGTCATGGAGCACCTGCATCACCGAAAGGCAGGTATCGAGGCCGATGAAGTCGGCGAGCTGGAGCGGGCCCATCGGGTGGTTGGCGCCGAGCCGCATGGCGGTGTCGATCGCCTCGACCGAGCCGACGCCCTCATAGAGCGTGTAGACGGCCTCGTTGATCATCGGCAGCAGGATGCGGTTGACGATGAAGGCCGGGAAATCCTCGGAGACCGACACGGTCTTGTGCAGGCTGCCGACGAGGTTCTTGGCGCGCTCGAAGGTGCCGTCATCGGTGGCAATGCCGCGGATCAGCTCGACGAGCTGCATCAGCGGCACCGGATTCATGAAATGGATGCCGATGAAATGCTCGGGGCGATCTGTCGCCGCGGCAAGCCGCGTGATCGAGATCGAGGAGGTGTTGGAGGCCAGGATCGCGTCCGGGCGCAGATGCGGGCAGACGGCGGTGAAGATCTTGCGCTTGACCTCCTCGTTCTCGGTCGCAGCCTCGATGACGAGATCGCAATCGCCGAGATCGGCGAGGCCGATGGCGGGCTGGATGCGGGCGATCGCGGCGCGGCGTTCCTCCTCGGCGAGCGCGCCCTTCGAGACCTGGCGGGCCATGTTGCCGTCGATCGTGGCGAGCGCGGCGTTGATGCGCTCCTCGGCGATGTCGTGCAGCCGGATGTCGAAGCCGGCGGCGGCCGCGACATGCGCGATGCCGTTGCCCATCTGGCCTGCCCCGATGATGCCGATCGTCTTGATCGCGTGGTCCGACATGGTTTGATCCCGGATGAACGTTCAGGCTCCCGCAGGAGCGGAGCGGGCCGCCCAATGGCGGCCCGGAAGGGTGACGTCGGCCTTACTTGCCGGCTTTGGCGAGCTCGGCGTCGAGCTCCGGCAGCACCGTAAACAGGTCGCCGACGAGGCCGTAATCGGCGATCTGGAAGATCGGGGCTTCCTCGTCCTTGTTGATGGCGACGATGACCTTCGAGTCCTTCATGCCGGCGAGATGCTGGATCGCGCCGGAGATGCCGACGGCGATATAGAGCTCGGGCGCGACCACCTTGCCTGTCTGGCCGACCTGCCAGTCGTTCGGGGCATAGCCCGCATCGACCGCCGCGCGCGAGGCGCCCATCGCGGCGCCGAGCTTGTCGGCGACGGGCTCGATCACCTTGCCGAAATTCTCGGCCGAGGCGAGCGCGCGGCCGCCCGAGATGATGATCTTGGCCGAGGCCAGCTCCGGACGGTCGGACTTCG
>NZ_JANLGI010000059.1 GCF_024655635.1 Allobosea sp. 47.2.35 | reverse complement strand
TCACAATGAAATCCAGCGTCAGTTCGATCGCTAGGCGGCCGTAATGGTTTGGGCCCTTATGGCCATTGCCATGCTCCATGGGGGCCTCCTTTCGGGAAGCTCTGAGGGTCTCGATACGAGTCAAAAACTTCCAGAAGCGGTGCTATTTTCCCTTCGTTTTCAGCCATTCGTCGATCGTCTTGATCTCCTTTTCCTGCGCGCTGACGATTTCAGTGGCGAGCCTCTTGACGGTGGGGTCTTTGCCATTCGCCAAAGCTACCTTGGCCATATCGATTGCGCCTTGATGGTGGGCTTTCATCTGCATCATGAAGTCGACGTCGGCATCGCCGGTAAATTTCGACGGCATCGCCTGCATCATCCGCATCATGCTCGCCTTGTATTCCTTGGTTGATGCGGAATCGGAGGCCTCCGGCATCATCATTTTCATGGGCATGCTGTCGCCCATCTGAGGCTTGGGAGCTGGCTGCGCGAGTGCGGCGGTTATCATGGAGGCCGCGAGGCCAGCGGTCAGAACGAAGCGCATCATCTGCATTCTCCAAGGGTTCGAGGGCAGGAACGGCTATGCCGCCATCTTTTGGCAGCTGTCTGCGCAACTGCGGCAGGCCTGGACGCAGTCGTCCATGTCTCCGATCCGCTCGCATTCGTTGGCGCAGTCGTCGCAGATGTCGGCGCATTCGGCGCAGAGATGCTTGTGGTGCGGGGAGCCGATGATCATGACTTGGGCGCTGGCGCGGCAGATCTCGGCGCAAGCGAGCATTAGCTGGATGTGCTCGGGGGCGGAGTGCGCTCCACCGAGCTTGAGGCAGTGGTTCGTGCTCATGCCGAGGCAGGTTTGATAACAGCGCAGGCATTCGTCGATGCAGGACTGCATCTCTGGGGTAGGGCGGTGCATGGTCTACTCCTTGAGCCCGTTGCGGAGGCGGTGAGCTTCCTGCTCCAAGGAAAGACGCGGGCGGCGAGCGCGGGTTCCTACCCGTTACAATCTGTAACAATCCGCTGGCTTGGCAGCGCTTTTGTCGTGCGGTGCAGTGGCCGTGCGCGGTAGTCGCGACCGAACGATTTTTGCTGGGTATCAGCCCGAGGGCGGTAATGACGAGCGGTCGCGCGGAGGAGTCGCCTAGGAGCGCGTTGCCGAGTTATCCCTTTAAGGCCATTCGCATCAGCCCGACGGCCGAGCTTTGAAATATCGCTCCATAGCGCGTCGCGCTAGATCTGCCTCGTCCTCAGCGATTGGGATG
>NZ_JANLGI010000058.1 GCF_024655635.1 Allobosea sp. 47.2.35 | reverse complement strand
TGGAGTGCGCCCTTGCGGGTAGACAGGATCAGGCTGCGGATTTGACCATGAGCCGGGCGTGTTGATCCTCGAACTGCTGCGGGCTGAGATAGCCGAGCGCGGAGTGCAGTCGGCTGGCGTTGTAGACCTGATCGATGAAGCGTGGAAGGTCGGCAGCGACGTCCTCGAAGGTTTCGTAGGCCATCGGATAGACGGCTTCGACCTTGAGCGTCTTCATGAAGCTCTCGGCCTTGGCGTTATCGTAAGGATTGCCGCGGCGACCCATCGATCCGACGAGAGCATGTTCGGCCAGGGCCTGCCGGTAGCGTCCGGCAGCATATTGCGATCCGCGGTCGCCGTGATGGACGCAACCTGGTGGCGGGCTGCGCTTTTCAATGGCCGAGTGCAGGGCGGCCAGCGTCAGCCTGACGTCGATTGAGCGGCCGATGGCATAACCGACGACCCTGCGCGACCAAGCGTCGAGGATGACGGCGACGTAGACGAAGCCCGTGGTGATCGCGACGTAGGTGATGTCGGCCACCCAGAGCTGGTTCGGTCCGTCCGGGACCATGTTCTTCGCCAGGTTCGGGAAGATCGGCAGTTCGTGATCGCTATCGGTCGTGGCGACGTAGCGCCGGCGCCGACGTGGCTGAAGATCATGCTGGCGCATCAGGCGTCGGATTTTCTTGTGATTGACGACGAAGCCGCGGTGCCGCAGCGCTGCCTGCATCCGGCGGTAGCCATAGGCCTCGAAACGATCGGAGATTGCCGCCATCGTCTCGACGAGCGCTGTGTCGTCGATGCTGGTGGCCGGCTTGTCGTAATAGGTCGAGCGCGCGATCCCCATCAGCCGGCATCCTTCGGCGACGGAGATGCCGCGGGGCCGGTGACGACGGATGTAGTCGCGCTTCTCGGCCGCGGTCCGTGCTTCAGAGCCCCCTTTAGGAACTCGAGCTCCAGGGCCTGTCTGCCGACCAGCCGTTCCAGCGCGGCGATGCGCGCCTCGTAGGCTTCGATCGTATCGGCGGCGGCGGCCTCGTCGTCGAAGGCGCCGGCCTCGAACTTCTGGATCCAGATGCGGATCAGGTTGCGCGACAGATCGTGTCGTCGAGCGAGGCTGTGGAGCGTCTCGCCCGCCAGGTAATCCTGCACCACCTGGCGCTTGAATTCGATGCTGTGGGATCGATGTCGAACCATGGGCTTTCATCCTTCGAAAGCCCGGCTTCCCGGTCAATTGCTTACCGTCGCGCTGTCCGCCTCAAGGGGCGCACTCCA
>NZ_JANLGI010000057.1 GCF_024655635.1 Allobosea sp. 47.2.35 | reverse complement strand
CGGCCGCCCGAGATGATGATCTTGGCCGAGGCCAGCTCCGGACGGTCGGACTTCGCGACCTCCTCGCCCTTGAAGGACGAATTGCCGGGATTTTCCGCAGCCGAGACGCTCTCGACCGCGGCCGAGCCGCCTTCGCCCGCTGCCGCGAAGGAGGCGGTGCGGATGGTCAAGAGCTTCTTGGCGTCGGTCGACTGCACGGTCTGGATGGCGTTGCCGGCATAGACCGGGCGCTCGAAGGTGTCGGGCGAGACGATGCCGCTGACATCCGAGACCTGCATCACGTCGAGCAGGGCGGCGACGCGCGGAAGCACGTTCTTGCCGGTCGTGGTCGAGGGCGCGACGATGGCGTCGTAGTTGCCCGCGAGCTTGACGATCAGCGCGGCAAGCGGCTCGGCCAGCGCGTGGCCGTAAATCGCGTCATCGGCGAGCAGTACCTTCTCGACACCGGCGAGCTTCGCAGCCGCATCGGCCGCGCCCTTGGCGCCCTCACCAGCGACGAGGATGTGGACGGGCGCACCGAGCTTGGCGGCGGCGGTCAGCGCCTTGGCGGTGGCGTCCTTGATGGAGGCGTTGTCGTGTTCGGCGATCAGCAGCGTGGTCATCAGATCACCCCGGCGGTCTTGAGCTTGGAGACGAGTTCGGCGGCATTGGCCACCTTGACGCCGGCGGAGCGGCCGGCGGGCTCGACCGTCTTCAGAACCTTGAGGCGCGGCGCGACATCGACGCCGAGCGCCTCGGCCGTGGTCTCGTCGAGCGGCTTCTTCTTCGCCTTCATGATGTTGGGCAGCGAGGCATAGCGCGGCTCGTTGAGGCGCAGATCGGTGGTGACGATCGCCGGCAGCTTGAGCGACACCGTCTGCAGGCCGCCATCGACCTCGCGGGTGACGTCGACGCTGTCCGCGCCAAGCTCGACCTTGGAGGCAAAGGTTCCCTGGCCCCAGCCGAGCAGGGCGGCGAGCATCTGGCCGGTCTGGTTGCAGTCGTCGTCGATCGCCTGCTTGCCGAGGACGACGAGGCCCGGGGCCTCCTGCTCGACGACCTTCTTCAGGAGCTTGGCGACGGCGAGCGGCTCGACGATGCCGTCGACCTTGACCAGGATGCCGCGGTCGGCGCCCATGGCGAGGCCGGTGCGGATCGTCTCGGCCGCCTGCGCCGGGCCGATCGAGACCACCACCACCTCGGTCGCCTTGCCGGCTTCCTTGAGGCGCAGCGCCTCTTCGACCGCGATCTCGTCGAACGGGTTCATCGACATCTTCACATTGGCGAGCTCGACGCCGGAACCGTCCGCCTTCACGCGGATCTTCACGTTGTA
>NZ_JANLGI010000056.1 GCF_024655635.1 Allobosea sp. 47.2.35 | reverse complement strand
TGAACCGCCCCGGCTTCGCGGGAGGCCGTTTGGTTTGAGTCACGCCGCGATGGCTGGCTCATCCAGCATGGCGTAGTAGCGTTCTTCTGCTTCGGCCGGCGGGATGTTGCCGATGGGCTCCAGCAGCCGGCGATTGTTGAACCAGTCGACCCAGGTCAGCGTCGCGAACTCCACGGCCTCGAAGGAGCGCCACGGCCCGCGCCGATGGATCAGTTCGGCTTTGTAGAGTCCGTTGATCGTCTCTGCGAGAGCATTGTCATAAGAGTCGCCGACGCTGCCGACGGAGGGCTCGATGCCAGCCTCGGCGAGGCGCTCAGTGTATCGAATGCTGACATATTGAGACCCCCTGTCAGAATGGTGCACGAGGCCGCCGCGATGGATGGGCCGTCGCTCATGCAGCGCCTGCTCCAACGCGTCGAGCACGAAGCTGGCATGGGCCGTCCGCGACACCCTCCAACCGACGATCCGCCGAGCATAGGCATCGATCACGAAGGCGACGTAGACGAAGCCCGACCAGGTGCTGACATAGGTGAAATCCGAGACCCACAGCATGTTCGGTGCCGGCGCATGGAACACCCGGTTGACATGGTCGAGCGGGCACGGCGCCGCCTTGTCCTGAACGGTCGTGCGGAGGGGCTTGCCGCGAATGACGCCTTGCAGGCCGAGCTCGGCCATCAGGCGTTCAACCGTGCAGCGGGCGACGTCGAACCCCTCGCGCAACATCTGCCGCCAGACCTTGCGCGCGCCGTAGACTTCGAAGTTCTCGCCGAACACGCGCTCGATCTGCGGCTTCAGCTCCAGGTCCCGCTTCGCCCGAGCCGACTGCTTCCCGGGATCGGTCCGCCTGGCGACATGCTCATGGTAGGTTGACGGGGCGATCGGCAGCACCTTGCAGATCGGCTCGACCCCATAGGCCCCACGATGCTCGTCGATGAAGGCGATCATGACCGGTGTCGGCGGTCGAGCTCCGCCTGGGCAAAATACGCCGACGCCTTGCGCAGTATCTCATTGGCTTGCCGCAGTTCGCGGTTCTCTCGTTCGAGAGCCTTCAGTTTGGCCGCCATATCCGTCGTCAGCCCGGGCTTGCGGCCGCTGTCGACCTCGGCCTTCTTCACCCACTCGCTCAGCGTCTGCGCCGTGCAGCCGATCTTGCCTGAAATCGACGTGATCGCCGCCCAGCGCGACGGATGCTCGGCCTCGTGATCCAGCACCATCCGCACCGCGCGGGCACGCACCTCAGGCGAGAACTTGTTCGTCGTCTTGCTCGTCATAGCCCCATCCTCTCAGGAGTTCGGGCCTCCGACAAATCCGGGGCGGTTCA
>NZ_JANLGI010000055.1 GCF_024655635.1 Allobosea sp. 47.2.35 | reverse complement strand
CGAAATCTCAGCGATGACCGCGCCGCAGCGCCCTGCCGCGAGAGCGGCTTAGTCCGATGGCGCGCAATTGTCTGAAGCATCACTGGCTTGACCGCGTCGATAGGCGACAATCAAAACAGCGCTTTTGGACTGTGGAAGATGTGCGCTCGGATGTTGATACCGCGGCTGTTGCCGATCTGGAGGTGGTTGCCTCGTGGTGGGTTCGCAGGTGTGGTAACGTCTAAACTACCTTCCTAGTCGAAGTGCCGCTAGGCGCTCGGGGGGCGCAAATGACTGAGAAGTTTCGACGCCGCAGCGGCGTTAAGAATCTCAACCCGGAAGAAGCCGGCCGGGTAATCCTATCCATCATCGAGCCTCGATTTGCCTCGGCAGAAGCAGCCTACGCTTGGTTTCATTCGAAACCTCTACCGGGCTTTTCGGACCTAACGGCCGTACAGCTCGTTGCCGAGGGCCGCTCCGAGGCCGTCCTTGAATATGTGGAGGCGATCGACATGGGTATCCATGCTTAGGGCATTCGTGGTCTGCCCCCTGAAAAGTGGTCCTCCCTGAAGTAGGCTTTTTGAGCCTTTGGAGGATGCCAGGAATGCCCCGGAAGAAGCACAAGCCCGAAGAGATCGTCACGAAGCTGCGTCAGGTCGACGTGCTGTTGTCCCAAGGGCGCCCGGTCGCGGAGGCGATCCGGACGATCAGCGTGACGGCGTTCACGTATTACCGCTGGCGCAAGGAGTTTGGCGGGCTGAAGTCCGATCAGGTGAAGCGTCTGAAGGATCTGGAGAAGGAGAACGAGCGGCTGCGTAAAGCCGTCTCGGATCTGACGCTCGAGAAGCTGATCCTCAAGGAAGCTGCCTCGGGAAACTACTGAGCCCCGCCCGGCGGCGGCGCTGCATCGACCACGCCATGATGAAGTTCGGCGTGTCGGAGCGGCTGGCGTGCCGGGTTTTGGGGCAGCATCGTTCGACGCAACGCAAGGTGCCAGCGGGACGCAGCGACGAGGTGGCGCTGACGGCGGACATCGTCGAGCTTGCGACCCAGTATGGCCGCTATGGCTATCGCCGGATCGCAGCCATGCTGGAGGCTGCCGGTTGGGCGGTGAACGCCAAACATATCGAGCGGATCTGGCGGCGCGAGGGGCTCAAGGTGCCGGCTAGGCAGCCGAAGAAAGGCCGGCTTTGGCTGAATGACGGATCATGCATCCGACTTCGGCCAGAACATCCCAACCATGTCTGGTCCTACGACTTTGTCGAGGATCGCACCCATGACGGCAGAAAGTCCCGCATGTTGAACGTCATCGACGAGTTCATGTGAGATCGCCTGCAATGTTGGCCCCGTTGGGGGCGGTTATCGCTTTGAAGGT
>NZ_JANLGI010000054.1 GCF_024655635.1 Allobosea sp. 47.2.35 | reverse complement strand
TTTCGGATGCTGGCCCGTGCGAGCGGGTTTGGACCGGGCTGAGGGCCGGCGTCCGAAAGCCTCCAGGGGAGGAAGCCGCGGCCCGGGGCTGTGGGCTATGGGGATTTCGCGCCGCGGCTTGGTCTGCGGGATCGTGCGATGCGTGGGTCGGGAGCGTCATGCTCCGACCGAGATGCCCGGGATCCGGCGGTTGGCTGCGTAGGAGACGGATCCGGGATCGCCACGATCGCTGTTTCCGCCATTGGTGCGAACAGGATCGCCCGCTCTCTGGCCGAGACCGGTCGTGCTTCCTCAGGATGCCGCCGCGACTCCGTCGTCATGATGTGTCGATCCTGACGGCGAGGATGGTGCGCGGGGCCGAGCCTGGGGCGAAGCGCTCGACGAGGATCATGCGGCCACCGCAGCGGGGGCAAGGCGGCCTCCGCTTATCGACCTGATCGGATTGTTCGGCCGAGATCTCCGCTACACGATCCTTCGTCGCTACGGCCGGCATCGCCGCCGCGAAGATCTGCCTGACGCGGGCGATGGTGTCGGCGCGTCGGCCGGTGGCGAGCAGGCCGTAATGGCGGATGCGGTGGAAGCCGTCGGGCAGGACGTGGAGCAGGAAGCGGCGGATGAACTCGTGGGCCGTCAGCGTCATGGTCTTGCGCCAGGTCTTGCCGGATGAGCGGGCGCGATAGTCCTTCCAGCGGAAGGTGACCCCGTGCCGATCCATGGCCACGAGGCGGCTGTTGGCGATGGCGACGCGGTGGGTGTAGCGGGCGAGATAAGCCAGCACGGCCTCAGGGCCACCGAAGGGGCGCTTGGCGTAGACGACCCAGTCGGCCCGGCGCAGCGGCGCCAGCATGGCGGCGAAGGCATCGGGTTCGGCCAGATGGGCGAGATCGCCATGGAAGGCGAGCCGTCCCGCCTCATGCAGGACAGCAAGCCCTTCCATGAACAGCCGGCGGAACAGCCGCGAGAGCACGCGCACGGGCAGGAAGAAGCCGGGCCGGCACGAGATCCAGCAAGCGCCGTCCGGGGAGAGGCCACCGCCGGGCGCGATGATGTGGAGATGGGGATGATGGGTCATCGCCGATCCCCATGTGTGCAGCACCGAGGTGAAGCCGATGCGGGCACCGAGATGCTTTGGGTCGGCGGCGATGGCGGTGAGTGTCTCGGCAGCGGCTTTGAAGAGCAGGCCATAGAGCTCGGCCTTGTTCTGGAAGGCGATGGCCATGATCGACGCCGGCAGGGTGAAGACGAGATGGTAGTAGGGCACGGGCAGCAGGTCGGCTTGCCGGTCCGCGAGCCAGTCCTTCGCCGCCGCGCCCTGGCAGCGCGGGCAGTGCCGGTTGCGGCACGAGTTGTAGGCGATGGTCGCGTGATCGCAGTTGCCGCAAGCCATGACATGGCCGCCGAGCGCCGCCGTGCGGCAGGCCCGGATCGCACCCATCACCTTGAGCTGGCCGCGGCTGAGCCGATGACGCGCGAGATAAGCCTCGCCATGCCGGTTCAGGATATCCGCGACCTCCAGAGACGGCCGCGCCATGATCGGCGCGTGCCGCTATGGCGGTGGTGCCAGCAGCGCGAGTGGGCTCGTCACCTCGCGGAGCGTCTTCAACGCGACGCGGGTGTAGACGGCGGTGGTGTCGAGCTTCCTGTGGCCGAGCAGAACCTGGATCACACGGATGTCGGT
>NZ_JANLGI010000053.1 GCF_024655635.1 Allobosea sp. 47.2.35 | reverse complement strand
CGGCTCCGGATCGGTGGTGTGCGGGGAACTCAGAGCCTGTTCTTGAAGCGCCAGCTCTCGTTGCCGGTCTCGACGATGTCGCAGTGATGAGTGAGCCGGTCGAGGAGCGCGGTGGTCATCTTGGCGTCGCCGAAGACGGACGGCCATTCGCCGAAGGCGAGGTTGGTGGTGACGATGACGGAGCTCTGCTCGTAGAGCCTGCTGACCAGGTGGAAGAGCAGTTGTCCTCCGGACTGTGCGAAGGGCAGATAGCCGAGTTCGTCGAGGACGATGAAGTCCATGCGGGCGAGATAATCGGCCATGCGGCCCTGGCGGCCGGCGCGGGCTTCGGCCTCGAGCTTGTTGACGAGATCGACGACATTGAAGAAGCGGCCGCGAGCGCCGGCGCGGATGCAGGCCCGGGCGATCGCGATGGCGAGATGGGTCTTGCCGGTCCCGGTGCCGCCGACGAGGACGACATTGCGCTGATGGGCCAGGAAGTTGCCGCCAGCGAGATCGTGGACGAGCGCCTCGTTGATCGGCGTGTCGTCGAAGGCGAAGTCGGCGATGTCCTTGGCGAGCGGCAGCTTGGCGATAGTGATCTGATACTTGATCGAACGAGCCTGCTTCTCGGCGATCTCGGCGGCGAGCAGATCGCCGACGACGCGCTGGGGCTCGTGCTGGCGCTTTACCGCCGAGGCGATGATCTCGTCGAAGGCGGCCTTCATGCCATAGAGCTTGAGCTCGCCCATGGTGGCGAGAATCTCCGAGCGTTCCATCACACGGCTCTCCTGAGGCTGTCGTAGCGGGCACAATCGGCGGCGGGCTCATGGCGCAGCCGCAAGGCATCGGGCGTCATGATCGTGATCGCTGCCGCGGGCTCGCGGCGCCGGGCCAGGATGTTGATGATCACGTCGGCGGAATGGACGCCTTGCCGCAGAGCGTCCGCGCAGGCGGCTTCGACGGCAGGCAGCCCGTCGCTGAGCACCGCCGTGAGGATCTCGACCATCTGCCGATCGCCGTCTTGAACGGCAGCGAGCTTGCGCCGGACCCGGTCGATCGCGCCGGGCAGAACCCAATCCTTGAAGGGCGCGCCATTACGCAGAGCGCCCGGCTTGCGAGCCAACACCGGGACATAGTGCCAGGGATCGTAGATGGTCTGGTCGCGGCCGTAGCAGCGGGGATGCTCGCCGACGAGGCGCCCGTCCTGGCGCAGTTCGATCCGATCGGCATAGGCGCGGATCTCGACGGGACGCCCGACCGCACTCGCGATGACCGAGTACTTGTTGTTGTCGAAGCGCACGAGGCAGGTCTTCGACACCGAGGCCGGCAGCGCATGGAAGCCATCGAACCGCCCGGCGTAAGGCACGAGGCTCGGCCGCTCGGCTTCGAACATCTCCCAGATCGTGCGGTCACGTTGCTCCGGATGGCGGTGAGCCTTGGCATAGCGGAGCACCTGATCCATCAGCCAGGCGTTCAACTCGTCGTAGTTCTTGACCCGCAGGCGCGGGGCGAAGAAACGCTCCCGCACGAGCCCGACCTGGTTCTCGACCTGTCCCTTCTCCCAGCCGGAGGCCGGCGTACAGGCGACGGGATCGACCAGATAATGGCTGCACATCTGCTGGAAGCGGCGGTTATAGGCCCGCTCCTTGCCGACGAAGATCGTCTCCACCGCGGTCTTCATATTGTCGTAGATGCCGCGCGTGCAGGCGCCTTTGAAGAAGGCGAAGGCCCGGTCATGGGCGTCGAAGACCATCTCCTGGCTCTCGCGCGGATAGGCCCGCACGAACAGCATGCGCGAGTGACAAAGC
>NZ_JANLGI010000052.1 GCF_024655635.1 Allobosea sp. 47.2.35 | reverse complement strand
CCCCCTTATCGCGTTGAAGGCTAGCCCCCCTTAGGCTCGCGCCGACGTGCCGGGATCGCCCCGGCTGAGCTGGTCAGGGTTGCTGGGCCGGGGCGATTTCGGCGTCCAGCTCGCGATGGTCTTTGGAGCGATCAGGCGCGGTTCTTGAAGCGCCAGCTCTCGTTGCCGGTCTCGATGATGTCGCAGTGATGCGTGAGCCGATCCAACATCGCGGTCGTCATCTTGGCGTCGGCGAAGATCTGGGGCCAGTCGGCGAAGGCGAGGTTTGTGGTGATGATGATCGAGGTGTTCTCGTAGAGCTTGCTGATCAGGTGGAAGAGCAACTGCGCGCCAGCCTGGCTGAAGGGCAGATAGCCGAGCTCGTCGATGACGACGAGATCCTGGCGCAGCAGGGCTTCGACGATGCGTCCGCTCTTGCCGGCGGCCTTCTCCTGTTCGAGCTGATTGACCAGGTCGACGAGGTTGAAGAAGCGTCCCCGGGCGCGTGCCCGGATGACGGCGGCGGCGATCGCGATGGCGAGATGGGTCTTTCCCGTTCCGGTGCCGCCGATCAGGATGAGATTGCGCCTGGCATCGATGAACTCACCGGCAGCGAGCTCGCGGATGTGTCCCTCGTCCACTGGCGTGCCGTCGAAGATGAAGGCATCGAGATCCTTCAGCACCGGGAATCTGGCGCCACTGATGCGGTAGTTGATTGAACGCGACTGGCGATGGGTCAGCTCTGCGCGGATCAGGCTCGCCAGCAGGGGATAGATCTCCTCGCGGCGGTTCAGGCCTTTGCCGGCGATCTCGTCGAAGCTGGCGCGCATGCCGTAGAGCTTGAGGCTGGTCATCGCCTCGATCAGTTGGTGGCGTTCCATGGGGCGGCTTCCCTTCTCTTGCGCAGGTTGTCGTATCGGGCGCAGTCGGCGACCGGCTCGGTCTTGAGCTTGAGGGCGTCGGGTGTGGTGATGCTGGCTGGCACGGGCGGTTGGCGACGGCGCGCCAGGATCGCCATGACGACGTCGCCGCTGGCGATGCCGGCCGCGAGCGCCTCGGTGCAGGCCTCCGCCACAGCGGCAATGCCGTCCTCGGGGACGCGGCCGAGGATCTTCACAAACTGACGGTCACCATCGACATGACGCCGCAGCTTCTCACGCACCGCAGTGAGCGGCGCCGGCAAGTCCCAGTCCTTGAACGGCGCGCCATTGCGTAGAGCGCCCGGCTTGCGCATCAGCACCGGCAGATAGTGCCAGGGATCATAGACGACCTGATCGCGCTTGAAGCTGCGGGGATGGTCGGCGACCGTCTCGCCATCGAGCAACACAACGATCCGGGCGGCATAGACACGCACCAGCACGGCGCGGCCGGCGGCCCGGGCATCGACGCTGTACTTGTTGCGATCATGCGTGATCAGGCAGGTCGTGGTCGCCCGCATCGGCTTCTCGACGAAGCCGGCGAAGGGCCCCAGATACGGCATCAGCCGCGCCTTCTCCTCTTCGAAGACCTCGATGACAGATCGATCGCGGAACTCGGGATGCTTGGCCCGCCGGGCGTAGGCGACGCATTGGTCGGCGAGCCAGGCGTTCAACTCGTCGAGCGTCTTCACCTTCGGCCGCGGGCGGAACAGCAGATCGCGGATCGTGCCGACCTGGTTCTCGACCTGGCCCTTCTCCCAGCCGGCCGCCGGCGTGCAGGCCACCGGCTCGACGAGGTGATGCGAGCAGAGCTGAAGGAAGCGCCGGTTGTACTCCCGGGCGCGGCCGACGAAGACGGTCTCCACCGCCGTCTTCATGTTGTCGTAGATGCCGCGCCGACAGACCCCGCCATAGAAGGCGAAGGCCTTGTCATGCGCGTCGAAGACCATCTCCTGCGTCTCGCGGAAATAGGCGCGCACGATCGGCATCCGGCTATAGGCCAGTCGCATCTGAGCGACCTTCACCACCACGGGCAGCCCGTGGAGTTCGATCGCCTCGTGGCTCCAGTCGAACTGATAGGCCTCGCCGGGATCGAAGCGCAGCGGAATGAAGGCCTGCGCCGGCAGCCGGGCGCGAGCGGCACGCCAGGCCTTCACGAACCGATGGACGCTGTCATGGGCTCCGTCGTAGCCGCGCCCGCGCAGCTCCTCGAACAGCCGGATCGTGGAGCGTCGCTCGCGCCGGGGCAGCCGATCTTCGGCCTCGAGGATCGCCGTCAGCGTATCGACCCAGGCTCCCAGCTTCCGCCGCGGCTGGACCTCGCGCTTGTAGGTGAACTCGGTCGCGCCGGAGCGGAGCACTTTGCGAACCGTGTCGCGCGCAATGCCGAGCTCTCGCGCGATCCGCTTGATCCCCTTGCCGTTCTGGAAATGCTCGAACCGGATCCGACCGATCGTCTCCACACCCGTCATCCCCGGACCCTTCCGAAAAGACGGAAGGATCAGCCGCGGCCGATAACAGGGGGGCTAACCTTCAAAGCGATAACCGCCCCCAACGGGGCCAACATTGCAGGCGATCTCACA
>NZ_JANLGI010000051.1 GCF_024655635.1 Allobosea sp. 47.2.35 | reverse complement strand
CGAAATCTCAGCGATGACCGCGCCGCAGCGCCCTGCCGCGAGAGCGGCTTAGTCCATTGGCGCTCAACGCCCCACGAGAAAGGCATCAAGGCTCTCTTGCGAGCCGTACCCCGCATGACGCCATATGGTCCGCAGTTGCGACGTTCTCTGGCGATCTGGGTTTGACGGAGATTTCGATGGAAGCCGATGGTTTGACGCTGGTCACGTTCGATACCGAAGACGGCCGCTTGGTGCTCGGCATCGATGAGGCGCGCGCACCTCTCACGGCTGCAAACTTCCTAGCCTATGTCGATGGCGGCCATCTTCAAGCTGCGACGATCTACAGGATTGTGACGCTTGCCAACCAGCCGCCTGGCACTCTGCATCCTATCGAGGTGGTCCAATTCGGCTCGCCCGCGCCAAGTGAAGAGCGTGTGCCGCCGCTGCCACCGGTACCCCATGAGCCGACCTCATCGAGCGGTTTGCGACATCGCCACGGTACGCTGTCGCTGGCTCGACGTGCACCTGGAACCGGCGGCCACGGATTCTTCATTTGCATCGGCGATCAGCCCGAACTCGATGAAGGTGGCGGCCGGAACCCCGACAGAGCAGGCTTCGCAGCGTTTGGTCGGGTCGTCGATGGCGCCGACACACTTCTACGCTTGCACCAGCGCGCGGAGGCGACGGAGTACATGCAGGCGCCGGTCGGAATTCTTGGCATCCATCGAAGCACCGGGCTTGTCGTCCAAATACCCTGTTTGGTCGGCTCTGCCGCTGCCGTTCCAGGCGATCAGGAATGTCAGCTTCCGGGTTAACGCTGGATATCTGGAACTGGTGCTTGCCGGCCTGGCGGCGAGCGTTCATTGGCGTTGAGGGAAAACCCTCATTGCCGCCCGGTGTCGGCGGCTTAGGTTGAGGTCGATCGTCATTCACGATGAAGGAGGATGCCGTGGCCAATCCGCAGACCGATGACAAGCGCCCGACCCGGGACCCCGCCGAGGATAACGCGTTCTTTCCCTCTCCCTATTCGCTGAGCCAGTTCACGGCTCCGAAGTCGAATTTGAGCGGCGCCGACTATCCTAACCCGTACAGAGGCGGGAAGAAGATCCTGATGATCGGCGCGGACGAGCGCTACCTGCTCACCGATAACGGCACGTTCTTCTCGACTGGCAACCACCCGGTCGAGACGCTGCTGCCGATGTACCATCTCGACAAGGCCGGCTTCACCTTCGACGTGGCCACCGTGTCCGGAAACCCCGTCAAGTTCGAGTTCTGGGCGATGCCGTCCGAGGACCGGGAGATCAAGGGTCTGTTCGCGAAATATCGTGATCGGTTCAAGCAGCCGCTGAAACTGTCCGAGGTGATCGGCGAGGGGCTCGACGACTATGTCGCGATCTTCATCCCGGGTGGCCATGGCGCCCTGATCGGCCTCCCCGAGAGCGAGGACGTCAAGGCCGTGCTGGAATGGGCCGCCGCCAAGGACAGGTTCGTCGTTTCGCTTTGCCACGGGCCGGCGGCCTTCCTGGCGGTCGGCGACAGCGGCATTTACCGGGGCTACAAGATCTGTGCCTTCCCCGATGCGCTGGACGCCCAGACGCCGGGTATCGGCTACATGCCGGGCCATCTGACCTGGAAATTCGGCGAGAAGCTCAAGGCACTCGGTTTCGACATCCTCAACGAGGGCATCTCGGGCGCTGTGCACCGGGACCGCAAGCTGCTGACCGGGGATAGCCCTCTGGCCGGAAACGCCCTCGGCAAGCTCGCCGCCGACACGATCCTGAAAGAGGTCGGCGTGGCGTGACGATCCCGCCGAACGAGGCCGCGATTGCGATCGCCGTCGCCATCGAAGGTGCGGAGAGCCTGCCGGCCATCCAGCAGGCGGTCCGCACCTTCGCGGCCTCGTTCGGCTACGACCGTTTCGTCCTGTTCTCCGCATCCTCGGGTCGGGAAGACGTGCTCGACCGCATCTACTGGGTCGAAGGAGACTGGTTCGGTGATGGCGAACGCGTCGACGCCGAAACCTATGTCCGACACTGCCCGGTGACGCGCCATATCATCGAGGTCCGCGAGCCGTTCTTCTGGACCAAGACGAGGGAAGAGAGCGGCGAACTCTACCGCGTCGTCCGGTCCCCGCGCGGCCGGGGCATCCATGGGCTCCAGATCCCGGTATTCGGGTCGCTGGGCCTGGAGGGGGCGATGAGCCTGGGCGGCGAACGGATCGACTCGTCGCCTCGTGCCAGGGTCGCGCTTTCGTTGGTCGCAGGGGCCGCCTTTCTCGCGGCGCAGAGGCTTCTCGAAGCACCGGCCGGAGAGGGAAACGGGGAATTGACCCGCCGTGAGCGCGAGATTCTGGCCTGGACGGCCGCCGGTCGTCGCCAGGGCGAGATCGCCGCGACGCTGGGGCTTTCCGGGCGCACGATCGAGAACCATCTGCGGCGAATCCGCAAGCGACTCGGCGTCGCGACGACGGCACAGGCGATCCGGGTCGCGATCCGGACGGGTGAGATCACCGCGTGAAGCGATGAAGCCGGGAGATGTGGGATGGGCAAGACAGTCCTGGTGACAGGTGCAGCATCTGGCTTCGGCCGTGGCGTGGCGCTCGGCCTCGCTTGGCGCGGGCATCGCGTCATCGCAGGCTGCCAGATCTGGCCGCAAGTCTGGGAACTGCGCAATGCAGCCAGAGACGCTGAGGTCGGCATGGAGGTCATCAAGCTTGATGTCCTGAACGGCATCGATCGTTCCAAGGCGCTGGGCCTTGAGATCGACGTCCTGTTCAACAATGCAGGCATCATGGAATCCGGGCCGATCGTCGAGATCCCGATCTCGGTGTTCCGCTCGGTCTTCGAGACAAATGTCTTCGCTGCGCTGGAGCTGGCCCAAGGCTTCGCGCGCGCCATGGTGAAGCGCGGCGCTGGCCGGATCGTCTGGACATCCTCGGTCGCCGGGCTGGTCAAGGTCCCCTTTGATGGCGCCTACGCGGCATCGAAGCACGCCGTCGAGGGCATCTGCTCGGCGATGCACGAGGAACTGAAACCCTATGGCGTGCAGGTGGTGACGGTGAACCCCGGCGCGTTCCGCACCGGTTTCAACGACACGGGCATGGAAAGCATGGACCAGTGGTGGGACCATGGCGAGCGCGTCGTCGCCCACTGGCCGGTGCGCGCGCTTGATCGTCAGCACGATCCCGCCGAGATGATCGAGGCGATCATCGGCGTCATCGAGGCGGACGACCCGCCTTATCGCACCGTCCGCCCTGCCGGCGCCGAAGAGATGGTTCGCAAAGAGCAGGCGGAGATCTGGGATCGACGCGCCTGAAGGCCCACGGACATCGTGGAGATCGTACCTTGTGGGGTCGTGGCAGCAATGCCCGCTTCTCGGCTGCAAGCGAAGTTCTGCTATTGTGAAGGGTTTCGGATGCTGGCCCGTGCGAGCGGGTTTGGACCGGGCTGAGGGC
>NZ_JANLGI010000050.1 GCF_024655635.1 Allobosea sp. 47.2.35 | reverse complement strand
CGAGGAACTTGCCGCGCGGCACGGCCTGGATGCCGTCCTCGCCGCCGGTGAAGCGTGGCGTCTGCAGCGAGAAGAAGAACACCATCTGGGCGAGCGCCAGCGTGATCATCGCGAAATAGATGCCCTGGCGGCGGATGGCGAGCGCGCCGAAGACGAGGCCGAGGACGGCGCCCACGGCGGTGCCGAGCAGGATCGCGAGCTCCGGCGTCAGGCCCCAGTGCTTGGCGGTATAGGCGCTGACATAGCTCGCCATGCCAAAATAGGCGGCATGGCCGAAGGAGAGCAGGCCGCCATAGCCGAGCAGAAGATTGAAGGCGAGCGCGAACAGCGCGAAGCACAGCACCTTCATCACGAAGATGGGATAGGCGACGAACGGCGCGACAACGAGCACTGCGGCAATCGCGATGAACAGGTTGCGGTGCAGGCGTGCCGTGCTCTCGGCGGCCTCGCTGGGGGCGAGGCCGCTGGCGGAGGCGTCGGTCGAGGCAAGGTCGGTCATGTCTTCAGTCCTTGCTTGCGCGTCAGGCCGCACGGCCGAACAGGCCGGCCGGCTTCACCAGCAGCACCAGCACCATGATGACGAAGATCACGGTCGCGGCGCCTTCAGGGTAGAACACCTTGGTCAGGCCCTCGATCAGCCCGAGCGAGAAACCGGTGACGATGGCGCCCATGATCGAGCCCATGCCGCCGATCACGACCACCGCGAAGACGACGATGATCAGGTCGCCGCCCATGTTCGGGTTGACCGAATAGATCGGCGCGGCGAGCACGCCGGCGAAGGCGGCGAGCGCGACGCCGAAGCCGTACGTCAGCGTCACCAGGAGCGGCACGTTGATGCCGAAGGCCTGGGTCAGGGTCGGGTTCTCGGTCGCCGCCCGCAGATAGGCCCCGAGCTTTGTCTTCTCGATCAGGAACCATGTGCTGAGGCAGATCACGAGCGAGGCGACGATCACCCAGGCGCGGTAGTTCGGCAGGAACATGAAGCCGAGGTTCTGTCCGCCGGCGAGTTGCGGCGGGATGGCATAGGGCAGGCCCGACGAGCCGTACTGGTTGCGGAACAGGCCCTGGATGATCAGCGCCAGGCCGAAGGTCAGCAGCAGCCCGTAGAGATGGTCGAGATGGGCGATGCGCTTGAGCAGCAGGCGCTCGATCGCGATGCCGGTCGCGCCGACGATGATCGGCGCCAGCAGGAGCGCAACCCAGTAGTTGATCCCGATATAGTTCAGGCACATCCAGGCGACGAAGGCGCCCATCATGTACTGCGCGCCATGGGTGAAGTTGATGATGTTGAGCAGCCCGAAGATCACCGCCAGCCCGAGGCTGAGGATGGCGTAGAACGAGCCGTTGATCAGGCCGAGAAGGACCTGACCGAACAGCGCCTGCGGCGGAACGCCTAGAAGCTCGAACATGATGGTCTCAGATCATCTCGTGAGGTTGTTGTCGAACCCCCGCCGTCCGGGCCGGGCGAAACCCGGAACCGGGGCCTGTCCTGGGGTTCCGGAACCCTCCGATGCATCCCGGGCCGACCAGTGTCGCCCGGGATGAACGCGGAGGGCTTCAGATGGCGATCAGGCGCTCACTTCTTGACGAGCGGGCACTCGCTCTCGGCAAGCGGGCGGAACGCCTGCTCCGCCGGCAGGACGGCGAGTTGCTTGTAGTAGTCCCAGGTGCCCTTCGACTCGGCGGGCTTCTTGACCTCGAAAAGGTACATATTGTGCATCTTGCGGCCGTCGGCACGCACCGAGCCCTTCCCGAACAGCGGATCGTCCGTGGGCATCTCCTTCATCTTGGCGACCACGGCGCCCGCATCCTTGCTCTTCGCCGCCTCGACCGCCTTGAGGTAATGCAGCATGCCGGAATAGACGCCGGCCTGGACCATGGTCGGGCGCTTGCCGCCGTTCAGCTTCGAGAACCGGTCGGACCAGGCCCGCGTGCCGTCGTTGCTGTCCCAGTAGAAGGATTCGGTCAGGACCAGGCCCTGCGCGGCCTGAAGTCCGAGCGAATGGACGTCGGTCAGGAAGACGAGCAGGCCCGCGAGCTTCTGCCCGCCCGCGACGATGCCGAATTCGCCGGCCTGCTTGATCGAGTTGATCGTGTCGCCACCGGCATTCGCCAGGCCGATGACCTTAGCCTTCGATGCCTGTGCCTGCAGCAGGAAGGACGAGAAGTCCGTGCCGGGGAAGGGCGTGCGGACGGCGCCGAGCACCTTGCCGCCCGCCTTGGTGACGACGGCGGAGGTATCGCGCTCCAGCGCATGGCCGAAGGCATAGTCGGCGGTGAGGAAGAACCAGCTGTCGCCGCCCGCCTTGACCATGGCGCCGCCGGTGCCCTGGGCGAGCGCGTAGGTGTCGTAGGTCCAGTGGATGGTGTTGGCGTTGCAGGCCTTGCCGGTGAGGTCGGACGTGGCCGCCCCGGAGTTGATATGGACCTTGTTCTTCTCCTTGGTGATCTGGCTCACCGCCAGCGCGACGGAGGAGGTCGGCACGTCGAGGATGAGGTCGACGCCGTCCTGATCGTACCATTGCCGGGCGATCGTCGATCCCACGTCGGGCTTGTTCTGGTGGTCGGCCGAGACGATCTCGACCTTGATGCCCTTGTCGGCGGCCTTGAAGTCCTCGACCGCCATGCGCGCGGCGATGACGGAGCCTTCGCCGGAGAGGTCGGCATAGAGACCCGAGCGGTCGTTGAGCACGCCGGCCTTGACCGTGATCTGCTGGGCGAGCGCCGGGACGGCCATCAGGGTCGCAAGCGCGGTGGTCGCGAGAATCGTCTTCAGCTTCATGATCGTTCTCCCTCTATGGATGCCGGCTGAGCCGGCTGCTTTTATGGGTCGCGCTGCTTCAGACGCCGAGATAGCGATGCAGCTTGTCGATATTGGCGTCGAGTTCGGCATTCGGGATCATGTCGATGACCTTGCCTTGCTCGACCACATAGTGCCGGTCCGCCACCGTCTGGGCGAAGCGGAAGTTCTGTTCCACCAGGATGATGGTGAAGCCGTCCTGCTTCAGTTTCGCGATGGTGCGGCCGATTTGCTCGATGATGACGGGGGCGAGGCCCTCGGTCGGCTCGTCGAGCAGGAGCAGATGCGCGCCGGTGCGCAGGATGCGGCCGATCGCCAGCATCTGCTGCTCGCCGCCCGAGAGCTTGGTGCCCTGACTCTTCAGACGCTCCTTGATGTTCGGAAAGAGCGTGAAGATCGCGTCGAGCGAGAGTCCGCCTGGGCGCACCTGCGGCGGCAGCATCAGGTTCTCCTCGACCGAGAGGGTCGAGTAGATGCCGCGCTCCTCCGGCACGAAGCCGATGCCCATCCTGGCGATGGCGCGCGAGGGCAGGTGAACCGTCTCCTTTCCCTCCAGCACGACCGAGCCCTTGCGCTTAGCCAGCACGCCCATGATCGACTTCAGCGTCGTGGTCTTGCCGGCGCCGTTGCGGCCGAGCAGCGTCACCACCTCACCGGGCGCGACGTCGAAATCGATGCCGTGCAGGACATGGCTCTCGCCATACCAGGCTTCGAGCCCACGGACCTTGAGCAGCGGGGCGGTGCCGGTGGCGGCCAAGGGGGCCTTCAGCGCTTCAGTGGTGGCCATGGCCAACTCCCGAGCCGATATAGGCCTCGACCACGCGCGGGTCCTTCGAGACGGTGGCGTAGTCGCCTTCCGCCAGCACCTGGCCGCGCGCCAGCACGGTGATGCGGTCCGAGAGCGAGGCGACAACCGAGAGATTGTGCTCGACCATCAGGATGGTGCGGTTCTGCGAGACCTTGCGGATCAGCGCCTCGATGCGCTCGACATCCTCGCGGCCCATCCCGGCCATCGGCTCGTCGAGCAGCAGCATCTCGGGATCGAGCGCCAGCGTCGTCGCGATCTCCAGCGCGCGCTTGCGGCCGTAGGAGAGCTCGCCGGCGGTCAGCCCGAGGAAGGGCGTGAGGCCGACGGCGTCGATCAGGCCGGCTGCTTCGGCATCGAGTTGCTTGAGCGACCGTTCCGAGCGCCAGAAGTCGAAGGAATCGCCGCGCTTGCGCCGCTGCAGCGCGATCCGGACATTGGCCAGCACCGAGAGCTGCGGAAACACGGCCGAGATCTGGAAGGACCGCACCAGCCCGAGCCGGGCGATCTCGGCCGGCTTCTCGCGCGTGATGTCGCGACCGTTATAGACGATCGCGCCGCGCGTGGGCGCGAGGAACTTGGTCAGCAGATTGAAGCAGGTCGTCTTACCCGCGCCGTTCGGGCCGATCAGCGCGTGAATAGAGCCGCGGCGCACGTTGAGGTCGACGCCGTTTACAGCTGTAAAGCCGGCAAATTCTTTGGTGAGGCCTGATGTCGAAAGAATAGTGTTTGTTTTCATAGCTCGCACTGCTGGCCGCTAGCGTCCGCGCGCCTATATCTAGAAAGGCGGTGGAGGCGTTTACTGGATCAAACAGGAGAATGAAGCTTGCCATTTATCGTGGCGACTGTTTCGAACAGAAAGTAGTCGCCCCAAATTAGTTCGTTTGAGACGGCAGTACCGTTCTTTGGATCAAAACATCCGTCGGCCAGAATGCCCATTGAGTTTAGGTGCCTTTCGACCAGTGAGCGTGCGGTTGCTTCCGCCGTGTCGCGATAGGTCGCGGCCTTGTTTGCGTCAGGATGAATTTGCGACAGCTTGAGAAGTGCGGCCGCGGCGATCGCGGTGCCCGAGGTATCGCGCTTTGTCTCCGGGGTTACCGGTGCGTTGAAATCCCAGTAGGCGACCCGGTGTGAGATCGCCTGCAATGTTGGCCCCGTTGGGGGCGGTTATCGCTTTGAAGGT
>NZ_JANLGI010000004.1 GCF_024655635.1 Allobosea sp. 47.2.35 | reverse complement strand
GATATCGGCAAGTCGGTCCGACGCCGCAGGCGGCCCTCCAAAGCCCACCTGCGGCGCCGGGACTTCGACCGCCCACGGCGTCGCGGCGCTTGCCGATACCAACGGTATCGGCTTCACCCCGCTCCTGGTGGAGCGGACGAATTGCCGGCGTCGAGACCCCTCCGGATTCTGTTAGAGGCTCTTGCCCGTGACCATGACGATCGAGCTCGACTCGCGCGACCGCTCCATCCTGCGGATTCTCCAGCAGGACGGGCGCATCACCAATTCGGACCTAGCCGAGAAGGTGCATCTGTCGCCCTCGGCCTGCCTGCGTCGCGTGCGCCAGCTCGAGGAAAGTGGCCTGATCCGCGGCTATGCGATGATGCTCGACGACAAGATCGCGGGCTTTCCCGGCACGGCCTTCGTCTTCGTCACGCTCGACCAGCAGGGCCGCGCCTCGCTGGAAAGCTTCGAGCAAGCAGTGCAGAGCCTGCCGGAGATTCTCGAATGCCATCTGCTCGCCGGCGCGCATGACTATCTGATGCGCGTGATCTATCGCGACAGCGCCGATTTCGAGCGTATCCATACCGATATCATCACGCAACTGCCGGGCGTCACCCGCGTGCAATCGACACTGACCTTGCGCACGATCAAGAAAACCTCCGCCCTGCCGGTCTGAGTCAGCAGCGCCCCCGAGACGGGTTGCGGCAAACGGCCGTCCAGCCGATAAGCTCCCCCGCAAATAGGAATCAGGCCGTGAGCGAAGAGAAGACCAACGCCGATGTCGCCACCCTGCCCTTCGAGGCGGCGATGAAGGAACTCGAAGCCATCGTCGCACGGCTGGAGCGCGGCGATGTCCCGCTCGAGGAATCGATCGCGATCTACACCCGCGGCGAAGCGCTGAAGGCCCGCTGCGACGCGCTGCTGAAGCAGGCGGAAGCCCGCATCGAGCGCATCACGCTCGGCGCCGACGGCAAGCCGACCGGCGCTGCACCGCTCGACGTCGAGAATTGAGCCGACACTCATAGGCGAGATCACCACGCAATGCCGCGGCGCCCCAGGTGCCGCGGCATTGCATTTCTGCCAGCGGCCGGTTGCAGCCGGGCGCTTGCCTGCGCGCCTCTCCGGAGCGAGATTCGGCCTCAACCAAGGAGGCCCTCATGTCGCAACTCCCCGCCGACGATCCGATCCTGGGCGATGCTCGCTCCTGCGAGGCGATCGAAAAGGTGATCGTGCCCCGCTCCCATGATCTCGGCGGCTTCCAGGTTCGCCGGGCGCTGCCGGCGATCGGCCAGCGCATGGTCGGCCCCTTCATCTTCTTCGACCAAATGGGCCCGGCCGAGTTCCATCTCGGCGAAGGGCTCGACGTGCGCCCTCACCCGCATATCGGGCTCTCGACCGTGACCTATCTGTTCGACGGCGAGATCATGCATCGCGACTCGCTGGGCACGGCGCTCGCCATCAAGCCGGGCGCGGTGAACCTGATGACCGCCGGGCGCGGCATCGTCCATTCCGAGCGCACCGGCATGGAGGCCCGCGCCACCGGCCCGAAGCTCTACGGCATCCAGGCCTGGCTCGCGCTGCCCAAGACGCATGAAGAAATCGCGCCGGAGTTCAAGCATCACGGCGCGCAGGAGCTGCCCCGCATCGTGGAGGGCGGCAAGCGCATCAGCCTGATCATGGGCTCGGCCTATGGCCAGACCTCGCCGGTGAAGTTCCCGTGGGACGCGCCCTATGCCGAGGCCGTGCTCTCGCCCGGCGCGATCCTGCCGCTCGACCCCGACTATGACGAGCGCGCGATCTATATCGTCTCCGGCAAGGTCGATATCGCTGGCGACGAGTTCGGCGCCGGCCAGCTACTCGTCTTCAAGCCGGGCGACCGCATCTCGATCCTCGCCATCGACCAGGCCCGCGTGATGATCGTCGGCGGCGAGCCGATGGACGGCCCGCGCAACATCTGGTGGAATTTCGTCTCCTCCTCGAAGGAGCGGATCGAGCAGGCCAAGCACGAATGGAAGACCGGCCGCTTCGATACCGTGCCCGGCGACGAGAGCGAGTTCATCCCGCTGCCCGAGGGCTGAGCCGGTCGTTTCAGACCGCCTCGGAGATGTCCCTGAGCTTTGGCACCCGCGAGAAACCGATCACCAACAACTGGATCAGGAAGCCTGTGGCCGCGAGGCCCAGGCAGGCGGCGATGCCGAGGTTTGCCGCAACGGAGGCGCCGATCGCGGCGCCGATCGGCCGCGCGCCGAAGGTCGCCGTCATGATCAGCGCGGAGACACGGCCGAGCATGGCGTTGGGCGTCACCGCCTGGCGCAATGTCATGGTCGAGATCGTCCAGATGATCGGCCCGACACCGAACAGGAAGAAGCTCGCGGCAACCAGATAAACCGAGGGCAGCCAGAGCGTCGCGAACATCACGCCGGCCGCGCAGAGCCCGGCGAAGGGCCCGAGCAGGATCAGCGTCCCGAAGGTGACCTGCCTGGCGATGGCCGGCGCGAGGATGGCACCGACGATCATGCCTGCACCGTAGATGCCGAGCGAGACGCCGACCTGCGTGGCACTCAGGTCCAGGTTCTGCACGGCATAGGCGACATAGACCGCCTGGAAGATGAACCACGACACGTTGAAGAACACCGCGGTCATCAGGATCGGCCGGAGCAGGTCGTGGCCGGCGACGAAGCGGGCGCCTTCCTTGAGATCATGCAGCAGGTCGCGACGCGGGCCTGACGGCGCCTCATCTCGGGGCAGGCCTGCCAGCAGCATCGCCGCGAGAATGGAGAGCCCGGCCGCCAGCCCATAGGCCGTGGAGACGCCGATCCAGCCAACGAGCGCACCACCGAGCGCCGGTCCGCCGGCATAGGCGGCGCTGCGGGCCAGCTCCAGCCAGCGATTGGCATCGGCGAGCCGCTCGCGCGGCACGACGGAGGGAACGAAAGCCGGCGCCGCGACGCTGTAGCAGACGGTGCCGATGGCGCCGAGCGCGCCGATCAAGGCGAGCCGGGGCAAATTCAAGCTCCCGGCTGCGAGCAAAAGCGGGATCGCGAGCAGCGAAACGGCGCGCAGCACTTCGGTGCCGACCATCAGCCGACGCCGCGAGGCGCGATCGACCATCAACCCGGCGGGAATCGACAGCAGGAGGAAAGGCAAGGTCTGCGCCGTCTGCAGCCAGCCGGTCTCGGCCGGGCCTGCCGCGAGCAGCAGCACGGCGGCCAAAGGTGCGGCGGCCAACGCGATCTGCTCCGAGAACTGGGCGAAGAGATTGGACCAGCCGATGCGGCGAAATGCCGTCGGTAATGGCGTCGTGTCGGTCGGTTGCATGAGCCAGCGTCCCCGGAAACAGTCGTCAGCGCACTGAAATGCGTTGCCGGCACCGGAACCACCCGTTTCGTGGCAAAGCGACGCGCGCGCCGTCGACTTGGTCGAAACCGCAACTGCGGTTTGCATGCGCGCCGCGCAGGCTCTATTTCGAGGGCATCCCAGCGAAGGATCAGACAGCCTCGTGCCCCGTCCCGCCACGCCGCTCCTCGACACGATCCACGACACCGCCGACCTGCGGGCCCTCGACGACGCGAAGCTGCGCCAGGTCGCCGACGAGCTCCGGCTCGAGACGATCGACGCCGTCTCCGTCACCGGTGGGCATCTCGGCGCGGGCTTAGGCGTGGTCGAGCTCACCGTCGCGCTACATCATGTCTTCGACACGCCGCGCGACCGCCTGATCTGGGATGTCGGCCACCAGGCCTATCCGCACAAGATCCTGACCGGGCGGCGCGAGCGTATCCGCACGCTGCGCCAGCCGGGCGGCCTCTCGGGCTTCACCAAGCGCGCCGAGAGCGACTACGACCCGTTCGGTGCCGCGCATTCCTCGACCTCGATCTCGGCCGGGCTCGGCATGGCGGTCGGGCGCGATCTCAAGGGCGAGCAGAACAACGTCATCGCCGTGATCGGCGACGGCGCGATGTCGGCCGGCATGGCCTATGAGGCCATGAACAATGCCGGCGCGCTCGGCTCGCGCCTCATCGTCATCCTCAACGACAACGACATGTCGATCGCCCCGCCGGTCGGCGCGATGTCGGCGTATCTGGCGCGGCTCGTCTCGGGGCGGACCTATCGCTCGATCCGCGAGGTCGCCAAGCAGCTCGCCGAGAAGCTGCCGCGCTTCTTCCATGACAAGGCCAGGCGCACCGAGGAATATGCCCGCGGCTTCTGGACCGGCGGGACGATGTTCGAGGAGCTCGGCTTCTATTATGTCGGGCCGATCGACGGGCATAATCTCGACCATCTGCTGCCGGTGCTGCGCAATGTCCGCGACGCCGGGGACGGGCCTATACTGGTCCATGTCGTGACGCAGAAGGGTAAGGGCTACGCCCCGGCCGAGGCCAGCGCAGACAAGTACCATGGCGTGGTCAAGTTCGACCCCGTCACCGGCCAGCAGGCCAAGGCGCCGGCGAACGCGCCGAGCTACACCAATGTCTTTGCCCAGGCCCTGATCAAGCAGGCGCGCGAGGACGACAAGGTCGTCGCCGTCACTGCCGCCATGCCGTCCGGCACGGGGCTCGACGCCTTCGGCAAGGAGTTTCCGGGCCGCACCTTCGATGTCGGCATCGCCGAGCAGCACGCCGTGACCTTCGCGGCCGGGCTCGCCACCGAGGGCTACAAGCCCTTCGTGGCGATCTACTCGACCTTCATGCAGCGCGCCTACGACCAGATCGTCCATGACGTGGCGATCCAGAAGCTGCCGGTGCGTTTCGCGCTGGACCGCGCCGGGCTCGTCGGCGCCGATGGCGCGACCCATGCCGGCTCCTTCGACATCGCCTATCTCGCCTGCCTGCCGGACATGGTGGTGATGGCGGCCGCCGACGAGGCGGAGCTGACCCATATGGTCGCGACCGCCACGGCCTATGACGAAGGGCCGATCGCCTTCCGCTATCCGCGTGGCGAAGGCGTCGGCATCGAGATCCCCGATATCGGCGTGCCCCTCGAAATCGGCAAGGGCCGAGTCGTCCGCGAGGGCACGCGGATCGCGCTGCTTTCGCTCGGAACACGCCTTGCCGAATGTCTCAAGGCCGCGGAATTACTGGCCCAGCGCGGCCTGTCGACCACGGTCGCCGACGCGCGCTTTGCCAAGCCACTCGACGAGGCGCTGATCCTGAAGCTCGCCCGCGAGCACGAGGTTCTCGTCACGGTCGAGGAAGGCTCGGTCGGCGGCTTCGGCAGCCATGTCCTGCATCTGCTGGCGCAGAACGGCGCGCTCGATGCCGGCCTGAAGGTCAGGAGTCTGACGCTGCCCGACGTCTTCCAGGACCATGACAAGCCGGACGCGATGTATGCCGCCGCCGGGCTCGACGCCGCCGGCATCGTCAAGGCCGTCGAGAGCGCACTGGGCCAGCCCAGCGCGGTGAAGCTGGCCTGACGGCACCTGCATGAAGAGCCGAGCCGACCAGTTGCTCGTCGAGCGCGGCTTCTTCGAGAGCCGTGCGCGGGCGCAGGCCGCGATCGCGGCGGGGCTCGTTACGGTCAATGGCTCGACCGTGCGCAAGGCTTCGGAAATGGTGGCCGATGATGCGGAGCTAACCGCGCAGGCGCCGCACCCTTACGTCTCGCGCGGCGGGCTGAAACTGGCGGGCGCGCTCGATGCCTTCGGTTTCGATCCGCAGGGGCTGACCTGCCTCGATGTCGGCTCCTCGACCGGCGGCTTCACCGACCTGCTCTTGCAGCGCGGCGCCCGCCATGTCGTCGCCGTCGATGTCGGGCGCGACCAGTTGCATCACTCGCTGCGAGCCGATCCACGCGTCACCAGCTTTGAAGGACAGGACATCCGCACGCTGGATATCGAGGCCCTACCGGAGCGGCCGGGCCTCGCCGCGATCGATGTCAGCTTCATCTCGCTGAAGCTGGTGTTGCCGGCTGTCTCCGCGCTGCTCGCGCCAAAGGCCGGCATCGCCGCGCTGATCAAGCCGCAATTCGAGGCCGGCCGTGCCGCGCTCAAGAAGGGCATCGTCCGCGATGAGGCGATCCAGCTCCAGGTCTGCGACGAGATCGTCGCGGTGCTGCGAGAGCTGGGCTTCGCGGTCGAAGGGCCGATCCCCTCACCGATCGAGGGCGGTGACGGCAATCGTGAGTTTCTCGTGGGTGCGCGGCGGCCCGCCTGATCAGCGCGCGAGCAAGGCGTCGATCTGCGCTTGCAGGGCCGTATCCTCGAACTTCCCGATATCGATCGAGCCGTTCGCGTTGATGAACTGGGTCGTGCGGGCGATCTGCCGGCGCAGGGCCTCGCTGGCGACCTCGATGATGACGGGCAGCTCAGGCTGAGGCGGCGTTTCCGCGAGCAGCGCAGTCACCGTGCGCACCAGCCGCGTCATCGCATTGCAGGCCTCGTCGAAGGCCCGGGCCCTGTTCGGATTGAGGTCGTCATAGGCAGCGAGTGCCGAAGCGGCACAGCGCAAGGCCGATGTGGCAAAATGCTCGCGGTAGCCGACAGCCCGCCAAGCCTGGAGATCGGCGAGGATGCTGTCATCCATCGCGACCATCTCGATCAGCATCAGAGCTTCGCTGTAGCGGTTGAGAAAATCGGTCGATAGACGCGGGTGGACACCGGCATCAAGCCGTTCGGCCGCCGTTCCAGCCAGCATGTCCGTCGCGATGACGCTCATCCGCTACCCCAAATCGGCGCGACTATGTTGGTGCAACCGCAAATAAAGTGTTGATTCCGAGCGCTCGTCTCGACGTAAACAGCAGCCATGTGCGGACGCTATGCGATCACTTTGCCACCCGAGGCGATGCGCGAAACCTTCGGTTATCGCGAGCAGCCGAATTTTCCGCCGCGCTACAATATCGCGCCGACGCAGCCGGTGCCGATCGTCAGGCTGCATGACGGGGCGCGGCAGTTCATGCTGATGCGCTGGGGTTTTATCCCCGGCTGGGTCAAGGACCCCAAGGATTTCCCGCTCGTCATCAATATCCGGATCGAGAGCGCCGCCGAGAAACCCTCCTTCCGCAACGCCCTGACGCGGCGACGCTGCCTGCTGCCGGCGGACGCCTTCTATGAATGGCGGCGTAGCGGCACCGGCAAGCAGGCTCGCAACGAGGCCTTCCTGTTCCGCAAGCCCGATCGCGGCCCCTTCGCCTTCGCCGCGCTGTGGGAGACCTGGCATTCGCCGGATGGTTCGGAAATCGACACCGTCGCGATGATGACGGGGCCGGCGAACGGCACGATGGCCCCGATCCATCATCGCAGCCCGATTATCCTCGACCCCAGCGACTACCAGGCCTGGCTCGACCCTCAGGCCACGCCTGAGCAGACCGGGCGACTGCTGAAGCCGCCGCCGGACGACCTGCTGGAGGCCGTCGCGATCGGCAATGACGTCAACAAGGTCGCGAACGACGCGGCCGAGATTCAATTGCCGCTGGCCGAGCTTCCGCAAGAAGAAGCTCCCGAGGAACCGAAGCGCCATGCGCGCAAAGCGGCCCGGCCTCCCGCGGATGACGGGCAAGGTAGCCTGTTCTAGCGCCGGATTCGTGCTCTGATCGCCATCAGAAGACGACGAGGAGGAGACTGAAGATGCACGGCCGCCGCCCCACCATGACCTCCCGCCACGGCATGGTCGCCGCGGCCCATCCCCTGGCGGCGCAGGCCGGCGCGAAATTGCTGGCGCAGGGCGGCAACGCCTTCGATGCGGCGGCGGCCACGGCCGCCGCGCTCAACGTGGTCGAGCCCTTCATGTCCGGGCTTGCCGGCATGGGCCTCTCGACAATGTGGGTCGCGGCCGAGAAGCGGGTGCGCGTGCTCGATTTCGTGCCGCCGATCCCGGCGAGCTTCCCTGCCAATCGCTTCAGCAAGCGCACTGACCTGGAACGCGGCGCGCTCGCCGTCGCCTCGCCCGGCAATCTCGCCGGCTGGTGCGAGCTGGTGAAGACCTATGGCCGCAAGTCGCTGGCCGAGGTCTTCGCGCCGGCAATCACGCTGGCACGGGACGGCTTCGCGCTGGCCGAGTTCGGCGCGGCGGAATTCGAGGAGAACGACCCGCTGCTGGAGAAGATTCCCGCGCTCTACCCGGCCTGGGCGAAGAACTACCAGCCCAGCGGCGCGATGCATCTCGGCTCCGTGCTCGTGCAGTCCGATCTCGCGAAGACGCTGAGCGAGATTGCCGAGAAGGGGCCGGATCATTTCTATCGCGGCGCGCTCGGCGAGACCGTCATCGCGCATCTTCAGGCGCTCGGCGGCTCGCTGACCATGGCTGATCTCGCGGCCGTGAAGACGGTCTGGCGCGAGCCGATGGCGGCGAGCTTCAAGGGGCTGTCGGTACATGTGCCGCCGCCGCCCTGCGAGGGCTTCCAGTTCCTGCTGACCCTGCGCCTGCTCGATGGGATCGATCTCGCGTCGAAGCCGAGGGACGGGGCGGATCATCTCGACCTCGTCTATCGCGCGATCCGCCTCGCGGCCGGCGAGCGCATCGCCCATAACAACCCCTCGCCGGAGAAGCTCGCCGAGATCATGTCGGAGGCTTCGGTCGCGCGTCTGCGCCAGCGCCTGACCGACGGCCAACCGGTAACCGGCCCGACCGAGCAATGGGTGCCGCAGGACAAGGAAGACCCGGCGCACACGACGTCGCTCTCGGTGGCCGACAGCGAGGGCAACCTGATCTGCATCACGCAGAGCCTGGGCAGCCCGTTCGGCAGCGGCGTGGTCGTTCCCGGCACGGGGCTCTGCTTCAACAACTTCCTGTACTGGGCCGACGTCCAGCCCGGCAGCCCGAACCGCTCGAAGCCGGGCGACGAACTGCCGATGTGCATGTCGCCGACGCTCTCGACCCGCGACGGCAAGCCGGTGCTCGCGCTCGGCACGCCCGGCAGCTACGGCATCATGCAGACGCAGGCGCAGGCCATGGTCCAGCATCTCGTCTACGGCCTGCCGCTTCAGGAGGCGATCGAGGCGCCGAGGGCGCGCCTCTGGGACGGCCGTCTCGTCGAGATCGAGAACCGCATCGCGCCGGAGACGATCGCCGAGCTGGTCAGGCGCGGGCACGAGGCGCGCGCCTTCGATGTCGGCTGGACGATGCGCTGCGGCGGCATGCAGGCGGTCGCGGTCGATCCGTCGACCGGCGTGTTCACCGGCGCCGCCGATCCGCGCCGCGACGGTTACGTCGCGACGCCCTGAGCATCGGACCGAAAAGCGGAATCCACTTTTCGGAACAATCTGATGCTCAAATAGCGGTCTAAGCTCAGGCGACGATCTCGCCGCGGAAGGCCCAGCGGGTCATCCGCCGCTCGACCAGGGCGCAGAGCGCATAAAGCGCGATGCCCATGATGGCGATGGAGAAGAGCCCGGCGAAGGTCGTCGGCGCGTCGTTACGCGCGCCGGCCGAGAGCATCAGGAAGCCGATTCCGCGATTGCCGCCGACCGTCTCCGACAGCACCGAGCCGACGAAGGCGAGCGTCACCGCGACCTTCAGGCTGGCGAACAGATAGGGCATCGCGCGGGGCACGCCGACCTTGGTCAGGATTTCCCATTGGCTGGCGCCGAGCGAGCGCATCACGTCGCGCATCTCGGGCTCGATGGTGGCGAGGCCCGTCGCGACGTTCACGACGATCGGGAAGAAGGAGATGACGAAGGCGGTAATCACCGCCGGCAAGGCGCCGACGCCGACCCAGATCATCAGGATCGGCACGATCGCGACCTTCGGGATCGCGTTGAAGGCGATCAGCAGCGGGTAGAGGCCCGAATAAACGAAGGGCGATGCGCCAACGGCGAGGCCGAGCAGCAGGCCGAAGCCGATCGCGAGCGCGAAGCCGATCAGCGTCGTCCAGAGCGTCTCCAGGCAGAAGCGCAGCAGGATGTCCCAGCGCAGGATCATCGTCTCGATGATGCGGCTCGGGCGCGGCGCCAGGATTTCCGGCACGTCGAAGACGATACAGGCGATCTCCCAGGCCAGCAGCAGCCCGCCCATGGCGAGCCAGGGCATGGCGAGAAGCAGGATACGCTTCTGAGGTTCCGTCATGATCTTTGTCCTGCCGGGGCCCGCATCACGCATGCTCCATGTGAATGCGCTCGCGCAGTTCATGGACGATGTCGACGAACTCGACCGTGAAGGTCGTCTCCAGCGTCCGCGGGCGCGGCAATTCGATCTTGCGGATCTTGACGATCTTTCCAGGGCGCCGGCTCATCACGTAGACGGTGTCGGCGAGATAGACGGCCTCGCGCAGGTCATGTGTGACCAAAACCGCCGTGAAGCGACGCTCCATCCAGAGCTTCTGCATCACGCCCCAGAGCTCTTCGCGCGTGAAGGCGTCGAGCGCGCCGAAAGGCTCGTCGAGCATCAGGATATCGGGTTCATGGACGAGCGCGCGGCACAGGCTCGAGCGCTGCTGCATGCCGCCCGAGAGCTGCCAGGGATATTTCTGGCCGAAGCCGCCGAGCCCGACCGAAGCCAGCAGTGCCTCGCCGCGCGCGACATATTCGGCCTTGTTGGCGCGGAAACGGCGCTTGTGCGGCTCGACCACCTCCAGCGGCAGCAGGATGTTGTCGAGCGTCGAGCGCCAGGGCATCAGCGTCGGCGCCTGGAAGGCCATGCCGACGCCGCGGATCGGCCCCTTCACCACCTGGCCGTGCACGCGGACCTCGCCGCCGGTCGGCGGCAGCAACCCGGTGACGAGCTTCATCAGGGTCGACTTGCCGCAGCCGGACGGGCCGACCACGGCAATGAACTCGCCCTTGGCGATGGTAAGCGTCGCGTCCTCCAGCGCCTGCATGCGGCTTGGCCCGCTGCCATAGGCGAGGCTGACCTGCCGCAGTTCGACGAGGGGACTTTCGTGTGTTTCAGCCATCCGGGCGTCGTCTCGGGCTTGCCCCGAGAAGCTCGGGGAGGAAAAGGCTCGGGCGCGATGGCCGGGTCTGGCCCGGCCATGACGGCTGAGGATCAGGGGCCGAGCATCCGCTCCGCCTTCGGCGGCAGGAACTTGCCGGTGAAAACCTTGTCCGGCTCGGGCGCGGACGGCAGGCCGAAGGCCTCGGCGACATCCTTGACCGAGCGGGCGAAGCGCGCGGGATCGACATCACCCATGCCGTTCGCCTTCACGAAGGAGGTGAGCACATTGAGCCTGAGCGACATGTCGAGGCGCTCGGCCTCCAGCTTCTCGTCGATCAGCGGATCGCGCTTCTTGGCGGCGGCGATGCCGACGGCCGGGTTGGCGGCGACTTCCCGCCAGGCCTTGGCGGTGGCGCGCAGGAAGCCGGTCACGACCTCCGGCTTCGCGGCCAACGCCGGCGAGACGATGATGCCGTTGCCGTAAACGTCCATCTTGTAGTCGGAGTAGTTGAAGGAGACGACATCTTCCGGCTTCACGCCGCGGGCCTTCAGGTCGAGGATCGACGAAAAATAATGGCCGGAGATGAAGTCGACCGTGCCCTGCACCAGCGACTGCTCGCGCAATTGCGGGGTCAGGTTGACGTGCTGGACGGAGGCCGCGTCGATGCCGTTCTTCTTGGCGAAGGCCGGGAAGAGGCGAAACGAGGCGTCGAAGACGGGCGCGCCGAGCTTCTTGCCGGCGAGGTCCGTCGGCTTGGTGATGCCGCTCTTCTTCAACGCGTGGACGCCGAAGGGCGGGAAATCATAGGCCATGAAGACGCAGAGGATTTCCTTGCCGGCGTTCTTGGCGTTGTACTCGATCAGCGAGTTCACGTCGGCGAAGCCGATGTCGTAGGCGCCGGTCGCGACGCGCTGGACCGCGCCGGCCGAGCCCTGGCCGGGGTCCATGGTCACGTCGAGCCCCTCGGCCTTGTAGTAGCCCTTGTCGAGCGCGACGAGGAAGGGTGAGGTCGGGCCCTGGAAGACCCAATCGAGCGTGAACTTGATCGGCGTCTGGGCAGCGGCGGGCAGTGCGCCGGCCATCGCAGCCGCTCCGGCCAGAGCCAGCGCGGCGAGCGCGCGGCGCGTCGGTCCCCTGCCCCGCCTGCGCGCACAATTCGACAGCATCCGCTTCACGCCGATCATAGCAGCCAACCCCTCATGTTATCGTTATGAGGGCGAAGGCTAGAGATGCCGCGAAAAGCGGTCAATCGAGCGGAACGGCCTTCCTGCCAAATTTTTGAGCAGGAGCCTCCGGCGGCGGCCTTGCGTGGTGCAGGCTGCCGATTGGACGATCAGTCCGTGGCTCAGTCCTGCGCCAGCACGGCGCCCGGATTGAGAATCCGCTTGGGATCGAGCATGCGCTTCAGCGTCCGCATCAGATCGAGTTCGACCGGGTCCTTCACGCCGGGCAGCAGGTCGCGCTTGAGGCGGCCGATGCCGTGCTCTGCGGAGATCGAACCGTGAAGCTCCGCGACGATGCCGTGGACCGCCTCGTTCATCTCGCTCCAGCGGGCGAGATAGGCAGCCTTGTCGGCGCCGACCGGCTGGCTGACGTTGAAATGGATGTTGCCGTCGCCGAGATGGCCGAAGGGCACGGGCCGGCAGCCCGGCACCATCGCCTCCACAGCCGCGATGGCGCGCGCCAGGAATTCGGGCGTCGCATGGATCGGCACCGAGACGTCGTGCTTGATCGAGCCGCCCTCATAGGTCTGCACCTCGGAGAGCATCTCGCGCAGCTTCCAGAAATCGGCGCGCTGGGTCAGCGAGCCCGCCAGGGCCGCATCGGTGACGATGCCCTTCTCCAGGGCCTCGCCGAGGAAGGTCTCGACATGCTCGTCGAGCCCCGAGGCCTGCTGGGCCGAGACCTCCATCAGCACATACCAGGGCGACGGCTCGGAGAGCGGGTCGCGCGTGCCGGAAGCGTGGCGCAGGACGAAATCCATGCCGATGCGCGGCATCAGTTCGAAGGTGGTAAGCGTGCCGCCGGCACCGGCCTTGGCCGCGTTCAGCAGCTCAAGCGCCGCCGCCGGATTGGGCACCGCGAGGAAGGCGGTCGCCCGCGCCGCCGGCGCGGGGAAGAGCTTCAGCACTGCCGCCGTGATGATGCCGAGCGTGCCTTCGGCACCGATGAAGAGGTTCTTGAGGTCGTAACCGGTATTGTCCTTGCGGAGCTGGCGCAGACCGTTCCAGATGCGCCCGTCCGGCAGCACGACCTCAAGACCCATGCAGAGCTCCCTGGCATTGCCATAGGCCAGCACGGCGGTGCCGCCGGCATTGGTCGAGAGGTTGCCACCGATGGTGCAGGAGCCTTCCGACGCCAGTGAGAGCGGGAAGAGCCGGCCGGCCGCTTCCGCCGCATCCTGCGCGCGCTTCAGCGTGACGCCGGCCTCGACGATCATCGTGTCGCCATCGGTATCGACGGCGCGGATCTTGTCGAGGCGCTGCAGCGAGAGGATGACCTCCCTGCCCTCGGAGATCGGGATCTGGCCGCCGACAAGGCCGGTATTGCCGCCCTGCGGCACCAGAACCGTGCCGGTCTCGGCCGCGAGCTTCACCAGCTCGGCGACCTCGGCGGTCGAGCCGGGACGGACAATGCCCTGCGCCTTGCCGCGGAAGAGATCGCGCCATTCCTTGAGATAGGGCACCATCGCGTCGGCATCGGTGATGATGTTCTTCGCGCCGACGATGCCGGCCATGCGATCGAGAATTGCGCTCATCCTGAAGCCCTAGCCCTTCCTGCCCCGCCGGAACACGCCGACGAGCTCGACATGAGCGGAATAGCGGAACTGGTCGACCGGCGTCACGGCCTCCAGCGCATAGCCGCCCGCAACGAGGGTCGCGGCGTCGCGTGCGAAGCTCGCCGGATCGCAGGAGACGTAGATCACGTCCTTGACCTTGGAAGCTGCCAAGCGCTTGACCTGCGCCTCCGCACCGGCCCGCGGCGGATCGAGCACGATCACGTCGAAACCGTTGAGTTCATGCTCCAGGAGCGGGCGGCGGAACAGGTCGCGCGTTTCGGTCGCGATGGGTTTTAGCCCCTGCGTCGCGCCGGCGCCCTTGGCCAGTGCCAGCATCGCCGCCTTGTCGCTCTCGATGGCGAGCACCTGCATCTTCTCCGCGATGCGGAAGCTGAACGGGCCACAGCCGGCGAAGAGATCGGCCGCGCGCTTGCCCTTGGGCAACGCCGCCATGACCAGCCCGGCGAGCACCTCCTCGCCCGCCGCCGTCGCCTGCAGGAAGCCACCTGCGGCCGGCGCGACCAGTGCCCTGCCCATGCGCTGCAAGGGCGGGCGGCGCTCGACGACGATCTCGCCATGGTTGGAGAGCCGGGCGAGATCAAGCCGCTCGGCGAGCTGAGTCAGGGCGAGCCTCAGCTTGTCACCGAGCGGGCCATGGCCGCGGATATCGACATCGAGCCCGGCTTCCGAGGCGGTGACCTGGATATCGAGCGGCTTGTTGGCGCCGCCCATGCGGTTCGCCAGCATAAGCGCGACAGCGGGTGCGCGATCGAGCCCCGACGCCAGCACCGGGCAAGCCTCGACCGAAATCAGATCATGGCTGCGCGCCGCCATGAAGCCGACGACCATCGCCTCGCCCTGCCGGCGGGCATGGAAGGTGACGCGGCGGCGGCCTGCACCATGGGCGTCGACGAGATCGCCGACCGGCGCCTCGATGCCGGCGCGGCTCAGGGCGGTGACGACCTGCTGGCGCTTCCATTCGCGATAGAGGCCGGGCGCCATGTGCTGGGCCGCGCAGCCGCCGCAGCGGGTGAAGAGCGGGCAGATCGCGGCGATACGGGACTCGGAGGGTGCGATGATCTCGACGAGCTGGCCGCGCTCGCCATCGACCACCGCACGCACGGTCTCGCCCGGCAGCGCATAGGGAATGAAGATGCTGCCGGAGGCGGCCTGCACGATGCCATCGCCCTTCTGACCGAGGCGATCAATGGTGAGAACTTCATTCATGGCGAGCTTCGGAGAAGAAATTTCTCCGGCTTGCGGCTTGGCGACTGGCATTGTTCCGAACTCGGGGCGAAAGGCTCGCTCACTGATGACCGCTGAGATGCTTTCGCCTATCAGGTCAGGGACGAATTGGGAAATCCTGCCATGACTATCCGCAACGGCGTCATCGAAGCCATCGGCAACACTCCCCTCATCAAGCTCGAACGCGCCTCAGCGGAAACCGGCTGCACCATCCTCGGCAAGGCCGAGTTCATGAATCCCGGCCAATCGGTGAAGGACCGCGCCGCGCTCGCGATCATCCGCGATGCCGAAGCAAAGGGACAGTTGAAACCCGGCGGCGTCATCGTCGAGGGCACGGCCGGCAATACCGGCATCGGTATCGCGCTCGTCGGCAATGCGCTGGGCTATCGCTCGGTCATCGTCATCCCGGAGACGCAGTCGCAGGAAAAGAAGGACATGCTGCGGCTGGCCGGCGCGACGCTGGTCGAGGTGCCGGCCGCGCCCTACGCCAATCCCAACAATTACGTGAAGGTCTCTGGCCGTCTCGCCGAGGAATTGGCGAAGGCCGAGCCGAACGGCGCGGTCTGGGCCAACCAGTTCGACAATGTCGCGAACCGGCAGGGCCATCTCGACACAACCGGCCCGGAAATCTGGGAGCAAACCGCCGGCAGCGTCGACGGCTTCATCTGCGCGGTCGGCTCGGGCGGAACGCTCGCGGGCGTCGGCATGGCGCTCAAGGCGCGCAACCCCAAGGTGACGATCGGCCTCGCCGATCCGATGGGCGCAGCGCTTTATTCCTACTATACCGACGGCGTGCTCAAGGCCGAGGGCTCCTCGATCACCGAGGGCATCGGCCAGGGCCGGATCACCGCCAATCTGGTGGATGCGCCGGTCGATATCGCCTTCCAGATCCCGGATGCGGAAGCGGTGCAGATCGTGTTCGACCTGCTGGAGCAGGAGGGCCTGTGCCTCGGCGGCTCGTCGGGCATCAATGTCGCTGGCGCGATCCGGTTGGCGCAGCAGATGGGGCCGGGCCACACCATCGTGACGGTGCTCTGCGACTACGGCACGCGCTACCAGTCGAAGCTGTTCAATCCGGAATTCCTGCGCTCCAAGAACCTGCCGGTTCCCGGCTGGCTGGAGCGCGACGGCTCGGCGCTGAAGCAGATCGTCAGCAAGGTGATGGCCTGAGGCGGTAATCGCCCCAGGCCCTTTATCGTCACGCCGCCCGCGGGCTGGCGTCGATCGCCTCGATATCGCCGGCGCGGTCGTATTGCGCCTGATCGAGCATGCCCTGCCGCTTGGCGACGAGGGTCGGCACCAACGCCTGACCGGCGACGTTCACCGCCGTGCGGCCCATGTCGAGGATCGGGTCGATGGCGAGCAGCAGGCCAACACCGGCCAGCGGCAGGCCGAGCGTCGAGAGCGTCAGCGTCAGCATCACGGTAGCCCCGGTGAGGCCGGCGGTCGCGGCCGAGCCGATCACCGAGACGAAGGCGATCAGGACGTATTCCTGGATGCCGAGCGGCACGCCATAGAACTGCGCGACGAAGATCGCGGAGATAGCCGGATAGATCGCGGCGCAGCCGTCCATCTTCGTGGTCGCGCCAAGCGGCACGGCGAAGGCGGCGTATTCGCGGGGCACGCCGAGGCTCTTCTCGGTCACGGCCTCGGTCACCGGCAGAGTGCCGATCGAGGAGCGCGAGACGAAGGCGAGCTGGATCGCCGGCCAGGCGCCGGCGAAGAAGCGCGCCGGCGAGAGGCCGTGCAGCACGAGCAGTGCGGGATAGACGACGAGCAGCACGATCGCGAGGCCGAGATAGATCGCGAAGGCGTACCAGGAGAGCTGCTCCAGGGTCTGCCAGCCGTACTGCGCGACGGCATTGCCGAGCAGGCCGATAGTGCCGATCGGCGTCAGGCGGATCACCCACCACAGGATCTTGCGGACGATCGCGAGGAACGACTCGTTCAGCGCGAGGAAGCTGTTGGCGCGCTCGCCGACCTTCAGCGCGGCAACGCCGACGACGATCGAGATCACCAGCAATTGCAGCACGTTGAAGCCGAGACGGGTGGTCGCGCCGCTGCCCTCGACACGCGTCGTCGCCTGCAGGCCGAACATGTTGGCGGGCACGAGACCCTTGAGGAAGTCGAGCCAGGAGCCGACGGAGCCCGGCGGCTTGGCGCTGGCGGCCGCGACGCCGGCATTGATGCCGGGCTGGATGACGAGGCCGAGCGCGATGCCGATCAGCACCGCGATGAAGGCGGTGATCGCGAACCAGAGCAGCGTCTGCCAGACCAGCGCGGCGGCGTTCGAGAGCTGGCGGAGATTGCTGATCGAGGCGACGATCGCCGTGAAGATCAGCGGCGGCACCAGTGCCTGCAGGAGCTGCACGAAGATCGAGCCGGTGGTCGAGAGCGTGACGGTCAGCCAGTTCGGCTGGCCGGGCGCGACCGGGCCCATGTTGCGCGCGATCCAGCCCAGCACGAGGCCGATCACCATGGCCGCCAGAACCTGGAAGCCGAAGCTGGCATAGAACGGTTTTGAACCGGCTCCGGCTGTGCCGGTCCGGGGAATTGCGGTAGTCATGACGGGATCTCTTCTGCTTCGGCCCGTGGCCGTAGATGAATGTTCCTATACACCTTCAGCATCAGCCTTCGCAAAAGCGGATATTTTTATACTTTGAGCAGATGGCGATAAGAATATTCTCTTTCGCGGCGCATCCCGAGCATGAAGCCGACCACTCCGAGAACGGTGTTCTCATCTCGACCCAATCGCCTCGCAGCAACGATCCCGTTTGCCGGAAAAGTGATTTCCACGGAGATCGAACGGTTCTAGCCTGCACTCCGATGATCCAGCGATCGGCGAGGTGGTCGCATGTCAGTTTCGGAAGTCCGGCTCAGCCCCTCCGTCGCTCGGGAAACGGCGTACGCCGCCATGACACCCGAACAAGAGCATCCGCAGCAGGACGGCGTCATCGCGTCCGGCGTCTATGTCCATGGCGTACGGGTGGCCGATATCCCGGTCACCGAGGCCGGCGAATGGGCGCGCAAGGACGATCATGTCGTCTGGATCGGCCTGTTCGAACCTGAGCCCGCACTGCTGCGCTGCGTCCAGCAGCAGTTCAACCTGCACCCGCTCGCGGTCGAGGACGCCACCAACGCACACCAGCGGCCGAAGCTCGAGCAATATGGCGATGCGCTCTTCGTCGTCGCCCGCACCGCCCAGCTGATCGACGGGCGCATCGCCTTCGGCGAGACCCATATTTTTGTCGGGCGCGGCTATATCGTCAGCGTCCGGCACGGTGCCTCGACCTCGTACAAGTCGGTGCGGCAGCACTGGGAGACCTGCCCGACCTCGCTGGCGAAGGGCGAGGATTTCATCCTCTATGCGATCCTCGATTTCATCGTCGACAACTACATGCCGGTGCTGGAAGCGATCCATGACGAGGTCGAGGAGATCGAGGACAAGATCCTGGCCAAGCCGATGGGGCGCTCAGATATCGAGCGGCTCTATATGCTCAGGCGCGACCTGCTGCGCTTGCGCAATGCGGTGGCGCCATTGGTCGATGTCTGCCAGCGCCTGATGAACGGCACCGTGCCGCAGGTCCGGCCGACGCTCGCCCCGATGTTCCGCGACGTGACCGACCATGTCCGCACCGTGCAGGAGAAGATCGACAGCCTGCGCGAGGTTCTGGCCTTCGCCTTCGAGGCGAGCCTGCTGGTCGGGCAGAGCCAGGAAAGCCTGATCACCAAGCGCCTCGCATCCTGGGCCGCCATCCTGGCCGTGCCCACGGCAGTGGCCGGCATCTACGGCATGAATTTCGAGAACATGCCGGAACTGAAGATGTATTACGGCTACTATTCCGTGCTGACGCTGATCGTCTGCACCTGCTCAATCCTGTACTGGCGCTTCAGGCGCAATGGCTGGCTGTAGCTATCTGAGCGGCCAGACCAGCAGGATCATCGGCACCGCGAGCAGGATGACCAGCAGGGACAGCGGCGCGCCGAGCCTTGCGTAGTCGCTGAAGCGATAGCCGCCCGGCCCCATCACCAGCGTATTGCACTGGTGGCCGATGGGCGTGAGGAAATCGCAAGCCGCGCCGATCGCCACCGCCATCAGGAAGGCGTCGGGATTGTAGCCGAGGTTTTTCGCGAAGCCCGCGCCGATCGGCGCCATGACCAGCACGGTCGCCGCGTTGTTGAGGAACGGCGTCACGGCCATCGCCGCCACCAGGATGAGCGCGACCGAGGCCCAGCCCGGCAATCCGCCACCGATCATCGCGAGCCAGGAGGCGAAGAGATCGGTGGCACCGGTCGTCCGCAGCGAATCCGAGACCGGGATCAGCGCCGCCAGCATCAGCAGGATCGGTGCATCGATGCTGTGATAGGCTTCGCGCAGGGGCACGCAGCGCAGGGCGATCAGCAACACGGCGGCAGCGAAGAAGACGAGCGGCACCGGGGCCAGCCCCGCCGCCAGCGCGATGATGGCCGCGAGCACGATCGTCACGGTCAGCACGACCCGGCGCGTCGAGCCCAATGGGACGAGCCTATCCGCGAGCGGCAGCAGGCTGAGCTCGGATAGCTTTTCGGGTAGGAGTTTCTCGTCGCCCTGGATGACGACGATGTCGCCGGCCCGCAGCCGGATATCGCGCAGGCGTTGGCTGAAGCGCTCGCCCGAGCGGCTGATCGCGATCATGTTGATGCCGAAGCGGCTATGCAGGGCAATATCGCCGGCCGATTGGCCGATCAGGGTCGAATCCGGGCCGATGATCGCCTCGGCGATGCGATCGGGATCGAGCGCATCCTCCTTCTGCGTCGGGCGGTCCTTGCCGGCGAGATCGAGCCCGCCCTCGGCGACCACCCGCTCCAGCACGGCAGCGTCGCCGCGCAGCAGCAGGATGTCGCCGGCCTTGAGCGAGGCATCGGGCAGCGGCGCCTGGACGCGGCGTTCGTTGCGCAGGATCGAGACGATCTCGATGGCATCGCCGCCGATCGCCTTGAGGTCAGCGACCGTCTTGCCAGCGAGCGGCGATTTCTCGCGCAGCTTGGCCTCGGTCAGGTAGTCCTTGATGTCGATCGCCTGATCGAGCGAGACCGCGCCGCGGCGATCGCGCGGCAGCAGGCGATAGCCAAGGCTAAGGAAGAGGCAGCCGGCGACGGCGACGACGATGCCTACGGGTGCGAAATCGAACATGCGGAAGGGCTCGCCACCAAGCTCCTGCCGGACGCGGGCGACGATGACGTTGGGCGAGGTTCCGACCAGTGTGACGATGCCGCCGAGAAGCGAGGCGAAGGCCATCGGCATCAGGAGGACCGAGGGCGATGTCCCGCTCTTGCGGGCGAGCTGGTAGGCGATCGGCAGCATCATCGCGAGCGCGCCGATATTCTTGATGATCGCCGACATCACCGCGACGATGAAGACGAGCAGCGGCACCTGCAACTGCATCGAGGAAAGGCCCGAGCCCAGCTTCGAGAACAGCCGTTCGATGATGCGCGACCGCGCGACCGCGGCGCTCAGCACCAAGGCACTACCGACGATGATGACGATGTCGTCGGAGAAACCCTTGAAGGCCTCAGTCGCCGGCACCAGCCCGAGCGCCACGGCCATAAGCAGCGCCAGCATCGCGACGATGTCGTAGCGCAGGCGCCCCCACAGGAAGGCAGCCATCATGCCGGCGACGAGAAGGACGGAGAGTATCTGCGGCTGTGTCATCCGGCCTTCAAGATATCGCGCGTGTTCAGCGGCTCACAGCCACTTCTTCCATCGGAAGAACAGATAGGGCAGCACCGCGAACAGGATCATCAGACCGACCGCGAGCGGATAGCCCCACTGCCACTCCAACTCCGGCATCGTCTTGAAGTTCATGCCGTAGATCGAGGCAATCAGCGTCGGCGGCATCAGCGCGACGGAGACGACCGAGAAGAGCTTGATGATCTTGTTCTGCTCGATCGAGACGAGGCCGAGCGTAGCGTCCATCATGAATTGCAACTTGTTCGACAGGAAGGCTGCGTGTTCCTCGATCGCCTGCACGTCGCGCACCGCGGAGCGCCATTCCGCCGAGAAGCCGGTCTGCGCCTTCTTCGGCCGCGTATAATTGGCCGAGAGGAAGAGCAGCACGCGCTCGACCGAGACCATGCTCTCGCGGACATTCGAGATGATGTGCTCGTACTGCCCGATCTTCTGGATCACGACCTGATAGACGCCGCCGCGCTCGACATCCTGGCCACGCCCGGCGAAGACCCGGCGCGAGGCGATGTCGATCTTGTCGCCGACGCCGCGCAGCACCTCGGCGGCACGGTCGACGATCGCCTCGATCAGCCCGTCGAGGACGGCTTCCGGCTGCTGGCCGCAGCCGCCCGGCTTGGTCGCGCGGTTGAGGAAGATGTTGAAGGCGCCGGGCTCGTCATAGCGCACCGTCACCAGTGCCCTGTCGGTGAGGATGAAGGTCACGTCCGCCAGCAGCGGGACGATGGTGTCTGACTGGCAGATGATCCGCGCCGTCATGTAGCGAGCGCCGTTCTCGGTATAGATGATCTCGGACGGCTCGAGATCATGCATCTCCTCGCGCGTCGGGATCGAGATGCCCAGATGCTTCTCGACCCGCCTGTCCTCCTCCGGCGTCGGATTGAGCAGATCGATCCAGACGACATCGTCCGGAAAGTCTCCGTACGGGTCGAGCTTGCCGGGGCGGAGCTTGTCGCGCGAGTCGGGGCATGTGCCGTGGATCGTCAGCATCGGCGCGAATCTCGCTGCACGGTCGTGATGGAAACCGGCAGGAACTCCGATCCCAGCCGCGTGTCAAACCGATGACGGCCCGGAGCGAAGCACCGCTGAGCCGTCAGACGCCGCCCTTCACGCCCTGCGGCGGCAGGCTGTCGGCCGGCACGAAGAAATCCGGCATCAGCGGCACGGAAGCGTCGACGCGGTACGGGGTGAAATCGGTGACGCCCTCGCCCGCCATGAAGCTGTCGTCGATCAGGAAGTTGCCCGAGAATTCGCGGGACGGCTTCGAGAAGATCATGTGGGCGGCGTCGGCGAGAATTTCCGGCGTGCGGCTCGCCTGCACCATCTTGTCGCCGCCGAGCAGGTTCTGGACGGCGGCCGTCGCGATGGTCGTGCGCGGCCAGAGCGCGTTGACCGCGATGCCCTGGCGCGCCAGCTCGCCGGCAAGGCCGAGCACGCACAGGCTCATGCCGTATTTGGCGATGGAATAGGCCAGATGCGGCGCGAACCACTGTGTCTTCATGTCGAGCGGCGGCGAGAGCATCAGGATATGCGGGTTCTCAGCCTTCGCCAGATGCGGAATGGCGTATTTCGAGACCATGAAGGTGCCGCGCGTGTTGATCTGGTGCATCAGATCGAAGCGCTTCATGTCGGTCATCTGCGTGTTGCTGAGCTGGATCGCGCTGGCATTGTTCACGACGATGTCGATGCCGCCGAATGTCTCGGCCGTCTTGGCGATCGCCTCGGCGACGCTCTGCTCTTCGCGAACATCGACCATCAAGGGCAGGCATTTGCCGCCAGCCGCCTCGATCTCGGCGGCGGAGGTATAGATCGTGCCGGGGAGCTTGGGATGCGGCTCCGCCGTCTTGGCGGCGATGGTGACATTGGCGCCGTCACGCGCCGCCCTGAGCGCGATGGCAAGCCCAATGCCCCGCGAGCCGCCGGTGATGAAAAGCGTCTTACCCTTGAGCGACATCGCCGCCTCCCTCCTAGTTGTCGATGACGTAGCGAGCCGGTTGCGAGCCGTCCCGGTCGGTGAAGCCATAGGCGCGCGCCAGATCGGCGACGTGCAGCACCCGCCCGGCATGACGGGCGACGTTCGGGTCGGCAGCGAGCGCCGCGACGGCGCGTCCGGCATAGAGCGGCGTTTCGGTGGTCTGGTCGCCCAGGCCCGCATCGCGGACACGCTCGGTCAGGACATGGCCGGGCGACACGCCCAGTGCCGTGACGCCGAAGGGTTTGAGCTCCTGCGCCATCGCGAAGCTCAGGCGGTTCATCGTCGCCTTGGCGAGATCGTAGAAGACATCGCCGAGATAGAGGCCGCCCATGTCGAAGCTCAGCGTGACGATGAGGCCCGAACGCGCCTGCACCATGGCCGGCGCGACCGCGCGCGCCAGCAGCAACTGGGCATAGACACCGCTCTCAAAACTCTCGCCCAATCTGGCCGCCGGGCGGCGCCAGAACGGCGTGCCGAAGCCGGAGCCGTCGGGATAGCGCTCGCCGTCATAGCCTTCATTGCCGCCCCAGACCGCATCGACGACGCAATCGAGCCGGCCGAAGCGGCGCAGGGCCCAGGCCACGAGCCCATCGACGTCACGCTCGCTGGTATGGTCGCAACGATAGGGATAGCCCTTGCCGCCAGCGGCCTCGACCTCGCGGGCCGCGTCCTCGAAGGTCTCGGAACGCTGGTCGGTGCGCGGCCCGGCCTCGCTGGAGCGGCCGGTGACGATGACGGTCGCGCCGGCTTCGCCCAGTGCCCTGGCGATGCCGCGTCCGAGCCCGCGCGAGGCGCCTGCGACAAGGCAGATTCGGCCGGAAAGCGGCGGTTGCGCGGCGCTCATGGGCATTCCCCGCGAATCGCCGCTAGCCACACTCCATCCGCTGCTCTATAGCCCCGCTCCCCTCGCAACGGAGCAGCACCATGGACAGCACCGATGTCGCCGCTTGCTGGGAGGCCAATGCCGAGACATGGACCCGTCATGCGCGGGCCGGCTACGACCTCTATCGCGACGCGCTGAACAGTCCCGTCTTCTTCGCCAACCTGCCGGATATCGCGGGGCTCGATGGCCTGGACATCGGCTGCGGCGAGGGCTCGAACACGCGCAAGCTCGCCGAAGCTGGCGGGCGCATGGTCGCCGTCGATATCGCGCCGACCTTCATCCGCCATGCGCAGGAGGCCGAAGCCGCGAAACCGCTCGGCATCGACTACCGGTTCGGGGACGGCACCGCCCTGCCCTTCCCGGACGCGCAGTTCGATTTCGCCACGGCCTTCATGTCGCTGATGGACATGCCCGCTCAGGACAAGGCGTTGGCGGAAGCGGCGCGCGTGCTGAAGCCCGGCGGCTTCCTGCAGTTCTCCATTCTTCACCCCTGCTTTGCGCCGCCCTATCGCAAGGTTCTGCGCGACGATGTCGGCCAAATCCGCGCGATCGAGGTCGGCCGCTATTTCGACGGCGTCGATGGCGAGATCGAGACCTGGCGCTTCGGCGCCGCCCCGGCCGAGATCAAGGCCAGCGTCGAGCCGTTCCGGGTGCCGCGCTTCCACCGCACGCTGAGCGAATGGGTGGCGATGATCGTCGCGGCCGGGCTCACGATCGAGCACATGGCCGAACCGCATGTCGATGCGGAGACGGCGAAGGCCATCCCCTATCTCGCCGACACGCATATCGTCCCGCTGTTCCTGCATATCCGCGCCCGCAAGGCTACGGCTGCCTGAACGGGGCGCGGCTGCGCTCACGCGGCGAAGACCGCGGCCGCGTCGGCGATGGCGCCGGCGCCTTCCGTCACCGCGAGTTCGAGGGCCGGCGCCTCGGTCGCGATGCATTCGGCATAGAAGCGGGCGGTGGCGAGATCAGCCGCTCCCTCAGCTCCCGAACGCGTGGCGAGCGCCTTCTTCGCCAATCCCGTGCCGCCCTGCGCCAGCGCGAAGAGCTTGAGATAGGGCGTCGCACCCGCCAGCGCATCGGCCGGCTTGCCGCCGAGCGCGCCGAGCATCCATTCCGTCGCCTTTTCCAGCGAATCGACAGCGGCGCCGAGGCGGGCGGCGGCATGGCCGAAGCCCGGATTATTGGCGCGCTCGACCTCGCCGACGATGCCGCGCATCTCAGCGATCAAAGCCTGGACGGCATCGCCCTGCGACAGCGGCAATTTGCGGGTGACGAGGTCGATCGCCTGAATGCCGTTGGTGCCCTCGTAGATCGCGGCGATGCGGGCATCGCGCAGGTGCTGAGCGGCGCCGGTTTCCTCGACGAAGCCCATGCCGCCATGAACCTGCACGCCGGTCGAGGCGACATCGATGCCGATATCCGTGGCATAGGCCTTGGCGATGGGGGTGAGGATCGCGGCGCGCTCGGAGGCCGCCTTGCGCTTGCCTTCGTCGGTCTCGCGATGCGAGCGGTCGAGCGCCTCGGCAACCTGATAAGAGATGGCGCGGGCGCCTTGCGTCTTGGCGCGCATATCCATCAGCATGCGGCGCACGTCCGGGTGGACGATGATCGGGCTCATCGGCGCGCCCTTGGGGGCATCGAGCGCCGCGCCCTGCTTGCGCTCATGGGCGAAGGCGAGCGCCTGCTGATAGGCGCGCTCGGCAATGGCGACGCCCTGCAGCGCGACATTGAGCCGGGCGTTGTTCATCATCGTGAACATGCAGGCGAGGCCGCGGTTCTCCTCGCCGATCAGCCAGCCGATGGCGCCGTCATTGTCGCCGAAGGCCATCGAGCAGGTCGGCGAGGCATGGATGCCGAGCTTGTGCTCGATGCCGGAGCAGCGCAGGTCGTTATGCGCGCCGAGGGAACCGTCGGCATTGACCAGGAATTTCGGCACGAGGAAGAGCGAGATGCCGCGCGTGCCGGGAGGGGCATCGGGCAGGCGCGCCAGCACGAGATGGATGATGTTCTCGGTCAGATCATGCTCGCCATAGGTGATGAAGATCTTCTGGCCGGTGATGCGATAGGTGCCGTCGCCGACGCGCTCCGCCTTGCTGCGCAGCGCGTTGAGGTCGGAGCCGGCCTGCGGCTCGGTCAGGTTCATCGTGCCCATCCACTCGCCGGAAACGAGCTTGGCGAGATAGGTCTCCTTGAGATGGTCGGAGCCATGGGCATGGAGCGCCTCGATCGCGCCGACCGTCAGCAACGGGCCGAGCGCGAAGGCGAAGGCGGCGGAGTTCCACATCTCGATGCAGGCCGATTGCAGCAATGCCGGCAGGCCCTGCCCGCCATAGGCTTCCGGCGCCGGCAGCGCGTTCCAGCCGGCCTCGGCCCAGGCCTTGTAGGCCTCCTTCCAGCCCGGCGGGGTGGTGACGGCGCCGTCCTTCAGCTTCGAGCCGGTGAGATCGCCGACGCGGTTCAGCGGCGCGATCACGTCGTTGGCGAATTTCGCGGCCTCGTCGAGCACGGCTTCCGCCACGCCGCCGTCGAGCTCGGGCACGAGCCCGTCGGCGATGAGCCGGTCGAGCCCCGCGACGTGGCGCATGGTGGAGAGCATGTCCGAAACCGGGGCGCGATAGCTCATAACCGTCTCTCCCTGAGGCCGGCGCTTGCCCTTGAAGGCAGCCGCAGCCTGCATTTGCCGTTGCCGCGATGGTAGCGAGGAACTATCGCCTAAGCCACGCGCAAGCGAGCGCGACCTTCGTCCCGTGTCGCACTCCTCAGTTAGTTTATATATAAACCATCTTTGGTCAATCGCATCGTGAACCAGCCCCTGCCCTCTCCTCGCCAGACGAAGCTTCTCGCCGCCGATGCGTCCGGCATCGCCGAGGCTGCGACACTGCTGCGCGCGGGCAGACTCGTCGCAATGCCGACCGAGACGGTCTACGGGCTTGCGGCCGACGCGACCTCCGGCACGGCCGTTGCCGGCATCTATGCGGCCAAGGAGCGGCCGAGCTTCAACCCGCTGATCTCGCACCTGCCCGATCTCGCCAGCGCGCGCCGGCAGGGCCTGTTCGATGCGAATGCGCTGGCGCTGGCGCAAGCCTTCTGGCCGGGACCATTGACGCTTGTCGTGCCGGCCTCGTCGGGCTGCACGGTGAGCGATCTGGCGCGGGCGGGGCTTCCGTCCGTCGCGCTGCGCGTCCCGGCCCATCCGGTCGCGCATGCCGTTCTGGAGGCGGCCGGGCAACCGATCGCGGCGCCCTCCGCCAACCGTTCCGGCCGGATCAGCGCCACCAGCGCCGCTCATGTTCTCGCGGACCTCGATCGGCGTATCGACGCTATCCTCGACGCCGGCCCGACCGAGGTGGGGGTCGAATCGACCATCGTCGCCTGCCTCGACGGTGCGCCGCGCCTGCTCCGTCCCGGCGGAGTGCCGCGCGAGGCAATCGAGCGTGTCATCGGCCGGCCACTGGTCATCGCGGGCGATGCCGGCCATGCGCCGATCTCGCCCGGCATGCTCGCCTCACATTATGCGCCGGCGGCACGCGTGAGGCTCGAGGCACAAGCCCCGGAAGATGGCGAGGCCTGGCTCGGCTTCGGCCCCGGGACCCACGAGCATCCGGCTTCGCTCAATCTCAGCCCGAGCGGCGATCTGCGCGAGGCCGCCGCCCATCTCTTCGGTTACATGCGCCGGCTCGACGAGATGGGGCGGAGGACCATCGCGGTCGCCCGAATCCCCGAGCATGGGCTGGGCGAGGCGATCAACGACCGTCTGCGGCGCGCCGCGGCTCCGCGCTGATCCCCGCTCTCCTGGATTTGAGTTCCTCCAGCTTGCATCATTGCAAGATATCGGCTTGCGTGCCCGCAGGAGGATGCCTTGCCGATGAATGCCAAGCTTGCCTGGGACGATTTCCGGCTGATCAAGGCCATTGCCGACCATGACGGGCTGACCGGGGCGGCGGCGGCTCTCTCGGTCAATCATTCGACCGTGTTCCGGCGTCTCGGCCAGATCGAGGAACTCGTCGGCCTGCCGCTCTTCGAGCGACGCAAGACCGGCTATGTCGCGACCGTCGCCGGGGCCGAGATGGCGGCGCTGGCAAGCCGCATGGATGAGGACGTCACCGCCTTCGCCCGGCGCCTTGCCGGGCGCGACGTCGCACCCTCCGGCGAATTGCGGATCACCACGACCGACACGCTCTACCAGAACGTGCTGCTGCCGATCTTCGCGGCCTTCCGCAAAGCGCATCCGCTGATCCGGCTCGACGTCGTCATCGGCAACCAGGCGCTCAACCTGTCGAAGCGCGATGCCGATATCGCGATCCGCGCCAGCGACACGCCGGGCGAGACCCTGGTCGGGCGGCGCATCGCCACCATCGCCTGGGCGATCTATGGCCGCACAGCGGACGGAATCACGCCCGAGGAAGAAGCCAGCCCCGCCCTGCTCTACCAGCGCGACTGGGTCGCGCTCGGCGACCAGCTCTCGCATGTGAAGGCGGCGCGCTTCGTGCGCGAGCATGTCGCGCCGGAGCGGATCGCGCTCAAGAGCTCTGCCGTGCTGGGAATCGCCGAGGCGGTGGCGCAGGGCCTCGGCATCGGTCCTCTGCCCTGTTTCATCGCCGACCAGCGCCCTGACCTGATGCGGATCCTGCCGCCCAATCCGGATTTCGCCACGGGCCTCTGGGTGCTGACCCATCCCGATATCCGGCATGTGCCGCGCGTGCGCGCCTTCATGGATTTCTGCAGCAACGAACTCGCGCGGCAGCGGGCGCTGTTCGAGGGCTAGCCCTCAGCCGATCTCGACGACGACGCGGCCCTTGACCTTGCCCTCGACGATCGCCTTGCCGGTCTCAACCACGGCGTCCAGCGGGATGGTCGTGGTGATCAGGGCGAGCTTGTCGCGGTCGAGATCGCTGGCGAGGCGCTGCCAGGCCTCGATCCGGCGCGGCTTCGGGCACATCACCGAATCGACGCCGAGCAGAGCGACGCCGCGCAGGATGAAGGGCGCGACCGAGGCCGGCAGGTCCATGCCTTGCGCGAGGCCGCAGGCGGCGATGGCGCCGCCGTACTTCGTCATCGAGAGCAGGTTCGCGAGGGTGTGCGAACCGACGGCATCGACGCCGGCGATCCAGCGCTCCTTGCCGAGCGGGCGGCCGGGCGCAGACAGCTCGTTGCGGTCGATGATCTCGGCCGCGCCGAGGCTCTTGAGGTAGTCGGCCTCCTCGGCCCGGCCGGTCGAGGCGATGACGTGCCAGCCAGCCTTGGCCAGCAGCACGATCGCGACCGAGCCGACGCCGCCCGCCGCACCGGTGACGACGACCGGGCCATCTGCCGGTTTCAGGCCGTGCTTCTCGAGCGCGAGCACGCAGAGCATGGCGGTGTAGCCGGCCGTGCCGATCGCCATCGCCTCGGCGGGCATCAGTCCCTCCGGCAGCGGCACCAGCCAGTCGCCTTTCACCCGGCTTTTCTGGGCATAGGCGCCGAGATGGGTCTCGCCCGTGCCCCAGCCATTGAGGACGACGAGATCGCCCGGCTTGAAAGCGGGATGATCGGAGGTTTCGACCCGGCCGGCGAAGTCGATGCCGGGGATCATCGGCCAGCGACGCACCACCGGCGCCTTGCCGGTGACGGCGAGCCCGTCCTTGTAGTTCACCGTCGAATGGGTGACGCGGACGGTGACATCGCCTTCCATCAGGTCGCTCTCGGCGAAATCGGTGAAGGCGAGGTCCGGCCCGGTCTCGCCCTTGGTCGCCACGAGGGCCTTGAACGTCGTCATCACCATCTCCGGAGCATGCAAACACGAAGACCGACAAGGTTGCAGCGGCGTGCTGCCACCGCAACCCCATCGGCCGTGTGCAGGTTCGTCTTTCCGATCAGGCGGGCTGCGCTTCCGGCCGGTTCACCGGCCGCTCGACGATCGGCAGGTTGATCAGGGCCGAGGCGACGCCGAGCGCGACCGAGAGCCACCAGACGAACTGGTAATTGCCCAGCGATTCGTAGAGCACGCCGCCGAGCCAGACCCCAAGAAACCCGCCGACCTGGTGCGAGAAGAAGGCGAAGCCGTAGAGCATCGCCATGTATTTTGTGCCGAACATCAGCATGACCAGCGAGGAGGTCGGCGGCACCGTCGAGAGCCAGAACAGGCCGATGACGATGCCGAAAGTGATCGCGGTCGTCGGGCTGGGCGGCAGCAGGATGAAGGCGGCGATCGCCACGGCGCGGCCGAGATAGATCCAGGCCAGGAGATGGCGCTTCGGCATCCGCGTCGAGAGCCAGCCCGAGGAAAGCGAGCCGACCGCATTGGCGAGGCCGATCACCGCGAGCGTCCAGCCGCCGACCCAGGCCGGCAGGCCGGCATCCTTGAGATAGGCCGGCATATGCACGGTGATGAAGGCGAGCTGGAAGCCGCAGGTGAAGAAGCCGAGCACGAGCAGGACATAGCTGCGATGCCTGAAAGCCTCGGTCAGCGCCTGCACGATGGTCTGGTTCGGCAGGTTGGCGGCGGCAACGCCAGCGGCAGCGCCGGTCTTGCGCGTCGCGAGCACGATCGAGATCGGCAGGATCGGCAGCAGCGTGAAAGCGAAGACGATGAGCGCCTGCTGCCAGCCCAGCGTATCGATCAGGATGTTGCCGATCGGCGGGAACAGGAACTGGCCGAAGGAGCCAGCGGCCGTGCCTGCACCGAAAGCCATCGGCCGCCACTGCTCCGGCAACAGCTTGCCGAAGGCGGCGAGCACGAGGTTGAACGAACAGGCCGAGAGGCCGAAGCCGATCAGCACGCCGGCGCCGAGATGGAGCTGCAGCGGCGTGGTCGCATAGGCCATCATGACGAGGCCGGCGGCATAGAGCACTGCGCCGACGCAGAGCACGCGCACCGTGCCGTAGCGGTCGGCGATCGCGCCAGCGAAGGGCGCGCCGAGGCCCCAGAGCAGGTTCTGGATCGCGAGCGCCAGGCCGAAGATGTCGCGGCCCCAATTGAACTGGACCGTCATCGGGATCTGGAACAGGCCGGCGCTAGCGCGCGGACCGAAGGTGATCAGGGCGATCAGGCAACCGGCCGCGACGATGATCTCCGGAGCGTAGCTGCGCGCTGGCGTGGACGTCATGGCTATCTCCGAAGCCTCGAATGTGTGGCTACACGTTAGCGCCCGGCCCGCACGGCAACCAGCGCGATTTCGTGAAATCTCGCATCACGGCGACGCATGAAAGGCAAGAGGCGGCCGTGCCGTTAACCGGCGCTCAACCTTACCGAGGCGATAACGGATTCCAACGAAGGCGCGCGTGTATCGGCTGCGCTTTTCGTTCCGTGCGATCGGAACGGGTGTGTCGCTTTGAGTCATTGGCGTGTGCACAGGCATGGGCGGAAGGCGCGCCCCCTCGGCATCAAATGGGCCGCGAGCACCGTCGCGCCCTGGGCCCTGTCCGTCGGCATGCTCGTCTCCTTCACCGCCTCCGCCGGCCAGAATTTCGGCCCTAGCGGCCTGCCGTCGAGCGCCATGGCCCGGGTCGCGCCCGGCCCCGTCTCCGAGCTCGCGGAAGGCCCCTCGATGCTGGTCGCTGCCAGCGCCTTCCGTTTGCCCGGCCTTGCTCTCACCTCCGCCGTCACGCAGGCGAAGCTCTCCTTCGAGGATCCGGAGCGGCGCATCGTCGTCGATCCGCGTGCGCCGCGCGAGGACATGAAGCGCTCCGTGGCCGCGACCTTCCCCGAGGTCGATCGCACCGCCAAGGGCGACATGCTGCCGAGCTTGCGGCCAGGCCTCTCCGAACATCCCTCGATCGAGCTGGAACGCGTCGTCTTCGGCGACACCCAACCCAAGCTGATTTCGGGCGGCTTCTCGCTCGATGCCATGCGTGCGGCCGAGGCCGTCGACGGCCCGCAGACCGGCTTCGAGCCCTATGCCAATGACGAGGGCCTGACCGATCCGGCCTTGTCCGATTCCTCGCCGGTCTCGCCGTTCAAGCCGAAGATTCTTTCGGCGCGGCAGGCGGAGCTTCATCTCGAAAGCATCGACGGCTCTTCGCCGTCAGTACCGCAGGCGAGCCAGACTTCCTCCTCGACGCCACTTGTCGGCTCGATCATCGGCACGCTGACACCCTCCGCCCTGCCAGCCCATGCAGCCCCGCAGCAGCGCGGACGCATTGCGCTGGCCTCGGCGCCGGCCAATCGCGACCTGCGCCTGGCCGAGCCCGGCGTGAAGCAGGACTACACCAAGCTGATCGCGCCGGAGAACATGGCGAAGGAACAGCGCTGCCTTGCGGAAGCCGTCTATTTCGAGGCCCGCTCCGAGTCGCTCCAGGGCCAGGCGGCGGTGGCGCAGGTGGTGCTCAACCGCGTCAAGAGCGGGCTCTATCCGAACAGCGTCTGCGGCGTGGTCTACCAGAACAGCAACCGCTACCTCGCCTGCCAGTTCACCTTCACCTGCGAAGGCAAGTCGCTGCGCATCACCGAGCCCGCCTCCTGGCGCGACGCGGTCCGGATCGCGCGCGAGGTTCATGACGGCACGACCTATCTGCCGGAAGTCGGCGCCTCGACCCACTACCACGCCAATTACGTGCGACCGTACTGGGCGAAGCGATTGAAGAAGATGGACACGATCGGTCAGCACGTCTTCTACCAGCTGCGGCCGGGGCAGACCTGACAGCGGCAGAACGCCCGCGGCCTCAGCCGCCTTGAAGTGGCAGTCCAGCGCGAGCGCTACCCGAACAGGAAATGCCAGACGCCGTAACCGACAACGCCGAGCCAGCCGACCGTCACGACCGCCGTCAGGCTCAGATAAAGCGTCACGAACACATTGTCCTTGAGATCGTCCATGAGACCCTCCGCGAGGAGCTACCCGGCCGCCCTTCCGGGCGGCCGGGCGAGCCCAACGGGATGCGGCATGAGGTTGGGCCACACCTCGCAAGTGTCATAGCCAAGCAAATACGGTGCCGGCGTCCTTTGTTTGAAGGGTGCGCGGCCCATAGCCCTCGCCCCTTGCCAACGGCGCCGGCCAAGGACCTCCCTTGCCCACGAGCACGCCTCGCCGTTAACGGCAGAGCAAGCCGCACCACCCGCGCAGCCGGCGCTCGGGCGATTAAAATGCGAGCGTTTTCCTTTACTTGACCGCAATCTGCGTGAATGCGCCGCGGCGCACCGAACTGGTTAATTTTACCTTGTTTTAGCGTTTACCTTGCGTTCATCACTTCGAGCAGGCTTCCTGTCCTCAACGAACGGCGCCCGGCGCCGGAACCGACAGGTCAGGTCAACATGGTGCGCTCGCTTTCATCAGGGGTCATCGCCGCTTCCAGCCTTGCGACGGCGCTTCTGCTCGGCGCCTCGGCCGCCCAGGCCGGCGGCGGCTGCCGCGGCTCCGCCTGCTACAACCTCGTCAACACGCCCCCGGTCTACGGCACCATCAGCGAGACTTATCAGGTCCGCCCGGCGCAGGTTCAGCGCCGTGTCGTGCCGGCCGAGTACGAGACTGTCACCGATACCGTGATGATCGCTCCCGAGCGCCGCATTCCGCATCATCGCGCCGCCGTCTACGAGACGGTGACCGAGAAGGTGCTGATCTCGTCCGCCACCCGCCGCTGGGAAGTGACCCGCGACGCCTGGGGCAACACGGTCGGCTGCTGGGTCGATGTGCCTGCCCGCTACGGTTATCAGAGCCGCCGCGTCGAGGTTTCGCCGGCCACCATCGATTACGAGACGGTCCCGGCCGTCTACACGCAGCGTCAGCGCCAGGTGATGGTGCGTCCGACCCAGGTCGTGCGGGAAGAGATTCCCGCTGCCTACGAGACCCGGCAGCGCCAGGTGATGGTCAGCGCCGGATCGCAATACTGGTCTCGCTCCCGCTACTGAGCGGACGGGACGGAGTTTCACGCAGACCCTTTTATACCCACGGAACGACCACTTTCACCCCGGCCCTCGCGCCGGGGTTTTTTCTTGGGCGGTTTCCATGCGAAAGGCGGACGTCATTCTCCGGTGAAGCGAAGCTTTGACCCGAGAAGCTCAAGACGAGAAGGCGCTGGTTTCCGCGATACCCGGATCAGATGCGGGCATGACGTGAGAAAGGTGCGGGCTCGCCTCGCTCAGGCGATCTTGCCGCCAAGCAGCAGAATGCAGACGCCGGCGACGAAGGCGAGGAAGCGGGCGGGCATGCCGACCAGCGTGCCCGGGGGGCGGCCCGTCGCGTAACCGACGAGCAGTTCGACGATGCCCAGCGCGAAGAGCACGATGGCAAAAGGCGGCAAAGCGCCATCGGGCGCGACGAGGCCGGCCCGGACCGCCCAGGCGACGATCGTGCCGAGGACCGCGCCCAGCGCGATGAACAAAAGCTCGTTCCGCGACAGGCGCATCATGTCGATCAGCGCCGACGGAAGTTCTGGCGCTGCGGACCGCCCGGAGCCGGGCCGGCCGTCTTCTGGCGGAAATTGATCCGGCCGCGATCGAGATCGTAGGGCGACATCTCGACGATGACGCGGTCGCCCGCGATGGTGCGGATGCGGTTCTTCTTCATCTTGCCGGCGGCATAGGCCAGGATGATGTGCTCGTTGTCGAGCTTCACCCGGTAGTTGCCGTCCGGGAGCACCTCGACCACGGTGCCGTCGAATTCAAGCAGTTCTTCTTTCGCCATCTGTCGTCCTTCGTGAGCCCTAGGGCGCGTGGGCGAGCCATCTCAAAGAGACTCGCCCGATTCTGGTCGATCGCGCGTCAGCGCGCGCGCCGCCGGGCGCCGTTGGTGCGTGGTTGCTGTGTTCTTTGCTGCAAGAACGCGACGCCGCCAAGCCCTTCTTTTGCGGAAACGCCGTCTTTTCGCTGTGCCGCCTGCTCAGGGCGCGGGGCACGCTCGGGATGACGGGGGCGCTCGTGACGCTCCTGGCGCTGGCCACCATTGGCCGGCTGGTTGCGCTGGCCGCCCTGCTCAGGCTTGCCGCCGCGCGGCTGCTGCTGCCCTTGCGGACGAGCCTGCTGGCCCTGCGGACGGCCTGGAACGCCGCGTCCGCTGCCATTTTGCTGCTGGCCACGCCCGCCGCCGCGCTGGTTCTGCGGCGGCTTCTTCGGCGTGCGGCCGTCCCAATAGGGCACCGCGCCGATCGGGGTGATCGCGACCTTGGTCAGCTTCTCGATGGCGGCGAGATCACCGCGCTCTTCCGGCGTGCAGAAGGCGATGGCGAGGCCCGACGCGCCGGCGCGCGCGGTGCGGCCGATGCGGTGGACATAGGTTTCCGGCACGTTCGGCAGGTCGAAATTCACGACATGGCTGATGCCGTCGACATCGATGCCGCGCGCGGCGATGTCGGTGGCGACGAGGATGCGCAGGCTACCGTTGCGGAAAGCGCCGAGCGCCCGCTCGCGCTGGCTCTGGCTCTTGTTGCCGTGGATCGCGGCCGCCTCGATGCCGGACGCGCCGAGCTGGCGCACGACCTTGTCGGCACCGTGCTTGGTGCGGGTGAAGACGATGGCGCGCTCGAGCTCGGGCACGTTCAGAGTCTTCGCCAGCAGCGCCGGCTTGTCGTGGGCTTCAGTGAAGATCACGCGCTGGTCGATCTTCTCGGCGGTGGTCGCGACCGGCGCCACCGCGACCTCGACCGGATCGGTCAGGTAGGCGGAGGCGATCTCGCGGATCGGCTTCGGCATCGTCGCCGAGAAGAGCAGCGTGTGGCGCTCCTTCGGGATCAGGGTCGCGATGCGACGCAGCGCGTGGATGAAGCCGAGGTCGAGCATCTGGTCGGCCTCGTCGAGGACGAGGAACTCGATCTCGCGCAGCGAGACGGCGCGCTGATCGACGAGGTCGAGCAGGCGGCCGGGCGTGGCGACGAGGATGTCGACCTTCTCACCGAGCGCGCGGATCTGCTTGCCGACGGGCACGCCGCCGAAGATCACCGTCGATTTCAGCGAGGTGTAGCGGGCATAGGTGCGGATGCTGGCTTCGATCTGAGCCGAGAGTTCGCGCGTCGGCGACAGGATGAGCGCACGCACCGAGCGGGCCGGCATCTGACGCGGCTTGGCGAGCAGGCGATGCAGCATCGGCAGCGAGAAGGCAGCGGTCTTGCCGGTGCCGGTCTGGGCGGCGCCGAGCAGGTCGCGGCCCTGCAGAATATGGGGGATCGCCTGCGCCTGGATCGGCGTCGGCGTTTCATAGCCCTCGGCCGCGAGCGCCTTGAGAAGGGGCTCGGCGAGGCCGAGATCGGTAAACTTGGTCAAGAAGGATCTTTCCGGACGCCGCGATGCGAGGGGCGCATGTGGGTTTCGGCTGCGCCGCAGGCTCGCATCCGGCCTGAATTCACAAATAGTCGGACCTGCCGGCGAACCGCTAGCCACAGCGCCGGCAGGCTTGTCGTGGACCGGAGCCGCTATAGCATCGGACCGAAAAGTGGCTTCCACTTTTCGGAGAAATCCGCTGCGATAACTAAGAGATCGATCATCGTGACCGCGTCCTATCGGACGCGCGATGATCCAGGCTCTCCCGGTCGATCAGTATCAGCTCAGGCGACGACGAGGTTGCCGGCCGAGGTCTTGCCGGTCTTGCGATCGGCAACGAGTTCGTAGGAGACGACCTGGCCGTCGCGCAGCTCGCGGAGACCCGCGCGCTCGACAGCGGAGATGTGGACGAACACGTCCTGGCCGCCGTTCTCAGGGGTGATGAAGCCGTAGCCCTTGGTGGCGTTGAACCACTTCACGGTGCCCTTTTCCATAGTTCTGGAATCCTTACGTTTCAGATCCGCGTATCGTTGCGACCCAGAGCTCGACGCGCGGACGCCTTGCAATGGTATTGTAGCGATGTGTGGTGGATCTGAATCGTGCCCGCCGACCGGATTGCCCGCGCGGAGGATTGGCCAGAACCCGGCCGCATCTCGTCATACATCGGTGCGGATAGCACGAAATGCAAGAAGGGTCCAGCAAGGGCCCCGAACCTGCCGGAATCAGGCGGCCGGGCCAAGTTCCCGTAGAATCGCCGTCAGCCCACCGAGGTCGCCGATCCTGCGATAGCGATCATGCCCCGCCGGCTCCTCGGCATGTTCCAGCACCCAGGTCAATTCATGCGGCACATGGACCGCCCAGGAACCGGCCTCCAATGCCGGCAGGATATCGGATTTCAGGGAATTGCCGACCATCATCGCCCGCCCTGCCCCGTCACCATGGCGATCGAAGATGCGGCCATAGGTATCCGGCTTCTTGTCGCTGACGATCTCGACCGCATGGAAGAAATCGCCGAGGCCGGACTGAGCGAGCTTGCGCTCCTGGTCGAAAAGATCGCCCTTTGTGATCAGCACCAGCCTGTAGTCACCGGAAAGCGCTGCAAGCGTCTCCTGAACATGCGGCAGCGTCTCGACGGGATGGGCCGCCATCTCGCGGCCGGCGGCGAGGATTTCGCCGATGACCGAAGCAGGGACCTGTCCCCGCGTGATCTCGATCGCCGTCTCGATCATCGAGAGCACGAAGCCCTTGATGCCGAAACCGTAGAAGCCGAGATTGCGCTTTTCGGCTTCGAGCAGGCGCCCGGAAATCTCGGCCGCCTCGCCATGCTCGCCAAGCAGCGCGACGAAGCGATCCTCTGTCATCCGGAAGAACTGCTCGTTCTGCCAGAGCGTGTCGTCGGCATCGAAGCCGATGGTGGTGAGCTTCGATGCCATGACGGGTTCTCAGCCATCCTTGGCCTTGATCGCACCCAAGGCCGCCTGCGCCGCCGCAAGGCGGGCGATCGGCACGCGGAAGGGCGAGCAGGAGACGTAATCGAGGCCGACGCTCTCGCAGAAGCCGATAGAGGCCGGGTCGCCGCCATGCTCGCCGCAGATGCCGAGCTTGATGCCGGCCCGCGTCTTGCGGCCGCGCTCGGCGGCGAGCTTCACCAGTTCGCCGACGCCGTCCTGATCGATGGTGACGAAGGGGTCGGCGTCGAGCAGGCCCTTGGCCGTGTAGGAACCGAGGAAGGAGGAGGCATCGTCGCGGCTGATGCCGAGCGTCGTCTGCGTCAGGTCATTGGTGCCGAAGGAGAAGAATTCGGCGCTCTCTGCGATCTCGGCGGCGCGCAGGGCAGCGCGCGGCAATTCGATCATCGTGCCGACCTGATAGTCGATCTTCGTGCCGCTCTCCTCGATCACGGCCTTGGCCATGGCATCGATGCGGGCCTTGACGAGGTCGAGCTCCGGCTTGCCCATGACGAGCGGCACCATCACCTCCGGGATGACCGACTTGCCGGTTTCCTTGGCGGCGATCACCGCCGCCTCGAAGATGGCGCGGGCCTGCATCTCGGCGATCTCCGGGAATGCGACGGCCAGGCGGCAGCCACGGAAGCCGAGCATCGGGTTGAACTCGTGCAGTTCGGCGGCGCGGTGCTTCAGCGCGTCCGGCGTGACGCCGAGCGCGGCAGCGACCTCGCCGATCTCCTTGTCGCCATGCGGCAGGAACTCGTGCAGCGGCGGATCGAGCAGGCGGATCGTCACCGGCAGGCCGCTCATGATGGAGAAGAGCTGGACGAAGTCCTGGCGCTGCACCGGCAGGAGTTTGGCGAGCGCGGCGCGCCTGCCCTTGTCGTCATGGGCGAGGATCATCTCGCGGACGGCCTGAATACGGTCGCCTTCGAAGAACATGTGCTCGGTGCGGCAGAGACCGATGCCCTCGGCGCCGAATTCCCGCGCGGTCCTGGCGTCCTCCGGCGTCTCGGCGTTGGCGCGGACCTTGAGACGGCGAACCTTGTCGGCCCAACCCATCAGGGTCGCGAACTCGCCGGAAAGCTCCGGTTTCTGCATCTTGATCTCGCCGAGCAGGACCTGGCCGTTGCCGCCGTCGATTGTGACGAAATCGCCGGCCTTCAGCGTGGTCGGGCCGACGGAAAGCGTGCCCTTGGCGTAGTCGACGCGGATCTGGCCGGCACCGGAGACGCAAGGCTTACCCATGCCGCGCGCCACGACCGCCGCATGCGAGGTCATGCCGCCGCGGGTCGTCAGGATACCCTCGGCTGCGTGCATGCCGTGGATATCCTCGGGCGAGGTCTCGACGCGGACGAGGATGACCTTGCGGCCGGCCTTCTTGGCGGCCTCGGCATCGTCGGAATTGAAGACGATCTCGCCGGCGGCGGCGCCGGGCGAGGCCGGCAGGCCGGTGGTCAGCACGCGGCGCTCGGCCTTGGGATCGATGGTCGGGTGCAGGAGCTGGTCGAGCGCGCCGGGCTCGACGCGGCCGACCGCCTCCTCCTGCGTGATCAAGCCTTCGGTCGCAAGCTCGACCGCGATGCGGAGCGCCGCCTTGGCGGTGCGCTTGCCGGACCGGGTCTGCAGCATCCAGAGCTTGCCCTCCTGGATGGTGAACTCCATGTCCTGCATGTCGCGGTAATGCTTCTCGAGGATACCGTAGATGCGGCAGAGCTCGGCATAGGCCTCCGGCATCTCCCGTTCCATCGAGGGCTTGTCGGAGCCCGCCTCGATGCGTGCGGCCTCGGTGATGTCCTGCGGCGTGCGGATGCCGGCGACGACGTCCTCGCCCTGCGCATTGATCAGGAACTCGCCGTAGAGCGCGTTCTCGCCGGTCGAAGGATTGCGGGTGAAGGCGACGCCGGTCGCGGAGGTGTCGCCCATATTGCCGAACACCATCGATTGGACGTTGACGGCCGTGCCCCAGCTCGCGGGAATCGCGTTCAGCTCGCGATACTTGATGGCGCGGGCGTTCATCCATGAGGAGAAGACGGCGCCGACGGCGCCCCAGAGCTGCTTCTCCGGCTCCTGCGGGAAGTCGGAGCCCAGCTCCTTCTTCACGATCTCCTTGTACTTGCCTACCAAGAGCTTCCAGTCGGCCGCCTTGAGATCGGTGTCGAGATGGAGGCCCTTGCGCTCCTTGTAATCCTCCAGCGCCTCCTCGAAGAGGCCATGGTCCACGTCGAGCACGACGTTGGAATACATGGTGATGAAGCGGCGATAGCTGTCCCAGGCGAAGCGCTCGTCGCCCGAGGCCTTGGCGACGGCCTCGACCGTCTCGTCGTTGAGGCCGAGATTGAGGACGGTGTCCATCATGCCCGGCATCGAGGCGCGGGCGCCGGAGCGGACCGAGACGAGCAGCGGATTGGCGGGATCGCCGAAGGTCTTGCCGGTGAGCTTGGCCATGCCGGCGAGCGCGGCCTTGACCTGTCCGTCGAGCTCGGCCGGGAAGCTCTTGCCGTTGTCGTAATAGGCCGTGCAGACCTCGGTAGTGATGGTGAAGCCAGGCGGAACGGGCAGGCCCAGATTGCTCATCTCGGCGAGGTTCGCGCCCTTGCCGCCGAGCAGGTTCTTCATTCCCGCCTCACCCTCGGCCTTGCCGTCGCCGAAGGTGTAGACCCACTTCCCGCCTGCCATCACATAGCCTCTTCTGTTCAACCGGACGAGGCAAACGCCGCGCCGGCGTGAAAGTTTCGTGTGCGTGCCGCCAATGACTCGGGGTCATCGACCGCTGGGATGAGGCGCTCATGCCGAAAACGACATGAACAATCAATGAGCGTGTGCAGCATCGGCTGATGCAGCGCAATAGCACGGCTGGGTTGCGTCAGGCTCCCTTCCCCCGCGCGGCCCGGGGCCAGCGCAGCGGCCAGTTGACGATGCGCTCGGCCACCTCCTCCTCGGGCACCTCGTCCTCGTTGGCGAAGACGCGGCCGCGCACGGAGACACCGGCCGCGACCACCGTCTCGGGATCGCCCGAGACCAGCGGATGCCACCAGGGCAGGTCCTTGCCCTCGGCGACGAGGCGGTAGCCGCAGGTCGGCGGCAGCCAGGGCAGCGTGCGCACCTCCTCGGGCGTCAGCGTCACGCAATCCGGCACCTTCTGCGAGCGGTTGGGATAGTCCCTGCAGCGGCAGGTGCCGGCCTCGAACAGGCGGCAGCCGACATCGGTGGCGAAGATGCGCCCGGTATCCTCATCCTCCAGCTTGACGAGGCAGCAGCGGCCGCAGCCGTCGCAGAGCGATTCCCATTGCTCCGTCGTCATCGCCTCCAGCGGCGTCGTCAGCCAGAAGGGCTGCTCGTTCGGCGGGTTTCGCGTCATGGCAGGCTTATGCGCCGACGGAGGCCAAGATGGAAGACCGTCGCGGTCCCCCCTTGGTCGCGATGGCACAGCCTTCGGCGCAGTTTACGGTCCCAGGGATGAAATTTACCGTCCCGCCTCTTATCCGGGCGCCGGACATGCCTATGTGTCCATTCCCTGGCGCTCACCTGTTGCCAAGACGGCGGGCACGCGGCAGGACTTAGACGGGGGCCATTCGGAAAGCCTGGGACGGCCATGGAGTTCAGGAAGGCGGGCTGGAGGACGCGGCTGAAGCGCTTCGCGCTGGCCGCCGACTCGTGGCTGGACGCCAGCCTGTGGGGCGCCGGGCGCCGCGCGGGCGAAATCCATGAGCGCATCCGCAGCGTTGCCGACCGGCTGACCGTCAGCGGCGGCAAGCGCGTCGCCGCTGAGTTTGCCAGCGAAGGGCTGAATATCGGCATCGTCGGCGCCATCATCCTGCTGATGCTGGCCTTGCCCTCTTTCCGCATCGGTAATGACGAGGCGCTGAAGAACCAGGTCTTCGCCGTCACCTTCCTCGATCGCTACGGTGCGCCGCTCGGCCATCGCGGCGCCCGGCATGACGATTCGCTGAAGCTGGAGGAGATGCCGGACCATCTGCTCAAGGCCGTGCTCGCCACCGAAGATCGCCGCTTCTACGACCATTTCGGCATCGATCTGATCGGCACCTCGCGGGCGCTGCTGGTCAATACGCGCGCCTCCGGCGTCGTCCAGGGCGGCTCGTCGCTGACCCAGCAGCTCGCCAAGAACCTCTTCCTCAACAATGAGCGCTCGCTCGACCGCAAGATCAAGGAGGCCTTCCTCGCCTTGTGGCTGGAGACGCGGCTGAGCAAGAACGAAATCCTCAAGCTCTATCTCGACCGGGCCTATATGGGCGGGGGCACCTTCGGCGCGGCGGCCGCGGCGGAGTATTATTTCGGCAAGTCGGTGCGGGACGTCTCGCTGGCCGAGGCCGCCATGCTCGCCGGCCTGTTCAAGGCGCCGACGAAATACGCCCCTCATGTCAACCTGCCCGCCGCACGTGCGCGGGCCAACGATGTGCTCAACGCCATGGTCGATGCCGGTTTCATGACCGCCGGCCAGGTCGACAGCGCCAAGCGCAATCCGGCGACGCCGATCGACCGCAAGCGCGATTCCAGCCCCGACTACTATCTCGACTGGGCCTTCGATGCGGTGAAGGAACTTGCATCCGAGGGCAAGCTCGGCGCCGATCGCGTGCTGACGGTGAAGACGCCGCATGATTCCGCGATCCAGGAGCGCGCCGACGAGGCGGTGGAGTCCATCCTGCGCCAGCACGGCCCCGGCTATCGGGTTAAGCAGGCTGCGACCGTCGTGATGGACCCGGACGGGGCGGTGCGTGCCATCGTCGGCGGGCGGGATTATGGCGCGAGCCAGTTCAACCGCGCGACCGCGGGCCAGCGCCAGCCCGGCTCCTCGTTCAAGCCCTTCGTCTATGCCGCCGCGCTCTCGGCCGGGCTCTACAAGCCGAATACCATCGTCACCGACCGGCCGGTCTGCATCGGCAACTGGTGCCCGAACAATTACGGACGCTCCTATGCCGGCTCGATGCCGCTGACGGTGGCGCTGGCAAAGTCGATCAATACGATCCCCGTGCAGATGTCGATCGCCATCGGCCGCGCCACCGGCGAGACACATGAGGCGCGCGCGGCCACGATCGGCCGCAAGAAGATCATCGAGACGGCCCATGCCATGGGCCTGACCACGCCGCTGACCGACACGGTCTCGCTGCCGATCGGCGCGGGCGAGGTAACGGTCATCGACATGGCCGCCGGCTATTCCGTGCTCGCCAATGGCGGGCGCCGGGCCAAGCCCTATGCCGCGATCGAGATCGCCAATTCGCAGGGCGACGTGATTTACCGTCACGACCGCGACGAGCCAGAGCCGAAGCAGGTGCTGAGCCCGCTGGTGGCGCAGGACATGAACTTCATGCTCTCGAAGGTGCCGACCGAGGGCACGGCGCGTCGCGCCGCGCTCGACGGAGTCATCACCGCCGGCAAGACCGGCACGACCAACGGCTACAAGGACGCCTGGTATGTCGGCTATTCCGGCAACCTCGTCGGCGCCGTCTGGTTCGGCAACGACAATTCCGCCGAGACCGCGAACATGACCGGCGGCTCGCTGCCGGCGATGACGTGGAAGGAAATCATGCAGTTCGCCCACCAGGGGCTGGAGCTGAAGCCCATTCCCGGCGTGCCCGCTATCGATCCGAAGGGCGCGGCGGTCGCCAAGGCCGGCAGTGCCGCGACGCCAGCCAGCACGGTATCCGGCCCCGGCGCCGGCCATATGCCGCGCCAGTCCTTCGAGGTGCTCTCGGCCGTCGGCTCGATGTTCAAGGCCGTCGAGCCGCGACGCGTCGCGAACCGCCCCATCCAGGTCGGCAGCCGCGAGATATCGGGCAACGAACCGCGGGTGCGCTGAGGCTACGGCTGTTGACGTCAGCGGGTGCGGCGGATCAACTCCGCCGCGGATGCCTCTCCCAGGCGGAAGGACGACGTGCGGATTCTCGATCTCGCCTATATCCTCGCCCTCGGAGCCGGGCTCGGCCTCGGCTCCGCGCATTGGGCCGTTGCCGGGCGCCCCGCCATCGGCAAGGTCGAGGTCGGCGCCTGGACGGCCTGGCCGCGCAGCGGCAGCCGCGAGGTCGATCCCTATATGCGCGCCTATCTCGCCCGCGGCGTCCATCTGCCGTTTGGCTCCGGCGAAGGACTGGAGCTGATCGCCGAGCGGGACGATGCGGGGCAGACGCTGGACGGGCGCTGCCGCTACCGGCTCTCCGGCGCGACGCCGACGACGCGCGGCTGGACCATCGGCATCACCGATAGCGACGGGCTGCCCTTCCGCCTGCCGCTGGAGCGCACGAGCTTCACCGATTCAGAGATCGTCCGCCCGGAGGATGGCGGCCTTGCCATCGCCGCGTCCTCCACCCCCGAGGCCGGCAACTGGCTGCCCCTGCCAGCAAGCGGACGCTTCCAGATCCGCCTGCGGCTCTACGATACGCCGATCTCCAGCCAGACCGGCGAGACGCGCGCCAGCAACCTGCCGCGCGTCTCGCGCGTCGATTGCCGATGAGCGCCGTCGGCCACGATCCGCCGGAACGGCGCGATGCGCCTTTCGCCGGCTGGCGGCCGCGCCTGCGCGCCGGGTTCGCGCGCTTCGTCATGACGACGCTGGCCGGGCTCATCCTCGCGGCGATCGTGCATATCGTGACGGTGCTGACGATTCCCGCCCTCTCCCGGCACGACGCCGCGCATGCCTATCGCGAGCTCGGCACCGAGGGCCATGCCGAGCCGGTGCCCTCACCCGGCAACAGCCGCGGCCTGCCGGCCCTGCGCGAGGCCGACCCCAATGTCGTCACGGCCATCTGCAGCTACGACCTCTCGGCCGGGCCGATGCGGATCGTCGCCCGCACCGGCACGCTACCGCTCGGCCTGACGCTGCACCGGCAAGGCGGCGGCGTGCTCTATGCGATCACCGACCGGGCGGCGATCCGCGGCATGCTGGAATTCCTGGTGATGACCGAGGCCCAGCGCGACGAGCGCATCGCCGCCGACGAGGAGGGCGAGACCAGCCGGGAGCTGCGCATCGTCTCCGATACCGAGCAGGGCCTGATCGTCGCGCGTGTCCTGCAGCGCCTACCCTCCGACCGGGTCGATGCGGAGGCGCTCGCGACAGGCGTCGCCTGTGGAGCTGCGAACTAGCTCAGCCCTTGTAGACAACGGGACGCTTGCCGCCTTCGCCGAAGGCGCCGTTGAGCGGCATCTGACAGAGCGGCTTGGCTTCCATCTCCAGCGCCATGATCGCGCGCTCGGCCTTCACGGCCTCACGCGACGGCATCTCGACGACGAGATTGGCCAGCGCGTAACGGTAGCTGCGGATACGGAAATCGACGCGCTCGCAGACCCAGAAGACCAGCCCCTCGTTCTCGACAACGCGCGCCATCGCCGGCTCCTGCTTGTCGGGCGCGACATCTGGCGACGATTCGGCCGTGCGCATGCGCACCCGGTCCATGTTCACGACGCGCCCCGCATTAGCGCGGAACGGGCCGATCAGCAGGCGGTCGGCATTGGCGTCCTCCGCCAGCCGGTTGTAGCGCGAGGCCTGAGAGGCGAAGGAGATCGAGGTCAACCCGCGGAAATAGTCGGAGACATCGGTCGACTGAGCCGCGACCGGCAGGATGCGCGTATGGGCGAGATTGGAAACCTCGCCCTGGAAGACGCTGTTCGGGCTGGAAGGCATGACGAAGCGCCAGGCGCGATCGCGCATCTGCTCCTCGTCATCGGTCAGGCGGAAATAGGATGCCTGCTCGCCGCGCATGGTGGCCGACCAGAAACCCGCTTCGGGCGCGATCAGCTGCGTCCAGACCGTCGGCCGCGGACGGCCGAGATCGCCCGTGGTGGCGGTGCAGGCCGAAACCGACGCAGCCGCCAGCAAGGCGAGCAGCAGCTTGGCCGGCCCCTGTGTCACGCAGGCTGCCTGCGGGCGCTCTTGCGTGCCGCGGCCTTGCGGACGCGCCCGGTCGCTGAAGCCTTGGCGGCCTGTGGTCGGGCTTCGGGCGCGCGCTCGTAGCGAACGCCCGTGAAGAACAGGATTTCCGCCGTCTGCGACGGAGGGAATGAGGCCGAAGCCGGCTGCGGGCGCCGCTGCGGCGCAAAGGGGATGACGACGGCCATGATGCGCCTCCTTGTCCAGCGCCAGAGTTGCAACGCGAAGGCAGGCGAGGTGCGGGCAGCACCGAGTCGCAAGGCCCCGCAAGCTCATCAGGCCCGGACATGGTTAACGCAGCCTTAACGGGTGGGGATTAATAGTGCTGCATCTTCGGTTTCCCGGTCCGAGCCCCACATGCCTGCATCCGTCTCCAAGGAACTCGCCGACCTCGCCCGCCTCGCGCGGGATGGCGGGCTCGACCTCAGCCCGATCTCGCTGCGGGTGAAGGCGGATCTGCTGCTGTCGTCGCCACAGCCCTCGCCTGCCGATCTCGCCGCCTTCAGCGAGATGGCCGAGGCGCTGCTGCCGGGCATCGACGAAGCGACGGCGCTGATTCTGGCGCGCAAGCTCGCCGGCTGGCCGCATACGCCCGCACCGGTCCTGGCCGGGCTCGCGGCGAAGGGCGGCGCGGTGCTGGCCGAGCTCTTGCGCCATGGCATGCCCGTCCCTGCGGCTGAAATCGAACGCCTCGTCGAAACCGGGGACGAGGCGATGCGCGCAGCGCTCGCCGTCCGCTCCGACCTCACGGCCCAGGCCGTCCTCATGCTGGTGGCGGATGAAAGCCACGCGCTCGACCTCGCCCTGATCGCCAATCACAATGCCCCGATGCCGCGCGCGGCCGTCGACAGCCTGATCGCGCGAGCGCGGACGGAGCCCGCCTATCGGCCCGGCCTGCTGGCGCGCCCCGACCTGTCCAATCTCGAGCTCGCGCCGCTCTTCCTCCATGCCGGTGCGGAGAGGCGCCTCGCGGTCCTCGAATCGCTGATGGCGCGCGAGGCCCTGCATCCCAGCGAAAGGCGCCCTGCCCTCAGCGGTCCGGTCTTCGCCGGCTGGCTCGACCTTGCGGCCGAGGATCGTGGCGCCGCCTTTGCCGCCATCGCCGAGCACCTTGGCGGCGGCACGACCCTGGCCGCCGCCATGGCCGGCGATACGTCGCGGGACCTCGCGGCGCTGGCGCTGACAGCAAGCGGCACCACTGTCGAGGAAGCGACCCGCTTCCTGATCCGCCTCGGCGACGAGACCGCCCATTCGGTCGAGCGCATCTTCGCGCTCGTCGCGCTGATGCGCTCGGTGAGGCCGGCCATCGCCTACCGCCTCGCCATGCACATCGCCGGCACGACCACTGCCGCGCCGCAGCGGCGGGGCCAGCACCAGCCGGCCATGGACCCGAGCGGAACACCCTCGCGCGCCGGCAATGCCCGACCGGAAGTTCAGCCGGCCATGTCGGAGGTTCTCGGGAAGATCGGCCGGCGCGATCGAGGCTGAGCCGTCGCGCGTCAGCGAGCGCTGTCAGCTCTCGACGAGCTGGAGCCGCGGGTCGCCGGCGCGGTTCTCGATCTCGACCAGCCAGAGATCGCCGTCGAAACGCAATTCGCGATCGACGCGATCCTCGATCGCGAGCGGATCGGCATCGAGCAGGAGCTGGAAACGGCGCTCGCCATCGTCATCGGCCAGAGCCTGCGGCGCCGGGCCATAGAGCGCGGCGGTGCCGTCCAACCGGTCGAGCTTGACGAAAATGGCGCCTGCCTCGCTTGCGCCGCGACGGCGCAGCACGGCGACGAGACCTTCCAGCCCCGCCTGCCGCAAATAGGCCGAAACCCAGAAATCGCTGGTCAGGCGCGCCATCTCAGGCGCCCCGGATCAAGTGCGCGGCGCCGTGCCAGAGCGGTTGGCGGATTTCACATCCGCCGGCGGACGCAGGTCACCGCCGTTGATCAGGTCAGCGATGGGATCGCGCGCGGGAGCCGCCGCGGCGCGGGGAGCAGCGGCCGGGGCAGCAGCGCGCGGCGCAGCCTGGACGGGTGCAGGCGGACGCGGCTGCGCCTCGCGGGCGGCCTGTGTCTGCGAGAGATCGGTGGGGCGCGCCGGCGGACGGATCGGCTGCGCAGGCACTTCCACCGCCGGGGACGGGGCGGGAGCAGCCGCCGGCTCGGCGCGGCGCTCAGTCGTCGTCCGCGACTGGGAGACCGGCGTGGACGCCGAGAGCATCGGGGCAGGATGGCGCGCCTTCTGGAACATCAGCGCATTGGCGACGATCGCGACCGAGACGATACCGAAGGTCAACAGGATGAGCGCCCTGCCCGGCCGCTTGCCGGCGACGCGCGCGACACGGCCGAGCCAGGACGTCTTGCGGCGCGCCGGCTGGGCCCGGCGCACCGGAGCGGAGAGAGATGCGCCGGAATGGGCGCGGGCTGCCATGGTCATCGACATTACGTCAGCTCGTCTTCAAGCGGTCAGGCGGAGAGGTTCTTTGGTTTCGAGGCCCCGGCGCGGAGCCCGGGCGAAAGTCACGATCTTGGCAGGCTGCTCGACGCTCTCGGTGCCGCCCACCGGCAGCCGGACCGAGACGCGCGTGCCGACGCCCGGCGCACTCTCGACCGTCAGGCGGCCGCCATGCAGGCCGACGAGCCCGCGCACCACGGAGAGGCCAAGCCCGGTCCCCTCATGGGCCCGGTCATAGGCGCCCTTGGCCTGGAAGAACGGATCGCCAAGCCGCGGCAGGTCTGCGGCGGCGATGCCGATGCCGGTATCGGAGACGGACAGGTCGATGGTGTCGCCATCGCGCACGACGGCGAGCGTCACCCGCCCGCCGGCCGGCGTGAACTTGATGGCGTTGGACAGCAGGTTGAGCACGACCTGCTTCAGCGCGCGCCGGTCGCCTTCCATCGCGGGCAGCACCGGGCCGACCACACGCTCCAGCGCGATGCCGCCGGTCTCGGCGCGCAGCGCCATCAGCGCGCAGCAATCCTGCGCCATCGCAGCGAGGTCGAGCGGCTCGCGCTCGATGGTCATGGCGCCGCTCTCGATCTTCGAGATGTCGAGCAGCGTGTTCACGACCTCCAGCAGGTGATGGCCGGAAGCGTGAATGATGCGGGCGTATTCCAGGCGCTTTTCGGCATCGAGCCAGCCGTTGTCCTCGGCGCTCAGCATCTCCGAGAAGCCGATGATGGCGTTGAGCGGCGTGCGCAATTCGTGGCTTACGGTCGCCAAGAACTGGCCTTTGACATCGTTGGCCCGGAGCGCTTCGGCATGGCCGCGCTCGCGGGTCTCCTCGTCGGCGCGGCGCGCGGTGACGTCACGCATCACGCAGACGACGGCAGCACCATCGGCGGCGGCGGCGCCGGCAACGCGGCAGGCCTGCATCTCCAGCCAGAGCGAAACCGGCAGGCGGGCCTCGCCCACACCCTCGCGCGGCACGAAGAGCGTGCGGAAGCAGACCGTCACGCCCTCCTGGCCATGCGCGGCATCGCTCAGCGCTTTCAAGAAAAGCGGCCGATCGGCGATATGGACGCGCTCGAACAGGCCGCGCCCGAGCAATTCGCGCGGATCGGCACCGGCCAGCGTGCGTGCCGCCGCATTGGCGAAGACGACCGCGCCGCTGGCATCATGCCAAGTGACGAGATCGCCGACATGATCGAGCAGAAGCTGCGAACGCGCATCGGCGACGCGCTGTTCGCGCTCCTCGGCATGGCGCCGGCGCAGCAGGACGGCGGTCACGACCAGGGCCTGGGCGAGCGCCGAAACGGCCAGAAGCGGCACGGCCTCGCCAGTCCAGAGCGTCGTCTCAGTGAAGGCTCCGAGCCAATGCAAGCCCATGGCCGCGAACAGCGCTCCAACGGCGATCCACCCGGCGCGCAGCATGAAGCCGCGCGAACCGAAGAAAGCCGCCTCGACCGGCACGACAGCTAGCCAGAGCAGCAACGGCGACGATACGCCGCCGGTCGCGCCGGCCAGTGCCACGATGAAGAGCGACAGGGCAGCAGAAGACAGAGCATGCGCCGCGCCGAGGCGGCCGGTGCGGGACACGAAGGCGACGGACAGGACCGCGAGCGCGGCAGCGACGATCATCGCCGCCTCGAAGGCGCCGGGTGCGCCGCGCCAGGCGAGATAAGCGGGAGCGAGGCCGAGCATGCCGCCGCCGACGAGCAGGCGCGACAGAACGAAACGTTCGTGACGCTGCCTTTCCGCCGGGTCCGACTGCACCGATGCATGCACCAGTGCCGCCGCCTGTGTCCTCAATGCTGTCATCGCCATACGGAACGCAACGCCTTACTCTTGCGGATACCCCCATCCGCTTGGCTCAATCTCGCCATGGCCGGTTTAAGCGGGGCTTAAGGCGCCCCGCACCGAAAGACCACGCCAGATCTAAGGATCAATTTTTTCGGCTATTTTTCATATAGTTACCTCAATTTCGCGCGATTTTCCCGGCTCGACCGATGTTCATGGCAAGGTGAATGGAACCTGAAGATCATCGACCGCATTCGACTCGCATTTGAGCGTTCGGAATGACGCGATTTTTCGATATCCCGGTCTAGGTTGATCTCGCGGCGCACAGGAAGGCGCCGGCGAAGGAGACCGACATGGCCCATCTGCTGCGCAAGATCGCGATCATCGGCATGATCGCCGTGAATTCGCCGGTGCACAGCGGCAAGCCGGCCGATGCCGCGTTGCCGCAGGCCGTGAAGCAGGTCACGGACACCGTTCGCGCCGAGGGCCGCACCGTGGCCGGCAGCCTGACAGCGGCGCGCGAGGCAGCCGAAATCCTCGCGGGCATGGACCCGGTCCTGCGCGAGCGTATCCTGAACGCCGCCGCGACAGCCATGGTCGGGAAGCAGGGCGCACAGCGCTGACCGCTTGACGCCCTCCCGCAATCGCGGGAAGAGGCCGGCATGACGACAAGCCTCGACGACATCGTCGCGAATTTCGAACTGCTCGACGAGTGGGACGATCGCTATCGCTACCTCATCGAACTCGGCAAGAGCCTCGAGCCCCTGCCGGAGGCGGACCATGTCGATGTCAACAAGGTACGCGGCTGCGCAAGCCAGGTCTGGCTCGTCGCCCATCGCGAAGGCGGCGGCGGGCCGCAGACGCGGCTGCGCTTCGTCGGCGACAGCGACGCCCATATCGTGCGCGGGCTGGTGGCGTTGGCGCTGGCGATCTTCTCCGGGCGGGAGGCTTCCGACATCCTCGCCACCGACGCCTTTGCCATCTATGAGCGCCTCGGCCTCGCCGCTCATCTCACGCCGCAGCGCTCGAACGGCGTGCGCGCGATGATCGACCGCATCAAGCGCGACGCCCAGACGGCGGCTGCGGCCTGAACGCATTCAGCCGGACGCCGGGAACTCGCTCGGCCGGGCGCCTTCTGCCTGCCAGCGGCGTAATCCGGACTGTCGTCTCCGGCGATCAAGGCCGTAATGCGTTACCAGCGCCGCCAGCGCGACGCGCAGCACGACCTTGGCCGAGCGCGGCGGCCAGCGGCGCTCCTTCTCGACGAGATCGAGCCCTTTGAGAAAGCCGCAGATGTCGATCGCTAGGCCCGACAGTTCCGGCCCGAGGCGATCACAGGCAAGCCTGACGCGCTGACGCGCCGCAAGCGCCGTATCCGACGAGCCGGCAACGTCACGCGGCCCTGCCCCGGCTTGTTCCGGGGTGAAGGCAGCGTCCCAGTTCATTGTCGTGCGCGGTAGCATGCCCGCCAGGGTGACATCGGCCCGGAAGCGCTCTCCCGCCGCGAATTCCGCGTCGCTGATCTGCGGCTTGCCGTCCTTGCCCGGCCGGCGATGCAGCCAAAGCAGGGGGCTTTCGCGATCGTTCATGGCGGGGGCCTGCATCTTGCCTGCCTCAGGCGGGGTCTTCTTCATAGGTGCCGAACCCGGCTCCGACATCGCAAGGCCAAGCCGGGAGGCCCCCCCATTGGCCGACCAGGCTACCAGGCCCTCGGCTTCCAATGCCGCGGCCGCTTCGGACGAGACGTGGCCGGCGCCGAGGCTGGTGCCGTTCACGGTGCGGAAAAGCGCGATGCGGCCGCAACCCAAAGGCGAGACGAGGCCATAGCATCCCGGCCCAGCGAGGTGCTTCAGGAGCCGATTGCGCTCGTTGCGTTCGATCTCGCCCGTCATCGGCCGGCCTCCACGAACTGGCCACCGAACTTCGCCATGTTGGCGAGGAGAGCGGCTTCAAGCGCCGTCAAGCCGAACTCCAGGCCCGGATCGTCGCGGCGGTCCTCGATCAGCGCGCAGGCATGGCGGACCGTCGTCCGGTCCCGGCCGAAACAGATGCCGACGCGGGTCAGGCTGAGGCCGAAGGCGACATGGGCGAGGTACATCGCCGTCTGGCGGGCCAATGCGATCGGCTTCCGGCCCCGGTTCGCGGAACGCAGGCCGGCCAGCGGGATGCCGGCCGCCGCCACGGTTGTCACTTCCGCCAGGCGCGCGCCGGCCGTTGCGCGCAGGACAGCTTGCGGTTGGCCGCCTCGATTGTTCATGATATGTTCCTATTCAACTCCGCTGGCTCTGCCGGCAAGGCATCGCATGAATAGGATTATATTCTTATATTCGGATTAGCAAGCCCGGGGCCTGCCTTATCCCCGCCCCTGTCCAGCGAGGCGCAACAAAAAGCCGCCGAGATCATCGGCGGCTTTGTCATGTCGGTACACCCTGAGCAATTCCTACGGCTGGCTGAACAGCCGAAGACACTCATCCGCGCGGCGCGTCCTGCACCGGAGCCGTCTCTCAGCGGCGCTTGCGGCGCTGCTGGCCGAGGCCCATCTTCTTCGCAAGCTGAGAACGCGCCTCGGCATAGTTCGGCGCGACCATCGGATAGTCCGGCGGCAGGCCCCACTTCTCGCGATACTGCTCGGGCGACATGTTGTACTGCGTGCGCAGGTGGCGCTTCAGCGACTTGAACTTCTTGCCGTCTTCCAGGCAGATCAGGTAGTCGGCCGTGATCGACTTCTTCACGGGGATGGCAGGCTTGGGAGCCTCGACCTGCACCACCGGCGCGGCGCCGCCGATCACGCGGCTCAGCGCCGAGTGAACTTCGCTGATCAGGGCCGGCAGATCGGAGGCCGGTACGGAGTTGTTGGAGACGTAAGCGGAAACGATATCCGCCGTCAGTTCAATGAAATCCGCTCCATCGGTCTCGGTCATGGCGATGTCTCTCCTTATCGTTCTTGGTAACGTTCTACGCTGATCGCCCACCGCCTCGCACCCGACAGCCTGATAAATACTACCAATAGTGGGTCAAGCACCATCGGCCCAGAATCGGACAATGCGGACTGATCGAGATAAGCGTTTATTCGATACTGTTTAGTTGCGCAAGCCAGCATATCTCAACAATTGAGACGCCCAAAGCTCAACAAATCATCATTCGGATGCTGCGCTGCACTGACCGGCAAAACCAAAGCCGCTGCAGCGCGAGTGTCTTGCAAGCTGTTCCCGCCGCCTCTACCTGTCGCGTCCCAAGTCGGAGATCGTCATGAGCACGGATCAGGCCCGTCACGCCCCCACCAAAGCGCCCAGCAGGCAGGGGCGCCTGCCGTCGCCGCCGCAGGCCGAGATCAGGACGACGGAAACCCGGGTCCATGGTGTTACCTTGCGCGACGATTATGGCTGGCTGCGCGCCGCCAACTGGAAGGACGTGCTGCGGGAACCCGAGGTTCTGCCTGCCGACATCCGCAGCTATCTCGAAGCCGAAAACGCCTATTGCAAGGCGCTGATGTTACCAACCCGGACCTTGCAGAAGGAGCTGGTCAAGGAAATGCGCGGCCGGATCAAGGAGGACGATTCGAGCGTCCCGCAACCGGACGGGCCGTTCCTGTACTATTCGCGCTATCGCAAGGGCGCCGAGCATCCGCTGATCTGCCGCAAGCCGCGCGGCATGGCAGGCAAGAGCGGCCGGGCAGGCGAGCAGATCATGCTCGATGCCGATGCCCTGGCAGAGGACAAGGATTTCTTCGATCTCGGCGACGCGGAGCACAGCCCGGATCATCGCCTGCTCGGCTGGAGCGCCGATGAGGCGGGCTCGGAGCTGCACACGATCCATATCCGGGATCTGGAGAGCGGCAGCGACTTGCCCGATCTCGTCAAGGATACAACCGGCGAGATCATCTGGGCCAGCGATTCCCGCTCGTTCTTCTATGTCGCGCTCGATGATGATCATCGCCCGTCGCGGGTGAAGCGCCACCGCCTCGGCACGCCCGCCGAGGCCGACGAACTGCTGCATGACGAAGCCGATGCCGGCATGTTCGTCGATATCGACAAGACCCAGTCAGGCCGCTTCCTGCTGATCACGATCGGCGACCACGAGACGTCGGAGACGCGCATCCTCGATCTAGACCGGCCGGATGCGCGGCCGGCTCTCGTCGCAGCCCGCGAACCGGGACGCCAGTACAGCCTTGAGCATCACGGCGACGTTTTCGCCATCCTCACGAATGCCGATGGTGCCGAGGACTTCAAGATCGTCACAGCCCCCGTCGATGCGCCGGCTCCGGCCGACTGGCGCGACCTGATCGCACACAAGCCGGGGCGCCTGATCCTCGACCACGTTTGCCTCAAGGGGCGGCTGATCCGGTTGGAGCGCGAGGATGGATTGCCGCGCATCGTCATCCGCGACCTCGCCACCGGCATGGAGAGCAGCATCGCCTTCGACGAGGAGGCCTATGGGCTCGGCATGGATGCCGGCTACGAATTCGAGACCGATACGCTGCGCTTCATCTATGCCTCAATGGCGCGGCCGGCCGAAACCTATGATTACGATCTCGCCACCGGCGAACGGACCTTGCTGAAGCGGCAGGACGTGCCTTCCGGGCATGATCCGGCGCAGTACAAGGTGCGCCGCATCTTCGCCACGGCAGCGGATGGGGCACGCGTTCCGATCTCGATCCTGCACCGGGCCGATCTCGCCCTCGATGGCAAGGCGCCCTGCCTGCTCTATGGCTACGGCTCCTATGGCTCGGCGATGTCGGCCTCGTTCCGGACGCGGCCGCTCAGCCTGGTCGACCGCGGTTTCGTCTATGCGATCGCCCATGTCCGCGGCGGCACCGAGAAGGGCTGGCGCTGGTATCTCGACGGCAAGCGCGAGAACAAGCGCAACACCTTCACGGACTTCATCGCCGCCGCCGAAGCACTGACTGACGCCGGCTTTACGGCGCGCGGCCGCATCGTTGCCGAAGGTGGCAGCGCCGGTGGCATGCTGATGGGCGCCGTCGCCAACATGGCGCCGGAGCTCTTCGCTGGCATCGTCGCGGAGGTTCCCTTCGTCGACGTGCTCAACACGATCCTCGACGACACCTTGCCCCTGACCCCTCCGGAATGGCCGGAATGGGGTGACCCGATCCGCGACGTGAAGGCCTTCGAGACCATCCGCAGCTATTCGCCCTATGACAACGTGACGGCACAGACTTATCCGCCGATCCTCGCCATGGCCGGATTGACCGATCCGCGCGTGACCTATTGGGAACCGGCGAAATGGGTCGCGCGGCTGCGGGCCACCATGACCGGCGGCGGGCCGGTCATGCTGCACACCAATATGGAGGCCGGTCATGCCGGCTCGGCCGGGCGCTTCGACTCGCTGAAGGAAACGGCGCTGGCCTATGCCTTCGCCATCCATACGGTGGGCGAAGGCTGGGACGCGGCGAAGGTCGTCTGATCAGACGCCCAGCCGGCTCTTCTCGCTGGCGAGATAGACCTTGAGCTCGTCCATCGAGGCGAAGCTGTACTCGCCATCGGGCGTCCGCGCCCGTATCGAGCCATCGGCATAGATGGTGAAATGCGCATCGCCGACCTGATAGGCGCCGACGATGCCCTCGTCGGACGCGGGACGGCTGTCCGCCGCGGCCGGAACATCCTCGGCTCCAGCCGGCGCGAGCTCTACCTCCGGCTCGGCGTCGTCGGCATCTTCGCGAACAGGCAAATCGGGCCCCGCTTCAGCCTCTGCATCAACGGTCACAGGCTCGACCGGCATATCGAAGACGGGGGCCTCGGTTCGCGGCGGCCAGACCGGAGCCTCCTCGTTCGCGACGGCTTCCAGATCTTCGACCGGCGGTGAATCGAGCCAGGGCTCGCGGCGAGGCGAGGCGCGATCCATCCAGGTCTCCGCTTCAGCGAAGGGGTCCGACTCCGCCGAAAAGGAGGGCTCGACGCGGCCGGCTTCACGCTCCGGCTCGTTGAGATGCCCCGCCAGGCTGGCTCGCAAGGCACTGAACTCGTCAAGTTCGGCTTCCGGCTCGACTGACGGCGGCGGCCCGTCCGCTTCGGCATCAGCGGACAGGTGGGCGGAGGCGCCCGGCTCATCCGATCCGACGAAGGTTTCCTCTTGAGCAGGCGTTTCGAGCGTCGCGGCGGCCGGTTCAGTCAAGCCTTGCTCATCCGGCTCGAAGGTGAAGGGGTATCGGGCGGGCTGCGGCGGCGCCGCGGACAGCGCCTCTCCGAACATGTCGGGCAGCGGCTCGGCTTCCTCGGCCGAGGCCGTCGCAGGCTCGGAAGCCTCCTCGGGCCGTTCGCCTGAGACCGCCTCCTGCTCCTGCAAATTCCGGGTCACGAGCGCGCCGAACAGGTCCCGGTCACCGGACGAGGACGGCGTCTCAGCGGAAGCGGGGGGGCTTTCGGCCTCGGAGGCCGCCAGAGCGTGTGCCGCGGCGCCTGTCGCCAAGGCGCCGGCCGCCGCACCGACGGCGACAGGAGCGACAGCAGGTGAAAACGAGGGATGTTCGGCTCGCGGCATAGCGACCGTCACGGCCGGCGCAACCTCCGCCACCGCGACGTCAGGAGCCGACAGGTCCGCACGCGGCGCCAGCGCCTCGACCAGCGCGCGCCGTATTGCCCTGATTTCCTTCAGAATCCAGGCGAGGCAGAGCATGATCAGGCCGGAGCCACTCGCGATCGAGCCGATGATGACCTGGGTGAAGCCCCGCTCAAGCACCAGATAGGGCCAGCCGTCATAGATGGCGTAGGCGCCGCCGCCGGTCAGGATCAGGCCCAGAACGGTAAAAATCGCGATCAAATCGGTATCCTTGCAGGGCCTGACCGGCGCCAGGCCGTAGCGAGCGTCGCGTCACTATCTAACGCATTGAATAAGGGAGCGTTTCCAATCGAGAGGGCTTAGGGTGAGAAATCTGGCGCGATTGTGGCGGCCTGTCGAGAAGACATATGCTTTTCGCAGCAGGAGCGGTTGTGGACCGGCGCGCAGGCGCTTAACTATCGCGGGGAATGGCAGGGCCTCCACGGCTCAGCCTGCCCCTGGCAGGCCATTCTCATTTCAAGCGATTTCACAGCCCGAGGAGAGGCCTCATGTCCTTTACCCTTCCCGATCTTCCCTACGCCCATGATGCCCTCCAGCCCTTCATGTCGAAGGAGACGCTCGAGTACCATCACGACAAGCACCACCTCGCCTATGTGACCAACGGCAACAACGCCATCAAGGGCACGGAATTCGAGGGCAAGTCGCTGGAGGAGATCGTCAAGGGCTCCTATGGCAAGAACCCCGCCGTCTTCAACAATGCCGGCCAGCACTACAACCACCTCCACTTCTGGAAGTGGATGAAGCCGAATGGCGGCGGCAAGATCCCGGGCGCGCTGGAGAAGGCGATCGTCGACTCGTTCGGCTCGGTCGACAAGTTCAAGGAAGACTTCGTCGCGGCCGGCGTCGGCCAGTTCGGTTCGGGCTGGGCCTGGCTCGAGGTCAAGGGTGGCAAGCTCGCCGTCAGCAAGACTCCGAACGGCGAGAGCCCGCTCGTCCATGGCGCGACCCCGATCCTCGGCGTCGACGTCTGGGAGCACTCCTACTACATCGATTACCGCAACCGTCGCCCCGACTATCTCAAGGCCTTCCTGGAAAGCCTGGTGAACTGGGACTACGTGGCCGAGCGTTTCGACGCCGCCAAGTAATCGGCGGGTAGCCGGATACGAGAACGGGGCCTCACGGCCCCGTTTTTTTGTGGGTGTCTTCCCGCACGCGCCGCGGCGCGAAGTGCCGCTGCGCAGATGCGGGACCGTCCCCCGGAAAGGCGCCTTCTCGTCACGCGGTCCCGTGTCTGCGGCGCAACGCTGCGCGCTGCACCGCGCACGGGATGACAGGTATGCCCAACCCAGCCGAGCCGCCGCTCAGGCCGCGACGTTGCGCAGGAACTGGTCGACGGTCGAGTCGAGGCGCTGCGCCTGGTCGGCAACCTCGCCCGCCGCACCACGCACCTGTTCGGCCGAACGCCCGGTCTCCTCGACGCTGTCGGCGAGCACGCTGAGATCGCTCGACACCGAAAGAGCCGAGGTGCTGGCCATGGCGACGCCGCTGGCGATCTCGCCGGTCGCGATGGCCTGCTGCTCGATCGAGGTCGCCACCGAGTTCGCGAATTTCTCGATGGCGTTCATGCGCTCGGCGATGTTCTGGATCGAGCCGACGACTTCGCCGGTCGCGCCCTGGATCGCGGCGACCTGCGCCACGATGCGGTCGGTCGCGTCGGCCGTCTGGGCCGCCAGCGACTTGACCTCGTTGGCCACCACGGCGAAGCCACGGCCTGCCTCGCCGGCGCGCGCCGCCTCGATGGTCGCATTGAGGGCGAGCAGGTTGGTCTGGGCGGCGATATCGCGGATCAGGTTGACGACCTCGCCGATCGCGCGAGCGGTTTCGTCGAGCGCCTGCACGGAGCCCGCCGTGTCGCGCGAGACGGAAGCCGCCTCGACGATCTCGGTGCGGACGCGGCGGACCTGGAATTCCACCTCCCGAATGGCAGCGCCCATCTCCTCGGCCGCCTGCGCGGCGTTCTCGACGTTGCCGGAGGCACCATGGGCGTTGTCGGCCGCGCGGGCCGCACGCTCCGAGGATTCGGCCGCGACGCGGGCAAGGCCGTCGGAGGCCTCACGCATCCGCTCGGCGTTGCTCTTGAAGGCCTCGAGCGCGAGGCCGACCTCCGTGCGGAACGAGGTGATCGCATGGTCGACGCCCTGCTGGCGCGCGATCCTCTCGACCTCGGCCGCGCTCTGCTTTTCCTCAAGCGTCGCCCGTTCGGCGAGGCGGATCTTGAGGACGCCGAGCGCGCGGGCGATCGCGCCGATCTCGTCGCGCCGGCCGAGCGCGTCGATCGGCGTCGAGAGATTGCCGTCGGAGATGCTGACGATCGCCTTGGTCATGCTGCGCAGGGGGCGCATCGCCCGCGACAAGGAGAACCAGAGCAGCGGGCCGAGCACGAGCAGGATGAGCAAGCCGAGCCCCATGGTCACGAACTGTTCCCAGGCGGCGCGTGCCACGAGGCGCGTCTTATCGAAGCGCAGGGCGACGTAGCCGATCTGCTTCTGCAGATTGCCGACGCGGACGGCATAGATCTTGGTCAGGTAGACATCGTCCTCGATGTCGATCTCGTTGCGCGTCTGCAGCGCATTCCAGGGCTCTTCGCCGATCCGCTCGGCCAGCCAGCGCGGCGTCAGCGACAGGCGTGCCTCGACGGTGCGCCCGGCGGAAGCCAGGCTCGCGATATCGTCGGCGACGATGCCGGCATCGAAATCGGGATCGCGCTGCAGCGAGGCGAGGATGTATCCGAGCGTGCTGTTGTCCCGCGACAGGATCAGCGACGGCGCGGCGTTGACCACCATCAGAGTCAGCGCCGTGACCTTCTGGTCGAGGTCGGCCCGCGTGCGGGCGTCGTTGTATCGGGCGATCGCCATCACCACGAAGACGACGGCAATGGCGACGATCGCCACCGCTGCCGCCGCGATCTGCCGACTGAGGGAGCCAAGGCCTTGCCTGCCCGGCTGCGCCGGCTCTCCCGCGCCGGCTGCGCGCCTGAACACCTTCATCGAGCCGATCATCTCCGAAACCGGCGCAAGCTGCGGCAAAGCGCGGCGCCTCCAATCCTGCGACAGAATGGCCGATGCCGGTAAACAAATCGCTTGCGGGCGTGCCCTCGACGATCAGCCTTCCAGGGCGCCAAAGCGACGTAACGGAAGGGTCGGCGGCGGTACAAAGGCAGCGATGGCGGCGTGCTCGACAGGCCGTGTCGCGATGACGGGATCGAGGCTGGCGAGCTCGTCGTCGATGAAGCCGGGATGGCACATCACGAGATGGCGCGAGCCCGGCGCGATCAGGAAGCGGGCGAGATCCGCGCCGAAATCCCGCTGCGGATCGAAGGGCGCTACGCCGGAAAAACCGCGATTGACGCGCAGGCCCCGTCGCAGCGCCGCGTTGCGGAAACCGGCAGCGAGACCGGCGATGACGAAAGCCTTGCCGACCGCGACGCCGCGCGCCTTGATCGCCACCGGACGGTCCGCGGGATCGCGGACATAAAGCGAGCCGGCCGGATAGCGCCGGGCGAGGCAATCGAGCAGCGCGCGCCGCACGCCGGGCAGAACATGCACATGCTGGTGCCCGTCGATGAAATCTGGCGGGCGTCCCAGCGCCTCCTCGAAGGCATCGAGTTGGCGCATGATCTCCGCCGCGATTTCCTTGCGCACAGCCGGTGAGAGCGCGGCGGCGCGTGCAAGGTCCTTGAGACCCGGCAAAGTGCCGCCGGGCGCGAGTTGCGGCATCGCCGAGAGCGGTGACGCACAGGTCAGGTTGAGATGCAGACCGAGATCGGCCTTGTCGGCGAAAACGCGGAGCTCGGGTGCGAGCCGGCGCCAGTGCGGGCGATTGGTCATCGCCCCGGTCGCCGTCAGCTTGCCGCGCCCGAGCAGGTCGAGAATCGCGCGGCTGACGCCGTCCGTCATGGCGAAATCATCGGCACACAGGATAAAGCCATTCGCCATCGCGTTCTCGCCCTCCATGCGCGCCAGAGCCGCCGTCGCCCGTTTCCGCGGTCGTGGCAACCCTTTTGTGGAGGCGAACCCGGATCGACCGCGCCGGAATGAAAGGGCAGGCCATTCCGGGCTTGTCGGGCGGCAAGCTTTGCGGTTCTGTGCGTCGCGCCTCGCCTGCGAGGCGATGCATCCTCGCTGAAAGGTCGTTCGTGTCGGATATCGGGTCCCAGCCGGTTCAACGTACGCCTCGGGCCTCCCGCTGGCCCGAGCTGTCCATCGTCGTGCCCGTGCATAACGAGGCCGCCAACCTGTCGCTGCTCGTCGAACGGTTGCGGACCGCGCTGACCGGCGAAGTCGCGTCATGGGAAATCGTCTTCGTCGACGACGGCAGCCGCGACGAGACCCTGGCCGCGATCCGCGATCTCAACGCCGCAGACCCGCGTATCAGTGCCGTCTCCTTCAGCCGCAATTTCGGCAAGGAGATCGCGATCGCAGCCGGGCTCGACCATGCTTTGGGCGACGCTGTCGTGATCATGGATGCCGATCTCCAGCACCCGCCGGAAACCATCCCCGCCTTCCTCGCCAAGTGGCGCGAGGGCTATCTCAATGTTTACGGGCAGCGCACCGACCGCGACGGCGAGACCCGGATGAAACGCGGCTTCGCCAAGCTGTTCTACCGGCTCTTCGGCTATTTCGGCGAAACCCCGCTGCCGGAAGGTGCCGGCGATTTCCGCCTGCTCGATCGCAAGGCCGTCGATGCCCTGCGGGCCCTGCCGGAGCGGGCGCGCTTCTCGAAGGGGCTCTACGCCTGGGTCGGTTTCCGCTCCATCGGCGTGCCCTTCCATGTCGCCGAGCGCGAGCACGGCCAGTCCAAGTTCAGATACGGCAAGCTGTTCTCCTTCGCCTTCGACGGCCTCTCCTCCTTCTCGACCGTGCCGCTCAAGATCGCGACCTGGTCGGGAGCGATCATTGCCGTGATCGCTGCGTTCTCCGCGGTCTACTTCCTGCTCCGCACGCTCTTGTTCGGCACCGACCTGCCCGGCTTCCCGTCGCTGATCGTCTCGATCATGTTCTTCTCGGGCATCCAGCTTTTGTCGCTCGGCATGATCGGGGAATATGTCGGGCGCATCTTCGCCGAGGTGAAGCGCCGGCCGCTCTACCTGATCGGCGAGCGTATCGGCTTCGACGCCCGCACCGTCGACCATCCGCGCGGCGATGCCCTGCCGCCGCTGATCCGCTAGGCCTTCATGCTCAAGAGCATCCTGTCGGTCGGCGGCTATACGCTGATCTCGCGGATCACCGGATTCGTCCGTGACATCGTGCTGGCGGCCGTGCTGGGCGCCGGCGCGATCATGGACGCCTTCTCGGTCGCGCTGCGTCTGCCCAACCATTTTCGCGCGATCTTCGGCGAAGGCGCCGTCAACCAGGCCTATGTGCCGACCTATGCACTGATCGCCGAGAAAGAGGGACGCGAGGCCGCCAATCTCTTCGCCGACCGGCTCTTCACCATCCAGCTGATCGTGCAGATCGTCCTGCTGGCACTGGCCCTGCCCTTGATGCCCTGGCTGGTGACCGTGCTGGCGCCGGGCTTCACCAAGGACCCGGCGGTCTTCGAGCTCGCGGTCGCACTGACGCGGATCACCTTCCCCTATCTGCTGTTCGTGACCATGGTCACGTTCCTCGGCGCGACGCTCAATGCCGTCGAGCGCTATGCCGCCTTCGCCGCCGCGCCGATCCTGCTCAACGTCTTCATCGTCGCTGCGCTGGCCGTGCCCTTCCTGTTCCCGAGCGCGGCCCATGCCGCCGCCTGGGGCGTCGCGATCTCCGGCGTGGCGCAATGGATCCTGCTCTATGTCGCGGCGCGGCGAGCCGGCGTCTCCGGCAAGGTGGTGCGCCCGCGCATGGATGCCGGCGTCAGGCATTTCCTCAAGGTGTTCGGGCCGGCCGTGATCGGCTCGGCCGGCGTGCAGATCGCGATCTTCACCGACGGCATCATCGCCTCGATGCTGCCGCGCGGCGGCTATGCCGCGCTCTACTATGCCGAGCGGCTCTACCAGCTGCCGCTCGGGTTGATCGCGATCGCGGTCGGCACCGTCGCGCTTTCCGCCATGAGCCGCGCCATCGCACGGGGCGACGAGGCCGCCGCCAATCGCGCCCAGAGCCGCGCCATCGCGATCTCGCTCGCCGCCAGTGCGCCCTTCGTCGCGGCCTTCGTCGCTGTTCCCGAGATGATGATCGCCGGGCTGTTTCAACGCGGCGAGTTCGATGCACCGGCGAGCGCGGCGGCCGGCGCGGTTTTGTTCGCCTATGCGCTCGGCCTGCCGGCGATCGTGATGATCCGCACGCAGGTCTCGGCCTTCCAGGCGCGCGGCGACACGATGACGCCGATGCTGGTCGCGCTCGCGGCCATCGCCTGCAATGTCGCGATCAAGCTCCTGCTCTGGCGCGACTGGGGCGCACCCGGACTGGCCCTGGCGACGGCGGCCGGCGCCTGGGTCAACCTGATCGTACTCTTCGTGCTGGCGCGGCGACGCGGCCTGACCGCGCTCGACCGGCGCCTGCCCGGCTTCGCGGCGATCATCTGCAGCGTGGCGGCTATCTGCGGCCTGCTGGCCTGGTGGGGCAAGCCGCTCGCGCTCAAGCTGACGGCCGCCCTGCCCTTCGAGCCGCTCCTGATGGCGGTCCTGCTGGTGTCCGCCGTCGCGGCCGTGCTCTACGCCGTGCTCGCGGGCGGCCTGCTCAAGGTGACGGGGCTGCTCAGGTTGCTGCGCTAGCTCAAGCGAGGAAGCGCTTCGCGCCGCCGAGCAAGGCTGTTGCCTCGGCCACCATGCGCTCGACGATCTCCCCGGCGCTGAGGATATCCGCGACCAAGCCCGCTGCCTCGCCGAAGATGACGGCGGCCTTGTCAGGATCGCCGGCCATGAAGGCTTCGCGATAGGCCGGGCCTTCGGCTGCGACGGCCCCCTTGAGCGCCGCATCGCGACCAGCCCATTTCGCGATGAAGGCGTTGTCGGAGACGCGGATATCGAAGGGCTTCGGCCAGTCGAGTTGGCGAGCGATATCCGGCAGGGAAGAGCGCACGGTCTGGTCGCCGGTGGCTGCGATGGCCGCAGCGTGATGGCGCTCATGCACCAGCGCCTCGCGACTCGCCCAGAAGCGCGTGCCGGCCAGAACGCCATCAGCGCCCAGCATCAGGGCAGCGGCCAATCCACGGCCATCGGCGATGCCGCCTGCGGCCAGCAGAAGCGTATCAGGGCTTTCGCGGGCGATCAGGTCCGCCGCCTCCGGCACGAAGGGCAGCGTCGCGCGGTCGGCGCCGTGTCCGCCAGCTTCGGAGCCCTGAGCGACGATGATGGTAGCGCCCGCCTCGATCGCCTGCCGGACATGGGCGAGCGTCTGGCACTGGCAGATCAAGGGCACGCCCGCCGCCGCGATCTCGTCGGCGAAGGGGCGCGGATCGCCGAAGGAGAGCATCAGCGCTGCCGGCTTGTGCGCCAGCGCCTGCGTCAGAAGCTCGGGCTTCCTGGCCATCGACCAGGTGATGAAGCCGCAGCCGACCTGTGTGTTGCCGGCTGCGGCGAATTGCTGCTCGATCCAGCTGGCGTCGCCATAGCCGCCGCCGATCAGGCCGAGGCCGCCTGCACGCGTGACCGCCGCAGCCAGCGCCCCGCCGCCTGCCAGCGCCATCGGCGCCGACAGGATGGGATGGGCGACGCCGAGGCGTTCGGTCAATCGCGTGGCGAGGCGCGCCATGGATGTAGCCTTCCGGCTCAGGCCGCCTTCGGCTTGCTGTGGGCGTAGTCCATGTAGAGCTCGCGGGCGCGGCGGAAGAGCGGGCCGGGCTGGAGCGTGCGGTTGTCGATACGGGTCACCGGCATGCACTTCGAGTAGTTGCCGGACATGAAGATCTCGTCGGCCTGCTCGAAATCCTCGTAGCGCAGGCTGCATTCCTCGACGGGCACGCCGCTCTCGCGCAGCAGCTTGATGACGCGCTGGCGGGTGATGCCGTTCAGGAAGGTGCCATTCGGGACCGGGGTCTTCACCACGCCGTCCTTGGCGAGGAAGATGTTCGAGGTCGCGGTCTCCGCGACATTGCCCTGCATGTCGAGCACCAGCGCGTTGTCGAAGCCGGCGGCCTTCGCCACCTTCAGCACGCGGGCATTGTTCGGGTAGAGGCAGCCCGCCTTGGCATCCGTCGGGGCGGTCTCGTAGCTCGGGCGGCGGAAGGCGCCCTTGGTGACCGAGAAGCCGGCCGTCGGCTGCGGCATCGCCGCCTCGAACAGGCAGAGCGCGAACTGGGTCGATTCCGGATCGGGCATGATGGTGGACGGGCCGTCCGCCTCGCCCCAGTACATCGGCTTGACGTAAATCGCCGTGCCAGGAGCGAATTTCTTGACGCCCTCGAACATCTTCCCGACGATGAAGTCGGCCTCGACGGTCGGGTTCAGGCCGAGCGCGGTGGCCGAGCGGTTCACGCGGGCAGCGTGCAGGTCGATATCCGGCGCGACGCCATCGAAATAGCGGCCGCCGTCAAAGACCGAGGAGGCCTGCCAGAGCACATGGCTGCGCGGACCGACGATGCCGGGGTTGCCCTCATGCCAGGCGCCATCGAACCAGGTCCACGTCTGAGAATACCATGCCATGACGGCGCTCCATTATAGGCGATTTAACTCAGCCGCACCGTCCTCCCCCCACCGCTCGCCGTCAACATGCCGCGACGCATATCGCGATGACGGGATGTGATGGAAGCAATCGGCCCGCGTGATGGATCAGAAGCCGAGTGCGCGCAGGCCGGAGATCGCGGCCATGCCGACGAGCAGCGCCAGGAGCTCGCTGCGCCGCAGGATCATGGTGCCGACAGCGGCCAGCAGCGCGATCGCCGCAGCCCAACCCAGCCGCTCGATCAGAGGCAAGACGGTCGCCACCACGATCGAACCCGGCAGGGCCGCGAGCCCGCGCCGGACATGGGGCGTCAGCGGGATGATGCTCATCAGCGCCACGCCGGAGATGCGGCAGAGATAGGTCGCGGCCGCCATCGCGGTAATGGCGATGATCGCGCCCCAGGTGCCGGGATCAGGCAGCGTCATCGCTGAACGCTCCCGTGACCGCGCCGGCGAGCGAGCCGACGATGATGAAGGCATAGCCGTCGATGAGCCGGGCCGTGACCAGCGCGACGAGGCCTGCGACGACCCAGGGCACCATGCCGCGCTTCCCGCGCCAGAGCGGCACGATCATCGCGGCGAAGAAGATCGGCATCACGAGATCGATGCCGTAGCGGCGCGGATCGCTGACCAGCGCGCCGAGCATGTAGCCGCCGCCCGTGGCGATCACCCAGACCAGCCAGAGCGCCAAGCCCGCGCCAACCAGAACGCCGAGATCACGCCCGCCCTCGGCGCGGTAGCGCGTGCCGATCAGCCAGTTGGCATCAGTGAAGAAGAAGAGGTGGAAGGCATTGAGCGCCTTCGGATATTTGGCGAACCAGGGTTGCAGCGAAGCGCCTTGCAGGACCATGCGCGCATTGACGGTCGCGGTGACCACGGCGATGCCGGCGATGGCGCCCCAGCTCCATTCCGGGCGCCAGAGCTCCAGCGAGACGAGCTGCGCGACGCCGGCATAGACGAAGCCGCTCATCAGCAAGGTCTGGAAAAGGCTCAGCCCCTTCGCCGCCGCGGCAGCCCCGAAGGCGACGGCGAAGACGACGATGCCCGGCATCAGCACGGAGACCTTGCGCAGGCCGAGCATCATGCCCGCGGCAGTGATCGGTGCGTCCGGGACGGCCGGCGGCGTGTTCGGGTCGGGCGACATGATCCTTCCAGAAGCGTGAAAGCCGGCGCGAAGGTCAACGCGCACGAACGGCGCGGCTGCATGAATTCCGCGCAGGGCGCGACAGCCTTCGGCAGGGGCACTACAGATGAGGCATGCACTGGTTCGACGACGCCGATGCCATCGCCTCTGCCCTGCCCGCGATCTGGCTCGTCCGGACGAATGCCGCTCCGCGCAACCTGACGGAGCGCTCCACGCTGAGGCGTGGCATGGCGCGGCGGATCGTGGCGCGCCAGCTTGGCTGCCCGGAGGAAGCCGTTGCCATCGCGCATGACGCGGCCGGTCGTCCTTTTCTTGATCTCCCCCAGGAAGCCGGCCTGCATCTTTCATTGGCGACACGGGCCGGGATCGTCGCCGTCGGCCTGGCGCGTCATCCGCTGGGCGTCGATGTCGAACAGGTCGACGAGCGAGCTGCACCGCCGCTCGACCTGTTGCATCCCGACGAGCGCAGCGCTCTCGACGCCGTCGCCTCCGCCGAGCGCCCCCGGAGCTTCGCGCGCCTCTGGGCCGCGAAGGAAGCCTATGTGAAGGCGTTGGGATCGGGCTTCCGGCGGGCACCGGAGAGTTTCGCGGTATCGCTTCTGTCGGAGAAGGCGTTTCGGGTAGCGGACGCCTCCGCCCCGACAGACGCCATCGGTGTTCTCCGCACCATGAAAAACGGCGGCCATGAGATCATGGCCGCCGCGATCTTCGTTACCAGCTAGGCTGAAGCCATCAGCCCGCCTGATCGATCGGCTTCTTCTTGAGGGAATAGCCGACGATGCAGACGAAGGCCGCACCGAGCACCGCCGCCGTGTAGAACGGCACCTTGGCGGGCAGGAGGCCGGCCGGGTTCGTCTCGGAGACCGGCACGGCCTGGACCCAGCTCGGCATATGGACCTGGAGCCACTGCATCACCGCCATGTCGCTGAGCAGCATCTCGCCCGCGATCCAGCCGAGCAGGGCGGCGCCGAGCCAGATCAGGATCGGGAAGCGCTCGAGAACCGACGAGAGCAGGCGGGCGCCGAAGATGATCAGCGGGATCGTCAGCAGCAGGCCGAAGACGAACAGCTCGAAATGGCCACGGGCGGCGGCTGCGATCGCGAGCACGTTGTCGAGGCTCATCACCGCATCGGCAATGGCGATGGTGCGTACCGCCTTCCAGAGATTGTCGCTGGCCTCGATCTCGCCATGCGCCTCTTCTTCGCCCTTGGCGAGCTTGATGGCGATCCAGAACAACAGCAGCGCGCCGACGACCTTCAGGAACGGGATGTTCAGGAGGTAGCTGACCACCACCGCGAAGATGATGCGCAGGCCCACCGCCGCACCGGCGCCGAGCCAGATGCCGACCTTACGCTGCTTCTCCGGCAGTGAGCGCACGGCGAGCGCGATCACGACCGCGTTGTCGCCCGAAAGCAGCAAGTCGATCCAGATGATCTGGAGCAGTGAAGTCCAAAAGGCGGAAGATGCGAAATCCATTGGTCAGGTTGCCCCTTTTTTTTGCAGTTTGTCAGAGAGCCGGATCAGGCCGGCGTGTTTTGATGAAGTAGCCGAGCACCCTAGAGCGCCTGTTCCACAGCCTTGCCGGCGGCTTCCGTGCCGAGCGAGCCGCCGAGATCGCGCGTGCGGGTGCGGGCATCGCCGAGCGCGCGCTCGATCGCGGCCTCGATCCCCTTGGCAGCCTCATGCTCGCCGAGATGGTCGAGCATCATGGCACCCGACCAGATCATGCCGACGGGATTGGCGATGCCCTGCCCGGCAATATCCGGCGCCGAGCCGTGGACCGGCTCGAACAGCGAGGGGTGATCGCCGGTCGGGTTAATGTTGCCGGAGGGCGCGATGCCGATCGTGCCGGTGCAGGCCGGGCCGAGATCGGACAGGATGTCGCCGAACAGGTTGGAGGCGACGACCACATCGAAGCGGTCGGGATTCAGCACGAAATGCGCAGTCAGGATGTCGATATGGTACTGGTCGACGGCGACGCCCGGATAGTGCTTGGCCATCTCCTTCACCCGCTCGTCCCAGTAGGGCATGGTGATCGAGATGCCGTTCGACTTGGTGGCGGAGGTCAGCTTCTTGCGCGGGCGGCGCTGCGCCAGCTCGAAGGCGTATTTCAGCACGCGGTCGACACCGACGCGGCTCATAACCGTCTCCTGGATGACGATCTCGCGCTCGGTGCCGGCATACATGCGCCCGCCGACCGAAGAATACTCGCCCTCGGTGTTCTCGCGCACGACGAAGAAGTCGATGTCACCGGGCTTGCGATTGGCGAGCGGGCCGGGCACGCCCGGCATCAGGCGGACGGGGCGCAGGTTGACGTATTGATCGAACTCGCGCCGGAACAGCAGGAGCGAGCCCCAGAGCGAGATATGGTCCGGCACCTGCTGGGGCATGCCGACGGCGCCGAAATAGATCGCGTCATGGCCGCCGATCTTCTCCTTCCAGTCGTCTGGCAGCATCTTGCCGTGCTTCGCGTAGTAGTCGCAGGAAGAGAAATCGAACTGGTCGAGACGCAGCTCAAAGCCGTATTTCTTCGAGGCGGCCTCCAGCACGCGCAGGCCCTCGGGCATGACCTCCTTGCCGATGCCGTCGCCGGGGATCACGGCGATGCGGTAAACGCGGTTGGTGCCGGTCATGCGGTCTCTCCGAAGAAGGCCTTGAACTCCGTGGCGACGAGATCGGGGACCTCCTCCGCCAGATAATGTCCGCCCGGCAGAGCCCGGCCGCGCACATCCTGCGCACGCTCGCGCCACAAGGCCAGAGGGTCGAAGCATTTTCCGATGACGCCGCGCTCGCCCCAGAGCGCCAGCAGCGGGCAGGCGAGCTTGCGGCCACCATCGGCATCGTCGTGTGCGATGTCGATCGTCGCGGCGGCGCGATAATCCTCGCAGCTCGCATGGATCATCGCGGGATCGCGGAAGCAGCGCAGGTATTCGGCAAGCGCTTCCGGCTCGAACAGCCGCATGTCCGCGGCGCGCCGGCTCGTCCAGTAGAAGTCCGGATCGCTCTCGATCATGCGCTCCGGCATCGGCGCGGGCTGGATCAGGAAGAACCAGTGCCAATATGCGCGGGCGAAGGCATCGGTCGTGTCGCGATACATCTCGCGCGTGGGCGCGATGTCGAGGGTCGCGAGCTTCAACACGCGCTCGCCATGGTCGAGCGCTAGGCGATGCGCGACGCGGGCGCCGCGATCATGCGAGCCGACGAAAAAGCGTTCGTGCCCGAGCACGCTCATCACCTCGGCCATGTCCTGCGCCATGGCGCGCTTCGAGTACGGCGTGTGCTCGGCGTCGCTCGGCGGCTTGTCGGAATCGCCGTAGCCGCGCAGGTCCGGGCAGATCAGGGTGAAATACGGGGCGAGCAGCGGGGCGATCCGGCGCCACATCACATGGGTCTGCGGATAGCCGTGCAGCAGCAGCAGCGGCGGCCCCTCCCCGCCCACCCGCACGCGAATGCGCGGCCCCGACGTCTGGACGTCGAGCAGGCGAAAACCGGGAAACAGATTGTCCGTGACGGGACGTTCGGTGAGGCTCATAGGACCGCGAAGATGCAAGAATGCGTCAGCGCATACCCTGATAGCCCAGGGATTTCGCGCATGGATTATTACATAATGTCGATCAATGGTGGGAAGGGAGTTCTGGTTGGCGAGTGCGAGCGAGCCGCTCCGTCATGCTCGCCCTTGTGGCGAGCATCCACGTCTTGAGCACGACCTTCGACCAGCAACGACGTGGATGGTCGGGACAAGCCCGACCATGACGAGATAGCGCTATCAGCCGCGCAGTGTCGCGCCGTAGCGCTTGCCGATCTCGGCGACGATCTTGCTGCCGACGGCCTCGATCTCGGCCTCGGTCAGCGTCTTCTCGGTCGGCTGCAGCGTGACAGCCAAAGCGACCGACTTCTTGCCGGTCTCGACGCCCGCGCCCTCGTAGAGATCGAAGACACCGACATTGGCGATCAGCGCGCGATCGGCGCCCTGCGCCGTCTTGACCATGTCGCCGGCCGCCACCGCCTTATCGACGATGAAGGCGAAATCGCGGGTCACCGGCTGGAAGTCGGAGAGCACGAGCTTCGGTTTCACCTTGGTCGGCTTGGCCTTGGGCAGCGGCAGCCCATCGAGATGAATCTCGAAGGCGACCAGCGGACCCTTCACGTCAAGCGCCTTCAGGATCTTGGGATGGACCTCGCCGAAGGCGCCGATCACGCCCTTTGGGCCGAACTGGAGTGTGGCGGAGCGGCCGGGATGGGCCCAGGTCGGGCCGCCCGCGACGATCTGGAGACCGCCGGTCGGAATGCCGAGCCCCGAAAGCAGGCCGAGCACATCCGCCTTGGCGTCGAACAGGTCGACGGGCTTGGCGCCGCCATCCCAGTGACGGCCGGTGCCGTCGAGACGGGCGGTGCCGCGGCGCAAGCCGGTCGCGGCGATGAGCTGGCCTTCCGGCTCGTCACTCTTGAAGACCTGACCGACCTCGAACAGCGCGACATCGGGGAAGCCGCGATCGGCATTGCTCTGCGCGGCGCGGATCAGGCCCGGCAGCAGCGAGGGCCGCATGTCCGAGAGATCGGCCGCGATCGGGTTGGCGAGCGCCAGCTTCGGCGAGCCGCCGCCGAAAAGCTTGGCCTGATCATGCGAGATGAAGGACCAGGTCACGGCTTCGACAAGGCCGCGCGCCGCGAGCGTACGCTTGGCGGTGCGGGTGCGCTTCTGCAGCACGGTCAGAACCGGCTTGACGACCTCGCCCTTGATGCGCGGCAGCGGCGTCGAGGCGACGCGATCGAGCCCGGCGATGCGGACGATCTCCTCGACGAGATCGGCCTTGCCGCCGACATCGGCGCGCCATGACGGCGGAGCGACCGTGACGCGGTCGCCCGCGCCCGTGACCTCGAAGCCGAGCGAGGTCAGCGCCGCCTGCATCTCAGCCTGCGGCAGGTCTAGCCCGGTGAGGCGCTTGACCTCGGACCAGGGGAAATCGATGGCAGCGGGGCTGGCGGGCAGTTCGCCGGCGAATTCCATCTCGGAGGCTTCGCCGCCGCAGAGCTCGATCACCATCGCGGTCGCGAGATCGAGGCCGGGGCCTGCGAAATCGGGATCGACGCCGCGCTCGAAGCGGTAGCGCGCATCCGAATTGATGCCGAGCGCGCGGCCCGAACGGGCGACGTTCAGCGGGTCCCAGAGCGCGCTCTCGATCAGCACGTCGGTGGTCGTCTCGCTTGAGCCCGAGGCTTCGCCGCCCATGATGCCGGCGAGCGACTCAACGCCATGCTCGTCAGCGATCACGACCTGCTCGTCGGTGAGCGTATAGGTCTTGCCGTCGAGCGCGAGGATGGTCTCGCCCGCCTTGGCGCGGCGGACGGTGAGATTGCCCTTCACCTTGGCGGCGTCGAAGACGTGCAGCGGCCGGTTGCGGTCGAGCGTCATGAAGTTGGTGATGTCGACCAGCGCGTTGATGGGCCTGAGGCCGACGGCGCGCAGGCGCGCCTGCAGCCAGTCCGGCGAAGGGCCGTTCTTGACGCCGCGCACGAGGCGCAGCGCGAAGGCCGGGCAGAGCTTCCGGTCGTCCTCAGCGAAATCGAGTTTCACCTTCACCGGGCACGGGAAGGAACCGCTGATCGGCTGGATCGGTGCGTTCTTCAGCTTGCCGAGGCCGGCGGCGGCGAGGTCGCGGGCGATGCCGGCGACACCGAGCGCATCGGCGCGGTTCGGCGTCACCGCGATCTCGATCACGGCGTCGTCGAGCCCGGCATACGGGGCATAGGGCTGGCCGACGGGAGCATCATCAGGCAATTCGATGATGCCGTCATGATCGTCGGACAATTCGAGCTCGGCTTCCGAGACCAGCATGCCGTTCGATTCGATGCCGCGGATCACGCCCTTGCCGAGCGTGACCTTCTTGCCGGGAATGTAGCTGCCCGGCGGCGAGAACACGCCCTTCATGCCGGTGCGCGCATTCGGCGCGCCGCAGACGACCTGCACGGGCTCACCCGCGCCGGTATCAACCATGCAGACGCGCAGGCGGTCGGCGTTCGGATGCTGCTTCGCCTCGATGACATAGGCGATGGTGAAGGCCGAAAGCGCGGCGGCGCGATCCTCGATCGCCTCGACCTCGAGGCCGACGCGGGTCAAGGTCTCGGCGATCTCCGCAACGGAGGCGTCGGTGTCGAGATGCTCTTTGAGCCAGGAGATCGTGAACTTCATGCGTCTACGTCCATCGGGGCGAATACCTCCACCAGACGGAAGCGTTCGCAAAGCAAGGGCATGTCGGGGCTGAAGACACCGATGCGCCGGAAATAGGATTCGTGGGCCTCCCGCCAGAAGGCCAGGGAGCGGTCGCCCTCCCCTTCGTCGAAGGCGAAGGCCTCGTCAACTTCATCGAAGCGCCGCGGGATCAGTTCGAGCGTCTCGATGACGCAGACGGGCCGCCCAGCGCCGTCGAGCACGATCCAGAGCTCGTTGAGCTTGGGGCAATCGGGCGCATCGAGCGTGTTCACCGTCGCGATCTTGCGGCCGCTGACGACCAGCGCGGCAAGCTCGGTCGCGAGCTCCGGGCTGTCGCCGAAGGAAAAGCTCGGGCAGCCGCGATAGCGCTCGGGCAGGGAGGCGATCAGGTCAGCGTCCATCGTGCCCCGCCTGTGCCGGCGCCTTCGGCAGGGCATCGTTGAGCTTGTTGGCGCCATCGGTGCTGATCCTCATGGCGTTGCCGCGCCAACTCACCTCGCCGCCGACGAAGGCATAGGCCCAGATGCCGGGGAAGGCGATGTCGCGTGCCAGCATGGCGAGCGGCGTACGCCAGTTCAGGAACCAGCCAACGCTGGCGGACAGCACGATATCGCCGGCATACCAGACGAGCAGCACGAGGAGTGGCGCAAGCCAGGCCGGCAGGCCGATGGCCGAAGCGCCGAAGGTGGCCAGCACGGCGGCGAGGAAAGGCGTGGAGAGGATTTCCAGCGCGAAGAACGGCAGGAAGGTCACGCGCCGCAGGCGCGCCCAGCGGAACTGGCGCTGCACGACGTCCCTCAGTCGGCGCCGGCCAAGCGGTTGCTCGAAGGGCTGGCCGACGAGATGGACCTGCCGGCCGGTATTGCGCACCAGCTTGGTCGAGGCGGCATCCTCGGCGATCTCGGCGCCGAGCGCGGCGATGCCGCCATTGGCGTCGAGGAAGGGCTTGTTCCAGAGCATCGACTTGCCCTGCGCGAAGCCGAGGCCCAGCGCCTCACCGACATATTGCCAGCGCGCCTGGAAGGCGTTGAGGAAGGCGCATTCGACTTCGGCGCCAATGCATAGCGGCCGGGAGCCGGCCGGCGTCGAGCAGACGAGGCCGGTGGTCGGCTGCCAGGCGGCCAGCATGCGCTGGATATAGTCCTTGGGCATCAGCACGTTGGAATCGGCGAGGATGACCCAGTCGGTCGTCGCCGCCTCCCAGCCGCGCACGCAGTTGTTGAGCTTGGGATTGGCGCTGACCGGCACGTCCCCGACGATCAGGCGGTCCTTCCCGGTGCCGTAGGTGCCGATCAGTTCCTCGATCAGCGGGATGATCGGATCATGGGCGTCGGCGACGCAGAAGATCGTGCTGTAGCTGGGATAGTCGAGTTCCAGCCCCGAGACCGCCGTCTCGCGGCTGAAGGCCTCGATGCCGCGCACCGGCCGGACGATGGTGACAGCAGGCAATTCTTCGAGCAGGGCAGAGCGCTGCAGGGGCCGGCGCAGCCGCCAGAGCGCGATGGCCTGGCTTGCCAGGTTCATCACGACCAGCAGCACGGCGATCGTCGCCGCCCAGCCCGCAGGCGTCATCGCGCCCTCCCCTGACCGGCCGCTGCCGTCATGAGGAGAGGCCGCCCGTCAGCGTCGGCAGGTCGAGCGGGCGGAAGCCGTAATGGGCGAGCCAGCGCACGTCAGCCTCGAAGAAGGGGCGCAGGTCCGGCATGCCGTATTTCAGCATGGCGATCCGGTCGATGCCCATACCCCAGGCGAAGCCCTGATAGACCTCGGGGTCGAGCCCGCAATTCCTGAGCACGTTCGGGTGGACCATGCCGCAGCCGAGTATCTCCAGCCAGTCGTCGCCCTCGCCGAAGCGGATTTCACCGCCCTTGCGCGAGCACTGGATGTCGACCTCCATCGAGGGCTCGGTGAAGGGGAAGAAGGACGGGCGGAAGCGCATCTTCACGTCGTCGATCTCGAAGAACGACTTGCAGAACTCTTCCAGGATCCACTTGAGGTGGCCGAGATTGGCGGACTTGTCGATGACGAGCCCCTCCACCTGATGGAACATCGGCGTGTGGGTCTGGTCGGAATCGTTGCGATAGGTCCGGCCCGGGCAGATCACGCGGATCGGCGGCTGCTGCGCCAGCATGGTGCGGACCTGGACCGGCGAGGTGTGGGTGCGCAGCAGCTTGCGCTCGCCATTGGCGTCGGGCGCGAAGAAGAAGGTGTCGTGCATCTCGCGGGCGGGATGGCCGACCGGGAAGTTCAGCTTGGTGAAGTTGAGATCGTCGGTCTCAACATCCGGGCCTTCCGCGATGGCGAAGCCCATGTCGCCGAAGATCGCGGTGATCTCGTCGATGACCTGGCTGATCGGATGGATGCGGCCGCGCGCCTCCGGACCGTCCTGCACCGGCAGCGAGATATCGACACGCTCGGAAGCGAGCCGGGCTTCGAGAGCCGCCTCGCCCAAAGCTTCCTTACGGGCGGCGATGGCGCCCTGCACGCGATCGCGCAGGCCGTTGATCTGCGGGCCCTTCTCCTTGCGCTCGTCCGGCGTCATTCCGCCCAAGGTCTTGAGCAGGCCCGAGATCGAGCCGGACTTGCCGAGGGCGCCGATGCGCACATCCTCGATGGCGGCTTCATCGGCGGCAGAATCGATCGCGGCGAGGACGTCGCGTTCCAGGGTGGCGATATCGGTCATGAATTCAGTCGCAAGCGTTTGAAGGCGTGGGAACGGGCGCGTTCTAGCGGGAACGGCCGGCATATGCCAGAGCGAAGCGACGCTTTGCCGGACCAACCGGCACAGCCGACGCCGAAGCAGGAGGCTGCCTTGCCCGACAATACCCGCCAGAAGGAATCGCCCTCTTACCGGATGGCCGCGCTCGACCCGGATTTTATCCTCGGCGATTCGATGCGCGGCGCGCGCTTCATGCTGGAATACCAGAAGGCGGAAGACAGCCTGAGAGCGCGCGGCGTCGTCTCGACCATCGTCGTTTTCGGCTCGGCGCGGGTGCGCGAGGGCAATCCTTGGTACGAGGCCGCCCGCACCTTCGGCCGGATCGCGTCCGAGCGCGGCGGCGCGCTGCGCGACGGCGAGGCCGGGCGCCATCACGTCATCGCCACCGGCGGCGGTCCCGGCATCATGGAAGCCGCCAATCGCGGCGCGACCGAAGCCGGCGCGATCTCGATCGGCTTCAACATCACCCTGCCGCACGAGCAGGAGCCGAATGCCTGGTCGACCCCGGACCTGACCTTCCTGTTCCACTATTTCGCGATGCGGAAGATGCATCTGGCGATGCGCGCGGCAGCGCTGGTCGTCTTCCCCGGCGGCTTCGGCACGCTCGACGAACTCTTCGAGATCATGACGCTGGTCCAGACCGGCAAGATGGGGCCGGTGCCGATCGTGCTCTACGATTCCGGCTACTGGAAGGGCCTGCTCAATCTCGACCAGATGGCGGCGGCGGGCTTCATCCGGCCCGACGACCTGAAGCTGTTCAGCTATGTGGATTCGCCTGAGGAGGCCTATGACCGGATCGTCGAAGGCGCCGGCGAAGGCTGGAACCCGCCGAAGAACGGCAGCGTACAGACCTGATCCCAAAGAAAAAGGCCGGCGTCACCGCCAGCCTTTTCCAATTCAGCACTGCAAGGCTGCTCAGGCAGTGTTTGTCACGCAGCCTTGGCCTCGGCGCCCAGCACGCCCTTGACCGTCTCGACAACCGCAGCGAACGAGGCTGCATCGTCGATGGCCATGGCCGACAGGGTCTTGCGGTCCAGTTCGATGCCCGACTTGATCAGGCCGCCGATGAAGACCGAATAGGTCAGGCCGTGCTCGCGCACCGCAGCGTTGAGACGCTGGATCCAGAGCGCGCGGAACGAGCGCTTCTTGTTCTTGCGGTCGCGATAGGCGTACTGCATCGAGCGATCGACGGCCGCCTTTGCAGCGCGGATCGTATTCTTGCGGCGGCCATAGAAGCCCTTGGCGGCCTTGAACGTCTTCTTGTGCTTGGCGTGGGCGGTAACGCCCCGTTTCACGCGAGCCATGTCATGATCTCCGGAATGTCAGGTGGCGTCAGCCGTTGGGGAGGAAGAACTTCTTCACGTTGGCAGCATCGCCCTCGAAGAGGGTCGTGGTGCCGCGGTGATTGCGGATCTGCTTGTTGGTCCGCTTGATCATCCCGTGACGCTTGCCGGCCTGGGCGTAGAGCACCTTGCCGGTACCGGTGATCTTGAACCGCTTTTTGGCGGCCGATTTGGTCTTGATCTTGGGCATTTCAGCTCCTCAATGGTCGAGGCTTCGCGTCTTTGAGAACGCGTTGCCAATGTCTTGCTTTCAGGAAGCAAAGCACGACCGCCACGGCAGCCCTTATCAGCCGGGCGATCGAAGGCCGGGCCTATCGCAGAAAACGGCCGCTATTGCAAGTGCGAAGCCGGCAATGCCGCACCAGGTTTCCCCGCTCCGCCTCTCAGGCGGCTTCGCAGACCAGCGTTTCGCTTCGCGCGCCGAGCAGGCGGCTGTAGCCGATGAGCACGACCAGCAGCGCGGCGACACCGGCACCGACCGAGATCCAGAAGCCGCTCTGGGCACCATGGGCGTCGATCAGGATGCCCGCGGCGGAGGCGCCGGCAGCCATCCCGATATTGATGCCGGTGATCGCCCAGGTCATGCCTTCGGTGAGCTGGCGCGCCGGCACCAGCCGCTCGATCAGGCCCATGGCGATGATGATCGTCGGCGAGACCGCCGCGCCGGCCATGAAGAAGACCAGCGCCAGCGAGTAGAGCCCGGTCACGGCCAGCAGCGGCAAGGTCGTCGCCGCCGCCAGCGCGATCGCCGCGAGGAACTGCATGGCGAGCGACGCCTTGAGCCGCAATGCCCCGAAGACGAGGCCGACGATCAGTGAACCGGCCGCATAGACCGCCAGAGGCAGGCTCGCGGCGGCCTTCTGTCCCTGCGCTTCCGCAAAAGCGACGGCAGTGATCTCGGCCGTGCCGAAGATCGCGCCGATCGCGATCATCACGAGCACGACGATCTGGACGCCGCCGACGCGGATGACCGAAGTGTCCGTGCCGGCGACATACGCGCGAACCGGCGGCTCGGTGCGCCGCTGCGCACAAAGCAAGGGCACGCCAACGACGAGGAAGATCAGGGCGGCAAGCGGCCCGGCCTCGGGAAACAGGCCGACGCTCAAACCGATCGCCAGGATCGGCCCGACGATGAAGATGACCTCGTCGACCACCGATTCGAAGGCGAAGGCCGTGCGCAATTGCGGGGTATCGCGATAGAACTCGGTCCAGCGCGCCCTGACCATCGCGCCTATGCTCGGCATCAGGCCGGCCAGCAACGCGAAGACGAAGAGCAGCCAGCTCGGCGCGCCTGTCCAGGTGGCGACCATGAGGCCGCTCAAGGCGAGCGCGCCGCCGGCGGCGGCCGGCAACAGCACGCGGCGCTGGCCGTAGCGATCGACGAGGCGCGAGACCTGCGGCGTGATCAGCGCGCTGGCGAGCGCGAAGGTCGCCGCCACCGCACCTGCGATCGCATATTCGCCGCGCCGCTCCGACAGCATGGTGACAATGCCGAGACTGACCATGGAGGCCGGCAGGCGGGCGATGAAGCCGGCCCCGGAGAAGGCGAAGGCGCCGGGCGCCTGGAAGATTTCGCGATAGGGGTTAGGCATGGCTCGGACCGTGATTGCGGACATACGCCGCGTATGTGAGTGAATGCGTAATTGCATACGCCCCGTATGTCAATTAACATACGAGGCGTATGTGATGGGGATGCGATGGCCCGCAGACTTCGTGCCGACATGATCGCGGAAACCCGCGCCAGCCTGATCGCCGCGGCCCGCGAGGCGTTCGGCACAGTGGGTTATGCGGCCGCCTCGATGGACGAGATGACGGCGGCGGCCGGGCTGACGCGCGGCGCGCTCTATCACCATTTCGGCGACAAGAAGGGGCTGTTCGCGGCCGTCATCGACCAGATCGATGCGGAAATGACGGTCAGGCTGCGCGCCGTCTCAGCCAGGGCCGGCGATCGCTGGACCGGCTTCCGCGACGAATGCGCCGCCTATCTCGCCATGGCGCTGGAGCCGGAGATGCAGCGCATCATGCTGCGCGACGGCCCGGCCGTGCTCGGCGATCCCTGGAGCTGGCCGATCCAGAACGACTGCATCCGGATGATGGCCGGAAGCCTCGACTCGCTCATCGCCGAGGGCGTGCTGGCGCCGCTCGATCCGGAGGCGGTGGCGACACTGATCTTTGGCGCGACCCAGCATGCGGCGCAGTGGATCGCGCATGCGCCCGATCCGGAGGCTGCGCTCGAAGGGGCTACCGAGGCCTTCGACGCGATGCTCGACGGGCTGCTGAGAAAAGCGACATGAAAAAGGGCGCCAGCGGCGCCCTTTTTCTCGATCTGTTAGGGATCGCGGGTGACGCGCCTCAACGGGGCGCGAGCACCATCACCATCTGGCGGCCTTCGAGCTGCCAGTCGCTCTCGACCTTGGCGATCTCGGCGGTATCGACCTTGACGCGCTCCAGCACCTTCACGCCGAGGTCCTGGTGCGCCATCTCACGGCCGCGGAAGCGCAGGGTGACCTTCACCTTGTCGCCTTCCTCGAAGAAGCCGTGCATGGCCTTCATCTTCACGTCGTAGTCGTGCTTGTCGATGCCGGGACGCAGCTTGATTTCCTTGATCTCGATGGTGCGCTGCTTCTTGCGCGCCTCCGAGGCCTTCTTCTGCTCGAGAAAGCGGAAGCGACCGTAATCGAGGATCTTGCAGACCGGCGGAACGGAATTCGGGGCGATCTCGACGAGGTCGAGGCCGGCATCCTCGGCAAGCTTCAGCGCATCGAAAAAGGACACGACGCCACGGTTGGCGCCGGTATCGTCGATGAGCTGAACCTCGCGAACTCCGCGGATATCGCGGTTCGAGCGGGGACCTTCCTTGGTCGGGGTCGGGGCAGCGCGGTAGGGACGACGAATGGGGGTATTCTCCTGTACTTGGCGCGCTTCGCGCCGTTGTTGCAGACACATTGCACAAAGACGGGCGATGTCAATGCATGACACCGCTGCGGCAGCCATCTCCCACTGTGGAAGCGGGTCAGCGCTCCAGCAACGCGCAATAGACGTCGAGGGTTTCCGCGACCATCGCTTCCAGCGAGAAATGCCGCTCGACATGAACCCGTGCCCGCCGCGCCAGCGCATCGCGGGCGGAAGGGCGCAGAGCCAGTGCCTCGTTCAAGCCGGCCGCTAGCGCCGCGGCATCGCCGGGAGGCACATGCCAGCCGGTACGCTCGCCGGGTTGAACCTGCGGCGGCGCCAGCACGGTTTCCGGCACGGCGCCGAGATCCGAGACCACGACGGGCGTACCCATCGCCTGCGCTTCGACCGCGACGCGGCCGAAGGCTTCCGGATCGGTCGACGGCACCGCGACGACCGCCGCCGAGAGCATCGCCGCCGGCATGTCCGAGCAATGGCCGACGCGCTTGACGCGGCCTTCCAGCCCGGCCTTGGCGATCAGGGCGTCGAGTTCCTTGACGTAACCGTCCCTGCCCTGCGCATCGCCGGCGAGGATAAAGGCCGTGTCGGTGTCACCGCCGTCGCGCATGATGCGCGCGGCCTCGATCAGGACGCGCTGGCCCTTCCAGTTGGTCAGGCGGCCGGGCAGCAGCACGATGCGCTGGTGAGGCTCGACGCCCCAGGCCTTGCGCAGGGCCTGCACCCGCTCGGCACCGACCGCAGCCGGTGCGAAGGCCGAGAAATTGGTGCCGCGATTGACGACCCGGACGCGATCGCCCGCCACCGGATGCTTCGCCTGGATCAGACCGGCCGTATAGACGGAGTTGGCGATCACGACGTCGCCGCGCGCCATCACCGAATTATAGAGCGTCTTCACCGCCGAGCGGCTGTTATAGGAGCCGTGATAGGTGGTGACGAAGGGCAGCTTCAGCAGCCGCGCCGCGCCGAGCGCGACCCAGGCCGGCGCGCGCGAGCGGGCATGGATCAGCTCCACCCCCTCCTGCTTGCAGAGCCGCGCGAGCTTGCGGATGTTGAAAAGCATCGCGACCGGGTTCTTGGACGCCGCCGGAAACGGCAGCCAGACCCCGCCCTTGGCCTGCAATTCGGCAACGAGGCGCCCGCCTTCGGTCGCGACCAGCGCGCGGGCACCGGCATCGGTCAGCCCCTTGGCGATGTCGACGGCAGTGCGCTCGGCCCCGCCTGCTTCCAGCTCGGGAATGATCTGCAGGATCGTCCGCCCCGCCAGCGGATGCGTTTCGGTCGAAGGCAGAGAAAGATGGGCACCCGGCTTGAAGGACATTCGCTCTCGGTCTGGAATTTCTTTAACGGGGCGAATATGCCCCCATCGGTTGACTGCCGCAGCCTCTAATCGCCGCGGCCAGATGATTCGCCACAGGAGATTTGCCTTGGAGCGCCAGCCGCCGCAATGGCTTGAGGTCGGAGACGGGCTTTCAAAGCGCCGCCTCGCCTATCTCCTGCAGGAGGGAACCGGCGCGCCGGTGGTCTGGCTCGGCGGCTTCCGGTCCGACATGCGCGCGACCAAGGCCGAAGCGCTGGCCGAATGGGCGCGCGACGCAGGCCGGACCTGCCTACGCTTCGACTATGGCGGCCATGGCGAGAGCGACGGCGACTTCGGCAGTTTCACCCTGTCGGACTGGCTCGGCGACGCGCTCGCGGTGATCGAAAGCCAATGTCGCCAGCGCCCGATCCTGGTGGGGTCGTCGATGGGCGGCTGGATCGCCCTGCTCGCGGCCCGCAAGCTGTTCGGCTCGGCCTTGCAGCCGGCCGGGCTCGTGCTGATCGCGCCCGCCGTCGACTTCTCCGAGGACCTGATGTGGGCGCAGATGCCCGATTCGATCCGCCGGACGATCATGGAAGAAGGCGTCTGGCAGCGGCCTTCGGAATACTCTCCCGAGCCGACGCCGATCACCCGCGCCCTGATCGAGGATGGGCGCCGGCATCTGATGTTCGGCGGCGAGATCAAGGCCGGCTGCCCCGTGCATATCCTGCAGGGCATGCGCGACCCTGACGTGCCGTGGCGCCGGGCGCTGAAGCTCGTCGAGCATCTCAGCGGCGATCCCGTCGTCCTGACCTTGATCAAGGACGGCGATCACCGCCTGTCCACGCCGGACGATATCGTGAGGTTGCAGTCGGCCGTCGCCGGGATGGCGACCGCGCTCTGAGAACCGGGCTGGCCAGCGTCAGTGGACGCTGACCATCCGCAGGTCATGCTCCCAGGCATTGGCCGTGGCGGCCTCGCGCGAATCCGTCACGAGGATCGGCGCGCCGTCGGCCGAGAGCAGGGTGAAGAGCTGCAAGCCGGACTCGATCTTGGGAGCCTGCGGGAAAATCCGCATCAGCTCGTCCGAGCTCATCGACTTGAGATAGGCGACCTCGCCGGTGCCGAGCGCGGCGAATTCCGCAGGGGTCAGCGGGTTGATCTGGATGAGATTCCTGTCCTGTTTCATCGCGCCCTCCTTCAGAGCAGTGCGAATGCGGTTCTGATACTGCGCCTTCAATTATGAACAGATGCGAAAACCGCTGGCGCATCCTTCAAAGCTGGACGGGTCCCCGCCCTCTACTCCCGGCTCATGATATCGATACGCCGGATGAGCCGTTCCGGTTCCGGCCTGACCAGATCAATCGCGAGCAGACCGTTCGACAGATCGGCGCCGAGGACCTGCATGCCGTCGGCCAGCAGGAAGCTGCGCTGGAACTGACGGGCGGCGATGCCGCGGTGCAGGAACTGGCGATTCTTGTCGTCGCTCTGGCGGCCGCGGATCGTCAGCTGGTTCTCTTCCAGCGTGATCTCCAGCTGCTCGCGCGCGAAGCCCGCGACGGCCAGCGTGATGCGCAGACGATCGGGCTCGTCCTCCGTCCGGGGTAGCCGCTCGATATTGTAGGGCGGGTAACCCTCGCTCGCGCCCTTGGCGACACGATCGAGCGCACGCTCGATATCGTCGAAGCCGAGCAGGAACGGGTGGGACAGGCTAGGTGGACGCGTCATCGCTTCAGGCCCTCGAAAGGCGCCTCATGAACATCGGGACCCGCCGCCGGGCAGCATCCCGCAGGCGAAAGGCGAACCCTTCCGCTTGGACAAGATATGGCGAAGCGCGAAGGCCGCTTCAAGGGGCGGCACTGAGCCGGCGAACCCGCGGGGCGGTATGTTCCGACGATGTCCGGAGGAAGAATGGTACAGCCACCCCGGCTTGAACGGGGGACCTCTAGATCCACAATCTAGCGCTCTAACCAACTGAGCTATGGCTGCCCAAACACAGGCTTCGCGACCGGCCGCCGTGGCGGGGGTCGTCAGCGGCGCGGACCCTAGTGCCGACTCCCCGCTTTTGCAACCGCGTAATTCAACTCCGGCTACGGAATTTCGGCGCCACCTTCGCAAGCACCGTAATGCGCCGCTCGATCAGTCCTTGCGCAGGGCGGCGTTGGCGGCGCGCGCCAGCTCCTTGAGGTGCTCGGCATAGGATTCGTAGCTGCGCCGCACCGCCTTGGCCTGCAGCGCGATCGCCTCGGAGGCGCTGTTGCTGCGAGCGAGCGTCTGCGCATCGCCCAGCGTCGCTTCCAGCTCGGCGCAGGCATGGTCGAGCATGCGGGCCTGCAAGGCACCGAAGGCGCGCGCCATGGTCAGAGCCTGGCTCATCGCCGTTTCCGTCATGACGGCAGCCGCCTCGGGCGGGCGCGGCAAAGGCAGCGAATCGAGGGAGGCGGGCTGCGGAGGCGGCGCCTTGGCAACCGGTGCGAGAGCAGGCGCGGGTTCCACAGGCTTCGCGACAGATGCAACCGGCGCAGCCGCGACAGGCGCAGGCTTGGCGACGACTGGCTTGGCGGGCGCCGCTTCGGCGACTGCCGGCTTGATCGGCGCAGGCTTCGCGGCCGCGGGGGCGGACACCGCCGGGACGGGCTTGGGCACCGCTGCCGCAGGTTTGGCTGCCTTCGCGGCGACCTTAGGCCCGGCAACCTTCGCCGCTGGCTTCTCGACTCGGACTTTGCCCGGCGCCACCTTCTTCGGGGCGCTGCTGAGGGCGGGCTTGCTGACGGGATCCGGCTTGGCCGCGGCGGCAGGAGCCGGCGACGGCGCGGGGGCCGCAACCTTCACAGGCGAGGGCTTGGCAGGCGCGGCGGCAACGGGTTGCGCGGGGACCTTCGGCTTCTCGGGTGCCGCGGCGGATGGCGGCGTCGCGGCGGGCGCGGACGTCAGCGCCTTCACCGGGGACAGGCTGACCGGAACCTTGGACTTGGTCCGGGTCGGAGCAGGCTTGACCATGACAGCTCTCCTTCAGCGGCAAACAGCGAAGGCCGGACACAGGGTCCGGCCAAAAGCGATGGCGGCGCCATGCGGCGCCGAATCAGTCTCGGCTCAGCGGCCCTTGGTCGCCTTGCTGACGGTCTCGGCGGCCTTGGTCGCGGCGTCCTGCGCGGCGGTGCCGAGGTCCTTGAGCTGACCCTGGAGCGCGGCGACCTGCGACTTCAGGAAGTCGGACTGATGCTGCATCACCTCGGTCAGATCCTTCGACTTCACCAGCTTCTGGGCGAAATCGAACGCGGCCGCGACATTGTTCTCGGCATAGGCGATGGCCTTGCGGGTCGCGTCCTGGGTGTTGGCGCGGGCGCTCTCGGCCGAGCCGTGGGCATTGTCCACAGCCTTATGGGCAGCGCCCATGAAGCCGTCGAACGCCTTGCGGGCCTGCTCGACGCTGCGCTCGGCGAACTCGCGCATTTCGGTGGGCACTTCATAAGGCAGCTTGCCGTTCATCGAATCCTCCTGTGGTGTGGTGATCCATCCCTAGATCATTGTGCACTGCAATATCATTGTTGCAGCGCAATGACAACAGCGTGACAATCGGCCACGATGGCCATGTTAACGCTGTTTCGATGAGAAGCGGGAGAGCGATCTTCGGTTCCATGGATTTGCCGCCGTTTGGGGTCTATTAAGGCTTTGTTAGGCATAACGGGCACGGATCAAACGAGCAGGCGGGCATGAGCGAAGCCGGAGAGGACTGGGCGAAGTGGAGCGTGGCGGCGGCTGAAGACGCCGCCCTTGCATCCTTTGCCGCCGGCGGCGCCCTGCTGCTGTGGGACCCGGCCACTGAGAAGCCCCATTTCGTCAATGCGGCAGCCGAAGCCCTTCTCGGTGGGCAAGCGAGCCTGCCGGCACCGACCCGGCAACGCCTGAACATGCTGGCTGGCGGCCTGGCCTCGGCCAATGGCATCCGCCTGGAACGCCTGCGTCTGACCGCGAGCTTCGCCGCGGTGCCGGTCACCTGCGGCAGCAAGCTGGTTTCGCTCGCCGACGGATGCACCGCGCTCGCCATCGCCGTGCAGGCTTCCGAATTGCGCCGTCTCGGCATCACGGTTCCGCAGGCAGCCCAGGCCGAGCCTGCCCCCGCCGCCGTTGCGGCGCCCGTCGAGGCTCCTCCCCGCGACGAGGCCCCCTCGCCCGTCAAGCCGGCCATGGTGCGCTTCCTCTGGCAGAGCGACCGCGACGGCCGGCTGACCAAGCTCTCCGACAACATCGCCAGCCTCACCGGACAGGCGGCGGCCGGGCTGATCGGCCAGCGCTGGCAGGACCTGCTCGGCTCCGCCTTCGCCGACAGCGACGGCGGGCTGACCGAGCGATTCGCCAAGGCCGCGACCTGGAGCGGCCACAGCGTGCTCTGGCGCACCGATTCGCCCGGAGAGGCCGCGCCGGTCGAGCTGTCCGGCGTGCCAGTGCTCGATGCGACGCGCCAGCTTGCCGGCTTCCGCGGCTTCGGCATCGCCCGGCTCAACGAGCGCTGTCCTTTCCCGGCGGTCGAGGCGGAAGCCGCAGCGCCGGATAGCGATATCGCGGCGGAAGGGGAGCTCGCTCCGGCAGTGGCCGAGGCGGTTCGGGACGACGCTGCGCAGCCAGCGATCGATCTTGCCGCCATGGACGAAACTGTCCCGGCAGCCCCGCCCATCGGAGAGGATACGAGCACGCTCGCACCGTCCGCCGGAGAGAATCAGGAAGACCTGACGATCGACGAGCCTGAAACGGGCGACCTGCCGGATCTGGCCGAGGATGACGAGGAGGCCGACGAAGCCACCGCGTCGACCGATCTCGACCAAACCCAGGAGGAAGCTGCGGCGGAGCCGGCTCCCGAAGCGCCTGCCCTGCCCGAGCCCGAGCCCGATTCGCCGCCCGGCAAGATCGTGCCGCTGCGCAACGGCCATCTGACAGCGATCCGGCCGGTGCTCGAACCGTCAAAATCGCATCTGAGCTCGGCCGAGCGCAACGCCTTCCGCGAGATCGCCAAGGCGCTGGGCGCCAGGCTTGCCGGCGATGACGAGCCGAGCGCGCCGCGCCTGCCGCCGGTCGCGCCGCTGCAGGTCAAGGAAAGGGAAGAGGCCCCGGCTGCGAAGGTTGCCGCGGAGTCGGAGCCAGGCCTTGCGCCTGCCCGGCAACGCAACTCGCATGCCGACGTGCTCGACCGTTTGCCGATCGCCGTTCTCGTCAATCGCGGCGACGAGGCGCTTTATGCCAACCGCACGCTGCTCGAATTGCTGGATTATGCTGACCTCGCCGACCTGAAGGCGGGCGGCAACGTCAGCCGCCTGATCAAGGAGGCCGCCCGCACCGATGGCGGCACGATGACGCTGATCGATCGGCTCGGCCATCTGGTCCATGTCGATGCCGTGCTGTCGAGCGTAAGCTGGCAGGACGAGCCGGCGACGCTGATGGCCTTCCGCCGCCCCAGCGAGGATGGCAGCGAAGCAAAGGAGCTGACGCCGGAAGAGGCGGAGGAAGCCGAGCTCGCGGCCGAATTCGCGGCGGAAGAAGCCGAGTCGGCGGCACGGGTCGAGGCGCTCAGGCTCGATGCCGATGCGCGCGATGCCCGTATCGGCGAGCTCACCGCCATGCTGGACACCGCGACCGACGGCGTCGTCACCGTCGACGATCGCGGCCGCATCCTCTCGCTGAACAAGGCGGGCGAGGCGCTGTTCGGCTATGACCAGCGCGAGGTCACCGGCGAATTGTTCACCCTGCTCTTCGCCGGCGAGAGCCATGCGCCCGCGCTCGACTATCTCGAAGGCTTGAAGGGCGGCGGCGTCGCCTCGGTGCTCAACGACGGGCGCGAGGTGCAGGGCCGCGTGCGCCAAGGCGGCAAGATCGCGCTTTTCATGACCATGGGCCAGATCGCCCATGGCAGCGAGCCGCGCTTCTGCGCCGTGCTGCGCGACCTGACCGCCTGGAAGAAGACCGAGGGCGAGCTGGTCGAAGCCCGCAAGGCGGCGGAGACGGCGAGCGCCCAGAAATCCGACGTGCTCGCCAAGATCAGCCACGAGATCCGCACCCCTCTCAACGCGATCATCGGCTTCGCCGAGGTGATGGCCGAGGAGCGTTTCGGGCCGATCGCCAACGAGCGCTACAAGGAATACCTGCGCGACATCCATCAGTCGGGCGGCTACGTTATCAGCCTCGTTAACGACCTGCTCGACCTCGCCAAGATCGAGGCCGGCAAGCTCGATCTCGACTTCGTCAGCGTCAACCTGAACGACATTGCGCTCTCGACGGTGTCGCTGCTCCAGCCGGAGGCGCAGCGTGGCCGCGTCGTCCTGCGCTCGGGGCTCTCGCCGAAGCTGCCTCCGGTCGTCGCCGACGAGCGCTCGATCCGCCAGATCGCGATCAACCTGCTGTCCAACGCGGTGAAGTTCACCGATGCCGGCGGGCAGGTCATCATCTCGACGGCGCTCGGCGACCAGGGCGAGGCGATCCTCAGGGTGCGCGACACCGGCATCGGCATGGACGATGACGAGCTCAGGCTCGCGCTCGAACCCTTCCGGCAGGTGCCGACGACGCGCCGTGCCGGCGGCACGGGCCTCGGCCTGCCATTGACCAAGGCGCTGGTCGAAGCCAACCGCGCCGCGATGGCGATCACCAGCGTCAAGAAAGAGGGCACGCTGGTCGAGATCACCTTCCCGCCGCAGCGGGTGCTGGCGAGCTGAGCGAACAGCGATGCTGATACGAAAAAGCCCGGAGCGGATGCCCCGGGCTTTTTCATTTGGTCAGAGCAGCGTCCCGGTCAGGATCAGCGCCGCCACGCCGAAATAGATTACCAGGCCGGTGACATCGACCAGCGTCGCGACGAAGGGCGCCGAGGCGCTGGCGGGGTCGAAGCCGAGCCGTTTTAGCGCGAAGGGCAGCATCGAACCCGCGAGCGAGCCGAAGGTGACGATGCCGACCAGCGCGCCGCCGACGGTCGCCGCGATCAGGATCCAGTGCGGCCCGTAATCGTAGAGGCCGAGCCATTGCCACGCGATGATCCGGACGACGCCGATCAGGCCGAGAATGCTGCCGAGGGTCAGGCCGGTCGGCAGTTCGCGCAGCGCGATCCGCCACCAGTCCTTCAGCGTGACCTCGCGCAGCGCCAGCGCCCGGATGATCAGCGAGGTCGCCTGCGAGCCGGAATTGCCGCCCGAGCTCATGATGAGCGGAATGAAGAGCGTCAGCACGAGCGCCTTCTCCAGCTCGCCCTCGAAGAACTGCATGACGGAGGCCGTCAGCATCTCGCCGACCAGCAGGATCGAGAGCCAGCCGGCGCGTTTGCGGATCATCGCGAGGAAGCCGATCTCGTTATAGGGCTGGTCGAGCGCCTCCATGCCGCCGAGCTTCTGCACGTCCTCGGTCGTCTCGGCGATCATCGCGTCGATGACGTCGTCGAAGGTGACGATGCCGATGACCTGTTCGTCCGCGTCGACGACGGGAACGGACAGCAGATCGTATTTGGTGATGAGGCGGGCGACCTCCTCGCGATCGATCTCGGCGGTGACGCAGATCGGCTTGTGCGCCGGCACGACCGACTCGACCGGAGCCTCCGGGTCACCGCTGATCAGGCGACGCAGCGAAACGGCACGCACCAGCTTGCGGGTGACGGAATCGAGCACATAGATCGCGTAGACCGTCTCACGCGAGCGCTCGACGCGGCGGATATGGTCGAGCGTCTGCTGCACCGTCCAGTTCGAGGGCACGCTGACGAACTCGGTCGTCATGATCGAGCCAGCGCTGTGTTCGGGATAGGCCAGCAGCTTCTTGAGGTCGGACCGGGTCTGGCGGTCGATGCGGCCGCTCAGCCGTTGTCGAACCTCCTCGTCGAACTCCTGGAAGACGTCGGCCGCACGATCCGCCGACATGGCGGAGAGCAGCGCACCGGCGCGTCGGTCCGGCAGCAGCGCCAAGGCTTCGGCGGCGGCAGTGAATTCGGGCTGGTCGAGCACCTCGACGGCGCGCTCGAACGGCAGTTCCGCCAGGACATGCGCGATGGTCGCGTCGTCCTGGTCGTTCAACGTCTCGACGATGTCGGCGACGTGTTCCTGCGCCAGCGTCTGGGCCAGCGTCACGGCAAGGAGGTCCGTGGTGGCGGCGGTATCATTCATGGCTCTGTTCCTTGCGATCGGGCCGTCGTGGCCGGATCGCAGGCGAGCCGGGGGACCCGGTCAGGCGCGCGAGACGGCGGCGGACGGCTTCGACTGTCGGCTGGGACTGTCGCTTGGCATCGGGTCGGGGTTTCCTGTGAGCAGCCGGCCGCAGAGGCCGGAAGCAGGAGGCCAATGCACCCGCAAGGCGCGCGCGTCAAACGGTTTTTTGCTCCGCATCCGACGATGATTGGCATTGGCCGATGCAACGCGCTCGGCCTATTGTCGCCGCGACGCACCGGCCCCTGCCGGAGGCGTTCCCATTCGCTCTCTCTCGCCGGATCCCGCCGATGTCCCTGACCATCTATGGCTGTTACCGCTCGCGCGCGACGCGCGTCGTCTGGCTCGCCAACGAGCTCGGCCTGCCCTTCAACCATGTGCCGGTGATCCAGGCCTATCGCCTGCCCGATCCCAACGCGCCGGGCGTGCCGCTGCATACCCGCAGCGCCGATTTCCTGAAGATCAACCCGAACGGCCATATCCCGAGCATCGACGATAACGGCTTCAAGCTGCACGAATCGCTGGCGATCAACCTCTACCTCGCGCGCAAGCATGGCGGCCCGCTCGCGCCCAAGGACGCGCAGGAGGAAGGGCTGGCGGTAATGTGGTCGCTCTGGGCCGCGACCGAATGCGAGACCCATGCGCTCAACCTGCAGTTCCACCTTGCGGCCTATCCGCCGGAGAAGCGCAAGCCGGAGCTGGTCGAGGCTGCTCTCGCCGCCCTGCCCGGCCCGTTCGCCGTGCTCGACAAGACGCTGGCCGAGAACGGCGGCTACGTGATGGGCAACCGCTTCACCGTCGCCGACATCAATGTCGCGGAGATCATCCGCTACGCGAAGCCCGCCACCCAGCTCTTCGATGCCGCGCCGCGCGTGAAGGCCTGGCTCGACGCCTGCCATGCGCGCCCGGCCTTCCAGGCGATGTGGCAAGCGCGCGACGCCGAAGCCGCCTGAGCGGATCGACGCCAGCAGAATACGGGTGGCCGGGTCTTGTCCGGCCACCTACTGACGCGGGATGACCCGGCCAAAGAGCAGAGCTTCCGCCATGACACAGCCAACACCCACTCCCGCGCTGCGCATGGGTCCGCTCGAATGGCTCCTGCTGATCATCCTATCGGTCCTGTGGGGCGGCTCGTTCTTCTTCAACAAGCTCACCGTCGCGGAATGGCCGCCTTTCGCGGTGGTGCAGGTACGCGTCGGCCTCGCTGCGATGGCGCTGCTTCTGGCCGTACGCATCGCCGGGCAGTCGATGGCAGTCGGACGCGAGCTCTGGCTCGCCTTCTTCGGCATGGGCATCCTCAATAACCTGATCCCGTTCAGCCTGTTTCTCTGGGGCCAGCAGCAGATCGCGAGCGGGCTCGCCTCGATCCTGAACGCGACGACACCTATCTTCGCGGTGCTGGTGATGCATTGCTTCGGCAACGAGAAGGCGACCGGCCTGAAGCTCGGCGGCGTGCTGGCCGGCCTAGTCGGCGTCGCCATCTTGATGGGGCCGGACGCGATCAGCGGCCTCGGCTTCAACCTGGCGGCGCAGATCGCCTGCATCCTCGCCGCGGTCTCCTACGCCTTCTCCGGACTGCTCGGCCGGCGCTTCCGCGGGGTGTCGCCGCTGGTCGCCGCAACGGGCCAGCTTTCGGCCTCGACGCTGATGATGATCCCGATCGTCTTCGTGATGCACCCGCCCTGGACGCTGCCGGTGCCGTCCCAGCAAGCCCTGCTCGCGCTCGTCGGACTGGCGCTGATCTCGACGGCGCTGGCCTATCTGCTGTTCTTCCGGATCATGCGCACGGCCGGGCCGAGCAATGTCATGCTCGTCACCTTCCTGATTCCCGTCAGCGCGATCCTGCTCGGCTCGAGCCTTCTGGGCGAAGCCCTGCTGCCGCGCCATTTCGCCGGCATGGCGGCGATCTTCGTCGGACTCGCCCTCATCGACGGCCGCATCATGCGAATCGCCCGGACCAATCCCGCCCCGACCGCCTGATCTTGCGCCCCGCAGCATCGGGCAGCTGTCCGGGACCTAAGGACGGCTCAGCCGAAAGGCTTTGTTGTCAAAAGATTATGAATTTCTGTAAGGTCGACACCTTGGCCGGAACCGCTATTGGCGACGGCCACCGATAGAGATATCGCGGCAAGCGATACACGGGACAGGGGACGGCTCATGGATGTGCGGCAACTGCGATGTTTCATCGCGGTAGCAGAAGAGCTGCATTTCGGCCGGGCGGCCGAGCGGCTCGGCATCGCGCCTCCGGCGCTGTCGCGCCAGATCAGCACCCTCGAAGACGAACTCGGCGTCGCCCTCCTGACCCGCACCACCCGGCAGGTCGCGATGACGCGCGCCGGGCTGATCATGCTCGAAGAAGCCAAGGGCATCCTCGTCAAGATGGAGCACGCCTCGCGCGCCGTGCGCGAAGCCTCGCTCTCCTCCGGCAAGGTGCTGCGCGTCGGGGCTATCGACGCGGCCTCGTCGAGCTTCGTGCCCGAGGCGCTGATGGCCTTCCGCGCCCGGTTCCCGGGCATCGAGATCAAGTTCGTCGAGGCGATCACCACCGCCCTGATCCAGATGCTGGAAGCGGGCAAGCTCGACATGGCGCTCACCCGCCCGCCGCGAAAGCCGACCGATTGCGCCTTCGAGATCCTGCGTGTCGAGCGCCCGGTCGTGGTGCTCAACGAGAATCACCCGCTTGCCGCGCGCGAGCACCTCACCATGCTGGACCTCGTCGGCGAGCCCTTCGTCGTGCCCTCCAAGCGCCTCCGGCCCTATGCCTATGATCTGGTCATGGCCTATTTCGAGAGCGTCGGCGCGGTCCCGAACGTCACGATCGAGGCGACCGAGAAGCCGGCGATGATGTCGGCGGTCGCCGCCGGGCTCGGCATGGCACTCGCGCCGGACTGGGTCTCCCGCCTCTCCTTCCCCGGCGTGACGATGCGGCGCCTGCGCGGCGCGATGCTCGATCCGCCGCCGCCGGGCGCCCTTATCGGCGTCTCCTGGCGCCCCCAGCAGAAGCTGCCGTCGCGCGACGATTTCCTCGCGATCCTCCGGGATAGCGTGACGCTGCTCGATGAGCGCCACATCCTGCCTTTCGCCCTACCAAAAACGCAGAAACGGACCGCCCGCACCGGGTCGCCAGTCGGAGGAGCCTGATGAGTTTGAACCAGATAGAGCGGGCCCAGGGCCTGCGCGTGCGATCGACGCAGGATTTGGCTGGCGGCCTGTTCATGATGTTGCTCGCGCTCGGCGCCTTCGTGTTCTCCTGGGAATTGCCGGCCGGTACGCTGCGCCAGCTCGGGCCAGGCATGCTGCCCAAGGCCTTCGCAGTGATCTGCGGCGCGCTCGGCCTGATGCTGGCGCTGGCCTCGCTGCGCTATAACGGCGAGAAGCTCTCGGGCTGGTCCTGGAAGGGCATCTTCTTCGCTCTGGGCGGTGCCTGCCTGTTCGGCCTGACCATCCGCGGCTTCGAATTCGGCCCGATCCGCCTTCCGGCGCTGGGTCTGCTCGTTTCCGGCCCGCTCCTCATCTTCTTCTCCGGTCTCGCCGCCGATGACCGCAAGATCAAGGAATTGCTGATCTTCGCTATCGCGATGTCGGCGGCCTGCATCCTGCTGTTCAAATACGCGCTGTCGCTGCCGATCCCGCTCGCGCCCTGGCTGCTGGGGATCTGACCGATGGATATGTTTTCCAATCTCGCGCTGGGCTTTGGCGTCGCGCTCACCCTCAAGAACATCGCGCTCTGCTTCGCCGGCTGCCTCGTCGGCACGCTGATCGGCGTCTTGCCCGGCGTCGGGCCGATCGCGACGATCTCGATCCTGCTGCCGATCACCTTCGGGCTCGACCCGACCGGCGCGTTGATCATGCTGGCCGGCATCTATTACGGCGCACAGTACGGCGGCTCGACCACGGCGATCCTGGTCAATATTCCCGGCGAGGCGACCTCGGTCGTCACCACGCTGGACGGACACCAGATGGCGAAGCAGGGCCGCGCCGGCGTCGCGCTCGGCACGGCCGCGATGGGCTCCTTCTTCGCCGGCTGCGTCGCGACCCTGATCATCGCCGCGCTCGGCGCGCCCCTGACCAAGATGGCGCTGCTCTTCGGCCCAGCCGAGTATTTCTCGCTGATGGTGATGGGCCTGTGCTTCGCGGTCGTTCTGGCACGCGGCTCGATCCTCAAGGCCTTCTGCATGATCATGCTCGGCCTGCTGTTCTCGACCGTCGGCACCGATCTCGAGACCGGCCAGGAACGCCTGACCTTCGGCATAGCCTCGCTCTCGGACGGTATCGACTTCTCGGTGCTGGCGATGGGCGTGTTCGGCTTCGCCGAAGTGCTGCGCAATCTCGAAAGCCCGGAGGCGCGCGACGTGGTCAAGGGCAAGATCGGCCGGCTGCTGCCGGGCTGGGCGGACATCAAGCAGGCGATCGCACCCGTGCTGCGCGGCACGGCGGTGGGCGGCATCCTCGGCATCCTGCCCGGCAACGGCGCGGTGCTCGGCCCCTTCGCCAGCTACACCATGGAAAAGAAGCTCGCGAAGGACCCCTCCCGCTTCGGCAAGGGCGCCATCGAGGGCGTGGCAGGGCCGGAATCGGCCAACAACGCCGGCGCGCAGACCGCCTTCATCCCGCTGCTCACGCTCGGCATCCCGCCGAATGCTGTGATGGCTCTGATGGTCGGCGCGATGACGATCCACGGCATCATCCCCGGCCCTCAGGTCATGACCCGCAATCCCGAGCTCTTCTGGGGCATGATCGCCTCGATGTGGGTCGGCAACCTGATGCTGCTGGTCATCAACCTGCCGCTGGTCGGCCTGTGGGTGCGGCTGCTGCAGGTGCCCTACCGGCTGATGTTCCCGGCGATCCTGATCTTCTGCTGCATCGGCATCTACTCGGTGAACAACCAGCCGCTCGACGTCGCCTTCACGGCGCTGTTCGGCCTGTTCGGCTACCTCTTGATCAAGCTCGGCTTCGAGCCGGCGCCGATGCTGCTCGGCTTCGTGCTGGGCAAGCTGATGGAGGAAAAGCTCCGTCAGGCGCTGATCATCTCGCGCGGCTCGTTCTGGACCTTCGTCGAGCGGCCGATCTCGGCCGGATTGCTGCTGGTGGCCGTAGCCGTGCTCACCATCGCCCTGCTGCCGTCGATCTCAAAGAAGCGCGAGGAAGCCTTCACCGAATGACGGGGTTGCCGCCCCGGCGGCGGCCCCCCAGTTTCATCTCAAGCCAATCTCAGGGAGGAATACACATGAAGAAGCTCGTTCTCGGCCTTGCCGCCGCCGCCACGCTGGCCTTTGCCGGCAGTGCACAGGCGCAGGCCTACCCGACGAAGCCCGTCACCATGATCGTGCCCTTCGCGGCCGGCGGGCCGACCGACATCATCGCCCGCATCGTCGCCGACCATATGTCGAAGACGCTCGGCCAACAGATCGTGATCGAGAACGTCGCCGGCGCCGGCGGCACCACCGGTATCACCCGCGCGGTGACGGCCGCGCCCGACGGCTACACCATCGCGATGGGGCATCTGGGCACCTTCTCGGCGGCGCCCGCCACCTATCCGGGTCTCAAATACGACCCGATCAACGGCATGCAGACGATCGGTCTGGCCGGCGGCACGCCGATCCTGATCGTCGCCCGCAAGAACCTCGAGGCGCCTGATCTCAAGGCCTTCGTCGCCGCCGTGAAGGCCAATCCGGACAAGTTCAACGAAGCCCATGCCGGCCTCGGCTCGGTCTCCTGGACGACCTGCACCCTGCTCAAGGGCATCCTTGGCACGCCGAAGATCAACGCCGTCGCCTATCGCGGCACCGGCCCGGCGCTCAACGACCTCGTCTCCGGCCAGGTCGACTTCATGTGCGACCAGATCGTCTCGGTCGCCGAGCAGGTCCGCGCCAACACGATCAAGGCCTATGCGGTCGCCTCGGCCCAGCGCTCTCCGGCCCTGCCCGACGTGCCCACCACCAAGGAAGCGGGCCTGCCCGATTACCAGATCGAGGCCTGGAACGGCATCGCCGGTCCGAAGGGCATGCCCAAGGAGGCCGTGGACAAGCTGGTCGACGCGCTGAACAAGGCGCTCAACGACGAGGGCACCAAGAAGCGCCTGCTCGATCTCGGCACCGTGCTGCCGACGGCCGAGGAGCGGACGCCTGCCGGCTTCGCCGCGCTGATCAAGCGTGACGCCGACAAGCTGACGCCTGCGCTCTCGGCCGCGCCGAAGCAGTAAGCTTCCAGCGTACTCAGACGTCGATACGGCGGGCCCTTACGGGCCCGCCGTTTTCGTTTCCGATATGGCCTCACAGGACAAGCGCCTGGGCCCGGCTTTCGTCATGACCCGCCAAGCCATTGTTTCGATGAGCTTTTCTAAGGCTCGTTTCGAACCATTAACATCTCGTGACCGGATTTCCGGGAACCGTTCCCGCGCGCTTTGGTTGTCATCGCCGAAGATTAGCTTCGAAAGGAGACATCCCATGTTGAAGAAGCTTGCTCTCGTTGCCGCCCTGACCATCACCCCGGCGGTCGCTTTCGCCCAGAGCCAGCCCTCGGGCGGCGCGGTCGGCGGCGCGACCAGTGGTGCTGCGGCCGGCGCGGTCGGCGGCGCGGTGGTCGGCGGTCCCGTGGGCGCCGTGGTCGGCGGTGTCGGCGGTGCCGTGGTCGGCGCGATCGTCGGCGATGCGGCCGAGCCGCGCTTCCGCACCTATGTCGTCGAGCAGCGCGTGCCGTCCTACACCTATGCCGAGCCGGTCGCGGTCGGCACGGTCCTGCCGCAGCAGGGCGTCGTCTACCATCAGCTGCCGGCGGACTACGCGCCGAACGCCTCGAACTATCGCTACACGGTCGTGAACGACCGCACCGTGATCGTCGAGCCGCAGACCCGCCGCATCGTCCAGATCATCGAATGATCCGGCGCCTCGATTCAGGCGGCACCTGAATCGGTTGGAAAGCCCGCCCTTCACGGGGCGGGCTTTCTGTCGTCTGGAGATCGCGGGGTGTCAGCGAGTGCCGAACATGCGGTCGCCGGCATCGCCGAGACCGGGGACGATATAGCCGTGATCGTTCAGCCGCTCATCGATCGCCGCCGTCCAGATGCGGACATCGGGATGGGCACCACGCAGGCGCGCAATGCCTTCGGGCGACGCCAAAAGGCAAACGAAGCGCAGATCCTTGGCGCCACGCTCCTTCAGGCGCTCGACCGCCGCGACGGCGGAATTCGCCGTCGCCAGCATCGGGTCCATCACCACGATCATGCGGTCCGCGATATCGGAGGGCGCCTTGAAGTAATACTCGACGGCCTGGAGCGTGTCGGGATCGCGATAGAGCCCGATATGAGCGACGCGGGCGGCCGGGACGAGCTCCAGCATGCCGTCGAGGAAGCCGACGCCGGCGCGCAGGATCGGGGCGAAGACCATCTTCTTGCCGGAGATGACCGGCTGCATCGACTTCTGCAGCGGCGTCTCGATCTCGATCAGCTCGGTCGGCAGGTCGCGCGTCACCTCGTAGCAGAGCAGCATGCCGATCTCGTTGAGGAGCTGGCGGAAGCTCTTGGTGGAGCGATCCTTCTCGCGCATCAGCGTGAGCTTGTGCTGGACCAGTGGATGGTCGACGACGGTGACGCCGTCCTGGCTCGAAGTCATACGCCGGTTACCCCTCTATCTCTCGGACCTTGCTCTCGAACCTTTGGCTTACCGTCAAAATACCGTGCCATCGCTGACGATGGTCAAGGGCGGACCGCCATCCACACGCTTTTCGCGTGCGATCCGGCGTCCGGCCGCCCAGGTCCCGCCTTCGAGCACCTTGGCGAGCGGCAATTCCTCGCGCGAGCGGCCGAGCCGCTGGCGGATGAGCGTGCCGACCTCGTCGAGCAGGGCGACGGTGAGCGCCCGCCATTCCACCACGAGCGGCGACGAGACCTCATGCGCCTTCGTCCGGTCCGCCTCGTCCTTCAGCGCGATGACGCCGCTGTCGAGGAAGAGCCCGCCATTGCGATATTCCGGCAGGCCGGTCATCTCGTCGATATCGACCACGGCGGTGCCGGCCCATTCCAGCGGCTCGATCAGCGAATAGGTTAGCCATTGCGAGAGCTTGTGGAAGGGTACGAGCCCTTCCGTCGGCTTGCCCGGCGCGATCAGCGGATGGCGCCAGGTGTCGCCGAGCGCGACGCCGGCCAATGTCAGGCGCGAGGGCCAGATGCCGCCGAAGGTGCCGAGCACTTCGCCGAGCATATGCGGCGCCCGCAGCGTGCCGGTCTCGGCCGCGACAGCGAAGCGATCGAACAGCGCGCCGGGCCGCGACAAGCTTTGCTTTTCAAGTTCCTCGCCGAGGCGGTTGAGCAGGGCGGCGCGGCCTTCGAGCGCGAGCAGCAGATTGTCCGGCCCGGCCTGGAAGCCGCGCGCCAGCGCCGCCGCATCGAGCCGCTTCAATCCGGCCGCATCGGCTTGCAAGGGCTTGGCGGGATCGCTGGAGAACAGGCCCGCGGCGAACATGTCGAGCGAGGCGAGCGCCAATCCTTCCGAGCGGCCGATCTTGCGGCCGGTCGCGGCATCGCGATAGCGCCAGTCCGGGCCGGCGCCGGCATCGAGCAGGACGCTGACGATGGCGAGATCATAGGCGGCGCGGCCGCGCGCTGCGGGATTGGCGAAGCCGGCGGCCTTGTCGAGCTTCTGCCAGCGATCCTCGCCATCGACCGTGAAATGGCGCCAGCGCGCGTGGAAAGGAATGTCGAGCGTCGGATAGTTCGCGCGGATCGTCTCCAGCACATACTCGGCGCAGGCCTCGAGCCGCTCGGGATGAACGCTGAAATGCAGGAGCTGGCCGGCGAGCCCGAGCTCCAGCATCTCCTGCGCGCGCTCGCGCACGGCCGTGGGTTTCAACAGGGCGCGGAACGCCTCGGGATCGCGGTCGGGCATCATCAACTCAGGCAGGCGTGACGGAATCAGAACTTGTCGAGGTCGCGGCCGACCGTCGATTTCAGCGCGTTGTCGCCGGGCGCGCCATCGGGCGAGTAATAACCCGCGGCCTTCTTGGCCTCGATCTCGACGGAGGCATCGGGCGGGATCAATTCGGGCGGGATCGCGACGCGCTCGCCGATGGTGATGCCGCTTTCGACCATGGCGTCGTATTTCATGTTCGACATCGACATCAGGCGGTCGATATGGGTGACGCCAAGCCAGTGCAGCACATCCGGCATGAGCTGCTGGAAGCGGGCATCCTGCACGCCGGCGACGCATTCGGTGCGCTCGAAATAGGTCGCGGCGGAATCGCCGCCCTCCTGCCGTTTGCGGGCATTGTAGACGAGGAACTTAGTGACCTCGCCGAGCGCCCGGCCCTCCTTGCGGTTGTAGACGATGAGGCCGACGCCACCACTCTGGGCTTCCTTCACGCATTCCTCGATGCCATGCGTGAGATAGGGCCGGCAGGTGCAGATGTCGGAGCCGAACACGTCCGAGCCGTTGCACTCGTCATGGACGCGACAGGCGATGCGCGTCTTCGGGTCGGCAAGCCGCGAGGCCTCGCCCATGACGTAAGCCGTGATCGAGCCGATCGGCGGCAGGAAGACCTTGAGGTCCGGCCGCGTCACCAGTTCGGGATACATGCCGCCGGTCTGCTCGAAGAGCGTGCGGCGCAGATCGCTCTCGGTCGTGCCGAAGCGCTCGGCGATGCCCGGCAGGTACCAGACCGGATCGACCGCGATCTTGGTGACGCTGATATCGCCTGAACTGTGCAGGATATGGCCGTCCGCGGCGAGGCGATGCGCGCCCATCGCCGCGAGAATCTCGGGCAGGTTGAGCCTGGCCTTGGTGATCGCGATCGAGGGGCGGATATCGATGCCCTCGCCGATCAACCGGCCGAAATCCTGCGCGACGGTGTGCCCGAACGGATCGAGCGAGACGATCTTCTTCGGGTCGGCCCATTGCGGCTGGGGTGCGATCTCCGCCGTCGGATAGGTGTTGGTCAGGTCCGGGCGCTGCTGCGGGTTCATCGCGCGGGCCGAGATCGCCAGCGCCCGATAGACCGAATAGGAGCCGCCATGGGCGCCGATGACGTTGCGGTCGGCCGGGTTGGTCGTCGAGGCGATGATCGGGCCGCGCTCAGCGGCTGTGGCGGCGCCCCATCGGATGGGGAAGCGCGCGGCGGCGCTGCCCGGCTCGGGATGGGAGGTCAGCCTGATATGGCCGTTGCGGTTCGGCGCGTTCATCGCGGTCACGTCCTGAAACGGAAAAGGGCCCCGGACGGGGATCGTCCGGGGCCCTCTGGACCTCATGAAGTCTGAACCAGCGCGGTGGCGCCGTCAATCGCCTTAGAAAACAGCGAGATAGCGCAGCAGCGAGATGATGCCGATCACGATCACGATGATCTGGACGACGTTCTTGATCTGCCCGTCGAGCGGCAGCATCCGCACGAGGTAGAGCACGAGGCCGATGACGAGAACGGTGATCAGCAGCGAAATCAGAATGGACATGCTTTCAGCCCTTTGTCTCGGCCGGTAGCCGGCCCCCCGGAGCCCAGCCGCGACGCATTCGCGGCCTGTCAGCCCCGGCGAAACAACGTCGCAGGGCGGGATTGGTTCCGGAGGCGGGTTTGCCGGCGAAGGGTCGGTGGTGGATTTCAGATGAACGCAGGAGCCGCAAACAGAAAACCCCTCTCCCGGTTGGGAGAGGGGCAGGGGTGAGGGAAGGCCGGAAAACCAGTTCCGCTCGATGCCAACCACATCGGTAGAGAGCGCAGAGCAAGGGTGATTGGCGGCAGGCCCTCACCCCTGCCCCTCTCCCATCCGGGAGAGGGGTTCCCCGCGCTGTCCTTGCATTATCCGGCGATGCGGTCGAAATCCGCGACGGCGCGCGTCGCCTGACGGAGCTGGTTGAGCAGCTTCAGGCGGTTGGCGCGCAAGGCCGGATCGGGATCGTTAACCGTGACCTTGTCGAAGAAGGCATCGACAGCCGGGCGGATTTCGGCGAGCGCGGCCATGGCGCCCTCGTAATCCTCGGCTGCGACCGCAGCCTCCGCCTTAGGCGTCGCCTGCGCGAGAGCGACGGCGAGCGCCTTCTCCTCGATCAGGCCGGCATCGGCGATGAGGTGCAGATCGGGAGCAGCAGCGAAGGCGCCCTCCCCGTCCTTCTTCTCCTCCGCCTTGAGGATATTGGCAGCGCGCTTGTAGCCCGCGAGCAGGTTCCGGCCGTCCTCGGTGTCGAGGAACCGGCCGAGCGCGGCGACGCGGCGGGTGATGAGGAGGAGGTCGTCATTGGCCGAAGCCCCCTCGCCCAGCACGGCGTCGACGAGATCATGCCGCGCGCCCTGGTCGCGGAGCATGACCTTCAGGCGGTCGTGGAAGAAGGCGAGGAGGTCTTCGTGTGGCTTAATAAGGCCAAGAGAAGCCTCAAGACGATCAACCCGGTGTCGTGATCGAACGCTTTCATCAACTGCCTGCTGAAAATCATCGATCTCGATCTGACGCTGAACAAAATTCAACGCCAATTCTAAGTCTTCCTTCTGAATTTCTTCAAAATGATCGTTTGCCACATTCTCAATCATCGCTCCAAAATCGATGTGATCGATGTCGGAAATTTTGACGTCGCGCTTGAACAAAGTACCGGAGGGATCGGTATCCGGCGCGATGACCCGATATTCAGGCAGCTTGCAGATCGGCAACCGCACTCCATTCTCAACCACCAGCCGGATCACGCCCAGCGCCGCGCGGCGCAGCGCATAGGGGTCCTTGCTCCCGGTCGGCTTCTCGTCGATGGCCCAGAAGCCGACGAGAGTGTCGAGCTTGTCGGCCAACGCCACCGCCACCGAAACCGGATCGGTCGGCACGCGGTCGGACGGGCCGAGCGGCTTGTAGTGCTCCTCGACCGCCGCGGCGACCGAAGCGTCCTCGCCCTGCAGCTCGGCATATTTCCGGCCCATGAGGCCCTGCAGTTCCGGGAACTCGCCGACCATTTCGGTCGGCAGGTCGGCCTTGGCGAGCTTCGCGGCCCGCTCGGCCTTCTCGGGATCGGCGCCGACGATCGGGGCCAGCTCCCGCGCCAGCGCCGCGATGCGCTGGACGCGCCCACCTTGCGTGCCAAGCTTGGCGTGGAAGACGACGCCGAGCTTGTCGAGCTTCGCCATGCGCTGGTCGAGCGGCTTTGCGAGATCGAGCCCGAGCTTTTCGGCGCTGTCCTTGAAGGTATCGAGATCCGGCAGCGAGCCGCGGTCGGTCTGCCAGAAATAGGCGGCATCCGAGAGGCGCGCGCGCACGACGCGGCCGTTGCCGGCGGTGATCGCCACGCCGCCGTCGCTGGCGACGAGGTTCGAGACCAGGATGAAGCGGTTGGCGAGATTGCCCGTCGCGGGATCGCGCAGCACGAAGCATTTCTGGTTGGCGCGGATGGTGGCGCGGATCGCCTCGCCGGGTATGTCGAGGAAGCGCTCCTCGAACGATCCCATCAGCACGACCGGCCATTCGACGAGGCCGGCGACCTCCTCCAGCAGCCCCTCGTCCTCGACGAGGTCGAGCCCCTGCGCGAAGGCGAGGTTGCGGGCGTCGGTGAGGATGATCTCCTTGCGCCGGTCGGCATCGAGCACGACCTTCGCCTTCTCCAGCGAGGTCACGTAGTCGTCGAGGCGCTTCACCGTGATCGCGCCGGGCGCGTGGAAGCGATGGCCATAGGTGGTGTTGCCGGAAACGATGCCGTCGACCTCGAAGGGCACCACCTCCGGGTCCTCGACCTCGGCGGCGCCGAAGGTGCAGAGGATCGAATGCAGCGGGCGCACCCAGCGCAGGCTGGCGCCGGCGGCGGAGGCCTTGCCCCAGCGCATCGATTTCGGCCAGGGGAAGGACCGGATCACGGCCGGAACGATCTCGGCGATGGCCTGAACAGTCTCCTGCCCGGGCTTCTCGATGATGGCGACGTAGGAATCGCCCTTCTTGGGATCGCTGACGATGGTCGCCTGATCGAGCGAGGTCAGTCCGGCAGCCTTGAGGAAGCCTTGGACGGCGGCATCGGGCGCGCCGACGCGCGGACCCTTGCGCTCCTCGCGCACGTCACGGCCACGAATGGGGAGGCCGGCAATATGCAAGGCGAGCCGGCGCGGCGTGACGAAAGCCTTCGCGCCTTCGTAGACGAGGCCGCGTTCGACCAGCGCATCGGTGACGAGCTTCTTGAGGTCCTCGCCGGCCTTGCGCTGCATGCGCGCCGGGATTTCCTCGGAGAACAATTCGAGCAGAAGATCGGGCATCAGTTCGCTCCCCCGCCGACGGTCTTCAGCCAGGCCGCGCCGCAGGCCTTGGCGAGCTCGCGCACGCGCAGGATGTAGCTCTGCCGCTCGGTGACCGAGATCACGCCGCGCGCGTCGAGCAGGTTGAAGATATGGCTGGCCTTGATGCACTGGTCATAGGCCGGCAGGGCGAGTTCGTGGCGGGGCTGGTTGGCGCCGGATGCCGGCTCGCCGGCAGCGAGCAGCGCCTTGCACTCGGTCTCGGCGTCGGTGAAGTGCTGGAACAGCATCGCCGTGTTGGCATGCTCGAAGTTATGGCGGGAGTATTCCTGCTCGGCCTGCAGGAAGACGTCGCCATAGGAGATGCGGTCCTCGCCATCGAGGCCGTTGAAATTGAGATCGTAGACGTTCTCGACGCCCTGGACATACATCGCCAGCCGCTCGAGGCCGTAGGTCAGTTCGCCCGCGACCGGGGCGCATTCGACGCCCGCGACCTGCTGAAAGTAAGTGAACTGGCTGACTTCCATGCCGTCGCACCAGCACTCCCAGCCGAGGCCCCAGGCGCCGAGCGTCGGGCTCTCCCAGTCGTCCTCGACGAAGCGCACGTCATGCAGGCCGAGGTCGACGCCGATGGCGCGCAGCGAGTCGAGATAGAGTTCCTGCAGGTTCGGCGGCGACGGCTTCAGGATGACCTGGAACTGGTAATAGTGCTGGAGGCGGTTGGGGTTCTCGCCATAGCGGCCGTCCTTGGGGCGGCGCGAGGGCTGGACATAGGCAGCCTTCCACGGCTTCGGCCCGAGCGCGCGCAACGTCGTCGCCGGGTGGAAGGTGCCGGCGCCGACTTCCATGTCGTAGGGCTGCAGCACCACGCAACCTCGCTCGGCCCAGAAGCGCTGCAGCGTCAGCAGCAGCCCCTGGAAAGAGCGGGTCGGGTCCATCGCCGGGGAGGAAGCCGGGATGGTGGAGTGCGTGAGGGGCGCGGGGGCGGACAAGTGCCTGCAACCTTCCGATAACGAGGGAATGGCGGTGATTAGGGTTCGGGCCCGCCATGGTCAAGCTTGCGCGGGAACCTCAGGCGGACAGGTTTCGTTCATAACCGGTCTGATATCGACAAAGGCAACCGCATGGTCCGCGATGTTCGGGGCGAGCATTTGATGCCGGGCCGGCGGTCGAACAACGAAGGAGTACGCCCGTGTTGACAACCCGCATCATTGCCGCCGCCTTTGGCGCCGCAACCTTGCTCGGTGCCGCCATGAGCAGCGCCCCGGCCTCCGCGGCCCCGATTTCGGCCGGCACGGCCTTTGCCGCCGGCGCCGAGACCGGCCTCGTCCAGCAGGCCTGGCATCGCGGCCGGCCGCATTACGGCCCGGGCCGCCCGCATGTCCGCCGCTGCTGGAGCGAATCCCGCCGCGTCTGGAACGGCTATCGCTGGGTGCGCCGTACGGTCCGCGTCTGCCGCTGAGCCGGCATCCCGTCGATTTCGATAGGGCAAGCTGAACGGCGCCTTTTCGCGCCGTTCAGCAACAACGTCCTCGCTTTCCGGCGGCAACGACGCGTCACCCATCGGCACTGCCGATGGCACCTTCGACGGAGAAGACCATGTTCCGGACAGCGTTCATCGCCACCGCGGTGGCGGGCGCCCTTGGTGGTTTCGTCCTGACGGCGGCACCCGCCCCGGCCGGCCCGCTTGCCACCCAGGCCGAGCCACCCGCCCAGGCAGGCGAAAACCTGATCGAACAGGCCCAGTATTATCGCGGCCCGCGGCGCCATTACGGCCCACGTCCCTCCTACTACCGTCCGCGCTGCTTCTGGTCCGAGCGTCGCATCTGGGACGGCTGGCGCTGGGTCGTCCGCCCGGTGCGGGTCTGCCGCTGAGCCGCAGCAAGCATGGCCGCATTGCGGCCATCGGCTGAAGGCAAGGTGAACGACGCGATCCCTCGCCGTTCAGGTTCGACGACGTAATGTCGCAACTCAAGGGCGGCGTTTCATCCGACGGCAAACGTTGCCGACGCCATCTCATGGAGGTTTTCATGTTTCGGACAATCATCGTCACGGCGGCGACCGCCGGCGCGCTGGGCTTGGCCGGCCTCGGTGTCACCTCTGCCTCCGCTGCTCCAGTCGGGGCCGCTCCGATCGCGGCCGAGGCAGCTGCGAGCGAAGGCATGGTCCAGCAAGCGCAGTATTATTACGGCCCGCGCCGTTATTACGGGCCGCCGCGCTATTATGGCCCGCGCTATTATGGCCCGCGGCGCTATTATGGTCCGCCGCGCTTCTATGGTCCGCGCCCCTATTACGGCCCGCCGCGCTTCTACGGCCCGCGCCCCTATTACTGGTAATCGGGCGCAAGACGCTCGCGGCCGCGATGCACCGCATCGCTCAGCGGCGTCAGCCGTCCGTCGGCGCCATTGATCACGAAAGCCGGCAGCAAGGCTGCCGGCTTTCTGCTGTTCAGGATGGCCGTGACGATGACCCGGATCGCAGGTTTCTCTGCGAAGGCATGGATCGGCCGGATCGCGACCGCGCCGAACCCGGTTTCGAGACCGGCCAGAACTTCCGGCAGCGCCTCCACGGTGTGAATGAGTGCCAGATGCCCGCGGGGCCGAAGCAGGCGCCGGGCAGCCCGCAGCCAGGGCGCAAGCGCACCTTCAGCGACGTGGGCCGCCTTGCGATTCGGGACGGGCGAGGCCTTGCTCCCGCCCGGCGGGTAGAAGGGTGGGTTCATCGCCACCGCATCATACGACGCAGCAGCCAAGCCGAGTTCGGAGAGAATCGCGGCGCGCGCCGTGACATCGCCGGCAATGGCCGCGACACGCCCGGCCATGTCGTTGAGCCCGGCATTGCGTGCCGCCAGCGCGGCAAGCTCCGGGTCGCGCTCCAGCAACGTGACACGCAGATCGGGCTGGGCCAACGCAGCCGCGAGGCCGACCGTGCCCACGCCCGCGCCGATATCGAGCAACGCGCCCTGCCCCAGCTCCGGCAACGCGGCCGCCAGCAGGATCGCATCGCTGCCGGCGCGATGGCCCTTGCGCGGCTGGAGCAACCGCAATCGACCGTCGAGCAGACAGTCCTCGACGATCTCGCCCAGCGCAGAGACTGGCCCGCCCTCACTCATCGCGGAGTTCGGCACCGTAACCGGCGTCGACCAGCAAGGCGCGGGCACGCTTGCGATCCGCCTCGCGCACCAGCAAGCGGCGGGGGAAGGCACCGATCATCCCCTCCAGCGAGCTGATATGCTGGTCGGCGATCAGGCAATCGAGATTGGCCGATGCCAGCAGCGCCTCGACGGCGCCGAGCAGGATGAGGTCGTTGGTGCGCATGAGTTCGTGCATGGCTCCATGGAGCCCAAGCACCCCGCCCTGCGCAAGAGCCCGACACTTTCAGCCCTCGCTTACGCAAAGGTGCGGCGTCGCGCCGGTTTGCAGGGGCTGGCGTCCCATGCGACGGTTGTGGCATGGGACGGGCACGCCGGCCCGGCGTAAGGATCTGACCCGGAGTGTTTCCAGTGGGTGTCGTCGTCTCCCTCGAGGAACGGGAATCGAATCAGGCCAGCATCGAGCCGCTGGTCGCGTTGACGCGCGCCGATATGGAGCGGGTCAACGCGATGATCATCTCGCGCACCGGTTCCGACGTGACGATGATCCCGGAGGTCGCCAACCACCTGATCTCCTCGGGCGGCAAGCGACTACGGCCGATGCTGACGCTCGCGATGGCCGATCTCTGCGGTTATCAGGGCGAAGGCCATGTCAAGCTCGCGGCCTCCGTCGAGTTCATGCATACGGCCACGCTGCTGCATGACGACGTCGTCGACGAGAGCGACATGCGCCGTGGCAAGCTCGCGGCCCGGATGCTCTGGGGCAACGAGGCGAGCGTTCTGGTCGGCGATTTCCTGCTCGGGCAGGCCTTCAAGATGATGGTCGAAGTGGGCTCGCTGCGCGCGCTCGACATCCTGTCGACGGCCGCCTCCGTCATCGCTGAAGGCGAGGTGCTGCAGCTCTCGGTCGCCAAGAACACGGAGACGACCGAGGACGAGTACCTCTCGGTGATCCGCGGCAAGACGGCCGAGCTCTTCGCCGCCGCCTGCGAGGTCGGGCCGGTCATCGCCAATTCCTCAAAGGCCGATGCCGCCGCCTGCCGCAGCTACGGCCTCAATCTCGGCATCGCCTTCCAGCTTATCGACGATGCCCTCGACTATGGCGGCGTCGCGGCCAAGCTCGGCAAGAACACCGGTGACGATTTCCGCGAGGGCAAGATCACCCTGCCCGTCGTGCTCTCCTTCCGCCGCGGCGACGAGGCCGAGCGCGCCTTCTGGAAGCGCACGCTGCAGGATGGCGAAATCCGCGACGGCGACCTGGAAGAGGCTCAAGGCATCATGCGCCGCCACAAGGCACTCGACGACACGATCGCCCGCGCCGAGCACTACGCGAGGATGGCTAAGGATGCGCTTGGCCTGTTCCCGGCCTCGCCGATGAAGCAGGCGCTCAACGCCGCCGTCGATTTCTGCGTGGCGCGGGCGCATTGAGCGTGGACGTGGCTTCGGCCGGCAAGCCGGAGATCGAGACCTTATCGTCGCGGGTCGTCTACCAGAATCGCTGGATGACCGTGCGCGAGGACGCCATCCGGCGGCGGGACGGCTCACAAGGCATCTACGGCGTCGTCGAGAAGACCGACTTCGCCGCGATCGTTCCCGTCGAGCCGGATGGCAGCATTCATCTCGTCGAACAGTATCGCCACCCCGTCGGAGCGCGCTTCTGGGAGGTGCCGCAAGGCTCGTGGGAGTCGAATCCGGAGGCCGATCCCCTGACCGTGGCCCAGGGCGAGCTGCGCGAGGAAACCGGCCTCCAGGCCGCCGACATGGTCAAGCTCGGCTATCTCTTCGAATGTTATGGCTATTCGAACCAGGGCTGCCACGTCTTCTTGGCCAGAGGGCTGACCCAGCAGAACCGCGATCTCGACCATGAGGAGCAGGGCCTGATCTCCCGTCGCTTTCCGGCCAGCGACGTTATGGCGATGATCCAGAGCGGCCAGATTCGGGACGCCATCACGGTCGCCGCCATCGGGTTGCTCGTGATGCGGGGTCTGCTGCCGCAAGCCGGCGATTCGTCGACCTGAGAAGACCGCAAGCTCCGCTCAGCGCAGCAGCGTCGGCGTCACCCACCAACCCGGCTGCTCGTGCCGTAGCGTTTTCGCTGCGGCAGCGCTGGCGGTGCAATCGTCAAACAGCGCGTAGCATGTGGCTCCGGAGCCGGACATGCGCGCCAACCGGCAGCCCGGAAGCACGACGAGGCGCTTCAAAACCTCGCCGATAACCGGCGCGACATGCTGCGCCGGCGCAGCGAGATCGTTCGTCGTGGATGCGAGGTACCCCAGCAGCTCCCCTGCCGATCCCGGCGTTCCAAGCTTCGCCGCGTGTGCTTCAGACAGCATCTCGCCAGCCTTGAGGCCAAGCGCCCGGAACACCGCGATCGTCTCGACGCCGACACCCGGATTGACCAACACCGCGAAGAGCGGCGGCAACTTGAGCGCCGGGCCAAGCCTCTCGCCGATGCCGGCCATCAGCCGGGCGCGCGAATCGAGACAGACCGGGACGTCAGCGCCAACGCCCGCAGCAACCACTCGCAGAAGTGGGTCCGTAGGCGCGATGCCGTTCAGCCGCGCGAGCAGACGCAGCGCCGCAGCCGCGTCGGCCGAGCCACCGCCGATTCCGGACGCGACCGGCAGTCTTTTCACGAGATGGAAGCGCCCGAGACTCAAGCCCGGGCGCACGGCAGCGAGTGCGCGGGCAGCGCGCAGGACGAGATTGCCGTCATCGACCTCCAGCCCTTCGGCACGGGGGCCGGTAAGCGTGAGGGATACCGGTGCGCCGGGCTCAAGCGACAACGTGTCGCCGACGCCAGCGAAGGCGACGAGGCTTTCGAGCTCGTGATAGCCGTCGGCGCGCCGGCCGAGCACGCGCAGGTCGAGATTGACCTTGGCGCGAGCGCGCGTCGTCAGCGGCAGGGCCACGGCGTCAGGCCGGCGGCGCGAGAGCGTCAGCCGCCATCCTTCTTGGTGTCATCGGTGGCGCTGGCCGAGGGCTCCTCCAGTCCGCGCTCGATCTTGCGCAGGATCTTGGCGAGATCCTCGGGCTCGGGCTTGAGGTCACGGGCGTGATTCCACTGGAACTTCGCCTCGAGCTGGCGGCCGGTGCGCCAGTAGACGTCGCCGAGATGGTCGTTGATGACCGGATCGGAGGGCCGCAGCTCCGAGGCGCGCTCGATCTCGCGCGCTGCATCCTCGTAGCGGCCGAGGCGGTAATAGGCCCAGCCCAGCGAATCGATGATGTAGCCATCGCGCGGACGCAGCTCCACGGCACGGCGCAGCATGTCGAGCGCCTCGTCGAGCTTGAGATGCTTGTCGACCAGCGAATAGCCGAGATAGTTCAGCACCAGCGCGCGCTCGCGGCCGAGCGGATCGGGCAGCAGCTCCAGCGCCTTGCGCAGATCGGCCTCAGCCTCGGGCCAGCGGTTGACGCGCTCGCGGGCGATGCCGCGGAAATAGAACAGGTCCCAGTTGGCCCGGCCCGGCGAAGCGAGCTTGGCGATGGCCTTGTCATAGGCCGCCGCAGCCTCCGCGAACTGCTTGCGCGAGCGATAGATGTTGCCGAGCGCGGAGAGCGCATCGACATCGTCCGGGCGCTCGGCGATGACCTTGTCGAGATGCTTCACAGCCTCTTCGGGCTTGCCGAGGTTTTCCAGCGCCAGCCCGGCCTGGATCTCGGCATTCGGGCGCAGCGGCGAGGTCGCCGGCATCTTGTCGTAGACGGCGACGGCATCTTCCGGCTGGCGCGCGCGCTCAAGGATGTCGCCGAGCGTCAGGATGGCGAGGTCGTGGCCTGGATCGAGATAGATCGCCATGCGCAGGTAGAGCAGCGCGGCCGCCTCGTCGCCCTGGCGGTTGCCCGCGCTGGCGAGGCCGTAGAGCACCTCGGCAGCGCCCTGCTGCGGCGTCGTGATCTGGCGCGGCGGCTGCTCCTTCTTGCCGACGAGCGCCATGCCCTCGCGGATGATCGGATGGTTCGGCAGCAGGCGATCGAAGCCGGCATAGGTCTCGGCCGCACCGTTGAAATCACCGCTGCGGGCCTGGAAACGCGCCCAGAGATCGACCAGCCGGAGCGTGGTCTTCTCCGCGTCATAGGCCGATTTCAGGCGCTTCTCGGCATCGGCCCGGCGGCCGGCAGCATCGAGGATCAGACCGGCGTGATAGTCGCGGAAGAGATTGTAGGAGGGCTCACCCTTCAGGCGCTCCAGTGTCTCGATCGCGCGCTTGGGATTGTTCGAGCCGAGATAGGACCAGGCCGAGAGCAGCGTCGCGGTGATGTCGGCCGCGCGGCCCCTGCCCCCGCGCTGGAGATGGTTGCGCGCGGTCTGGTAGCTTTTCTGCTTGATCGAGCGGATGCCGATGACGAGCTGGGCGAGGCCGTTGCTCGGGTCCTGCTGGATCAGCTTGTCGGCGGCCCGGAAGGCGTCCTGCATGGCGCCGTCGGCCAGGAAGGCGACGAAGGCGCGCTCGGTCAGGTCGTTGTTCTGCGGGTCTTCCTTGATCGCTTCGCGCAGATAGACGGAGGCCGCGCCGAGATCGCGCGAGGCGCCGGCGACGATCGCGGCGAGATAGTTACCCTCCAGGCTGTCGCCCGGCTCCAGCGAATCAGCCGAGCGCGGCTGCGTCGCGCCCTGGGCGGCGGCCACGGCTGGCAGGAACATCAACAGCGACAACGCAGCAGCCGTGCCGGAGGCACGAACCTTCTTCAATAATGTCACGACTGCCATTCTCCCTCGGCCCGCAGCCTCACCATCTCGGGGCGCACTCTTCAAGCGGACCGTGATCGCTTCGCGTAGGCCGCCAAGATGGCGGTTTCCGGGCGGGCGGGCAAGCCGGCCTCCCCCGGAATGCCGCGGTTTCGTAGCAGCCGCGCAACACTCGGCGAAATCCCGATGACGAAGCGGCCGGCACAAGAAAACGGCAATCATCCGCAAAGGATATCGTGCCTATAGTCGACTCGCTTGCAGTTCACGCAGCGATTCCACTGGGACTATTCCAATGAAGAAGATCATTCTGAGCGTTGCCGCCGTCGCGCTTCTCGGCGGCTTCGTCGCCGGCTGCGCCAAGACCGAGACCAAGCCGGCCGCCCCGATCGTCCGCAAGGGCTGATCCGACCCGGTTCGACGACAAAGGGCGCGCCAGCAGGCGCGCCCTTTTTTTGATTCGTAAGGGCAAGTAGATCGCGGCGATCACATATTCGCGTAGCCGGGGCCGCCAGCGCCTTCCGGCACGGTCCAGGTGATGTTCTGGGCGGGGTCCTTGATGTCGCAGGTCTTGCAGTGGACGCAGTTCTGCGCGTTGATCACGAAGCGCGGATTGGTCTTCGCCTCGGCGTTCTCATAGACGACCTCGTAGACGCCCGCCGGGCAGTAGAGCCGCGCCGGCTCGCCATAGAGCGGCAGGTTCTGCGTGATCGGAACCGACGGATCGGTCAGCTTCAGATGCGCCGGCTGATCTTCCTCGTGATTGGTCGAGGACAGGAAGACCGAGGAGAGCTTGTCGAAGGAGATCTTGCCGTCCGGCTTCGGATAGGTGATCGGCGTGACCTCGGCGAGCGGCTTCAGCGTCGCGAAATCCGGCTTGCCATGCTTCAGCGTGCCGAAGGGCGACCAGCCGAAGAGCTGGTTCAGCCACATGTCTATTCCGCCGAGCCCGATGCCGAGGAAGGTGCCGAATTTCGACCAGAGCGGCTTGACGTTGCGGACGCGCTTCAGGTCCTTGCCGATGGCGCTGTCGCGCCAGCTATTCTCGATCTCGACGACCTCGTCGTGCTGGCGTCCCGCCTGCAGCGCCGGCACCAGCTTTTCCGCCGCGAGCATGCCCGACAGGATGGCGTTGTGGCTGCCCTTGATGCGCGGCACGTTGACGAAGCCCGCGGCGCAGCCGATCAGCGCGCCGCCTGGGAAGGTCAGCTTCGGCACGGACTGGAAGCCGCCCTCGGTGATGGCGCGTGAGCCATAGGCGATGCGCTTGGCGCCCTCGAAGGTGTCGCGGATCAGCGGATGGGTCTTGAAGCGCTGGAACTCGTCGAAGGGCGAGAGCGTCGGGTTCTGGTAGTTCAGGTGGACGACGAAGCCGACGGAGACCAGGTTGTCGTCGAAATGGTAGAGGAACGAGCCGCCACCGGTGCTGTTGTCGAGCGGCCAGCCGAAGGAGTGCTGGACGCGGCCCTTGTGGAACTTCTCCGGCTTGACCTGCCAGAGCTCCTTCAGGCCGATGCCGTATTTCTGGGGCTCGCACCCCTCGTCGAGGGCAAACTTCCTGATCGCGATCTTGGAGAGCGAGCCGCGCGCGCCCTCGCCCAGGAGCGTATAGCGGCCGCGCAGTTCCATGCCGCGGGTGAAGCGATCCGAGACTGTGCCGTCCTTGGCGATGCCCATGTCGCCGGTGGCGATGCCGGCGACCGAGCCATCCTCGTTGAAGAGCAGTTCGGCGGCAGCGAAGCCCGGATAGATCTCGACGCCGAGCGCCTCGGCCCGCGCGCCCAGGAACTTCGCGACCAGCCCGAGCGAGCCGACGAAATTGCCGTGGTTGTTCATCAGCGAAGGCATACCGAAATTCGGCAGGCGGATGCCGTTCGGCTGCGTCAGGAAATAGAAGATGTCTTCCTTGACCTCGGTGGTCAGGGGACGGTCGGGATCCTCGCGCCAGTCCGGCACCAGCTTGTCGAGGCCGATCGGATCAATGACGGCACCCGAAAGAATATGCGCGCCGACCTCGGCGCCCTTCTCGACCACGACGACGGAGATGTTCTCGTCGAGCTGCTTCAGCCGGATCGCAGCGGCCAGGCCAGCAGGGCCCGCGCCGACGATGACGACGTCATAGTCCATGCTCTCGCGCGGTTCGCTCTGCGCTTCCTTGAGATCCATCCTGCCCTCCGCCTCAGCAACCGCGCCGCATGATAGTTTATATATGAACTATTTCGCCGGGTCGTTCAATGCCGGCTTTCGTCCAGTCTGGAACCCCTCTATCCAAGCGCGCGTTCCATTTTGCAACTGCGTCGGCTCGCGAAGCGGCCTTGCAGGGTATAGGATGCCCCTATGAGCCTGTCCGATGCAGTCGGCCCCGACGCGCCCAATCCCTATGAGTTGCTGAGCTGGTACGCCGAGATGGGCGTGACCGAGGCGCTCGACGAGACGCCGCGCAACCATTTCGCCGATCCGGTTCCTGCCGGTGGCAACGGCCAGCCGCGCCTGCGGCCCCTGCCCGGCCGCCCGGCTGCGCCGGTACGGCCCATGGCGGCAGCGGCAACGGCTCCTGATGACGCGACGGTCAGCGCCAAGGCCTTGGCGCGCGAGGCCCGCACGCTCGACGAACTAAGGGCAGCGCTCGCGGGTTTCGAAGGCTGCGCGCTGAAGGCCACCGCCAAGAACCTGGTCTTCGCCGACGGCAATCCGGAAGGCCGCGTGATGATGGTCGGCGAAGCGCCCGGCGCCGACGAGGACCGGATCGGCCTGCCCTTCGTCGGACGCTCCGGCCAGTTGCTCGACCGCATGCTGGCCGCGATCGGGCTGAACCGGAAAGACGATGTCTATATCGCCAACATGCTGCCCTGGCGCCCGCCCGGCAACCGCACGCCGACGCCGCAGGAAGTGGCGATCTGCCTGCCCTTCATCCAGCGCCAGATCGAACTTGCCGATCCCGATATCCTGGTCTGCGTCGGCGGCCCGTCGGCGCAAGGGTTGCTCGGCTTCACCGGCATCCTGCGCTCGCGCGGGAAATGGGTGGAATACGACACCGGCACGCGGCGCATCCGGGCGATCGCGACCCTGCACCCGGCCTATCTGCTGCGGCGCCCGCTCGACAAGCGCCTCGCCTGGCGCGATCTGCGCGCGCTGAAAGCCGCACTCGACGGGAAGAATTGACGCAGCGACGTTGCGCGCAGGGGCGGCGCAAGGCAGAGTTACATTAGATCACATCCAGAAGCGCCCCAGCGGGCGTTCCCCAACGCCTTAGCGGCGTGGCCGACGGAGTTCTGCGATGGTCATCGATGCATTTCTGCTCTCACGCATCCAGTTCGCCTTCACGGTTTCCTTTCACATCGTCTTTCCCGCCTTCACGATCGGGCTTTCGGCCTATATCGCGACGCTGCTCGGGCTGTGGCTGAAGACGGGCGATGCGAAGTTTCATCTGCTCGCGCGCTTCTGGACCAAGATCTTCGCGGTCTCCTTCGCCATGGGCGTGGTCTCCGGCATCGTGCTGTCCTACCAGTTCGGCACCAACTGGAGCCGGTTCTCGACGGCGGTCGGCAATGTCATCGGGCCATTGATCGGCTACGAGGTGCTCTCGGCCTTCTTCCTCGAGGCCTCCTTCCTCGGCGTCCTGCTGTTCGGCTGGAAGCGCGTGCCGCCCTGGCTGCATTTTCTCTCCGCCGTCATCGTCGCGGGCGGCACGGCGCTCTCCGGCTTCTGGATCCTCTCGGCCAATAGCTGGATGCAGTATCCGGCCGGGCATGAGGTGCGCGACGGCATCGCCTATCCCGTCGACTGGATGAAGATCGTCTTCAACCCGACCTTCCCCTTACGATTCGCCCATATGATGACGGCCGCCTATCTGACGACCGCCTTCGTCGTGCTGGCGACCGGAGCGCGGCACCTGCTCGCCGGGCACCGCACCGAATCGGCCAAGACAATGGTGCGGATGGCGATCCTGATGATCGCCCTGACCGCGCCGCTCCAGGCCGTGATCGGCGACTTCCATGGCCGCGACACCGCGACCTACCAACCGGCCAAGCTCGCCGCGATCGAGGCGCACTGGGATTCGTCGAAGCCCGGCGCGCTCGTGCTCTTTGCCTGGCCGGACGAAAAGGCCGAACTCAACCGGTTCGAGATCTCGATCCCCGGCGTCGCCAGCCTCGTCACCCATGGCAGCATGAACGCGCTCTTCCCGGGCCTGAAGGATTTCAAGGTCGAGGACCGGCCGCCCGTGCTCATCCCCTTCTTCGCCTTCCGGGCGATGGTCGGGATCGGCGTGCTGATGATCCTGTTCGGCTGGGTCGGCGCCTGGCTGTGGCGCAAGGGCACCGTCTTCGAATCACGGCGCTGGCTCTGGATCGCGCAATACACCTGGCCGGCAGGCTTCATCGCCATCCTCTCGGGCTGGTTCGTGACCGAAGTCGGGCGCCAACCCTGGCTCGCCACCGGCATCATCCGCTCCGCCGACGCGGTCTCACCGGTCACGACGCTGCAGGTCGCGATCTCGCTTGCGCTGTTCGTCTGCGTCTATTCCGTCGTCTTCACGGCCGGAATCCTGCTGATCAACCGCCTGATCGACAAGGGGCCGGACGAGATATCCGGCGAGGATGCGCCGGAGCAGCCATCGAAGCGCCCGCTCAAGGCCGCGCAGGGGGAGGCCGCCGCGATCTTCGGCGACGGCAAGCCCGGCGACGACAAGATCCAGCCGGCGATCTGAGGAGACAACCGATGGAATGGTATCTCCCCGTGATCTGGGCCGGGCTGATCGGCACCGCCGTGATGCTCTATGTCGTGCTCGACGGTTTCGACCTCGGCATCGCCATCCTCTTCCCGACGACGAAGGACGAGGGCGAGCGCGACCAGATGATGAACTCGGTCGCGCCGTTCTGGGACGGCAACGAAACCTGGCTGGTGCTGGGCGGCGGCGGGCTCTGGGTCGCCTTCCCGCAGGCCTATGCCATCATCATGCCCGCCTTCTACATCCCGGTCATCCTGATGCTGCTGGCGCTGATCTTCCGCGGCGTCGCCTTCGAATTCCGCTGGGTTGCCAAGCCGCATCACCACCGCTGGGACCTCGCCTTCTGGCTCGGCTCCACCGTCGCCGCCTTCTCGCAGGGGCTCATCCTCGGCGGGCTGATCCAGGGCATCACGGTCGCGAACGGCCAGTTCGCCGGAGGCCCGTTCGACTGGCTGACGCCTTTCACCGTGATGTGCGGCATCGGCGTCGTGGTGGGCTATGCCCTGCTCGGCGCGACCTGGCTGATCTTCAAGACCGAAGGCCCGGTCGCGGAGCGGGCACGCCGGCAGGCCAGGACGCTGCTGCTGGCGCTGATGGGCTTCGCCGCGCTGGTTTCGCTGTGGACGCCCCTTGCCCATCCGCGCATCGCCGAGCGCTGGTTCACGCCGGGCAATCTCGCCCTGCTCTGGCCCTTCCCGGTGCTGACGGCGTTCAGCGGCTACATGGCCTGGAAGCGACTTCATGGCGCGCATGAATTCACGCCCTTCGCCTTCACCATCGCGATCTTCCTGCTCTGCTTCCTCGGGCTGTCGATCTCGAACTTCCCCTATCTCGTACCGCCCTCGGTGACGATCTGGGATGCGGCGGCGGCGCCGTCATCCCATATTTTCGTGCTGATCGGCGTCGCCTTCCTGCTGCCGATGATCCTGTTCTACACCGCCTTCGTGTACTGGACCTTCCGCGGCAAGGTCAGGGCCGATAGCGGCTATCACTGACGGAACCGGGGCAGTCAGCCCGCGTTCAGGAGCAGCCTGCAAAGACGACTTGAGTTCCCCGCCTCTCTTGGCGAGATTGCGGGGAGCTTCGCCGGGGATGCCTTCATGCAGTGGGAAGATTACCGCCAGTCCGAGAATCTCGAGGACAGGCGTGGCAGCGGCGGCGGCTTCGCCGGCATGCCCGGCGGGCGCGGCGGCGTCGGCATCGGCACGATGGTGGTGCTCGGCCTGCTCGGCTGGGCGCTCGGCATCGACCCGCGCCTGCTCATCGGCGGGGCCGAACTGATCGGCGGAATCGGCGGGCGCCCGCAGACGCAGGAGACGCGCCGCTCCTCCGGCCCGCCGCAGGACGAGATGGGCCGCTTCGTCTCGGCCGTCCTTGCTCAGAACGAGGACATCTGGTCGAAAATCCTGCCGCAGCAGGCCAATATCCGCTACCAGCCGCCGCGTCTCGTGCTCTTCTCGGGCGTCGATCGTTCGGGCTGCGGCACGGCTCAGGCGGCGATGGGGCCGTTCTATTGCCCGGCCGACAAGAAGGTCTATCTCGACACCTCCTTCTTCCAGGAGATGCAGCGCAAGCTCGGCGGCGGCGGCGACTTCGCCTATGCCTATGTCGTCGGCCACGAGGTCGGCCACCACATCCAGAACCTGCTCGGCATCCTGCCCAAGGCAAACCAGATCCGCGAGCGCTCGTCGGAGCGCGATGCGAATGCGATCTCGGTGCGCATCGAATTGCAGGCGGACTGCTTCGCCGGCGTCTGGGCCCATAACATCCAGGCGATGGGCCGGCTCGACCAGGGCGATATCGAGGAAGCACTGCGCTCGGCCGCCGCGATCGGCGACGACAAGCTGCAGCAGGCCTCGCAGGGCGTGGTCGTGCCGGATTCCTTCACGCACGGCTCGTCCGCCCAGCGCACGAAATGGTTCAATGTCGGCTTCCAGTCCGGCTCGATGCAGCGCTGCGATACGTTCCGGAACCCGGTCTAGGGCGGCGCCCCCGTTATCCAACGTCGAGATGGGCTCTGCCGCATGAGCTACAGGAGACCTCTCATGTACCGCTTGCTGATCGCCACGGTGCTCGCCGCCAGCGCAACCGTGATGGCGCCGGCTGCGTCTGCATCCTCCCTAGGCGAGGTACTGCCGCCGGCGACCGCCGGGCAGCTCGACGAACAGCCGATAGCCTTCACCGCCAGCGCCGCGAAGCGCGAGCGGATGATGATCATTCAGCAGAACATGGAAGGGCAGCGGCGCTTCAGCCGCAGCGGAGGCCGCGGCTATGACGGCGGCTCCTACAATCGCGGCCATGACCGGGATCCCAACTACCGTCGGCGGCCCGGCAACCTGCCGCCCTACGGCTATCGCCGGCCTCATTCCAACCGGTGGTAGCCCGGGCGACCTCGAAAAACAGAACGGGCCCGAACCGGGCCCGCGACGTCAAACATTCAGCGCGGAGGGCTGAAATCCAGCCCTCCGCTTCGTTTTCATGGAGCCTTCAGCTCCAGAATCCTTCCTGATGAACGCGCGGCGAGAACGTATCCTCGTCCTCCTGCTGTTCCTCGCGTTTGTCCTCTTCGCGCTCGGCTTCGAACGCTGAACAGGAATCGTGCCGGTCAAGCATGGGTCTCTCCTTTCGAAGGTCTGAGGGAGGTGCTTTGGGCAACCGTCAACATATGAACTTATGCTGCATCGCACAAGTTCCGCCGCGAAACGCGATCTGCCATGCACCCTAAGCACGACCAGCCGATGACGATATGGAGCGCGCGAAAGACTTAGCCAGCCCGCTCCCGCAGGACCGGCAACCGCACCGGTGCCCGGTCGATTCGGCCGGCCGCAGCTGCCGCGCGGAGCATGACGAGGCCCGCCCCAAGCCCGCGCGCACCCAGCGAAAAAGCTACGCGCTCGCGCAGGGACGCGGCCATCCCGCTTGCTGGGATCAGGGCCGGCCTCGCCGCTGCGACCAGCAGATGGCGCTCCACGGCCTGCACCCAATGGGCCTGCGGCACGTCGCCGGCATCGAACAGGACGATGCGCTCGCCACGCGCGCCGGCCGCGCCGTCGCGCCAGGCGCTGCCATTGTTTACGCGCAGATAGCGGGCGCCGGTCGCGTCGGCGGCTCGTTCAGTCTCGGGCGCCCCTACGGTGTCGACGATCACCGCATGGCCGAGAAAGCCTTCCGCCACCGCGGGGATGAGGACGGCAAGGGTCGCGGCGAGCGCCTGCTGGGAACCATCGCTGCGGATCACGGCGGTGAGCATGAGCGAAATCCTATGCCGCAATGCAGCATGCCACAATCCCGCCACTTGCCTTTTGTTCTCTATATGTTCACTCTACATGAGACCAGAACGCGTCGACTCCCGGCGCGCGACGCGGTTCGAAAGCCATGCCCCAGGCCAGACCCACTTCCCGGCCCTTCCCGGCGGCCCAGCCCCTGCGGCGAGCCGACAGGGAGCCGAGCGTCTCGGCGCCGGTCGTCGCGCCGGCCGATCCGATGGCTTATGCCGGCCACCGCATCGATCCCGACAGGCGGCGCGGGCGCGGCGCCACGATCAACCCCGGCGGCCGCTACGAGATGGAGCAGCGCGTCAGCGAAGATGACGGCTGGGGCTCGCTGGAGGAGCTGCCGCCGTTCTCGACCGAGATCGCCTATGAGAAGGCGCGCACCATCATCACGCGCAACGACTCGCCGGACATCTCCTTCGACCGCTCGATCAATCCCTATCGCGGCTGCGAGCATGGCTGCGTCTACTGTTTCGCCCGGCCGAGCCATGCCTATCTCGGCCTGTCGCCGGGGCTCGACTTCGAGAGCAAGCTGACGGCCAAGCCCGATGCGGCGGCGCTGCTGGAAAAGGAGCTGTCCTCTCCGTCCTACCAGCCGCGCACGATCGCGATCGGCACCAATACCGATGCCTATCAGCCGATCGAGAAGAAGCTTCGGATCATGCGGCAGATCCTGGAAGTGCTGGCCAAGTTCAACCATCCCGTCGGCATCGTCACGAAATCGGCGCTTGTCCAGCGCGACATCGATATCCTCGCACCGATGGCGGAGAAGGGATTGGTCAAGGTCGCGCTCTCGGTAACGACGCTCGATCCCAAGACCGCGCGCGGCATGGAGCCGCGCGCCGCCTCCCCCGCCAAACGCCTGGAGACGATCCGCAAACTGTCGGAGGCCGGCATCCCCGTCACGGTACTGGTCGCGCCGATCATCCCGGCGATCAACGAACACGAGATCGAGCGCATTCTCGATGCGGCCAAGGCGGCAGGCGCCGAGGCCGCAGGTTATGTGTTGCTCAGGCTGCCGCTCGAAGTCCGCGACATCGTACAGGAATGGCTGCTGACGCATCACCCCGACAAGCTCAGGCATGTGATGTCGCTGATCCGCTCGACACGCGGCGGCAAGGACTACGATTCGCAATGGGGCCAACGCATGGTCGGTTCCGGCCCCTATGCCTGGATGATCGGGCGGCGCTTCGAGATGGCGGCCGAACGCATCGGCTTCAACGCGACACGGCGCCGGCTGCGGACCGACCTGTTCGTGAAACCGGACAAGGAGAAGGCGCAGCTGAGCCTGTTTTGAGGGTTGGCTTCGCGGGTCTCAGCGGTGGAACACGCTTCCACCGATCTGGCCCCGCGACCTGACCTGCTTCATAAACCTGCCATGCCCGCCGATTTCAGTCGCGAGACCTCCGCCATCGCCCAAGGCCTGTGGCCGCTCGCCGGGATCGACGAGGTCGGGCGCGGGCCGCTGGCAGGCCCCGTCGTCGCGGCGGCGGTGATCCTCGATCCCGAGCGGGTGCCTCATGGGCTCGACGATTCGAAGAAGCTGCCGGCCGCGATCCGCGAGGAGCTGTTCGGCGAGATCGTGGAGCGGGCGCTGGCCGTATCCATCGCCAGCGTGACCGCTGCGGAGATAGACGTCATCAACATCCGGCAGGCGACGCTGCTGGCGATGCGCCGCGCCGTGACCGCGTTGCCACTGGCGCCTCGCCATATCCTGGTCGATGGCAACGACCCGCCGCAGTTCGCCTGCTCCTGCGAGGCGATCATCCAGGGCGACGGGCAGGTCGCCTCGATCGCAGCAGCCTCGATCGTCGCCAAGGTCACGCGCGACCGGATGATGACGCGCCTCTCGCAGCGCTATCCAGCCTATGGCTTCTCCGGCCATGTCGGCTACGGCACGCCAGCGCATCGCAAGGCGATCCTCGCTCATGGCCCCTGCCCCGAGCATCGTTATTCCTTCGCACCGGTGAAGGGCATCTGGTTCCGCTGAAGGCTCTGGCCTCTCGCATCGCCGGCAAGCCCGACAAGCTGCCGTAACGGCAGGTCGAGACGTTAACCGCCGTTTACGAATTTCCTTTGATTCACAATGGGCTAGGCAAAAGTTGCAGCCCCAGAATGACACGCTTTTTTTTCAAAGCGGAAACCCGACCTTTACCCTGTCTGACCAATATCGCCCTCGTTGAAGTTGCGTAACGGTCTTGGCGTCATGGGTATCTCGCGTACCGGGACCGCCAGTGCTCCCGTCCGGATTCAGGTTTCGCGTACCGGACGGCCTGCACTGGGGGCTCGGATGAAGGCCAAGAGCCTTCCCGAACAAATCGGCACCCCTCGGGAGCTGCCGCTGGATCAGATCCTCGTCGGCGATTGCATCGCCGCGATGAACGCGCTGCCGCCGGCGAGCGTCGACCTGATCTTCGCCGATCCGCCCTATAATCTCCAGCTCGGCGGTGATCTGCGCCGGCCCGACGACAGCCTCGTCGATGCCGTCGACGACGACTGGGACAAGTTCGCCTCCTTCTCCGACTATGACCGCTTCACCCGCGACTGGCTGTCGGCCGCGCGCCGCATCCTGAAGCCGGACGGGGCGCTGTGGGTCATCGGCAGCTATCACAACATCTTCCGCGTCGGTGCGACGCTGCAGGATCTCGGCTTCTGGATGCTGAACGACATCGTCTGGCGCAAGGCCAATCCGATGCCGAACTTCCGCGGCCGGCGCTTTACCAATGCCCATGAGACGCTGATCTGGGCGGCGCGTGGCGAGAGCTCGAAGTACACCTTCCATTACGAGGCGCTGAAGGGCGGCAATGACGACCTGCAGATGCGGTCGGACTGGTATCTGCCGCTCTGCACCGGCGACGAGCGCCTGAAAGACGAAAGCGGCGCCAAGGTGCACCCGACGCAGAAGCCGGAAGCCCTGCTCGCCCGCGTGCTGCTCTCGGCTTCGAATCCCGGCGACGTGATCCTCGATCCGTTCTTCGGCACGGGCACGACCGGCGCCGTCGCCAAGGCGCTGGGCCGCCGGTTCATCGGGCTCGAGCGCGATCCGGTCTATGCCAAGGCCGCGCGCGCGCGCATCGCGGCGGTGACGCCGCTGGCGCCGGAAGCCTTCTCCACCGCGCCCTCCAAGCGCAGCGAGCCGCGCGTGCCCTTCCTCAGCCTGGTCGAAGCCGGGCTGGTGAAGGCGGGCGAGACCGTCCATGACGAGAAGCGCCGCTACAAGGCCACGGTGCGGGCCGATGGCACGCTGCTGCTTGGCCCGGCAGTCGGCTCGATCCACAAGGTCGGCGCGCTGGCGCAAGGTCTCCCGGCCTGCAACGGCTGGACCTTCTGGCATGTCGAGCGCGAGGGCGGGCTCACCGTGCTCGACGCCCTGCGCGGCGAGATCCGGGCGCAGATGGCCGCGGCCTGAGCCGCCGGGCGCAAGCGCCCGGCCCTCCCGTCATTCGTTCAGAGGATGTGCGCCTGCCGCCCGCAAGCGCATGCTCGCCCACATGACATAGAGGGGCGGCAGCATGGCGACGATCCTCAAGAACGGTTCCCGTGGCCCCGAGGTCAAAGCGCTTCAGGAAGCGCTGAACGCCAAGCTCAAGCCGATACCCAAGCTCGTGCCGGACGGGCAGTTCGGCACCCTCACGCACAATGCGGTGCTCGCCTTCCAGCGCAAGAACTGGCTGGTCGAAGATGGCCAGGCGGGGCCTGCGACCCAGTCCTGCCTCTACGACACCGAGGCCTTCGCGCCGATCCTTCACAACGTGCCATTCATCGCGCAGCCGACCAACACGACCTGCTGGGCGACCTCGACGGCGATGATGAAGAAGTCGACCGTACCGATCATCATCGCCAAGACGCCGCCGGACATGATCGCCTCCGATGGCGGGCTGCTGAACTCCTCCGAAAGCGACCAGGCGATCGTGACCGGCCAGCGCTATGGCCGCGTCCACGGCCTGCGCTGCAACGCGCCGCAATCCTGGTCGGTCGAGCAGCTCCGGCAGGCGGTGTCGCGTGGGCCGCTGATGTTCGACATGCTCTGGCGCGTCGACGAGTACACGGCCGGACGCGGCAGCCCCGGCCATATGATCGTGATCGTCGGCATGCGCGGCGACGGCAATCCCGACGGCGCCGGCACGACACTGCGCATCCACGATCCCTGGCCGCCGAACCGCGGCAAGATCTATTCGAAGGGCTATTTCAAATGGTCCGTCGAGCTGCCGACGATGACCTATCGCGTCTTCGAATTGTAGAGCCCGGCGCGCTCGACCACTTTCAGCATCAGGCTCGGCAGAGGCTCGCCGGCCAGGTTCGCCAACGGGGTGAAGCGCATGCCGGCCGGAGCTGGCATGTGGGCGGGAACGCTGCCGGTGAACACGGTCAGCTCCAGCGGAAAATGCGTGAAGACATGGCGGACCGGCTCCGCCACCTGCGTCCAGCTCAAGGGCAGCGGTGCGTCCTGCGCAGCGCCGTCGAGTTCGTAATCGGCACGCCATTCGCTGGTCGGCACCTCGGCCATGCCGCCGAGCAGGCCCTTGGCCGGTCGCGTGCGCAGCAGGATAGTGCCATCCTGCCGGGTCAGGACGAAGGCCGCGCCAAAGCGGGTGACGCCTGCCTTCTTCGGCGCCTTGCGGGGGAAGCTCTCCTGCGTGCCAGTGATCCGCGCCCGGCAGGGTTCGCGCCAGGGGCAGAGGCCGCAGGCCGGATTGCGCGGCGTGCAGATGGTGGCGCCGAGATCCATCAGAGCCTGAGCGAAGTCGCCCGGCCGGCCATGCGGCAGCAGCGCCAGCACGTGCTCGCGAATCAGGGGCCGGGCGCCGGGCAACTCGTCCTCGATCGCGAAAATCCTGCTCATGACGCGCTCGACATTGCCGTCCACGGCCGCCGCCGGCCGGTCGAAGGCGATGGCCGCGACGGCTCCGGCCGTATAGGCGCCGATCCCCGGCAGATCGCGCAAGCCCTCCTCGGTGTCGGGGAAGCGGCCGCGATGGCTTTCCATTACCGCCTTGGCGCAGGCATGGAGATTGCGGGCACGGGAATAGTAGCCGAGCCCGGCCCAGGCCTGCATGACATCCTCGGACGGCGCCTCGGCGAGAGCCTTCACGGTCGGGAAGCGGGCCATGAAGCGCTCGTAATAGGGCTTCACTGCCGTGACCGTGGTCTGCTGCAGCATGATCTCGGAGGCCCAGACCCGATAGGGATCGGGCCGCTCGCCCGCACCCGCACGCCAGGGCAATGCCCGGCGATGACGGTCGTACCAGGCGAGAAGATCGGCGGCGCGAGGCGTGGCTACAGGGACGTCCATACCGCCGGTTTAACGCGAGAGGCCGATGCTGTGGAAGGGTTGGGTGCCGTCTCGCGAGCGGCTACTTCAGCGTTGCGATAATCGCGTCGATATCCCTGCAATCCCGCGCGGACGGCGCCTGGCCGGCACGCGCGTCGACCACTCTCATCGCCTCATGGGCCTTCCTGAGGCGTTCGATCGTCGCTGGCGATTGATCCTTCATCATCGTGTTGGAGGTGATCTCCATCACCTGCATGGAGCGCTTGTTGAGCTCCTCCTTCGTGCAGCTTCCGGCGGCGGGAGGAGCGGTCCCGACATTATCCCTGGCGCCCGCAGGCTTCGCCTTCACGGCATCGTCCCGCAACCGGACCGTCGAGACGGCGAGATCGCAGGCCGGCGCGAATTGCTCGGCCTTGTCCGCCCGGTAGACGCATTCGAAATTGTAGGCCTTGCCGTTCGCGATCGTGAAAACGTAGCGCTTGAGCTGCGGACGCTCCCTGCTGAAGGGCATGCGAACGTTCTGGAAGACCATGTCGACGGCGGGTCCGCCGAGCATCGTAGTCATCGACGAGGATCTGAGCGTGGTCGAGGGCAAAGGCGCGATCGCCCTGCTGAAATCGTCCGTGATCCGCGGCCGCGTCGCCTCGCTTGCCTCCTTGATATCGCCCGCGTCACGCGGACCGAGGAGGGTGATGATGACATCGCCATTCGTCGACGAAGATGCGGTCACACCCGTCACATCGCCGGTTCCATCGGCGAATTCGTGATCCAGCACGAAGTTCTGGGGATAGCTGAACGTGTAGGAGCCATCGGGGGCATGGAAAACCTGCGTGCCCTGCGCGGCGACGGCGGTCGGCATGGTCAATGCAAGGGCCACTAGCAGGCCGGCGCGTGCAAAAAGCGACATCATCTTCCTTCTGTCTTCATGAGGGCAGCACGACAGAATCTCACCTCGCCGTCGCAGCCCATTCCTAGGCAATGGCTTGCGGCTCACAAGCGCCACGCCCACAATGCAGCCATGTCCGCCAAACCTCTCGCAGAGCTGATCGACGACTGCATCGCGCCCGCGCTCGCCGCGCAGGGCTTCGCGGGGCGCGCCATCGTCTCGCTCTGGCCGGAGATCGTCGGCGAGCGGCTGGCGGCGCGCTCGCGCCCGCTCAAGATCGACTGGCCGCGGCGGCGGCCGGCACCGGGCGAGGCCTCCGAGCCTGCGACGATGGTGGTTCGGGTGGAGAGCGCCTTCGCGCTGGAGATGCAGCATCTCGGGCCGTTGCTGGTCGAGCGCGTCAACACGCATCTGGGTTGGCGGGCCGTCGGCAAGCTCGTGCTCAAGCAGGGGCCGGTCGCAGCGCCCGTCGTTGCGAAGCCAACACCGAAGCTCGACAGCGAGACGGCCGCGCGCGTCGAGGCGCAGGTTTCCGGCGTCGCCGACGAGGGGCTGCGCGAGGCGCTGGCGAAGCTCGGCTGGGCTGTGGCGCTGCGCGCGAAAACGCAAGGCGATGACACGGCTTCGTGAGCGGAGCGGTGCGCGGCACGATGCGCTCTTGCCACAATCGCGATGGCCTCTATAGCTCCAACCGATTTCGACCTTTCCGAGGATATCTCACGATGACGAACAGGCGACAGCTCCTGACCGGCGCAGCCGGCATCGCCGCTGCCGCGCTCGCCGGCGGCAACGCCGCGCGGGCCCAGACCAAGCTGCCCGATGCCGGACCGCTGGGCGATGTCTGGCTCGGTTCAGCCGACGCCAAGGTCACCATCGTCGAATATGCGTCGCTGACCTGCTCGCATTGCGCGACCTTCCATTCCGCGACCTGGCCGGAGCTGAAGAAGAAATATATCGACACCGGCAAGGTGCGCTTCACCCTGCGCGAATTCCCACTCGATCCGCTGGCCACCGCCGGGTTCATGCTCGCCCGCTGCAACGGCAACGACAAATATATCCCGATGACGGATCTGCTCTTCGCGCAGCAGCGCAATTGGGCTTTCACCGACAAGCCGGTCGACGCCCTCTCCGCGCTGGTGAAGCAGGCCGGTTTCACACAGGAATCGTTCGAAGCCTGCTTGAAACGCCAGGATATCTATGACGCCGTCACGGTGGTGAAGGATGGTGGGGCCAAGGCAGGCGTGGATTCGACGCCGACCTTTTTCATCAACGGGCAGAAGCGTTCCGGTGCGCTCACGATCGCCGAATTCGACAAGATCCTGGAGCCGCTCCTCGGCAACTGAGGCAGCGGTTTTCCGCTCGCGCGTCCTCAGCGCGCGTTTCATCACAGCCCTTGTCTTGAGGAGCCGCGTCGCGGCTTCCCAGAGGACGAGGGCTGAGTTGTTTCGAGCCGGCGAGGTGCGACCGTGCATCTGACCCGTCTCAAGCTCGCCGGCTTCAAGACATTCGTCGAACCGACGGAATTCCCGATCGAGCCGGGGCTGACCGGCGTCGTCGGCCCCAATGGCTGCGGCAAATCCAATCTCGTCGAAGCCCTGCGCTGGGTGATGGGCGAAAGCTCGTTCAAGAACATGCGCGGCTCGGGGATGGACGACGTCATCTTCGGCGGCTCGAACGAGCGCCCGGCCCGCAACATGGCCGAGGTCTCGCTGACCCTCGACAACAGCGACCGCAAGGCGCCCGCCGCCTTCAATGAAACCGATGTGCTGGAGGTCACGCGCCGGATCGAGCGCGAGGAAGGCTCGACCTATCGCATCAACGGCAAGGAGGTGCGCGCCAAGGACGTGCAGCTCCTCTTCGCCGATGCCGCAACGGGCGCGCGCTCGCCAGCGCTCGTCCGGCAGGGGCAGATCAGCGAGATCATCTCGGCCAAGCCGCAATCGCGCCGCCGCATCCTCGAAGACGCCGCCGGCATCGCCGGGCTGCATAGCCGCCGCCACGAGGCCGAGCTGCGCCTGCGCGGCGCCGAAGACAACCTGACCCGGCTGGAAGACGTGCTCGGCGAGATCGACGGGCAGATCGACGCCTTGCAACGTCAGGCACGGCAGGCCGGGCGCTATCGCAGCCTCGCCGCCGATATCCGCCGGGCCGAGGCGACGCTCGCCGTCATCGCCCTGCACGATGCCCGCGCCCAGGAGGCGCAGGCGGCGCATGTGCTGGAAGAAGCCGTGCGCGGCGTCGCCGATCAGACCGGCCTCCAGGCCGAGGCTGCCAAGAGGCAGGCGATTGCCGCCCATGAATTGCCGGCCTTGCGCGAGGGTGAGGCGATAGCCGCCGCCACGCTGGTGCGATTGAAGCGCGGGCTCGACGAGCTCGAAGCCGAGAACCGGCGGGCTCGCCAGCGCGTCGAGGAACTCGGCAAGCGCCTTGCCGAATTGCAGGCCGACCTGTCGCGTCAGGAGACGATCGGCCGCGACGCTTCTGAGAGCCTCGCCCGGCTGGCGGAGGAGGATCAAGCGCTCGCCCGGGAAGGCGATGGCGCCGGGTCAGGCGCCGAGGCCGCAGCAGCGGCGCAGCGTGCCTCCGAAGCCGCGCTCACTGCCGCGGAGGCCGAGCAAGCCAACGCTCAGGCCGCTTTGTCCGATCTTGCCGCGCGGCGCGGCGCCCTGGAACGCTCACTGCGCGAGGCGCGCGATCGGCAGGATCGTGCCGGAGCCGAGCGCGCCAAGCTGCGGCGCGAACTGGAGGCCCTCGATGCCTCCGATGCGAAGATCGTGCTCGACAAGCTGCGCGAAGCTCTATCCGCAGCCGAGAAGGCGCTGAAATCCGCCGATGCGGATGTCGTCACGGCGCGCAATGCCGTCACGGCCTCGCGCGAGCGCGAGGCCGTGCAGCGCGGGCCCCTCGCCGAGGCCGACCGCCGGGCGCAGCGCCTCGACACCGAGATCGGCACGCTGCGCAAGCTGCTGGCGCCGGCTGCTGGCGATCGCTGGCCGGCAGTGCTCGAAGCCGTCAGCGTCGCCAAGGGCTACGAAATCGCGCTCGGGGCGGCGCTCGGTGACGATCTCGACGCCTCGACCGAGGCGACCGCTCCTGCCCATTGGGACGATACCGGCGAAGGCCAGGACGACCCCGCCCTGCCCGTAGGTGCCCAGCCGCTGCTCGCCCATGTCAGGGCGCCGGCAGCGCTCCGGCGGCGGCTGGCTCAGATTGGCGTCGTCACGCCTGAGGATGGAGAGATTCTGCGGCGTTCCTTGAAGCAAGGCCAGATTCTCGTGTCGCCAGCAGGCGATCTCTGGCGTTGGGACGGCTTCACCAGCGCTGCAGATGCCCCTTCGCCCGCGGCTCGACGGCTCTCGGAGAAGAATCGCCTCGCCGATCTTGAACGCGAGGCGAAAGCGGCCCGAGAGGCGGCCGAAGCCGCACGCCGGTCTCTGGAGGCTGTCAGCGCCGAGGCGCGACTGGCTGCGCAGGCCGAGAGTGCGGCGATGGAGGCTGCAAAACAGGCCCGGCGTGGCGTCGATCAGATCCGCGAGCAATTGACCGGCGCCGAGCGCAAGGCGGCCGAGACGCTGGTCAAGCGCTCGACGCTCGCGGAAGCGATCAAGCGCCTCGGCCAGGCCGTTTCGGAAGCTTCGCAGCAGGTCGCGGCTCAGGAGACCGGGCTTTCCGCCCTGCCCGCTTCCGCCGAACTGGAAAACACCCTGCTCAAAGCCCGCGTGCTGCTGGGCGAGGCCCGGTCCGCCGCCTCCGATGCGCGTGCCCGCGTCCAGACCCTTGCGCGGGAGGCCGATCTGCGCGCCCGCCGCCGCGATGCCATTGCCGCCGATATCAAGGCCTGGAAACAACGCACCACTGCCAGCCTGCAAAGCGCCGAGGAGACCCGGCGCCGAATCGACGCCGCCGGCGCCGAGCAGAAGGCGCTTCTCGAAGCACCCGATACCTTCCTGACCGAGCGGCGGCGGCTCGTCGCCCAGATCGAGCAGGCGGAAGGGGCACGCCGGGACGCTGCCGACAGGCTGGCTTCAGGTGAGACGACCCTTGCGGAGGCCGACCGGCAGGCCCGCATCGCGCTCGAAGCTCTGTCCGGCGTCCGCGAGCGACGCGCCTCGGCTGAAGCGCGGCTGGAGGCGGCCCGCCAGCGTGTCGGTGACATCATCCGGCAGATCGAGGACGGACTCGATACCGGACTGGACGGCTTGCAGGCGATCGCCGGAATCAAGGCCGGAGACGCGCTGCCCGAGCCCGAGGCGATCGAGCGGCGTCTCGCCAATCTCAAGGGCGAGCGCGAGCGGCTCGGCGCCGTCAATCTGCGCGCCGAGGACGAGTTGACCGAGGTGAAGGCCAAGCGCGAGGGGCTTTCGGGCGAGCGCGACGACCTGACCGAGGCGATCCGCCGCCTGCGGCAGGCGATCGGGGCGCTCAATCGCGAAGGGCGCGAGCGGCTCATCGCTGCTTTCGACGTCGTCAACGGCCATTTCCAGCGGCTGTTCGGCGTGCTGTTCGGCGGCGGCGAAGCCGAGCTCAGGCTGGTGGATTCGGAAGACCCGCTCGATGCGGGCTTGGAAATCTTCGCCCGCCCGCCCGGCAAGAAGCCACAGGTGATGACCCTGCTCTCCGGCGGCGAGCAGGCGCTGACCGCGACCGCGCTGATCTTCGCGGTCTTCCTGACCAATCCCTCGCCGATATGCGTGCTCGACGAGGTCGACGCCCCGCTCGACGACGCCAATGTCGAGCGCTACTGCGACCTGCTCGTCGACATGGCCCGCAATACCGAGACCCGCTTCATCCTGATCACGCACAACCCGATCACCATGGCGCGGATGGAACGTCTCTTTGGCGTGACCATGGCCGAGCGCGGGGTCAGCCAGATGGTGTCGGTCGATCTGGCGACGGCCGAGCGCATCCGCGAGGCGGGATAAGCTGCCTCAGGTGGCCCGATCATCCCCAAAAACCTAGCCGGGAACGGCCGCGCCCCGCTGAAAAAATGCCACATTCGGTCCCGCAATGCGGCAAGATTGTCGCACTTTGCCAGAATTTATAGATATTCCAATGCGTTAGACATTATCCACCTGCCTTGACAGCGCGGGGGGCTGCCAATAAAGGAGGCCGTGCTGACGACGGCTCGATGCGCGGGTTTGGTCGTGGTTATAGTGGTTTTTCGCCGGATCGCGGCGTAAACGCGATCAAGACGGAGACCAAGACCATGTCCGAACCCGACCCAAACGCCTCAGACTCGGAGTTGCGCGCAAGACTGGGTTCCCTGAAGTCCGCGATCCAGCGGGCTGAGGAGAACGAAAAGCCGGGCGCGAGCCCGGTTGGAGAGGACAAGGCCCTTGCGGGCGCGATGTCCTCAGGCTTTCGCGCCGCGACGGATCTTGCAGGCGGTGTCATCGCGGGTGCCCTGATCGGGTATCTCGGCGACCGGTGGCTGGGAACGTCCCCGTTCCTGCTGATCGCCTTTCTGGCGATCGGGACCATCGCGGGTTTCAGGGCTGTCTATCGGCTCGGTTCGCGCCCGACCTCCGGGTCGAAGGGCGATCCGAAGGCGAATTGATCGAAAGGCGGCTCTATCCGGCCGCGCGACGAGGAACGAGACCATGGCGGCCGGCGGCGGAATCGATCCGATCCACCAATTCCACATCACGAATCTCGTTGAGCTGAAGCCGCTCGGCATCAATCTCTCCTTCACGAACACCTCGCTGTGGATGGTGATCGTGCTCGCCGCCGTTTCGGCGCTGATGGTCTATGGCTCGAGCCAGCGCGCGGTCGTTCCCGGCCGCCTGCAGTCGCTCGCCGAGATGATGTACGAATTCGTCGCCTCCACGCTGACAGGCGTGATGGGCAAGGAAGGCATGAAGTTCTTCCCCTTCGTGTTCTCGCTGTTCATGTTTGTGCTGGCGAGCAACATGCTCGGCATGATCCCCGGCTCGTTCACCGTCACCAGCCAGATCATCGTCACCGCTGCCTTCGCCGTGCTCGTGATCTCGGTCGTGCTGATTTACGGCATCATGAAGCATGGCAGCCATTTCTTCGGCCTGTTCGTGCCGTCGGGCGTGCCCGGCTGGCTCCTGCCCTTCATGGTGCTGATCGAGGTCGTGTCCTTCCTGTCGCGCCCGGTTTCGCTGTCGCTGCGCCTGTTCGGCAACATGCTGGCCGGCCACATCGCCCTCAAGGTCTTCGGCGGCTTCGTCGTCGCGCTCATCGCCGCAGGCGGCGCTGCGACCATCATCGCGCCACTGCCGCTGCTGCTGGCGGTTGCGCTGACCGCGCTCGAATTCCTCGTCGCCTTCCTGCAGGCCTATGTCTTCGCGATCCTGACCTGCGTCTATCTCAACGACGCGCTGCACCCCGGCCACTGAGGCCAAGGGCAGCGCTCGCGAGAGTTCATCCCACCCCTGTCATTAAGTTCCACACTGGAGATAAGACCATGGATCCTGTTGCAGCCAAGTTCATCGGCGCCGGCCTCGCCTCGCTCGGCATGGGCCTCGCCGCCATCGGCGTCGGCACCATCTTCGGCAACTTCCTCTCGGGCGCGCTCCGCAACCCGTCGGCGGCTGACGGCCAGTTCCCGCGCGCCTTCATCGGCGCGGCGCTCGCCGAAGGTCTGGGCATCTTCGCGTTCGTCGTCGCGCTCGTCCTGCTCTTCGTGGTCTGACGTTTTCGTCGACCGCTTTCTCGTCGCGCGTTCGGGCCATCCGGCCAATCGCGCGACGGTTTCCTGTCTTTAAGCGCTGAAAGGCACGCCATGCCGGTTCGATCTTCAGGGTTCGCGCGAAAAGGATGGCCGGTGGCTATCGCCTCGTTCGCCACTCTGCTGGCGGGTGCGGCGCAGGCTGCCACTCCGGGCCTGACCGGCGAGAAGGCCTCCTTCCCGCCCTTCGATCCCGCACACTTCGCCAGCAACCTGTTCTGGCTCGCGATCACCTTCGGTGCGCTGTACTGGCTGATGTCCAAGGTCGCGCTGCCGCGCCTCGGCTCCATCCTGGAAGAGCGCGCCGAGACGATCGGCCGCGATCTCGACCAGGCCACTGAGATGCAGGCCAAGGCCGAGGACATGGCGCAGGCCTATGAGAAGGCTCTCGGCGAAGCGCGCAAGAACGCCCAGGGCATCGCCCAGGCGGCGCGCGAAGCCGGCGCAAAGGCGAGCGACGCCCAGCGTCACGCCACCGAGGCCGAGCTTGCCGCCAAAATGGCGCAGGCCGAGGCGACCATCGCCAAGACCAAGACCACCGCGATGGGCAATGTCCGCGATCTCGGCAGCGACATCGCCGCCGCCATCGTCACCAAGCTGACCGGTCAGGCTCCCAGCGCCAGCGAGGCGTCGGCTGCCGTCGATCAGGCTCTGACGCGCGGCTGAGGAGAGTTCAGATGGATACTTTCTGGGTCGCCGTAGCGCTCGTCATCTTCCTGGCTATCCTGGTCAAGTTCGGCGTGCCGGGCGCGATCGTGAAGGCGCTCGACGCTCGCGGCGAGAAGGTCGCGCAGGAGCTGGCGGAAGCCCGCCGCCTGCGTCAGGAGGCCGAGAAGCTGCTCGCCGAGTACGACGCCAAGCGCAAGGCCGCCGAGGCCGAGGCCGCCGAGATCGTCTCCTCCGCCAATGACGAGGCCAAGCGCCTCGCGGCGGAAGCCGAGGCCAAGCTCGCCGATTTCGTCGCCCGCCGGACCAAGGCGGCCGAGGAGAAGATCGCTCAGGCCGAGAGCCAGGCCGAAGCCGAGGTCCGCGCCGCGGCTGCGGAGGCTGCCACCAAGGCTGCCGAGACCATCCTGCGCGGCCAGATGGCCGGCAAGGCCGGCGAAGCCGCCTTCGCCGCCGGGCTGAGCGAGGTCAAGGCCAAGCTCAACTGAGCCTTGGGCCGATTGCTCGATAAGTTGACGCCGCGCCCGCAAGGACGCGGCGTTTTTCTTTGCCGCTCTCCCGCTGAGATCGCCGGGCGGGGTACCATGACCGCGCTCCTCCATCGCGTGCCTGCAAGCCACGGAGTTTCGGAATGATCGGCCGCCTTGCCCGTGTGCTCGCCATCGCATTCCTACCGTTCGTCGCGGCTGTGGCTCCTGCGGGTGCGTTCGAGAAGGTGAGCTTTCCGTCGCGCGATTCACGCGATCTCGTGGGTTGGCTGGCGCGCCCGGCGGGTCAGGGCCCCTTCCCGGTCGTCATCGGCCTGCATGGCTGCGCCGGGCTCTACAGGGGTTCAGGGGAAATCAATGCCCGCGAGAGCGACTGGTCGCAGCGTCTCACGGCGGCCGGCTACGCCGTGCTCCTCGTCGATAGCTTCGGGCCGCGCGGCATCAAGGCGCTGTGCAACGAGCGCGAGCGTGCGCTGACGCCGGCCGGACGCGCTCGCGACGCCTTCGCTGCCATCGACTGGCTGGAGAAGCAGAGCTTCGCTCAAAAGCAGCGCATCGCGCTGATCGGCTGGTCCAATGGTGGCTCGGCGGCGATGCACGTCGCGGGAGCGCCCGAAGCCAAGCGCCTGCGGCATGTCATCGCCTTCTATCCCGGCTGCCGCGTCTTCCTGAATCGGGGCTGGCAGGCCCAGATCGATACCGCGATTTTCCAGGGCCTGGCCGATGACTGGACGCCGGCGACACCTTGCGAGGAACTGGCCCGCAGCAGCAGGGTGCGCTTCGTCGGCTTCCCCGGCGCCTATCACAATTTCGACCACCCGAACCTGCCGCTGCGCGAGCGCAAGGCGGCCTATTCGCAGCGGCCCGACGGCATGGTCACCATCGGCAGCGACCCGAAGGCGCGTGCCGAGGCGATCGACGCGGTGATGGCGATCCTGAAGCGCCCCTGAGGGTTCTCAGTTGCTCGCTGTCGTCGTCACGGCCGGCGGATTGCCCGAGGCTGCCATCGGTGCCGCGACAGGCCTTGCCGGCGGCGCCACGGCCGCCTTGGGCTTGGGCTTGCGCGGCTGGATCGTCGAGGTGACGATGCCCTGCGGGGTGTCGAGCCCATAGATGTCGTCGCGGAACTGGACCTGCCCGTCCGCGCCCTGCCAGCCCGTGAGATAGACCCAGGCGACGGGAACCTGCTTCTTCAGCGCGATGTTCTTGCGCTCGCCCTTGGCGATCTCGTCCTCGATCGACTGGCGGTTCCATTCCGAACCCTCCAGCAGCCAGGCTCCGAGGTCGCGGACGCCCTCGATACGGGCGCAGCCGGACGAGTTGAAACGGATGTCGTTGCGGAACAGCGTCTTCTTCGGCGTGTCGTGCATGTAGACCGCATCGCTGTTGGGCATGTCGATCTTCATCTGGCCGAGCGAGTTGGTCGGCCCCGGCTCCTGGCGAACATAGAAATAGGGGTTCTTCAGGGTCGCCCAGTTGACGCTGGCCGGGTCGATCTCCTTGTTCTCGGCGCCGAGCAATTTCATGTTCGACTTGGCGATGAAGCTCGGGTCCTTGCGCATATGCGGGATGATGTCGGCTTTCACGATCGACATCGGCACCGTCCAGTACGGGTTCAGATTGACCGAGGAGATATTGGCCTGGATCACCGGCGAAGGCCGATCCGGGCGCCCGACGATGGCGAGATGGCGCTGGGCGACGGTGCCGTTCTCGACAGCCTCGACGCTGGCGCCGGGGATGTTCACCACGACATAGCGACTGGCGAAGTTGAAGCCGTTGCCCTTGAGGCGCTCCAATGTCGCGGTGAGCTGGTTCAGGCGCGATTCGACCGGCGTGTTCATCGCCTTGAGCGTCAGGCGTCCGACCGTGCCGAGATCCGACAGGCCGTGGCGGCGCTGGAAACGCTTCACCGCCTCGACCACGTTCGCGTCATAGACATCGCCGGCCACGGCCTCGGGCGCGAGATCGCCGCTGGCGAGCAGGCGCTGCTTCAGCGCGACGACATCGGCGCCTTGCGAATCCAGCTTCAGCGCGCTCGCGCTCGCCGGCACCTTGGGCCAGCCGCCGCGATTGGCGACGTCCTCATGCGCGATCAAGGCCTCGAGCGTGCGGTCATAGGTGTTGGGGCCATAGCTCGGCTCGTTGGCACGCACGAGCGCCGTCGAGGCCAGCAAAGCAGCGGCCGCAAGAGCGAGGATGGAGGGACGCGCAGACATGAAAACCCCCGGGCCGCACAGAGCGGCACCGGGGGATCATTCCGCGACATGGTCAAGGAATGCTTAAGAAGCGGCCAGCGTCCTTCACCATGCTGACGAATGCCGTCAGCATGGCCGAAAACACCTTACTCGGCGGCCTTGGCCGGAGCCGGCTTTTCCCATTTCAGCACCGGCGAACGGGCGGCGCGGGTCTCGTCGAGGCGGCGGATCGGGGCGTGATGCGGGGCGCTGGTGAAGCGCTCCTTGTCATTGCCCTTGGCCGCGATGGCGAGGTCGCGCATCGTCGCGATGAAGAGGTCGAGCGCCGCCTTCGATTCCGACTCGGTCGGCTCGATCAGCATGGCGCCATGGACGACGAGCGGGAAATACACCGTCATCGGATGGTAGCCCTCGTCGATCATCGCCTTGGCGAAATCGAGGGTCGAGACGCCCGAGCCCTTCAACCATTCGTCGTCGAACAGCACCTCGTGCATCGACGGGTGGTCCGGGAAGGGCAGCGACATCAGGTCACTGAGCCCGGCGCGGATGTAGTTCGCGTTCAGCACCGCATCCTCCGACGCCTGGCGCATGCCGTCAGAGCCGTGGCTGAGCATGTAAGCCAAAGCGCGGACATACATGCCCATCTGACCGTGGAAGGCGGTCATGCGGCCGAAGGGCTGGTTGCCCGCCGGGGCTTCGCCGCGCGACTCGATCAGATGCGGCTTGCCGTTCTCGACATGGATGAAGGGCACCGGCGCGAAGGGCGCCAGGCGCTCGGAGAGCACGACCGGGCCGGCACCCGGACCGCCGCCGCCATGCGGCGTCGAGAAGGTCTTGTGCAGGTTGATGTGCATCGCGTCGACGCCGAGATCGCCCGGACGGGCCTTGCCGACGATGGCGTTGAAGTTGGCGCCGTCGCAGTAGAAATAGGCGCCGGCCTCATGCATCGCCGCGGCGATCTCGACGATCTGAGGCTCGAAGATGCCGCAGGTGTTCGGGTTGGTCAGCATGATCGCGGCGATATCCGGCCCGAGCAGGGCCTTGACGTCCTCGACCGCGACGGTGCCGTCCGGACGGGCCGGAACCGCCTTCACCGAGAAGCCGATCAGAGCCGCCGTCGCCGGGTTGGTGCCATGCGCCGATTCGGGAACGAGCACGACATTGCGGGTTGCGCCCTCGCCCTTGGCGGCGATCGCAGCCTTGATCGCCATCATGCCGCAGGCCTCGCCATGGGCGCCGGCCTTCGGAGAGAGGGCCACCGCCGGCATGCCGGTCAGCGTCATCAGGTAGCGGGCGAGCTCCAGCATCAGGTCGAGCGCGCCGGGCACGCTCGAGAGCGGCTGCAGCGGATGCACGTCGGAGAAGCCCGGCAAACGCGCCACCTTCTCGTTGAGGCGGGCATTGTGCTTCATCGTGCAAGAGCCGAGCGGGAAGAGCCCGGTATCGATCCCGTAGTTCTTCTGGCTGAGGCGCACGAAGTGGCGCATCGTCTCGGGCTCCGAGAGGCCGGGCAGGCCGATCTCGCCCTGGCGGGCATGCTTGCCGAGCCGCGACTTGAACGGCGCGGGCTTGTCGATATCGACGCCGGTGGCCTCGTGATGGCCGATCTCGAAGATCAGCGGCTCGACCTGCTGGAGAGCCTTGTTGCCGGTGAAGGTGGCGTGCTCGGCATGAGCGGCCTCGCCAGCCTGGGTGGGACGTCCCTGACGGTTCAACATCACAGCACCTCCACGAGCGCCGCCACGAGGGCCGCCCGGTCTTCATCGGTATTCACCTCGGTCGAGGCGATGATCAGCAGGTCGTCGAGCCCGGCTTTGGGCAGGAGCCGCGAGACGGGGACGCCGGCCAGGATGCCCTTGGCGGCGAGCACCTCGACGACTTCGGCGGCGGGCTTCTTCAGCTTCACGGTGAACTCGTTGAAGAAGCTGTCGTTGAGCACGGTCACGCCCTCGACGCCCGCGAGCGCGTCGGCGAGCTTCACGGCATTGGCGTGGTTCACCTCGGCGAGACGGGCGAGGCCGGTCTGGCCCAGCAGCGTCATGTGGATGGTGAAGGCCAGCACGCAGAGGCCGGAATTGGTGCAGATGTTCGATGTCGCCTTGTCGCGGCGGATATGCTGCTCGCGGGTCGAGAGCGTCAGCACGAAGCCGCGCTGGCCGGTCGAATCGACCGTCTCGCCGCAGAGCCGGCCCGGCATCTGGCGGATATATTTCGACTTGGCGGCGAAGAGGCCGACATAGGGGCCGCCGAAATTCAGGGCGTTGCCGATCGACTGCCCTTCGCCGACGACGATATCGGCGTCCTGCGCACCCGGCGGCACGACGGCGCCGAGCGACACGACCTCGGTGAAGACCGCGATCAGCAGCGCGCCATGGGCATGGGCCTTCTCGGCGATCGGCCTGAGGTCGCGCAGGTTGCCGAAGACGTCCGGCGACTGGACCACGACGCAGGAGGTGCTGTCGTCGATCTGGGAGAGGATGTCCTCATTGGCCGAGACGTCGGGCTTCAGCGCCACGACCTCGTCATTGGCCATCTCGGACAGGGTCTCGACGACCGCGGTGTAATGCGGGTGCAGGCCGCCGGAGAGCACCGCCTTGCGGCGCTTGGTGACGCGATGCGCCATCAGCACGGCCTCAGCCGTACCGGTCGAGCCGTCATACATCGAGGCGTTGGCGACCTCCATGCCGGTCAGCGCCGCGACCTGGGTCTGGAACTCGAAGAGATATTGCAGCGTGCCCTGCGCGATCTCGGGCTGGTAGGGCGTGTAGCTGGTCAGGAATTCCGAGCGCTGGATCAGATGATCCACCGTCGCCGGGACATGGTGCTTGTAGGCGCCGGCGCCGACGAAGAAGGGAACGGCGGAGGCGGCGGTGTTCTTGCCGGCCATCTTGCCGAGGATGCGCTCGACCTCAAGCTCGCCCTTGGCGCGGGGCAGGTCGACCGGGGCCTTCAGCAGCTTGCCGGCCGGCACGTCGCTGAACAGCGCGTCGACATCGGAGACGCCGATCCGCGCGAGCATGTCCTCGCGGTCGGTATCGGTGAGCGGGAGATAGCGCATGGGGTGATTCCGTTTCGGGGTGTCATCCCGTGCGCGCTGCGGCATGCAATGCCGCTGCGCAGACACGGGATCGTGCGACGGGAAGGCGCCTTATCCTGAGGGCGGTCCCGCATCTGCGCAGCAGCACTTCGTGCCGCAGCGCGTGCGGGAAGACACCCGGTCAGAGCGACTTCACGTAGTCCTGGTACTCGGCCTCGTTCATCAGGGCGTCGAGCTCGCCGGCGTCCTTGATCTTGATCTTGAGGAACCAGCCCTTGCCGGCCGGGTCCTCGTTGACGGTGCCGGGCGCGGCTTCGAGCTCGCCATTGACCTCGACGACCTCGCCGGAAACCGGGGCGTAGACCTCGGACGCGGCCTTGACGCTCTCGACCACAGCGGCTTCGCCGCCCTTGGACAGCGCCTTGCCGACGCTCGGCAGCTCGACGAAGACGACGTCGCCGAGCTGCGACTGGGCGTAGTCGGAGATGCCGACGGTGCCGACGTCACCCTCGATGCGAATATATTCGTGGTCCTTGCTGTAGCGGGTCTCGGCCATGGTTTCCTCCTAGCGTCAGTTGTCTGGGAAAGGGTTCAGCGCTTGTAGCCGTTCGGCACGAAAGGCATCGTCGCCACGACGGCCGGCAGCGGCTTGCCGCGCACGATCAGGTTGAGCTGCGTGCCCGGCGCGGAATGGGCCTTGGCGACATAGCCCATGGCGCAGGGGCCGTTGAGCGTCGGGCCGAAGCCACCGGAGGTCACGACGCCGATCACCTCGCCCTCAGGCGTCGCGATCTCGGTGCCCTCGCGGGCCGGAGCACGGCCTTCCGGCTTCAGGCCGACGCGGATGCGCGAGACGCCCTCGGCGAGCTCGCGCTGGACGCGCGCGGCGCCGGGGAAACCGCCTTCCTCGCGACGGCGCTTCTGGATCGACCAGTTGAGCGCGGCCTCGATCGGCGAGGTCGTGGTGTCGATGTCATGGCCGTAGAGGCACAGGCCGGCCTCGAGGCGCAGCGAATCACGGGCGCCGAGGCCGATCGGCTTGACGTTGCCGTCGAGCAGCAGCGTGTCCCAGATTTCGCCGATCTTGTTGGCGGCGGCGGAGATTTCGTAGCCGTCCTCACCGGTATAGCCGGAGCGGCTGACATTCGCCTTGATGCCGGCGACCTTCATGGTGCGCGAGGACATGAAGCCCATCTCGGCCGCTTCGGGAGCGATCGCGGCGAGCGCCGCCTCGGCGCCCGGGCCCTGCAGGGCGATCAGGCCGCGATGCTCGGCCTTGACCAGCTTCACATTGGCCGGCAGGCGCGCCTCGATATGGGCGTAGTCGGCGTCCTTGCAGGCGGCGTTGACGACGATATAGAGCGCGCCGTCCTCGTCAGGATCGATCGAGCGCGTCACCATCAGGTCGTCGAGAATGCCGCCCTCCTCGTTGAGGAGCTGCGAATAGCGCTGCTTGCCGGGGGCGAGATTGACGATATCGGCGGGGATCAGCGCTTCCAGCGCCTTCGCCGTGGTCTCGTGATCGGGGCCGATCAGGAAGCACTGGCCCATATGCGAGACGTCGAAGAGCCCAGCCTTCTCGCGCGTCCAATTATGCTCGGTCAGGATGCCCGAAGGATACTGCACCGGCATGTCGTAGCCCGCGAAGGGCACCATACGGGCGCCCAGCGCGACATGGCGCGCATGGAGCGGGGTCTTCAGCGGCGCAGCAGCGCCGACGGTATCGGTATTGGCCTCGGCAGCCATGGCATGCCCCTCCCAGAGTCAAGCGCAAGCCCCGGACGATAGTGTCCGGAACGCGCCCCCTCTGTCTCGGCACCTGAGAGATTTCCCCACCCGACCCATAAGATCGGACAAGTTACACCCGTCGGTGGGCGGGCATCGCTGCCCGCCGCTTTCCAGAGCGCCAAATCCCCAGCGGCCCTTTTGCCTGAGCGTTTCCGGGGCGGTTGCGCCTTCGGCGCCGGGCTCGAAGCCCGGTCTCTCCCGCGGGGATATGCGGCTTCGGCACAGATACAAGACGCGCCGACCGAGTCAATCGGCGCGCCGTCGTCTTTCACGGCAAAGCTGTTTTATCAGCTTTATCAGCGGCGCCTGCGCGCCGGGGCGGCAGGCCCGCCGCCGCCCAAACCGACGAATATCTCGACGTCGCCCTTGCCGGCCGGCACCATGATGCCTTCCTCGACATGGATGAAATCGGCGCCGCTCTGCCCGGAGGGAATCGACGCGCCGACGCGCGCGCTGCGCTTGCCGATGACGCTCGTCCCGCGCATCACCGTCGTCGTCAGCGTGGCGCCATAGCTGCCCGGGCTGCCGGCCGGGCCGAGCAGCACGCGCCCCTCGACACCGACCTTGAGGCGGAACGTGCCGTTGCCGGTCGCGGTGCACTCGCGTGCGACATTGGTGATCGATATCTGATAGCGCAGGCCGCTCGAATCCTGCCCTGCCTGAGCGCGGATCGCGGCGCCGCCGTCGGAGATGATGACCTCGGGGCAGAGCAGCCCGGAATCCGGATCGTCTTCCTTGGGCAGCTGATCGGCCGGCGGCGGCGTGGCCGACTGGAACATAACGACGTTGAGCGCGGTGTTGCCGCCGGACGACATCGATCCGCAGCCGGCAAGGCCGAGGCACAGCAGCGGCAAGGCAAGCCAGCGGCTCGCGAACAGAGTCTGATCGATCACGGCAGCGCCTCCACGCCCGGGCCGAAGCCATTGAGGGAAACGGGCACGCCCACCCCCTCTTCCGGCGTCTGGAATACGATGAAAGTCGCGCTCTTGCCGCCCTTGAGCTGGCCAAGCAGGGCATCGTCCATGACGACCTCCGCCACGCAACCGGTGGTCAGGCAGCGCACGAACCCGGCACGGCCGATATCCTTGTCGTCGATCTTGAGGCCGAGGCCCGAGGGCAGAAGCACGCCGAGCGGGGCGACCACGCGCAGGAGCCGGCTCTTCTGATCGGCCGTCTTCAGCACGATGACGAGGAGCGTCAGGTTGGGCCTGTCCTCGGCGGCAACGTTCTGGACGAGCGCGCATTGCTCGGCCTTGGCGCCCGGCGGCACCTCGCAGCGCATCTGCCAGTCGCCATGTGTGGAGCGCACCGCGCCCTGCGCGAAAGCGGAGCCGGCGGCGAGGCTCGTCCCCATGAGCGCCAGCGCCAGGGCGCCTGCCGCTCCGATGATCCTCATCATCCCTGCCATCCCTTCCAAACCGGTCCTTGAAACCGCAGCAGGAGCGCAGAATTCAGGCAAAACGCCGACCGCGCCAGAGAATCCCGCCGCTCCTCAACATAAAACGCGTTCGGACCATGCAGGGTGGGTCCTGTCAAGGCGGAACGCCGGCCCAAGAGCCTCGTCAAGGCCTCGTGCGATTTTGCCGCACTGTGGATGGGGGCAGTCTTCATTGCCCCTCTGGCGCAAGCGTGATCTTTGATTTATCGCAATCTCGAAGAATGAGGCGACTTCACGGTCGCCCCTTCATGCGTGGGGCAAAGCCGGTCGGCTTCCACGCAAGTCGATTGAGGAGCATGTCGGATCGATGCGATTTCTGAGCAGGACCTTTGCAACAGCGGCCGCCACGGCCCTTGCCGTCGCAGCGCTGGCGACCGTCCCGGCGCTCGCCGGCACCGGCATGCCCTCTCCCTGGCAGATGAACCTGCAGGGCGCTGTCACGCCCGTCGCCGAGTTCATCCACTGGTTCCATGACTGGCTGAACATCATCATCACCATCGTCACGCTGTTCGTGCTGGCGCTGCTGGTCTATGTCGTCTTCCGCTTCAACGAGAAGGCGAACCCGGTCCCCTCCAAGACCACGCACAACGCCCTGCTCGAGGTGGCCTGGACCGTGATCCCGGTCCTCATCCTCGTCGTGATCGCGATTCCCTCGTTCCGCCTGCTCAAGCTGCAGCTCGAGGTTCCGCAGTCCGACATGACCCTGAAGGTCACCGGCAACCAGTGGCGCTGGACCTACGAGTACCCGAAGGAGAGCGGCGGCTTCACCTTCGATTCGCTGATGCTGAACGAGGAAGAGCGCGCCAAGGCGATCGCCAGCAAGCGGATCACCGAGGCCGAGGCGCCGCGCCTGCTCGCCGTCGACAACGAGGCCGTCATCCCGGTCGGCAAGACCGTCCGTGTCCAGGTCACCGCCTCCGACGTCATCCACAAGTTCACGGTCCCGTCCTTCGGCATCAAGATCGACGCCATTCCCGGCCGCCTGAACGAAACCTGGTTCAAGGCCGAGCGCGAGGGCATCTATTACGGCCAGTGCTCGTTCATCTGCGGCCAGGACCACGCCTACATGCCGATCGCCGTCCGCGTCGTCAGCCAGGAGCGCTATGCCGCCTGGCTCGCGGAAGCGAAGCAGAAATTCGCCAATGCCGAAGATGCGGGCAGCAAGTTCGCTGCCGCGTCCAAGTAAGTCGCCGAGGAGAAGAACGATGGCAACAGCGGCTCACGCTCACGGCCATGACGAGGCCCATCACGCCAATCCGACCGGATGGCGCCGGTGGCTCCTGTCGACCAACCATAAGGACATCGGCACGCTCTACCTGATCTTCTCGATCATGGCGGGGCTCGTCGGCGGCTTCCTCTCGGTGATGATGCGCATCGAACTGCAGGAGCCCGGCCTGCAGATTTTCGCCAACGGCCAGAGCTACAACGTCTTCGTCACCGGCCACGGCCTGATCATGATCTTCTTCATGGTCATGCCCGCCGTCATCGGCGGCTTCGGCAACTGGTTCGTGCCGCTGATGATCGGCGCGCCGGACATGGCCTTCCCGCGCATGAACAACATCTCGTTCTGGCTGACGGTCGCCGCCTTCATCCTGATGCTCATCTCGATGTTCGTGGAGGGCGCGCCCGGTGCCAAGGGCGTCGGCACGGGCTGGACGGTCTATCCGCCGTTCTCGACCTCCGGCCACCCCGGCCCGTCGGTCGATTTCGGCATCCTGTCGCTGCACCTCGCCGGTGCCGCCTCGATCCTGGGCGCGATCAACTTCATCACCACGATCCTGAACATGCGCGCGCCGGGCATGACCATGCACCGCATGCCGCTGTTCGCCTGGGGCGTGCTGGTGACCGCGTTCCTGCTGCTGCTCTCGCTCCCGGTTCTCGCCGGCGCGATCACCATGCTGCTGACCGACCGCAACTTCGGCACGACCTTCTATGATCCGGCCGGCGGCGGCGATCCGATCCTGTACCAGCACCTGTTCTGGTTCTTCGGTCACCCCGAAGTGTACATCATGATCCTGCCGGCCTTCGGCATCGTCAGCCACATCATCTCGACCTTCTCGAAGAAGCCGATCTTTGGCTATCTCGGCATGGCCTACGCCATGGTCGCGATCGGCGTCGTCGGCTTCATCGTGTGGGCGCACCACATGTACACCGCCGGCCTGTCGCTCAACACGCAGCGCTATTTCGTGTTCGCGACGATGGTCATCGCGGTGCCGACGGGCATCAAGATCTTCTCCTGGATCGCGACGATGTGGGGCGGCTCGATCCGCTTTACCGCGCCGATGATCTGGGCGGTGGGCTTCATCTTCCTGTTCACCGTCGGCGGCGTCACCGGCGTCGTGCTGGCCAATGCCGGTGTCGACCGCTCGCTGCACGCGACCTATTACGTCGTGGCGCACTTCCACTACGTGCTGTCGCTCGGCGCCGTGTTCGGCATCTTCGCGGGCTTCTACTACTGGTTCCCGAAGATGAGCGGCTACGTGATCCCGGACTGGATCGGCCGGCTGCATTTCTGGGTCGCCTTCGTCGGCGCGAACCTGCTGTTCTTCCCGCAGCACTTCCTCGGGCTCGCCGGCATGCCGCGTCATTATGTGGACTATCCGGACGCCTTCGCGGGATGGCATTTCTGGTCGTCGATCGGTTCCTACATCTTTGCCTTCGGCCTGCTGATCTTCTTCTACGGCCTCGTGGTCGCCTTCACGAAGAAGCAGCTCGCCGGTGACAATCCGTGGGGCGAAGGTGCCACGACGCTGGAATGGACCCTGTCCTCGCCGCCGCCGTTCCACCAGTTCGAGACGCTGCCGCGCATTACGGGCTCGGACCACTGAGATTTGAGGCGGCGGGCCCTAGGGCCCGCCGCCGCCCTTCCCCCGAGCGCTCCAAAGAGCGTTCCGGAGACGGGCGGCAACCACGCCGCGAAGACCCCGCGCCCCGGCGCGGTTCACAAGAGTACGAAGACGATTGGACTGATGTCTGCTGCGTTCGAGACCCGCACCGAGAGCCTGACAGCCTCCACCGGCGAAGCGCGCGATTTCTTCGCGCTGCTGAAGCCGCGCGTGATGTCGCTGGTCATCGTGACGGCGCTGACCGGCATGGCAACCGCACCGGGCTCGGTGCATCCCGTGCTCGGCCTTGCCGCGCTGCTCGCGATCGCGGTCGGAGCAGGCGCGTCCGGCTGCCTCAACATGTGGTACGACGCCGATATCGACGCGCTGATGAGCCGCACCGCCAAGCGGCCGATCCCGTCGGGCCGCATCCTGCCTTCGGAAGCGCTGGCCTTCGGGCTGACGCTCTCGATCGGCTCCGTGCTGGTGCTTGGCCTCGTCGCGAACGCGCTCGCCGCGGCGATGCTCGCCTTCACCATCTTCTTCTACGCCGTCGTCTATTCGATGTGGCTGAAGCGCTGGACGCCGCAGAACATCGTGATCGGCGGTGCCGCCGGCGCCTTCCCGCCGATGATCGGCGAAGCGGTCGTGACCGGCGATTTCGGCTGGCACTCCATCGTGCTGTGCGCGATCATCTTCCTGTGGACCCCACCGCATTTCTGGGCGCTGGCACTGGTGAAATCGGGCGACTACGCCCGCGCCGGCATCCCGATGATGCCGAATGTCGCTGGCCCGGCCGCAACGCGCCGGCAGATCGTGCTTTATTCGCTGATCATGGCCCCGGTCGCCGTGCTGCCGGCACTGATGGGCTTCGGCGGGCTGCTCTATCTCGCTGTTTCGGTCTCGACCGGCCTCGTCATGATCGGCCTGTCGATCCAGGTCTGGCTGCGAACCGAGGGTCCCGCCGCGACCAAGGCCTGCTGGTCGCTGTTCGGCTTCTCGATCCTCTATCTGTTCCTGCTGTTCGCCGTCCTGATCGTCGAGAACGGCTTCGGGCTGATGTGGGCGCTGCCGAAGGTGATCGGATGAGCGAGCAGCGTCAGCAGCAAGTCGCCCCCGCACCGTTCTCGCCCGAGGATATGGCGCGCCGCCGCCGCCGCTCCATCGCGCTCGCACTGGTGCTCGGCGGGCTCGTGATCTTCTTCTTCGTGGTCACGCTGGTGAAGACCGGTCCCGCGATCCTGAATCGGCCGCTGTGATGACGGCGCCCGTACCCCAGCCACGCAAGGGCAATCCGGCGCGCACCGCGCTGATCTGCGCCGGTGTCGCCTTTGGGATGCTCGGCGCCTCCTTCGCGGCGGTGCCGCTCTATGACCTGTTCTGCAAGGTCACCGGCTTCGGCGGCACGCCGATGACCGGCACGGCCGGCGCCGGCAAGATCCTCGACCGCACGATGGCCGTGCGCTTCGACGCCAATGTCGCGCCGGGGCTCGGCTGGAAGTTCGAGGCGGAAAGCCCGGAGATCAAGGTCAGGGTCGGCGAGACCCAGACCGTGTTCTACAAGATGACGAATCGCTCGGACCGCACGGTCACGGGCATCGCGACCTATAATGTCGCCCCCGAGAAGGGCGCGGCTTATTTCGTCAAGATCCAGTGCTTCTGCTTCACCGAGCACACGCTGAAACCCGGCGAGAGCTTCGAGGCGCCGGTAGTGTTCTATATCGACCCCGAAATCGCTCAAAACCGCGAGCTCGACGGGGTCCACGCGATCACGCTGTCCTATACCTATTTCGCCTCCAAGTCGGGCCAGCCCGTCGCGGAGGACAAGGCCGGCCCCGTCAAGGGTGACGCGGGCAATCCGAAACTGTAGAACCACGCTAGACCACGAGCGCGGCAACAAGCCGTACGCGGAGACTGAATACGATGGCCGGGGCCCATACGAAGCACCACGATTACCACCTCGTCGATCCGAGCCCGTGGCCGCTCGTCGGCGCCGCCAGCGCGACGATCATGGCGATCGGCGCGGTGATGTGGATGAAGGCCATGCCGGTCGGCGGCATGCAGCTCGGCCCGCTCGTCTTCGGTGCCGGTCTGCTCGGCGTGCTCTACACCATGCTCGCCTGGTGGATGGACGTGATCCGCGAGGCCGAGAAGGAAGGCCACCACACCCGCGTGGTGCAGCTCCATCACCGCTACGGCATGATCATGTTCATCGCCTCCGAGGTGATGTTCTTCGTCGCCTGGTTCTGGGCCTTCTTCGATGCCAGCCTCTTCGCCGGCGAGCAGATCAACTACCTGCGCTACGACTTCACCGGCGGGCACTGGCCGCCGAAGGGCATCGAGACCTTCGATCCCTGGCATCTGCCGCTGCTCAACACGCTGATCCTGCTGACCTCGGGCACGACCGTGACCTGGGCGCATTACGCCCTGATCAACAACGATCGCGCCGGCCTGAAGCAGGCGCTGTGGCTGACCGTGATCCTCGGCGTCCTGTTCACGATCTGCCAAGCCTACGAGTATTCGCACGCCACTTTCGGCTTCAAGGGCCATATCTACGGCGCCACCTTCTTCATGGCGACGGGCTTCCACGGCGCGCATGTCATCATCGGCACAATCTTCCTGGCGGTCTGCCTGTACCGGGCCTATCTCGGCCACTTCAAGCCGGACCAGCATCTCGGCTTCGAGTTCGCCGCCTGGTACTGGCACTTCGTCGACGTGGTCTGGCTGTTCCTGTTCGCCGCGATCTATGTCTGGGCAGCGGGCGCGCCTGCCGCCGGGCACTGACGCCGCTGACCGCGCTCTCGCGGTTTCGTCTGACGAAAGGCGGCCGCGAGGCCGCCTTTCCTGCTTAGGCCCTTTGATTGCGCATCGCCTTGGCCGGAAGCCACGCTCCAGCTTTCGGCTCGATGCTCTGGGAGGCTGCGATGGCCGGTCCTAAACCTACACTGCCCTCCCCCTATTCGACGGGGCTGGCCGGTCGCTGCCCGCGCTGCGGCGAGGGCGCACTGTTCGATGGCTTCCTCAAGCTCAAGCCAAGCTGCAGCGCCTGCGGGCTCGACTTCAAGTTCGCCGACTCGGCCGATGGCCCGGCCGTGTTCATCATGCTGATCGCCGGCTTCATCGTGCTCGGCGCGGCGCTTTATGTCGAAATCGCCTACGAGCCGCCGATCTGGCTGCACATGCTGCTGTGGCTGCCGCTGGCCATCGTGCTCTGCCTCGGCCTGCTCAGGCCGATGAAAGGGCTCGCCGTCGCCCTGCAATATGCCCACAAGGCCGAGGAAGGCAGGCGCGAATCGTGACCGCCGCGTCGTCCCCCGCTCCCCACAAACCCGGCCTGCTGCTGCCGACGCTGCTGACCGTCATCGGCACGGTGGTGCTGTGCACGCTCGGCACCTGGCAGCTCCAGCGCATGGGTGAGAAGCACGCCTATATCGACCGCCTTCAGGAACAGGCAGCCGGAAAACCGGCCCCGATGCCGCCGAGCGCCAGCTGGGCGAAGCTCGACCCCGCCGCGCTCGACCTGACCCATGTCGTCGCGAAGGGCAGCTATATCGACGACCGGATCGCCGGGGTGCGCACCACGATCGCCGCCGGCCCACCCGGCAGCCGCCAGTTGTCCGGCTTCGGGCGCTGGGTCTTCCAGGCGTTCAAGCTGGAGGATGGCGGGGTCATCCTGGTCAATCGCGGTTTCGTACCGGAAGCGCGGCTCGGTCAGATCGGCCCGGCCAGCGGTCCCGACACGATCAAGGGCTTCCTGCGCGCACCGGAAGTCCGCAACAGCTTCACCCCGCAGGACCTGCCGGCGATCCGTGAGTTCTACACGCGCGACCCCGCCGCGATCGCGGCCGCACTCGGCCAGCCGCCCGCACCGTTCTATCTGGAAGCAGCCCGCGAGGGCGACGGCATGACGCCGCCGGCCGGCGTCGATGTCCGCGAGCTGATCGCCCGCATTCCGGACAACCACCTGCAATATGCGCTGACCTGGTTCGGGCTGGCGCTGACGCTGCTCGGGGTGTTCGCGGCCTGGGTCTGGCAGACCAGGAAGGGCACGGCGGCAAGCTGAGCGCGCAACGGTTTTGCCCAAAGCGCCGGACCGGCCTATAGCATCAGGCTGAGATCACCGAGGCCAAGACCGTGCTGCATGTTTCCACCCGGGGTGAAGCCCCGGCGCTGAGCTTTTCCGACGCCTTGCTGACCGGGCTCGCCCGCGACGGCGGACTCTATTTGCCGCAGAGCTGGCCCAAACTCTCCACCGCGGAGATCGCGGGCTTCGCCGGGAAGCCCTACACGGCCGTGGCCGAGCGCGTGCTCGGCGCGCTGGCCGACGGCGACATCGAGAGCGGCGCGCTCTCGGGCATGATTCATCAGGCCTATGCCGGCTTCCGCCACCCGGCCGTCTGCCCGCTGACGCAGATCGGCGACAATCTCTTCGTGCTGGAGCTGTTCCACGGCCCGACGCTCGCCTTCAAGGACGTGGCGATGCAATTGCTCGGGCGGCTGATGGACCATGTGCTCGGCCAGCGCGGCCAGCGCGCCACCATCGTCGGCGCGACCTCGGGCGACACGGGCGGCGCGGCCATCGATGCCTTCAAGGGCCTGAAGAGCGTCGATGTCTTCATCCTCTACCCGCAGGGCCGCGTATCGGATGTGCAGCGCCGGCAGATGACCACGGTCGATGCCGAGAACGTCCATGCCATCGCCGTCGAAGGCACCTTCGACGACTGCCAGAACCTCGTGAAGGCGATGTTCAATCATCACGCCTTCCGCGACGAGATCGGACTCTCCGGCGTCAATTCGATCAACTGGGCCCGCATCGCGGCGCAGGTGGTCTATTACTTCACGGCAGCGGTCTCACTGGGTGGGCCGGGCCGGAAGGTCTCCTTCACCGTCCCGACCGGCAATTTCGGCGATATCCTCGCCGGCTGGGTCGCCAAGCAGATGGGCCTGCCGATCGAGCGGCTGGGCATCGCCACCAACAGCAACGACATCCTGGCGCGCACGCTGGAGACCGGCGCCTATGAGATGCGCGGCGTCCAGGCGACGACCTCGCCCTCGATGGATATCCAGATCTCCTCGAATTTCGAGCGCCTGCTGTTCGAGGCCCATGGCCGCGACGGCGCAGCCGTCCGCCGGCTGATGCAGTCGCTGCAGCAATCCGGCCGCTTTGAGTTCACTGGCGAGCCGCTCCAGCGCATCCGCGGCGAGTTCGACGCGGCCTCGCAGAGCGAGGACGAGATCGCCAATGAGATCAGGAAGAGCTGGACCGAGGCCGGCTATCTGCTCGATCCGCATACCGCGATCGGCGTCGGCGCGGCGCGGCAGGCGCTGAAGCGCGATTCCGCCACGCCGATGATCGTGCTCGGCACCGCCCATCCCGCCAAGTTCCCGGCGGCGGTGAAGGCTGCGAGCGGAGTGGAGCCTACGCTTCCGGCCCATCTCGCCGACCTGATGGAGCGCAAGGAGCGCGTGACCCTGCTGCCGAACGACCTCGGCACGATCGAGACCTTCGTGCGCGAGCATGCGCGGGCCGTGCGCGGGGCGGCGGCGTGAGCGCGACCGCCCCGATGGACGAGCACGAGCTGGCCGCGCCCGCACGGCCAGACGGGTCTCACGACCCCGATGTGGCGCTGACCACCCTGCCCTCGGGCCTGCGCGTCGTCTCGCAGCGGATGGACCATGCCGCGACCGTCTCGCTCGGCATCTGGATCGGCGCTGGGGCACGCGACGAATTGCCGAACGAGCATGGGCTTGCCCATTTGCTCGAGCATATGGCGTTCAAGGGCACGGCGCGGCGCAGCGCGCTCGAGATCGCCGAGGAGATCGAGAGCGTTGGCGGCGATCTCAACGCTGCGACCTCCGTCGAATATACCTGCTACACCGCCCGCGTGCTCGGCTCGGATCTCGCGCTCGCCGTCGATATCCTCGCCGACATCATCACCTCCCCGTCCCTGACCGAGGAGGAGCTGAAGCGCGAGAAGGGCGTGATCCTGCAGGAAATCTCGGCCGTGCAGGATACGCCGGACGATCTCGTCTATGACCGCTTCCTGCAGGCGGCCTTCCCCGATCAGCCGATCGGCCGGCCGATCCTCGGCACCGCCAAGACGGTGAAAAGCTTCACGCCCGACGCGATCCGCGCCTATCTCGCCCGCAACTACCATGCCGGCAACATGGTGCTCGCCGCCTCCGGCGCGGTCGACCATGACGAACTCGTCGCGCTGGCAACAGAGCATCTTTCGAAGCTCCCGGCCGCTCCCATCAAGCCGCTTCCCCGCGAAGCCGGCGAGTATCGCGGCGGCGAGGCCCGTATCGGCAGCGACGAGGAGCAGGTCCATCTCGTGCTCGGCCTGCCCGGCCTGCCCTTCAAGGGCGGCCAGCATTACGCACTGCAGATCTTCGCCTCGGTGCTGGGCGGCGGCCTGTCCTCGCGCCTGTTCCAGGAGGTGCGCGAGCAGCGCGGCCTCGCCTATGCGATCGACGCGTTCCACTGGCCTTTCTCCGATTGCGGCGTCTTCGGCATCGGGGCCGGCACGGCGCCGGAGGATGCGGGCGAACTGATCGAGGTCGCGCTCGGCTGCCTGCGTCAGGCGGCGGAAGACGTCAGCGAGGCCGAGGTCGCTCGCGCCCGCGCCCAGATGAAGGTCGGCTTGCTGGCCTCGCTCGAAAGCCCCGGCGGCAAGCTGGAGCAGATGGCGCGGCAGGTCCTGCTCTTCGGCCGGGCGATCCCGCGCGAGGAACTGGCCGCCCGGCTCGATGCGGTGACGCTCGACGACGTGCGCGCCGCCGGCCGCTCGCTGCTCGGGCACCAGCCGACCATCGCAGCCGTCGGCCCGACCCATGGCCTGCCGCCGGCCAAGCGCCTGCGCCACGCGGCCCGGGCGGCGGACTGACCGGCGATGGCGCTCTTCCGTTTCCCGAGCGAGCCGCCGAGCCGCCCGCTGATCCGGACGCCGAACCTCTATCTGCGCGCGCCCCAGGCCAGCGACCATGCGGCCTGGGCGCTGCTGCGCATGGAAAGCCGCGAATTCCTGACGCCCTGGGAGCCGACCTGGAACGAGGACGACCTCACCCGCGCCTCCTTCCGGCTGCGCGCCAAGCGCGCGGCCCGCGAGATCTCGACCGACGAGGCCTATTCGCTCTTCATCTTCGAGACGGGGACGGAAACCCTGATCGGCGGGCTGACGCTGGGGCTGATCCGGCGCGGCGTCGCGCAGGCCTGCACGCTCGGCTACTGGATGGGCCGGCGTCATGCCGGAAAGGGCCATATGACGGAGGCCGTGCGCGGGGCCGTGCGCTTCGCCTTCTCCGACCTCGCGCTCCACCGCGTCGAGGCCGCCTGCCTGCCCAATAACGAGCCGTCGCGGCGCCTGCTGGAACGCGTCGGCTTCCAGCACGAGGGCTTGGCGCGGGCCTATCTCAAGATCAACGGCAACTGGGCCGACCACCTGCTCTATGCCGCGCTCTCCACCGACACCTTGCCCGGAAGCAGGCCGTGACGGCGGCGGTTGACCACAGCCCCGCTTCGCCTTGCCCTTGCCATGAGCGGCCGATAGGGCTTTTCGTTAAACTTCGAATGATCGCTTCCCGCCTGATAGCCGAGCACAGCTTGTCCATTTCCGAGCGCATCTTCCGGGCCGGCCTCGCCTTGGCCGGCCTTCTCCTGTGGTTCTGCGCCGCTGTCCTGCCGGCCCAGGCCGTCGAGGCGGTGCGGGTTCCCGTCGATGCCCCCGTCATCGACCTGACCAATGTCGTCGAGCGCAACAAGTCCGATGGCGACGTCATCCAGATCTCGACCGCGCCGGGACCCGATGGCATCGTCCGCCGCATCGCGGTGAAGGCGCGAGAGGCCGGCGCGCGGCCGGACTGGATCGTCTTCGCGCTCACCAATGATTCCGACGAGCAGATCGACCGCTTGCTGGTCGCGCCGTTCCACCGCCTGATCGGCTCCGGCGTGGTCTGGCCCGATCTCGGCGACAAGCGCATCGAGGCGGTGACGGCGAGCCAGGGTCTCTCGCCCGACCGCGAGCCCAGCCCGGATGCCGACGTCTTCCTGATCACGCTCGACCCCGGCACGACGGTCACTTTCGTCGCCGAGCTCAAGTCGCCGAACCTGCCGCAGCTCTATCTCTACGAAGCCGAGGCCTACCGGCAGAAGACCAACGGCCTGACGCTCTACAAGGGCATCATCATCGGCATCGCCGGCCTTCTGGCGCTGTTCCTCACCATCATCTTCGTGGTCAAGGGCGCGGTGATCTTCCCGGCCGCCGCGGCGCTGGCCTGGGCGGTCCTGGCTTATGCCGGCCTCGATTTCGGCTTCTTCCAGCGGCTCTTTCCGCTGACACCGGCGATCGAACGCATCTATCGCGCCGGTGCCGAGGTGGTACTGGCGGCGACGCTGCTCGTCTTCCTCTTCGCCTATCTCAACCTGTCGCGCTGGCATGTGCGCTATGGCCACGTCACGCTGCTCTGGATTCTCGGCCTCGCCGGATTGATCGGGCTTGCCGTCTTCGACGCGCCGATGGCGTCCGGCATCGCGCGCATCTCGATCGCGGCCGTCGCGGCGATCGGCTTCATCCTAGTCGTGCATCTGGCGACGCATGGCTACGAGCGCGCGGTGATGCTGATCCCGACCTGGTTCCTGCTCGCCGTCTGGGTCACCGCCGCGAGCTTCACCGTGACCGGGCAGTTCCAGCGCGATCTGGTGGCGCCCGCCTTGTTGGGCGGCCTCGTCCTGATCGTGCTGCTCATCGGCTTCACCGTGATCCAGCATGCCTTCGCCGGCGGCGCGATCTCGCAGGGGCTGGTCTCCGATACGGAGCGCCGGGCGCTCGCCCTCTCCGGCTCGGGCGACCTTGTCTTCGACTGGGATGTCAGCTCCGACAAGATCTTCGTCTCCCCCCAGATCGAGACGCTGCTCGGCCTGCCCAAGGGCGCGCTCGAAGGCTCCGCCGCGCGCTGGCTGGAGCATATGCATGTCGCCGATCGCGACCGCTACCGCGTCACGCTCGACGCCGTGCTGGAGCAGCGCCGCGGCAAGCTCAATCTCGACCTGCGCCTGCGCTCCGCCAACGGTGCCTATCACTGGATCAACGTGAAAGCGCGGCCGGTGATCGGCTCGGACGGCGAGGTCATCCGCGTCATCGGCACGCTGGCCGATGTCACCGAGCAGCGCACCGCGCAGGAGCGCCTGCTGCACGATGCCGTCCATGACAACCTGACCGGCCTGCCCAACCGCAAGCTGTTCCAGGACCGGCTCGGTGCGATCTTCGGTTTCACCCGCGCCGACGACAATATCCGTCCGACCGTGCTGGTCATCGATGTCGACCGCTTCAAGCAGGTCAACGAATCCGTCGGCTTCTCGGCCGGCGATTCGATCCTGCTGACGCTGGCGCGCCGCCTCGGCCGGCTGCTCCGGGCGCAGGACACGCTCGCCCGCATTGGCGGCGACACCTTCGCGATGATCCTGGTCTCCGAGCGCGACCCCGAGCGTATCCTGGCGTTGGCCGAATTGGTGCGCCGCGCCGTCTCGACGCCGATCACCTATGCCGAGCGCGAGATCGTGCTGACACCCTCGATCGGGCTCGCCCTGTTCGATCCGGCCCCGGCCTCGCGCAAGGAAGACGCGCTGAAGAATGCCGAGCTCGCCATGGCCCATGCCAAGCGCCAGGGCGGCAACAAGATCGAGGTCTTCGTGCCGGCGATGCGGACCGACCGCAACGACCGCCTCGCGCTGGAGAGCGACCTGCGCCGGGCGATCGAACGCAACGAGATCCAGGTCATGTACCAGCCGATCGTCCGGCTGGAGGACCGCACCATCGCCGGGTTCGAGGCGCTGGTGCGCTGGGACCATCCGCGCGAAGGCCGCCTGATGCCGCAGGATTTCCTCGCCATCGCCGAGGAGACCGGGCTGATCGTCGATCTCGGCGTCTATGTCATGGACAAGACGGCGCGTGAGCTGGAAGCCTGGCAGGCGGCGCTGGAGGTCGACCCGCCGATCTTCGCCAGCGTCAACGTCTCGAGCCGGCAATTGCTGCGCCACGACCTGCTGCATGACGTGAAGACCGTGCTCGGGCGCCGCCGCGTGCTGCCGGGCACGCTCAAGCTCGAGATCACCGAGAGTCTCGTCATGGAGAACCCGGAATATGCCGCGCAGATGCTGCAGCGCATCCGCGATCTCGGCGCCGGCCTCTCGCTCGACGATTTCGGAACGGGCTATTCCTCGCTGTCCTACCTGCAGCGCTTCCCCTTCGACACGATCAAGATCGACCAGAGCTTCGTGCGCCAGATGGGCAATGGCCGCCCGCCAGTCATCCTGCGCTCGATCGTGCAGCTCGCCGCCGATCTCCAGATGGATGTCGTCGCGGAGGGCGCCGAGAGCGAGTCGGATGCGATCGAGCTCTACCAGCTCGGCTGCCAATACGCGCAGGGCTACATCTTCGGCCAGCCGATGACGGCAGCGGAAGCGCGGCGCCTGATGGGCGCGGCGGCTGCGGCGGCGACCGAGGCGGCTTAAGGCTCCGTCAGCAGCTCCGCTGGGCTTCCAACTCCACCGTTGTCATTCCGGGGCGCGCCGCAGGCGCGAACCCGGAACCCACGACGGGGTGAGACATTTGATGCGCGGTTGCTGGCGGCTCGCCCGGTCGTGGGTTCCGGGTTCTTCGCTTCGCGAAGCCCCGGAATGACAACGGGCAGTTCTCAGGCGTGCCCCGCCTCCCGCGACAGGAACGCCGGGTCGATGCCGATCTTGCCGAGCGCGCGCTGGTATTTGGTCTCGATGCCCTCGTCGAAGAGCAATTCAGGATCGGCGGCGCAATGCAGCCAGCCGTTGGACTGGATCTCGGCCTCCAGTTGCCCCGCAGCCCAGCCGGCATAGCCCAAAGCCAGCACCGCATTCTCCGGTCCGTCGCCATTGGCGATGGCGCGCAGGATATCGAGCGTCGCGGTGAGGCAGATGCCTTCGTCGATAGGAAGCGTCGCCGATTCCAGGAAGAAGTCCGCCGTATGCAGGACGAAGCCGCGCTTGGTCTCGACCGGCCCGCCGCGCAGCACCTGCATGCGCTCGGCCCGACTCGGCAGGCGGATCACCTCCTCGGAAGGAATCACGTCGAGCTGGACGAGCAGCTCCGGGAATTTCGTGTCGCCCGCCGGCTTGTTGACGATGATGCCCATCGCCCCATCCTCGGAATGGGCGCAGACATAGACGACGCTGCGGCTGAAACGTGTATCGGCCATGCCCGGCATCGCGATCAGGCATTGCCCATCGAGATAGGAGCGGCCGCCGACGCGCGATTGTGAGCCGATTTTCATGAGGCTCATGCTAGAGGCTCTCGGGGAGTGTCGGCAAGGCTTGGCTAAGGTCGATGACGCCGAGGAGCGCCTTCGCGGTTGCCCCCTGACCCGATCACGTTCGCGTGCACCAGCCGCGCCGCGCAACGCACGGCCGTCCCTATCGCGATTGTGCCCCAATCCTGCGCGAAGTTACCGTGAGATCGCACAGGCGCCGACCGGCGGAGGAAGACAGGTTTTGTTCGCTTTTCAGGCTCGCAATCGTTAAAGGCTGGGCCCGTGAACCGCATTCTCCCTCTGCTGGCCCTGCTGCCGCTGGCGCTTAATTCGATGGCGCAGGCGCAAGATGCCACCCACGAGGCCGCGACCTCGCCATGGTCCGCGAGCGAGCATGCGAAGCTGCGCCTGATCGCCGGACCGACCACCTCGACCGGCAAGCAGCGCGTCGGCGTCGAGATCGTGATGTCGCCGGGCTACAAGACCTATTGGCGCAGCCCCGGACAGTTCGGTGTGCCGCCGGCCTTCGACTGGTCGGGCTCGACCAATATCGGCGGGCTTGACGTGCGCTGGCCCGTGCCGGAGCGCTTCCAGGATTCGGCCGGCTATTCCATCGGCTATGTCGGCGAGGTCGTGATCCCGATCTCGGTCCAGCCCGTCGATCCGTCGCGGCCGGTGCTCGTCGTGCTCAAGCTCGACTATGCGGTCTGCGAGAAGATCTGCATCCCCGCCAAGGGCGAGGCCAGCCTGTGGCTCGAACCCGGCGTGACCACCGTGGCCTCGCCACGGCTCGAAAGCTTCGAGGCGCGCGTGCCGGTTCCGGTCAAGCCCGGCGTGCATAAGGAGAAGATCGCGATCGTCGAAGCCGCGCCCGACGACAGTGTGGTCGATCCTGGCCTGCGCCTCATCCTGCAGCCCCCGCCGGACGGCAGGATCGAGGATATCTTCGTCGAAGGCTCCGGCATGTGGTCCTTCGGCAAGTCCCGCCTGACGCCGCAGGCGGACGGCACCGTCCTCGCCCAGATCCGGATCGACGAGCGGCCGAAGGGCGTGGCCGGCCCGGTTCCGCTGATCTTCACCATGCGCGGCACGCCACGGCCGATCGAGACGCGGCTCGACCTCGACATCCCCGCCTCAAAGCCCTAATTCCTCAAGCCGGGCGGCCCCTCTGGCCGCAGGCTTCACGGAGAGACAGGCTCATGACCATCAAGGTGGGTGACAAGCTTCCCCAGGCGACGTTCCGCGTCATGACCGCCGACGGCCCCGCCGCGCGCACGACCGACGACCTGTTCAGCGGCAAGAAGGTGGTGCTCTTCGCCGTGCCCGGCGCCTTCACCCCGACCTGCCATCGCAACCACCTGCCCGGCTATCTGGAGAAGGCGGCCGAGATCCAGGCGAAGGGCGTCGACGCCATCATGGTCACCAGCACCAACGACGTCTTCGTCATGGACGCCTGGTCGAAGGCGACCGGCGGCGCCGGCGTGATCGAGTTCCTCTCGGACGGCAATGCCGATTTCGCCAAGGAGATCGGCCTCTCGCTGGACGGCTCGGGCTTCGGCCTCGGCACCCGCTCGCAGCGCTACTCGATGCTGGTCGAGGACGGCACCGTGAAGGTGCTCAGCGTCGAGGAAGCCGCCGGCAAGGCGGAAGCCTCCGGCGCCGAGGCGATGCTCGCCAAGCTCTGAGCCTCAGCGCTCGGAGAGAGATCGGAGCCCGCGCAGACACTGCGCGGGCTTTTTTGTTGGCTGGCCGTATCGGACAAATGTCTACAAAGGGTCGGAAGCGGACGCAACGCCCCTTAGACGAGGCCTCGCCGTGTGATCAGAGCGTGATTATTTCCCTCTGGAAATAACGAGATATGCCAGACTGAGACCCGCAAACATTGCTGTTGCTAGGCATGCTGTCACGAGGGCGCTTAAATCGAATTCATCGTGCGCCCTTTGAGCGACGAAGCTAGAAATAAAGCTAGCGATTATTATGACCAGTGTGGGAAACGGAGCTCGCAATATCTTCAGCATGCTAAGGCTCTGAAACTCAGAAACGGGACATTCGAGCAACGTCGCACATTCTCGAAACGACGGCTATGGGTCGATAGCCGACCTAGCTTTTGACATTGCGGGGAGTGCGCTGCCTCTTAAACTGCTCCACTTCTCCGGCACATGGAGGAGGACATGCCGTTTCAAGGCTTTGTTGTCGAACCTGCGGAGCTGGCAAAATTGGCTGGCGCTTTCGACGCCGCCTGGATGGCGGTGAACAGCGTCAACACCGTCGGCGGCCAGCAGCAGAAACGGGCGAGAGCCCGCCTGGCTGCCATCATCCTCGATCTTTGGAGAGAAAATCCCGCTCAGGCCTTGAGTGCCAGCGCTGTCGAGCGCTTCCTGGCGTCAGACCAACTCAACTGATCGATCCGATCTGCGCTTGTCATGAGACAAGCCGGAAAACCAAAGCTAGCTTCCGGGCCGGAGGAGAACACCGATGGCCGAGATCACCATTCGCCCGCTTGCCGCGACCGACAGGGAGGCGTGGACGCCGCTCTGGCATGGCTACCTGACCTTCTACAAGGCGACGCTGCCGCCCGAGATCGATGCGATCACCTTCGGGCGCCTGACCGGCGGCGAGGAGCCGATGGGCGGCTTCCTCGCCTTCCAGGGCGACAAGCCGCTCGGCATGGTCAACTGGGTGCTCCACCGCACGACCTGGAGCGAGAAGCCGATCTGCTACCTCCAGGACCTGTTCACCGTGCCGGAATCGCGCGGCACGGGCGTCGGCCGCAAGCTGATCGAGGCCGTGAACCAGATGGCACGGGCGAAGAACTGCTATCGCGTCTACTGGCAGACGCATGAATCCAACCTGCAGGGACAGGCGCTCTACGACAAGGTCGCCGACAAGTCCGGCTTCATCGTCTACCGCCAGCCGCTGGGCTGAGAGACCCGGCCGGAGCGACCGTGATCGCGATCCGGGACAGATATGAGATCATCGAGCGGCTCGGCGCCGATCCGCTCGGCAATGTCGTCCTGCTCAAGCATCTCGTGGCCTTTCCGCAGCATGCACGGGCATTTCAGCGATGCTCACCGGCCGGCACGGCGACGCTCGTCCTGCTCGACACCGCCGCCAGCGACTATGACCGCAAGAACTATCCGACAGCCGCACACGCCGCCATCCTCCGCAGCAACGACGCCGCACTGACGGATATGCTGCTGAGCGAGTTGCCGGCTGATGGCGGCATCCTCTTCAAGCTCAGCAGCCCGACCGAGCACGATGTCCTCCACCGACGCTATCCGCTCGTGCGCAAGACCAGCTTCCTGTCATTCACGTCGCCAGAGCGCGTTGCCGATCATGATGGCGCCTTCGTCGCGGACAGCGCCGCGGATGCGATGTACGCGCTCTATCGTACGCAGGATCACGAGCGGGATTGGCTCTCGCCGCTGCTGGCGGGCGGGCGCGCCTTCACATGCGTGATCGGCTCAAGCGATGAGCCGCTCTCCGTCTGCCTCGCCTTCGAGAGCTATGGCAGCGTCTGGGAGATCGGCGGCGTGGTCACGCGGCCCGACCAGCGCGGTCGTGGCCTCGGCGCGCGCGTGGTCGGCGCCGCGCTCGCCGAACTGGCGCGACGCGGGCTGCTGGCCCGCTATCAGGTCCATGAAGGCAACATCGCCTCGATCCGGCTGGCGGAGTCGCTCGCGATGAAACCGCTTCTGCGACTGACGCATTACCTGCACGAGCGTTAGTTCGCGACTTTCCGTACGGCTGGCTGCAGCTTCGTCAATCCAAAGACAGCGCAGGTCAACGCCAATCCGGAGGCAACGGTCCGGACCTGATTCCAGACCTGCCAGCGGCCGGAGTAGCCGGCCCAGATGTCCCGGGCCGCATCGATATCCGACGGGACAGGCGAGACCTTCGCCAGCGCCTCATTCATCGGGACATTGACGAGCATCGTGAGGGCGAGGCCAAAAACCGCATAGATGACGGCGGCAGCCATGAACCAGCACGCCGCCTGCCGCTGACGGGACAGGAATAGGGCGAGAGCCGTCAGCGCCAAAGCCACCGGGGTGAGAAAGAAGGCCGGGAAGAAGGTGATGTTGCGCACCGACGCATTCATTGCCTGTATCGCCGCGATGGCCACGCGCGGATCGGCCTGATCCAGCCCCCACATCGTCGAGCAGACCCAGGCGTAGAAGAAGCCGAAGATCGCGCCGCAGAGCAGGATCGACGCCGTCGACAGCATCACGAGCAGGTTGGGCATGGAGGCATCCTTAATCCGTACACATCAGTACGCTTGATTTATCCGTACATATAGATACGGACTGAATCAAGATGCGACGGAGCGTGGGATGCGGGACGAGAGCAAGGCGGAGCGCCAGCGCGAGATCGAGGCCGTGGCCTATCGGCTCATCCGGGACCGCGGCTATGGCGGCGTGTCGATGCTGGCGATCGCGAAGGAAGCGAAGGCCTCGAACGAGACGCTCTATCGCTGGTACGGCAACAAGCGTGGGCTGCTTACCGCGATGGTCGAGCGGAATGCGCAGGCAACCGCCGACATGTTGCGGGCGGCGATCGAAGATGGGGCGGACGCTATCGCCACGCTGGAGAGGATCGCTCCGATCCTGCTTTCGATGCTCCTCGGCGAGAAGGCGATCCTGCTGAACCGGGCGGCCGCTTCCGACGAGACAGGGGAGCTGGGCGCGGCGATCAATCTGGCGGGCCGCAGCGCCGTTTTTCCGCTGATCGAAACGCTGATCGCGGGCGGGATGGCGACCGGCGGGCGGGATGCCCCGTCAGCGCGCGTAGCGACAGAGTGGTTCCTCTGCCTTCTGATCGGTGATCAACAGATCAGGCGCGTCACCCGCGCGCTGGAACAGCCCAGCGAGGTGGAAATCGGTGTACGGGTCGCCAGCGCGCTCTCGGCCTTCCGAAAGCTCTGTGGACCTAGCGCCCTGGTTTGAACGGCGCCATCCCTGCTCGCGCCAGCGCATCGGCGCGCTCGTTCATCTCGTCGCCGGCATGGCCCTTGACCCATTTCCACTCGATCTTGTGGCGGCCGAGCGCGGCTTCGAGGCGCTGCCAGAGTTCGGCGTTCTTGACCGGCTTGCGGTCGGCCGTCTTCCAGCCGTTTTTCTTCCAGCCATGGATCCAGCCGGTGATGCCCTGCCGCAGATACTGGCTGTCGGTGTGGAGCGCGACCGTGACGGGGCGCTTCAGCGCCTCCAACGCTGCAATCGCCGCCATCAATTCCATGCGGTTATTGGTGGTCTGAGCTTCGCCGCCGGAGAGCTCCTTCTCGACGCCGTTGAAGGTCAGGATCGCGCCCCAGCCGCCGGGGCCCGGGTTGCCCGAGCAAGCGCCGTCCGTCCAGACTTCGACCGTATCGCTCATGACAGGCCCCGGCTGTTTTTAGCTGCGCGAATGGGGCGAGCCCAAAACGCGCCCGGGCCAGGGTTTCCCGAGCAGGCACCATCCGTCCAGACTTCGACCGTATCGCCGCTCATCGCTTCAGCCCGTATTCGCGGGCGTCAGCGATGCGCTGGTGAAAGACGAGCCTGCGGTCGTATTCGAGCGGATCGAGCGGCTTGACCAGGGCGCCCGGCGGCACGTTCAGCCAGTCGACCAGTCGCGTCACCAGGAAGCGCAGGGCCGAGCCGCGGCAGAGCTGCGGCAACGCCTCGACCTCCGCCGCCGTCAGCGGGCGCACGCTCTCGTAGCCAGCGAGCAGCGCCTGCCCCTTCGTGAGGTTGAACGAGGCATCGGCCTCGAAGCACCAGGAGTTCAGGCAGATCGCGAGATCATAGGCGAAGGCATCGGTGCAGGCGAAATAGAAGTCGATCAGGCCGGACAGCCTGTCCTTGATGAAGAAGACATTGTTCGGAAAGAGATCGGCATGGATCACGCCGCGCGGCAGGTCCTGCGGCCACGAGCGCTCATGAACCTCGACCTCCGCCATGACGCGCCGGGCCAGCCCGGGCGAGACCGTATCGGCCGCCGCACCGGCCTGCTCGGCCAGCGGACGCCAGCCCGGGACCGACAGCGAATTGACCCGCTCCATGCCGAAATCGGCACCGGCTTCGTGCAGCTGGGCAAGCCCGCGTCCGAGCTCCGCGCAATGGGTCACGTTCGGACGCCGGACGGACAGGCCGTCGAGGAAAGAGACGATCGCCGCCGGACGGCCGGCCAGCCGGCCGACGGCCGCACCATCATCCATGCGCAAGGGGACCGGGCAGATCAGGCCGCGCCGGGCGAGATGGTCCATCAGCCCGATGAAGAAGGGCAGCTCGGTCTCGTCCACCCGCTCCTCATAGAGGGTCAGGATGTAGAAGGCCTTGGTCGTGTGCAGCAGGAAATTCGAGTTCGAGACGCCCTCGGCGATGCCCTTGACGGAGAGGAGATCGCCGATGCCATAGCGCGCCACGAAGGCAGCCAACTCGTCATCGGGCACTTCGGTATAGACGGCCACGCTTGCACTCTTCTGCTGAGATTATTCCGCCGCGTCCGGCGTCGCCTCGCCGCGCAATTCGCGCGGCAGCGGGAAGAAGACGTTCTCGTCGGCGGTCGAGACGGTCTCGACGCGGACCTCGTAGCGCGCGGCGAAGGCGTCGATGATCTCCTCGACCAGCACCTCGGGCGCGCTCGCACCGGCGGTGATGCCGAGGCTGCGGATATTGCCGAAGACCGACCAGTCGATCTCGTCGGTGCGCAGCACGAGCCGCGCGACCGGGCAGCCGGCGCGCTCGGCGACCTCGCGCAGGCGCTGCGAGTTCGAGGAATTGGGCGAGCCGACGACGATCAGCCCCTCGACCAGCGGCGCGACGCGCTTCACCGCCTCCTGGCGGTTGGTCGTGGCGTAGCAGATGTCTTCCTTGTGCGGGGCGATCAGCTCCGGGAAGCGGGCCTGCAGCGCATCGACGATCTCGCGGGTGTCGTCGACCGAGAGCGTGGTCTGGGTGACATAGGCGAGCGGCTGGCCTTCCGGCGCTTCAAGCGTCGCGACGTCGTCCAGCGTCTCGATCAGCGTGATCGCGCCCTCGGGGAGCTGGCCCATCGTGCCGATGACCTCGGGATGGCCGGCATGGCCGACGAGCAGGATATGACGGCCGCGCTTGTGGTGGACCTCGGCCTCGCGATGGACCTTGGTGACCAGCGGGCAGGTCGCGTCGATGGCGAAGAGGTTGCGCGCCTTCGCGGCCGCCGGCACCGCCTTGGCGACGCCATGGGCCGAGAAGATCACGGGGCGCGTCTCGTCCGGCACCTCGTCGAGCTCGGCGACGAAGACCGCACCCTTCCGCTTCAGGGATTCGACGACGTATTTGTTGTGGACGATCTCGTGGCGGACATAGACCGGCGCGCCATGCAGCTTCAGCGCCTTCTCGACAGCGTCGATGGCGCGCACGACCCCGGCGCAGAAACCACGCGGGGCGCAAAGCAGGATGTCGAGCGGCGGCTTGGTCACGCGCGAAGAGTTCTCCAACAGTCCGCGTCTTCTTTCGGCGGGATCGGGGCGATGTCAAGGAAGCGAAGCGGCGCAGGCTGGACCGCCATGCCGATTGCCTCTCGCAGGATCGCCGTCGAAAGCCTAGATAGAAACACGGCCCGCCACGCCGCGCGTCGCGCCGGACCGCCAAGCCCGTTCCAAAAGCCCCGAGTTCCGCATGGCCGACGCCGCCTCGCATGCCAGCTATCTTCCGCCGATCCTGACCTTCTGCGCGGGGGCGGTGATCGCCGTACCCCTGTTCCGCAAGCTCGGCCAGTCGGCGGTGCTGGGTTATCTCGCGGCCGGCATCGTCATCGGCCCCTCGATCCTCGGCGTGATCAAGGATCCCGACACGATCCGCGGTACGGCCGAGATCGGCGTCGTGCTGCTGCTCTTCCTCGTCGGCCTCGAATTGCAGCCGTCGCGGCTCTACTCGATGCGCAAGGACATTCTCGGCTCCGGCCTCGCGCAGATGGCGCTCAGCGCCGGCGGCATCGGGCTGACCGGCTGGTATTTCGGCCTGTCTGCGGCGGGCGCCGTCGCGGTCGGCGTCGCGCTCGCCCTCTCGGCCACTTCGATCGCGCTGCAATTGCTGGAGGAGCGCGGCGACGGCAACGAGACCTATGGCCGGCGCACCTTCTCGATCCTGCTGTTCCAGGACATGGCGATCGCGCCCGTGCTGGCACTGCTGCCGCTGCTCGCGACCACGGGCGGCAAGGAAACCGGCAGCCCGATGATGGCGCTGGCGAGTCTCGGCATCGCGCTCTTCGCGCTGGTGCTGATCGTGCTGGCCGGGCGCTATGTGATGAACCCGTTCTTCCGCATCCTCGCCCATACCGGCGCCAAGGATGTGATGACGGCGGCTGCGCTGCTGATCGTTCTCGGCGCCGCGCTCCTGATGGAGCATGTCGGGCTCTCGATGGCGATGGGCGCTTTCCTCGCCGGCGTGATGCTGGCCGATTCGCATTTCCGGCATGAGCTGGAAGCCGATATCGAGCCGTTCCGCGGCGTGCTGCTCGGCCTGTTCTTCATGGCGGTCGGCATGTCGCTCGACCTCAAGCTCGTCGCCGATAACTGGCTGCTGCTGGCGCTCGCCGCGCCGCTGCTGGTTCTGTTCAAGATCGCGGTGGTGACCTCGATCCTGCGGCTGTCCTGCTCGTCCTGGCTCGAGGCGGTGCGGGCCGGCGCCCTGCTCTCGCCGGCTGGCGAATTCGCCTTCGTGCTGCTGCCGCTGGGCCTCGCGAACGGGCTGCTCACGGCCCAGCAATCGGCGATGGTCACCGCGCTCGCGGCGATCAGCATGCTGCTCGGTCCCGTCGTCGCCAAGCTGATCGATGCGGCACTGCTCGCCCGCATCACGCCCGCGACGATGGACGAGGACTATGAGGGCGCCGGCGACAGCCCGGTGATGGTGATCGGCTTCGGCCGTTTCGGCCAGATCGTGACGCAGGCGCTGCTGCTCCAGCATATCGATGTCACCGTCATCGATTCCGATGTCGAGCGCATCCGCTCGGCCGCGCAGTTCGGCTTCAAGATCTATTACGGCGACGGCACGCGGCTCGACGTGCTGCGCGCGGCCGGCGCCGGCAAGGCCCGCGTCATCTGCATCTGCGTCGACGACAGGCAGGCGGCGCTCCGGATCGTCGAGATGGTCAAGGCCGAGTTCCCGAGCGTGCGGCTGCATGTGCGGGCCTATGACCGCATCCATGCGATCGAGCTGATGAAGGCGAATGTCGACTTCCAGATGCGCGAGACCTTCGAATCGGCGCTGGGCTTCGGCCGCGTCACCCTGGAGACGCTGGGCCTGACCCGCGACGAGGCCGATCTCGTGATCGACCATGTCCGCGACCGCGACGCGCAGCGCATGGAGATTCAGTTCCACGAAGGGCTCGCCGCCGCGATCAACCGCGTGCCGCGCGTCACGCCGGAGCCGCTCGTGCCGCCCAAGGCCAAGTCGAAGCCGCTCACGCCGGAGACGCGGCAGGTCATCGAGGATGGCGGAGCAGAGGTCGCGGTCGGCGGCGTCGGCGAGCCCGAGCGATGAGCGAGGCTGCGGCGCGGCCGGCACAGGCCGTCTTCCTCGAGGGACCGCTGATGCGCCATGTCGCGGTGATGACCGCGACGAGTTCGGTCGGCCTGATGGCGGTCTTCGTGGTCGACCTGCTTTCGCTGCTCTACGTCTCCTGGCTCGGGCGGCCGGAGGCGACGGCCGGCGTCGGCTTCGCCACGATCGTGCTCTACCTGATGATCTCGGTGAATGTCGGGCTGATGATCGCCGTCACCGCGCTGACCTCACGCAGCATCGGTGCGGGCGACCGCCCTGCCGCACGACGCATCGCGGCCTCAACCATGGTCCTGTCGGCGCTCGTGGCGCTCGTCATCTCGCTCGCAGTGCTGCCCTTCCTGCCGAAGCTGCTCAGCCTGCTCGGTGCGCGCGACCAGTCGCATGCGGTCGCCCTCTCCTTCCTCCACATCGTGCTGCCATCGAACGCCCTGATGGCGATCGGCATGGGCCTCTCCGGCATCCTGCGCGCGGTCGGCGACGCCAGGCGCGCGATGTTCGTGACACTCGGCGGCGGCATCGCGACGGCGGGGCTCGACCCGCTGCTGATCTTCGGCTTCGGGCTCGGGCCGGACGGCGCCGCCATCGCGATCGTGCTGGCGCGTATCATCATCATCGCCATCGGCTTCCATGGCTGCGTGGTGGTGCATGACATGATCGACCGCCCGCGCCTGTCCTTCATCCGGCAGGATGCCGCCCGGACCTTCGCGATCGCGGGGCCGGCGATCCTGACCAATCTCTCGAACCCGATCGCCAACGCAGTCTTCGCCAGCGTCATAGCCCGTTTCGGCGATGCGGCGATCGCGGCGCTCGCGATCGTGGACCGGCTCGTGCCCGTCGCCTTCGGTGTGCTGTTCGCGCTGTCAGGCTCGGTCGGGCCGATCCTCGGCCAGAACTGGGGTGCCGGGCGCTTCGACCGTATGCGCCGGGGCCTGACCGATTCGGCGATCTTCGCCGGTGGCTGCGTCCTCGTCTCCTGGGCGCTGCTCTTCGCCTTCCGCGACGTCCTCGTCTCCGCCTTCCATGCGACGGGGCTGACGGCCGAGCTGGTTCTGTTCTTCTGCCTGATCGCCGGGCCGATGTGGATTTTCGTCGGCATGCTCTTCGTCGCCAATGCCGCCTTCAACAACCTCGGCATGCCGTTCATGTCGACGCTGTTCAGCTGGGGCCGCGCCACGCTGGGCACCGTGCCGCTGGCCATCCTCGGAGCGCATCTCGCCGGACCGAAGGGCGCGATGGCGGGCTCGGCGCTCGGCGCCGTCGCCTTCGGCGTGCTGGCGCTGATCTTCGCCTATCGCGGCATCACCCGGCTGGAGCGCCGGGCCGCGCAGCGGCAAGCGGCAACAGATTTGCCAGGCAAGGACACCCTGCTATCGTCGCCCTAGAGCTGGAACCAGGGGCCGGCCGGGGAGAAGCGTCCATGATGAACCTGTTCGATATCATGCAATCGGCCCAGCACGGCCAGGCGCTGCCTAACCTCGCCCAGCAATACGGACTGAGCCTGCAGCAGACGCAGGCCGCGCTCGATGCCCTGCTGCCGGCCTTCTCGATGGGGCTGCAGCGGCAGACCCGCGACCCCTACGCCTTCGGCTCGCTGGCGCAGATGATGACGGCCTCGCCCTATGCCCGCTTCTTCGAGGCCGGCGGCTACGGCATTCCGGCCGGTGCGCAGACCGCCGGCAACGACGTGCTCAGCCAGCTCTTCGGCTCGCGCGAGGTCAGCCAGGCGATCGCGGCGCAGGCGGCCGCGACCAGCGGCGTTTCGCAAGCCATCCTCAAGCAGATGCTGCCGGTCATCGCCGCGATGCTAATGGGCGGCCTGTCGAAGACATCGAGCAACGAGGGGCTGGGCGGCATCCTCGGCCAGTTCGCCGAAATGATGCGCGGCCAGATGCCCGGCATGCAGCCGGCGCCGCCGCAGCAGCCCCAGATGCCGGCCAATCCGTTCGAGGCGATCCTCAAGGGCATGTTCGGCCAGGCCGGCGGCCAGCCGCAGCCTACCCCGCAGGCCTCCCCTTCCGATCCGTTCGGCGGCGCGCTCGGCCAGATTCTCGGCGGCATGTTTGGCGGCTTAGCACCGCAGCAACCGGAGCCGGAGCCCGCTCCCCGTCCACGCAGCGCGCCGCGGCGTGCGCCCGAGCCCGAGCCGGAGGAGACGGCACCCTCATCCTCGGCCAACGGGCCGGGCTCGATCGGGCTCGACGCCCTCAACCAGATGTTCGAGCACGGCCGCCAGATCCAGGACGATCATCAGAACGCGCTGAAATCGATCCTCGACGCCATGCTCGGCGGCGGACAGGGCCGCCGCTGAGGCATTTCAACTTTCGATGTGTTGAGCGCAAGAAAAAGGGGCGGAAGCACGAAGCTCCCGCCCGCAGGGACGCTGTCGCCAAGGGGTCAGGCGCAGCGTGCAACCGTGATATCGGCCTTGCCGGCCAGCATCGGCGCGGCGCCGGCATGGCGCAGGGCATGCTCGCGCCGCGCGGCGGCGAGGTTCGACGACGTGCGCGAGCGCTCAGCCAGGACGGTCGAGGGATCGTCAAGCCAGGACGTCGCCAGCGCGCCGTCGATATCCGAACGCACGAGGCCGATATCCTTGAGTCCGCGCTCGTCGAGCTCGGCACCCAGCCGCATCACCTCACGACGATGGGCGAGCGCGCGCACGAGTTGAATCGTTCCGGCAGCGGCGATGGTGGCAACACGCGTGACGCCGGCCGAAACGGACGAGAGCGACTTCGCGGTAATGGTCATGAGCAGCATGACGGCCTCCTTTGGCGGTGCGGAACGTTGATCTTTGCCTCTCCGCCCCGCCCGGACGCGCCATTGACGGGAAATTTCGGAGTGCATCCAGACCCTAGCGAAGCTCTGGCCATCAGCCAAACGAATGGTTATGATGTCTCGCAACACTGATATTGATGGACAGTGGACGGGGATCGCCAATGGCTCATGTGCTCGACGCCGATCAGCTCAAGACCTTCGTCGCCATCGCCGATACCGGTTCCTTCACCCGCGCCGCGGAGATCGTCTTCAAGACGCAATCGGCCGTTTCCATGCAGATGAAGCGGCTTGAGGAGCGCGTCGGGCGGCCCCTGTTCGGCCGTGACGGGCGCCATGCCAAGCTGACCGAGGATGGCGAGCGCCTGCTCGACTATGCCCGCCGGATCGTGCGCCTCAATCTCGAATGCGTGGCATCCTTCGCCGATGCCGATCTCAAGGGCCGCATCCGTCTCGGCGTGCCTGACGACTATGCCGATCGCTACCTGCCGGAAATCCTGGCGCGCTTCGCCCATTCGAATCCGCGCGCCGAGGTCACCGTGGTCTGCGAGCCGACCCCGATGCTGGCGGAGCGGATCGCGACCGGCGATATCGACCTCGCGATCATCACCCATGTCGAAAGCCGCGGCCAGGGCGAGATCATCCGCATCGAGCCGCTGCTCTGGGTCACCTCGGCGCGCCATAGCGTGCATGAGGAGGACCCGCTGCCGCTCGCGCTGGGGCGGCCGACCTGCAACTGGCGGCAGGCCGCGGTCGATGCGCTGGAATCGAAGGGGCGGCGCTTCCGCGTGCTCTATGCGAGCTGGAATTCCACGGCCGTCGGCGCGGCGGTGCTGGCTGGGCTCGCGATCTCGGTGCTGCCGGAGAGCGCGGTCAGACCGGGCATGCGCATCCTGGGGCCCTCGGAAGGCTTCGCAACCTTGCCGTCATGCAAGATCGGGCTGCTGCGCACCCGCTTCGATCCCTCGGTTCTGTCGAACGCGCTGGCCGAGCACATCATCCAGAGCCTGGACAACCTGGCGAGCTTCAAGACGGCGGCAGAATAGAAAAGCGGCTCAGGGCATCTTGATGCCGCTGGCTGCGGCCATCAGGAAGGAATTGACCCGGGCGCCGTAAAAGGTGACCGAGGTGATGATCGTGATCGAGATGATGACGGCGACGAGGCCGTACTCGATCACGGTCGCACCGCGCTCGTCACGAACAAACTCAAGGAAGCTCTGTCTGATCCGCTCCATGCCGGCAGATTAACGGCAAGCTTCATCCAACTCGTTAATTCCGACGCTGCAATCCGCCCGAAATGGCGATTATCGCGTGGAAGCGAGGGGATCGCGGGCCGTTTCAGAGCGCCATTTCGGTCATGACGGGCTCGACCTTGCCCTGCCAAGCATCACGATAGCGCGCCTCCAGCACCTGCGCGAGATTCTGGCCACACTCCAGAATGCCTTGCAAAGGCGCCAGGAAACGGGTCTCGTCCTGCCCGGCGCCGTTCTTGAAGGCCCTGCGCGCAAGGCCCGCGCGCGACAGTTCCACGACCTCGGCAGCGATCTCCGCGAGCTTGCGCCCACCGATCGCAGCCGCAAGCCCTTGCGCCGGCACCGCATCGCGCAACGCCTGCCGCTCCTCGGCGTTCCAGCCCTTGACGAGATCCCAGGCCGCATCGAGCGAGGTGGTATCGTAGAGCAGGCCGACCCAGAAGGCCGGCATCGCAGCCAGCATGTCGGCCGGCCCGGCATCGCAGCCGCGCATCTCGAGGAAGCGCTTGAGCCGGACCTCGGGGAACAGCGTCGAGAGATGATTGGCCCAGTCGGACATGGTCGCCTTCTCGCCCGGCAATTGCGGCAGGCGGCCGGCCAGCAGATCGCGGAAGGAGGCGCCCGCGACGTCATGATAGGTGTCGCCGCGCTTGACGAAGTACATGGGGACGTCGAGCGCCCAGTCGACATAGCCCTCATAGGACATGCCTTCGTCGAAGGCGAAGGCCAGCATGCCGGAGCGGGCCTTGTCGGTGTCGCGCCAGATTTCCGAGCGCATCGACTGGAAGCCGTTGAGCTTGCGCTCCAGGAAAGGCGAGGAGGCGAACAGGGCGGTGGAGAGCGGCTGCAATGCCAGCGAGACCCGGAGCTTGCGGACCATGTCCGTCTCGCTGGCGAAGTCGAGATTGACCTGCACGGTGCAGGTCCGGAACATCATGTCGAGGCCCATCGTGCCGACCTTCGGCATGTAGTTCGCCATGATCTTGTAGCGACCCTTCGGCATGACCGGCGTCTCGGTGCGGGTCCAGAGCGGCGAGGCACCAAGGCCGGCGAAGCCGATATCATGCGGGGCAGCGACGGCCTTCACATCGGCGAGATGGGCCAGAAGCTCGGCCTCCGTCTCATGCAGCGTCGCCAGCGGCGCGCCGGACAGCTCGAACTGACCGCCGGGCTCCAGCGAGATCGCCCCACCGCCATCCGGCCCGGCCAGGCCGATGATATGGCCGGCATCGACGATCGGCTCCCAGCCGAGCCGCTGCTGCATGCCTTCCAGCAGCGCGCGGATACCGCCGGCGCCAGCGCGCCCCTCATAGGGAACAGGCGCGAGGTCGCTCCGATAGAACGGGAATTTCTCGTGCTCGGTGCCGATCCGGAAGGACGAGACCGGTTTCTCGCCGGCGGCGATCCACGCAATCAGTTCGGCCTTGGAACCGATCGGGGTCGAATCGGACACGTCGCGAGCCATGGGCGCTCCGGCAGATTAAGTCAGGACGACCGGCCCCCGGCACTGAGCGCGCGGAGGAAGCCGGAAGAGGATGCACAGACATAGGCGAGCGCCGGGCGCTCGACAACGACCGGTATCGTGCATTCGCGCAAAGGCGACCGGCGCTGGCGGCAGGTCTCGCCGCCCTGATTGTCAGGCCCGCGGCCAGTCGCCGAGAGCGGCCTGCACCAGAGCGAGCGCCGCCACCGCGGCCGTATCCGCCCGCAGAATGCGCGGACCGAGCGAGATCGGCAGCGTGTTGGGCCGCGACCGGATCAATTGCCTCTCGGCTTCGTCGAAGCCGCCTTCAGGGCCGATCAGGACGGCAAGCGGCGCAGGCTTGCACGCACCCAGGGCCGAAAGCGGGCTCGCCTCCGCCATGCCCTCGTCGCAGAAGACCAGCAGCCGCTCCGGCGCCAGCGCCGCGAGCGCGGCTTCGAGGGAGCGTTCCGGCTCGATCCCCGGCAGGCAAAGGATGCCGCATTGCTCGGCCGCCTCGACGGCATTGGCGCGCATCCGGTCGAGGTTGAGTCGGGAGACCTGGGTACGCCGGGTCAGCACGGGCTGAAGCACGCCCGCCCCCATCTCGACCGCCTTCTGCGCCATGTAGTCGAGCCGGGCATGTTTCAGCGGTGCGAACAGGTAGTGCAGGTCGGAGGCCGGAGGCTGCGGCTTCGTCTGTCGAACCAGTTCGAGGCTTGCCTGCTTGCGGCCTTCCGGCACGAGGCGCGCCAGCCATTCGCCGTCGCGCCCGTTGAAGACGAGGATGGTGCCCTCGACCCGCAGACGCAGGACATTGAGCAGATAATTGGCCTGCTCGCGTTCGAGCGGGAGAATCGCAGCCGGGCCAAAGGGCTGATCGATGAAGAGCCGGTGCCGGGCGAAATCGGGAGCGGACATGGGCGCAAGCGCCTCCGGAAAGCTGTGATATCGTCGAGAACGCTACGAAAAACGCCACAATGTCCTTCTAGTAGCGATCCGTTCCCAAAAGGCCACCCATGGACTCGCAAGAGTCGTTGGCGTTAACAGCGCCTGCTGTTAAGGACGTATCGAAGGATCGGCCGGGGAGGCCGGCAATCTGGAGTAAGGAAACCATGCGGCGTTGGATGGCTTCAGGCGCAATCGCGGTGCTCGGCCTTGCCGTGGCCCCGTTCCTGGCGGCTGCTCCCGCAAACGCGCAGGTCTCGGGCTGCGAGCAGATTCAGAAGCTGCTCTCCGAGCGCCAGTCGATCGTCGCGCGCCTTTCGGCCGCGCAGAAGGCCAAGCAGAAGATGACGCCGCAGGAAGCCTGCAGCGCCTTCGGCCGTCTCGTCAATAATGGCGATGCCGCGATCAAGTTCGCCACCGCCAACCAGGACTGGTGCCAGATTCCGGCGACCTTCATCGAAGGCATGCAGGCCGACAACAAGAAGGTGACCGGCTTCCGCGCCCAGGCCTGCAACGCCGTGAAGCAGCAGGCCGCGATGCAGCGCCGCGCCCAGCAGCAAGCGCAAGGCGCCAATCCGTTCGGCGGCGCCGATTCCATCACCGGCGGCGTCGGCGGCGGCATGCGCGTGCCGCAAGGCGCGCTCTGACCGGCGCCCCCGGCGCCATGCCTGAACCGACACCCGCAGGGGCCATGCCCGGGGGCGACGCGCCCCTCCCCGACGCACCTCTGCCCGATGCGCTCAAGGGGCACTGGGTCGATACGCGGGCACCCCGGACCACAAGGCCATTCCTGAAGCTCGCCCGTATCGAGCGACCGATCGGCTGGTGGCTGCTGCTGATGCCCTGCTGGTGGGCCGCCGGCCTTGCCGCCATCGCAGCCGGCCAGCCCTATCCCAATCCCTGGCACTGCCTGCTCTTCTTCGTCGGCGCCGTGCTGATGCGCGGCGCGGGCTGCACCTTCAACGATATCATCGACCGCAAGCTCGACGCGGAGGTCGCGCGCACACGCGGCCGGCCACTGCCATCCGGGCAGGTGACGGCGAAGGCCGCCGCACTGTTCATGGTCGCGCAGGCGCTCCTCGGCTTCATCGTACTGCTGCAGTTCAACAGCTTCACGATCATCCTCGGCATCGCCTCGCTCGTCATCGTCGCGATTTACCCGTTCATGAAGCGGGTCACGAACATGCCGCAATTCGTGCTGGGGCTCGCCTTCTCATGGGGCGGGCTGATGGGCTGGAGCGCCGTTTTCGGACGGCTCGATGCACCGGCCTACCTGATCTACGCAGCCTCCATCGCCTGGACGGTCGGCTACGACACGATCTATGCGATGCAGGATCTGGAAGACGATGTCATCGCCGGCATCCGTTCGAGCGCACGCTATTTCGGCGATCATACGCGCGAAGCGGTGGCACTGTGCTTTGCGCTGGCGGCTGTGCTCACGGGCATCGCTATCTGGCTGGTCGGGGGTGGCCCGGTCGCCTGGCTCGGCTTTGCCGCCTTCGCCGTGCATCTCGGACGGCAAGTGACGCGCATCAACGGCGCGACGGCGCCCGAAGCCCTCAGGATTTTCCGATCGAACCGCGATGCCGGCCTGCTTCTGGCGGCCGGGCTCGCGCTCGATGCGATGAGTCGTTCGCTGTTCTGAGGATCAGTCTGTCATCCGGTCGCCGCTGACGATCACCGGCAGTTCGGCGAGGCGCCCGGTCTTGCGACGGGTCAGGAAGCGCGGGCGGCGGCCATTGAGCAAGCCGTGACGGCGGCGGATACGAACCGCTCCCAGCGCGACGCGGCCGAGTTGTGGATATGGCTCGGTCACCACGCCATCGGCGGCTTCGAGCAGCAGCGGCAAGCCGCTGGTCCGGCCGAAATCCCGCCAGAGCGCGACCGCATCCTCCTGATCGGCTGAGGCCACCACGATGGAACGGCCGTCACCAGCGGTCAGGGCCAGCTCGAAACGCTCGTCATCGCCGGCCGGGTTGGCCAGACGCAGCGCGACGCCGCGCCAGTTCGCGCCGCCGCGCAGGATCCGCACGGAGCCGACACGCTCGATCGCCGGAGCGACCGGCCGAGCCGGCATCGGGTTGCGGGAAACGATCGCTGTGGTTGTCGGACCGCCGGAGAGAACAGGCACAAAACCGCTCTCTCCGGCGGCCGGCGTGACGCTGGCCATCGGTTGTAACGCCTCTCTGTAATCCCTGCTGCAACGGAGCCCTCTGTCGATGCCGGGGCTCTCGTGCTTGCCCTGAGAGGATGGCCGCCAGCCGTGTCCGAGCGCTTAAGGGGTTGGGTTAAAGGAAGGTGTTTCCGCCGCGATCCGACCCGAAACGAGCGGTTTCCAGCCGGATGCTTGACGGAATCTTTCGATCCACGGCCGCATTTTCGGCTTGAAACAGCGACTTTGACGGCCGATAGGAAAGCCATGAACGCCACCACGCTACCGATCGCGGCCGAGCTGCTGAAGGCCGTCGGCGAAAGCTGCCTCGAAGCCGGCACGATCGCCCTGGAGCTGTTCCGGCCGGGCGCGGCGACGGCAGCGCGAACCTGGTCCAAGAGCGGCGGATCGCCCGTCACCGAAGCCGATATCGGCGTCGACACCTTCCTGCGGATTCGATTGTCGGAACTGTTGCCCGAGGCCGCCTGGCTTTCCGAGGAGACGGTCGACGACGCGCAGCGTCTCTCGCATCGCTACGTCTGGGTCGTCGACCCGATCGACGGCACGCGCGCCTTCATGCAGGGCTCGCCGGACTGGGCCGTCTGCGTCGCCCTGCTCGACCAGGGCGCGCCCGTCCTCGGCATCGTCCATGCGCCGGCCTGCAACGCGACCTATCGCGCACTCGCCGGCGGCGGTGCGACGCTCAATGGTGAAACCATCAGAGCCTCTTCCGTGGAAACCCTGACCGGAGCCCGCATCGCCGGGCCCAAGCCGATGCTCGATGCGCTCGCACAGTTCGAGAGCTTCGAGGCCGCCGGCCGCATTCCATCGCTGGCGCTGCGGCTCACGCGCATCGCCGACGGCACGATCGATGCCGGCCTGATCTCGCCCGATGCCCGCGACTGGGACCTGGCGGCGGCCGATCTCGTGCTGAGCGAGGCCGGCGGGCGGCTCACCGACGGCGAGGGCCGGCCTGTCGCTTACAATCGCGAAGTGCCGGTCCATGGCATGCTCGCGGCCAGCAACGGCAAGCTCGCCGTGCCGCTGCAAGCCGCGATCGAACGGCTGCGCGACGGACGGACGCAGCCCGCCTGACCATTTTTTTCAACGCTTCCGGCGCGGCCCGCTCGCATGGGCCGCCGGGATGGCTTATGGGGGCGAAACGGCCCCTGCAGGAGAGTTCGATGAGCGCGGAACCGGAACAGAAGCAACTCCTTCACCTCGTGCTTGGCGGCGAGCTCGCCTCGCTCGACGGCATCACCTTCAAGGACCTGGCGAAGCTCGACATCGTCGGCGTCTTCCCGAACTATGCCACCGCCCACACAGCCTGGAAGGCCAAGGCCCAGCAGACGGTCGACCAGGCGCAGACGCGCTATTTCATCGTGCATCTCCACCGGCTGCTCGACCCCGAGACCGCCAAGAGCTGAGCCCCGACGGGCTTAGAACGACAGGACCTATGGGTTTTTCGATCCTCAAGACGCGCGTGGCGCAGGAAACGCTCGGCCGGATGCTGGCCGGCTACCTGCGCCTCGTGCAGCGCACGAACCGGATCGTCTTCGAGCCCACCGATATCTACGACCATGTCCGGCCGGACCTGCCGCTGATCTTCGCGATGTGGCACGGCCAGCACATCATGATCCCCTTCGCCCGGCCGGACTGGATGCCGGCCTGCTCGCTGGTCTCGCGTCATGGCGACGGCGGCTTCAATGCGGTGGCGCTGCGCGAACTCGGCATCGGCGCGATCCGCGGCTCGGGGGCCCTCGGCAAGAAAATCCGCGAGAAGGGCGGCGCCAGCGCCTTCCTCGCCATGGTTCGGCGCCTCGCCGCAGGCGACACCATGGTGCTCACCGCAGACATCCCGAAGCGGGCCCGCATCGTCGGTCCCGGCATCATCGCGCTGGCCCGCGCCTCCGGCCGGCCGATCCGTGCGGTTGCCGTGGTGACGAGCCGGCGCATCGACTTCAACAGCTGGGACCGGGCCTCGATCGGCCTGCCCTTCGGGCGCTGCGCCATCGTCGTCGGCGAGCCGATCCTGGTCGCGCGCGACGCCGACGAGGCGACGCAGGAGGCGGCGCGGCTCGCGCTTCAGGCCAGCCTCGACGACGTCCATGCCCGCGGTTATGCGCTGGTCGGCAGCCGCGATCCGGGCGCCGGCCTGCGCGAGAAGCAGCTGGCTGTCGGGGCGCCCGCATGAGCGGCAAGGGCGCGATCCTCCGCAGCTATCGCTATGCAACCTCCCTGCTGGAGCCGGCTGCGGCCGGGCTCCTGCTTTGGCGCCAGCGGCGCGGCAAGGAGGATGCCACGCGCCTCGCCGAGCGGCGCGGGCACGCCAGCGTCAAGCGGCCGAACAAGCAGCTGGTCTGGCTGCACGGCGCCAGCGTCGGCGAGACCGTGACCCTGCTGCCGCTGATCGCGAAACTGCAGAAGCGCGGCTTCGCGGTGCTGGTGACCTCCGGCACCGTCACCTCGGCCAAGCTGATGGCGGCGCGCCTGCCGGGCGGCGTGATCCATCAGTACATCCCGCTGGACGTGGCCCGCTACATGCGCCGCTTCATGGATCATTGGCGGCCAGATCTCTGCCTGATCTGCGAATCCGAGATTTGGCCGAACCTGCTGATCGAGGCGCAGCGCCGCGACATCCCCGTCGTGATGGTCAATGGCCGCATGTCGGAGCGCTCCTTCGCGCGCTGGTACAAGATGCCGAAGACCTCGCGCTTCCTGCTCTCCTGCTTCGAGGCCTGCCTGGCGCAATCGCAAGGCGATGCCGAGCGGCTGGCTCAGCTCGGCGCGCCGCGCGTCAGCGTCAGCGGCAACCTGAAATTCGACGTGCCGGCTCCACCCGCCGACCCCGACACGCTCGCGATCCTCGACGGCCAGACGACGGGCCGCCCGGTCTGGATCGCAGCCAGCACCCATCCCGGCGAGGATGAGCTGGTGCTCGCCGCCCATCTCGCGATCAAGCCCTATCTGCCGAAGCTGCTGACGATCATCGCGCCGCGCCACCCGCAGCGCGGCCCGGAGATCGAGGCTCTCGCCGAGGCCAACGACGTCGCGGTCTCGCGCCGCGCCGCCGGTGCCAGCCCCGAGCGCGATGTCGATCTCTATGTCGCCGACACCGTCAACGAGCTCGGGCTGTTTTACCGTTTGTCGCAGGTCGCCTTCCTCGGCGGCTCTCTGGTCGAGGGCATCGGCGGGCACAATCCGATCGAGCCGGCGAAGCTCGGCTGCGCGCTGCTGCACGGGCCGCATGTCCATAACGCCGCCGAGATCTTCGCCGCCTTCGACCGCGGCGGTGGCTCGCGCGAGGTCGCCGATGCGCAGGCGCTGGCCGGCGCGGTCCATCGCTGGCTGAACAACCCGGCCGAAGCCCGGCAGGCGGCGCGCGCCGCCGCGCAGACCGCAACCGAGCTCGGTGGCGCCCTGAACCGCACTCTCCATGCGATCGAGCCCCTGCTGATGCGGGTCGCGATCGGCCAGCGCGAGAGCGCGCCCTGATGTTGCGTGCCCCGCGCTTCTGGTGGCGGGAGAGACCCACGCTGCTTGCCCGGCTGCTCCAGCCGCTGGGTTTCATCTACGGCCGGATCACGCTGCGGCGGATGCAGCGGCCCGGAACCGAAGCCGGTGTTCCGGTCATCTGCGTCGGCAATTTCATCGCCGGCGGCGCAGGCAAGACGCCGACGGCGATCGCCATAGCCCGCCTGCTGGAAGAGCGCGGCGAAAAACCCTTCGTGCTGATGCGCGGCTATGGCGGGCGGCTCACGGGGCCGGTCGAGGTCGATCCGGACCGGCATCGCGCCACCGATGTCGGCGACGAGCCGCTGCTGATGGCCCGCCATGCCCGCACTGTCATCGCCCGCGACCGCGTGGCCGGCGCGAGGCTGGCGCGCGGCCTAGGGGCCAGCATCGTCGTGATGGATGACGGGTTGCAGAACCCATCGCTGGTCAAGCATCTCAGGCTCGCGGTGGTGGATGGAGCCAGCGGCGCCGGCAACGGGCTTTGCCTGCCGGCCGGCCCCCTGCGCGCGCCGCTTGCGGAGCAGATGGCCGAAACTGACGCCGTCATCGTGATCGGACCGGGGGACGCAGGCCAGCGCGTTGCCGCCGCCGCGCGGGCGGCGCAGAAGCCGGTTCTCGCGGCCGTGCTCAAGCCTGCCGATGCCGCCGTCGAGCGCTTGCGCGGACGAAAAGTCGTGGCGCTGTCAGGGATCGGGCGGCCGGAAAAATTCGCGACCACGCTGCGGGGTGCGGGGGCGATCGTCGCAGCCGAGCTGGCCCATGGCGATCACCACGCTTACGCGGAAAGCGATATTGCAGCTGCGCTCGCAAGTGCCCGGGAGCGTTCAGCGCTTGTCGCGACGACCGAGAAGGACTGGACCAAGCTCGCGCCGCTCTGGCCCGAGGATGCGCGTGAACGGCTGGTCGTTGTGCCGGTCTCGCTGGTCTTCGCAGAGCCAGCCGGGATCAGCGGGTTGCTCGCCGGCGTCGGCAAGGCGAGCTGAGATTTCGTCAGGCGCGGCCGGCGCGGCGCAGTCTCAAAAGCGCGGCTTCCGACGAGGAATAAGCTTCCTGCCACTCGATCGACCAGTAGCGGAGATCGTCGAGGCGGATCGGCGCGCCGGTCACGGCGCAGCGCACGAAAGCGCCGGGCTTGACCACGCGGAACTCGCCGGGGCCGTAATCGACGACAGCTTCAGGGCCATGAGGCGGAAGGCGCTCGCTGATATTCATCAAAATTGCATCAAATCATTGATCGGGAAACGGAAAGCCGGGATACTCCGGGGTTTGTGATAACCTTCTGGTCGGCGATGTCCAGTCTCCTGCGCCTCATGGCGTGCCTGATGAGTCTTGCGCTGCTCGCAGCACCGGCAGCCCGTGCCGGTGGCTACGAACGCGTGGCCATCGAGACCGACCAGGGAACGCTGACCGGGGTGTTCTATCTGCCGGCCGGCCAGGGGCCGTTTCCGGCTGTCGTCGCGCTGCATGGTTGCGGCGGCTTGTGGCGCGAGCAAGGCCAGCTTTCGCTCCGGCACGCCGATTGGGGCGAGCGCTTGGCCGCCGCCGGCTTCGCCGTGCTGATGCCGGACAGCTACGGCTCGCGCGGGCTCGGCTCGCAATGCGGCGTGAAGGACCTGACCGTCCGGGCCAACCGGGAACGCGTCGCCGATGCGATGGCCGCGCGGAGCTGGCTGCAGCAGCGCGGCAACATCAAGCCTGACTCGATTGCCCTCCTCGGCTGGTCGAGCGGCGGCCTGACCGTGCTGACCGCGATCCGCAAGGAGCGCATTCCCGCCGACGGCATGCCCGATTTCAAGCGCGCCGCCGCCTTCTACCCGGCCTGCCGGAGCCAGTCGGAATCGCCGAGCTTCTCCGCCCGCATTCCGCTGCTGATCCTGATCGGCGAGGCCGACGACTGGACCCCGGCCGCACCCTGCAGCCATCTCGCCAAGGCGGCGCAGGCGCGCGGCGAGCAGGTCGGGCTCGTGCTCTATCCCGGCGCGCTGCATGATTTCGACCACCCGCGCCTTGAGGTGAAGGAGCGCGACAACATCGCCTATTCTGCCAGCGGCACCGGCAAGGCCACGGTCGGCACCAATATGGCGGCACGCGAGGACGCGCTGAAGCGGGTCAAGGCCTTCCTGACCGGCCCCTGAACCTCAAAACAGATCACCTTGCGTTCCCGGTGTCGGCGCCTTGCGAACCGGCCGCGGCGCAGACGGTTTCGGCCCTCCGGCCTCGCCACCCAAGACCGTGACACCGAAGCTGCCATCGGCGAGCTGAACGGAGAGCCCCCTGCCCGGCTGGGCCGCCCCGACGCTGCGCACCAGGGTGCCAGCCTCGTCGCGGATCAGGGCATAGCCGCGGGAGAGCACCGCTTCCGGCCCGAGCGAGCGGATCAAGGCCCAGAGCGAGGAGAGCCGGTCAGTGCGCCGATGGAGCGCCTGACCGAAGGCGCGATCGGCACGCTGAGCCAGCGCGAGGCCGCGCTCGCGCCGCTGGATCAGACTCTGGCCGAACGCATTATGCGCCCGCGTCTCCAGTGCCGCGAGACGGTCGCGGGCAGTGGCGATCCGCGTGCGCTCGCCGGCGATGGCGTTGCCGCGCGCCGCGGTCAGCACGCGCCCGAAGCCTGCGAGTTCAGCCCGCAGGCGGGCAAGGGCGACGCGCGGTGAGCGCGCTTCCAATCGGCGCGAGAGTGCCTGCAGAGCGAGTTCATGCGCGCGCGCGTTCCGAGCCAGCGCCGGGGCGAGCCGCGTCGCGGCGAGATCGAGCCGCTGGCGCGGGCCGGACAGGACGGCCTCAGGCCCCGGCAAGGCACGGGCAAGCGCGCGCAAGTCGCTGCGGCGGCGATCGGAGAGACGAAGCATCGCGCCGGCATGGCGGCGGGCGAGATCGGCGACGAAGCCCATCAATTCCGCCCGCACCGGCACGACCTTCTCGGCCGCGCCGGTCGGGGTCGGGGCACGCAGGTCGGCGGCGTGATCGATCAGCGTCCAGTCGGTCTCGTGGCCGACGGCGGAGACCAGCGGAATCTCGGAGGCCGCAGCGGCGCGGACCACAATCTCCTCGTTGAAGCTCATCAGGTCTTCGAGCGAGCCGCCGCCGCGCGCGACGATGATGACGTCCGGCCGGGGAATGCGCCCGCCCACGGGCAAAGCATTGAAGCCGGTAATCGCGTTGGCGACCTCGGCCGCGCTGGTCTCGCCTTGCACCCTCACAGGCCAGACCAGGACATGGCGCGGAAAGCGATCCTCGAGGCGGTGCAGGATGTCGCGGATAACCGCGCCGGTCGGCGAAGTCACGACGCCGATGACGGAGGGCAGATAGGGGATGAGCTGCTTGCGCTCCTCGGCGAAGAGCCCCTCGGCCGCGAGCCGCTTGCGGCGCTCTTCCAGCAGCGCCATCAGCGCGCCGGCCCCCGCCAGCTCCAGCGAATCGATGACGATCTGGTAGCTCGACTTGCCGGCGAAGGTGGTGATCTTGCCGGTGGCGACGACCTCCAGCCCTTCCTGCGGGCGCGTCTTCAGCCGGCCGAACACGCCTTTCCAGATCACCGCATCGATCTTGGCGTTCTGGTCCTTCAGCGAGAAATAGACATGGCCGGAGGCGACCGGGCCGCGATAGCCGGAAATCTCGCCGCGTACGCGCACGAAGCCGAAACTGTCCTCGATGGTGCGCTTCAGCGCTCCCGAGAGGTCAGAGACGCTCCATTCGGGCGCATTGCCGGTCGTCTGCTGCGATTCGCTGGTCATGGCCGGGACCATAGCCGGACCGACGATACAGCAGAAGCGTTGCCCGCAGCGCCCGGTGCCGCTATTGCGCCCGTGACGGAGCGGAGACGGCAATGAAAATTCTTCTGATCGGTTCGGGCGGCCGCGAGCATGCGCTCGCCTGGGCGATTTCGGCCTCGCCGCTCTGCGACACGCTGTTCATCGCGCCGGGCAATCCCGGCACCGCCCATTGCGGCGAGAATGTCGTGATCGATATCGCCGACCATGCCGCAGTCGTCGCCTTCTGCCGCCTGCAGGGCATCGACCTCGTCGTCGTCGGGCCGGAAGGACCGCTCGTCGCCGGCATCGCCGACGATCTCCGCGCCGCCGGTTTCAAGGTCTTCGGCCCGTCCAAGGCTGCAGCCCAGCTCGAGGGGTCGAAGGGCTTCACCAAGGAACTCTGCGCCGAGTTCGGTATTCCGACCGCCGGATTCGGCCGCTTTTCCGAGGCTGCTTCCGCGAAGACCTATGTCGCCGCCCAGGGCGCGCCGATCGTGATCAAGGCCGACGGGCTCGCCGCCGGCAAGGGCGTGATCATGGCCGAGACGCTGGACGAGGCGAACGAGGCCATCGACATGATGTTCTCTGGTGGGTTCGGCGCGGCCGGCGCCGAGGTCGTGGTCGAGGAATGGATGATCGGGGAGGAAGCCAGCTTCTTCGCGCTCTGCGACGGCACGCATGCGCTGGCGCTCGCCTCGGCCCAGGATCACAAGCGCGTCGGCGACGGCGATACCGGCCCGAATACCGGCGGCATGGGCGCCTATTCGCCAGCCCCCGTGATGACGCCCGCGCTGACCGAGCGCGTCATGGCCGAGATCATCCGGCCGACGCTCGCCGGCATGGCCAAGCGCGGTACGCCGTTCCAGGGCGTGCTCTTCGCCGGCCTGATGATCACGGCGCAGGGGCCGAAGCTGATCGAATACAACACCCGCTTCGGCGATCCCGAATGCGAGGTGCTGATGCCGCGCCTCAAGAGCGACATCGTGCCGGCGCTGCTCGCCGCCTGCGATGGCGTGCTCGACCGGATCGACCTGCGCTGGCGTGACGAGCCGGCGCTGACCGTGGTGCTCGCGGCCAAGGGCTATCCGGCCAAGCCGGAGACCGGCAGCATCATCCGCGACGTCGAGAAGGCCGAGGCGCTGGACGAGGTGCTGGTCTTCCATGCCGGCACGAAGCTCAAGAACGGCGATCTCGTCGCCAATGGCGGGCGCGTGCTCAATGTCGTCGCCCTCGGCAAGACCGTCGGCGAGGCGCAGAAGCGTGCCTATGAGGCGGTCGACAAGATCGACTGGCCCGGCGGCTTCTGCCGTCGTGACATCGGCTGGCAGGCGATCAAGCGCGAGCAAGGCTGACAGTTCTCCATCGCCGGGGCTATGCTCCCGCCATGGCGAACATCGACTCTCTCTTCCCCGGGTTCAAGGCGCACTGGATCGACGGGCCGGTCGGCAAGATCTTCGCGCGGGTCGGCGGCGAAGGCCCGCCACTTGTGCTGATCCACGGCTTTCCGCAGACCCATGCCGAATGGCATCGGCTGGCGCCGGAGCTGGCCAAGACGCACACCGTCATCTGCCCCGACCTGCGCGGCTATGGCTGGTCAGCGGCGCCACATGGCGATGGCGGCCAAGAGACCTACACCAAGCGCGGCATGGGCGAGGATATCGTCGCGGTGATGCAGGCGCTCGGCCATATCCGCTTCGGCGTGATCGGCCATGATCGCGGGGCGCGCGTCGCCTATCGCCTCGCGCTCGATCATCCCGGCCGCGTCGAGCGGCTCGTCCTGCTCGACATCCTGCCGACGGTCTCGATGTGGGAGGGCATGAACGCGGCGCGCGCCATGCAGGTCTATCACTGGACCTTCCTGGCCCAGCCCGAGCCGATCCCGGAGAACCTGCTCAAGGCCGACCCGGTCGGCTGGCTCGACCGCACCATCGCGAGCTGGAGCCGAGCCAAGAATCTCGACCTGTTCGACCCGCTGGCGATGCAGTCCTATGCGGAATCCTTCAGCGATCCCTCGCGCACGCATGCGGCCTGCGAGGATTACCGCGCCGGCGCCACGACCGATATCGCGCACGACAAGGCCGATCTCGCTGCGAGCAAGCGCATCCTCTGCCCGACGCTGGTGCTCTGGGGCGAGGCCGGCATCCCGGCCAAGGGTGCGAGCCCGCTGGATGTCTGGCACCAGACCTTCGCGCCGCAGGCCGAGGGGCAGGCCATCAACAGCGGCCATTTCCTTCCGGAGGAGAATCCGCAGGCGACGCTCGCGGCGCTGAAGCCGTTCCTGACGCGGGTTATGGCCTGAGCCGGAACGCCATGAACACGACGCTACTTCGGATTGCATAGACAGTGCGGGGAACCCCTCTCCTGTAAGGAGAGGGGCAGGGGTGAGGTGTAGGCCCCTGGACCAGTTGCGAACGCCCTCGCCACTGCTGCGGTTGGGGCCAGACCAAGACGTCCAACGGCCTACCCCTCACCCTGCCCTCTCCCTCCGGGAAAGGGTTCCCCGCGCTGTCCTCACTTTCCGGAGCTGGGTGGCGCTCATGGGTCGGGCAGCGGCTTCATCGACGATGAAGGACAATGAAGACGGTTTCTGAACCAGATACATTTGAAATCGCCCTTGTGCTCGGAGCCGGCGGAGCGCGTGGCCTGAGCCATATCGCCGTGCTGGAGGCGCTCGACGAGCTTGGCCTCAAGCCCGCGCGTATCGCCGGCTGCTCGATCGGCGCGATCATCGGCGCAGCCTTCGCCGCCGGGCTCTCCGGCCGGGAGCTACGCGAGCATGTGCTAGCGATGTTTCGCGACCGGGCGCGGGTGATCGCCCGCCTGCTCGATTGCCGCGTCGGCAAGCTCGCCGATCTCGTGCGCGGCCTCGGCAACCCCGTGCTGATCGACGGCGAAAGGCTGCTCGACCTGTTCTGGCCGGAAGCCGTGCCGGATCGGTTCGAGGAATTGACGATCCCGTTCACGGCGATTGCAGCGGACTACTATCGGCACAGCGAAGTCGCGCTGCACGATGGCCCGCTGACCCCGGCCGTCGCGGCCTCGCTCGCCATTCCTGGGCTGGTGCGGCCGGTCGCGCTCGGAGGGCGCGTGCTGATCGATGGCGGCGCGATCGATCCCCTACCCTATCGCGAGTTGCTGGCGCCCGGCCGCATCGTCCTCGCGGTCGATGTCAGCGCGCCGATGACCGAGCCCGGCGAAGCGCGCATTCCCGGCGCGATGGAGGCGCTGGTCGGCGCCTCGCAGATCCTGACGCGCACGCTGGTCCAGCGCCTGATCGAACAGCAGCCGCCGGATATCCTGATCCGGGCCGGCGCAGACGGCATCGGCGGGCTCGACTTCTTCAAGGCGAAGGCGATCCTCGCAGCAGCCGAGCCAATCAAGGACGAGGTCAAGCGAGCGCTGGAACGGGCTCTCGAAGCACGGGGCTGACCGGCTCCGGCGCGTCGCAACGGAAGCCTGGTAGCGCGGCTTCCAGCACCGCCCTGCCCTCCTCGGTCAGGATCACCGCACGGCTGTCCTTGCGGCGGCGCACCCAGTCCATCTCGAAGCAGCGGCAGGCGAGTGCTGCCGCGAGATGGCCGGCGAGATGCGGCCGGCGCTCGCTCCAGTCGAGACAGGGACGCAAGGCAGCGCGCCGGGCTTTAACGCTGGCGTCAGGGTCGAGACCAAGCGCCTTGAAAATCGCCTTGCCCGAGGTTGTCAGCGCGTAGCCGCCCTCGCTCGCTGCGAGATGCCCGCCCGCCATCAAGGCGTCGTGGATGCCGATGCCGAGCCTTCCGGCGAAATGATCGTAGCAGGTGCGGGCCTGACTCAGTTCGGCGCCCACGCGCGAGGGCAGGCGCCGGCTGGTGCCGTCGAGATTGGCCAGCACCATCAGACCTTCCAGCGCCGTCGCGACCTCGGGGCCGGCGAGCCGGTAATAGCGATGGCGCCCCTGCACCGCGACGTCGATCAGCTTGCCCTGCATCAGCTTGGCGAGATGGCCGCTCGCAGTCTGCGGCGCGACGCCGGCGATCCAGGCGAGTTCCTTTGCCGTCAGCGCGCGGCCATCCATCAGCGCGTGCAGCATGTTGGCGCGGGCCGGATCGCCCATCAGATGGGCGATCTCCGCGAGATAGGGACCTTGCGTGCTCATGGCCGCATGATGCGCCATCCCAGCATCGCCGCAAGCGGGAACGCTACGGCGACGGCCGTAGCGTCGGGCCGCGACAGGCGCCGCAAGCGATGCGACAAGCAGGCCATGGACAACACGACTCTTCTCATCTTCGTCACCGCGACCTTCGTGCTCGCCGGCTTCGTCAAGGGCGTGATCGGGCTGGGCCTGCCGACCATCGCGGTCGGTATCCTCGGCGTGGTCATGGCACCCGCTCAAGCGGCAGCGCTCCTGGTCGTACCCAATCTCGTCACCAATGGCTGGCAGATCGCGACCGGGCCAAAGCTCGGGGCCACGCTGAAGCGCCTCTGGCCGATGCTCGCGACCATCTGCCTGGGAACCTGGGCCGGCGCCGGGCTTTTGCAGCAGCAGAAGGATGGCAGCGCCACGCTCTGGCTCGGCGCAGCGCTTGTTCTCTATGCCCTCGTCGGCCTGAAGGCAGCGAAGCTGCGCGTGCCGGAGCGCTGGGAAGGCTGGCTCGGCCCCCTCATCGGCTTCACGACAGGCGTCGTCACCGCAGCGACCGGCGTCTTCGTGCTGCCGGCCGTGCCGTACCTGCAGGCGCTCGGCTTCGACAAGGACGAGCTGGTGCAGGCACTCGGGATCTCCTTCATCGTCTCGACGCTGGCGCTCTCCTTCGGCCTGATCGGGGCCGGGGCGCTGAATGGCACCGTCGCCTGGCAGTCGTTGCTGGCGCTCGTCCCGGCCCTGATCGGCATGGGTGCCGGGCAGTTCATCCGCAGCCGCATCTCGCCGGCCACCTTCAAGATCTGCTTCTTCGCCGGTTTGCTGGCACTGGGCGCCTATCTCTGCTGGCGCAGCCTGGCCTGATGGTCCGGCTCTTGCTTGGCGCAGCAGGACGCAGTTCGCAGGCTTAACCAGGCGCTAACCATACGGGCGCAGCCTCGGCCGGCAGCAACAGGAGCGGCTCGCATGGATGCCTTCACCATGGTCATCATGGCCTGCGTCGCCGGCGAAGCGCATTGCGCGACCAGCCGCGTCAGCGAGATGGGCTTCACCACGGTGCAAGCCTGCGAGGCGCGGATCGACGACATCGCCCGCACGATAACCCGGGAATTCGGCAAGCGCCCGGAATTCAAGGGCCGGCAGGTGACCTATGACGTCTCCTGCATGGACCGCGCGCAGCTCGCGGCGAAATTCGGCATCGCCTCGTCGGACACCTGAGCGTCAACGCCGCTCGCGGAAGAAATCCCTGAGCAGCGCCGCGGCCTCGCTCTCGCGCAGGCCGCCATAGACCTCGGGTGCATGGTGGCAGGTCGGGCTCTCATAGAGCCTGACGCCGTTCTCGACCGCGCCGCCCTTCGGATCACCGGCGCCGAAATAGAGCCGCCTGATCCGGGAGAATGAGATCGCCGCCGCGCACATCGGGCAAGGCTCGAGCGTAACGTAGAGATCGCAGCCGATCAGGCGCTCGGAGCCGATCGCCGCGCAGGCGAGCCTGAGCGCTAGCATCTCGGCATGCGCCGTCGGATCCTTCAGCTCCAGCGTGCGGTTACCCGCACGGCCGAGGACTGCGCCATCACGCACGATCACCGCGCCGACCGGCACCTCGCCCCGCAAGGCGGCCGCCTTCGCCTCGTCGAAGGCGAGCGCCATGGCGTCGATCGTGGAAGCGTGTTGCGGCGGCGACATCGAAAACCCCGGTTTTGGCGCTCGCAGCAAGGGAAAGCCTCTGCTACAAGCGCCGGCTATAGCGAATAAGCGAGCCAGGCCTTTCCCGCAAAGCGGTTGTGCTCGGCCGGCTCAGGAGCAGCCATGAAAGACGACGACAACAACAGAGGCCGCGGCCCACGCAAGGGCGGTGGCGCCGGCGGCCGTGGACCCGGCTCCGGTGGCAAAGGCTTCGGTGGCAAGAGCTTCGGCAGCCGGCCCAGTGGCGAAGGTCGCGGCCCTGCCCGCGATGGCGAACGCAAGCCGTTCCGCAGCCGCTCGGGCGGTGATGAGCGCCCGGCCCGGGACGGCGAGCGCAAGCCCTTCCGTGGTCATTCGGCCGGCGACGAGCGTCCGGCCCGCCGTTTCGAGCGCCCTGCCGGCGCCGAGGGCGAGGCTCCGCGTCCGCGCCGCTTCGATGGCGACCGTCCGGTCCGCGCCAGGGCCGAGGGCGAAGGCCGCGGCTTCCGCGAGCGTTCGGGCGAGGAGCACCCGCGCCGCACGGGCGATCGCCCCTTTGCTGGCCGTGACAGGCCGCAGGGCGACCGGCCGCCGCGTGGCGAAGGCCGCGATGGCGAGAAGCGCTTTTCACGTCCGCGTTCGCCGCGTTTCGAGGGCCAGGACGATCGTCCGCGCCGCCCGCGCGCGGCTGAGCCTGAGCGCAAGCTGATCACGGCGGAGGAGCCGGAGCGCATCGCCAAGGTGATGGCGCGTGCAGGCGTGGCTTCGCGTCGCGACAGCGAGGCGATGATCGCGGAAGGCCGCGTCAGCGTGAACGGCACGGTGCTGGACAGCCCGGCCCGCGACGTGAAGCCGACCGATATCGTGCTGATCGACGGCGAGCCCTTGCCGGCCCGGGAGCGCACGCGGCTCTGGCTCTACCACAAGCCCCGCGGCGTCGTGACGACCAATTTCGATCCGGAAGGCCGCCCGACCGTCTTCGACGTGCTGCCGGAAGACCTGCCGCGCGTGCTGACCATCGGCAGGCTCGACATCAACACCGAAGGCCTGCTGCTGCTGACCAATGATGGCGGGCTGGCGCGGGTGCTGGAGCTGCCGGAGACCGGCTGGCTCCGGCGCTACCGCGTGCGCGCCTTCGGCGAGGTGACGCAGGACGTGCTCGACACCGTCAAGGACGGCGTCACCATCGATGACGTCCATTACGGGCCGGTGATCGCGCGCTTCGAGCGCCAGCAGGGCTTCAACACCTGGCTGACGGTCGATCTGCGCGAGGGCAAGAACCGCGAGGTCAAGACCGTGCTCGAGCATCTCGGGCTGACGGTGAACCGGCTGATCCGCATCTCCTTCGGCCCGTTCCAGCTCGGCGAGCTCGAGGAGGGCGAGGTCGACGAGATCCGCTCGCGCGTGTTGCAGGACCAGCTCGGCACCGAGCTCGCTGCCAAGGCCGGCGCCGATTTCGAATCGCCGCGACGCGACGCCCTGCCCGCCGCGCCGCGTCCGGCCCCGGCCGGCGACGATCGCCCGCGCCGCCGCCGCGAACCGGTCGAGGATGAGCATGAGACCCGCCGTGAGGCGGTGCGCGAATTGCGCGGCGACAAGCCCTGGACCCGGACCGTCTGGCGCGATGCCGAGACCGAGCCGCAGCGCGAGCGCAAGGCCCCGCCACGCCGCGGCGCCGACCCGAAGCTGGAGCGGCAGGAGCGCGAGGCGACCGGCGATGTGAAGCGCCGCCGCGACACGCCGATCGCCGACCCCAAGGGCCGGCGCGTGCTGGTCGAGCGCGTCAGTGCCCCGGTGGCCGAGGAACGCGACGCGCCCGCCCGCGAGAGCAAGCGCAGGCCCGACCGCATGCCGCGCCAGCAGCGCGGTGCCCAGGAGCGTGGCGGCGACGAGATGCGCACGTCACGTCCCCTCTCGCGCACCAGTGGCGACGAGCGGCCGGCACGACGCCCGCGCAGCGAGGCCGGCGGACGCGACCGCGGTGGCGACCGGCCGTGGGAAGATCGTGCCCCGCGCGGCGAACGTCCCGACCGTGCCCCGCGCGACGGCACTGAGCGCCCTGCCCGCACCTTCCGCGAGCGTTCTTCCGAGGATCGGCCGCGCGGCCGCAGCTTCGGTGACAAGCCGGCCGGCAAGGGCTTCGGGGGCAAAGGCTTCGGCGCGCGCTCGTCCGATCGGCCGGGCGATGACCGGCCCCGTGGCCGCAGCTTCAGCGACAAGCCGGGCGGCAAGGGCTTCGGCTCGCGCTCCTCGGATCGTCCTGCCGGCGGCGGACGGCCCTTCGGCGGCAAGCCGGGCGGCGGACGCGGTCCGCGCCCCGGTGGCGGTGGCAGGGGGCCGCGCCCGTCTGGCGGCGGCAAGCGCGACTAAGCGATGCGGATCGTCGGCGGACGCCTGGGCGGCCGGCCTCTGGCCGGCCCGAAACCAGGGATCGGCAGCATCCGGCCGACCTCGGACCGCCTGCGCGAATCCCTGTTCAACGTGCTCGTCCATGCCTATGGCGATGCAGTCGAGGGCGCGCGCGTGCTCGATCTCTTCGCCGGCACGGGCGCGCTCGGCTTCGAGGCCTTGTCGCGCGGCGCGGGCTTCGCGCTCTTGGTCGATGACGGCACCGAGGCGCGCGGCATCATCCGCGAGAACCAGATGGCGCTGGGGCTGGCCGGCTTCAGCCGCATCTTCCGCCGCGACGCGACCAAGCTCGGCCCGATCACCGGCATGGCGCCGTTCGGGCTCGTCTTCTGCGACCCGCCCTATCGCAAGGGGCTCGGCGAGAAGGCGCTCACCTCGGCCCGCGAAGGCGGCTGGCTCGCGCCCGATGCCCTGATCGTGCTGGAAGAGGCGGCGGATGCCGAGATCAGCCTGCCCGAAGGCTTCGAGGAGCTGGAGCGGCGGGCTTACGGCGAGACGCAGGTGTTGGTGCTGCGAGCCTTATAGGGCGGGCCTGCCAATCACTTATCCCCGTCTCCGTTTCCGCGCTTAATCTCCGCATCCGCCGCGGAGATCAAGCGCTGGATGCCAATCTTTCAATCCATCGAACCTCGCGGGCCTATATTGATGGCCCGCCATACCCTCGCGTGCCACCTCGCTGGCGAACGCTTGATGCGCGCCCTCGTTCGTTTGCAGGCGCTTGTCGAAAAGGGCGGCTTTAACCCGGACCAACCGCGTGTGCCGGCGGGCAGTCCGGAAGGCGGCCAGTGGGGCGGCGGCGAGGGCGGCAGTCAAAGCCGGCAGCCGGGGATCGGCGACAATGGCGGCCCGGCGCTCGATCCCGTCAAGGACCCACCCCAAGACCGACAGGCGAAGACCAAGGCCGCGAAGGCTCTGGCAAAGGCGATCGCACGCCAGGCGCTCAGAAGGGCCGGACCAATCGGCGCCGTCGTCACGGCGATCGAAGCCGGTCACTGGCTTTACACGGAATGGCCCTCGATCCGATCCTATCAGGACGAACCGAAATCGCTCGGAGAACTTCAGGAACAGGCAGGCAAAAGGCGGCCGGGGTATGAGGACCACCATATCGTCGAGCAGGGCGCGGGAAGCCGCGAAGGTTTTTCGCGCTCCGCTATCGACGGCATGGACAACGTCGTCAGCATTCCACGATATAAGCATCACGAGATCACGGGCTGGTACAGCCGACAAAGTCCAGATTTCAACATGCTAGCTCCGCGCGACTACCTTCGTGGCAGAGACTGGGCAGAGCATGTTCGGGTGGGTCATCAAGCCCTTCGCGAGATCAAGGTGCTCAAATGAAACATGAACAAGATCTCAAGGCGTTATCAAACGCCGCAATTCTTGCTCTGTTTGAGCAGCTCTGCATCGAACAATACGACGCGATCGAGGGTAACGCGAACGCAAGAGCAAATCGGTTGATCCAAAGAAGCTGGGCTTTGGAAACCGAGCTCAAATCGCGCTCCGGCGATCAGAGGCGTATCCTCATGAAGCTGTTCGGCCACCCCAACATGCAGGTCCGTCTAGCCGCGGCCCGCGCCAACCTCGCGGTCGATTACGTCGCCGCGCGGCGCGAGCTTGAGGCCATTGTCGATGAGCAATGGTTTCCGCAATCCGCTGACGCCGGCATGACACTCTGGAACATCGATCGCGGCGTTTACCGGCCGATCTAACATGAATACCTGGCTCCGAAGCGAAGTCACGACTACCGAGGCTATTCCTGGCTCGGCTCGTATCGCAGAATCCCTGCGACCCTCGGCTTTGACCCAGTGGGCATGTCGCTGGGATGGTTGATGCCGTCATTGACCTGCAGCTCCCGGAAGTCGAAGGGGCTCGCGCCGGCGATGCAGGCGACGTTCACGCCGAGCTGACCGGGGTTCGAGCGGCGCTGGTGATGAGTGTAGATGCCGCAGCTCAGGCAGAAAAAGTGGTTCGCCGTCCAGGTGTTGAACTGGTACTCGCCGAGCGTGTCCTCACCCAAGACGACTCGGACATCGCTCGCCGAAACGACCACCGCGCCACGCATCCGGCAGAACGAGCAATCGCAGCGCCGCGCGGTGTTCATGCCGTCGGTCAATGTCGCTTCGAAGCGAACGCTTTTGCAGTGACACGTAGCCTGAACAATCTTGTCTCCCGCCATCGCCGTCTCCCCGCTGCCTACCCCGCCCCCTTTATAGGGGCTTACCGCCGCCCGAACAGCCGCTCGATATCGCTGAGCTTCAGCTCGACATAGGTCGGCCGGCCGTGGTTGCACTGGCCGGAATTGGGCGTGATCTCCATCTCGCGCAGCAGCGCGTCCATTTCCTCCGGGCGCATGCGACGGCCGGCGCGGACCGAGTTGTGGCAGGCCATCGTCGCGAGCACATGGTCGAGCCGGCGTTCCAGCGAGCCAGCCGTGCCATGCTCGGCCAGCGCATCGGCGACATCGCGGACGAGGCGCTGGAGATTGCCGCCGGCGAGTTGGCTCGGCGCCTCGCGGACCAGCACGGCGCCGGGGCCGAAGGATTCCAGTACGAGGCCGAGGCTTTCGAGCTCGCTGCCCGCCGCGATCAGGCGGTCGGCATCGACGGGATCGAGCTCGACCACTTCCGGCAGCAGCAAGGGCTGGCGCGCGATGCCGTTGCGGGCGCGCTCGGCCTTGAGGCGCTCATAGACGAGGCGCTCATGGGCGGCGTGCTGGTCGACGATGACGACGCCCTCGCGGGTCTGGGCGACGATATAGGTCTCGTGGACCTGGGCACGGGCGGCGCCGAGCGGCCGGTCGAGCGCATCCGCCGAGGGCTCGGCGAGATGGGCGCGGGCATCGGCCGAGGGCGCCGCGAAATCCGAGAAGCCGGATTGCGGGGTGCTCATCGGAAGCGCGGCCGGCGCGCTCCAGCTTGGCGCCTGCGGAAAGGCGGGGCGCGGGATCGCGTTGCCGCTGCCGCCCATCGACAAGACGGCGCGGAAGGCATCGAGCGTGCGGGCACCGCCCGTCGTGGTGGCGCGGTGGCCGGCGGCGGCGAGCGCCGCCTTCAGGCCGGAGACGACGAGACCACGCACCAGCGCCGGATCGCGGAAGCGGACCTCGCTCTTGGCCGGGTGGACGTTGACATCGACCGAGCGCGGATCGCAGCCGATATCGAGGAAGAGCACCGGATGCCGGTCGGAGGGCACGACATCGGCATAGGCGCCGCGCACCGCCGAGAGCAGCAGCTTGTCGCGCACGGGCCGGCCGTTGACGGAGAGATGCACGCCGGCCGAGGTGCCGCGATGGAAGGTCGGCAGGCCGGCGAAGCCGGATATGCGGAAGCCCTCGCGCTCGGCCTCGATGCGCAGCGCATTCTCGGGAAAGTCGCGGCCCAGCGCGCGGCCGAGGCGGCGCAGCAGGCCCTCCTCCCCGATCGGTTCTGCCGGCCAGTCGAAGGCGCTGATATGCTCGCCTTCGAGCGAGAAGCGGATCTCGGGATGGGCGATCGCAAGGCGCCTGAGCATCTCGGAGACGGCCTGCGCTTCGGCGCGGTCGCTCTTGAGGAATTTCAGGCGGGCCGGCGTGAAGATGAAGAGGTCCGAAACCTCGATGCGCGTGCCCGGCGCGGCGGCGACGGGGCGGACGACACCCTTCTCGCCGGCCTCGACGACAAGGCCGGAGCCCTGCGCCGCATCGCGACGGCGCGTCGCGATCGAAAGCCGGGCGACCGAGCCGATCGAGGGCAAGGCCTCGCCGCGGAAGCCCAACGTGTCGATGGCGAAGAGGTCGCCGTCGGGGAGCTTCGAGGTGGCATGACGGTCGACCGCGAGTTCGAGGTCGTCCGGCGTCATGCCGGCGCCATCGTCGACGACCCGGATGAGTTCGCGCCCGCCACCCTGGATGGTGACGGCGATCGACCGCGCCCCGGCATCGATCGCGTTCTCGACCAGTTCCTTCACGGCCGCGGCCGGCCGCTCGATCACCTCGCCGGCGGCGATGCGGTCGACCAGAACGGGATCAAGGCGGCGGACGGTCATGGAACTCTGGCGGTCATCAGGAAAAGCTCGTCATTCTCGGGCGGCGCGTCAGCGACGACCCGAGAATCTCTTTCCGAAAGAGGCTCCCGAGCCTTCGTGTCATGAGATGCTCGGGTCAAGCCCGAGCATGACGCGCCCCTACCAGAAAGCGCGGCTCAGGCCCGCCCTTCGGCAAGATAGCGCTTGGCGAGGAGCTTCGCTTCTTCCACGGCCGGCTGGTCGAAGGGGTCCACGCCCATCGCGTAACCGGTCAGGATCGTCTCCAGCATGAAATGCATCAGCATTTCGCCATGGCTGGTCTCGTCGATGCGCTCGACATGGAAACGGCGCACCGCGCAACCGTTCTTGGCGAAGGTGTCGATCATGGCGACCCCTTGTGCCGCCACGAGGTCGCCGATGGTCTTGCCGGCGAAATCGACCTGGCCGATCTTTTCAGCGAGGGCAGCGTCTATCTGCGGGCCCTTGCCCTTCACGCTGGTGGTGATGACCGTGAAGAACTTGTCCTTCGGGCCGGCGAGATAGAGCTGCTGCTGCGAATGCTGGTCGACCGGGCCGAGCGCGCCGACAGGCTGCGTGCCCTGCCCGTCCTTGCCTAGGCTCTCGGCCCAGAGCTGCATCCACCAACGGGTGAGCAGCGCGAGCTTGTCGGCATAGGGCATGAGTACGGCGATGTTCTTGTCCGAGCGCATCGCGGCGAGATGGAGCGCGGCGCCGACCGCTGCCGGCGTCTCACGGACATCCTTGCCGGCGAAGAGCGGCGCCACTGCGCGGCTGGCGCCGAGCCGGAGCGCCTCGATATCGAGGCCGAGCATGGCGGCCGGCAGCAGGCCGCAATTGGTCAGCACGGAATAGCGCCCGCCGACATCGGTGTGGTGCTCGAGGAAAGGCGTGCCGAAGGGTTCGAGCAGCGCCCGCAGGGGATGCAGCTTGCCGGGCTTGGCCGGCTCGGACAGTCCCTCGAAATGCGTGCCGATCTGCTGATCCGAGAGATGCGCGCCGCGCAAGGCCTCGATCGCGGCGATCGATTGCAGCAGCGTTTCGCCGGTGCCGCCCGATTTCGAGATGGCGACGAATTTGGTCGTCTTGAGCGGCAGCTTGGCGAGCAGCGCCGCATAGGTCGCCGGGTCGAGATTGTCGATGAAATGGACGCGTACGCCTGAGGTGAACTGCGACAAGCCCGCGATGCCGTAGCCGGTGAGCTGCGCCAGCGTCTGGCCGCCGAGGCTGGAACCGCCGGTGCCGAGCACCAGCACGTCAGTCGTATCGCCGGATTTGAGCCGTTCGGCGGCGGCCTTCACGGGGCCGAGATCGGCGGTGTCGCTCGGCAGCTTCAGCAGCGGCAGCGAGCCGTCCTTGGCTTGTGCCTGCAGCTTCGCCAGCGCGGGCTTGAGATCGGTCAGCGCCGTCTCGAAGGCCGCATCGGGAATGCCGCCCTTGCCGACCTTGGATTCGAGCGCGAGATCGAAGCTTTGCTGAAGCATGAACCTATCCGTATCGACGAGAAGACGACGCTATTTCAGACCAGCGCGACGGGCTTGCCAACCGCCTGGACGAGCAGTTCGGGGTTGCCGAACAAGCGCTTCGCGACGCGCCTGACGTCGGAGAGCGTGACCGCCGCGAAGAGGCCGTTGCGGCGGGCGAGGAAATCCGGCGTGTCGCCGCGCAGTGCCAGCGCCAGCAACTCGCCGGCGATCTTCGGCGAGGTGTCGAAGCGCAGCGGATAGGAGCCGATGATGTAGCGCTTGGCTTCCTCGACCTCGTGCTCGGTCGGGCCTTCCTCGGCGAGCTTCAGCATCTCCTCGCGGATGACCTGCATCGACTGGGCCGCGCGGTCGTTGCGGGTGGCCGTGCCGCCGACCAGCATGGCACTCTCGCGCATCGGCATCAGGCTGGAGGAGACGCCATAGGCGAGGCCGCGCTTCTCGCGGACTTCCATGAACAGGCGCGAGGTGAAGGCGGAACCGCCGAGGATATGGTTCAGCACACTGGCAGTGATGAAATCGGGATCGTCCCACATCAGCCCCGGGCCGACGAAGCGCAAAACGGTCTGCGGCACGTCGAGATCGATGACATGGGTCTGGCCGAGCCCCTGGATCGGCAGGGGCTGCTCCGGGCGGGGCCGCACCTCGCCCTTGGGCAATTCACCGAAGAGCGCGTCGAGGCGGCCGGCGAGTTCGGCTGCGGTGATATCCCCGACCACGACGATCTTGAGGCCGGCGCGATCCAGCAGCGTGGGCCGCAGCGCCTTCAGCGCCGGCGCTTCCAGCCTGGAAACACTGTCGATATCGCCCTTCTCAGGCCGGCTATAGGCATGGCCCGGGAAGGCCGCGGCATAGAGCGCGTTGCGGCACATCACCTCGGGGTTCTTCGCCTGGCGCTGCAGGCCGGCGATGACCTGCGCCCTGACACGCGCAACCGCATCGGCATCGAAACGCGGCTGGTTGAGCGCCAGCCCCAGCAGCTCGAAAGCCGTGTCGCGATGGGTCGAGAGCGTCTGGAGATAGCCGTGGAAATCATCGCGTCGGGCCTCGAAGCCCATGCTGATCGCATGATCGGCCATGCGGCCCTGGAAGGCTTCGGCGTCGAGATCGCCGGCGCCCTCGTCGAGCAGGCCGGAAATCAGGTAGGCGCTGCCGGCGGCATTGTCGGGGTCAAGGCTGGCGCCACCGTCGAAGGCGAAATCGACCGCGATCAGCGGCAGGCTGTGCTCCTCGACCAGCCAGGCCTCGACACCGCCGGGCGAGCGGACGGTCTGGACGGTGATGGCGGGGCCGGCCGTATTGAGCTTGGGCGTCGGAATCGGGGCGTTCATGTCGCTTCCTGTCGGCGGAGCAGGAACTCCGCCCGTTCGGTGAGACGGCAGTGTCAGGCGGGCAGCAGCAGGCCGGTGACGCTGCGATCAGATTTGAGGTAACGGCGCGCCGCTTCGACCACGGCATCGCGACCGACAGCCTCGATCCGCTGCGGCCAGGCGAGCACGTCCTCGACAGTTTCGCCGACGGCGAGCGCCGAGCCGAAGATGCGGGCAAGCGAGGACTGGTTGTCGCGGGCGAAGACCGTCTCGGCAACCAGCCGGGTGCGGGCACGCGCCAATTCCAGTTCGGTCGGTCCGTCCGCCAGGAAGGCGGCGAGCGCCGCATCGAGCCCGGCCTCCATCGCCGCCATCTCGACACCGGGGCGTGGGCTGGCGGAAATCTGGAAGGCGGCGCGGTCGACCATCGAGCTCATGAAATAGGCGCTGGCGCCAGCGGCCAGCTCGTCCTCGACGCAGAGCTTGCGATAGAGCCGCGAGGTCGTGCCCCCGCCGAGGATCTCGGCGACGAGTTCAAGCGCGAGAACCTCGTCACGCTCGCCGCTCGTATAGGTCGGGGTCAGCCAGCCACGCCGCAGCGAGGGCTGCTGCACGCGCGGATCGTTGAGCTGGACGCGGCGCGAGGCACGCGGTTCCGGCTCGATCGGGCGGGAGCGGACCGGCGCCGCGCCGCGAGCCGCGATCTTGCCATAGGTCTCCTCGGCGAGGCGGCGGACCTCGGCGGCATCGGTATCGCCGGCGACGACAAGGATCGCGTTCTCCGGCGTGTAGAAGCGCTGGTAATAGGCGAAGGCGTCGTCCCGGCTCAGGCCCTCGATCTCATGCTCCCAGCCGATGATCGGCGTGCCGTAGGGATGGTGGAAGAACAGCGTGGAGGAAAATTCCTCGCCAAGCTGTGCGGCGGGATCGGAATCGACGCGCATGCGCCGTTCCTCCAGCACCACGTCGCGCTCGGGAGCGACCACGGCCTCGTCGAAGGAGAGGCCGGTCATCCGGTCGGCCTCGTAATCCATCATCGCGCGCAGATGCTCCTTCGGCACGCGCTGGAAATAGGCGGTGTAGTCGAAGGAGGTGAAGGCGTTCTCCTGGCCGCCATAACCGGCGACGATCTTGGAGAATTCCCCCGCGGGCCAGCGCTCGGTGCCCTTGAACATCAGGTGCTCGAGGAAATGCGCGATGCCGGACTTGGCGGACGGATCATCGGCCGAGCCGTTGCGATACCAGACCATGTGGGTGACGACCGGAGCACGCCGGTCCTTCACCACCACGACATCGAGGCCATTGGCCAACCGGAAGGATTCGACCGGCTCCGCCTGGTCGCTCCGGTGCGCATGGATGTTCACCTGATGCCGTCTCCTCGATCGAAAAAAGGGCGGGCGCGACGCGCCCGCCCTTCTGGACAACTTGGTCAGGCAACCCTGCTTCGGCAAGGGGCAATCGGACTGGCGGTCACGCCCGTGCGATCACGCTTCGTCCGAAGGCCGGCCTGGTCACTGCATGACCGGGCCACGCCCGGTCACGAACTCACGCTGGCCGGTGGCTTGCGTGTCTTCCTTGGGCCCGCTCACGCCCGGGCCAAAGGCGGCCGTCGCGGCTGGGCGACGGTAGCCGGTCGGCGGTTCGGTCAGGGTGCGGCGCGGCGGCTCCTCGCCATAGAGGGTCGCGTTCTGGTCGATCTGGTTCTGGCGCGCGGCAAGTTCGCGGCCGATCCGGATCGGCTGGATCTGGTTGTTGTAGTTGTTCTGTTCCTCGGTGAAGCGCGGGCCCTCCGAGGGGCGCGTGGTGCGACCGCGGCGAACTTCCTGCGGCGACATCATCGGGTTGTTGCGAACCCCGAGCGCCGGGACATAGGGAGCCGGATTGGCTTCGTCCTTACGGCGCTGCACGTCGGGATCATTCGGCCAGGCGGCATTGCGCTCGCTCGCCGCCTGCTGCGGACGCGGCAGGGTCGAGTTCGGCGGCACGACGAGCGGGGCGCGGGCGCGATAATCGATATCCGGATCGCCGCCCCTGCCCAAGACGCCTTCCATCAGGTTCTTGAACAGCATGCCGTCCTGCGCGAAGGCCGGCGAAGCGGCGAGGACAAGCCCGCCGGCGATGAGCAGATGAGCCACGCGGATGCGTTTGGCCATGTCAAATCTCCCTTCGGACAATCTCGCCTCGTCTCAAAACCCAGACGAACGGCAAAACAATGGCGAGACCGTCGTTAAGCTGTGTTTTCCGCGCTCGGGCGGAAGGACTCATATAGCAGGCCGACCACTCCGACAACGATCGCAACGTCGGCGATGTTGAAGATATACCAGCTGAAGCTGCCCCAGTGGAAATGCACGAAGTCGACGACCGCGCCATAGACGGCGCGATCGACGCCGTTTCCGAGCGCCCCGCCGATGATCAACGCGAGGCTGAACACGCTGAAAGCCCGCGGCTCGCGCCACATCCAGCGCCACAGCCAGATGGCTGCGACGAAGGAAATGACGACGAGGAACCAGCGGCCGAGATCGGTGCCCTGCTGGAACAGGCCGTAGGAGATGCCGCGGTTCCAGGCCAGCACGATCGTCAGGAACGAGGTGAGATCGTAAGGCCCGTTCTCGGCCAGCCCGACGCTGTAGAGCAGCCACCATTTCAGGAGCTGATCGGCGATGAAGACGATCAGGACGACGGCTAGTCCGAGGCGGCGGGTCGGCGTCATCAGGCGCGCACTCCCAGCTCCTTCAGAGCCTTGGCGTCGCGCGGCGTAACCTGGGGATAAGCCTTGTCGGCCGTCGCCGGATCGAAATACTTCCAGGAGCGGGCGCATTTGATGCCAGCCGCGCGATGCGGCACGACCGCGACACCCGGCACGTCGGCAAGACGGAAGGCCTCGGCTGGCCCCTCGCCGCTCTCGACGCGGATGCCGGAGGTGATGCTGATCTCGGCGAGATCGGCACCGGACAGGGCCGCGTAGAGATCACTGTCGGAGACGAAGACCTGCGGCGCCGCCTCCAGCGAGGAGCCGATGCGCTTGGCCGCGCGCTCCAGCTCCAGCGCGCCGGTGACGACGCGGCGCACGCGGCGGATCTTGGCCCAGCGCTCCGCCAGCTCCGGATCGAGCCACTCTGCCTTGGCCGCGACGAAGCGCTCGAGATGAACCGAGCCCTCGCCCGCCTTCTGGTCGGGATAGCGATCGAGCCAGGCTTCCTCGGCCGTGAAGACCAGGATCGGCGCGAGCCAGGTCGTCAGGCAGCGGAAGAGATGATCGACGACGGTGAGCGCGCTCTTGCGGACATGGCTGGAGAGCGGATCGCAATAGAGCGCGTCCTTGCGCACATCGAAATAGAAGGCCGAGAGCTCGGTGTTCATGAACTGCGAGAGCAGGAACACGACCTTCTTGTAGTCGTAAGCGCGATAGGCTTCCTCGACCTGCGGCCCAAGCTCCGCAAGGCGATGCAGCATCAGCCGCTCGAGCTCCGGCATGGTCTGCGGGTCGGCGACGCGGACGTCCTCGCTGAAATGGGCGAGCGTGCCGAGCATCCAGCGCATGGTGTTGCGCAGCTTGCGATAGGTCTCGACGAAGGTCTTGAGGATCTCCTTGCCGATGCGCAGGTCGTCGGAATAGTCGGCCGCCGCGACCCAGAGGCGCAGGATGTCGGCGCCCGAATCCTTGATGATGTCCTGCGGAGCGGTGACGTTGCCCTTCGACTTCGACATCTTCTCGCCCTTCTCGTCCAGGCAGAAGCCGTGGGTGAGGACGATGTCGTAGGGCGCCCGGCCACGCGTGCCGCAGCTCTCGAGCAGGCTCGAATGGAACCAGCCGCGATGCTGGTCCGAGCCTTCGAGATACATCACCCGATCCTTGCCGCCATCGCCGCGGCGACGGGCACGCAGGTCGCCGCGCTTCTCCAGCGTGAAGGCGTGGGTCGAGCCGGAATCGAACCAGACGTCGAGCACGTCGGTGACGCGCTCGTACTGCGCCGGATCATAGCCGAAGGGCTTGAGGAAGCGGGCACCGTCCGTATCGGTGAACCAGGCATCGGCACCCTCGGCCTCGAAGGCCTCGGCGATGGCCGCGTTGACCTTGGCATCGACGAGGATGTCCTTGGTCTCCTTCTCGACGAAGACGGTGATCGGCACGCCCCAGGCACGCTGGCGCGAGACGACCCAGTCCGGACGGTTGGCGATCATACCGGTGATGCGGTTCTCGCCGGCGGCGGGGACCCATTCGGTCTCCTTGATCGCCTTCAGCGCGCGGTTGCGCAGCGTGTCGGTGTTGCCGCCCGCGACCGGCTGCGGATCGGCCGCGTCCGGTGCGCCGGCCTCGCCGATCGGCTTGTCCATGGCGATGAACCATTGCGGCGTGTTGCGGAAGATCACCGGCTTCTTCGAGCGCCAGCTATGCGGATACTGATGCTTCAGGCGGCCGCGCGCGATGATGTTGCCGGCCTCGACCAGCGCCTTGATGACGACGTCGTTGGCATTGCCCTTGTCGCCCTTGTCGGTGATGACCTGCGCGCCCTCGAAGCCCGGCGCCTCCTTGGTGAAACGGCCATCGGCATCGACGGTATAGGGGATGCGGGTCTCGATGCCGCGCTCGGTGAGCTGGCGACCATTGGCCATCCAGACGTCGAAGTCCTCACGGCCGTGGCTGGGCGCCGTGTGAACGAAGCCGGTACCGGCATCATCGGTGACATGATCGCCGTCGAGCAGCGGGACGATGAAGTCGTAGCCGCGGCCGCGCAACGGGTGGGCGGTGGCCACTTCCGGCAGCCACTCCGCTGGCACATCTCTTACAAGCTCAAAAGCCTCGACCTTGGCCGCCTTGAAGACGCCTTCGGCGAGGTTCTTCGCGAGGATGTATGTCGCGCCGACCTTAGCCCAATTGTTTTCAGCAGCGGCGGTTACCCGATAGAGACCGTAAGCGACCTTATTGTTGAACGAAATCGCGCGGTTGCCCGGGATGGTCCAAGGGGTCGTTGTCCAGATTACGATGGAGGCCCCTAGCAACTCGTCGAAAGCTGCCTTCGCATCAAGTCCCTCAACCAAAGGCCCATGTGCGGTCCGATCACGATCAATCGGGAACGCGACATAGATCGTGTCGCTGATATGCTCCTCGTACTCGACCTCGGCCTCGGCGAGCGCGGTCTTCTCGACCACCGACCACATCACCGGCTTGGAGCCGCGATAGAGCTGGCCGGTCTCGGCGAATTTCATGATCTCGCGGGCGATCTGCGCCTCTGCGGGATAGGCCATCGTCAGGTAGGGGTTGGCCCAGTCACCCTCGACGCCCAAGCGCTTGAACTCCTCGCGCTGGACATCGACCCAGTGCTCGGCGAAGGCGCGGCATTCCTTGCGGAATTCGACGACCGGGACGTCGTCCTTGTTCAGGCCCTTGGCGCGGTATTGCTCCTCGATTTTCCACTCGATCGGCAGGCCATGACAGTCCCAGCCCGGCACATAGTTGGAATCGTAGCCGAGCATCTGCTGCGAGCGCGTGACGAGGTCCTTGAGGACCTTGTTCAGCGCATGGCCGATATGGATGTTGCCATTGGCATAGGGAGGGCCGTCATGCAGGACGAAACGGTCCCGCCCCTGCCCGGCCTCGCGGAGCTTGCGGTAGAGGTCCATCTTGGCCCAGCGGGCGAGCAATTCCGGCTCGCGCTGCGGCAGGCCGGCGCGCATCGGGAACTCGGTCTGCGGCAGGAAGAGCGTCTGCGAGTAATCGACGCCGTCGGCAGCGGTCTCGGCGGCTTTGGCGGTGTTGGTCTTGTCGGTCATCATCCGGCTCGGACAGTCGGGACGGCGGGCCGGTCAGGGGCCGCGGGCGTCCACGCGTGAAACGGGAAAAGCGGTCTTCAACCCGGACTGCGCAAGCGCCCGCGCCTAATCTAGCGCGAGGCGGCAGCCGGGCCCGTAATTCGCCGGGAAAGATCGATCAGCATGGCGCGTTCTGCGGGCATGAGGGGCTTCTAGCAGGCGCGGCTTACGGAAGGAAGGGCGGCGTTCCCGCCAGAATGTCGCGTGCGCGGGCGCTGTCGGCGTCCATCTGGGCGATCAGTGCCTCCAGCGAATCGAACTTCTCCTCGCCGCGCAGCCAGTCGACGAAGGCGACATCGACGCGCTGGCCATAGAGATCGCCGGAGAAATCGAAGACGAAGGTTTCAAGCCGCGGCGCGCCATCGTCGAAAGTCGGGCGGCGGCCGAAGCTCGCGACACCGTCATGCCAGGTACCCTCGACCTTCATGCGGACCGCATAGATGCCGTGGCGCAGCCTGCAGTCGCGGGCGAGCTGCATGTTGGCGGTGGGGTAGCCGAGCTCGCGCCCACGCTTGTCGCCATGGGCGATCAGGCCGCGCACCAGCCAGGGCCGGCCGAGAAATTCCGCCGCGCGCGCGACGTCGCCGGCCTCCAGCGCCGTGCGGATCAGCGTCGAGGAAACAGGCTCGCCCTTCCAGCTGAAAGGCGGCACGACCGCGACAGGAATGCCGACGGCGAGGCCATGGGCCTGCAGCATCTCCGGCGAGCCGGTGCGGCCCTTGCCGAAATGGAAATCGTAGCCGCAGACGAGGCCGGCGGCGCCGAGCCGGCCGATCAGCAGGTCGTCGACGAAGCTCTCGGCGGGGATCGCCGCGATCTCGCGGTCGAAGGGCAGGACGAAGACCTGCGGCAGGCCGGCCTCCGCCAGCAATTCAAGCTTGAGCTGCGGCGCGGTCAGCCGGAAGACCGGCTCTTCGGGCCGGAAGACGCTGCGCGGATGCGGCTCGAAGGTGAAGGCGGCGGGCCGGGTGCCGCGCTCGCCGGCCAGAGCCGCGGCACGGTGCGCCAGCTCGGCATGGCCGCGATGGACGCCGTCGAAATTGCCGAGTGCCAGGACGGCGCCACGCAAGGCATCCGGAAGGGGCTTGTCGAGGTCGAGGACCACGGCCGTCGGCTCGGGGCGGTCAGGCGCATCGGCTTGGGATGGCATCAATCGGAAACGTCCACCTGCCCCTCACAAACAGGGCGATGACCGTCTTTGCGGCGAAGGCCGCCGGGGCGTCAAGGCCACGAGCCGGACGAGAGCCTCAGTCGCGCGGCCGCGGCGGCATCGCGACCCAGGCCTCGCCCTCCATCACCGCCTTGCCGTCGACGAGGCACTCGCAGAAGAAGCGGGCCCGGCGGCGCTCGGCAACCAGCTCGACGACCTCGACGCGGGCGGTGACGACGTCGCCGATCTTGACCGGAGCGAGGAAGGTCAGCGTCTGCGAGAGATAGACCGCGCCCGGCCCCGGCAAGCGCGTGCCGAGCAGCGCGGAGATGAGGCTGGCCGTCAGCATGCCATGGGCGATGCGCTGGCCGAACTTGGTATTGGCCGCGAAATGGTCGCAGAGATGGATCGGGTTGGCATCGCCGGAGAGTTCGGCGAAGAGCGCGACGTCCCGCTCCATCACGGTCCGCATCAGGCTTTCGCTCCGGCCGACGGCCAGATCCTCGAAGGCATGGACGGTGTAGAGCCCGCCAGACATCGGCTGAACTGTCATGGATCCCGCACGGCCCATGGGCCTGTGCCCTCCTGTCTGCGATCGGGTTAAGCATCTCGCAACCGCAACATCAGCGCAATTGGACTTTGGTGCGGCGCACCCACTTCCCCCAACGTCACTTCCGTATCGGATTAACCGGTTCGCAAGGCGGTGCGGCTATCAACTCAGGCGAGCGGCACGGCGCTGGTATCTCCCAGCACCGCGACCGTCATGCCTGGAGCATCAGAATGGCTCTCGACCCGTCCATGCCGATCCTCGTCGTCGACGACTACCAGACGATGGTCCGCATCATCCGCAACCTGCTGAAGCAGCTCGGCTTCGAGAATGTCGACGATGCCTCGGACGGCTCGGCCGCGATCTCGAAGATGCGCGACAAGAAATACGGACTCGTGATCTCCGACTGGAACATGGAGCCGATGAGCGGCTTCGAACTGCTCCAGAAGGTCCGCGAGGAGACGGCGCTGTCGGAAACGCCGTTCATCATCGTCACCGCCGAGTCGAAGACCGAGAACGTCGTCGCCGCCAAAAAGGCCGGCGTGAGCAACTACATCGTCAAGCCGTTCAACGCGCAGACGCTGAAGACCAAGATCGAATCGGTCTGCGCCGCCGCCTGACGGGCCTCACCAGACCAGATGCGGCATGGCATAGGCCGGGCGGTGCGTCTGCCGGCCGAACCAGCCATGGCGCTCCTCCCATGACGCTTCCATCAGATCCTGGGCGTGGATGCCGGCCAGCACCATGATCCCGGCCGCGCCGAAGGCGTCGGCGCCGGCGATATCGGTGCGGATCGCATCGCCGATCGCGCAGATCCTGTCCTGGGCGATCGCGCTTCCCCGCGCCTTCTCGGCTGCCGCGACCGCCGCCTCGTAGATAGGCCGATGCGGCTTGCCGGCATAGATCACCCGGCCGCCGATCTCCTCATAGGCGAGCGCGACCGATCCGGCACAGGGAATGATGCGCCCGCCGCGCTCGACGACGAGATCGGGATTGGCACAGATCAGCGGCAGCCCGCGCGCGGCGAAACCGGCAAGCAGATCGGCATAGGTCGCGGCCGTGTCCTTCTCGTCGTCGAACAGGCCGGTGCAGAGCACATAGGCCGCTTCGTCGGGGGAGACTTCCCGCACGTCGAGCCCGGCGATCAGCGGCAGATCGCGATCGGGACCGAGCCGGTACATCGGCTGGCCGGCGCGCTCGCGGATCAGCGCGCGGCAGACATCGCCGGAGGTCACGATCGCATCCCAGGCCTCGCGCGGCACCGCGAAGCCGTCGAGCTGGCCGACGATGACATCGGCCGGGCGCGGGGCATTGGTGACGAGGACGACGCTGATGCCGTGCTCGCGCATCCGCATCAGCGCGGCGACCGCGTCACGATAGGCTGCGACGCCGTTGTGGACGACGCCCCAGACATCGCACAGGCAGAGATCGAAGCGATCCGCGACCTCGGAGAAACCCGAAAGCGGAAGGGTGGAAGCGATCCCCGATGGCGACACTGTCTCGATCTCCGGCTGGGTGAGATAGGCGGATGTCGCCCCTCGACATGGCCTGATCTAGACGGGATTCGTCGAAAGCGGAACCGGAGACCGCGACGAGCCGCCGCGCGTCAGGCGCTGGCGCGGCGCAGCACGGCGCGGAAAGGCAGCCGCTCGGGCCGCGTTTCCTGCGGAGCCGTCTCAGGGAACGGCAGCGGCGCCGGCGAAGCACTGGCTCTGGCGAGCAGGCGCTCGGCGATGCTCTGCGGCGCCGGCGTGGCTTCAGCCTGTGCGGGAGCGGTCGGCACTGGCGCGGGCGTGGCAGACACGGGCTCCGGCTCAGCGAAGACTTCGGGCTTGACCGGGCGCGGCGGCGAGAAGGCCAGCCCCTGCCCCATCGTGGCGCCAAGCTCGATCATGTCGGCAGCTGCGGGATTGTCCTCGACCTGATCAGCCACGAGCGTGACCGAGACCCGGGCCAGCAGCGTTGCGAGATCGCCGGCAGCGATATCGCTCTGGATCCGGCCGTCGAGATGCGCCTGGAGCAGCGCGGCAGGCGCCTTCACATAGCGGATGCCCCGATCGAACAGGGCACTGGGGTCGAGGCGCAGGTCGACGAGCTGGTCGAGCGCAAAACGCACGCCGTTCGCCGACATCGCGCCCAGCAGCCCGAGGCTGGTCGGGTCGAGCTCGCGGAAGACTGCCTGCGGCATCTCGATGACGAGATGGGCGGTATGATCGCGGTATTTATCGAGGATGCGGGTCAAAGCCGCCAGCGCCCGTGACGAGTTCCAGGTCGCGCGGCTGAAATTGCAGGAGACGAAGATGCCGCCATCTTTCGAGCCGAGATGGCGGGCAATCGCCAGGGCCCGCGTCAGCACGAGCGCGTCCAGCGTCGGCCCGAAGCCGCGCGTCTCGACTGTCTCGATGAATTCATGCGGCAGGAGCAGCGTGTTCTCGTCCAGCCGCAGCCGCGCCAGCGCTTCATAGCCGCAGGTCCGGCGTTGCGGCAGCGAGACGATCGGCTGCAGATGGACCTCCAGCCGGCCTTCGCTGAGCGCCTTGCCGATCAGCGCCGCGCGTTCGGCCTCGGCCTCCTCGCGCGCTGCAGCAGCGGCAGCCGCGCGCTCGGCGGCCAGCTTCTCGGCCCGCTCCCGGCGGATCGCCTCCGGATCGAGCACCACCTCGGGTGCCGGCGCGGGCAGCGGCGCCGCGGCAGGCTCCGGCATGCGCGCAAGCACCGTCTCATGGTCGGCAAGCGTCGTAGCGACCTGATGGATCAGATCGCCGAGCAATCCGACTTCGGCCGTCAGTTCGTGGATCGCGGCGCGTGCAGGCGCAGCATCGGCGTCGCGCATCGGCATCTGCTCGACGCGCTGCGACAAGGCGTCGAGGCGAATGGCATTGGTCGCGAGCCGGACCTTGACCTCGCCGATCCCTGCCATGGCCTGCTCGTGCCGGGCAAGGCCGCGTCGCTCGAAGGCCCGCATCGCCAGCATGAAACCGGCCCCGGCGGCCAGCAGGCCGAGCGCCGACCCGAGCCCGCCCGGCAGCAGAATCGCGACCGCTGCGCCGGCCGACAGGCCGGTCACGGCGCCGGCGAGAGGGTGCAGGGTTTTCAGGCGGGCAGGTGCCACGGCAGCGTTCGCGCTACGTCGAGGAATCGGAATGGGAAGCGAATCACGGTCTACAACCGCAGATTAACCTTGCCGGCGCGGTTATGCGAGCGGCCGCCCCAGTTCCGCCACATCCGGCGCGCGGCGCGCCGGTTTATGGCCTGTTCAGCCCGAGCGTCGTCAGGATCCGGTCGATCACCGGTTTCGCGAAGCCCCGCCTTTCGAGGAAGGCACGCGGGTCCTTTCCGAAGAGCGGCGCCTTGTCGTTGAGCTGCGTCAGCAGCTTCGCCTGCTTTTCCGGTTCATTGTCGGTCGCTGCCTTGAGCGCCTGGCCAAGCAGGCCGAACTGGCTCGAATCCGCCGCCAGCATCCCGGCATGGCTTTCCGACACCTTGCCCGCCCCGACCAGATAGGCGCCGAGGAAAGCATAGAAATCGTAGCGCGGCGGGCGGGCTACGCTGAGCGAGGTCGCGCGCTCCAACAGCGGCAACCCTTCGAGCGGGCGGCCGAGCCGGACATACAACGCACCGATATCGGCCATGATCTCCGGATCATAGGGATTGCGGGCCTGTGCCTCACGGCCCATCTGGATCGCCTCGTCGGTCGCGCCGCGCAGCAGCAGCACCTTCATCATCGCCTGATAGGCCCGCGCGCCCGATGGCGCGAGCCGGACCGCCGTCAAGGCCGCCGCGAGGGAGCGGTCGAGCGGGGGGCGCCTATTGCTTGCGTCACCCTGAGCGGCAGCGCCTTGCGGAGCCGGGCTGGCATGCTCGCGCAGCGTCATGATCGCGAGATGGGCCCAGGCCGGATAGAAACCCGGCTCCTGCTCGACCAGTTGCGCGAGACAGAGCCCGGCCGCCAGGTGCATCTCGGGCTGCATGGCGCGGCGCGCGTCGAAGGCCTTCAGGATGCAACGCATGGCCGGCGACGCCACGGATTGGCGTGCATCGGCGAGAATGATGCCGAAAGGCTCGGCCAAGCGTGTCGCCAGCCGCCGCGCCATCTCGGCGAGATCGCTTTCCTGGAGCGTCGCGAGCGACGAGCGGCTCGACGATGTCGTCCAGACGATACGTCCGTCTCGCACCGAGCGCAGGCGGGCCAGACCCACCGCCCCGCTGTCCAGCCCCTGGGCGTCGATCTCGATCGCGTAATCGACCTCGTCCTCCGGGGCGGAGCCGGGGAGCGGTGTCCGGATCGTCACGAGGTCATCGAACCGCGCCATGGCATCGACCAGCAGCGCCGAGAAGCGGCGCAGGACCTCGGCAAGCTTGGGGTCGGAAGGTGGGTTAGGGGTGATGATCGCAACGCGCACGAGAAGAGGCATCGCGACCATCTCGCGTGGTGCGCCGGCTCCCGGCTCGACAGCGGCGGGCTTCGCCGCTTCGGTCAGGACCGGGCCGCGGGCCGGCGCCAGATACCACCAGCCGAGCGCCAGCAGGCCGACGGCCAGGGCCGTGACGGTCAGCCCGGCCCAGCGCAGCGCGGTCCGCCGATCAGGCTCCTGCGCCTCATCCGAAGGATCAGGCGCAGTCCGGTTCCCCTCGCCGCCGAACCAGGTGAAGACCGGGACATAACCGCCGACCGGCATGGAGATCTGCACGGGGTCGTCGCGGCCGTCCCCGGAATAGTACTGCGCCAGCGCCCGCCGCAGCCGCCCGGCCTCGACCCGGACGATCGGATCGAGCTGCGGGTTGAAATCGGCGGGGCGGCCGAGGCCCTCCACCGCGATCGTATAGCCCTTGAGCTCGGCCGCGCGCCCTTCGACGGTGCGCTCGACCACGAAGCTCAGGAAGGCCGAAAGCTGGGGCGCGGCGCGGAAGGCATCCGAGACAAGGACCCTGTCGAGGCCCGCGCGAATGATCGCCGCGGCTCGTACGTCCAGCCGTCCAGGATCATCTGCGCCTTCGGCCATCGGGGTCCGTTCTCTTCGCGCCCCTCAAGCGGGGAGTTTACGCCATCGGCGACCTAACGTCACCCTCAAGCGAGTTCGAGCCGTCATCCGCGAGGCGCAGCCATTCGATGTCATGATGGCGATTTACAGGCTGCTCGCTCCTGCTAGCTTTAACCAAGGTTAATCCACAGGGGCCTTCGAATGACGTCCGCATTGTCCACCATCGGCACACCGAACGACCTTGAAGCCTACTGGATGCCGTTCACGGCCAATCGGTCGTTCAAGAAGAACCCGCGCATGGTCGCCCGCGCCGAGGGCATGTTCTACTACACGCCCGACAACAAGCCGGTCATGGACGGTACGGCCGGCCTGTGGTGCTGCAATGCCGGCCATGCCCGCGAGCCGATCATCCAGGCGATCCAGGCGCAGGCACGCGACCTCGACTACGCCCCGTCCTTCCAGTACGGCCACCCCAAGGTCTTCGCCGCCGCGGCCCGGATCGCGGCGCTGGCGCCGGGCGATCTCGACCATGTCTTCTTCGCGGGTTCCGGCTCGGAGGCCGCCGATTCGGCGCTCAAGATCGCGCTGGCTTACTGGAACGTCTCGGGCAAGGCGGCCAAGACCCGCCTGATCGGCCGCGAGCGCGGCTATCACGGCGTCGGCTTCGGCGGCATCTCGGTCGGCGGCATGTCGAACAACCGCAAGTTCTTCGGCTCGCTGCTCACCGGCGTCGACCACCTCGCCCACACTTACGACCGCGAGAAGCAGGCCTTCAGCAAGGGCGAGCCGGACTACGGCGCGCATTTCGCCGATGACCTCGAACGCATCGTCGCGCTGCACGACGCCTCGACCATCGCCGCCGTGATCGTCGAGCCGATGGCGGGTTCGACCGGCGCGCTGCCGCCGCCGAAGGGCTATCTCAAGCGCCTGCGCGAGATCTGCGACAAGCACGGCATCCTGCTGATCTTCGACGAGGTCATCACCGGCTTCGGGCGCCTCGGCTTCGCCTTCGCCGCCGAGCGCTACGGCGTGATCCCCGACATGATCACCTTCGCCAAGGGCGTCACTTCCGGCACCGTGCCGATGGGCGGCGTGATCGTGCGCAAGCATATCTACGACGCCTTCATGGGCGGGCCGGACAACGTCATCGAGCTGTTCCACGGCTATACCTATTCGGGGCATCCGCTGGCGGCGGCGGCTGCCCTCGCATCGCTCGACATCTATCGCGAGGAAGGGCTGTTCGAGCGGGCGCGCGCCATGGAAGGCGCCTGGGCCGATGCCGTGATGAGCCTGAAGGGCGAGCCCAACGTCGTCGACATCCGCACGCTCGGCATGGTCGGCGCCGTCGACCTCGCCCCGCGCGCGGAAGGCCCCGGCAAGCGCGGCTACGAGGTGATCGAGCGCGCCTTCCACGAGGAAGGGCTGATGATCCGCACTGCCGCCGACACAATCGCCTTCTCGCCGCCGCTGATCATCACCGAGTCGCAGATCGACGAGTTGATCGGCAAGTTGCGCCGGGTGATCCGGTCGGTCGCGAATTAGCTCGGGCAGGAACGCCCGCGTGACCAGCCGCAGAAGACAGAAGGGCCCCCGCCCGGGGGTGGCGCCCCTTCGCGCATTTGTCAGCGCGCGACGCGCCAGCCGATGAGCAAAGCCAGCAAGGCCGGCACGGCGAAGACCAGAACGAGGATCGGCAGTTCCTCACGCACGGAATAGCCCGCCTTGGTGACGCCGACCCACATGTTGACCAGCGCGACTGCAAGCCAGAGCAGCACGAAGAACTTGGCTGCGAGACCATAATCCGGCTGGGCCCCACCCCACAGCTTGCCGAAGAGCAGGAACAGGCCGAGCAGTACCACACCGCCGCCGATGACCATCGCCACGTGCATATGCCCGCTCCTCACCGTCGAACGAACGGAAACAGATTCTGCGAAACCTACGACGCCCGAAAGAAGGCAGGCGAACCTCGCCTGCGCTCAACCCCGGCGCAGCTTGTTGTACCGCGCAACCAGCCTGTCGCGCTTCAGCCGCGACAGGCGGTCGATCCAGAAGATGCCGTCGAGCTGGTCGATCTCGTGCTGATGGCAGACGGCCAGCAGGCCGTTCGCTTCCTCGACATGCTCCACCCCGTCGAGATCGTGATAGCGCACGCGGACATGGGCGTGGCGCTCCAGCTCATCGGTGATGCCGGGCATCGAGACGCTGCCCTCGACGTGGCGGATGGTCTCGCGCGAGACGCCATCGAGAACCGGGTTCACGTAGGTCCGGACGCTGCCCGGCACCAGCTCCAGCACCACCAGCCGCAGCGACACACCGACATGCGGCGCGGTGATGCCGATACCGGGTGCCTCCCGCATCGTGTCGAGCAGATCGGCGGCAAGCTCGCGCAGATCGGCATCGAAACGCGTGACGGGGGTAGCCGCCACGCGCAGGCGTGGGTCGGGAAAGCTCAGGATCGGCCTTGATGACATATGCTTGTTACGACCCTGCGCTCATGCCCCGCTCCCGGTCGTCGAAACCGGCCCCCACCGGCACACCGCTTGCCGATGCCGCCGAAGAACACATCATTCGATCGAACGACGACACATACTCCGTAGGCCTGTCGCCGATCCGACAGCAAGCTCACTTCGTGGTGTAGCCGCCATTCACGAGGATGGTCTGGCCGGTCATCCACCAGCCGTCCGAGACGAGGAACCGAATCCAGGGCACGATGTCCTCGATATCGGTCAGCCCGGTCTTCGAGAAGGGCGAGAGCGCGGCGGCCGTCTTGTGATAAGCGACCGCGTCGGCGCCCTCGGCCGGATAGAAGAACGGCGTGTCCATCGGACCGGGGCCGATCGCGGTGACCGAGATGCCGCGTGCGCCGAATTCCTTGGAGGCCGCGCGGGTATAGTGCTCGACCGGTGCCTTGGTGCCGGCATAGCTCGCATAGAAGGGCGTGAAGGCGCCAAGCAGCGAGGTCACCAGCGTGCAGACCTTGCCGTTGTCGTTCACCTGTTTACCGGCCTCCTTGAGGAAGAAGAACGCCGTCTTGGAGTTGACCGCGCTCATCTCGTCGAACTCGGCCTCGCTGATCTCGACCATCGGCTTCTTCAAGACCTTGCCCACCGTGTTCACGGCAATGTCGATCGAGCCCATCGCCGCCTTGGCCTCGGTGAAGAGCTTCTCCATGGCGGCAGCCGAGGTCAGGTCGGCCTGGAAGGCATAGGCTTGCGCGCCTGCCGCCTTGATCGCGGCCAATGTCTTCTCAGCCTCGGCCTTGGCCGGAGCGCTGTTGTAATGGATAGTGACGGCCTTCGCGCCCTGCGCCGCCAGGTCCTTCGCCAGCAGGCCACCGAGATTCTTGGCGCCACCGGCGATCAGAACCGTCTTACCCTTGATGCCGTGATCGGCCATCGCATGCTCCTGTTCGCTTGCAATCGATGGCCACAAGATATCGTCCTGAAATTGGCTATAAAGATTTCAATCAGGACATCACTGGTCAGAAATCACGAACAATCAGGGTGCCGATTTGGACCGCATCGACCTTTTCCGCATCTATGCCCGCGTCGTCGAATGCGAGAGCTTCACCCAGGCCGCCAAGGCACTCGGGCTGCCGCGGTCCTCGGTCTCTGCCGCGGTCGCAGCGTTGGAACAGCGGATCGGAACAAGGCTGCTCCAGCGCACGACGCGGCGCGTCTCGGCGACACCGGACGGCGCGGCCTTCTATGAGCATTGCGCGAGGCTTGTCGCCGATGTCGAGGAAACCGAGGCGCTGTTCCGCCATAGCGCCGCAAGGCCGGCCGGGCGGCTCAGGATCGACGTACCCGGTCGGATCGGACGCCTGATCATCGCGCCGGCCCTATCCGATTTTCTGGCGCGATATCCCGAGATCGATATCGAGCTCAGCGTCACCGACCGGGCGAGCAACCTGATCGAGGACGGCATCGACTGTGTGCTGCGCGTTGGCCCCCTGAGCGATTCAGGTCTGATCGCGCGCTCGGTCGGAGAATTGCCGCTGATCAATGTCGCCAGTCCCGGCTATCTCGATGCGCATGGCACGCCCGCGCATCCCGGCGAACTCGATGGGCACAGGGCCGTCAACTACGCCTCGCCGACGACGGGGCGGATCGAGCCCTGGGAATGGCTGGAGGATGGCGCGCTTCACGGCCGCGTCCTGCCGGGCCGCGTCACCGCCAACAGCGCCGAAGCCTATATCGCCTGCTGCCTCGCCGGGCTCGGCCTGATCCAGATCCCGGCCTATGACGTGGCCGAGCATCTCGCTGCGGGCGATCTCGTCGAGGTCATGTCCCGGCACCGGGCCGCGCCGATGCCGATGACATTGCTCTATCCCCACCGCCGGCACCTGTCACGCCGGCTGCAGGTCTTCGCGGACTGGCTCGTGGCGCTGCTGCGCACGCGGCTGGCGAACTGAGCCCTGGGGCACTGCCACGTTTCTCCGAAACGCGTCAGTGCTCCAGACTTTTGTTTTATCGCATTTTCTTCACGCGAACCGGTATCCACTTCGCTCGAAAATGCTCTGGCTCAGGCCGCCTTCTTCTCGGCCGTGCCGTAGAAGCTCTCGCCGGTCTTGGCCATCCGCTTCAGGAGGCGGTTCGGCTTGAAGCGCTCGCCATGGGCCTTGGCCAGCTTCTCGCAGAGCTTCACGAAGGCGGCCGCGCCCATGTTGTCGATATAGGAGAGCGTGCCGCCCGAGTAAGGCGCGAAACCGAAGCCGATGATCGAGCCGACATCGGCCTCGCGCGGATCGGTGACGACGCCTTCCTCATAGGTCTTGGCGGCTTCCAGCGCCTGCGTCACCAGGAGGCGGTGCTTCAGCTCCTCCATGTCAACGCTCTCGGGATCGAGCCGCTTGCCGACGAGATCGACGAGGCCCGGCCAGAGGCGCTTCGGCCCGGCTTCCGGATAGTCGTAGAAGCCCTTCTTGTTCTTGCGGCCAAGGCGGCCATGCTTCTCGACCATGTCGGCGAGCAGCTTCTCCTGCGCCGGATCGACCGCACCGTCGCCGAGCTGGGCCTTGGTCGCCTTCAGCACCTTGTAGGCGAGATCGACCGCGACCTCGTCATTGAGCGAGAGCGGGCCGACCGGCATGCCGGCCTGCTTGCCCGCGGCCTCGATCATCGCCGGGGGCACGCCCTCCATCAGCATCAGATGGCCTTCGCGGATATAGTTGCCGACGCAGCGATTGGCGTAGAAGCCGCGGGTGTCGTTGACGACGATCGGCGTCTTCTTGATGGCACGGACGAAGTCCAGCGCCATGGCGAGCGCCTTCTTGCCGGTCTTCTTGGCCATGATGACCTCGACCAGCAGCATCTTCTCGACCGGCGAGAAGAAATGGATGCCGATGAAGTTCTTCGGCCGCTGGCTGGTCTGGGCTAGGCCGGTGATCGGCAGCGTCGAGGTGTTGGAACCGAAGATCGTGCGCGGGCCGACCACGGCCTCGACCTTGGCGATGACCTCGGCCTTGACCTTCGGGTCCTCGAACACGGCTTCGACGATCAGGTCGCAGCCCTTGAGATCCGCATAATCGGCCGAGGCCTTGATGCGGCCGAGCAGCGCGTCGCGGTCGGCGGTCTTGGCGCGGCCTTTCATGATCTGGTCGGAAACCAGCTTGTGGGAATAGGCCTTGCCCTTCTCGGCCGCCTCGAGGTCCTTGTCGACCAGCACGACCTCCAGGCCGGCATTGGCGGTGACATAGGCGATGCCGGCGCCCATGAAGCCCGCGCCGATGACGCCGACCTTCTTGAGCTTGGAGGGCGGCACGTCGGCCGGGCGGCGGGCGCCCTTGTTCAGTTCCTGCATCGAGACGAAGAGCGAGCGGATCATCGAGGCCGCCTCCTTCGTCCTGAGAATCTTGGCGAAGTAGCGGCTCTCGACCTTGAGGCCGAGATCGATCGGCAGCTGCAAGCCCTCATGGACCGCGCAGAGGATGGCGCGCGCGGCCGGGTAATTGTCGTTGGTCTCGCGGCGGTAGATCGCGTTGGCCGGCGGCCAGATCTGCATGCCGGCCGGCGAATGCACCTTGTTGGAGGGCAGCTTGAAGCCCTTCTGGTCCCAGGGCTGCGTCGCCTGCGGGTTGGCCTTGAGCCAGTCCTTGGCATTCTGGACGATGTCGGCGCGCGGCGCGACGGCATGGACGAGGCCGGAATTGCGGGCCGGCAGCGCCTTCACCTGCTCGCCCTTGAACATCATCTGGAGCGCGTCACCGGTCTGCATCAGGCGCGCCACGCGCTGGGTGCCGCCGGCGCCGGGGAAGAGCCCGACCTTGATCTCGGGCAGGCCGACGCGGGTCGAGGCATCGTCCGAGACGACGCGGTACTGGCAGGAGAGCGCGAGCTCGAAGGCGCCGCCGAGGCAGACGCCGTTGATCGTCGCGGCGAAGGGTTTCCCGCAGGTCTCGAGCTTGCGATAGAGCAGCGAGAGCTTGCGGCTCTCGTCGAAGAAGGTCTGCATCGCGACCGCCTCGCCCTTCTCCCTGGCGAGCTTCACATAGAGGTCGCGCAGGCCCTGGAGCATGGTGAGGTCGGCGCCGCCGGAGAAGCTCTCCTTGCCGGAGGTGATGACGCAGCCCTTGATGGCTTCATCGCCCGCGACCTTGTCGACGATCTGGTTGAGCTCTTCCATCACCTCGGGGGTGATGACGTTCATCGAGCGGCCCGGCATGTCCCAGGTCGCGACGGCGATGCCGTCGGCGTCGGTCTCGAAGCGGAAATTGGTGAGGTTCATGTTCTCTCTCCCTACGCTTCAGCTCAGACGCGCTCGATGATGGTGGCGACGCCCATGCCGACGGCGACGCAGAGCGTCACCAGCGCGGTCTGCTTGTCCTGCCGCTCCAGCTCGTCGAGCACGGTGCCGAGCACCATCGCGCCGGTCGCTCCGAGCGGATGGCCCATGGCGATGGCGCCGCCGTTCACGTTCAGTATGGCGTCATCGATGTCGAGCGCCTGCTGGTAGCGCAGCACGACCGAGGAGAAGGCCTCGTTCAGCTCGAACAGGTCGATGTCCTTGACGGACATGCCGGCCTTCTTCAGCACGCGCTCGGTGACGTCGACCGGGCCGGTCAGCATCAGCGCAAGGTCGGAGCCGACCGTGGCGAAGGCCTTGATGCGGGCGCGGGGCTTCAGGCCCGCAGCCTTGCCGGCCTTCTTCGAACCGACCAGCACGGCAGCCGCGCCATCGACGATGCCCGACGAATTGCCGGCATGGTGGACGTGATTGACGAACTCGACATCGGGATGCGCCGCAGTCGCGACAGCATCGAAGCCGCCCATCTCGCCCATCTGGACGAAGGAAGCCTTGAGCGAAGCCAGCGCCTGCATGTCGGTGCCGGGGCGGATCGTCTCGTCGCGGTCGAGGATGACGAGGCCGTTGACGTCGGTAACGGGGATCACCGAGCTCTTGAAGCGGCCTTCGGCCCAGGCCTTGGCGGCGCGCTGGTGCGAGCGCACGGCGAAGGCGTCGACATCGTCGCGCGAGAAGCCGTATTTGGTCGCGATCAGGTCGGCCGCGACGCCCTGCGGCATGAAATAGGTGTCGATGGCGACGCTGGGATCGACCGCGATGCCGAAGCCCGAGGCGCCCATGCCGACGCGGGACATCGACTCGACGCCGCCGCCGATCGCCATCTCCTTCTGACCGGACATGACCTGCGCCGCGGCAAGGTTCACCGCATCGAGGCCCGAGGCGCAGAAGCGGTTGATCTGGACGCCCGGCACTTCCTTGCCGTAGCCGGCCTTGAGCGCGACGGTGCGGGCGATATCGGCGCCGGCCTCGCCGACCGGATCGACGCAGCCCATCACCACGTCCTCGACGAGGAGCGGATCGAGATCGTTTCGGTCCTTGATCGCGCGCAGGGCCTGGGTGCCGAGCTCGATCGCGGTGACTTCGTGAAGCGAACCGTCAGCCTTGCCCTTGCCGCGCGGCGTCCGGACGTGATCGTAGATGAATGCGTCTGCCATCGAGGGATCTCCCTGGCCTGCCGCGACCCGGCGGCTTGTTTTCCTGCCGGACGTCGTGGTCGGCTTGGCCCGACCATCTTCCTATCCAGCGAACTCATCAAGGGCTGCCCGGGCCAGGCCCGGGCATGATTGTCGTTCGATCAGAACTGTTCGGCGCTCAGCGCCATGGTGGTGTCGGCGCCGGAGGTGATCCGCGCCAGATGGGCGGCGGTCTCCGGCAAGGTGCGCTCCATGAAGAAGCGGGCGGTGACCAGCTTGGCGCTCATCCGCTCGTCGGCGCCGGCCTTGAGCTTCTCCTGCGCGGCCTTGGCCATCTTCACCCACATGTAGCCGAGCGAGACGAGGCCGAGCAGATGCATGAATTCGCTGGCGCCGGCGCCGGCGTTGTCGGGCTTGGCGAGCGCATTGTTCATGAACCACATCGCCGCCTGCTGGAGATGGCCCAGCGAAACCTGCAAAGGCCCGAGCAGCGGCTTCAGCGCCTCGTCCTCGGCATTCTCCTTCAGGAAGGTGCCGACCTCGTTGAAGAAGGCCATGATGCCGCGGCCGCCGTCGCGGCCGAGCTTGCGGCCGACGAGGTCCATCGCCTGCACGCCATTGGCGCCTTCGTAGATCATGGCGATGCGGGCATCGCGGACGAACTGCTCGACGCCGGTCTCGGCGATGTAGCCGTGGCCACCGAACATCTGCTGCGCCTTCACGGCGTTGTCGAAGCCGACATCGGTGAGCACGCCCTTGAGCACCGGGGTCATCAGGCCGAGCTGGTCGTCGGCCGCCTGACGCTCGGCCGCGTCGCCGGAGCGATGGGCGATGTCGGACTTCAGCGCGTTCCAGAGCACGAAGGCGCGGGCTGCCTCGTTGAAGGCCTTGATCGACATCAGCGTGCGGCGCACGTCGGGGTGGACGATGATCGGATCGGCCGGCTTGGAGGCTTCCTTGGCGCCGGTCAGCGCACGGCCCTGCAGGCGCTCCTTCGCGTAGGCGACGGCGTTCTGATAGGCGACCTCGGACTGGGCCAGGCCCTGGATCGCGACGCCGAGGCGGGCCTCGTTCATCATCACGAACATGGCGTTGAGGCCCTTGTTCTCGGCCCCGACCAGCCAGCCCTGGGCGCCGTCGTAGTTCATGACGCAGGTCGAATTGCCGTGGATGCCCATCTTGTGCTCGATCGAGCCGCAGGAGACGCCGTTATTGGCACCGACCGAGCCGTCCGCGCCCAGCTTGTTGCGCGGCACGACGAAGAGCGAGATGCCCTTCACGCCAGCCGGCGCGCCCTCGATGCGAGCAAGCACGAGATGGATGATGTTCCCGGTGATGTCCTGCTCGCCGGCCGAGATGAAGATCTTGGTGCCGGAGATGGCATAGGAACCGTCGCCGTTCGGCACGGCCTTGGTCTTGAGCAGGCCGAGATCGGTGCCGCAATGCGGCTCGGTCAGGTTCATGGTGCCCGACCAGGTGCCGTCGATCATCTTCGGCAGATAGGTACGCTTGATCTCGTCGGAACCGTGGACATAGAGCGCGGCGATCGCGCCCATGGTCAGGCCCGGATACATCGCGAAGGCCATGTTCGCGGCCGAGGCATATTCGTTCATCACGGCGCCGAGCGTGTAGGGCAGGCCCTGACCGCCGTATTCAGGGTCCATGGCAAGGCCGATCCAGCCGCCGCCGGCATAGGCCTCATAGGCTTCCTTGAAACCCTTCGGCGTGGTGACACGGCCATCCGCATGGCGCGTGCAGCCTTCCTGATCACCGGAATAATTGATCGGCTGGAGGACTTCCTCGCAGAGCTTCGCGCCCTCGCCGAGCACGGCCTCGATCACGTCCGAAGACGCGTCGGCGAAGCCCGGCAGGTTGTTGTAGCGCTCGATGTTGAAGACGTCGTTGAGCAGGAAAAGCGTGTCATCGACGGGTGCCTTGTAGACCGGCATCTGATCCTCCCTCTCGTCGCAAAGGCGGCGCTTGATTCCTGTCGCCGCATCAAGATAGTTCATATATAAACAATCTGGATGAAGTTGCAACTGTGACGATACGATTTTGTCGGGCATGCGACGGGGAGGTGCGCTGCGCCGCGCATAAAAAAGCCCCGGCGAAAGCCGGGGCTTTGGGGATGTCGCCCTTGGCCTGCGCTGGAAAGACCCGCTCAGGCCTTCGGCATGCGTGAGAGCGAGGTCTCCAGCTCGGCGATCGCGCCTTCGATCTCGGCGCGCTGGCTGCGCAGCAACTCGAGCTGCTCGACGATCTGCTCGCGGCTGAGTTGCAGGCCGCCGACGGATGCGGCGGCATCCCCGGACGAACCCTTCTTGTCCTCATTGGCGAGCATGGCGCGGATCTCGACAAGCGTAAAACCCAGCTGCTTGCCTTTGAGGATCAGGGCGAGACGAGCCCGGTCGCGCGCCGAATAGATGCGCGTCATGCCGGAACGGCTCGGGGCGATCAGACCCCGCGATTCGTAGAAGCGCAGCGTGCGCAGCGTCACGCCGAAATCGCGGGCGAGGTCGCTGATGGTGAAATCGCCGGTCTGTTCGGCGTCGGCAGAGTCGGCGGCGGCGCGGGTTTCATGAATCGAGGAACCCGCCATAGCCAAGCTTTGGCGTGACATGAAAGCTGCAATCCTTGCGATTGGATCGAATCGCCGACCTTCTGGCGGCATCGATCGATGGCCCAGTGATAGGGTGGGAGCTCTCGCTGCGTCAGGTAATACGTCGCAGGCCCGGGGTAAGTTACCGTTACATGCCCCGGAAAGGCGCCTTCCCATGGGTCATTCGGGAAAAATTAACGATCGGAACCCCGGTTATTAACCTGCTGTTTACCATGCCAGCCAAATGTCGGGAACGCGCATCGGCGTCGTGGCTTCGTCAACGGTAATTTCACGATCTGCCAAGGTTCGCGCGGAAGGCGACGGCACCAGGGGGCCTCGCCTGCCGCAGACAAGGTCCCCTTAGGCGAGCGAGATCATGGCCAACAGCTTGCCCTGGAGCGTGAAGGGCGTCGATCCCCGGACGCGCGATGCGGCAAAGGCGGCTGCCCGCCGGGCCGGCATGACGCTGGGCGAATGGCTCGACCACAAGATCCGCGACGAGAGCGAGGAAGCCCTTGCCCCGACGCCGCCGGAACAGCTCGACATCGCCGCCTTGTCGGAGCGGCTGGCGCGCCTGTCGCAGGGCCGGATGGACACGGCGCCGCGGCAGCCGGAGCCGGCCCCGTCGCGCGAGGCGATCGACAGCCTCGTCGGCCAGGCCGCCGCCCTCGAAAGCATGACCCGCGAAGCCAATGCCCGGACCGCCGGCGCGCTGGATTCGATCACCCGCTGGATCGAGAAGACCGAAGACCGCATGTCGTCGAGCGAGCGCGGCTCGGCCGAACGGCAGGAGCGCGCTACCAACGTCATCGCCGACGCCATCAAGACGATGGGCGAGCGCATCGCCGAGATCGAGCGCCGTAGCCTCGAAGCCCAGCAGCCCCGCGTCGAGCAGGCGCCCCGCCTCGCCTTCAGCCGCGAGGGGCTTGCCGCCGCCGTCACCGATATCCGCACGCGCCAGCGTTTTCTCGACACCGAAGAGGCCGTGGCCGCCCGCCCATCTGCGGTCGCGCCCGAACGCATCTCGGCCTTGCGCGAGGACCTGCGCGAGATCGGCTCGCGCCTCTCCTACGAAGGCCGTCGTCCGGCTCAATCGCAGCGACCGGCTGCCCCGGTGCGCGTCGACACCAGCGCCATCGAGGCCAAGATCGGCCTGCTGGCCGAGCGTCTCGACAGGCTCGACCGGCGGGACCAGTTCGAACCCCTGCTCAAGCCGCTCACCCGGATCGAGGCCGAAGTGTCGCGACTGTCGCAGGACCGCGCCGGCGAGAGCTACCAGCGCTTCCAGCTCGAGATCGCGCATCTCGCTGCCAAGGTCGATGCGCTGGCCACCCGCGGCGGGCAGGTCGCCAATCTCGACCCGGTCCGACGCGACATCGCCGAACTGAGGGACCTCCTCGGTGCCGGCGGGCAGGACCACAAGCTGGAGAACCTCTCCGAGCAGGTCGCCACGCTCGGTTTCGAGATCGGGCGGCTGCGCGACGTCCAGCCCGACATGAGCGAGTTGCGCAGCCTGGCGAGCGCGATCGACGACGTGCGCGGCGCCGTGCTGTCGCAGCGCGGCGAGATTCCCGGCGCCGGCCTGCTGACCTCGCTGGGCACCCAGATCGACGCCCTCTCGCACAAGTTCGACGCGATCGCCTCGCAGAAGCTCGACGAAGCGGCGTCCCAGCGCCAGAGCGACTACCTCGCCAGCCGTATCGACTCGCTGCAGCACCGGATCGAGACGCTGGCCGAGCAGGGCCCCTCCGCCGTCACCCGCCAGATCGAGGCGCTCTCCGGCCGGATCGAGAGCCTCGCCGCTTCGAGCCAGCTGACCCGGATGGTCGGCGATGGCGCGGCCCCGGTCGACCTCAACCCGATCGAGCAGATGCTGAAGCATCTCGCCGAGAAGATCGACGAGGCCGGCGCGCCCGGCGCCAACGCCGAATCCTTCGATGCGCTCGAACGGCAGATTTCCGGCATCGCCAGCCGCCTGGACGAAGCGTCCGCCACCCGCTCCGCCGAGAACGGCATGGAGCGCACGCTGCAGGACCTCGTCGTGCACCTGCGCTCGATGCGCGAGGAGACCGCCGCCGAACGGGCCGCGCTGGTTCAGGCGGCGAGCACCGCGGCGCCCGGAAAGGGCATTGCCGAACTGTCGAGCCTGGTCACCGGGCTGCACGACACCCACGCCTCGTCCGATCGCCAGACCCGCGATGCGCTTGGCGCCGTCCACGGCTCGCTCGAGACGATCATGTCGCGGCTCGCGAGCCTCGAAGCCGAACTGCACGGCGAGCGGCGTCCGCCGGCAGGTACGCTCGCCGCCGCGATGCGCGGCGACGACTCCCTCGTCCAGGCCAAGCCGGCCCCTGCTCCCAGGCGTGACGGCGCAAGCCTTTCGGTCGGCGCCGCCGCGCAGGACCGTTTTGCCGCGCCGGCAAGCGAGCCCGTCCGCACCGAGCCGGCCCTGCCGGCGGCCAGCACCGCCTTCGACATGCCGCTCGAGCCCGGCTCCGGGCGCCCGCGTCCCGAAGCCGCCGCCGCTGCGGGCCAGGACCCGCAATCGGTGCGCCAGAGCCTGATCGCCGCCGCGCGGCGTTCCGCCAAGGCCGCCAGCGAGGCGGCCGCTTCCGCGCCTGCGCCCGCCGCCGAGCCGTCGACCAAGAGCCCCGGCCGCCTCAAGGAGATCCTGGAGAAGCGCAAGCGCCCGCTCTTGCTCGGCCTTGCCGCGCTGATCCTCGCCATGGGCACGGCGCATCTCGTGACGAATTCGCTGCGCGGCGATGGCGACAAGACCGCCAATAGCGAAGCCCGCAGCCTGATCGCGCCGCCGGCCATCCAGCCGGAAGCGCCTGCCGCTCCGGCCCAGGACCCCGCCAAGGACCAGTCCTCGGCGCTGCCTGCCGCCCCACAGGAGGCCCCGGCCCAGCCGGCGGCCAGCAATGCCGCGCCCGAGCGCTCCGTCACTGCATCGGCTGCTCCCGCGGCGCCAGTCGCGCCCGAAGCCGCCCCTGCAGCGGCTCCTCCCGAGCAGGCTCAGGCCGTGACCGGAATCGGCGACCTGCCGGCGGGGTTCGGCAGCGCCGGACTGCGCAAGGCAGCCCAGGATGGAGACGCGCGCGCGGTCTACGAACTTGCGAGCAAGGCGGCCGACGGCCCGGCCAACCAGCGCGACGCCAAGCTCGCGCTGCGCCTGTTCGAACGCGCGGCGGTCGCCGGGCTCGCGCCCGCCCAGTTCCGCGTCGGGAACATGTTCGAGAAGGGCATCGGCACGCAACGCGACCTGTCGCTTGCGCGGGTCTGGTACCAGCGCGCCGCCGAGCGCGGCAACGCCAAGGCGATGCACAACCTCGCCGTGCTGCATGCCGAGGGCATCGCCGGCAAGCCGGACTATGCCATGGCGGCGGAATGGTTCCGCCGCGCCGCCGAACTCGGCGTCCGTGACAGCCAGTACAATCTGGCCGTGCTGCTCGGGCGCGGCCTCGGCGCGCCGACCGATCTTGCCCAGTCCTTTGTCTGGTTCTCGGTCGCGGCGGCCCAGGGCGACGAGGATGCCGGCCGCAAGCGCGACGAGGTGGCCCAGCGCATGAAGCCCGAGGAGCTCACCGCGGCCAAGGGGCTGGCGTCGGGCTGGAAGCCCCGGACGCTCGACGCTGCCGCCAACGAAGTTGCTCCGCCGGCCAAGGGCTGGGATTCCCAGCCCACCGCGGCGGTGGCCAAGCCGGCAAAGCCGTCCCGATCCTGAGCCGCATCGCGCAACGTCATGCTTTCGACGTGTTGACGCGAGACTAAGAACGATCGTTTCCTAGGACGGGCCGGAAACGGCCCGTCTTTCCATTTCAAGACCTTGTCTTAACCCGGACAGCCTAGTCTGGGGTCAATCCAGCGCATGCAAAAAGCCCATGCGCCGCTTGCGAGGGGACAGCGTGCAGATCTACCTGCCAATCGCCGAGCTGCCGATCAGCGTGCTGATGGTTCTCGGCCTGAGTGGCGCGGTGGGCTTCATCTCCGGCCTGTTCGGCGTCGGCGGCGGCTTCCTGCTGACGCCACTGCTGATCTTCCTCGACATCCCGCCGGCCGTTGCCGTCGCGACCGTCGCGGCGCAGGTCGCGGGCTCCTCGATGACCGGCGTGCTGACCTATCTCCGGCGCAAGGCGCTCGACCTCAAGCTCGGCGGCGTGCTCGTCAGCGGCGGCATCCTCGGCACCGTGCTCGGCGTGCTGTTCTTCAACACGATGCGCCGGCTCGGCCAGCTCGAGCTGGTCATCACGCTGTCCTATGTCACGCTGTTCTCGATCATCGGCGGGCTGATGCTCTACGACGCGCTGCGCGCGATGCTGCGCGTCCGAGCCGGCAAGCCCGCGCGCCTGAAGCGGCGCGGCGGCATGCATCCCTGGTGGATGGGCCTGCCCTTCCGCCAGCGCTTCTACCGTTCCGGGCTCTATTGCAGCGTGCTGCCGATCGCGTTCCTCGCCATCGTCATCGGCTTCATCGGGGCGGTGCTCGGCGTCGGCGGCGGCTTCATCCTCGTGCCCGGCCTGATCTATTTCTTCCGGATTCCACCGGCGGTCGTGGTCGGCACCTCGCTGTTCCAGATCCTCGTGACGATGACCGGCGCGACCGTGCTGCACGCCGTCACCAACCAGTCGGTCGATATCGTGCTGGCCGTGCTGCTGCTGGTCGGCGGCGTGATCGGCGCGCAGTTCGGCGGGCGCGCGGCGCGCAACCTCAATGTCGAATCCTTCCGCCTGCTGCTGGCGCTGCTGATCCTGTCGGTCGGCCTGCGCTTCGCCATCGAGCTCTTCATCCCGCCGAGCGAGCCCTTCTCGGTCGTCGTGCCGGAGAGCGCGCGATGAAATGGCTCGCCGCACTCCTCACCGCATTCACGATCGGGCTCACGGCCAGCGCGGTCCGCGCCGAGACTCTGATCGCGGCGATGTCGAGCCATCAGATCCAGATCACCTCGAACTATACCGGCAGCCAGCTCACGGTCTTCGGACTGGTCGAGCGCGACGGCCGTACGGTCGCGCGCGGCGACCCCTACGATATCATCGTCACGGTGCGCGGCCCCCGGCGGATGCTGCTGGTGCGCGAGAAGGAGCGGCTCGGGCCGATCTGGATCAACCGGACGCAGCGTCGTTTTCCCGACAACCCAGTCTTCCTGCACGTCGCCAGCAACCGGCCGATCGCGGAGATGATGTCCAACGAGACGGCCCAGCGCGACCGCATCGGCCTCGCCAATGCCGAGCGGCCGTCCGGCAGCTGGGTCGATCTCGATCCCGGCGCGCGGCGCTTCCGCGAAAGCCTCGTCAGGATCATGCAGGCCAAGGACCTCTACGGCTACGAGGAGCGCGGCGTCACCTTCCTGTCGAGCGCGCTGTTCAGCGCGCCGGTCGACATCCCCGCGACGGCGCCGACCGGCGCCTACACCGTCGATATCGTGCTCTATTCCGGCGGCGTGCCACTGGCGCGGCAACAGACCAATTTCGAAGTGGTCAAGACCGGCATCGAACAGCGGCTGGCATCGGGAGCCTATGACTGGCCCATCCTGTACGGCCTCGCCACGGTGCTGCTGGCCCTCTTCCTCGGCTGGAGCGCGAGCGTGATCTTCCGGCGCGACTAGAGAAGCTCCGCATAGGGCAGGAACGGCGCGAAATCGCCCGCCTCGACTTGCGCGACCTCCTCGGCCAGCACGACGAGCCCATCGGATTGCGCGAGGGAGGCCAGCGAGCCCGCGCCCTCGCCGGGATGCTTGCGCGCGACGACGATGCCATCGGCGCCCTGCTCGAGCGAAACGCGCAGGAATTCGCGACGACCCGGCTTCCTGACATGCGCGAAGCCCAACCTGACCGGCCATGGCCGCGGTGGAGCATAGGCTTCGCCGGCCAGGCGGGCGAGCAAAGAGCGCGCGACGAAGGCGAAGCCGACGAAGACCGCGACCGGATTGCCGGGCAGCCCGACGAAAGGTGTTCCCGCGACATTGCCGATCGCGATCGGCTTGCCCGGCTTGATCGCGACACGCCAGAGGTCGAGCGCACCGCAGGCCAGGACCGCATCCCTGACATGATCGGCCTCGCCAACCGAGACGCCGCCGGAGGTGATGACGAGATCGCAACCGGCTGCCGCCTCGCGCAGCCGTTGCTCGAGACCCATCGCCTCGTCGCGCAGGATGCCGAGATCGACGACCTCGGCTCCGGCACGCGCCAGCATGGCCCGCAGCATCGCCCGGTTGGCGTCATAGATCGCGCCGGAACCGAGCGGCTGTCCCGGCTCGGTGAGCTCATCACCGGTGGAAAACAGCGCGACGCGCGGGCGGCGACGTACCGTGACATCGGCCAGCCCCAGCGCCGCGAGCAACCCGAGATCCCGAGGAAGCAGGCGCCGGCCTGCCGGCAGCACCTCCTGCCCGTGCGCGACATCCTCGCCTGCCAGCCGCAGATTGGCCCCGCGCTTGATTCCGGCCGGCAGGGTGACCATGTCGTCGCTCGCGACAACATCCTCCTGCATCACGATGGTATCGGCGCCCTTGGGAACCGGGGCGCCAGTGAAGATGCGCCAGGCACCGCGCCCCAAGCTCGCGGGGGCCTCTCCGGCCATCGTCCGGCCCAGCACCGGCAGGCTGGTCGCCGCGCCGGGCGCGAGATCGGCGCAGCGGACGGCATAACCATCCACCGCGGAATTGGCGAAGGGCGGGAGGCCGAGCGGCGCGATCACCGCATCGGCCAGCACATGGCCGTCAGCCTCGGCGAGCGAGAGCTTAACGGTGCCGGCGACAGGATGCACGCGCGAGACCGCATCGGCAGCCGCCTCGTCGAGCGTGACGAGCCCGGAATCGCCCCGGCCATCACCCAGCCGCGCCATCACGGTTCCCGCCTGCTTCGGCCGCCTGAGCGCATCGCCGCCCGCTTCCTCCCGATCGATCGCTTCTTCATCGGCGGCGCGGCCAGCGGGGTCAAGCGCCCTGCGGCACGGCGGCGGTTGCCCGCCGCCGAACAGCCGTCCTATGAAGCAGCATGACGACGATGGCCCCGACGGGCACGCCCCCCGATGCGATCCAGCTCGACCTGCGCGGCCTGAAATGCCCGCTTCCGGTGCTGCGCGTCCGCAAATCGCTGATCGCCGCGCGGGCCGGCACGCTCCTCGTCGTGGAATGCACCGACCCGATGGCGGCGATCGACCTGCCGAACCTCGTGCGCGAAACCGGCGACATCATCGAGCGGCAGGGGGATGCGGACGGCGCCCTCGTCTTCCATATCCGCAAGGCGGCCTAGCCGCGAGCCAACGGAGTCCAATGACGTGACCGTCTCCCAAGCCGATGTCCTGCGGGCCCTCGAACTGGTGAAGCTGCCGGCGAGCGGACAATCGCTCGCCGCCTCCGGCCGCATCGGCGACATCCTCGTCGATGGCGGCAAGGTGATCTTCGCCATCGGCATCGACGCGACCGAGGCTGCTGCAATGGAGCCGGTGCGCAAGGCGGCCGAAAGCGCCGTCGGCGGCCTGCCCGGCGTGACGCAGGTTCTCGTCGGGCTGACCGCCGACAAGGCTGGCCCCTCGGCCGGGATGCAGGCGCGCCAGCAGGCGCAGCGCCCCGGACCGGGCGGCCCGCCCCGGCCGGCCGGCGTGCCGGGCGTGAAGCAGATCATCGCGGTCGCCAGCGGCAAGGGCGGCGTCGGCAAGTCGACGACCGCAGCCAATCTCGCCGTGGCGCTCTCGACGCTCGGCCTCAAGGTCGGCGTGCTCGATTCCGACATCTATGGGCCGTCCATGCCGAAGATCTTCGGCATTACCGGCAAGCCCCAGATCGTCTCGGGCCGGACGCTGGCGCCGATGGAGGCCTATGGCCTCAAGGTGATGTCGATCGGCTTCCTCGTCGACGAGGAGACGCCGATGATCTGGCGCGGGCCGATGGTGATCTCGGCGATCACCCAGATGCTGCGCGAGGTCGCCTGGGGCGATCTCGACGTGCTCGTCGTCGACATGCCGCCCGGCACCGGCGACGCCCAGCTCACCATGGCCCAGCAGGTGCCGCTCGCCGGCGCCGTCATCGTCTCGACGCCGCAGGACCTCGCCTTGCTCGACGCGCGCCGCGGCGTCGCGATGTTCAGGAAGGTCGCGGTGCCGATCCTCGGCCTCGTCGAGAACATGAGCTATTTCACCTGCCCGGCCTGCGGCCATCGCTCCGACATCTTCGCCCATGGCGGCGCCCGGCACGAGGCCGAGCGGCTTTCCATCCCCTTCCTCGGCGAAATCCCACTGGCGATGCCGATCCGCGAAACCTCCGACGGCGGCCGGCCGATCGTCGCGAGCGACCCGTCGAGCGCCCATGCCAAGGCCTATGTCGCGCTGGCGCGGCAGGTGCAGGCCAGCCTCGGCGGTGCGGTTCGGGCGGCGCCGCGCATCGTCATCGAGTAGCCTGCGCCGAATGCCTTCGGCTACTTGACAGACAAGTCTATTTGTTCTTCTTTTGTTCTATACAGAAGGACAAAAATCATGGCCGTTCATCGCGCCCGCCATATCGGGGTCGGCATCGACCGGCCGGTGGAGGAGGTCTATGCCTTCCTCGCCGAGCCCGCGAATTTCCCGCGCTGGGCCGAAGGCCTCGGCCATAGCTTCGTGCCGGTCGAGGGCATGACCTGGCGCGCCGAGACGCCGATGGGCCCGATGCGCATCCTGTTCAGCGAGCCGAACAACCATGGCGTGCTCGACCATGCCGTCATCCCCGAGCACGGGCCCGCGATGCATAACCCGATGCGCGTCGTCGCTAATGGCGACGGGGCCGAAATCGTGTTCACGCTGTTCCAGCGCGAGGGCATGTCCGACGACGAAATGGCGCGGGACGCGGCGATGGTCAGCCGTGACCTCGCGGCACTGAAGGCGCTGCTGGAGGGGTGAGCCGCCCGTCAGAGACCTGCCGCCAGCCGCTCAGCTTCGGCCAAGTCCTCCGGCGTATTGACGTTGAAGAAGGGATCGATCGGCTCGGCCGGCCATTCCGCTTGGGCGACGCCATGCCCTTGCGTCCAACGGCCGAGCCTGCGCTCTCCTGCAACGAGCGCCTCGCGTAAATCCTCCCGCAACACGACCGGCCAGAGGCCGATGGCATGATGCTGCTGCCCGCCCGAAACGGCGCAGGCCAGCGGCGTGCCGGCAGCGGCCCTCGCCTGATGCAGGCGCGCGGCGAGATCGCCGGGAATGAAGGGCGTATCGGCGGCGGCGCTGAGCAGCCACTCGGTTTGCGGCCGATGCGCAGCGATCCAGTCGAGCCCGGCCAATATGCCGGCGAGAGGCCCTGCAAAATCGGGCACCGTATCGGCGACGACCGGCAGGCCGAAATCGGCAAGCCGCGCCGGATCGCCGTTGGCATTGAGCAGGAGATCGTCGCACTGGCCGCGCAGGCGATCGATGACATGGGCGAGGATCGGCCGGCCGGCGAGCGGTTTCAGCGCCTTGTCGCCACCGGCCATGCGCCGGGCGAGGCCGCCCGCGAGGATCAGGCCGATGGTCGACGCCTTCGCCACGAGGCTCAAGCTGCGACGCGCGTTGCGGCCTGCACCCAGCGTTCCACCACCGCCTCATCGACAGGCAATTCGAGCCAGTCGTCACCGGCGAATGCCCGCCAGGCCGGCAGAAAATCGCTGCGCACGGCGATGAGCAGAGGCAGGCCCGCGAGCAGCGCTCCGGCGATCTCCTGGCGCAAACCCTCGCCCGCCGCTTCCTGCTTCCCGAAGCGATTGACGATGACGAGATCGACGCGGCCGGCCAATGCATCGGAGAAGGCGACGGCGGCGGCGGCGAGCCCGGCTGCATCGAGATGGCAGCCCGAAGCGCCTGCGCCAAGATCCTGGCTAATGGGGAAACGCCGGCCGCTCGCGACATCCTCCAGCGACATCGCCATGCAGCGGTCGTCGCAGGTCGCATCATTGTGCTGGACGACGCCGCCAAGGCGCAGGCCCTGCCGCTTCAGACTGTCGACGAGCCCGTGCATGAAGGCATCGATCGGAAAACCGCTCGCAAAGGGGATGGCCGCCAGCATGGTCATGCCGGTTTCTCTCACGAACACCGCCGCTTCGCCAGAGGCCCGGCGTCGCACCACCGGGAGCAATCAAAGGCCGGCGGAAGATCATCCTGCTCCGCGCTACCGATCTGACGATATCAAAACAGGCTTCCAGTGTTGCGCCGCACCTACAGTCGAGGGCGCTCGCGCCCGCTAGGGTGGCAGCGGCTCATCCCGGGCGGCCGGGCAGGCCGAGAGGCTGTCAGGACCCCGCCGGAACGCATGATCCGCAACAACGCCCAAGCCCCGCTCGATCCGGCCACCGACGCCGCGCTCCTGCTGCGACGCATCGGCTTCGGCACGCTGGCGCTCGTCCTGCCGCTGGCCGCGCTGGTCTCGCGCCGCGCCGCCGTGGTGCTGGTGCCGATCGGCGTCGCCCTGCTGATCATCGCGACCCTGGTCGAGGAGCCCCGCAAGTTCGTCGGCACGCTCCGGGAGCTTCTGGTCAGCCGCCCCGGCCTGATCCTGATCGGCCTGATCGCCTGGGCCTTCCTCTCGCTGGTCTGGAGCCCGTTCCCGGCCGCCGCCGCCGAAAAGGCCGGCAATCTCATGCTGGCAGCGGTGCTCGGCTTCGTCGGCCTCTCCGCCCTGCCCGAGCGGATGCGCTCCTCGAACCTCAACCTCGTCGCGCTCGGCACCGGCAGCGCCGGCATCTTCGCGCTCGGGCTGATCGCGGTTGCGGCGCTGCGCCATGCCGAGACGCCGCCCGGCGCCGTCGAGCGCGGCGTCTCGATCATCCTGATCATGGCCTGGCCGGCGCTGGCCTGGCTGCTGTCGCGCGAGCGCGGCCTGAGCGCGCTGGGCTTGGCGCTTGTCGTAACGCTGCTGGCGCTGACCCGCTTCGAGGACGGCGAAACGCTGGCGATGATCTTCGGCGCGGTCGCCTTCGGCGCCGTTACCGCCAACCGTGAGCGCGCGACGCAGATCATCGCCGCGATCGTCGCCGGGCTGATGCTGTTCGCGCCGATCCTGCCCTTTCTGCTGGCGCCGCTGGTCTCGATCCTGCCCGACAGCGCCGACGACTTCGCGCAGATGCTCTCGATCTGGGCCGACGTGATCCGTCAGTCGCCGATCGAGCTGATCACCGGGCATGGGCTCGATACCGTCGTGCGCGGGCAGATGAACGGCACCTTGCCGCAGCCTGCTCCCGCGACCCTGCTGTTCGAGACCTGGTATGAGCTCGGGCTGGTCGGCGCCGCGGCCGCCGCAGCCTGCCTCTATTTCGCGATCCGCGCCGCCGGCCGCATGACCGGTGCCTTGGCGGCGGGCGGCGTCGCAGCCTTCACCACCGCCTTCGCGCTCAGCGTCTTCGGCTTCGCGCCGCTCCTGCCGTGGTGGCTGATGACGCTGACAGCCGTGATGCTGCTCTTCGGCGCCATCGCGCGCGGCCAATACCGCACCGACCGCCCCGCCGTCCCCCTGCCGACGCGCCCGGTCAATCATACGCGCCCCAAGGCGGGCCCGCCTGCCGCTCCCTGACGGCAGGTTTCAGCTGCAATGTCGAATGCGACTGGCCGACGCTTGACGGCTGGGCATCCGCCGCGCTCTCGTGCCGCCGAACCGGAATCGCCGCGGCAAAGGACCAGAGCGCCATGACCTTCGACGTCACCGCATTCGACGTCACTCTCGCCGACGTCCAGGCCGCCGCGGCGCGCATCGCCGGCAAGGTCCGCCGCACGCCGACCTATTACAGCGCGGGGTTGTCCGCGCGGCTCGGCGTCGAGACCTGGGTAAAGGTCGAGAGCCTGCAACTCGGCGGCTCGTTCAAGGTCCGCGGCTGCTACAACAAGCTGATGGGGCTCAGCGAAGCCGAGCTGGCACGCGGTGTCGTCACCGTCTCGGGCGGCAATCATGCCATCGCCGTGTCGCTGGTCGCGCGAGCCGTCGGCACGCGGGCACTGGTGCTGATGCCGAAGGCGACGCCGGCCCTCAACATCCGCCTGACGGAAGAAGCGGGCGGGCAGGTCGAGCTCTGCGAGGATTCACTCGCAGCCTTCGCAAAGGCCGAAGACTACGCCGCGCGGGGCATGACCCATGTCCATTCCTATGACGACCCCGCGATCATCGCCGGCCATGGCACGCTCGGCCTCGAACTGGCGGCGGATGCCGGCGGGCGGCTCGACCATGTCTTCATCTCGATCGGCGGCGGTGGTTTCTCGGCCGGCGTCGGCACCGCCCTCAAGGGCCTCGACCCGGCGGTGCGCCTGCACGGCGTCGAGACCGAGGGCGCCACGACGATGACCCAGGCGCTGGCCGCTGGGGAACCCGTTTCAATCCGCCCGACCTCGATCGCCCGCACGCTCGGCGCGCCCTTCGCGACGAAACGCACCATGGCGGCGGCGCGGCAATTCCTCGAGGAGATCGTCGTGGTGCCCGATGCGGACACCGTCCGCGAGCTGGTCTGGGTGCTTCAGAACGGGCGGGTTCTGCTGGAGCCGGCTGCCGCCTGCGTGGTCGCAGCCGCTCTGGCGCGCAAGGACAGCTTCCGGTCCGACGAGAGGGTTTGCCTCGTGCTCTGCGGTTCGAATGTCGCGCTTGAGGATATCGAGGGCTGGCGCAAGAGCTTCGGCGTCTGAACCGGCCCGAACGCCTTTCCGGAACCTGCCATGACCAACCGTCCGATCCCGACGTTGCAGACGCAGCGCCTCGTGCTGCGCCCGATGGCGGAGGCGGATTTTCCCGCCTATGCCGCCTTCCTGGCCTCGCCGCGTGCCGCCGGGCTGGGCGGGCCGTTGTCAAAGCGGCAGGCCTGGGGCCTGTTCTGCCACGACATCGCCTGCTGGAGCCTGTACGGCCATGGCGGGCTAATGATCGACCGGCGCGCGGACGGCATCTGCATCGGACAGGTCGGCATCAGCCATGGCCCGCTCTTTCCGGAGAAGGAGCTGGGCTGGCTGCTCTATGAGGGCCACGAGGGACAGGGCTATGCCACCGAGGCCGCCATCGCCCTGCGGAGTTGGGCCGCGCAGACGCTCGGAGTTCCCGAGCTGGTCAGCTATATCGCGCCGAACAATACAGGTTCGGCCGCCGTGGCCGAGCGGCTCGGCGCGGCGCGAGACCTGGTGGCCGACAGACCGGACCCGAACGATCTGGTCTATCGGCACAGGCTCACGACCACGTCCCCCTAAAGGGCGTAGCAGGCTTCGTCAGTTGCTATTGCGGGCGAGCCGGGCATAGCGGCTGCGCTTGCTGGCGGAAGCGTAACGGCTGCGCTTGTGGCCGTACCAGGACAGCTCGCGCTCGCCGACATCGGCATGAACCAGCCCGTTGGAGTAGGTGCCGACGCCGCCGACATTGTCGATCGCGCGTGCGGCGGCGGCTGCTTTGCGCGACGAGGTCGCCATCGGCCGGAAATCGATCGCCCGGCCGCTATAGTGCTGTGAGTGGCGGGCATGACGGCCGCCGCAGGTCGAAGTGATCTGGATCGGGCCGATCTTCGCGACGAGCTCGGCGATCATCGCCTTCGTCTCGGGCTTGAGGCAGCCCAGGCCTTTGACCTGCGGCTGAAAGGAAACTTTCTCGGGCGTAACATCAGCCAGGGCGGCCGCAGGCAAGAAACCACACAGTAACGCAAGCAACGACAAGCGACGCATCATCTACCAAACATGTAAGGGGGAATTGAAAGGATCAGGCCAGATAATCTCGATGGCCCGAGCGGATGCCGCCTCCGCTAATCGTCAAGCAAGGCCAAATCATGGCTACGTCCTTTCGAGATTATTTCACTACCGTTACCCAGATCGTTCATGGCTCTTGGTCAATCCACCGATGAACCCTGACCGGCGATCTGGAGTGGCACCGAGAAAGGGAGCTGTCATCCCGTGCGCACTGCAGCGTGAAGCGCTGCTGCGCAGACACGGGACCGCGCGACGAGAAGGTGCCTCTGCTCATGCGCCCTGAGAAAGCGCCTCTACGGGAGACGGTCCCGTGTCTGCGCAGCGGCATTTCATGCCGCGGCGCGCACGGGATGACCCGGTGGAAAGGCCCGGCCATTCCGCCAAGGCCCATCCCCTGCGCGCCACCGGCTTGGACAGGCGGTGCGAGGCTGGGCTAGCCTGCGCGACGGCACCCGCTTTCTGCGCGGTCGCCCCATGCCATCTCAGAGGATACGATGCCCAAGACCGACATCATCGCGGCGCTCACCCCGGAAATCACCGCGATCCGCCGCGACATCCATCGCCACCCCGAGCTGATGTACGACGTTCACCGGACCGCCGGCCTCGTCGCCGACAAGCTCCGGGAATGGGGCGTCGACGAAGTCGCCACCGGCGTGGGCCAGACCGGTGTGGTCGGCGTCATCAAGGGCAAGGGCCAGGATTCCGGCCGGGTCATCGCCATGCGCGCCGACATGGACGCGCTGCCGATCCACGAGGAGACCAATCTGCCGCACCGCTCGACCGTGCCCGGCAAGATGCATGCCTGCGGCCATGACGGCCACACCGCCATGCTGCTCGGCGCCGCCAAGTACCTGAGCGAGACCCGCGATTTCGACGGCACCGCCGTGCTGATCTTCCAGCCGGCCGAAGAAGGCGGCGCCGGCGCCAAGGCGATGATCGACGACGGGCTGATCACCCGCTTCGGCATCCAGGAAGTCTACGGCATGCACAACAAGCCGGGCGTGCCCGTCGGCAAGTTCGAAATCCGCAAGGGTCCCGCGATGGCCGCGGCCGACCAGCTCCACATCAAGATCGAGGGCCTCGGCGGCCATGCGGCCGCGCCGCATCGCGTCAACGACCCGATCGTCGCCTCCTGCGCGCTCGTCTCGGCGCTGCAGACAGTCTCTTCGCGTAATGCCGACCCGCTCGACTCGATCGTCGTCTCGGTGACCGCGCTCAATGCCGGCGAGGCCTTCAACGTCATTCCGCAGACCGCGGAGATCAAGGGCTCGATCCGCACGCTGACGCCGGAAACCCGCGACCTCGCCGAGAAGCGCATCGCCGAGATCGTCGAGGGCGTGATGAAGGCCTTCGGCATGAAGTACCAGCTCAACTATCGCCGCGGCTACCCGGTGACCTTCAACCATGCCGGCCAGACCGATTTCGCCACCAGCGTGACGAAGGAGGCCTTCGGCTCGGACGCGATCAACACCGAAGTGCCGCCGACCATGGGCTCGGAAGACTTCTCCTACATGCTGGAGGAGCGCCCCGGCGCCTTCATCAATATCGGCAATGGCGACTCGGCCGGCCTGCACAACCCGGCCTACGAGTTCAACGATGCGGCGATCCCGGTGGGCGTGAACTACTGGGCGAGCCTCATCGAGATCGCCATGCCGCAGCGCGGCTGACGGCTCAGGCGATGAGCGATATCGATTGTCTGGTGATCGGGGCCGGCGTCGTCGGCCTCGCGGTTGCCCGCGAGCTGGCGCTGGCCGGACGCGAGGTCGTCATCGCCGAAGCGGCCGAGGGCATCGGCACCCAGACCTCGGCCCGCAATTCCGAGGTCATCCATGCCGGGATCTACTACCCGCCCGGCTCGCTGAAGGCCCGCGTCTGCGTCGCGGGCCGTGAAAAGCTCTATCGCTACCTGCAGGAGCGCGGCCTACCGCACAAGGCTTGCGGCAAGCTGATCGTCGCCACCTCCGAGGCCCAGAAGCCGGCGCTGGAGACGATCATGGCCCGCGCCAAGGCCTCGGGCGTCGATACGCTGCGCTGGCTCTCCGGCGCCGAGGCCAGGGCGATGGAGCCCGAGGTGCGCTGCGAGATCGCGCTGATCTCGCCCGAGACCGGCGTGGTCGACAGCCATGCGCTGATGCTCTCGCTGCTCGGCGAATGCGAGGCGGCCGGCGGCTCGCTTGCCTTGAACACGCCGATCACCGGCTGGCGGCGCGAGGCTGATGGATTCAGCGTCGATTTCGGCGGCGACGATCCGGCGACCTATAGTGTGCGGACCGTGGTCAATTCGGCGGGCCATGGCGCGCCGAAGCTGCTCGGCCTGCTCGAAGGCTTCCAGCCTGAGCATGTGCCGGTGCAGCACTATGCCAAGGGCAATTACTTCGCGCTGACGGGCAAGCAGCCGTTCAGCCATCTCGTCTACCCGGTGCCGGAGGCGGCGGGCCTCGGCATCCACGCCACGATCGACATGGGCGGGCGGGTCAAGTTCGGCCCCGATGTCGAATGGGTTGAGCACGATCAGGATCTGGTGGTCGATCCGGCGCGAGCGGAGAAGTTCTACGCGGCAATCCGGACCTACTGGCCCGCACTGCCGGATGGCGCGCTGGTCGCGGATTACGCGGGCATCCGGCCGAAACTGCACGGGCCAAGCGAACCGATGCCGGATTTCCGCATCGACGGGCCGGAGGTTCATGGAGTCGCCGAACTGGTCAACCTACTGGGCATCGAGAGCCCTGGGCTGACGAGTTCGCTCGCGATCGCGGAAATGGTGCGCGAGACACTATCGTAGGGTGTGATCCCGTGCGCGCTGCAGCGTGAAACGCTGCTGCGCAGACACGGGACCGCGTGACGAGAAGGCGCCTCTTTCTGAGGACGATCCCGTGTCTGCGCAGCGGCATTCGCATGCCGCAGCGCGCACGGGATGACACTCTTTCGCTCTCGCGCCTCGCTTCTTTTCCCGCGCTTACGCCCGTGCCTTCAGGAACGCTTCCTTCGCCTCGCGCGCCAGCGTCTCGATCCGCTTCCAATCACCTGTAGCGATCGCATCGGCCGGAACCAGCCAGGAACCGCCGACGCAGATGACCTGCGGCAAGGCGAGGTAGTCGCCGAGGTTCTTCAGGCTGACACCGCCGGTCGGGCAGAAGGTCATCTGCGGGAACGGGCCGGAGAGTGCCTTCAGGGCCGGCGGGCCGCCAGCCTGCTCGGCCGGGAAGAATTTCGCCGTGGTGCGCCCGGCAGCAACCGCGCGCATGCAATCGGAGGCAGTGGCGACACCCGGAAGCCAGGGCAGGCCCGCCTTGCGCAGGGCCTCGTCGACGCTCTCGCTGAAGCCGGGGCTGACCACGGCCTGCGCGCCGGCATCCTTGACCTGCTGAGCCTGCGCCGGCGTCACGACCGTGCCAGCCACGGCCAATGCCTTCGGCACCGATTTCGCGATCGCCGCGAGCGCTTCCATCGCGGCCGGGCGACGCAGCGTGACCTCGACGACATCGATGCCGCCGGCGACCAGTGCGTGAGCGAGATCGACGGCGCGCGAGGCGTCCTCGATCACCACGACGGGGATCACGCCGCAGCTCTTCAACCGGGCAATCGCGGCAGTCTCGTCCATGGTCTCGTCTTTCAATCGATTTGAGCAGGAAATCCGGCTCTACTCCTTCGCCCAGTAGACGTCGAGCCCTCGCGCGCTGCCGAGCAGAAGATCGACCGGCAGCGGCTGCTGCTCGCGCTCGGGCGCAGCCTTGAGCACCGCTTCCTTTGCGGCACCCGAGACGAGCAGACTCGCCCAGCCAGCGCCGAGCAGACGAGCCGGCGAGAGCGACAGGCGCGGCGGCAAGCCTGGCGGGCGGGCGACGACGATGCCGCTGTCCGGCACCGCGTCGAAGGTGGCCTCGGCGCCGGGGAAGAGCGAGGCGATATGCCCGTCCGCCCCCATGCCGCTGACGAGCAGATCGACCTCGGGGAGTTCGGCCAGCTTGGCGCAGAGCAGAGCAGCGGCGGCCTCGATATCGCTGCCATGCTCGTGGAAGGACAGGAAGTTGGCCCGCCCCTCGACCAGCGGCGCGAATTGCGCGCGGATCATGCGCTCGTTCGAGGCGGCGTCATCGGCCGCGACGAAGCGCTCGTCTGTCGGCAGGAGCGTGACCTGTTCCCAGGCCAGATCATGCTGCCCGAGCGCAGCGAGGAAGCCGGCCGGGGTCGTACCGCCGGGCACGGCGAGAAGCGCCCTGCCCTGCCCTGCGAGCAAATCCTTCAGCCGCACTGCGACCGCCTCCGCCAGCGCCTCGGAAGCATCGGCGAGCGTGGCGAAACGGTGCCAGGCGAGCGGGCCGGCCATCAGACCAAGTCCGGATCGGCCCAGGAGCGGCCGTCGCGCTCGATCAGGCCGATCGCCTGCGACGGTCCCCAGGAGCCGGCGGCATAGCGATGCGGATGCGGATAGTAGTCCTGCCAGCCGGCGATGATCGGATCGACCCAGGACCAGGCCTGCTCGACCTCGTCGCGATGCATGAACAGCGTCTGGTCGCCGCGGATGACGTCGGTCAGCAGGCGCTCATAGGCGTCCGGCGTGCGCTCGTCGAAGGCGGTGGAATAGCGCAGGTCGAGCTGGCGCGGCACGATCTTGAGCCGGCCGGAGCCCGGCACCTTCATCATCAACTGAAGCTGTACGCCGTCATTGGGCTGCAGGCGGATGAAGAGGCGGTTGGCGTCGAGCCGGTCGCAGGAACCACCGCCGAAGATCGAGTGCGGCACCGGCTTGAAGGTGACCGCGATCTCGGAATAGCGCTGCGCCATGCGCTTGCCCGTGCGCAGATAGATCGGCACGCCGGCCCAGCGCCAGTTGTCGACCTCGCAGCGGATGGCGACGAAGGTCTCGGTGTTCGAGCCGTGGCCGAGCTCCTCGGAATAACCGCGCACGCGCTGGCCATCGATCTGCCCGGCACCGTACTGACCGCGCACCGTGTAGCGCTGGACATCCGGCCCGACGATGGGGCGCAGCGCCTTCAGCACCTTGATCTTCTCCTCACGGACGGCGCCGGCCTCCAGCATGTTCGGCGGCTCGATGGCGAAGAGGGTGAGCAACTGCATGAGATGGTTCTGGACCATGTCGCGCATATGCCCGGACTTGTCGTAATAGCCGGCGCGCTGCTCCAGCCCGACCGTCTCGGCCACGGTGATCTGGACATGGTCGATGTCGCGGCTCGACCAGGAGCGCTCGAACAGCGTGTTGGCGAAGCGCAGGACGAGCAGGTTCTGCACCGTCTCCTTGCCGAGATAATGATCAATCCGGTAGGTGCGGCTTTCCGGCAGGATGCGCGCGACGGCATCGTTGATTGCCCGCGCCGAGGCGAGATCGCGGCCGAGCGGCTTCTCCAGGATGACGCGCGAGGTCGGCGTCAGGATATCGGCCTTGGCGAGGTTCTCGCAGATCGGGATGAAGAGGTCCGGCGGCGTCGAGAGATAGAAGGAGCGGACGCGCTCGCTCTCGCCCAGAGCCTCTTTCAGCGCGCCATAGGTCTCCGGCTTCACCGCATCGAGCATCACCATGGTCAGGCGGCGCAGGAAGGGCTCGACCTGATCCTTCGGGATGCCTTCCTCGTCGAGGCGCTTGGCGATCTGCTTCGGCAGGCCCTCGACATCCTCCTCCTTGCGGACGATGGCGAGGATGCGGCTCTCGCCCGGCAGAACGCCTTCGCGGTTGCGCTGGGCCAGCGCCGGGAAGAGCTTGCGCAAGGCGAGATCACCGCCCGCACCGAAGATCACGAGATCGAAGGGCGGAACCGGCGTCCGCTCGGGAGCGGTCTCGGGCCGAAGCGCGTTGTCCACGATGGCGTCCATCAATCCAGTAACTCCGTCAGGCGGTGCCGGTTCGCTGGACCGGCGCGAAGCTTCGCTAGCCGGCCGTTGTCCGTTCCGGACGCGAAGCAGCTAACGCAAGGCTGCGGCCAGAGTGGGACGGTTTTGCCGCGCTGCAAAGAGGGGACGGCGCAGGGCCGGTCCCCTCGCCATTCAGCCCGCGCGCCGGAAGCCGGCGCTCGCGGTCAGCAATTGCTGGGCATAGGCCGTCTGCGGCTGGCGAGCGGCCAGCGTCTCGACCGTCATTTCCTCGACGGCGCGGCCGAATTGCATGACCAGCAGGCGCTCGCACATGTGCCCGACGACTGAGAGATCGTGGCTGACGAGGATATAGGTCAGCTTGCGCTCCTGCCTTAGCGCAGCGAGCAGGTTCAGCACCTCCGCCTGGATCGAGACGTCGAGCGCGGAGGTCGGCTCGTCCAGCAGCAGGATCGAGGGTTCGAGCACGAGGGAGCGGGCGATCGCGACGCGCTGGCGCTGTCCGCCCGAGAGCTGGTGCGGATAGCGGAAGCGGAACGAGGCCGGCAGACCGACATCGGAGAGCGCCTTGCCGATGCGGGCCTCGGCATTGTCGAGCCCGTGGATCGCGAGCGGCTCGGCCAAGGTGTCGTCGACCGTCTTCTTCGGGTGCAGCGAACCATAGGGGTCCTGGAACACCATCTGGACGTTGCGATAGAAGGCCTTGTCGCGGACCTTGGGCTGGACAGCGCCCTCGATCGTGACGGTCCCGCTCCACTCCCGGTTGAGGCCGGAGAGCACGCGCAGCACGGTCGACTTGCCCGAACCGGACTCGCCGACGAGGCCGTAGCTCTCGCCCTTGCGGACTTCGAAGGAGAGGTCCTTCACGACATGGGAATCGCCGAAAGAGACGTTGAGCTTGTCGACGGAGATCGCTGCGTTCGTCATGCCAGCCACGCCGGGTCACGGTTGAGGGTGGCGAGCTTCGCCCGGGGATGGTCGAGGTCCGGCAGGCATTCGAGCAGGCCGAGCGTATAGGGATGGCGGCGGCTGCGCGCCGCCGGGTCGGCAAGCTCGGCCGCCGGCAGCGTCTCCATGACCTTGCCGCCATACATGACGATGACGCGGTCACAGAAGGACTGCACCAGATGCAGGTCGTGGCTGATGAAGATCAGCCCCATGCCGCGCTCGGTGACGAGATCGTCGAGGATATTGAGGATCTGGAGCTGGACGGTGACGTCGAGCGCCGAGGTCGGCTCGTCGGCGATCAGGACTTCGGGCTCGGCGATCAGCATCATCGCGATCATGACGCGCTGGCCCATGCCGCCCGAGACCTCGTGCGGATAGAGATCGTAGACGCGGGCGGGCTCGCGGATCTGCACCTGCTCCAGCATGGCGAGGCTGCGCTCACGGGCTTCGCGGGCGCCGGCCTTGCGGTGGATGCGATAGGCCTCGGCAATCTGGCTGCCCACGGTCTCGACCGGGTTCAGCGAGAATTTCGGATCCTGCATCACCATGGAGATATGGCGGCCGCGGAGCTTGCGCCGCGCGCCCTTGTCCATCGCCGTCAGGTCCTGGCCGCGGAAACGCATGCGGTCGGCGCTGACGACGCCCGGGTGCGGGATCAGATCGAGGATGGCGCGGCCGGTCATCGACTTGCCCGAGCCGGATTCGCCGACGATGCCGAGCCGCTCGCGGCCGAGCGTGAAGGAGAGGCCGCGCACGGCCCGGACGATGCCGGTCGGCGTGTGGAAGTCGACCTTGAGATTGTCGACCTCAAGAAGAGGCTGCTCGCTCGCCATCGACTTACCTCGCATCCATGACGTCGCGGAGCCCGTCGCCGAGCAGGTTGAAGCCGAGCGCAACGATGCAGATGGCGACGCCGGGGAAGGTCGCGACCCACCACTGGTCGAAAATCTGCTCGCGACCGGCGGAGATCATCGCGCCCCATTCCGGCATCGGCGGCTGCGCGCCGAGGCCGAGGAAGCCGAGCCCGGCGGCGGTCAGGATGATGCCGGCCATGTCGAAGGTGGTGCGCACGATCAGCGAGGACATGCACATCGGCACGACATGCTTCCAGATGATGCGGGCCTGCGACGCGCCCTGCAGGCGCATCGCGGCGATGTAGTCCTGGTTGCGGATCACCATCGTCTCGGCGCGGGCGACACGGGCATAAGGCGGCCAGGTCGTGATCGCGATGGCGATGATGGCGTTGACGATGCCGGGGCCGAGCGCCGCGACGAAGGCCAGCGCCAGGACGAGGCGCGGGAAGGCCAGGAACACGTCGGTGATGCGCATGAGCAGACGGTCGACCCAGCCGCCGTAATAGCCGGAGATCGCGCCGATCAGCAGGCCGAAGGGGCCGACCGTGACGACGACCAGCAGCACGATGACCAGCGTGATCCGCGTGCCGTAGACGATGCGGCTGAAGATGTCGCGGCCGAGCGCATCGGTGCCGAACCAGTTGATCGAGGACGGCGGCATGAGCCGCTTGTCGAGCGCCTGCGCGATCGGATCGAAGGGCGCGATCAGGGGCGCGAAGGCGGCGATCAGCAGCAGCAGGACGATGATGGCGAGGCCCGCCACCGCCATAGGGTTGCGCTTGAAGGCGAGCCATTGCCGGTAGAGCTGGCCGAGACGGGCCTGGCGGCGCGACTCTGGGCTGTCGCTGATCAGCCAGGCATGCAGCCCGGTGGAGGAGGTGTCACTCATAAGTCCGCCTCCTCAGCGCACGCGCGGATCGGCCAGGCGGCCGATGATGTCGGTCAGGAGATTGACCGCAATGAAGACGACGCCGACCACCAGCGTGCCGCCGAGAACCGCGTTCATGTCGGCGTTGAGCAGGGCGTTGGTCAGATAGCGGCCGAGGCCCGGCCAGGCGAAGATCGTCTCGGTCAGCACCGAGCCCTCCAGCAGATGCATGTAGGAGAGCGCGATCACGGTGAAGAGCGGCACGGCGGCGTTGCGCAACGCGTGGCGCCAGATCACGGCGGTCTCGGAGACGCCCTTCACGCGGGCGGCGATGACATATTGCTGCTGCAGCTCGGTGATCATGAAGCTGCGCGTCATGCGGCTGATATAGGCGACCGAGAGCAGGCCGAGCACCAGTGCCGGCAGGATGAGATGCGAGAAGGCATCCCAGAACGCCTCCCATTCGCCCTCCAGCGCCGCGTCGATCATGATGACGCCGGTGCGGGTGGTGACGATGTCCTGCCAGACCACCGAGATACGCCCCGGTCCGGAGACCCAACCGAGCTTGGCGTAGAACAGCAAGAGCGCCATCAGCCCGATCCAGAAGACCGGGACGGAATAGCCGACGAGCCCGACGACGCGGGCGACCTGGTCCTGCCAGCGGCCCTGGTTGACGGCGGCGAGGATGCCGAGCGGCACGCCGATGAGGACGCCGATCAGCGTGCCGAGCGTCGCGAGCTCCAGCGTCGCCGGGAAGACGCGCTTGATGTCCTCGACGACGGGATTCGAAGTCAGCACGGAGGTGCCGAGATTCCCGGTGAAGACCTTGCCGATATAGATGGCGAATTGCTGCCAGAGCGGTTTGTCGAGGCCGAGTTCGATGCGCGCCGCCTCGTAGGTCTCGGGCTTGGCGTTGTCGCCGACGACGGCGAGCACCGGGTCGATCGGGATGACGCGGGCGATGAAGAAGGTGACCAGCAGCAGGCCGAACATGGTGATGACCACGGTCGTCAGCTCGCGCGAGAGCGCGCGGCCCCAACGCCGCAGCCTGCCCGGCGCGGCGGCCTTGCCTGTGGGAGCTTGCGTCACGGCTGTCATGACCCGCCTCCGTTTCCAGTGTTTTTCGTCGGAGCGCCGGAAGTGGCCGCAGGCGTTTCACGCCGCGCCGAATTCCTGGCCATGTCCGGGATGAGCATGAAAGGAAGCCCGCCGCGATCTTTCGGGATCGCGGCGGGCTCCTGAGCCGGAAGGCTCAGTTCTTGACGATGGTGGCGTAGCGGTTGGTGTCGGAGCTCGGTCCGATGACCCAGCCGTTCACATTCTTGCGCTCGGCCGAGACCTCGATCTGCTGGAACATGATCACGAAGGGCGAGACCTTCTGGTGGTCGCGCTGCAAAGCTTCATAGGTGGTCTTGCGCTTGCTCGCATCGGCTTCCAGCACGGCGCTCTGGGTGACCTTGGTCATGTCCGGAATGTTCCAGGCATTGCGCCAGGCCAGCGTCTTCGACTTCGCTTCCTCGCCATTGTCCTCGTTGATGGCGAAGGTCTCGGCATTGGTGTGCGGGTCGAGATAGTCCGGGCCCCACTGGCCGATATAGATGTCGTGGGTGCGGGCGCGGTACTTGGTCAGGGTCTGCTTGCCGTCACCGGGGATGATCTCCAGCTTGACGCCGGCCTGGGCCCAGGTCGCCTGGATCGCCTGCGCGATGTCGGTGATCGGGGAGATCGAGCGGGTGTCCATGGTGACGGTGAAACCGTTGGAGAGACCGGCCTTGGCGAGCAGCTCCTTCGCCTTGGCGACGTTGAGCTGGTAGGGCTTGTCCGAGATCGCGCCGAGGAAGCCCTGCGGCAGGAAGGACTCGTGGCCCTTGTAGGTGCCCTCGAGGATGTTCTTCTCGATCGAGGCGTAATCGACCAGGAGCTTCAGCGCCTCGCGGACCTCGGGCTTGGCGAGGTTCGGGTTCTTCTGGTTCAGGCCGAGATAGAGGATGTAACCCTTATCGCCCTGGACGATCTTGAGCGCGTCGTTGCCCTTAACCGCCGTGAGCTGGTCCTTGGAGAGGTTGCGGGCGATGTCGACGTCGCCCTTCTCGACGAGGAGGCGCTGGGAGGCCGGCTCGGCGACATGGCGCACGACGATGCGCTTGCTCTTCGGCGCGCCCCTGTACCAGCTCTCGTTGGCGTCGAGCGTGTATTGCTCGTTCGGACGATAGCTGCGGACCTTGTAGGCGCCGGAGCCGGCCGAATTCAGCTTCAGCCAGCCATTGCCCCAGTCGCCGTCCTTCTCGTTGGCCTTGACCAGCTTCGAGTCGACGATCGCGGCGACACCGGAGGTCAGGCAGTTATAGAAGAAGGTCGGCGCGTAGGGCTTCGAGACCGTGATCTGGACGGTGTTCTCGTCGACGGCCTTGACCTTGTCGAGCACGTTCTCGGCGACGAAACCGAACTGGCGCAGGATGAAGCCCGGCGACTTGTTGAGCGTGACCGCCCGCTGGAAGGAATAGACCACGTCGGCCGCCGTCACCGGGTTGCCCGAGTGGAACTTGACGCCTTTGCGCAGCTTGAAGGTGTAGGTGAGGTTGTCGGGGCTGACGCTCCAGCTCTCGGCGAGATCCGGGATCAGCTCGTTGTTCTTGGAAATGTCGATGTTGATCAGCTTGTCGTAGACATTCGCGCCGACCTCGACGCCCGAGAACTCGAAAGCCTCGGCCGGATCGAGCGTGATGATGTCGTCGATCTGCTTGGCCATCACGACCGTGTCCTTCGGCGTCTGCGCGAAGGCGGTCGTCGACATCAGGGCGGCAAAGGCCGAAACCGCCATCAATTTGGCTACGTGACGCATCGGATTCCCCATCATTCGTGTTGCGCGGGCGATGGCCGCCCGTTGGGCGCTATCTGCAACCAGTCCATCGCGACTGTCCAGTCAACGAACGGCGATGGAACGGACGGAACGGAGCATTTTGCACATCTCTTGAGCAGGGATACCGGCTAATCACGTCACCCAGGCACAGGCTATGCCTTGCGCGCGCCAGCCGCACCGCTAACCTGACGTTGCAGGCGGCTATCGCCTGGGACTAGGGGGCGAAACTTGGCCATCATCGCCGCGCTGAACCATGTCACGCATTACCGCTACGACCGGCCGGTCACGCTCGGACCGCAGATCGTGCGCCTGCGGCCGGCGCCGCATTGCCGGGCCGGGATCGAAAGCTACTCGCTGAAGGTGACGCCGGCGCAGCATTTCGTGAACTGGCAGCAGGACCCCGCCGGCAACTGGCTGGCGCGCTTTGTCTTCCCGGAACCGGTGATGGAGTTCCGCATCGAGGTCGACGTCGTCACCGAGTTGTCGATCATCAACCCGTTCGACTTCTTCGTCGAGGCGCAGGCCGAGACCTTCCCCTTCGCCTATACGCAAGAGCAGACCGAGGAGCTCGCGCCCTATCTGGTGAAGGAACCCGCAGGGCCGCTGCTTTCAGCGTTCCTCGCCGAACTGCCGCGCGAGCCGATGAACACGGTCAATTTCATCGTCGACCTCAATGCCCGCCTGCAGCAGCGCATTGCCTATGGCATCCGCATGGAGCCCGGCGTGCAGGAGCCGGAGCATACGCTGTCGATCGGGTCGGGCTCCTGCCGCGACACGAGCTGGCTGCTCGTCCAGGCGCTCCGGCATCTCGGCCTCGCGGCGCGCTTCGTCTCCGGTTACCTGATCCAGATGAAGGCGGATATCGATCCGCTCGAAGGCCCGCGCGGGACGGACAAGGATTTCACCGACCTGCATGCCTGGGCCGAGGTCTACATTCCCGGCGCCGGCTGGGTCGGGCTCGATCCGACCTCCGGCCTGCTCACCGGCGAGGGCCATCTGCCGCTGGCGGCTACGGCGCATTATCGCGCGGCCGCGCCGGTCTCGGGCGTCACGAGCTATGCCGAGACGACATTCGACTTCCAGATGAGCGTGACGCGCGTCCATGAGGTGCCGCGCATCACCCTGCCCTTCTCCGATGCGTCCTGGGGCGAGCTCGATGCGCTCGGCGACAAGGTCGAGGCCGATCTCAAGGCGCAGGATGTCCGGCTCACCATGGGCGGCGAGCCGACCTTCGTTTCGATCGACGACCAGACCGGCGCGGAATGGAACATCGCCGCCGTCGGGCCGACCAAGCGCCAGCGCGCCGACACGCTGATCCGGCGCCTGCGCGAACGTTTCGCGCCCGGCGGGATGCTGCATTACGGCCAGGGCAAATGGTATCCGGGCGAGACCCTCCCGCGTTGGGCCTTCGCCCTGTACTGGCGGCGAGATGGCCAGCCGATCTGGCGCAATGCCGATCTCATCGCCCGCGAGCCGGAGGCGCAGACCGGCGGCGACCGCGAACTGGAGATCAGCGCCACCATTCGCGATGCCGAAGCCTTGGCCCAAGGGCTGTCCGAAAAGCTCGGGCTCGGCGCCGATTACGTGATGCCGGCCTATGAGGATACCGGCGTCTGGCTGCTCAAGGAGGCGCAGCTTCCCGACAATGTCGATCCGCTCGATTCGCGCCTCTCCGATCCAGAGGAGCGCTCGCGGATGGCGCGCGTCTTCGAGCTCGGCCTGGGCAATCCGCGCGGCTATGTCATCCCGGTGCAGCGCTGGCAGGCGGGCGCGAGCGACCGGCGCTGGCGCTCGGAGAAATGGAAACTGCGGCGGGGCAAGCTCTTCCTCGTGCCGGGCGACTCGCCGGTCGGCTACCGCCTGCCATTGGGCTCGCTGCCGGTCGTGCCAAAGGCCGAATATCCGCATATCCATCCGCAGGACCCGATGGAGCCACGCCCGCCATTGGCAGCCGCTGGTCCGGCCGGGGCGAGCTGGACCGATCATCCCGAGGCACGGCCCACGGAGCCAGCACCCGGAGAGGAAAGGCCCGGTCTGGCGCAGATGAGCATTGGAGGCTCCACCGCCTCAGGGCCGGTCCAGGACCGGCGCGAGCAGGAGATCGGCGGCGATCATGTCCGCACCGCGCTCAGCCTCGAAATCCGCGACAACGTGCTCTGCGTCTTCCTGCCTCCGGTCGAGCGGCTGGAGGATTATCTCGACCTGGTCGCCTCCGTCGAGGCGGTGGCGGAAGAGCTCGGCCAGCCCGTGCATATCGAGGGCTATGCGCCGCCCTTCGATCCCCGTCTCGACGTGATCAAGGTCACGCCCGATCCCGGCGTGATCGAGGTCAATATCCATCCGGCGACGGATTGGCGCGAAGCGGCGGCGATCACGCGGGGCGTCTACGAGGAGGCACGGCTGGCGCGGCTCTGCGCCGAGAAGTTCATGGTCGACGGCCGCCATACCGGCACCGGCGGCGGCAACCATGCCGTGCTCGGCGGCGTGACGCCAGCCGACTCGCCCTTCCTACGCCGGCCGGACCTCCTGAAGAGCATCATCCTCTATTGGAACCGGCACCCCTCGCTCTCCTACCTGTTCTCCGGCCTGTTCATCGGCCCGACCAGCCAGGCGCCGCGCATCGACGAGGCCCGGCAGGATCAGCTCTACGAGCTGGAGATCGCGCTGGCGCAGGTGCCGAAGCCCGGCGAGGCGCCGATCCCGCTCTGGCTGGTCGACCGTTTGTTCCGCAACCTCCTGGTCGATGTCTCCGGCAACACGCACCGCACCGAGATCTGCATCGACAAGCTCTATTCACCCGATGGGCCGACCGGGCGGCTCGGGCTGGTCGAGTTCCGCGGCTTCGAGATGCCGCCGGATTCGCGGATGTCGCTCGCCCAGCAATTGCTGCTGCGCGCGCTGATCGCCTGGTTCTGGCGCGAGCCGCTGGAGGGCAAGCTCATCCGGTGGGGCACCGCCCTGCATGACCGCTTCATGCTGCCGGAGATGGTCTGGCAGGATTTCAAGGGCGTGCTCGGCGATCTCCAGCGCGCCGGCTATGCTTTCGATCCCGTCTGGTTCGAGGCGCAGGCCGAGTTCCGCTTCCCCTTCTTCGGCAAGGTCGCGCATGGCGGCGTCGAGATCGAGATCCGGCAGGCGCTCGAACCCTGGCATGTCATGGGCGAGGAAGGCGCGATCGGCGGCACGGTGCGCTATGTCGATTCCTCGATCGAGCGTCTGCAGGTCAAGGCGACCGGGCTGGTGCCGGGCCGCCATCTCATAACCTGCAACGGCCGCCGCCTGCCGATGACGCCAACCGGCATTTCGGGCGAGGCGGTCGCAGCGGTGCGCTTCAAGGCCTGGCAGCCGGCCTCGGGCCTGCATCCGACGATCCCCGTGCACGCGCCCCTGACCTTCGACATCGTCGATCTCTGGTCCGGCCGGTCGCTCGGCGGTTGCGTCTACCATGTCGCCCATCCCGGGGGTCGCAATTACGAGACACCCCCGGTCAATTCCTACGAGGCGGAGGCAAGACGGCTCGCGCGTTTCGAGGCGATCGGTCATAGTCCCGGCCCTCTGGCGATTCCGCCGGAGGAACGCAGCGCCGAATTCCCGCTCACGCTGGACCTGAGGCGCCCGACAGGGATTTGACGCGAAGAATGGCGGTGCAGGGGCGCATCCGATCGGGACGCAGCAGGGCCGAGCGGCGCGCGGCGCTGCTCGCCGGCTATCGCCCGCTGCCTGGCGTCTTCGATGAGTTCATCGACGAAAACGGCCAAGTACGCCCGCATTGGGAGCCGTTCCTCTCGGCCTGGTGCGCGCTGTCGCCCTCCGAGCTGACCCAGCGCTTCGGGCTGGCCGACCGGCATGTCCGCGATACCGGCGTCTCCTATCGCGTCCATGGCGATATCGACGAGCGCGACCCCGGCGTCGGCGAGCGGGCCTGGCCGCTCTCGCATGTGCCGCTGGTCATCCCCGAGGCGGAATGGCAGGCGATCGCGGCCGGCGTGACGCAGCGCGCCGAACTGCTCTCGACCGTGCTCGACGACATCTACGGGCCGGGCGAATTGATCGCGGAGGGCCATCTGCCCGCCGCCGTCGTCACTGGCAGCCCCGACTACCTGCGCCCGCTTCACGGCATCGCAGGCGGCGGCACGCTGCAGCTCTATGCCGCCGATCTCGGGCGTGGGCCTGACGGGCGCTGGTGGGTGCTGCAGGACCGGACACAAGCGCCCTCCGGCACCGGCTATGCACTGGAGAACCGGCTGGCGCTGGCGCGCGCCTTCCCCGACATGTTCCGCAGCATGAATATCGAGCGGCTGGCGGCCTTCTTCCAGAGCTTCCGCGCCGGACTCGTCACACGTTCGAAGCGCGTCGAGCCGCGCATCGCCCTGCTGACGCCCGGCTCGCTCAACGAAAGCTATTTCGAGCAGGCCTATCTCGCGCGCTATCTCGGCTTCCTGCTGGTCGAGGGCGGCGACCTGCTGATGCGCGAGGGCCGGGTGCATGTGCGCACCATCGCCGGGCTGAAGCGCGCCGACGTGATCTGGCGGCGCATCGATGGCGATTTCGCCGATCCGCTGGAGCTCAATTCCGGCTCGGCGCTCGGTGTCGCCGGGCTGGTCGAGGCGGTCCGTCAGGGACAGGTTCATGTCGCCAACGGGCTCGGTTCGGGCGTCGTCGAGGCGCGCGCCCTGATGGGCTTCCTGCCGGCGCTCGCCCGGCACGTGCTCGGCCAGGACCTGATCCTGCCGAACATCGCGACATGGTGGTGCGGACAGCCGCAGGAGCGCCAGGCCGTGCTCGACCGGCTCGGCGAGATGAGCATCGCGCCGGCCTTCCGCAATGCCGGAGGCGGGCTCGATACGACGCAGGTCGTGGCCGGCGAATTGCCGGAGGCGGAACGAGCGGCATTGCGCGCGCGGATCGAAGCGCATGGCATGGACTATGTCGGGCAGGAGGTCGTCCGGCTTTCGACCATGCCGGTCTTCCAGAACGGCCGGCTCGAACCCCACCCGATGACGCTGCGCGTCTTCGCCGCCGCGACGCCTGACGGCTGGAAAGTCATGCCCGGCGGCTTCTGCCGCATCTCGGACGAGCCAGACGCACGGGCGGTCAGCATGCGCAACGGCGTGCGCTCCAGCGATGTCTGGGTGACGTCGGAGGAGCCGGTCGCGCAGGTCAGCCTGTTGCCGACGCCGGACCGGATCAGCATCCGTCGCGTCACCGGCACATTGCCGAGCCGGGCGGCCGACAACCTTTTCTGGCTCGGGCGCTATCTGGAGCGCGGCGAGGCCACCTTGCGGCTGGTGCGGGCTCTCCTCGGCCGCCTGATCGACCCGGACCCGGCGCCGGGGCGCAACGATACCGTGCGCCAGCTCGCCGGCATGCTCGTCGCCTGGGGCGCGGCTCCGGGAGGGCAGGAGAAGCGGACACCGGCGGCGCAGGCCTATGCCGCGCTCTACAGCCTCGACGACTACGGCTCCGCCGCAGCCTCGCTGCGGGAAGCCCGGCGCACCGCCTCGGTCATCCGCGAGCGCCTCTCGGTCGATGCCTGGCGGCTGTTCGGCGACCTCCAGCACCAGCTCGACCCCGAAGAGGGCCGCAAGCCGAGCGAGGGCGAAGCCTATGAGATCGCCGACCGGGCGCTGAAAACGCTCGCCGCCTTCTCCGGCCTCGGCCAGGAAAACATGGTGCGCGGCAATGGCTGGCGCTTCCTCGATATCGGCCGGCGATTGGAGCGCGGCATCGCGACCTGTCGCTTCGCCCGGCAGCTAGCCGACAGCAATGCCTCCGGCGACAACCTGGATGCCCTGCTCGACCTGACGGATTCGCAGATCACCTATCGCTCGCGCTACCTGCTCGGCGCCAGCCTGCAGCCGGTGCTCGATCTCGTCATGCTCGATCCCTACAACCCGCGCTCGGTCGCCTTCCAGGTCGAGCGGCTCGACACCGAGATCGCCAACCTGCCGACACTCTCCGATGACGGCATGCTGGAGGCGCCGCGCCGGCTGGTACTGCGCCTCGCCGCCGATTGCCGGACGATGGAGGCGAGCCGGCTCGACCGGACCAGCATCCTGCTGTTCGAGCAATTGCTGATGGGGCTCTCGGGCGCGATCGCCGACCGCTATTTCCTGCAGAACAGCGGCCCCGAAGGCTCGCGGATGACGAGCATCGCGTGATCTACGAGCTGCGCCACGTCACCACCTACGGCTATAGCCGGCCGGTGCCCTTTTCGCGCTGCATCCTGCGCCTGCTGCCGCGCGACGGCAGCGGCCAGCGCGTGCTGAAGAGCGAATTGCTGATCGCACCCCGCCCGGCCGAGCGCAGTGACGGGCTCTGCTTCTTCGGCAATCACATGACCACGATCACCATCACCAAGCCGCATCGCGAGCTGAAGCTCGAAATGAGGGCGCGGATCGAGGTCGACCGGCCGCCGCCGCCCCATGCCGGGCTGACGCGGAACTGGGAGGATGTCGCGGCGCTGGCGCTCGATTCCCGGAGCCTCCAGCCGGACTCGCCGGCCCATCACCTCTATCCGAGCCGGCTCGTGCCGCATGTCCCGGCGGTGATCGACTATGCGCGGTCGAGCTTCGACGCAGGCCGGCCGGTGCTGGAGGCGGCCTGCGACCTGATGGCCCGGATCAGGCGCGATTTCGTCTACGACCCCGAAGCGACGGAGGTGACGACGCCGCTGGCCGAGGCCTTCGCCCAGCGCCACGGCGTCTGCCAGGATTTCGCGCATATCATGATCGCCGGCCTCAGGGGGCTCGGCCTGCCGGCGGCCTATGTCTCCGGCTATATCCGCACCATCCCGCCGCCGGGCCAGAAGCGGCTCGAAGGCGCCGATGCCAGCCATGCCTGGGCGATGCTGTGGTGCGGGCCCGAGATCGGCTGGGTCGGGCTCGACCCGACCAATGACCTGATCGTCGCGGACGACCATATCGTCACCGCCTTCGGCCGCGACTATGCCGATGTCGCCCCGCTCGACGGCGTGGTGATCGGACCGGGCACGCAGAAGGTCGGCGTCGCCGTGGACGTGGTCCCGGTCGGCTGAGCCCTCAGGCCGCCGCTTCGGCCCCCTGCGGCTGCGGCGAACGGGCGTGGGTTTCGCCCCAGCTCTTCAGCGCCATGATCACCGGCTCCAGCGTCCGCCCTTTGACTGACAGGCTGTATTCCACCCGCGGCGGCACTTCCGGATAGACGACCCGCACGATCAGGCCGTCCGCCTCCAGCTCGCGCAACTGCGTCGTCAGCATCCGCTGGGTGACGCCGGGAATGCGCCGGCGGATCTCGTTGAAGCGCAAGGTGCCGCCCATCAGGTGATAGAGCGCGATGCCCTTCCACTTGCCACCGATCAGGCCCAGCGCCGCCTCGACGGGGCAGCCGGCCGAGCAATACGGCTCCTGGAAGCGCGGCGGCATGAGGGTATCCTTTTCGATACTATAGGCTGAAATTGTGCGTTCTTGCGCCTTTTGAAGGTTATGCGCATCTCGGCTGTATCGCAATGCAGGAGAGACGCCATGCGCGCCGTCGGATACCGCCAGTCGCAACCCATCGCCGCCGAGACCAGCCTGATCGATCTCGATTTGCCCGAGCCGAAGGCGGCCGGGCGCGACCTCCTGGTCGAGGTCAAGGCGGTCTCGGTCAACCCGGTCGACACCAAGATCCGCGTCCGCAGCCAGCCGGGGGAAGGCCAGACCAGCGTGCTCGGCTGGGATGCTGCCGGCATCGTCAAGGCGGTGGGGCCGGAGGTGACCGGCTTCAAACCGGGCGATGCCGTGTTCTATGCCGGGGCGATCGACCGGCCCGGCTCTAATGCGGAATTCCATCTCGTCGACGAGCGCATCGTCGGGCCCAAGCCGAAGAACCTCGGCTTCGCGGAGGCTGCCGCCCTGCCGCTGACAGCCATCACCGCCTGGGAGATGCTGTTCGACCGGCTCGATGTCCGCAAGCCCGTGCCGGGCGCGGCGCATGCGCTGTTGATCATCGGCGGTGCGGGCGGCGTCGGCTCGATCGCGATCCAGCTCGCGCGCCAGCTCAGCGACGTCACGGTGATCGCGACTGCCTCACGGCCGGAGACCCGCGCCTGGGCGCAGGAGCTCGGCGCGCATCATGTCATCGACCACACGAAGCCGCTGGCCGAGCAGGTCGCCGCGCTCGGCATCGGCGCGCCGGCCTTCGTGTTCTCGACCACCCATACCGACAGCCATCTGGAGAGCATCGTCGAACTCATGGCGCCGCAGGGACGGTTCGGCCTGATCGACGACCCGAAGACGCTCGATGCCAATCCGCTGAAGCGCAAGAGCCTGTCGCTACACTGGGAGCTGATGTTCACCCGCTCGCTGTTCCACACCGCCGATATGGGCGAGCAGGGCAAGCTTCTGGCGGAGGTCTCGCGGCTCGTGGACGAAGGCAAGGTTCGCACGACGCTGGCCGAGCATTTCGGCACGATCAACGCCAACAATCTCAAGCGGGCGCATGCGCTGATCGAGAGCAACCGCGCCAAGGGCAAGATCGTGCTGGAAGGCTTCTGAACGAAAAGGGCCGCGCCTTCCGGCGCGGCCCTCCAATTCTCGTCGGTTCCGAACCGATCAGGCCAGCGTGTAGGCCGTCTTGACCGTGGTGTAGAACTCCTTGGCGTAGGCGCCCTGCTCGCGCGGGCCGTAGCTGGAGCCCTTCCGGCCGCCGAACGGGACATGATAGTCGACGCCCGCCGTCGGCAGGTTGACCATCACCATGCCGGCCTCGCTGTTGCGCTTGAAATGCGTCGCATGCTTCAGCGAGGTCGTGCAGATGCCCGAGGAGAGGCCGAACTCGGTGTCGTTGGCGACGGCGAGCGCCTCGTCGTAATCCTTGACGCGGACGATGTTGGCGACCGGGCCGAAGACCTCCTCGCGCGAGATGCGCATCGCGTTGGTCGTCTCGGTGAACAGCGCCGGCGCCAGATAGAAGCCGGGGGTATCGCGCTTCAGGAGCTCGCCGCCGAAGACCAGCTTGCCGCCCTCGTCCTTGGCGATCTGGATGTATTTCAGGTCCTGGTCGAGCTGGCTCTGGTCGACGACCGGGCCGATATGAGTGCCGGCCTTCAGCGCGTCATCGACGACGACGCCCTTCAGGCGCTCGATGCAGGCCTCGACGAACTTGTCGTGGATGCCGGCCTGGACGATCAGGCGCGAGGAGGCCGTGCAGCGCTGGCCGGTCGAGAAGAAGGCACCGTTGACGGCAACCTCGACGGCGACCTTCAGGTCGGCGTCGTCGAGCACGACGAGCGGATTCTTGCCGCCCATCTCGAGCTGGACCTTCTTCATCGGGCTGCCGGCAATGGCGGCAGCCGCGACCTTGCGGCCGGTGCCGACCGAGCCGGTGAAGGAAATCGCGGCGACGTCCTTATGCTCGAGCAGCGCCTGGCCCACGACCGAGCCACGGCCCATGACGAGGTTGAGCGCACCCTTGGGCAGGCCGGCGCGCTGGATGATGTCGACCAGCGCCCAGGCCGAGCCCGGCACCAGATCGGCGGGCTTCAGAACGACGCAGTTGCCCCAGGCGAGCGCAGGCGCGATCTTCCAGGCGGGGATCGCGATCGGGAAGTTCCAGGGCGTGATCATGCCGACGATGCCGACCGCCTCGCGGGTGATCTCGACGCCGACGCCCGGACGCACGGACGGAACCATCTCGCCGCCGAGGCGCAGGCACTCGCCCGCGAAGAAGGCGAAGACCTGACCGGCGCGGGTCGCCTCGCCGATGCCCTCGCCAAGGGTCTTGCCCTCTTCGCGCGAGAGCAGGCGGCCGAGCTCGTCCTTGCGCGCGAGAATTTCGTCGGAGGCCTTCTTCAGGATGTCGTAGCGCTCCTGCGGGGTGGAGCGGCTCCAGGCCGGAAAGGCGGCCTTGGCGGCGGCGACCGCGTTGTTCAGGTCCTCGACCGAGCCCTGGACATACTCGCCGACGACGTCATTGGTGTTCGAGGGATTGATGTTGCGCGAAGCATTGGTGCCGCCGGCCCATTCGCCGGCGATGAGGTTCTTGAAGGGCGCGTTCATCTCGTTCTCCCACGACACAGGTTCGTGGTTCGGGTGTTAGCGCCTTTGAGCCGGCAAGGCCAATGCCCTTTGGGCAGCCGCCCATCTTTATGGCCGCGTGACGGACGACTGCAGCTGCTGCGGGACTATTTTTCCTTGATCGACAGCCCGTTCTTGCCGACCGAAATCTCGACGCCATCAGGCTGCTTCTTCTCCTGGTAGAGCGAGAAGCCGGTCACGGCGAGGGCAGCGACGAGGACAAGGACCAGCGCGGCCAGGAGATTACGCGATAGAGCCATGGACAATTCCCGATAATGGCGGCGAGGCCGCGAGCCCATCCCCAACGCAGGGCCGGCCATGATGTTCCAGCGAGAACCGGGAACGTTGCCTGCCACGCGGCGTTGGCATGACGCACAGGCCGGTTTCCATGCGGGGCCGGTCGTGACAGGATCGCACCGGCAGGAGGTTGCCATGCCAGACACCGAACTGCAGGAACGCATCTGGGCCGCGCTGGCGGCGCACCCGGTCTACATGGTTTCGCTCGTCACCGAAGGCGATATCAGGACCCGACCGATGTCGGGCCATCTCGACCGCGACCATCACCGCCTGCTCTTCATCACGCACCGGCATACCGGTATCATTGGAGCGGCGCTGCGCTCGCCTTCCGTTGGCGTCGCGATCAGCCACGAAGACCGCAACTTCTACACCGCGATCTCCTGCTCGGCCTCGGAAGTTCCGGACCGTGAGACGCTGCGGCAGGTCTGGACGCCGATGGCGAGCGCCTGGTTCCCGAACGGGCCGCACGATCCGGATGCGACCCTGCTGGCCCTGACGCCGACCTCGGCCGAGATCTGGGATGGGCCGTCGAGCAGCGTGCTGGTCGCCTTCAAGCTGGCGACCGCCAAGATTCTCGGGCGCACGCCCGCTCTCGGCGTCAACGCCACCATCGACATGCGCTGAGCCCCAATCGGGCTCAGGCCGGGTCGGATTCCGCCATCCGGCGGCCGAGCCAGGCCGTGGCGACGCTCGACCAGACGATGCCGAGGGCCCAGCCGCCGAGGACGTCGGAAGGCCAGTGCACGCCGAGATAGATGCGGCTGAGCCCGATCAGGCCGACCATGACCACGGCCATGACCATGCAGAAGCGGGCGATATCCGTCCGCCGCGAGGCGAGGCCGACGAAGCCGGCGATGGTCAGCAGCGTCACGGCCGAGAGGAAGGCGTGGCCGCTCGGGAAGCTGGCGGTGAAGGTCAAGGCGGCGTGCTCGACGATATCCGGCCGCTTGCGGGCGATCGCGATCTTCAGGCCGGTGCTTGCCAGGAAGGCGGCGATGAGGCTGACCACGAGCCCGATCGCGAGATGGCGATAGCCGCAGAGCCAGAGCGCCAGCGTCGCCGTCAGCGCCATGAAGAACAGGCCGATGAAGCTGCCGAGCGCGGTCATGTCGCGCACAGCCTCCTGGAACCAGGCCGGCCCGATCGGGACAGCCGGGTTGGCCGCGTCACGGAACAGCATGATCAGCGTCGTATCGAGGGAGAAGCTGCGCCCGGAGACGATCAGCAGCGCGAGCCCGAGGAAGACCAGAGCGGCGGCAGCGGGAACCAGGATACGGGGTTGGGGCAAGAAAGGCGGTCTCCGGAAGGGATCGGGCAGGAGATTAACAGGCGCTCGCGAACATCGAACAGGCGGCGTTCTGCCACCCATGATCCGGCCCTCGTTCAGTGGCTCGCGGGGCGCGCCGCGATCACTCGCAGCGCCTTCCGCAGCAAGCCGTAGCTCAACGGCCCCGCCTTGCGCTCGACCTCGCCGTCGAAGGTGATGTGGCCGCGCCGCTTGTCGCGCCGGATCAGGGTCACCGCATCGCCGGTGAAGGAGGTCAGGTTGTGCGAGTTCCGCCAATGGCCCGAGACCACCGAGAGCGCCGCCTTGCTGCGCGAATAGAGCCCGCCGGCGTTGAGCACATGGACCTCGAAGAGGCCGTCATCGAGTCTCGGGCGGCGCCAGTCCGCGCCTTCGAAACGGTTGACCGTGACCAGCACGGCATCCGCCTCGACGATGCGATGATCGTTGCCGACGGTGATGTCGAGCGTCACCGGCCGCGTGAACAGGATCGAGCGCGTCGCGGCGACGCCGAAAGCGGCAGCGCGGCTGAAGGGGAAGCGGCGGCGCGCATATTCGCGCTCGCGCGCCATCAGGCTGAAAAAGCCCATGCCGGAGAGCGAGTGGAACAGGCGATCGTTGACCCGCCCGACATCCATCTCCACGGGCTCGCCTCCACACAGCGCCGCGACCTGCTGCTCCAGCGTGCCGAACAGGCCGAGATCACGGCCGAGCACGTTGACCGTCCCCATGGGCAGGATACCGATCGGGCGATCTGCCTGGATCAGGACCGGCAGGGCGCCATTGATCGTGCCGTCGCCGCCGGCCAAAACCGGCAGCGCATGCTTGTCCTCGATCGCGAGCGAGAGCGCATCGTCGATCTCGCGCGGCGGCACGAGCCGCACATCCACTCCGCAGCCATGGTTGGCGAAGGCTGCCTCCAGCCGCGCAGCGAAAGCATCCGCGCCGGCTTCGAGGACGGTTCCGGCGCGGGCATTGACGACGACAGTGTAGCGCATGGTGCTGGTCTAGATGGGTGGCGTTCGACCACGCGCAAGGGCGCTCAGGCGGCAGCCGGGCGAGCGTTGAACTGTTCCGGCACCGGCGGCATCAAGGGCATCGGCACGTCCTCGACCTCCTCGGTGATCACCTCGAAGCGCTGCAGCGCATGGGTTCCGAAGGAGCTGATCATCGCGACATCGGTCGCGTCCCGGCCACGCGCGATGACGATGCGGCCGATGCGCGGCTCGTTGTGTCGGGCATCGAACGTGTACCAGCGCCCACCGAGGAAAACCTCGAACCAGGCGTTGAAATCCATCGGCGCGGGATTGGCGGGCACGCCGATATCGCCGAGATAGCCGTTGCAGTAGCGCGCCGGGATGTTCATGCAGCGGCAGAGCGTAACCGCCAGATGGGCGAAGTCGCGGCAAACGCCGATCCGCTCCTCGAAAGCCTCGGCGGCCGTGCGAGTGTTACGGGCGAAATGGTAGCCGAAAGTCAGGTGATTGTGGACGAACTCGACGATCGCCTGCACCCGCGACCAGCCCGGCTGCACCTGCCCGAACAGGCTCCAGGCCTGATCGTAGAGCTTGTCGGTCTCGCAGTAACGGCTGCCCAGGAGGTAGACGAGGGCGGAGTCCGGCAGGCGTGAGGGCGAGACCTCGCGGGCGGACGGGTTGATGATATCGGGCTCGCCGGAATCGTGGACGATCCCCTCCGATTCCAGGCGGATGCCGCCGGGCGGCGCGACCATGCGGCGGCGAATGTTGCCGAAGGCGTCGAGATCCTGCGCCATCGCTATCCCGATGGACGGATCGGCCAGCGCGGTCACCTTCATCTCGTCCGGCGTCGTCAGATCGTGCCGGCGCGACGGGTGCACGTCGAGCAACGTGATCAAGGGCATGTCATGGGCACAGACCAGCTCGATCCGATAGCCGTAGCGGATGCGCATCTCGCCTTCTCCTGATGTGAGGGCCGGGACCGCTGCGCGAACTCTCCGCTGCGGATCATCGGGCGTCATAATCCCCCGGCGGATAGACGCGCGAAGGGCTCTGCTGTTCCCGCGGATCGACGAAAATGGTTCGGAAACCGCGACATTCAGCGTTTGATGGAAGCCCAAAAAGAAGATGCGGGCCTTTCGGCCCGCATCCCGCCGCCACGACGGTTCGGCTGGGGGGATAGCAACCGCCGCGACCTGCGCCTGGCAGCTCCTACATCATCCAGTAGGGCATGGTGCCGTAGTAGTCGTGGACGCGTTTGCCATAAGCCTTGTCGTCCCAGTCGGGCTCGCCCTCGCTGTCATACATCGGCGCCGCCTCGAGCTGTTCCTTGGTCAGCGGCACGACATAGCCGCCGCGCTGCGTATCGTAGTCGAGCACGCTCCACGGGATGGGGTGATACTTCTCGCCCAGCCCGAGGAAGCCGCCGAAGGACATGATCGCGTAAGCGACCTTGCCGGTCAGCTTGTCGAGCATCACGTCGTAGATTTCGCCGAGATGGTCGCCTGCGGTGTTGTAGACATCCGTTCCAGCGACGCGGGCACCGGCGATCAGCGGGTTGGCGGTCACGGCGGCGGTCATGGGAATGTCGGTCATCGTCTTCCCCCTTGGTTCACGATGGGATGCCGGAGAACCTGTCCTCCGGCGGGACTTGTCTCTCCAACCAGCGCTGCCGCGATAGGTTCCGATGAGCCGAGAATTTTCGCGGCCTTTGTGCCGACACAAAAGCCCTCTCCAAAGTTGATGACCGATGGAGGAGGCCGATGGCGGCCCATCGCCCGGCGGAACCTTAGGCGCCCAACGCTGTTTGATGCTGCGAGCGACTCGTCATCTCACGGAGGAGGAGAGGTCATGATCATCAAGAAACTGATGCTCGTCGCGGCGCTGGGCGCCGCTCTGGGCGCCTGCACGGCGCGCGAACAGAATGCCGGCACGGGTGCGCTGATCGGGGCTGGCGCCGGGGCCATCATCGGCGGCGCCGCCACGGGAC